>JAZKDO010000011.1:0-43859 GCA_040387555.1 Bacteroidota bacterium | reverse complement strand
TCCGGTGGTTTACATGGAGTAGGGGTAAGTTGTGTAAACGCTTTATCTGATCCATTAATTGCAGAGGTTCATCGTGACGGTAAAATTACAATGCAGGAATTCAGAAAAGGTATTCCGCAATATCCTGCGAAAGTTGTAGGCGATACTACTGATAGAGGCACTATTGTCACTTTTACACCTGATTTAAGCATATTTACCACAGGAGAATATATTTATGCAACCCTCGCTAATAGAATGCGTGAATTAGCCTTTTTAAATAAAGGAATCACAATTGTTTTAACGGATGATCGTCAGAAAGATGAAAATGGAGTGTCTTATGCGGAAACTTTTCATAGCCAAGGTGGCTTAAAAGAATTTGTTCAATACATTGACGGTGGTAAGGAAAAATTAATGGATGATGTAATCCATATTGAGGGTGAGAAAAATGGGATACCGGTTGAAGTAGCTATGCTTTATAATCACTCTTATAGTGAAAGTATTCAGAGTTACGTAAACAACATCAATACACATGAGGGAGGAACTCACTTAGCTGGTTTTCGTCGGGGATTAACCCGTACTTTAAAGAGTTATGCTGAAAAGAATGGCATGTTCAAAAACATTAAATTTGAAATTAGTGGTGATGACTTTAGAGAAGGATTAACAGCAGTTGTTTCCGTTAAAGTTCAGGAACCTCAATTTGAAGGACAAACCAAAACTAAATTAGGAAATAGCGAAGTAACCGGAGCAGTTGATTCAGCTATTAGCGAAGCGTTAAGTAATTACCTGGAGGAAAACCCTAAACAAGCCCGTTTAATTGTAGATAAAGTTGTTTTGGCGGCAACTGCACGTCATGCTGCCCGAAAGGCCCGTGAGATGGTTCAACGTAAATCGGTGATGTCTGGTTCAGGTTTGCCTGGGAAATTAGCAGATTGCGCTAATAATGATCCTTTAGCTTGTGAATTATTCTTAGTGGAGGGTGATTCGGCCGGTGGAACTGCTAAACAAGGCCGTAATCGTGATTTTCAGGCCATTTTGCCATTAAGGGGTAAAATTCTGAATGTTGAAAAAGCATTGGAATATAAAATTTACGAAAATGAAGAGATCAAAAATATATTTACTGCTCTTGGTGTATTCAGGGGAACCAAAGAAGATGACCGTGCTTTAAACATTGAAAAATTACGTTACCATAAGGTGGTGATTATGTGTGATGCCGATGTTGATGGTTCTCACATTACAACTTTAATTTTAACTTTCTTCTTCCGCCACATGAAAGAGTTAGTGGAAAAAGGTCATGTGTATATAGCGGCCCCTCCATTATATTTAGTGAAAAAAGGAAAAGAACAAGTGTATTGTTGGAATGAGACAGAAAGAGCTGAACAGGTTAAAATATTGGGCGGCGATAAGCCAGAGAGCGTAAATATTCAACGTTACAAGGGTTTGGGAGAGATGAATGCTATTCAATTGTGGGAAACAACCTTGGATCCCTCTACTCGGACACTGCGTCAGGTAACGATTGATAGTGCTGCTGAGGCAGACCGTGTATTTGCGATGTTAATGGGTGATGAAGTTCCTCCGCGAAGAGAATTTATTGAGCAAAATGCTAAGTATGCAAAAATTGATGCGTAATTTAGTATCACAGATAAAAATTAAATAATAAAATTTATAAATCTAACCATTAAGAAAAAATGACAAAAGTATCCGTTATCGGTGCCGGAAATGTAGGCGCAACCTGTGCAGAATATATTGCACAAAGAAGAATTGCAAGTGAAGTAGTTATCCTTGACATTAAAGAAAATTTTGCGGAAGGAAAAGCATTAGATTTAATGCAAACGGCTTCTTTAAATGGTTTCAATACGCGTATTAGCGGCAGTACCAATGATTATGCTAAGACCGCAGGTTCTGACGTAGTAGTTGTTACTTCAGGTATTCCACGTAAACCAGGAATGACTCGCGAGGAGTTAATTGGAATCAATGCAGGAATAGTTAAAACTGTTACGGAAAATGTTTTAAAGCATTCTCCCAATGCAATAATTATCATCGTTTCTAATCCAATGGATACAATGACTTATTTAGCGTTAAAAGGAAGCAAATTGCCTAAAAACCGTATCATCGGGATGGGCGGAGCTTTAGATAGCGCTCGTTTCAATTGTTATTTATCTCAAGCATTAAATGCTCCTGCAAGTGATGTGCAAGGTGTTGTTATTGGCGGTCACGGTGATACTACTATGATTCCTTTAACTCGTTTTGCTACTCATAACGGTGTGCCGGTTTCTCAAACACTAGATGCTGATACATTGAAAAAAATTGCTGCTGATACAATGGTTGGTGGTGCTACATTAACAGGTATGTTAGGGACATCTGCTTGGTATGCGCCAGGTGCAGCAGTTGCAACTATCGTTGATAGTATCTTAAACGATCAGAAAAAATTAATTCCTTGCAGTGTTATGTTAGAAGGAGAATACGGTCAATCAGATATTTGTATGGGCGTTCCAGTAATCATTGGAAAAAATGGTTGGGAAAAAATCGTTGATTTCAACTTAAATGATGAAGAGAAAGCTTTGTTTGCAAAGAGCGCTGATGCCGTAAGAAGCATGAATTCGGTACTTTCGACTGTAACAGCTTAAATAATTATAATTCATAAAAAATCCCGGCTATCATTAGTCGGGATTTTTTTGTTTATTAAAATTAATTTTTAGAAATTAATTTTTTATTGTAACAACATCAGCGTCATTTTTCAAGTGTACAGTACTGGTGCTTATACCAAAAGTAGTTTTGGTATTATCAGCGATATATGTTTGATTTTTGTTGTGAGAATTTTGAAGAAGTAATTCGATTACTAAGTCAGGGTGTTCCTGTGTAATTTTATGGCCTGTATGCTTTAATTTCATAAAGACTGCATCACAATTAGTAATATGTTTCTTCGCAAACGAATAATTAGCGGTATCTGCCACGCCATCCTCTTCGCCAACTAATACATACGTAGGCGTGCACAAATTCTCCCATTTAGGAAGCATTTTTTTCATTTCCTGCTGGTGTGCAAATTTTTCTTTTGTTGCAACATTTAACAAATCAGGAAGCATCCATTGCACTAAAGAAGATTTACCAATATCACTGAACCAGTAAAATTTTTCTTTGTCAGGGTCAATCACTGGCGAAACCATTACTAGTTTTTCAAACTGTTCAGCATAGTTAATTGCTAACCAAGCTGTGATTGGAGCGCCATAAGAACGACCTAGCAAATAAACCTTCTTTTTGGATGTGTTTTCCTTATCAATAATTTTTTTAATGGCAAGTGCTTGTGTTTCAATAGAGAGCTCTTCTTTGCCATATCCTGACTTACCATAACCCAAGCGATCAACTGCCACAATCTTAAAATGCTTTTGTAAAAGGCTGTCGTCGGTTAAATTAAGATATCCATACCAGGCACCCGGAGCTCCATGAACCATAACTAATAACGGTAACGTATCACTTTTGGATAATACTGCATAATGCTGGTCGCGATCTGTTAATTCTGATGTTTTGTAAACCGGCTTAATAGAAGCGTTTTTGTAGTGTTCGTCCAGTTCCGCATCTGATTTCATATAGTTATTTAAAAGAAAACAGCGGCTAAACAGCAAAAGACAGGAAATTAGAAATAGGGTAATCAGGACAAAGTTTTTCATTTATATGACTAGAGTTTTGTTTATACTTGAGTCTATTTATACAGTGATTTTGACTTTAAAGTTATATATAAAACGAAGTTTATTAAGGTTTTAACTATTTTTTTCACTTTCCTGGCTATTTTTTAGCGGCTTAAATCGGTTTATATAAAATGGTTTACAAGATGTTTTCGTTTAGTGTATGTCCGTAATCTGTGATTTATGAAATTTAAATAAAACGTTTGTCATTGTACATGAACTATCTTTATAAGATGATAGGCTTATCTTTTTTACATAAATCCATTTTAGCTAGTGCAGTTTTAATTTCTGTCTCATTTTATTACCATGATTTTACTTATGGTGCTGTAATTTCGCCACAGCAGTCAGTCATGCCTTTGGATAATGAATACGGAATGACCGTCGAGGAATTTCAAAAAAAAATTGCCGTTAGTAAAAAACCAATATTAGTTTATTTTCATGCCGACTGGTGCATGCCTTGTATAAAAATGAAGCCTGAAATGGTTGACCTTGGGAACGAAATAAAGGAGTATTGCGAATTGCTAATCATTGATACTGATGCAAATCCAAAAATTGCAGAACATTTTGAAATCAATTCATTACCTATGTTTGTGATTTACAAGAATGGGAAAAAATCATGGGAAAAAATTGGCCTTTTGAGCAAAGCGCAGGTTAAAGCAAAAGTTGATCTTTATAAAAATAATTAATCTTTTATTTTTCGTTTTCGTGGAAAACGCGTTTGCTCATTAATGATCATCCTGAATCTTAAATCTTTTACCTGACTTTTACATTCTGATAAAATTTTCTTCTGAATTTTAGCTATTCCCTGTGAGTCTAATGGATGATCTTTATTTAAAAGATAGTCTAACAAATTAATATCGAAAGACGCAGACTTTAACCATCCAACTTCTTCCCGGTAGCCAAGTAACGCCAGGATTTTAGTTTTGTCCATGAACGATTTTAAATGCCTTTGATCGATGTCAAGTGTTTCGCATGTACCAAAATAAATCACGACTCCCTGACATTTTGTACCAAGGAGTTCTGCAAGCTCTGCCAGAGTAATAACTTCCCGGCCTATTTTAATAACGCCTTTTTCTCCATGAACAGCTAAATAAAGCAAAGGATAGTTTTTATGGAAAGATTGCGTTTTCCAACGTTGTATCGAAAATTTGAACTCAGATATAGTTCCACATCGGTGGTGAAGAAAGGGCATTTTATTGAAACGGTGCACAAGATCAAGGATTGGATAAACCGTGGTTGTATCGCGGTGATCTCCATACCAAAAACTCTCTATGCAAAATACTCCTTTCATTAGGCTAGCATCCCTTTTAACTTTTCCAGTGTGTAATCAATTTCTTCTTTGGTTGTGTATTTGCAAAACGAAAAACGAACAGATGCCCTTGATACGTCAGTACCAATACCTCGGAGAACGTGTGATCCCTGATTACTTCCACTGCTACAGGCACTTCCACCACTGGCAGCAATACCTGCAATGTCAAGATTAAATAACATCATCTCTGCATCCTTATGGGCGGGAAAGCAACAATTTAAAACAGTGTATAAACTTTTGTCGTTCTCTGTTTCGCCATTAAAAGCAATTCCCGGAATTGTTTTTTCCAACTGCTCTTTCATATAATTTTTTAAGCCCTGAATATGAGCAATATGTTCATCCATTTCTGCATAACAAATCTCTAACGCTTTTGCCAAACCTATAATTCCCTGTGTGTTTTCTGTGCCGCCGCGCATATTTCTTTCTTGTGCACCACCAAAAATCATAGGTTGAATTTTAATGGAGTGATTGACATATAAAAAACCAACACCTTTTGGTCCGTGAAATTTATGAGCAGCACAGGTGATAAAATGAACTTTTATTTTTTGCAAATCCATTGGATAATGACCCATCGTTTGCACTGTATCGCTATGAAAAATAGCGTCATATTTTGCGCATATCTCACCAACTTTTTCAAGGGGCAATAACGTTCCTATTTCATTATTAGCGTGCATTAATGAAACAAAAGTTTTTTCATTGGCTTTTAGTAATTCTTCCAAATGATTTAAATCAACATTTCCTTTTGCATCAACGTTCACCCAGCTCAGTTTGATTTTACCCTGCTTTTCTAAATTATGTAAGGTAGTTTCTACAGCATGATGTTCAATTTTGCTTGTGATGGCATGTTTAATTCCTAGGGAATGAATGCTTTGATTAATTGCCATGTTATCTGCTTCTGTACCGCCTGAAGTAAAAAATATTTCAGCAGGACTAACGTTCAATAACTTGGAAACTGTTTTACGTGCCACCTCAATTGCAGAACGTGTTTTTCTTCCAAACGCGTGAATAGAAGATGGATTACCATATTCCTCTCTCATGTATGGCAACATCGCTTCTAGAACCTGTTCATCAAGTTTTGTTGTCGCCGCATTATCTAAATATACTTTCATTTATTTGTTTTGTTGGAACCGCGAAGGTTGCATAGTTTTTTAGCAAAATTCGCAAGGTAGTTTTATGTTTTCTCTATTATCAGATTCTTAATTATTTCCTCAACTGCATCAGATTCAATTCCAGGAGAGAAACTTCAAAGCCTTCAATTAATTCTTTATAATTTCTTTAATATCTTCAATTATCTTTTTAGCCAAAGCATCGGCAGTGCTTACATTTTCGCTTTCGCTATAAATTCTTATGATAGGCTCTGTATTTGATTTTCTTAAATGAACCCATTCCTTATCAAATTCTATTTTAACTCCATCAACCGTATTTACAGGCTGTTTGGCATATTTATTTTTAACACTCAGTAAAACTTTATCTACATCTATTTCAGGTGTTAATTCAATTTTGTTTTTTGAAATGTGATAGTTAGGAAAAGATTTACGCAACATGGAGGTTGTTTTACCATATTTTGCAAGGTGAGTTAAAAAGATGGCCACACCAACGAGCGCATCTCGTCCGTAATGTAATTCAGGTAAAATTACGCCACCATTTCCTTCTCCGCCAATAACTGCATTGGTTGATTTCATCATATTTACCACATTCACCTCCCCAACTGCCGAAGCAGAGTAGGAGCCTCCCATTTTCTCAGTAACATCTCTCAAAGCACGTGTCGAAGAAAGATTGGAAACAGTATTTCCACCTTTGTGATGTTTTAAAACAGCATCAGCAACAGCTACAAGCGTGTATTCTTCTCCAAACATTTCCCCATCTTCGCAAACTAAAGCTAAACGATCCACATCGGGGTCAACGCTTATTCCAAGGTCAGATTTTGTTTTTAAAACGGCTTCCGACAAATCTCTCAAATGTTCTGGTAGCGGCTCGGGATTATGAGCAAAATGACCTGTTGGTTCACAATGAATTTTATGAATAGTGTTGACACCTAAAGCTTCCAACAACATCGGAATAACAATGCCGCCGCTGGAGTTCACCGCATCAACTACAATTGAAAAATTAGCCTTTGAGATAGCATCAGTATCGACGTAGGGTAACTTCAATACTTTATCAATATGAAGTTTCAAAAGTGAATCATTATGCTCGTAATTTCCTAATTTAGTCACATCAGCGTATATAAAATCTTCTTTATCAGCTAATTCTAATATGTATTTTCCTTCGCTGTCCGAAATAAATTCGCCTTTATCATTTAAAAGCTTTAAAGCATTCCATTGTTTTGGATTGTGACTTGCCGTTAAAATAATTCCGCCATTCGCTTTTAATTCAGTAACTGCTATTTCTACTGTAGGAGTTGTACTTAATCCAAGATCTATCACATCAATTCCAAGGCCGATAAGAGTTCCACAAACGATATTATTAACCATTTCACCAGATAAGCGAGCGTCACGGCCAATCACCACTTTAACTTTTTCAACCTTGGTGGTAGAAATAATCCAGCTTCCGTAGGCTGATGCAAATTTTACAATATCTAACGGGCTCAAACCATCTCCGGGTTTACCGCCGATGGTGCCTCTGATTCCTGAAATACTTTTTATTAAGGTCACTTTATGTTTGTTTATGATCACACAAATATACCATAAGCCTTAAGACAGAAAAGAACTATTTTTATACAAAATAGTGCTTATTTTGTTAAAAATTAACCCTTATTTCTGCTTTTTAACTGTAAATTTGTATTTATTAAAAGAAAGGGTTTTTATGAGTGAATTTGAAGGAGATGGATTAAGCAACCAGGATTTCGAAAAAAGTTTAAAGCGGTTTGAAGATATGATTGCTTCCGGTACGCATCAGTTTTTTGATGCCGATGAACTGGAGGAAATTATTGATTATTATATGCAATGGTTTAATTTGGAGTTAGCTAAAAAAGCGTTGGACTTTGCATTAGATCATTATCCCTATTCATCAGCTCTGAAAATAAAACTGGCTCAATACCTGTCTTCACAGCATAAAACCCACGAAGCTTTAGCTCTTTTAAATGATATAGAGCAGGTGGAAAGTAACAACAGTGAGTTGTATATGACCAGAGGTTACATTTACAGCCAAATGGGTTTAAGCGAGCAGGCTGTTGAAAATTACAAAAAGGCATTACCGTTATCTGAATATAAAGATGAAGTATATGTGGCTATAGGTATTGAATTTTTAAATGATGATAAAGCGGAAGATTCCCTGTATTATTTAAAAAAAGCAATCAAAGTTAACCCTGATAATGATGTGGCTTTAAATGAATTGTCGTTATGTTTTGAGATGACGGGAAAAAGTGAGGAGGCTATTTCATTTTACGAAACTTACATTGAAGAAAAGCCCTATAATCATTTCGCCTGGTTCAATCTTGGAATAAGTTATAATCGTTTAAGTTTGTTTGAGAAAGCAATTGATGCTTACGATTATGCCATTGCCATTAAAGAGAATTTTTCATCGGCTTATTTCAATAAGGCTAATTCATTAGCACAATTAGACCGGTATACTGACGCAATTGAAGTTTACCGGGAAACTTTTAAGCATGAAGAGCCGGATGCAAATACCTACTATTACATTGGGGAGTGTTATGAAAATTTAAATCAATACGAAGAAGCTTTAGTTAATTATAACCGCGCCATCAAATTAGATGCAGCCCATGGCGATGCCTGGTTGGGAATAGGAATTGTTTTGGATTATCAAAACAGGATCACAGAAAGTATCCATTATATAAAAAAAGCTATTGAAATTAATCCAAATATGCCTGAATACTGGTATGTATTTGGTGAAGTTCAGCATAAGCTTGGGTTCCTTGAAGAGGCTGCATCAGCGTATCAGCGGGTTATTGAATTAGGCTACGATGAATTTGATATTTACATTGATTATGCAAAACTTTTGTATGACGGAGAGTATTATAAAGATTGTGAGAAAATTTTAGCAGAAGGAATTCAAAAATTCCCGGATGCACCAGAATTGTATTACCGAATGAGTGGCTTGCAAATGGAACTTGGTAGGAAGCAACAAGGAATGGTTTTTCTTGAAAATGCCCTTGAAATGGATTATGACAAGCACTCCGAATTATTAGAATATTTGCCAATATTAGAACAGGATGTTGCCGTGATGCAACTGATACATTCATTTAAAAACAAACCACTATAAATAACGAACTATATGCCAAACTACAATGTCGAATTATCCCACATGCCTGAAAGAACCGAACGACCTAGAGATAGTGGTTTAACGATGGTTATGGACAAAGGAATCAGTTTAAGACATGCTGAAAATTTTGTAGAAAGTTATGCGGATTATGTAGACTTCGTAAAGCTGGGTTTTGGAACCTCAGTGATGTCTAAAAACGTAAAAGAAAAAATTAAACTTTACCAGAAAGCCGGAATTAAGACTTATTTGGGTGGAACATTATTTGAAGCATTTGTAGCGAGAGGCAAATTTGATGATTATGAGAAGTTTATTGATTCTTATGGATTGGATACCGCTGAAGTTTCTGATGGAAGCATAAACATGGCACATGATAGTAAATGTAATTTTATAAGTAGACTGGCTAAAAATTTTACAGTATTATCGGAAGTTGGTTCTAAAGAAGAAGGAATTATTATTCATCCCGCGAAATGGATCAGTATGATGAAAGCTGAATTGGAAGCAGGTTCTTTTAAAGTAATTGCTGAAGCAAGAGAAAGTGGGAATGTTGGTATTTTTCATAAAAACGGAAGTGCGCATTCTATGTTAATTACGCGTATTACCAACAAAATAAAGCCTACAGATATTATCTGGGAAACACCTCAAAAAGCGCAACAGGTATACTTTATAAATTTGTTTGGTGCGAATGTTAATGTGGGAAATATCAGTGTTGATGATGTAATTCCGTTAGAAACATTACGTGTTGGTTTACGAGGCGACACGTTTTTTAATTACTTGCCTGAAGGAACAAAGGATAAAATATTTTAAACTAAAACTATGAAAGAAATTACAGTACAGGAATTAAAAAAATTAATTGACGAAAAAAAAGATTTCCAGTTAATTGATGTTCGCGAAGAATATGAATTTGATGAATCAAATATTAAAGGAGAACTAATCCCGATGGGAGAAGTAATGGAGAACGTTGATAAAATATCAAAGGATAAACAAGTTGTAGTTCATTGCCGCAGTGGTAAAAGAAGTGCGACTGTGATTAGTGCTTTGGAAGGTCAGCATGGTTTTACTAACCTATATAATTTAAAAGGCGGAATTTTAGCATACATTGAAGAAATAGGACTTTAATTTATTTTTAGAGTTGAGTTATTAGTTTTTAATAAATCACACTAATTATTAAAGTATTTACATTAAACATTAGCAACTATTTTATGATCGAATTATTTAAGCACATTTTACATCTGGATTTTGACTGGTTGTTTGCTAATTATGGAACTGCTATTTACGTGGTTTTGTTTTTAGTCATTTTTATTGAAACTGGTTTAGTGGCAATGCCATTTTTACCTGGAGATTCTTTATTGTTCACTGCCGGATTATTTGCAAGAACAGGTCATTTAAATATGGCTTACTTGTTGATTTTGCTATTCATAGCTGCCGTGGTTGGTGATAATTGTAATTACTGGATTGGTAGAAAAATAGGAATAAAGATTTTTGATATTAAGTTGAAGGGAAGAACTTTGGTAAAAAGAGAATACCTTGAGCAAACACATTTGTTCTTCGAAAAACACGGAACCAAAGCTATTATCATGGCTCGTTTTGTGCCTTTTGTTAGAACGTTTGCACCATTTGCCGCTGGTATAGGAAAAATGGAATATAAAAAATATTTTGCCTATGATGTTTTGGGTGGCGCCTTATGGATTGGTAGTTTAACAACAGCCGGTTATTTATTGGGTGAAGTTGATTTCATCAGAAAGCACATTGACCTTGTTTGTCTTGGTATTATAGGATTATCAGTGTTGCCAATATTGGTAACGATGGTGAAGAATAAGATGAATCCAAATAAAGCATAAAGTATGTCAACAACAACAACAAAGGAACAAGTAAAAGAATATTACGATACATTTAAAGAGCATCAAAAAAAACTTGGAATTAATATCAGACACCGCACTATTTTAAAGAATTTAAAAAATGCCGGTTTAAAATCGGATTCTAATGTTCTGGAAATTGGTTGTGGAATTGGCACTGTGAGCCATTTGATCTTAAAACAAATTCCGCAGGGAAGTTTTGTTGGTTTAGATATCAGTTCCGAGAGTATTAAAATGGCTAAGCTGTTCAATGCTTTTCATAAAAAGGCAGAATTTTTTGTTGATGATATGAGCAATTTTACACACAAAACTAAATTTGATTTTGTTGTTTTTCCTGATGTACTGGAACACATCCCTGTTGAGCAACACGCGAACATATTTAACACAATTGGAGAACTTACCACGCCTAATGCCACAGTCATTATTAATATTCCCGAACCAAATTATTTAAATTGGGTAAGGGCAAATGATCCTTCAAAGCTTCAAATCATTGATCAATCTTTATCAATGCAAGAATTATTGAATAACTCGTACCCATATGGTTTTAAGTTGTATTCCATGAACCCTTATTCCCTGCACTTTGATGTGAATGATTATTTAGCCATTGTCTTGAAAAAAGATATGACAGTTAAGAATGTCAATGTGAAGAGTAAAATTACCCGTGCCATTCAAAACACTAAAAGTAAATTAGCCTAATCAATAAGTGAAGGCTAACATTTTATATTTCCATGCAGGGAAATCTTCCTTTGTTATAAAGGATATTGAGATTTTGCAGGAGAAGTATAATGTGGTTGATTTTTTCTTTGACACCAGCAATAAGAAAAAATACTTTGCTCTGTTTTGCAGGCAAACCATTTTTATTTTGAACCATATAATGAGTTCTAGACTAGTGATATGTCAATTCGCAGGAAATCATTCTTTTTTGCCAATTCTTTTTTCAAGGTTATTCCTTAAAAGGTCTGTCATTGTTGCCGGTGGAACTGATTGTGTATCATTTCCTTCCATTAATTACGGTAATTTTAATAATAGATTACTGGCCAGAACAACTGCTTTTTCTTTTAAGAGATGTCATTTAATTTTGCCTGTTCATAAAACATTGGTAGAATACAATTATTCATATCAACCAAATGACTTTTCTAAACAAGGCTATCAATGTTTTATTCCGGGCATTACAACGCCTTATGAGGTTATTCATAATGGTTATGATTCTGAAAAATGGTTTTGTGATACTAAAAAAGAGAAAAGAAGTTTTGTTACTATTGGAGCTGGATTGGATTCAAGATTTGGATTTAATCTAAAAGGAATTGATTTGATTTTTGAAATTGCTCCAAAATTTCCTGATTGTACTTTTTATATTGTAGGAGGGTTAGGAATTGAAAAATCAGCCTCAGTTAATATTATATTGCTAGATAAAATTCCTAATAATGAACTGAGACAATTTTTAAATAAAATTCAGTTCTATATGCAATTATCAATGTCAGAAGGTTTCCCGAATGCTTTATCAGAAGCTATGCTGTGCGAATGTGTTCCCATAATATCAAATGTGGGAGGTATGCCTGAAATAGTTTCTGACTGTGGGTATATATTAAAGCATAAAAATATCATTGAACTTTATGAATTGGTAGAATCTGCTTTAAATAGCTTTGAACTTGATAGACTTGGCAAAAAAGCGAGACAAAGGATTGTTGAAAATTATACATTTGATAAAAGAAAACAAAAACTATTAGCAACCATCGATAATCTAATATAGAGTGGGAGTAATAAAAAGACAAGGCATAAAAAACACCATTATTACCTATATAGGTATATTGATTGGCGCTGTCAATATTATTTTTATTCAGCCCAGATTATTAACGCCTGAAGAATTAGGTTTAACACGACTGCTTTATGATTTTTCATACATCATTGGTATTGCTATACCCTTAGGCTTGCCTAATATTATTGTTAAGTATTTTCCATTCTTCAAAGATTCCGAAAAAAAACACAATGGTTTTGCTGGATTTATATTGCTTGTCTTCTTTATAGGTTTTGTAATTTCAGCTACAATATTACTTTTATTTAAATCTAATATTACATTACATTATCAGGAAAAAGCACAGTTGTTTGTTGACTATTTTATTTTTGTAATACCACTTACCTTAATAGTTTCAGCCATTACGGTTACAACTGCTTATTGTCAATCGCTCTTTAAATCAACCATACCATCTTTTTTGAATGATATCTGTTTAAGGTTAGGTACCATTTTTATTACGATTTTGTATTTTAATAAATTGATCTCATTAGATTCTTATGTTTACTTTTTCATAGCATTATACGCTATTGAATTACTGATTATCATTGGATATATATTACTTGTAGATAAAATTTCATTTGTTCCTGATAGAGAGTTATTCAAACAATATTCCGGTTCTAAAATGCTGAAATTTGGCCTATTGTTATGCCTTGCCTCTTTTTCATCTATAGCTATTAGAAAAGTGGATGGTTTATTTTTAGGAACCACCTCTTTGGGACTAGTAGCTGTTTATACTACTGCTATTTTTATTGCTTCTTTTATAGAAGTTCCATTAGGTGCTTTAGAACGAATTAGTCACACAAAAATTGCAGATAATTTCGCGAAAGATAATTTTATTGAAATAGAAAAAATTTACAAAGATTCAGTCAAGTATTTATTGCTAATAGGAGGCTTTTTATTTCTTGGAATCAACGCATGTGCTAAATATGTGTATCAAATTGGTCATTTGCCTGCCGAATATATTCAGTGTATTGATGTGGTTTATATAGTGGGAATAGGAGCGTTAATTAATATTTCTACAGGAGTAAATTCCGCTATTATGTTTTATTCAAAGCATTATTTATTAGGCACCATTTTTTTAGTTATTACATTAATTATTGCAGTGGTTTTAAATTTAATGCTTATTCCTGTTTATGGTATTTATGGAGCCGCCGTTGCATCGGCATTAGCATCCATAATTTTTAATTTTGTAAAATTTTTATTTATCTATCAGAAATTTAAATTTCAGCCATATACATTAAAGTCATTGTATATTTTACTTCTCATCATTGTTTGTAGTTTAGTTAATTACTTCTTGCTTGAAATACATTCAAATGCGATTATTAATTTAATATATAAAGGATGCGTGGTATCTTTACTTTATTTAACCGTAGTTTATCAATTAAAAATTGCACCTGAATTATTTGAAATGGTAAAAACAAAATTTAATAGGGTTAAATCTTAAATGAAAAAAGTTCTGATCATAACTTACTATTGGCCTCCAACTGGTGGCGCAGGAGTTCAGCGCTGGCTAAAGTTCAGTAAGTACTTTCGCAAGTTTGGTTGGGAACCGGTTATTTATACGCCTTCTAATCCGGATTTTCCCATTAATGATGATACATTATTAAAAGATGTTCCTGAAAATTTAACTGTCATAAAAACCAGGATCACAGAGCCTTACGATGTTTATCGTAAAATCATGGGTAAGAAAAAAACGGAAACCGTTAACCAGGGTTTTCTATCGGAAGGAAAAGAAAATACGTTACTGCAATCAGTCATGATTTGGGTTCGTGGTAATTTTTTTATTCCGGATGCGCGAAAATTCTGGATCAAACCTTCTGTTTCCCATTTATCGGATTACATCAAAAAAAATAAAATTGATGCGATCATCAGTACTGGTCCGCCACATAGCATGCATTTAATTGCCATGGGTTTAAAACAAAAACATACTATTCCATGGATAGCTGATTTCAGGGACCCATGGACCCAGATAGATTTTTACAGCCAGTTAAAATTATCTGCCTATGCTGACAAAAAACATAAAACATTAGAGAACCAAGTTCTAACTACTGCTGATAAAGTAGTAACAATAAGTCCAACCTGTGGAAAAGATTTAGAGAAATTAGGTAACAGAAAAGTGGAAGTTATTACCAATGGCTTTGATGCCGATGATTTTAAATTTATAAAAGAGTTGCCGTTATTAAATGGATTTTTATTTCATCATACTGGCGCTTTAAATAAAGACAGAAATCCTTATACGTTATGGAAAGCGCTAGGTGATTTAAGTAAAGAAAATCCTGAATTTAAAAATGACCTCGTATTAAAATTCACCGGTAAAACGGATTCCATTGTTTTTGAAAGTTTAAAAGCACAGGGACTGCTTGAGAATTCTGAAAAAACAGATTATATGTCGCATAGTGACGTTGTAAGGTTCATGACCCAATCGCCTGTATTATTATTGCCTTTAAATAATACACCCAACAATAAAGGTGTTTTATCAGGTAAATTGTTTGAATATCTGGCTGCCGGTCGCCCTATATTTGGTGTTGGAATGCCTGATGGAGATGCTGCTTTCATTCTTAATGAAACCGGTGCAGGAACCATTTGTGATTTTGATGATTATGAAGGAACTAAAAAAGCGGTATGCGATCTCTATCAAAAATACAAGTCTAACCAGCTTTTTATCAATAAATTTTCAATCGATAAATATTCCAGAGAAAGTTGCGCTAAAGAATACGCATCGCTTTTGAATGAGATTACAAAATAGATTTAATTATAGTGCTTGGTGAGTTTGTCAGACAAGGGTGCAAATTTCCATATAGTAAACTAATAAGAAGAATAAATCATAAATAACAACAACAGAAAAAGCTAAAGCATAAATTTAAAAACTATTGATTAAACTTTTATAGTAAAATTATGGCACAAATTAATCCTCACATTAACTTCAACGGAAATGCCGAAGAGGCTTTTACCTTTTACAAATCAGTATTTGGCGGGGAATTCACCAAGGTTATGCGTTTCAAAGACCTGTCAAGTCCTGAATTTACAGTTGCTGAAAATGAAGCAAATAAAATAATGCATATTGCTTTGCCAATAGGTAAAACCGTTTTAATGGCAAACGATGTTCCTGAAATAATGGGACGAACAAATGAAAACGAGAACAGAAGTAAAATTGTAATTAGTGCTGAAAGCAAAGAAGAAGCAGACAAATTATTTAAAGGGCTCTCGGAAGGCGGACAAATTGAAATGCCTATTGCCGACAGTCCATGGGGGTCATATTTTGGAATGTTTAGAGATAAATATGGAATTGAATGGATGGTAGAGTTCGATCCCAACTATAAAAGATAAATTTATCAGAAAGTAGAATAATGAGTTAACAGCATGTAGGCTTTACTTATCAGGTAAATCAGAACATTGAATTTTATAGGCGAGATAATTTAAGATTCTAAACGCTGTGGTCCGCCATTTCTCAATAAAAAACTCAAAAATCATTACTTATTATTCTTCACATTAAAAGGAATGGTTAGTTTAAAACTCACGTTTCTTCCCATGCTATATATACCTGAACGCCCCGTTCCATTATTAGGATAATTATCAAAATACTTTAACCGAGTCATGTTTGACTGATAAGCCACATTCGTTAAATTGGTTACAAATATTCCTATAGTAAATAATGTCACTTCTTTCTTCGTGCAGATGTCTGTTCCAATTCCTGCATCAAACAAGGTATATCCTGGCGTTTGAGTTTCGGTATTATTTTCTAATAACACTTGATTTTGTGTAGCATAATACTGCATTCCTATTTTAAAATAAGTGTGATGAAAACACTTTACTTTTTTTGGAAGTTCGGCACGCAGTTCTGAGTTGGTATGTAATGGCGGAATAAAAGGTAAATATTTATTACTGTCATTTATTATTGCACCGTTTCCGCCTTTGTTAATACCGTATACCAACGATACAGAGTTTTCAAAATGTAACCAGTCTAAAGGATGAGGGTGGATATCAATACGTGCTTCGCCACCAAACAATTGAGCTTTTGTTTGTCTGAATTTATAAACCGGATAATCATTTCCTGCTTCCGAATAAATAGAATCGCCACTAACTAAACTTTTTAATTTTTGATTAAAGATATAATGATTGATATTATTATTAAACACTTCGGCGCTTAAAGAAACGTGATGACTGTCAAAGAAAATTCCGATGTCTTCCTGTATATTTGTTTCCGGTTTAAAATTTGCATCACCCAATTGCTGAAAGCCAGAACCCGGATGAACTCCTTTAGCAGAAATCTCTGAAATATTAGGAGCTCTGAACCCTCTTGCTACATTGGCTTTCAGGAGAAACCGTTCTGTTATATTATAGGTCATACCAACGCTACCCGAAAATCCATTAAATGTATGGCTGTAATTATCAAACTGTTTAATGGCACCTGTTGTATCTGTTACTTTCATGTCGAAACCAGTTTCAGGATTTGTTTTTGTATACAGTTCAGTATTATGAAACGAACGAGTATCATATCTAGCGCCTAAGGCAAAGTCCATTTTTTTGATAGCTTTTTTCATATGAATAAAAGGTGCAAAATCAAACAGGGTGTAATCAGGAATTACAAATTCAGTTCCTTTATCCACACTGTTTACCTGATACATGCCATTTATCCCTATAGTTGATTCAATGTTTTTAAACTCAGGTAAATAAAATTTCAGATCATAAGTAGCAGTCTGCATGTTTAAATACAAACCGGCAATTTCAGGGTTTTCAGGATGAGCAAACTCTTTCCGTATACTGTGCTGGTAGCCCAGTTTTAAAGCTAATTTATTTTCTCCGAGAATAAATTGATTAGTTGAAAATAACCGATAGTGTTGTACGTGTTGATGGATGCGATCTATTGAATAAGCTTTCAATTCCTGATCACTCACAATTGGCCGTATCGTATCAGCTTCTGTTATTTGTTTAGTGAATTTTCTTGTCGTAGAATCTCTGCTACCATCTGGTATTTCCTGAATATTATCATACATACTAAAATTTAAATGCGAATAACCCCATTTTCTGTTCAGTCCTAAATAGGCATTCAAATCATTTTCTTTAAAACCTGTATTATGAACTCTTCCATCATATTTATTTTGAAAATTTGTGGCTTCTTTATAAGTAGCTCTCATTCCAAACACTACACTTTTAATATTCCCTGCAACTGCCATAGATCCTGCATATAAACCATTATTATTTTGGTAATTGGTTTGTATGCTACCCTTTAAAGTTCCATCTGGGGCAGTATTTTCCGGTAATAAATTTACTACGCCGGCCAATGCATCTGATCCGTATATTAAACTTGCTGGACCTTTTATTACTTCAATCCGGTTTATTAAAAACTGATCTATTTCAATTCCATGCTCATCACCCCATTGCTGACCTTCTTGCCTCACTCCATCAAATAAAGTTAGTACACGGTTATAACCTAGACCACGTATGTATGGTTTAGAAACATTTGGTCCTGTACTCAATACATTTACTCCCGGCACCTTAGCCAAAGCATCTATAACGTTAGTAGCAGTGTTTTGTTCTAAATAATGTTGATCAATAGAAACCATAGGAACAGGATTTCTTTTTATTTCTGTTGCTTTTGATACTCCTGTTACAACTACTTCATTGGCTTCAATGTGTGATTGCTCCATTTCAAATACATTTGAAGTCGTGGCCGATAAGTCAATGGTTTTAATAATAGTTTGATAGCCTAAAAGTCTTACCTGTAATAAGGTTTTTATAGACGGAAGGTTCCTGATTTCAAAACTTCCATCTACTTTCGATGCACCACTGCTTTTAAGATCAGGAAAATATAAAATGGCCCCTGGTAAAACTTCATGGGTCTCTTTATCTTTTATAGTTCCTGTAAAAGTTGTTTGACACTGTATTCCAAACGATACTACTATTGCCAAAAAGCATATAATTTTTTTAATTGACATACGAATTTGATTTTTAAAGATGCTTAATTTCCTTTAGTGGGGCGTGTCCTGCAAAGGGCGGGTCGGGCTTTACGCTTCAATCTTTGTGCTTGGCGCTTCGGCTCCGCTCAGCGACCAGCACAAAGGATTTCCGCTACAATCCCTCACGCAAAACTATTTTACCGGATCATATCCACTGCCACCCCATGGGTTACAACGGCAAATGCGCTTTATTGTCATCCAACTCCCTTTAAAAGCACCATACTTATTTACAGCATCAAGGCCATATTGTGAACAAGAGGGTGTAAACCGACAAGATGGTTTTAATAACGGAGAAATAGCATATTGGTAAAAGCGAATAATCGCTAAGGGTATAAACTTCAATGGTTTTTTTTTAAAGGTTAATAACTCAATTTATTTAATAATAAATTAAGCTACCGGAGGACCTCTTAAAAGAGAAGTATTATAATTGTGTTGAGGAATTAAATGCTGACGGTAAAAGAAAGAGGTTTGTTTGGTGCCTTTTAAAGGAAGAAAATTCAGTATAAATTTAAAAACAGTATAATAGACTGGTGTATCAAATTTTTCGAAATCGCAATCTTTTGTGCCGCTTGATTCATGAATATTAATATCGGAAGTAGGCTGAACAGCAGCATGATCGTGTCCTAATAAAGAATGAATGTAAACTTTAGGAACAGCAGCAAATAAAACAACTGCTAATAATACAAAAGAAAAAAATATTTTGATTTTTGTTTTCAACGGAACAAAAATATGTATAAAATTGATATAATCCATTTTTCCTCTTATGTTGAGTTTTAGGAGGATCTTTTAAGGGATAATGAAAAACGATATAGAGGTGATTTATATAAGCCTCTCAGAAAATGAGAGGCTTATTGTGGCTTTGCTAAGAATCGAACTTAGATCGTAGGCTTCGGAAACCCAAATACTATCCATTGTACTACAAAGCCATTTTATTTAACAAATATAAGTATTAAATTTATGCTCATTAGCTACAATATAATATTTTCAATCACGTTATTTATCATATGCAATTAAAAAAATTTTTCTTTTGTGTTTTCCTTTTTTCCTGGCTGATTCAATTTTCCCAGGTAAAAGTAGGTCAATGGAGCGATCACTTGTCATACGGTTATTCTAACAGTGTCGTAAAAGTTGGAGGACTCGTCTATGCATCAAATGGATTTGGCTTGGAGAAATATTACCTTGAAGATAATAATCTGGAAAAATTAACAAAGTGCGAAGGTTTATCAGATGTTGGAATTAAGTACTTAAGAAAATGTGATTATAATGATTATGTATTAGTAATTTATGAAAATACTAACATTGATATTATTAAACCGGATGAGAGTATCGTAAATATTTCAGATATAAAAAGAAAAATTATTCAAGGTAAAAAATATATTAATGAAGTATATTTTAATGGTGCTTTAGCTTACATATCCTGTGGTTTTGGAATAATTGTTTTTGATACAGAAAAAATGGAAGTGAAAGACACGTATTATTTAGGTAATGGTATCGCTAATTATGAAGTTTATCAGGTAACCAAAAATGATACTGCTTTGTTTGCAGCTACTCCGTTGGGCGTTTATTATGGTAATTTAAATTCCAATTTAAGTAATTATCAAAACTGGAAACTTACAAGCAACGGATTGGCTCCGGGACCTTATAATTCTATTGTGAATTTTAACGGGAAAATAATTACTAATTATTCAGAAAAAATGAAATCCGGCGCTTCATTTAAAGATACTCTTTATGAATTGACATCTACAAAGTGGATCAAGTATTCTATAAATGGTAATGTTTCTGGGGTAGAGAATAAAAAATTATTTGCTTATTCAAAATTTAATAAATTATTAATTTTGGATCAATGGGGTGTAGCAGAGTTTACTTCATCAGGATCATTATTACATTACGTAACCAGTTATGGTTTTGGTGATGCCAGGATAAATGATGTTTATTATGAAAATGATAACATTTTTTGGGTTTCAGATCAGTCTTATGGCTTAATCAAATCAGGAGGTGAATCATGGACGCCTAATGAAATTATTAAATTAAACGGCCCCACTAATAATTTGATAAACGACCTTGATATAAAGGATGGAAAGGTAGTGTTTGCGCCTGTTAACCTTGGTACTGTTTATGATCATCAGTATAAATTGGTGATGCCAAATGTATTTAATGATAATGAATGGACATCACTAAGAAACGCAATTCCTGATTCAATAAAGGATATTAATGCCGTTGCTATTGATCCTAACGATAAGGAACATATTGCATTTGCCTGTATGTATGACATACTGGAAATGAAATCAAATCAAGTTAAAGGTGTTTTTTCATATGGAAATAGTCCTCTTATTGGATATAATGGCACAAGTGAGTTACGGATCACAGGAGTTAATTTTGACAAAAATTCAAATTTATGGGCTTCAATAACCATTGGAAAAAAATGCGTAGCGGTTAAAAAACCAAATAATACATGGACACTTTTAGATTTTGAACAGTTTGTAGTTCAGCCCACCATCACAAAAATTATTTTTGATAAATACGATCAGGCTTGGATTGTTATGCCGCGTAATATTGGATTAATGATTTATAAAGATGTGAATGGTTTAAGCCAACCAAATACCTCGAACACTAAATTTTTATCCACAGCTGAAGGTAACGGTCATTTGCCATCGGTTGATGTAAAATCAATTTGTGAAGATAAAGATGGGCATATATGGCTTGGAACAGCTAAAGGTATTACTGTTTTTTATAATCCTGAAAATGTATTTACTGGTTCTAATTGGGATAGTCAGCAAATTTTAATTGAACAGGATGGTCATGTTCAAATACTTTTGGAAAATGATGTGATCACTGCAATTGCAGTTGATGGAGTCAATCGAAAATGGATAGGTACAGCAAACTCTGGTGTTTATTGTCTTTCTGCCGATGGCCAGGAGCAAATTCATCACTTTACTGAAGAGAACAGCCCACTTTATTCAAATCTTATCAGGGATATTGTTACGGATGAAACAACCGGTGATGTATTTATTGGTTCTGAAAAAGGGATTCAAACTTACCGTACTCCAATTATTAAAGGATTCGAAGATTTTACAACGGTGCATGCATACCCGAATCCAATCAGACCAGGTAATTCATCACCAGTATATATTACTGGATTAATAGATGAAGCAGACGTTAAAATTACAGACGTAAGTGGAAATTTAATTTGGAGTACTAAATCGCAGGGCGGACAGGTGGTATGGAACCTTCAATCATTTAGCGGAACAAAAGCTGCTAGCGGCGTCTATATGATCTATTGCTCATCTGCCACCGGAGACAAATTTGCTACAGCTAAGTTATTGATTATTAATTAATGCTTACAACTACTCAGGGCATTGTTCTTCATAATATAAAATATGCTGATAAAAAAATTATTTCAAAGATTTATACCAGGGACTTTGGATTAATCTCTGCTAATATTAATATAGGTACCGGATCGAAGGCAAAGATAAGATCAGGAAGTGTTCAGCCTTTAACTCAAATTGAGTGTGTTGTTTCTTTAAAAGAAAATAAAGAGATACAGCAAATCACAGAAGTGAAGTGTTTATTTGTTTACACCGATCTGCAGAGTAATTTTAGTAAACTATGTATCGCCCAGTTTTTAAACGAAGTTTTGTATAAATGCATTAAGGAGCAAGCACCCAATGATGATCTTTTTGATTTAATTTGCCAAACATACCAATGGCTGGATAAATCAGTTGAAAATTTCATCGATACTCATATTTATTTTTTATTTGAATTAACAAAACATCTGGGATTTTACCCTGTAAATAATAGAGATAAATCAAATCCTTATTTTGATACTATGGAAGGTAAATTCTCGCCTACAATTAAAAGTTTCCCTTTAGGTTTTGATCACTGGCAATCTGAATTATTTGCAGATCTGTTTTTTCATTCAATTCTAAATCAAAAAAAAATAAACCGAAGTGAGCGACTTGCCCTTTTGGATTGTTTATTACATTATTATAAAATGCAAATCCCCGGTTTAATAGAATTAAAATCTTACAAAGTGATGCAGGAAATGGTAAATGAAATGCAATAAAATTTTAATCTTCCTGTTTAAAATCTTTTGAACGTTTAAACTTACGCTCTTTAATATTAAAACCTTCGATCAACATAGCGAAAGCTAAAGCTATGTAAGCATAATTTTTATTGAGTTCAACATGTTTTTCATGAGGTACGGAGAAATTATAACAGTCAATTAATGCCTCTGCAACTAAAATACCTCCAATTACCAATAAAAATGAAAGCGCTATCATTTTTATTCCAGGATTTTTATTAATAAAATCAGCAACCAGTCCTGAAAATAATATCATTAAAAACATTGATATTACAACAGCTGATACCATTATTAAAACAACACCCGAAAGCCCTACAGCGGCTAAAATACTATCAAAGGAAAATACAAAATCAATGATGATGATTTGAATGATGATTGCCTGAAACGTTGACTTTCCTTTTTTACCTGGGCCAATTTCATCTTCATCGCCATGAATGTGCTCCTGGATTTCCTGCCAGGTTTTTACTAACAAAAACAGACCGCCCCCTAATAAGATAATGGCTTTTCCTGATATGCCATATGCGCCAATATAAAAGAATGGATCTTTTAACCCCGCAATGTAACCAACAAAAAACAGTAAAACAGTTCTTACCACCAATGCTAATAATAATCCTATTGTTCGGGCTTTTGATTGTTGGGAACGCGGAAGTTTATCAACAGCAATTGAAATAAAAATTATATTATCAATTCCTAAAATAATCTCTAAAATTGTTAAAGTCAGTAAACTAATAAGACCATTAAGAGAAAGTAGATGTGATAAATCGGAAGAAAAACTGTGCATATTTAATTTAAAACACAAAGATAGTCTCTTTTTAAAGCTTTACCTAAAAAATATTATCCTTGATTTTCAGTGTGTTATGATAAAAATTAGTACTATGTCTTGCATGGTACTAAATAAATTACATATCTTTGCTAAGCCATATAATAAAGATGGCATAGTACTAAAAATATTTTTCTTAATTCTATTTTGATCTGCAGAAATAAATAGAAAAGAGGAAACTTACTTGGAAAACTTGAAAACGCGATTTAAGAGCAAAGGTAAGTGGTGATTTTAAAAATTATAAAAACTATAAACACATCAAAAAATGAAAATCGTAATAAAAAAAACAATGCTATTACTTACTGCTGGTTTTTTTTTAAGTTTTAGTTTAAAAGCTAAAGAAAATGAAACGCCAAAAACAGTTATGATTTCAGAAGCGAATAAAACAATTAAAGACCATGTTAAATTTCCTAATGTAGTAATGCACTTTAACCAGGAAGAAAAAGTCAATGTTGTTTTTACAGTGAATGATTACGGCCAGGTAAATTTAGTTATTGCAAACACTCAAAATGAGATTCTTAAAAAATCTATTGAATCACAATTTATGAAACTGAAGCTTAATCAATTAAAAGCTGATAACGCTTACAGTGTAGTATTTAATTTTAAAACTATATAATTATGATAAATTCAGAGAACACAAAAGCCCAAATGCGCAAAGGTGTTCTGGAACTCTGCATACTTTCTATTCTTTCTCAGGGTGATGCCTATCCAACAGAAATCATTGAGAAACTAAAGGAAACAAAGTTAGTAGTAGTCGAAGGAACTCTTTATCCACTTTTAACCCGTTTAAAAAATACTGGGTTACTTACTTACCGATGGGAAGAAAGTACGTCGGGCCCTCCTAGAAAGTATTATATGCTTACCGAAATAGGAGTTACTTATTTAAAAGAATTGCATCTCTCTTGGTATGAATTGGTTGATGCCGTAAACAAAACTATTAATAAACAAGACTAAAAACAGTATTATGAATAAAACAGTAACTATAAATATAAGTGGTATTATTTTTCATATTGAAGAAGATGCCTTTAATAAGTTAAGCAAATACTTATCTACCATTAGCGGTTATTTCAGCAAAGCTGATGGCGGGAATGAAATTATGAGTGACATTGAATCCCGTATTGCTGAAATGCTTCAAAGTAGAACAAGTGCAGTAAAACAAGTTGTTTTAATGAGTGATGTTGATTTCGTAATGGATAGCATGGGAAAACCAGAAGAGTTTGCAGGTGATACATCTGACAACACCGGTTCTTCAGAAAGAGCTGAAAATTATGATACTTACGCCGGAGAGCCAATAAAAAAACGACTGTATCGTGATGGTGACAGTAAAGTTTTAGGAGGAGTATGTTCAGGGATCGGACACTATTTTGGAATTGACACTGTTTGGTTGAGAATAGCTTTACTATTAATGTTTTTCTTTGCAGGAACAGGTTTGCTATTATACATCATTTTATGGATTGCCATACCAGAAGCCAAAACAACCGCCGAACGTTTAGCTATGAAGGGAGCGAAGGCTGATATTAATAATATCTCAAAGGCTGTAAAGGAAGAAGCCGAACAATTTAAAAAACGAATGGAAAAATATGGCAGCGAATTCAAAAATATGGCCGCTAGAAATGCCCCCAGAAATTCCGTTGAAAAAATAATTGATTTTATTGGTGATGTTTTAATCAATATTGGAAGGGTCCTGCTGAAAATAATTGGTGTATGTATGGTTATTTTTGGAGTATTATTTTTCATGGGGTTGTTTGGCTCTGTGTTCGGAATGTCTTTTATGACAAGTAATGTAGAGGTTCAGGAATGGATTGATATGGTTTTAATGGATGGTAAAGACTTTTACCTTGGATTATTGGGAATTTCATTATTCTTAGGTGTACCAATCATGATGCTCATTTATGGTGGTATTAAAATTCTTTTCAAATTAAAATATTCAAACCGTTGGGTGAATTTAAGTGCAGGTGTGCTTTGGTTATTTGGTTTTATTATGTGTTTGTATGTCGGGATTAAAACCGGCTCTGATTTTAGTAAGGAGGCTAAAGTTCGTGAGAAAATAGAGGTAAAACCTTATGACACTCTAATTCTCAAGCTGAATGAAATGCCTGTTAACATTTCCGAAGTTCATGCCAGTACTGAAGATCATGAAGATTATGATGATGAAGGTGTCAAGATAACTAATCATAACCACGATGATTATATGATTGGCAAACATGATGGTATAAAATATTTGTTAGGCCATGCAAATTTGAATATTATAAAGTCTCAAACCGACAGAATTGAATTATTGATCGTCAAAGAATCTAACGGAAATAATAAGCTTTCGGCAACAGGCAGAGCTAAAAATATAGCTTATAAAGTAAATCAGATAGATAGCATGATTGTTTTTGATAATTTATTCAAAGCCGGAAACGCAGATAAATTCAGGGCGCAGGACGTTAATGTGATTTTGAAATTGCCTGTAAACAAAGTTATTTACCTTGATAAATCTTTATTAGGCTTCATCTATGATATTGAGAATACAACTAATACGTATGATGGTGATATGATTAACCGACGATGGATGATGACCGAATACGGACTGAAATGTATTGATTGCGACGGATTAATTTCTAAAAGTGATTATGAGATGCCCGTTCATCCGGAGGTACCTGCACACCCTAAGACCCCCGCGCATCCAGCTATCCATATAAATAATAATAAAGATACAAAAGTCACTATTGATAATAACGGAGTTCATATAGAAACAGATAAAGTTGATAAATAAGACGAAGTCCTTATTTACAAATTAAATGAGTCTTTTATTGAGCCAATTATTAAAAACGGTTTTTAATTAAACAACATAGTTAAAAATTGATTTTTATATCCCAAGCCCTTTATGGGTTTGGGATTTTTTTTACCCCACTTATTTTCAATTTAATACGTAATTTACTTGTCATTTAATTTTATTTAAAAATATACACGACTGTATTTTATTTGTATGTTTGTAACATATTATTAAAAAAATGTAATAGGAAATTAAATTTAAATTATATGATTAAAACATTTACTACATTATTATTACTTTCCTTTTCTTTATTTTCAGTCGCACAAACTCAAATTACTAATGGCGGATTTGAAGCCTGGGGAGGAAACCCTAGCCCTGGAATTACAGCTGAACCTACGGGGTTTTATTCAAACGACTCAGGTTCATCAACGGCACAATTAGGACCTCAAACTTGTTTCCAGGATGCTACAATAAAACATTCCGGTTCGTATTCAATACGGCTTGAAAATAAAACGGTTCCCATTGTGGGTACGGTTGTTAATGGTAATGCAACAACAGGGGTGATTAACGCTCCAAGTTCTAACAAAGCAGATGGCTATATTGGCACAATAAATTACAGCTCAGCTTCCGATATCAGAAGAATGACCTTTACCGGGCGTCCTGATAGTATTGTTGGCTGGTATCAATATACTTCAGGTGGTACAGGCGAACAGGGAAAGGTAACAGCCATTCTTCATAACAATAATTATTATGATCCTGAAACACCTACAACTAATCATCCAGACCCAACAGCGGATAAAGTAGCGCGCGCCACATTTTTAACTCCAACCGGTTCCAGTAGCACGTGGAAAAGATTTACTGCTCCTTTTGTTTATACTTCGACAGGTAATCCAACTTATATTATGCTTAACATGACGCCTTCTAACAATCAGTTAACAACATTTGCCGGAAGTAAAATCTGGATTGATGATATTTCATTTATTTATAATAGTTCTGTTTCAGTTAAAGAGCAGGATTTAGTTAAAAATGCAAAGGTGTATTATTTTGAGAAGAACATTTATGTTTCTTTAAAAGACAATGATACGTTTTTGGTTGAATTATTTGATGTAACCGGGCAATTAGTATTATCACAAAATGCTGATAATTCTTCTTCCAAAACTATTGATGTATCCTCGCTAAAAACAGGTGTTTATATGTATCGGTTGAACGGAAGATCCCAAAGTAAATTTGGTAAGTTATTCATTGATTAATTTTTAGTGATCTCTTTTTAAACCCTAACCCCTCTGTTAGGGTTTTCTTTTTAATATGATGTTTAAAACGAAACATTTTTTAATAGTAATCTTAATAGGATCGGGTAGTTTGTTTTCGCAAACAGGAACAGGTGTTTTAAAAGGAACTATTAGTGATAAAGATAATAGAGAGCCTATAATTGGCGCAACTCTTCAACTTTTGAATGATCTTTCAAAAGGAACAGCATCAGATCTTGAAGGTAATTATGTTATGGTTCTGGATACCGGTAATTACAAAGTACTATGCAGCTATTTAGGTCTTCAATCCGACACTTTCTCTGTAAGGATTAAAGAGAATGAAATTTTCCAGAAAAATATTAGTCTAAAACAAGTTGGTAAAACACTTGAAACGGTTGTTATTTCTTCAGGCAAATTCGAACAGAAAATCGAAGAGTTAACTGTTTCCATGGAAGTTTTAAAGCCTGGCCTGATCAGTAATAAAAATACAACGAGTATTGAAACGGCACTTGAGCAGGTTCCTGGCCTTACAATTATAGATAATGATCCACAAATCCGAGGGGGTAGTGGGTTTACTTTTGGTGTAGGAAGTAGGGTTGCGATAGTGGTTGACGGTGTGCCTTTATTAAGCGGAGATGCCGGACGGCCTGAATGGAGCTACATTCCGGTTGAAAATATTGAGCAAATCGAAATCATCAAAGGAGCATCATCTGTGTTATATGGTTCATCTGCTTTAAATGGGGTTATAAATATCAGATCCGCTTACCCAAGATCAAAACCAAAAACCACTATTAATTATTCTGCAGGGCAATATAGTATTCCGCAAGCCCCGGCAGAAAACTGGTATAGAACAAGGGGAAATAATTCTTTCCCGGGCTTTACCAATTTAAACTTGTTTCATTCACGCATCATAAATAAAAACCTAGATTTTGTAATCGGTGCAAATTTTAACATTGATCAAGGCTATATTGGCCCTCCTCCTCAGGCTAAATTCATCCCCAATGATTTAAAGGAGGTTTTACATATGGAAGATACTGGCATAGTATTTACCAATGATCAAATGATTAAACAGAGGGGCCGGGTCAATTTGAATTTGAGGTATAGGCCAAAGCGTTTTGAAGGTTTAAATTTTGGAGTGAACGGCAATTTCATGTTGAATAAAACCAATATGGTGTTTGCATGGCTTGACGATTCTTTAGGATTATACCGAGGATACCCCGGAGCCGTATTTTTAGAAGACCAGGTTTTGTTTAACGTGGATCCTTTTATCAAATACACTACAAAAAATGGCCTGAGCCATAGTATTCAAACCCGATTTTTTAATTCGGATAATGTGATTTCAAATAATCAATCCAATAAAGGAACGATGTACTTTGGAGAATATCAGATCCAAAGAAAATTTAAAAGCATCGATTTGAATTTTATCGGAGGTGTTGTTGGTAATGTTTCTAAATCCACTTCCAGGCTTTATGTATCAAGTGGCCAGCCCTCCAATCAAATTGTAAATACTTCAGCATATATCCAACTTGATAAAAAGTTCTGGCGAATCCTAAATTTATCAGGCGGCATACGTTATGAAAATTTTAAGATCAATAACCTGAAGGCAGATGATGCATTTATTTATAGGATAGGAGGAAATCTGCAGTTAACACGAGCAACTTTTATAAGAACCTCGTATGGTTTGGGATACCGTTATCCAACAATTACCGAACGTTATATTACAACCAAAGCGGGAATGTTCGGTGTTTTTCCTAATCCGGATTTAAAACCTGAGAAAAGTAAAAGCTTTGAAGTAGGAGTAAAACAAGGATTTAAAATCGGTAATTGTAAAGGATATTTAGATATTGCAGCATTTCATCAGAAATATGAAAACAATATTGAGTATTTATTCGGAGCGTGGGATCCGTCAATTTCAATCATCGGGTTTAAATTTTTAAACACGGGCAATTCACAGGTAAGAGGGCTGGATTTTTCCCTTGCAGCAACCACTCCCGAAACCAACAAACGCTTTGGTGTGTCAACATTGATTGGCTATACTTATATTGAGCCTATAAGCCTTACGCCAGATAGTATTTACGGATATAGTAAACTAACCGACGGAAGTGTAGGCCAGGCTTTAACTTATAAAAATAGCAGCATGGACACAACCGGGAACGTTTTAAAGTACAGGTTTAAACACATGTTTAAATTAGACATTGAATTTAAAATTTATAGATTCAGTTTTGGGATAAGTAATAAGTATTATACCAAGATGCAGAATATTGATAAAGCATTCGTAGATATAGAAACACTAACTTATGATGCTGAAGTTTTTTTTGACAGAATATACGCTACAAAGTTTTGGGCCAAACACGTTGATATTAGTGTGTGGGATGCACGGCTAAGTTATAGTATAACGGATAAACAAAGGCTGGCAATTGTCTGCAATAATGTTTTTAATGAAGCATATTCTTTACGGCCTATGAAGATAGAATCGCCAAGAACTGCAGCCATTCAATATGTGTTAACATTTTAATACAGGATATTTTTGGCATTACGTTTTTAGTTCGCTTTAATTATCTATTTTTGTTTATACAGTTTTTTTATGACCCTACTCGCCGGCAATTTACAAGCTTTTCAAGAGTTTTTTCACCATTACCTGCCGGTAAAGAATCCTGTATTAATTCTTGCACTAACACTGCTCATTATATTATTTGCCCCTTTAATTCTTAAGCGTTTCCGTATTCCCGGTATTATAGGTTTAATTATAGCAGGCGTTATTATTGGTCCTCATACCTTACACATTATTGAAAAATCAACCAGCTTTGAACTCTTCAGTAAAACTGGTTTGCTGTATATTATGTTTCTGGCTGGCTTGGAAATTGATATGCAGGAATACAAACAAAACAGAAGTAAAAGTTTAGTGTTTGGCGCATTTACTTTTTTTATTCCAATAACCATTGGCTACCTAGTTTGTATTTATATTTTCGGTTTTTCGCTTTGGCCCGCTTTGTTATTGGCCAGCATGTTTTCCACGCATACCTTATTAAGTTACCCTATTGTGAGCAATATGGGTATTGTGAAGAACCGCGCTGTACAGGTTTCTTTTGGCGGAACCATTATTACGGATAGTGCAGTATTAATATTACTTGGTGTAATAACAAATGTGGTTGGTGGTGAAATCAATTCAATGTTCTGGATCCGGCTTGTGATTTCTTTAGGCTTGTTATGCTTTTCTGTTTTATACTTATTGCCCAAAGTAAGCCGATGGTTTTTCAGAAATATTGAAGGGCAGGGGAGTTCTCAATATATTTATGTACTGGCCGTAGTTTTTATCTCTGGCTTTTTCTCCGAGCTTGCTGGTGTCGAGCCAATTATTGGAGCCTTCCTGGCTGGTTTGGCACTTAACAGAGTTATTCCACATAATTCCGTATTAATGAACCGGGTCATTTTTATCGGGAACACCATCTTTATTCCTTTTTTCCTGATCAGTGCCGGAATGCTTGTTGATTTTAGTGTGTTTTTAAAAGGCACTGATGCTCTTGTATTTGCAGGTATTTTGAGTTTGGTAGCTCTGGTAACTAAATGGCTGGCAGCACAGGTAACAGGTGCTATTTATAAATACACGAAGTATGAAAAACGCGTTATGTTTGGATTGAGTGCTTCTCATGCCGCTGCTACTTTAGCGGTCATTAAAGTAGGTTATGATATTGGTTTATTTGATCAAAATGTGATAAATGGAACCATCATACTTATTTTAATTACCTGTATGGTGAGTTCATTTGTAACAGAAAGGGCGGCAAGAAATATTGCCATGACAGAAAAGGAAACATCTAAGAAGATAATTGATAGAACAGAGCGCATTTTAATTCCCGTTAGCAATCCTGATAACATTGCGCGTTTGATTGACCTTGCTTTAATTATTAAAGATAACAAGTCGCATGAGCCTATTTATCCATTATCGATTGTAGAAGAAAATGAAGACGCGGATGAAAAAATAAACATTGTTAAGAAAGTTATTGATGGTGTTGTTGAACAAATTTCTTCCAGTGATAAAAAAGTGCAGGTACTTAAAAAAGTTGATCTAAGTATTGTGGATGGAATTGCCAGAACAGCAAAGGCCTATAGTGTGTCAGATATCCTGATTAGTTGGAAGGCGCAACAAGGTACTGGTAACCTTATTTTTGGAAGCATTGCCGATAATTTGCTTGTGAAAACAAAGCAGTCCATTATTATCTCCAAAGTTATACAGCCCTTAAATACCTATAAACGCATCAATGTATTACTTTCTCCTAATTCAGAACTGGAGAGTGGCTTTAATCTGGTTGCCAGAAAAATTAATGCCATACTGAAACAAATGGGGAATAATCCAATCATTTATGGGCAGTCAAAAACCATTGACGCTTTCACCACTTTAATTAATGACAAGAAGAGAGAGTTTTATAATTACATTGTTGTGAGCGGTTTTGATGATACGGATATTATTGACAACGTTAAAGAAGATGATCTTTTTGTGTTTTTAAGTAGCCGGAAACAAACTGTTTCTTTTGATTTCCACATTGATAATATGTCCAAAACATTAAACAAGAATTCTGAATTTACAAGTTTTGTGGTGTTTTATCCAGAATCTTTAAAGTCTTTAAGCGATTCCCAAATTACTGAAATGACGGTTCCTGCTATTCAGGAGAATATAGAAAAGGTTATTCATTTAAAGGATAAGATAAAAGATATCTTCAAGGGAAACCAATAATTAATTGCCTCTCTTCACTGTAAAACTAATTGTAGTCCCTTCCTTAATAGAACTCTCTACATCAATTGTTTCGTTGTGAGCTTCAATAATATGTTTAACAATCGCTAACCCTAATCCTGTGCCTCCTTGTTCACGGCTCCTGCCTTTGTCTACCCTGTAAAAACGTTCAAATAGTCTTGGCAGGTGTTTTTCTGATATTCCAATGCCATTGTCTTTAATTTCCACAATAACCTGTTCGTCAAATAAATTGAGAGCAATGATTGTTTTGCCGCCTTCCTTACCATATTTTATGCTATTAGTAATTAAGTTAACCAATACCTGTCTTATTCTGAATTTATCAGCTTTTACTAAAATCGGTTTTTCATATTTTTTAGCGGCTTGTAATTTAATACCTTGTTTGTTTGCCTGAAATTCCAATGCTTCCAAAATATCTTTTACCTGCTGAGCAATATCATAAGTTTCGAGTTCAAGTTCCAGAGTGCCAACTTCCAGTTGAGAAATGGTTTCAAGGTCATCAATGATCTGAATCATTCGATCCACGCTTTTATCAGCCCGTTTTAAATACTCAATATTGATTGTAGGATCATTTATGCCTCCATCAATTAATGTGGAAATATATCCTTGAATATTGAAAATTGGAGTTTTTAATTCATGTGATACATTGCCAAGAAATTCTTTACGGTAACTGTCTAGGTTTCTTTTTTGTTCCGATTCGCGATTTCTTTCCTGGGCCAGTTTTTTAATTTCTTCTTCTAACCGGTCTATCGAATCCACCTCGTCTAATTGAAATTCTGTATTCGGTATTTCTTTTGGTTGCTGTTCTTTCACTAAAAAATAAAGTTTATCTATTTTGCGAAAAACTATCTGGTTAAAAAGATAATAAATAATAAAAAAGCTAACGATAAATGAAATAAAAAACGACAACAGAACTATAGCCAAATCAAAATGCCCTGTTATTTTAAAAGCAATATATGAAATAAGAAAGGTTTGAATAATCGCAGAAGCAACGCTTAAAATAAGGGTTAATATTGGCGTTTTTAGTGAGGTCATCCTAATTTTAATGAATAACGAAAATGCGAATAATTAACCAATAAAAAAACTGTTATTTGTATTCCTGTTTAATGAGTTCGCGGTAAAAGAACTTTTCCTGTGTGCTTTCAAACGGTCTGTAGATATAATAAACATAACCATCATGTATTTTTAATTTATCAGCGCTGTGAAATTGAAGAGTGTATCTGCCTTGTTCCTTTCCTGTTTGGGCGCTAATTTGCTTGATGTATTTATGCCCGTTCTTTTCATAAACTGCATAAATCTTGTTTTCAATATCATCTTTCAACATTTTATTTTTCCACTCTTTCCAGTTTTTTGGATGATTATAGCTGATAGAAATAGAATCTATTTTAATTCCACTTTTGTTGAAATGATATAATTTATCTTTATAATGATCAAATACGCAAATGGTATCATCAACAATATATAGAGGCGCAAAAAGTGGTTCGTAAAACATGCTTTTTGTAAAGCCACTCATCAATGATGCAACAATGTGCTTGTCTGTTTTTAGTTCCATGGCCAGCCGGCGGGCTGCCAGTTTTTCTTTTGGCATCAGGGAATAATACTCAAAATTGTATGCATGCATTAATTCACGATCCTCCACACAGTGGATGTGTTTTTTAGCGCTATCTTTTTCATTATAGCTGTAATAATTAAACAAAGGATAATCTTTCCAGTAATCCGAAAATATTAATTTTCCGTTTATTGTATCGAGTATTGGTTTGATGAAAGAATTTACATCTTCAATTGATAAAGCAATAAGTACAAACCGATCATGATACATATTGATCCGGTAAATGTAATTTTTGCAGACCAGGTTTGTGTACCCCATATAATCATGATAAAATTCCTTTGCTTCACCGCCTTCTTTAGGAACACCATAGGTCGTTATTATTTTTCCTGAAGCATCAGCTAGTTTCAGTTCAGCTTTTTCAAGTGATTTATGAGCGGTAAGTAAAATATACTTGTCTTCATAAAAATCAAAATCATAAATGCTATAATGAGGTGAGCCGACTAAAGTATCAGGTTTAACCGTACTATAAATAGATACAGTGTCAACGCCTATATAGGTTGGTAATAGTTGAATTGATAAGAACAAAGAATCTTGCTCATCATTAAGGTCTATTTCTTTTATCTGACTGGCATACCCTAATAATTTAAAAAGCACTGAAATGTGTTTTTTTGAAGGAAGAGTAAGTCTAAAATTTCCGTCTTTAGAAGCTAAGGTAGCGTAATTGGAATTTTGTATTTTAATTACAGTATTTGGAAGGCAAGCATGAGAATTCAGATCTGTTACCTGACCGTAAATGGTGACGGACTCCTGGGCTTTTAAAATAGATAAAAAGCTAACGAAAGTAATCGTAGCATATTTTGTCAATGCATTCATTTATACAAAAGACGAAATTATTTATTAATTCCATAAAATTAATGCAACATGATGTATTAAATGATGATCTGCTTTTTATTTTGTTTTATTACAGAATTAAAATTTCGTAATATTAAATGAATAACAATTTAAAAATACTAGAATAAGATCATTTGAAATTTGTAAAGGAATAATTCTTGCTTTAATTATCCTTATTGAACTGGGTAGGATAAAAGATTAAATATTAATAGTCTATCAGTTCACATTTTGTTGAAACGGTAATATAATCCGGAAATAAAAGGTCGGTATTTGCTTGCATCTGCTTTGCAGTATTACCACAAATTTGGGCGGCCTGCTTTTTAGAAGAATTTTTTTTCATCTCTTCACTTGTTTCGGTCACCTTCGGGTAATACCCGTCTTGCCTTAATGTGGTAATGCATTTACAGGAATATTTTTTTGTACAAGAACATAATAAAACTGCGGCTATTGCGATAAAAAATGTATTTTTCATAGTAACTATTTTACAGAACAAGATGTAGTAACGGTTTCAGACCCATATTTATAATTCAAGGAATTTTCGTGCAATTGTTTTTCTGAATTCGAACAAATCTGCCCAGCTCTTCTTCTAGTTGTTTTTTTATCAATAGCTTCCACTGAGGAGACTGTGAAAGGATAATTGCCAGGAGATTCAAATGTTGTGGAACACTGACAGGAATATTGTTTTTTGCAGGAAATAACAAATAATCCAGCAGTTAAAACGATCGGGAAATAAATACTTTTCATAAACGGTGGCAAAAGTATGAAATATTATTTAACTAATCTACTTTCTCTTATATTTCCACCGTCTATGGCTCCATAACCAAATTTCCGGCTGAGCGATAATATCTTTTTCAAGTTTCCGTGTATGTAATTCAGAGATTTCGCCCTCTTTTGTATTTTTTGGATCAGTTACCAGGTATTCTGTATTGACTTCATAGTAACCACGTTTTATCCTGTTTACAGTAACATAAACAACCGGATAATTAAATTTTTGAGCAATTTTTTCAGTGCCCCAAAATACCGGAGTATCCTGATTTAAAAATGTTGTCCAGTAAGCTCCTTCCGGAGATGGTGTTTGATCCGCAATAAAAGCAGTAGCGTTTATTTCATGACGATTTCTTACCATTTCACGCATGGTATCCTTCATGGCGTATAATTTTGTGCCAAAGCGTGAGCGCATATTATACATGAGTTTATCAAAATGTTTATTCGACAAAGGATGATAGATCACATAAAGTTGTTGAGGATTGATCAGGCTGAACGAATTTCCTGCCCATTCCCAGTTGCCAAAATGCCCCATCACTAAAATGCAGGATTTCTTTTCATCGTGTAATTCCTTAAAAATCCGTTTTGTGTTTTCATTTAATGAACACCGTTCTATAGCTTCTTTTTTAGAAATGGTTAAGGTTTTGAGTGTTTCTAAAAACAAATCGCATAAGTAATGATAAAACTTCCTCTCAATAACTTTTAATTCTTTATGAGTTTTTTCAGGAAAAGAATTTTTGAGATTTTCATAAACCACTTTTTTGCGGTAACCAATAACTCTATAAAGCAGAAAGCAAACTCCATCTGATATTAAATAAAATAATGGAAATGGAAGTATTGAAATGAGGTAGAATAGGGGCAATGTTATATAAAAAGCAATAAAACTCATGCACTAAAAATACAGAATATAGGAGAAACAAGCGTATTTTTATTTAAATAATAGTGTTTTGAATCCTTTTTTATATATTTATAAACAACAAATTATAATTTACAATTATGAAATAGTAATGTTGCCTTCCCGCTAAAACGTAAAGAAAGGATTACATGACTACACCATAATGACAACTAAAAAATAATAATATATCCGTATGAAAAAAATTATCGCAGCCCTGTGCTTTTTTATGTTTTTATCAAATCTTCAGGCTCTTGATGCCGGAGATCAGGTAAAAATGGTTTTAGCGAAGCAAAAATTATATGCAGGCCAATATATTGGAGCCTTAAATATTTATAAAGAAGTGCTGCAGAAAAATCCGGATGATGCAGACGTTTTATATTATGTAGGATATTGTAATTATGAGTTGAAGAGGTTTGATCTGGCGACTGAAAGTCTGAAAAAGGCAATAGCTACTAATAAAGCTGTTAAACCTGAAACCCACCTGGTGCTGGGTAAAATTTACCTTGCTGACGAAAAAATCGCTGAAGCATTAAGTGCTTTTAATACTTACAAAACATCCGTTAACTCTAAAACTGCCGAAACAGAGGATGTTGATGTTTATATTTCCCATTGTAATAACGCTAAGTTGTATATGGCAAGCCCCATTAATGTTAAGATCAATAATTTGGGAGAAGCCATTAATTCAAAATACGATGATCAGTCGCCTTCGATAAGCGCTGATGGTAAAAAATTAGTATTTAATAGCCGTCGTCCTGAAACAACTGATTCTCCTGTTGATGTAGAAGGTGATGGTAAATTTTTTCAAGACATTTATATTTCATCATGGGATACAGTTAATAGAAGATGGAACCAGAGTGAAGACGTTCCCGGAAATGTAAATACGCCCGCTCACGATGCTTGTACGAGTATTTCACCTGATGGCAAACAGATCTTTATTTACAAAAATGATGTAAATGATAATGAATCAAGAGGAGGCGATGTGTTCGTTTCTAAGATCGTAAATAATAAATGGAAAACTCCTGAGTCTATTGGTAAACCGATTAATTCTACTTATTGGGAAGGTGGTGCCTGTATTTCTCCTGATGGAAAAACTTTGTATTTCATTAGTGAGCGTAAAGGTGGATATGGCAGAGCAGATATCTGGATGGTGAAAAGGATAAGCAAAACGGAATGGGGTAAGCCGGAAAATTTAGGTTCTGAAATTAATTCAGAGTTTGATGAAGTAGGTGCGTTTTTAGCTCCAGATGGTAAAACTTTATTTTTCTCTTCTAACGGTAAAGGATCTATGGGTTCATACGATGTTTTTAAAACAACAATGGAAGGTAGCAAATGGACTAAGCCTGTGAATTTAGGGTATCCGATCAATACCGTTCAAAAGGATGGGCCATTAGTTATTAGTGCGGATGCTCAGATTGCTTATATAGCCAGTGAACGCAAAGGAGGATTAGGAGAAAGCGATATTTATTCAGTTGATTTGTCAAATTATAGTTTGTTGGAAAAGGATGGAGTTAAGAAAACAACTTCAGGTTTAAGTATTTTGAAGGGAACAGTTCGTGATGCTTTCGAAGGATCTGGTTTGTCCTCAGTTGATGTTCAGATTCTCGGTCCGGATAATGTTGTAGTTGCAAGTACTATCACCAATGAAAATGGAGAATATTTTATTACCCTTAAAGGTGACGTTTTATATACTATTAAAGTAATAAAGAAGGGTTACAAAACGGCTGAAGAAAAAGTTGATCTTAAGGTTGGTAAAACAGATACTTACTCTTTAGAAAAGCAAATCATGCTCAGTAAAGATAAATAAAACTGAAAGCAATTAAAATTAAAAGTCAGATAAATTGTCTGACTTTTTTTATGTCTTTTTTTTCGAGAATGGTTATAATATGATCAGTAAAGAGGTTTCTACTGTAACTTTTTGCTTATCTTAAACGTCTACTATTTTATGAAGAATTTTTTCTTTTCAGTCATTTTTTATTTTATTGCATCCTGTGTTATAGCACAGACGTTTTCCATTTCAGGTAAAATTTCAGATGATAAAAATCAAGCTCTGTCATTTTCATCGGTTTTGGTTAAAGGAACCACGCAAGGAACAAATGCGAATGCAGATGGTTTTTATTTTTTAAAACTTCCACCAGGAAGCTATGAGTTAATTTTTCAGTACGTTGGATACAAAAAGAAAGTGGAGAAAGTAGTTGTTGAAGGTAATGTGGTAAAAAATATCAACCTAAATCCTGAGAGTTACGAATTAAAAGAAGTGGTTATTAAGGATGGTGAAGATCCAGCTTATGCTGTTATACGTCAGGCAATTAAAAAGCGTAAATTTTATTTAAACGAAGTAAATGCTTTTACCTGTAAAGCTTATATCAAAGGTTTGCAACGCTTGAAGGATTTTCCGAAAAAGATGGTAAAGCTACTGAATGCAATGAATACTTCCGGAGAAAAAATAGATTCTACTTTACTGGGTGTTGTTTATTTAAGCGAAAGCGAAACCAAATACCATTTCAGAAAGCCAAACGATGAAAAGGAAATTATGTATTCAAGTAAAGTTAGTGGCGATAACAAAGCATTTAGTTTTAACCAGGTCAGTGATATGAAGTTCAGTGTATATGAAAATCTGATTTCATTGGATGGGTTGAGCGATAGGCCTTTTATTTCCCCGATCAATGAAAATGCGTTATTATCTTACAGGTACAAACTGTTAGGAACAACTTTCGAAGATGGAAAAATGTTGAATAAGATTGAGATTACTCCAAAACGTAAAACGGATCCATGTTTCAGAGGGATTATCTATATTCAGGAAAACACATGGCGTGTTCATAGTGCAGATGTTTATTTAACCAAAGATGCTAAAATCGATTTTGTTGATACTTTACATATCAGGCAATTAAATGCTCCGGTAAATGATACAATATGGATGCCAATGAGTTTGAATATGACCTTTAATTTCAAAGTATTTGGTTTTATTGGTGATGGTTATTTTAACGCGGTTTTTTCGGATTATGATATGCATCCGGTTTTTCCTAAAAAATTCTTTAAGAATGAAGTTCTGAAGGTGGAAGATGGTGCCAATAAAAAGGATACGAACTATTGGGGTGGGTCACGTCCTGTGCCGTTAACATTTGAAGAACAAACTGATTACAGGAAAAAAGATAGCATTGGCCTCATAAAAAATAGTGATCGTTATAAAGATAGTTTAGACCGGAATGGCAATAAATTAACAGCCTCTGATCTTATAATGGGTTATAGCTATAACAAATCAGCAAAGAAATTTAGTTTAAATACTTCCGGACTTTTAACTTCAGGAATACAGTATAATACTGTGGAAGGAGTGAACGCATCACTTAAAGTTGATATGAATAAGAGGTATGAAGATAACCGTTATCACAACCTTGCGGCTACTGCCAGATATGGTTTCTCAAATTATTTATGGGGCGGGACTGTTAATTGGAAATACATGCACAAGCCTGAAAAATTCGAATCGTTTAATGTGAAAATTGGAACAAGCGCTCTGCAGTTTAATGGTAACGATCCAATTAATCCAACCATGAACACTTCTTATACATTGTTTAATAATGACAATTTCATGAAGCTGTATAAGAAAACCTATGCTGCTTTTAATTTCAGAAGAGAATTGATCAATGGCTTGATTACTACTTTTCATACAGAGTATGCAGAACGTTCGGCATTAAAAAATACTACAAATGATCTCTGGATAGATAATAAATATAAATTATTTACTAGTAATGATCCATTACATCCTGGTACAGATGATTCAAGTGTTAGAGTGAATAATTCTTTTGTTGTAGAACTGGGCCTGTCTATACGTTTTAAGCAAAAGTATTATACACGCCCTCATGAAAAGATTATTGTAGGAAGCAAATTTCCAATCCTAAACCTTTCATACACCAAAGCAATTCCAGGTTTAAATACCTTGGCAGATTATGATCTGGCCAAAATCAGCATCGACGATAATATTAAGTTGGGTTTAGTAGGAACATTTGCTTACCGTTTAAAGGGCGGTTATTTTCTCAGTAATAAATATGTTGAGTTTATGGACTTTAAACATTTTGATGGTAACCAAACGATACTGGCTAACAATGATTACTTAAACGCTTTTAAATTATTGCCTTATTATACATACAGCACCAAAAATTGGTATGCTGAAGGGCACGCGGAGCATCATTTCAATGGATTTATATTTAATAAAATCCCATTTTTAAAGAAATCCAGGATCCAGGAAGTAGTGGGAGGACATATTCTATTCAATGATAAATTAGACCAATATTATGAGATTAATTTTGGTATAGAACATATTTTACAAATCATCAGAGTTGATTATATTCTGGGATATGGTCCACACGGCAGTTTTAATCAGGGATTTGTCATTGGCCTGGGATTGGAATTTTAAGAACATAATAATTTAGAAAGATGAAACAGATATTATTAGTTGTATTATTGAGTATTTCATTGAAAAGTTTCTCAATCGATTTCCCAATTAAATCATTTGTATTGCCAAATGGATTAAAGGTGATTGTATGCGAAAAAAGCACATCTCCGATGGTTCAGATGGAAGTTTGGTACAGAGTAGGGAGTAAGGATGAATGGGATGGCATTCGCGGGATGGCACACATGTTTGAACACATGATGTTTCGCGGCTCTAAAAATTTTAAAGGTGAAGGAGATGTTTATATCCATGAAATGGAAAAATTAGGCGCATCATTGAACGCATATACAACATTTGATAGAACAGTCTATTTTCAGGAATTACCAAAAGAGAACATCGAAAAAGCATTTGCCATGGAAGCAGATCGGATGGAAAACCTAATTCTGGATCAAAACGTTTTAGATACAGAGCGTGAGGTTGTAGGAGAGGAATTACGTTTAGGTGAGAATAACTGGTACAGACGTATGATGGCAGACAGGTATACACATTTATACCCTAAAGGCCATCCTTATAAAGTAGATGTAATTGGGTTCCTGGAGGAGATTACAAAATTTACCACTCAGCAATGTCAGGAATTTTACGATAAATTTTACAGTACTAATAACGCTTATTTAGTTATTGTAGGGGATGTTAAAGCTGATCAAATGTTTGAATTTGCAGGTAAATATTTTGGTGCCATCAAAAAACAATTGCCATTGAACACTAAAAAAACAGAACCTGATCTTTTTTCGTTTGTTCCAACCACTGAAGAACTTCAGATTGATTACCCGGTACAGATATATTCCTATGCAGTTCCATGTCCTGCAGTTGAAACGATTGATTATTATGCATTTAATTTATTAAGAGATCTGCTATTTAGTAATTCAAATTCTATTTTAAATAATAGTATTGTGGAGAAAGGAAATATGGCTTACCAGATTTCTTCTCAATCTGATGATTCCCGCCTCTTTTCTAATATCGCAACATTTGATGTGGTAATGCAGGCACAAATGGGTAATGCAAAAGTAAAGAAAGCAATTTCTAAAGAAATTTATAACGTTATTAATGAAGGAATTGACCAGGAATTGATTGATAATTATGTGAAAAATTTGGAAGTAAGCCAAACCTTTCAAAACTTCTCAAATCAGGCAATAGCAGACCGATTGGGCTTTTCGGAATATTATTTTATGGATTATAGTAAATACAATAAGTCACTGGAGACATACAAGACTATAAAAGCGGAACAATTAACAGAGATCTGTAAAAAATATTTTAATCCTGAAAATATGAAGGTGATAAATATCAAACCAGCCATGGAATAATCATAAAAATTAGCCAGATAAAGCGGTTAAGAAAGGAGGAATTTTGCTAAATTCGCAGTAGCAAATTGTTTTGAAAAAAATTTACTACATATTCCTTTTTTTAATTTCAGCTTCTTTTTTATTTAGTTGTAAAGTAAAATACTCACTTAATGGTGCAACGATACCTATTGAAGCAAAAACCGTGTCTGTAAGCTTTTTCGAAAATAAAACAACGCTTGGATCACCTTCTATTAGTCAAAAATTCACAGAAAAATTGAGGGATGTTGTTTCTTCGCAAACTAATTTATCATTAATGAAACAAAATGGCGATCTGCATTTTGAAGGAGCAATTACTGATTATAATGTGGCGCCGGTTGCTATACAAAGCAATGATCAGGCTGCAAATAACCGTTTATCCATTACTGCTTTAGTTAAATACCATAATAAATTCGATGAGTCTAAAGACTTTGAACAGAGTTTTACACGCTTTGCTGATTTTAAGGCTAATACTTCTATTTCAGCTCAGGAAGACGCTTTATTAACTGAGATCAACAGACAGTTAACAGAAGATATTTTTAACAGGGCATTTAACAATTGGTAATGCAACAGCAGCAATTTATTGATATTGTAAAGCAACCTAGTAAAGTAGAATTGGAACAGTTAGCCGATCTGGAACTACTTGTTAAGGAATATCCTTTTTTTGAAAGTGCACATTTACTTTATACTAAAACATTACATAAGCATCAACCTGTTAATTATTCGAAGCAATTACGGAAAACGGCGATTATCGCTAATAGCAGAAGTGTTTTATATGAATTGATACACCGCAATGAGGTTGTTCAGGTAAAACCTGTTGAGGTTATTCCTGAAATACCGGTGATTGAATCAAAATCAGAACAGAAAAAAGATATTGGTTCCGTTTCTGTCACGAATAGTGACATTAAAGTTATTTATGTTAATACCGTTCCGACGATTAATATTGTTCCTTTTATTAAGAACATTGAGAATGAAAGAGAATTGCCGGAACCTAAAAATGAGGAACTGGATATTGTAAAAGCCATTGAAAATGATACCGAGGTTCCTGTTCAGGATTTTAATGTTGAGAAATTAAATAAAACTATTGAACAGGAAATCAATCAGGGGATTATCCAATCTTATGTTCAAACAGATATTCTTAAAACACCGGAATTAAATAAAGAAGAAATTAAGGAACCTAGTAGCTTCACTGATTGGTTAAAAACCATTCAAAAAGACGCCCCTACGTTTCAGATAGTAACTAAAAACCCATCACCTGAAACTGAAAAGAAACCTGAAAAAGATATTAAAAGGGTTGAAAAGGAGAAGAAATCAGGGGTTTTTGAGCAAAAGAAGCAGCTAATTGATAAAATTATAGAATCAGATCCTGGACGAATTAAATTAGGGTCTACAAAATTTTTTACTCCGGCAGCTGATGCCAAACAGAGTTTATTGGAAAATGAACACCTCGTGACAGAAACCCTGGCAAAAATTTACGCCTTACAAGGAAATATTTCTAAGGCAATTAGGGCTTATGAAATATTAAGTTTGAAATTTCCACAAAAAAGTGTTTACTTTGCATCCC
>JAZKDO010000010.1:0-61463 GCA_040387555.1 Bacteroidota bacterium | reverse complement strand
ATAGAATTCAAGTAATTTTAGAGTGCACAGAGCACAAAGACAGTGGTAAACACGGGACTTCCCGTTACATTACTACTAAAAACAAAAAAAATACTCCTGATCGTATTGAGTTGAAAAAATACAATCCGATCCTGAAGAAAATGACAACTCACAAAGAGATTAAATAATCCATTAAAATTAAGAAGAAATGGCAAAGAAGGTTGTAGCAACACTAAAAACAGGTAAAGGAAATAGCTTTACAAAAGTGATCAAAGTAATCAGATCCCCAAAAACAGGTGCTTATGCATTCCGTGAGGAGATTGTACAAAATGAATTAGTAGCTGATTATTTGAAAAAATAATTATTGCTTTTATAATATTAAAGAAAGCTTCTTCAGCAATGAGGGAGCTTTTTTGTTTTAGAATTATTTGGAACACGGATGCAACTCATGGAAGATATTGACACGGATCGTTGACTTTAGAATGCCCAAATTATCAATATTTTTTATCTGCGAAGATCAGTCAAATCCGTTTTATCCGCGTTCCAATCAATAAACACATTTACATAATATTTTAATACATTTGCACCACGAATAAACACACCTATGGGATTTTTTGATAAACTATTTGGCAAGGAAGAGAAAGAAAGTTTAAATGACGGTTTAGCCAAAACCAAAGAAAGTTTTTTCACAAAACTCACCAAAGCAGTTGCCGGGAAATCAACCGTAGATGATGATGTTTTGGATAACCTGGAAGAAGTATTAGTAACCGGAGATGTAGGCGTAGCAACCACATTAAAGATCATTAAACGAATAGAAGCACGAGTTGCAAAGGATAAATACGTAAGTACCGACGAGCTCAATAATTTATTAAAAGAGGAAATAGCAGAATTACTCACAGAAAATAATTCCAAAGATGCTACTTCCTTTGAAATTCCTAAATTACCCCTACAGGCAAACGGCGAGAAAACACCTTACGTCATTATGGTAGTTGGCGTAAATGGCGTTGGTAAAACAACTACCATCGGAAAACTATCTCACCAATTAAAAAAAGCAGGTTATAAAGTAGTATTAGGTGCTGCAGATACTTTCAGAGCGGCCGCTGTTGAGCAGTTAACGATTTGGAGTCAGCGTGTTGGTGTTGACATTGTATCACAAGGAATGAATGCAGATCCGGCAAGTGTAGCTTTTGATACTTTAAGCAGCGCCAAAGCAAAAGGAGCTGACGTTGTAATTATTGATACAGCCGGTCGCTTACATAACAAGATTAATTTAATGAACGAGTTAACCAAGATCAAAAATGTGATGAATAAGGTAATTCCTGAAGCGCCACACGATGTATTATTGGTATTGGATGCAAGCACTGGCCAAAATGCCATTGAGCAGTGCAGACAGTTTACGGCCGCTACCGCTGTTACTTCTTTAGCTTTAACCAAATTAGATGGTACTGCAAAAGGTGGTGTCGTAATCGGGATCTCTGATGAATTTAAAATTCCTGTAAAATATATTGGAGTGGGTGAAAAAATGGAAGACCTGCAGGTCTTTAATCGCACTGAGTTTGTAGATAGCTTGTTTAGTAAGAACTAATTGTTATTTATTATATTTAGTCAACGCTGTACAGTACTAAAATAAACTAAATGTATTTCTCAATTTGTTAACTGACAAAAGTGTTTAATTATTTTTTTCAGTTTAGCTTATAAAGACCTTAATTCGTTTCTCAAAAACATATTGCCGAAGCAAGAAAGCCTACATATTACTAATAATTAATACTCTGTATCACAATTTTGTTTAGAGTCCTTTCGTTTTTTAGCGAAGGGACTTTTTGCAACTTTACCTCCCACATATTTGTTATCTTTATTATTTAAATTATCTCAAATGAGAAGTCTTGTTTTCCTGGTAATATTAAGTTTAAAAGTCCAGGCTCAGGATCCTGTATATACAAATACTCATCAATCACTTATCGCATTAAACCCTTCCTTTGCTGGAAGTAATGGTTTATTCAGGTATCAATCTACCATCCGATCACAATGGTTTAATTTATCTGGCTCTTATTTTACTTATTATAACAGTATAGATGCTTATATCAAGCCAATAAAAGGAGGAATTGCGATAAGTTATATAAGAGATGATCAGGCCAGAGGAACCTTATTAACGGATAGATTAGATCTAACTTATGCGCAGCATTTTAGATTATTTGATGAGAAGTTAAAAATCATACCGTCAGTTCAATTCAGCTATTTTAAAAAGACCATCGATAATACCAAATTAATTTTTGGCGATCAAATTGATCCACGGCGCGGGTTTGTCGGTTCAACTTCTGATCTTCCAGCCAAACAATCAAAAAACAACTTGGATGTGAGTGCAGGACTAGTGGTTAACAATAGGCATTTTTATATTGGGTCATCAGTATTTCATATCACTCAACCAGACGAAGGAATTTATGGCCCAAGTAAATTACCTTACCGGTTCAGCGTCTTCACTTCCTATAATCTACCTTTAGGAGAAAAAGTCTTACTTAACGCCGTCGTTCGTTATGAAAAACAATTCAGCTTCACTTCTACTAATATTAACATCAATGCTCTATTTGCGAAACACTTTATTATTGGCACAGGTATAATAAACAATCATGCAGTTAATACATTAGTTGGCTATAGGCATAATTACTTTACGATTTCCAGTGGATACGAATTTGGAATAAGCAGTATAAGCAGAAGATCAGGCAGTTTTGAATTGCATGCAAGCTTTAATTTACGGAATAAAGATGATCGAAAGTCAATTAAGGATTTTGAGAGGTGGTAATTATACAAAACATATTGCCGAAGTAAGAAGAGCAACATATTATTAATATTAAAAAAGATCCCCAATTAAGACTTAACTGGGAATTTTTTTATTTATTATTTTCTGGAGAGGTTTTTATGTTTCTGATAAATATTGTAACCTTCTTCAATATATTCCCTCAAAAGTTGATCTTCCATGGTTGTTACGCTATGGTAATAAAAATATAGATAAAAATCAATACGAACTTTTTCATTTGTTTTTTAATTTTTTATTTAAAAAACAATCTCTTTTTTCTTAGCCGCCATATATAAGCCACCACCAACAATTAATAATAAAAGAATAGAGCCAATTAAAGCAATACTGTTTCCTGTTTTGTAAACCTGCGGTTCAAATTTAAATTCCACTTTATGTTTACCGGCAGGAATCTCCATACCACGTAATACGTAATCTACGCAGGTGTGAGGCGTTAATGTTCCATCAACATAAGCGTTCCAGCCTTTAGGATAATAAATCTCAGAGAAAACCGCGAAGCCTTTATCTTTTGATTCTGTCTCGTATACCAAATCATTTGGTTTATAAGACTGTAATGTGATTTTTCCATCTGCATTGTAAGTATCCGCAGCAGGAACTAGCCCCTTATTTTTTTCCTGTATCACTGCTTCACGTTTTGTATTTAAACCATACAAAGCCACAATTTCAGAATCAGCGTTAGCTACCGTTTTTATGTTCTTCACAAACCAGGCATTTCCGTTAGCCTGAGGATTAGGAATGGCAAATACCTGATCTTTAGCCGGAACAATTACATACTTTGTATTCAGCATATTCAGTACGCCTAATTTTGCCATATGAATTCTCATAAGAGAATCATTTTGAGCTGCTTGATTTAATCCATCATAAAAAGCATTGATCTCCTTGTCTAAATGAAAGTCAATAATTTCCTGGTATTTTTTCAATTTAGCTCCATGGTAGCCTCCAATTGATTTATGGTAATATGATGTAGACGCATCATTAAATGTACTCGTTGATAAATTCAACACACGATAATCCAAACTTTTATCCTGAAGTATCTGTTCGTCTGCCTGTGTTTTCACAGGTGGAGCATCATATTGTGCCTTTGGAACATAATTTTTCGCATCCAAATAGCGGCCAGCAACAGGCCAAAGATCTGCTAGAATAAAAATACCCATCACTACCAAAAATAACTCCAGCTTCAATTTTTTTCCTAAATACAAAAATAAAAAGATAGAAGCCAAACCAACAAACACTAAAGAGCGACGAGCATCACTTTGAAAAATAGATTGACGTGCTTTTTCAATATTGGATAAAAATTCAGGCATAAACTGAGCAATTTGCGCATCCGGAGCGCCACTCTGTTTAAACTGGTTCATAATCTGTGTTTCTTCTCCGGCAGGAATAAACGAATTAGTAACTGTAGGTAAAAAAGCACTAATCAAACAAAAACCACCAATCACTGCAGTAGAAATAATTAATACTTTTTTAAGATCAATTTCCTTTTTAATAAAAGGCAATAAGAACAGCTGGTTTTTATCAGAAGCTTTAATGAATTTGTCCAAAGCTAAAACGGCCAATAATGGGACAGTCAATTCGGCAATTACTAATATCATAGACACAGCCCTAAACTTATTATAACCAGGAACAAAATCCATAAATATATTGGTTAAGCCCATGAAATTTTTACCCCAGGCAAGCATCACAGATAGTAATGTTCCTGCTACTAAAGCCCATTTTAAAGGGTGATCAATAATAAATAATCCTAAAAAAGCAAGTAGCATCACAATAGCACCAATATATACGGGGCCACTTGTAAAAGGCTGCTCGCCAAAATAAGCACTACTCTGTGCAACCTGTTCACGCATTTGTGGGTCAACATGTTTTAAAGCATCTTTGTCTACTCTTCCAATTGCATCTGAACCACCACCTTTAAAGTTAGGTATCAAAAAGGTAAAAGTCTCTCCTACTCCGTAGCTCCATTGAGTCGCATAGTCCCTGTCTAAACCGGAAGTAGTATTAGTTTTATTAGTTTGCAATGCAGCATTCATTGTCAATTCTGTTTTACCGCGAGTCGTATAATTTCCATATTCATAGGTGGTTAATAAATTTCCTGCGTTAGGCAACACACCAATCACAGAAGCTGCTATAAATAATCCTACTCCAATAAAAAATGGCTTTAGTGTTTTTTGTTTCACAGCCATCACTAAATAAGTTAGAAATACCAATCCAAATAACATAAAACCATAATAAGAAATCTGAACGTGGTTAGCATTTAATTCCAATGCCATAAACAAAGTTGTTACAGCAAATCCCAACCAATGTTTACCTCGCATAAGTAAAATAATACCTCCTAATAATGGTGCTAAATATCCAATTGCGTTTGCTTTAGAATTATGTCCGGCTTCGAGAATTATAAAAAAATAGGAAGAAAATCCATAAGCCAAAGCGCCAACAATGGCAAGCCACGGGCTAATTTCCAAACATAGCAGAAGAATAAAAAAACCAACAAAACATAGAAAAATATATCCGCTTGGATGTGGTAAAAATAAGTGAAACACTTTATCTATATGGCCCAACCAATTACCGGGATGCAATGTTGAAACCTGATATGCAGGCATTCCACCAAACATAGAGTTAGTCCACAAGGCTTCAGCATGCTCGGTTTTCCTGAAATCAGTCATTTCCTGACTCATACCTTTGTATCTAACAATATCTCCCTGTTCTAAAACTTTATTGGATAATAATGGACTGAATTGAACAAGAGTGATGACTGCAAATAACACAACGGCAGCTATGTGTGGCAAATACTTTTTAAAGTTCATATAATTGGTTTTTAGGCAAATATAAGAAACAGTTTAGTTTATAATACGCGAAAAAAGGATAATTTATTTGTAATTTAGCCGCTCATGAAGAAGCTTTTTTCGGTACTTAAATACACAAAAGATTATAAGAAATATACAGCCCTGAACATCCTGTTCAATATTTTCTTTTCTGTTTTTTCAGTGTTCTCAATTTCCCTTGTTATTCCTTTTTTAGACTTATTATTTAAAAGTAACCTTACAAATTACTACGAAATTGTTAGTAAGGGAGAACCCGTACCAGGAATTTCCATGAAAAGCATCATCGATTGGGCTTATTACCATATGTCATTTATTATTATAGGACAAGGAAAAGCACATGCATTGATGTTAATCTGTGTAGTGGTTTTTATAGCTACATTTTTCAAGAACCTATCACGCTATTTTGCTATGTATTTTTTAGCACCCATAAGAAACGGAGTTGTTAAAGATCTCCGGAATAAAATGATGCAAAAGGCCCTACACTTGCCATTGTCTTATTTTAGTGATGAGCGCAAAGGAGATATGATGAGCCGTATGACAACAGACGTTATTGAGGTTGAATGGTCGATTATGCAATCATTGGAATTGATTTTTCGTGAACCATTGATAATCCTTTTTTCGCTGGCGGCCCTTATTTTCATCAGTCCATATTTAACGCTGTACGTATTTTTATTATTGCCCATAGCAGGTTTAGTGGTTGCCTTGGTGAGCAAGAGTTTAAAAAGCAGATCAGCAAAAGGGAAAATTGTCTTCGGGCAGCTCTTTAATATAATGGAAGAAACACTTGGTGCTATGAAAGTGATCAAAGCATTTACCGGAGAAACCTTTGTACAGAATAAATTTGAAAAAGTAAATCAGGATTACAATAAAATATCTGTTGGACTTTACCGCCGAGCCGATCTTACTTCCCCTATTAGTGAAACCGTAGTATTAGGTGTTTTATTACTAATTCTTTATATAGGAGGAACCATGGTATTTGATGGTACCGGTGGTTTATCGGGAGCAGAATTTTTAGGTTACTTTGCTGTAGCGTCTCAGATCATTCCACCTATTAAACAAATTACATTAGCCTACAATAATATCCAAAAAGGCTTAGCATCAGAAGAGCGTATTGAAAAAATATTGCACGCAGAAAATCCCATAGTGAATATTCCGAATGCAAAAAAGATTGAACTCTTCACTTCCCGAATCGAATTTAACGATGTATCGTTTGCATATCATAAAGGAGATACCGGGTATGTGTTGAAGCATATTGACTTATCTATTCCTAAAGGCAAAACTATTGCCCTGGTTGGCCAAAGTGGCAGTGGAAAAACAACTTTAGCCGATATGATCCCACGATTTTATGATACGGATTTGGGAGAAATAAAAATTGACGGTATACCTTTAAAAGAAATTGATATTGAAAGTCTGAGAAAACAAATTGGTGTAGTAACTCAAGAAAGTATTCTGTTTAATGATACAATTGAGAATAACATAACGTTTGGCTTAGATACGTTCGATAAAGAAAAAGTAATGGAAGCTGCTAAAGTTGCCAACGCTCATGAATTCATTTTAAAACAACCAAACGGATACCAAACTAACATTGGTGACCGTGGTGGTAAATTAAGTGGTGGTCAACGACAGCGGATCAGCATTGCCCGTGCCATTTTAAAGAATCCTCCAATATTAATTTTAGATGAAGCCACCAGCGCTTTGGATACTGAAAGTGAAAGATTAGTACAAGATGCATTAACTAATTTAATGAAGAATCGTACCAGTATCGTAATCGCTCATCGTTTGTCAACCATTGCAAACGCTGATGAGATTATTGTGATGAATAACGGTGAAATAATTGAGCGTGGTAATCATGACGAATTACTTGCTCAGAATGGGTTTTATAAAAAACTATGTGATATGCAGAGCTTTAAATAAGCTTAAAGTTCATAAGTTGAAAAATCAATTATCCTGCTGTTAAAATAACCAGTTCACCGCATCCTTTTCTTTTGCAAAAAACGAGTTGGAACACCTTCTGCAATTTCAACTTATCTTCAGATATGATCATTTAATGAACTGATAATTGTATAAATTCTTGCTAAAAAAAACACTAACTCTCTTTTCAAATATGTATTCAAAAAAAGTTATCTAGCGAAACTCATCCTTTGTCCTTTTTTAGTCTCATCAAATTTCCCCGCATCATATACTAAATGACCGCTTACAATTGTTTTTTCAATACTGGAAGAAAAAGTATATCCTTCAAAAGGACTCCATCCACATTTATAAAACAAAGACTCCTTTGTCACTTCAGTAGGTTTATCCAGATCAACCAATACCAAATCAGCAAAATAGCCTTCCCGGATGTATCCTCGTTTTTCAATCTTAAAAATATCCGCGACATTATGAGCCATTTTTTTTACGATCATTTCCAGAGAAATTTTCTTTTGTTTATGAAACTCCAACATAGCTAAAATAGAGTGTTGCACTAATGGTCCGCCGCTAGGAGCTTGCAAATAAGACAACTGCTTTTCTTCGATTGTATGAGGTGCGTGATCGGTTGCGATTACATCTATTCGGCCATCCAAAACTGCTTGGAAAATATTTGCGCGGTCATATTCTGTTTTAATAGCGGGGTTCCATTTTATAAAATTTCCTTTGGTTTTATAATCATCGTCATTGAACCATAAATGGTGGATACACGCCTCTGCGGTAATCCTTTTTTCTTTCAGCGGGATCTTATTGGTAAACAGATCTAATTCTTTAGCTGTAGAGATGTGTAAAATATGTAAACGCGTATTGTGCTTTTTAGCCAAAGCAACTGCAAATGAAGATGATTTATAGCACGCCTCCTCGTTCCGAATGATTGGATGAAAATAAGCGGGAATATCTTCCCCATAGGTTTCAATAATTCTTTGCTGATTTTCTTTGATCATTGGATCATTCTCGCAATGTGTTGCAATTAATGTATCTGATTTTGAAAAAAATCCTTCAAGGGTTTTCTCATCATTTACTAACATATCGCCTGTGCTGGAACCCATGAATAATTTCAGACCACAAACTTTTTTGTAATCCACTTTTAAAGTTTCTTCCAGATTGAGATTAGTACCTCCCATGAAAAATGAATAGTTCGCCAAAGAACATTCACTGGCCCTGGTATACTTCTTTTCCAACTCAATAATATTAACTGCCTGTGGATTGGTATTGGGCATTTCCATATAAGAGGTAACACCGCCTGCCACCGCTGCCTTAGCCTCTGTGTAAATCTCTCCTTTATGAGTTAAGCCCGGTTCCCTAAAATGCACCTGATCATCAATAGCACCAGGCATTAAATACAAGCCCTCCGCCTCAATAATCTTCGCTGTATCATCCGAAATGAGTCTATCTATTTGGATTATTAGTTCGTTTTCGATAAGAACATCTGAAACGAAAGTTTCATCCTCGTTAACTATCGTGGCATTCTTAATTAAGATCTTACTCATATTATTTTTTCAAAGAATCTAAAACGGTTATTTCTACTTTTGCTAAACCGGCGCGCATAAAATTTAATTGTTTTGCTGCACGAACCGATAAATCAATACTCCGTTTTGAATTCTGAGGAAGTCTGTCATTAATTTTCACTATTACAGTAGAATCATTTTTTAAATTCCTCACCAAAACGTAGGTGCCAAATTTAAACTTTTTATGGGCTGCAGTCAAACTATCATTCGAAAATTTTTCTCCGGAACTCGTTTTTCTTCCATTAAATTTTTGAGCATAGTAACTCGCAACGCCATTTACTTTAATAGTCCTTGATGGAGGGGGCTGTCCAAAGAAATCAGGACAAAAAAATGTTAATAGTGCTATTGTAAAAATAACTCTCATAATCAAAGCTACATCGTTTATTAGGATTTTGCGTTATATCTGGCCAGGTCATCTTTACATACTTAACCTATTTTAACAGGATTTAGAGAATAATCGCTGAAAAGTTACACATTTAATAATCTAACAAAATTGTATATTAGCAACCATTTATGGGCAAAAATTTAGTCATTATTCCTACTTATAACGAGATTGAAAACATCGAAAAAATGATTCGTACTGTTTTTGATTTACCTCGTCCGTTTGAATTACTAATAGTAGATGATGGCTCCCCGGATGGAACAGCTCATAAAGTAAAAGAACTCCAAACTGAATTTACCGGTAAATTGCACATTGAAGAACGTAAGGGTAAACTGGGATTAGGCACAGCCTACATTCATGGTTTTAAATGGGCGCTGGCAAAAGACTATGATTTCATTTTTGAAATGGATTGTGATTTCAGTCACAATCCAAAAGACCTGGTACGTTTACTAGAAGCCTGCGAAAAAGGTGCTGATCTCTCGGTTGGTTCTCGCTACTGCAAAGGAGGACAAGTTAGTAACTGGCCAATTGGCAGGATTTTAATGAGTTATTTTGCTTCTGTTTATGTTCGATTAATACTTTGGATTCCAGTGAAAGATACTACAGCTGGTTTTAAATGTTACAGACGGAATGTATTACAAGCTATTGAACTTGAACAGGTAAGATTTTTGGGTTATGCTTTCCAAATAGAAATGAAATACAGGGCGTATAAAAAAGGTTTTAAAATCGTGGAAGTTCCAATCATGTTTACGGATCGGGTGCTAGGTGTAAGTAAAATGAGCACTAAAATATTTAAAGAAGCTTTCCTTGGTGTTATTCAAATGCGCTTCGGATTGAATCGCTAATTACTTAATTAAACTTCCGTTATTTCTTAACAGTCCGGTTTCTGCTAGTTTCATAGCATATAGCGCTTCGATATAGCGTACCTGGGCATCTTCCAGATTTTTCTGCGTTTCAATAGTCTCCAGCAAATTTGTTTTTCCAATTTTATATCTTTCAATGGATACATCCAGCACTTCTTTAGAATCTGCCAAATTTTGTTTCTCTAATGCAACGATACTTTTATTCAGAATATATGTTTTATAACTATTATACACTTGTGCGTCTATTTGCTGAATCATCTGCTCTGTGGCATATTTTTGATTAAGGTAGAGGATGTTTCTTTCCTTCACCAACTTGCTATTTCTGGTTCCATTAAACAAAAGCCAGCCTGCTGAAACGCCAGCATTTAAACCAGCCTGTTGATTTAAGAAAACAATTCCTGCCTGACTTTGAGCACGTGTGAAATTATAAGCGGCATTTAATTGTACAAACGGAAGATTTGCCGAACGCGCTTCTTTAATACTTTGAAAAGCAATCAATTCATTTTGCCTGGAAATTAGAACAGAAGAATTCGATTTTAAGGCGCCCTTCTTTAATTCATCAATATTGGGCTCAAAATTCACGACAATAGAATCAGTAGTTAAAAATTCAGTATCTACAGGTTTATTGATCAATATATTTAATCTTGTTTTAGCATTCAGCAACTGCAGTTCTAATTGTATGATAGAACTCTTCGCCCTGTTTTCACTTGATTGGGTAAGGAGAAAATCCACTTTCGAATCGGAACCAATTTCCAAACGCAGTTTCGCTAGTTTTTTCCGTTCTTCATAAATTGTCAGATTTTGTTTGGATGCATGTATCAATTCATTGATTCTCACGATATCATAATAAGCAGCTATAATATCGTACACGGTACTTTCCATTTGCTGTTTTAATTCAATCGCAGATAAATCTTCGTTCAGATTGAGTCTTTTTTTTATAGCAAACATGCGCAATCCATCAAACACCATCCAATTAACATTAGCCGAAACACCTGTATTATTAGACTGTGCACCTACTCTATCCTGAACAGCACCGGTATTAAATTCCTGATGTGAATTTAGACTTGCCATATTTAGATTCGCATTTAAACTAACGGTTGGCGACATGCCAGCATTTCCTAAGTTATTCTGAAGTTTCGCGATCTCTTTTTCATTCTTTACGATAAGTACTGAATAATTTTTATCAAGTCCAGTTTTAATGGCTTCTTCAATGGTAAGAACAGATTGTGAAAACAAAACATTACTAAAACCAAAACACCATACGGCAATTACTTTATGCAGCATCCTCTTCATGTTTTTTATCTTTTACGAAATACGAATATATAGCCGGGATCACAAATAAGGTCAAGACCATGGATAATAACAAACCACCAATAATAACAATTCCCATTCCCATCCTGCTTTTTGACCCTGCGCCTAAGGCCATTGCAATGGGCAAAGCGCCTAATATTGTTGCTAAGCTTGTCATTAAAATCGGACGCAAACGCGCGGTGGATGCTTCAATTAAAGATTCCCGAACATTTAAGCCTTTTTTACGCAACTGGTTGGCGAATTCAATGATAAGAATTCCATTTTTTGTAACTAAACCAATCAACATAATCATACCTATTTGACTAAAAATATTCAAGGTTTCATTAAAATACCATAACGAAAATAAAGCGCCTGATAAGGCCATTGGCACTGTCAGCATAATAATGAATGGTTCAACAAAACTTTCGAACTGCGCTGCCAGTAACAAATAAATCAAGGCAAGTGCCAAACCAAAGGCGAAAAGAATATTGGAAGAACTTTCCTGGAAGTCTCTCGACGCACCTGTTAGTGAAGTGGTGAAACTATCATCTAATACTTGCTCTGCAATTTCGTTCATCGCGGCAATACCGTCTCCAATAGTTTTTCCTGGTGCCAATCCGGCCTGAATAGTGGCAGATTGGTAACGGTTATAATGGTATAATTGAGGAGGACTGCTTCTTTCAACAATATGAATGACGTTATCCAATTTAATCATTTCTCCATTCTTACTCCTCACAAACAAATCTTTAATATCATTTGGATCATCACGGTTTTCCCTATCGACCTGACCAATCACCTGGTACTGTTTATCTCCCTTAATGTAATATCCAAACCGTTGACCACTCAATGCTAATTGAATCGTTTGTGCAACATCAGCGATACTCACACCCATTGTAGTGGCTTTATCCCTGTTAATTTCAATGATCAGTTCAGGTTTATTAAATTTGAGATTAGCATCTACACTCTTTTCCTGAAATACCGGATTTTTATTAGCTAGTTCCAAAAACTTCGGAAGTTTTTCTCTTAACTTTTCAAAACTGTTGGTTTGCAAAACGAATTGAATAGGCTGCGCTCCTTTTGGACCACCACCTGATGAAATAGACTGTTCCTGAATCACAAAAACTTTGCCTTCTGGAAACTGGGAAAGATTTTTTGTGATGTAACTCGCTATTTCACTTTGTGTGCGTTTCCGATCTTCTGCTTGAGATAAGGCCAGTCTTACAAAACCCGTATTAACGGCACCAGAACCAGCAAAACCAGGCGCTGTAACTGTTAAGCAAACCGCTTTTTCTTCTACAGAATCTCCTACAAAAGCAGAGATTCGATCCATCATTTCATCTGTGGACTCAAAAGATGTTCCCTCCGGCATTGTCACTAACATTCTTAACCAATTTCTGTCTTCCAAAGGAGACAGCTCTGATTTTAATTGAGAACCAAAATAAAAAATCGACCCTGTAGTCACTGCCAAAATAACCAAAGCCCACCAACGTTTTTGTAAAAAGGTAGTAACCGAATTTTTAAACCACAGATCCATTGCTACGAAGAAAGGTTCTGACCAAACATAAAATCGGCTTCTTTTATTATAATCCTTTCTTACCAGTTTAGCATTCAACATTGGAGTAAGGGTTAAGGATACAAACGCAGATATTAAAACTGCTCCGGCGATCACCACTCCAAATTCCCTAAATAAACGTCCAACAAATCCTTCGAGAAAAATGACAGGCATGAATACTGCTGCCAGCGTCAATGAGGTAATAATAACTGCTGCGTAAATTTCACGCGTTCCTTCGATAGCGGCTTGTTTAGGCGATAAACCTTTTTCCAATTTTTTAAAGATGTTTTCAGTTACAACAATACCATCATCTACAACCAATCCCGTTGCCAAAACAATTGCTAATAAAGTCAAAACATTTATTGAGTAATCCATTAAATACATAATGAAAAAAGCTCCAATCAATGAAACCGGAATATCTATCAGCGGACGAAAAGCAATTAACCAATCCCTGAAAAACAAATAAATAATTAAAATCACCAGAAGCAAAGCAATTATTAACGTCTCACCGACCTCAGTGACAGATTTCTTAATAAAGCGGGTATTGTCTAACGCAATATTGATCGAATAATCTTTCGGTAATTCCTTTTTTAATATTTCGTAGCGTTTATAAAATTCATCTGAAATATCAATATAATTGGCTCCCGGTAAAGGCACTAAAGCTAATCCGACCATCGGTATACCTGATTCCTTTAATACTGTAGATTCATTTTCTGATCCTAATTCTACCTTGGCCACGTCGCGCAATCGAATGATACTATTATCACTTTCCTTAACGATCATGTTTTCGAATTCAGTGATTGTAGATAAACGACCAATTGTATTTACAGTCAATTCGGTTTTATTCCCTTCAATTTTCCCTGAAGGCAAATCAACGTTTTCTCTATTTAAGGCTAGTCGCACATCCAAAGGAGAAAGTTTATAAGCCGCTAAACGATCTGGTTTTAAGCGAATCCGCATGGAGTAACGACGTTGTCCCCAAATCTGAACCGCACTTACACCGGAAATTGTTTGAAGGTTTTGTGCCAGAACGTTTTCCGCATAATCACTTACCTCTAATAACGAACGGGTATCACTTACCAAGGTCATAGAAATGATCGCATCTGAATTGGCATCGGCCTTAGAAACTACCGGAGGCGCATCAATATCCTGCGGTAATTGTCGAACTGCCTGAGCCACTTTATCACGCACATCATTTGCTGCAGCTTCCAGGTTGGAACTTAAATTAAACTCAACGGTAATAACGCTTGATCCCTGATTGGAAGAAGATGATAAAGTCCTGATTCCATCAATTCCATTAATAGCTTTCTCCAATGGTTCAGTGATTTGAGATTGGATTACGTCGGCATTAGCCCCTGTATAACTTGTACGAACTGTAATAACCGGTGGATCTACAGATGGAAATTCACGGACACCGAGGTAATTAAATCCTATGGCACCAAACAATATAATAATGATGGACATTACAGTTGCCAGTACCGGCCTTTTGACACTTAATTCGGCTAAACCCATCTTAGTTGACTGATTTTAATAATTTTAATGGTGTTTCTTTTTTCACCGAAAGTAAACCCGTAGTGATCACAGTATCACCGGCATTTAAACCTTCAACGATCTGAATCTTATCATCAGTTCTAACACCAATTGTTACAGGCACTTCTACTGCAATTCCATTTTTACTGATAATTATTTTTTGTCCCTTTAATGTTGGGATCACACATTGTGTAGGAACCATCAAAGCATTTTCTGTTTCACCCAGGTTGGCGTAAACTTTTACAAAACTTCCAGGATAAAATGTTTGTGGACCTTCATACATTGCCCTTGCTTTAATGGTTTTGGTAACTTCATCAACTGTTGGTTCAATTGCATAAATAAACGCAGGATAAACTTCTTTCCCATTCTCTGCCGAAAAATTTATTTTAATTCCTTTCTTAAATAAGTTACTGTATTTTTCAGGAACCGAAAATTCAACAAACAAAGGTTTTACCTGAACTAATGAAACAATTGGCGAAGAAGAGTTTACAAAAGATCCTTCGCTTATATTTTTTAATCCAACGATCCCTGAAAATGGTGCAGTAATAGATGTTTTGGCCAACTGCGCCAAAATATAAGCCTGATCAGCTTTTATAGAATTTAATTCATTTTGCTGAATATCATATTCTTCCTGGCTCACTCCATTTATAGCGGTCAGTTTTTTCAAACGCTCAAGTTTTTGTTCGGATAAAGCGAGTTGAGTTTTTGATTTAAGAAATTGCGCCTGGAGATCGGCATCGTTTAATTTAACCAACAAGCTTCCTTTATTGACAGTTTCGCCTTCTTTAAAATAAATTCCGGTTACTTTACCATTCACTTCAGACAAAATATCTACTTGGTTTAGCGCGCCAATTTTTCCAGTAGCAAATACATCATTACTAAATGCAACAGGATTTACCACATAGTAATTAACCCCAACAGGCCCTTTGTTTTTTCCTTTAGCTCCAGACTTATCTTCTTCTTTTTTTGCAAAGAAAATAAATTTAGAAGCAATAAGAATGGCGATTACAACCACGATGATTATCCAGGTAGGTATTTTTTTCATATCTTAAAGTTTAGCAACATTACTTTTCTTTTTCTTCTTTCTTGCTGTCTTTTTATAATTAAAAAACAGATCATTCGAAGGAAGCGCTTCTAAATTAGAGGTTAGGAGACACAGCACTTTGATAAAAGTATCCTTTTCAGATTTAGAAACTTCGGTAAAAATTTTATCATCAATAGATTTAAAAGCATCAACAATTTCTTCCGTGTGCTTTGCCCCTTTTTTTGTCAGTACAATAAAATGTTCTCTTCTGTCATCTGGATTTACATTTCGATCTATGTAACCAGCTTTTATCAGATAATCAATAACCTTTACCATGGCCGTTTTATCAATGGCTAAATTGTTACATATATGTTGTTGTGTACAACCATCATTTTCCGACAAAAAATATAGTATAGAGTAATATCGCTCTACTTCCAAATCTTCCAAACATTTACTTAAAACACCATAATAGCGTTTAGAAAGGATCAGAGCTTTTGTCCCCACAGGTACATTCATTTTTTCTGTTGATTGCATTTAAAAGTTCTATTTTATAATAGTTGACAAATATAACTAATATATATTCAACGAATAGTAATTAACGCTTTTTAACTCCCATTTTTATTACATGTTTTCTTCCTAACAACCAGTAATAATTGTATAAAGAGTTTTTTTTTCTACTTTTGTAAATGCATAGAATAAATTCATGAAACAATATACTCCATACGCTATCGAACAATTTGGGAAGCACATTTTTGGAGATGTGGAAGCATTCAATTGGCTTATCGAAAATAATCACCGGGAATTAATTGCCGTATTGGATGCCATTAGGGATGATAAAAAAGCTTTCAAGTTTTTAATTGATAATAAATATTTTGAGCTGGCCGCCTTTGTCAATTCTATTTGGGATGATACAAAGGCGTTTCGCTTTCTTATTGAACACAAAGCCTTTGATTGGGCTGCCTGCTCAAATATCATCAATGGTGACGATAAGGCGGAACAGGCTTTAAAAGCAGTTGGAAAAGCGCATTTTGCCTCGTTAGCACACGCTATTTTAGGAAGAATTCATGAAGATGGCGACCGGAACACTTCTCCAATGGGAGTGTTAAAGAACATGTTTAATTTTAAAAAAGCTTTCGAAAAATAATATGCGTATTATTGATTCCATACCTCACAATTCCATGAGCATTTCTATTTTTCAGATGAATGATAAATTTATCGTAAAGTTTGAAGCCGGTCCGATGGAGCAAGCTTTTAAGTTTCATACAGAAGATGTGAAATCAGTTGACGGCGTAAAAAAATTAATCAATGAATCTTTTATTGAAACAGTTCGTATCCGGTTTAATGAAATGTTCCTTCAGATGAAGGAAGCGAAGGCTTAAATCAAATAAAAACAACTTAATTTTTTTTATTTAGAAAAGGCGCGAAGTAGTATATTTGCATCCTTTATTCACATTTTAAAATAACAGATATTGTTTAAGTTCATAGGAGCCATCATTGGATATTTCTTTTTAGGCCGAAGCTTTTTCGGGGCATTTATTGGGTTTATCGTTGGATCATTCATTGATAATTTTGCATCAGTAAAAGTGAAAGGAGGAAATACGGATGATGTTTTTTCTTATTACCAGCAAAGGGCTTCGCGTAATCAGGGCGATTTTGCTACCATGTTGATAGCCTTGTCAGCAGCCGTTATGCGTGCTGATGGCAAAGTCCTGAAAGTTGAATTAGATTATATTAAAACATTTTTTGCTCAACAATTTGGTCCACAATTTTCAAGCGCACATTTACAAACCTTAAAACATTTTGTAAATGGTGGAGAAATTCCTTTGGAACAAATCTGTGGCGACATTAAAATGCGGACACAGGTAGAAGTTCGTATTCAATTATTGCATTATCTATTTGGAATTGCGAAAGCTGATGGGCATGTATCAGATATCGAAATTAATCTGATCGACCGCATTTCAAATTTAATGGGTGTTCCTCACTCCGATTTTGAGAGTCTGAAGAATATGTTTTACCGCGATTCTAATTCCGATTATAAAATATTAGGTATTGAAGTTACCGCGACTGATGACGAAGTAAAAAAAGCATACCGTCAAATGGCTATCCGTTATCACCCGGATAAAGTAGCCGCTATGGGCGATGAATATCAAAAAGGTGCGCAGGAGAAATTCCAAAAGATCCAGGAAGCTTACGAAAATATTAAGAAGCAAAGAGGAATGAATTAATATTCTAATCAAAGAAAATATTTCATTGGTTGTTGTTGGTTCTCCTTTAAATAAAAATTAAAATCTTTTCAAGAATAATTTTTTTATTCTTTAATTATTCATTTTCAAACTTATAGTTCAGAAAATAAAATAATTTTCTATACTACCTTCCTATTGCTTTCAATAACCTTCCGGCTCAAAGGAATCAGAGAAACCATTCCAATGAAAAAGAAAATGATTAAAGATAAAATGGAATTTCGCATGCCCCCTGTAATCTGACTAATGACACCAAAGGAAACTGTTCCTAATATCATTCCAAGTTTTTCAAATACATCATAAAAACTAAAAAAGCTGGTATGATCTTCGGTTACAGGCAAATATTTACTATAAGTACTCCGCGACAATGCCTGAATTCCTCCCATTACCAAACCAACCAGAAAAGCAACAATGTAGAATTGAAAAGGCGTTCGCACTACTGTGTACGTAAATAAGCAAATAAAAATCCAGATACTAATAGATGCCATGAGTGCTTTAATGTTTCCAACTTTAGTGGATAACCAGGAAAACAAAAAAGAACCGGCAATGCCTACAAACTGAATAATTAAAATGCTAATGATTAGTGAAGTGGTTTTTGTTTTCTCTGCAGCTTCACCAATTCCCCAATCAATTTCATTACGGGCAAATAAAACTGCTACTACCATAATGGTTTGCACACCCATATTGTAAAAGAAATATCCCGTTAAGAATTGTCGCAGTTTTGGCAATTGTTGCACCTGAACCCAAACACCTTTTAACTCCCGGAATCCTTTTGATAAAAGACCTTTTCTATCAGGTGTATGATTGTTATGAGTTTTATCGGGAAGGTTAGCAAAAGTGTATTGAGCAAAACCAATCCACCAAATGCCTACTAATAAAAAACTATACTTAGCTGGAACATGAAAAACCATGATGCTGATTAAACAAATAATTAATAAAAGCGAACTTCCAAAATATCCAAGAGCAAAACCGCGGGCACTTACCTTATCCTGATTTTCTTCAGAAGCAATTTGCGGCAAATAAGAATTGTAATAAACCAAACTGCCCCAGAAACCAATGGTGGCGGTGATAAAGGGAACGAAGCTCAACTCTAAACTGGCACGGGTAAAGAAAAACAAACACATACAGGAAACGGAACCCAAATAGCAAAAGAACTGCATAAATCTTTTTTTATTTCCCAGATAATCTGCAACGCCACTCATGATTGGAGTAATGATAACAACTATAGATAGTGCAAAGGCATATACGAACGAGTAAATATTCTGATTTTCGAATTCAACTCCTAAAAATTTCACAGTATGCCCAATGAAATTCTTAGCCTCATCGTGTGTCGTTACATAATCATAAAAATTAGGGAATATTGCGGAAGTGATGACTAGCGGGAACACTGAATTTGCCCAATCATAAAACGACCATGCACGGATGGTTTTAGGATTATCTTTTAATATTGCCATATTTTTTAAATTTTTAAAAGTGTTTTAATTCTTGATAATCTCAAACTCCACTCGACGGTTCTTGGCTCTGTCTATATCAGTTTCATTTCCTGCTACCGGCAATGAGCTACCATATCCTTTAAAGTACATTTTATTTTGAACTCCTTTCTTTATCAAATATTCAAACACTTCACGGGCACGCTGCTCAGATATTTTCTGATTTTTATTTTTTGATCCTGAATTATCTGAATGTCCATTAATTTGAATTTCCATTCCAGGATTACGCAAAAGATATTGTGCCAGTTTATTTAACTCAGCATAAGATTCCGGCAATAAATAATAGCGCCCGTTTTCAAAAAAGATATTTTTCAATGCTATCTTCTCTCCTACTTTAACATCTTTTTTTACTTCCAAAACCGAATCCTGTGGATTTCCATCTAGGTTAAAAGAACCAACAATTTCTACTTTTACTTTCTCCACTATTTCTTTAGCTTTTATCATGGAGATATCATCTACAAAATAATAAGCCTCTTTAAATCCAAGCTTAAAAATATTCATCCTAACCATATCTTTTTTCACGTTCGGGGAAAAGTTTCCGATGGTAAGGTATTTTTCACCACCATCAGCAAGATATTTTCCTGAAATTTTAAACCATTGATATCCATTAATAAAACTTCCTTTTTTACTTACTGAATCTACAAGAGCTGATCTCACAACATCTGCCTTACTTTTGTAACCAACCTTGGTAAATAAAGCGCCAAAAGATTTAAGGCTGGCGTTACTCCAAAAAGCTAAGCGTACGTACATTTCGTATTCGTAAGTGGTTCCCCTATGTAGTGATTCAGCTAACTTTACCTGCAAAAACTCCTTGTATTTTTTTTGAAAACGCAAACCTGCGTAGCAATTTCCAGTGCGAGCCCCTCTTTGAGAGGATGTATCGTTACTGACAGGCTCCTGGTAAAAATCAACACTGGCTATTTGTTGCCACGGAATAGCTTGTTTAATATTTCCAGATTTTTTTCTGTAATTTTCAAAACTACCGTTTGGAACGAGGTTTTTAACAATTTCCGCAGATTGTTGAGAAAACACAACCGCAGAAATTATGGTGAACGCCACTAAATATGATCTTTTTTGATTCATTTTTGTCTCGCAAATGTAAGTTTTAGACTATATTCGATAAATATTTGTTATTAACATTTGTTATTCTGAAAAAAAGCGTATATTTGCAATCCAAATTAAAAAAACAGATTAATACTTAAATAGAATGGCAAATCATAAGTCGGCAATAAAAAGAATCAGATCAAACGACGCTAAACGTTTACAGAACCGTTATTATGCGAAAACTACCCGTAATGCTGTAAAAAAATTACGCGAAACAGGTACTAAGAAAGAAGCAGCAGAATTGCTTCCGAAAGTGATTGCTATGTTAGATAAATTAGCAAAGAAAAGTGTTATACACAAAAACAAAGCGTCAAACTTAAAGTCAAAATTGACTAAAAAAGTGAACGCAATAGCAAAGTAATTCTCTTTACAAAAATAATACAGAATCCCATTCACCAGTAGGTCGGATGGGATTTTTTATTGCAAATTCTAAATATAATACTAAAATAATTAGGCTTTAAGTAATTATTTTATAATTTTGTCCGAAATACAAAAACCATAACTTATTTATATGATGAATTCTAAAACTTTACGAAACTTAAGTCTTGCTGTTGGAACCACTGCCCTATTAGTTGGTTGCAATGGTTTAGGTAAAATGGTAAAAAAGCAGTCCACTTTTTCCTATGATATGAAACCAAATCCATTAGAAATGCATGGAGACAGCGTTGGTTTTACAGTTACAGGAAAATACCCAGCTAAAATTTTCGCTAAAAAAGCTACTGTTACTTTAACTCCTGTAGTAAAATATGCTGGCGGTGAAAAAGCTTTGAAGCCTGTTATTTTAGTTGGTGATAAAGCTACTGACCCAGGTCAAAAAATCAGTTTCGATAAAGGTGGTACATTTAGTTATACATCTGAAAAATTTGCTTATGAACCTGCTATGAAAGTAGCAACTGTTGAATTGCGCGCGCAAGGAAAAGTAAAGAAAAAAACAAAAGATTTCACTCCTGTTAAATTAGGTGATGGAACTATTGTTACTCCTTTATTGGTTCGTAACGACGAAAAAGGAATTTATGCAAAAGATGCATTTGTTAAATCAACTCCTGTTAACCAAACAGCAAATATTTATTATTTAATTAATAAATCAGATGTTCGCGGTAGTGAGATGAAAAGTGATGAAGTGAAGAATTTAGATAAATTCATTACAACTAACATTAATAACCCTTGGTATGAATTTAAAGATATCAACGTTTCAGCGTATGCTTCACCAGACGGAGAATTAACGTTAAACGAAAACCTTGCTAAAGATCGTGCTAAATCAGGTTCTAAAGCTTTAATGGGTGAATTCAAAAAGAATAAAAACAAAGATCAGAAATTTGGTAAGGATGAGTCTAACTTTAAAACTCAAACTACAGCTGAAGACTGGGAAGGTTTCAAAAAGTTAATGGAACAATCTTCAATTGCTGATAAAGATTTAATTTTACGTGTTTTAACAATGTATAATGATGGTGAGCAGCGTGAGAAAGAAATCAAAAATTTATCTAAAACTTATACTGAAGTAGCAGATAAAATTTTACCAAAATTACGTCGTTCAGTTTTAACTGTTAACGTAGACAAAAAATCACGTAATGATGACCAAATCACTAAATTAACAACAACATATCCTGATTCTTTATCAGTAGAAGAAATGTTATACGGTGCTAACTTAACAAACGATGTAAATACTAAAGTTCAGATTTACACTGCTGCTGAAAAAAATTACGGAAGCGACTGGAGAACGTCTAATAATTTGGGTGTTGCATTATTGATGAATAATAAAGTTTCTGAAGCTGGTGAAGCATTTAAACGTGCTGAAGCAAATGCAAATGGAAATCCAATTTTAATGAATAATCTTGGGATTGTAGCTGCTAAAGCTGGTGACCGTAGAAAAGCAATGGAATTATATGACAAAGCAAACGGTGCAGGTAATGAAGTTAACTACAACAAAGGTATTGTAAACGTTCGTGATGGTAAATATTCTGATGCAGTTGGTAATTTTGGAGAATACAAAGGATTCAACAAAGCTTTAGCTGAATTATTAAACGGTAACGCAGGTGCTGTTCCAGCTACTCTTGATGCAAGCAACGAAAAAGACATGGCTATGTCTTCTTACTTGAAAGCAGTTGCAGCAGCAAGAAACAACAATACTGCTGATGCGATCTCTAACTTAAAAACAGCTATCGAAAAAGATGGTTCTTTAAAAGCAGCAGCAAAAGATGATGCAGAATTCATTAAATTACGTGATAACGCTGATTTCAAAGCTATCGCTAACTAATCTGTTTATTTGATAAATAAAAACCTCCTGAAGTTCAGGGGGTTTTTTTATGTTCAAAAATGACCTACTAATCCCAAAATCTGTTATATTTAAAAACAATAACGACTCGATACACATGGCCAAAGTTATTCCATTTAAAGCAATACGTCCAGAAGGAGATAAAGTGCATTTAGTAGCATCCCGTTCAGTCGATGGGTACAACTCTGCCGAACTGAGAGAAAAACTTGCTGGGAATCCCTATTCGTTTTTACATGTGATCAATCCCGATTTTGAAGATGGTATAAAAACCAAACCGGGATCAAAGGAACGATTAGAAAAAGTAAAAGGACATTTCAAAAAATTCGTACGTGAAAAAATATTTCTACGCGATGAAAGCCCCTGCTACTATTTATACCGCCAGGTTAAGGAAGGGAATGAGTTTGTAGGAATTATTGCGTGTACCAGCATCGATGATTATATGAATGGTGTAATCAAGATACATGAACAGACGTTGACTACCCGTGAGGAAAAATTAAAAGACTACCTGGAAGTGTGTGAATTCAATGCGGAACCAGTATTATTTTGTTATCCAAACGATGAAATCATTGATGAGATCTCTGCAGAAATTGCTAATACCAGACCTGATTACGACTTTACAACTGCTGATAAGGTACGGCATACCGTTTGGGTGATCGACAATAAAAAGACTGTTAAGCAAATTGCAGAACGATTTGCCACCATTCCAAATATCTATATTGCTGACGGGCACCACCGTTCCGCCTCTGCAACCCTACTTGGAAAACTAAGACGCAGTACCAGGAAATCATATACCGGTGAGGAAGCATTCAATTACTATTTAGGAGTTTTCTTTCCTGAAACACATTTGAAAATTTATGATTACAACCGTGTTGTTAAAGACCTTAATAATTTATCGGTAAATGAATTGATGTATAATCTCAAAACCAATTTCACTATTTCTGAGATAAAATCGAACGATTATAAGCCAACTCACAAACATGAGATTTCAATGTACGTTGAAAATAAATGGTACTCACTAAAAGTAAAGGACACAATATATAATCCTACTGACCCGATAGATAGCCTTGACGCTGCCATACTAACCAAATATATTTTATCTCCTATTCTGGATATACATGATTTGAAAACCGACAAACGTATTGGATTTGTGCCAGGTGTACGTGGAAGTAAAGAGCTAAAAAAACAAGTGGATGAAGGGAAAGCTGCCATTGCCTTTGGTTTGTATCCTGTAACTATGGAACATTTGAAATGGATCGCCGATACTAATCACATTATGCCACCAAAATCAACCTGGGTAGAACCAAAAATGCGAAGTGGTTTAGTGATATATAGTTTGGAAGAGTAATTGATATGACAGACACAAGATTTCAAATAATCAGGGTAACATCTAATAATCTTGATGCATTAAGAAATATCAGTATTCAAACTTTTACGGAAACTTTTTCGGACTACAATTCAGCGAAAAACATGAGTAAATATATTTCCGAAAATTTCAGTATTTCTAAATTAGCATCTGAGTTAGAAAACCCAGGTTCCTCTTTTTATATTATAAATAATGGAGAAAAAATTATCGGATACTTGAAATTAAATAGTGATAAAGCTCAAACAGAACGTAACTGCAATGCTCTGGAAATTGAACGCATTTATGTGCAACAGGAATTCCACGGAAAAAAAGTAGGTTTGAGTTTATTTGAAAAAGCAAAAACAATAGCTCGGAAAAACAATTATGATTATATCTGGCTGGGTGTTTGGGAAAAAAACTTAAAAGCCATTGCCTTCTACGAAAAATTGGGCTTTATTAAATATGATGAGCATATTTTTGTTTTGGGAACCGATGAACAAACTGATATTATGATGAAATTCAAATTGAATTAAAATGTCAATCGAAGAAAATTTAAAACATATTAAAGAAAATATTCCGTCAACTACTGTATTGGTTGCTGTTTCTAAAACTAAACCCAATGAAATGGTTATGGAAGCATATACTGCAGGGCAAAGGGACTTTGGGGAGAATTATGTACAAGAACTTGTAGACAAAGAAAACGCTTTACCGAAAGACATTCATTGGCATTTTATAGGCCACCTGCAAAGCAACAAAGTAAAATATATTGCTCCATTTGTTCACCTGATACATGGAGTAGATAGTTACAATCTATTAAAGGAAATCAATAAGCAAGCTCAAAAAAATAATCGGGTTATTGATTGCTTACTGCAAATTTACATTGCACAAGAAGAAACAAAATTCGGACTTGATTTTAAAGAGGCTTCTGATATTTTAAATTCAGATGATTTGAAAAACATGCAAAACATTAGAATAAAAGGATTTATGGGTATGGCTTCTAATACTGATGATAGAGAACAGATCAGAAAAGAATTCGCCTCTCTTAAAAAATTCAGTTTGCAGTTCCCCTCATATAACATTTTAAGTTTTGGTATGAGTAGTGATTATGAACTGGCTATACAGCAAGGCTCCACAATGATAAGAGTTGGGAGTAGTATTTTTGGGGAACGGAAATACCATCAGTAATCTACAAAAAACCACATAGATCTATAGGTTTAAATCGGCTATAGTTCTATGTGGTTAAATATTTTATTTCATTTCTTTAAGTGTCCGGGAATAAAGCACTACAAACACAACATCCACTATAACCATAGCAATCATCACACCCATAGCAATAGCAGTATTGTTTCCTCCAGGAGGGCCCATCATGGCTAATGAATTTTTACCCATGAATACGAAACTTGTGTATGGTAAAATCTCGGCAATCGCATATAAATAAAACCCTCTTTTAGTCAGATTCCACATCATCATTATGGCCATGAAAGATAAAAGAGTATACGCAAGTCCTAAATAAGGTGCTACCTTACTATAAGGATTATTTTGCATTTCAATCATTTGATCCTCCATTTTATCTGCCATATCTGGGTTGTAACTCCTCAATTGTTCAACATTTTTTTGCATAGCCTCAGGCGTGCTTTGATAAATTCCCCAAATACCTGATAAAAAACTAATTCCGCACATAATAAAAGACAGAATGCATAGTACTTTTAAAAATTGAGAACGTTTTGGTTTATTTTCCAAAGTCTCTTCCATAATTAAATTTTCTTCCATGATTGTAATTTTTATTTTTTTGAATATTATAATCTTAATTCATATGTTTTAAATTCACAGCATAAAGCACTATCCACACGATTGCAAATAATAACCCTACTACCGCTCCTGCACCACCGATTAAACCACCGCCACCAAGAAAAAATCCAGCAATAGCGGGTGTGATCTCACCAACAGAATAAACGAAAAACCCGATTTTTTTTAGTTTCCACATTTGAAGTGCACCATATAGGCACAATAAAGCACAAACTAATCCGATGATCATATTTGGAACAGCATTTTCAACTGCCTTCATCATCGTTTCCTGCATGCCACTCATCATTCCATAAGTATCACCACTTGTATTTCCCATGTTTTCTAAAACTGTAGCTGATGCTCTTATTCCAAAGTATGTCCAGATAGCGCCAACAAAAGCAAGTCCACTTCCGATAAAAGTTAAAATACATAATACAGTTATAAACTGCGGCCTTTTCGGCGCATCATTAACCTGATGTTGGTTTTCCATTAAAATATTGTTTTCCATACATTCTGTTTTTTAGTAAACAAAAATAGCCTTTACGTTCCCATAAAAGCTATTTTTTAAATTAAATTTATTTTAGTGCTCTCCTTGAACTGAATCAATTGCCTGGTTCATTTCGCTTTTCATTTGCTCAGCGCTTTGCTCCATTGCCTCTTTGAATTGGTTACCTAATGCACCAGCTTCTGTTTGTATTTTAGCAATACTCATAACAAGCATGATTGTGAAAACTGTTGCAACAATTCCTATGATCATTCCTGCAATTGCTAAACCTTTCTTACCACCAGTCTTTCCTAATTTCATCATTCCCATAACTGATAATAATACACCAGCTAAACATAACACCAACCAGAAAATACCCATACCATATCCACCACCCATAGCCGCCGCAAATGTAACCGCTGTTGCAACGAATACATAAAATACCAGGGCTACTAATGAGATCACAAATCCGGCAACTGCCATGCCTTTACCTTGAGGAGCATTTGTTGTAACTGTTGTAGTTGTAGTTGTTGTTTCTTCCATAATTTTTGTTTTAGTTAATTAAATTAATTTCTACAAAAAAAGAACAAATTTATGCCTCATCCTAATTTAGACATGATAGTTATTAACAGACATCTAATGAAGGCAAAGATTCATAAGCATTAAAAGGGCATTCATCTAAGCGTTCAGCTGAAGCCAGGAGGAAAAAACTGTTGATACTTCTTCTTTTCTTTTTAATTTCAGCACATCAAAGTAACTCATTGGCTTAGAAGACTTTATTAATTTAATTTGTTTTAGATTTTGATTCGATGATACGGTAAGTTCAATCTCTTCATCTCTATAATAATTCATCCAATCATTAAAATCGTTCTTCAGCGTAAAATTATTCACTGAAAGTATTTCATCTCCTACACTTAAACCTGCTTCCCATGCAGGCGAATAGGGTGCGATCAAAGATACTTTGCGATTATTGCCAAAATCAAGGGTTTTAAAACCATAGATGGATTCGCATATCAACGCACTTGATGTTTTTACCAGGCCAATATTCAAATAAGAAAAGCAATCCAGCAATGGTATTTCAAAATCTTCTGTACCATAGATATATTGATCGAAAAACGTTTTAAGCGATGTTCCGGAAACTTTTTCACAAATATCTACAATATCTTTCTCCGAATATCCTTTGTTCTTTTTACCAAACTCATGGTACAACTCCCGACACACGTCCCTTAATCCTTTTTTATTTTGGGTGTGTTTCATTATCATTACATCGAGCATAAATGCCACGAGATTTCCCTCATCATAAATGGATGTTTTTCGATAAGGTGCTCCCGGGACATAACCATCCAACCATGTTTCCCAACTCGAATGAGCTACAGACAAATTGAAACGTCCATAATTATGAAAATGTTTCATCAACCGTTCTTCAAGGGTCACAAAATATTCCTCCACATTAAATACGCCACTGGTTAATAATATAAGATCACCGTAATAAGTTGTGAATCCTTCATAAACGTAACCGGTGCGCGCATAATTTTCTTTAGAAAAATCATATGGCAGCATTTCAACAGGACGAATGTATTTGATATTCCATGTATGGAACAACTCGTGACAAGAAACCCCGAGAACATCCTCATAAGTTTTACCTTTATTTAAAGCATAACCTGGCCCGATGGCGATCACCGTAGATTTTTGATGTTCTACGCCGTGATAAAATTTAAAAGGAAGGATCTGAAATAAAAAATGATATTCTTTAACGGGAAAGTCGCCCCAAAAACTCAATTGTGTTTCTGTAAATTTTGAAAAATCAGTTTTAAACTTATCAAAATCCGGTTTGCACTCGCCCACAAAATGCAACCAAAATTTAATACCTTTTACTTCATAATAATCAGATTGCAAACTGGAGCTAGCCATAATTGGGCTATCAGCTAGTTCGTCAAAATTCGAAGCTGTATAGTATCCTTGTTTTTTTTCAAGGGACGTGGCTACTTTATAATTTTCAGGAACATCCAGTTCAATAATATGTTCTTCCTGCATACGATTTGGAACATACATACATAAATGAACAGGATTAACATACAATTGCGTTTCATCAGCATAACAATTACCAGCATTAATTTCAGTTGTATGGTAACTATAGGTTATTTTTATTTTTTTTGATCCATTCGTTTCAAAGACCCACAAATCCTTTGTTGATTTTGAAAAGTGCAAAGGCTTTTCGCTTTCATCAAATGCATCAACACGTTTAATGTTTTTTGCAAAATTCACTAGCTCATAGCGACCAGGTCGCCATGCCGGCAATTGCAATTCAATAGTAGAAGTATCAATGGCATCAATAGTCAGATCAATATATATATAATGGGATTGAGGGTTCTTTAGGTATAGTTTGTAGTGAATCATAAGTTGAAATTAGGTTCTAAATTATATAAAGCATAACTAAAAACAAATTATATTTACAGCAAATAATGAGGCTGATACTGATATTTACATTCCTGCATTTTATTTGTTTGTCGCAGATAAACGATTCATTATTATATCAACTTCAACAGATTGAAAATGACACTGAAAAAGTCAATCAACTTTACCAAAAAGGATTTGACCTTAGGAACACTGACCCCGAATCATCGTATCAGTTTGCTTTAGCTGCCGAACAAAGTGCTCTAAAAATTAACTCTCCCAAGCATTTGGCAAAGAGTTATAATCTTATCGGAATATTGTTTTATAAGAAGGGGGATTTTGCTAAAGCACTGCGGTTTCAAAAAGAAGCTCTTGCACTAAATCAATACATCCATAACGAAACCGGTATTGCCATCAACCAAACTAATTTAGGAAATATTTACAACGACATAAAATATGTGGCACTAGCTGAGCAATCTTACTTACAGGCACTGCAAGCTTATAATAAAACAAACAATACCGTTCAAATGGCCAGGTGTTTACTTAACATTGGAGTTTTAAAATATACCCAAAAACAGTCATCAGCAGCTATTAAACAGTTTGAACAAGCGCTTCTATATGCTAATGAAATTGGAGATCAGAATCTGGTAGCCTCATGTTATAATAATATTGGAACTATTTTAAGGGAACAGAACAAACCTGACAGTGCGCTGATGTATCTGGAAGAGGCTCTGAAAATAAGACAGCAAACAGATAACGAATTGGAACTAGCCGACAGTTATAATAATATTGCTAATGTGTATATCAGTCTCAAAAGTTTCAACCAGGCTTCTAACTTTATTTTACTGGCAGAAGATATTTGCACTAAATATGGTTACCAGGAAGCATTATTAGAATTATATCATACACGTTCGTTATTCTATGAAGCTCAGGATGATTTTAAACAAGCGAACAATTGGTTAAAAAAACACTATGCATTAAAAGATAGTTTATTGGTAATGGAAAAAGACAATCAGGAATTTGATTTTCAAAATGATTCAGACCAAATTCTACAAGTAATAAAAGTACAGAAACATGAGAGTAATAACTGGCTATTGATCTCATTATTAGTGATGTTAGTTGGTTTGCCTTTATTTTTAATCCGTTATAAAAGATGAGCAAAAAAGAATCTTCGAAAGCCTCAGATGCCAAGCATCGCATAAATGTAGTTTATTCTACCAATCCAAACTTTAGTTACCAAAACGAAGACGAACAAAACCAGGTAACTCTTCCTCCTCAGCAGCAAAATTTAAAATTATTTTTAGACCGTATCGGTGGTGGAAAATTAGTTACCCGCATCAGTGGTTTTATAGGAACAGATGAAGATTTAAATGAATTGGCAAAAACATTGAAACAGAAATGTGGTGTTGGTGGAAATGCAAAAGATGGCAATGTTTTGATTCAGGGAGATAACAGAGATAAATTATTAGATCTCCTGCTAAAAGCTAATTATAAAGCGAAAAAAGCCGGTGGGTAATATTTGTTGTATTTTTTTAGAATTTACTGATTATACAGTAAAAATACCGATATTAGAAACGCTAAAACTAAACCACTATGAACGCTTTTATTGAAATTCTTAAAATTTTAATCCCAGCAGCAGCAGTATTTGCCGCAGCCTATTTTTTAGTAAATCGTTTTTTGGAAAATGACCAAAAAAGACGCGAACACGAGCTTAAAAAATCTGTTCAGGGTGCCATCACTCCGCTAAAAATTCAAGCTTACGAAAGAGTCATCATACTTTTAGAACGTATTAATCCAAATAATCTCGTGGTTCGAGTGAATAAAAATGGTATGTCGTCGCGGCAGTTACATCAGGAGTTGATTGCTTCCGTAAAATCTGAATATGAGCATAATTTATCGCAACAAATATATATATCATCCGGAGCGTGGGAACTCGTAAAAACTTCTAAAGAAGAAATTATTCAACTTGTAAACATTTCCTCTTCCAAAGTAGCTCATGATTCTAATAGTTCAGAACTGGCAATGATGATCTTAAATATCACCGCAAATCTTGGGAAGAAATTACCAAATGATGTAGCTATAGAATATATTAAAAAAGAAATCGCTCAAACATTTTAATAAATAAATTGTGTTAGTTCGAGCTTTCCGATAGCTATCCGGACGAGCACAGAAAAAAGTAATATGCAAAAACTATTTACCGAATTTTCACCTACTTCTGCCACTCAATGGAAAGAACAATTGGTAAAAGACCTCAAGGGCATTGACTATAACACACTGGTTTGGAAAACGAACTCTGGAATTGAGGTACAACCTTTTTATACAAAAGAAAATTTAAACTCTGCTCCTTCCCCACTCTTTATAAAAAATGATTGGGCTATATGCGAAAACGTATTTGTATCAGATGAAAAAAATGCAAACGCGCAAGCTTTAAATGCATTACAAAACGGAGCAACAGGTTTAGTATTTCATATTACAAAAAACACGGACTATAAACTTTTATTAAAGGATATCTTATTAGAACATATTTATTCCTTATTTATGGTTAAACCTGAATTTGAGAATGAATTAGTATCTTATCTATCATCCATTACCAGAGGTACTAATTGCTTTGTGGAATGTGATGAAGTATTAACCGGCAAAGCTGAATTAAAAAGCTCTGATACTGCCATTTGCATAAATACAAATTTATACCAGGAAGCTGGTACAAATGCAGTTAATGAAATTGCTTTTTCAATTGCCCATCTAAATGAATACTTAACAGTATTTTCCGATATTAAAACAATTCATATCAACCTATCGGTTGGTGGAGACTTTTTTATGGAAATTGCCAAATTAAGGGCAATCAGAAAACTAACTCATTTCTTATTATCTCAATATAACATCCAAGCCGATATTCATATTCATGCACAAACCACACTAATCAATAAGAGTAGTACCGACAGGTATAACAATATGTTACGTTCTACTACAGAAGCCATGAGCGCATCTATTGGAGGAGCAAACAGTATTTTGGTTTTACCATTTGATATTGATTTCAATACTCAAAATGATTTTAGTTCACGTATGGCGCGCAACCAGCAATTGATTTTAAAAGACGAAAGCTATTTAAATGTAGTTGCGGATATTGCATCTGGTTCGTATTACATTGAAACGATCACAGAAACATTATGCGAAAAAGCATGGGAGCAATTCAAAAACATTGAATCAAAAGGAGGATTAATAGCTTGTTTAAAATCACATTTTATTCAGGATCTTATTTCTAAAGACGCAGAAACTCTCATACAACAATTTAAAGAAGGCAAACTAGTATTGGTAGGCATTAATAAATTTCAGAATAAACATGAAAAACTGGAGTCATCAAACAGAGAAATACAGACTAATTCTTCAGGGATTAAAATGATCAAATTATGTGAATACGTTGAACAACAAGTAGCCAATTAATCATGAGAAAAGATTTTTCAAACATATCATATCATAATGCGCCAGTAGATTTAAACAATACAAAATCGACAGAACAATTTATAACCGCAGAACAAATAAAATTAAATACTTCTTATACTATTGCTGATACCAAAGAATTTGAACATTTAAAATTTGGAGCTGGAACTCCACCCTTTTTACGTGGTCCCTATTCCAGTATGTATGTTCAGAACCCGTGGACTGTTCGTCAGTATGCCGGGTTCAGCACAGCTGAAGAAAGTAATGCGTTTTACAGAAGAAATTTAGCTGCGGGACAGAAAGGTTTATCTGTTGCATTTGATCTTGCCACTCATCGTGGCTATGACAGTGATCATGAACGTGTTGTTGGTGATGTTGGTAAGGCCGGAGTTGCTATCGATTCGATCCTTGATATGAAAGTATTGTTCGATCAGATTCCTTTGGACGAAATGAGTGTGAGTATGACCATGAATGGTGCCGTGTTACCAATCCTTTCATTTTATATTGTTGCTGCAGAAGAACAAGGCGTGAGCATGGATAAACTTACAGGCACCATACAGAATGATATCTTAAAAGAATTCATGGTGCGTAATACCTACATCTATCCACCAGATGCCTCGATGAAAATCATTGGTGATATCTTTGAATTTACTTCTCAGAAAATGCCGAAGTTCAATTCTATTTCTATCAGTGGTTATCATATGCAGGAAGCAGGTGCAACAGCAGATATTGAGTTAGCTTACACACTGGCAGATGGACTGGAGTATATCAGAACTGGTATTAAAGCCGGCTTAGATATAGATGCTTTTGCACCACGTCTTTCTTTCTTTTGGGCTATTGGCATGAACCATTTTATGGAAATCGCCAAAATGCGCGCAGCAAGAATGTTATGGGCAAAAATGGTAAAACAATTTAATCCAAAATCAGCTAAGTCAATGGCGTTGCGCACTCATTGCCAGACTAGCGGTTGGAGTTTAACAGAACAGGATCCCTTTAATAACGTGACCCGTACTTGCGTAGAAGCTTTAGCGGCGGCCATGGGACACACACAAAGTTTACATACCAACGCATTAGATGAAGCAATTGCTTTACCAACTGATTTTAGTGCGCGCATTGCCCGTAATACCCAGTTATTTTTACAAAACGAAACTAACGTTTGTAAAGTTGTTGATCCTTGGGCAGGCTCCTATTATGTTGAAACCTTAACACATGAACTGACTCATAAGGCATGGGATCTTATTGAAGAAGTTGAGAAATTAGGCGGCATGGCAAAAGCCATAGAAACTGGTATTCCAAAAATGCGAATTGAAGAAGCCGCTGCGCGCAAGCAGGCACGCATCGATAGTGGTAAAGATATTATTGTGGGGGTTAACCAATATCAAACCGATGAGAAAACACATATTGATATTTTAGATGTTGATAATGCTAAAGTTAGAACGCAACAATTGGAGCGCCTAGAAAAACTGAAAGCAGAGCGCGATCTTAAAAAAGTGCAGGAAGCTTTAGATGCATTGACCGAATCAGCTAAAACCGGTAAAGGTAACTTATTGGAATTGGCAATTAATGCAGCAAGGGTTCGTTGCAGTTTGGGAGAAATTTCCTATGCGCTGGAAACAGTATTTGGTCGTTACAAAGCCAATATCAGGAGTATTGCAGGTGTTTACAGTAAAGAAATTAGCATGGATAAACATTTTATAAAAGCGAAAGAACTAGCCGATCAGTTTGCCGAATTGGATGGACGTCGTCCACGTATTATGATTGCTAAAATGGGTCAGGATGGCCATGATCGTGGCGCTAAAGTGATTTCAACCAGCTTTGCAGACATGGGATTTGATGTGGATATTGGTCCCTTATTTCAAACACCTGCAGAAGCGGCTAAACAAGCAGTAGAAAATGATGTACATGTTTTAGGAGTTTCCTCTTTGGCAGCAGGACATAAAACATTAATTCCGCAGGTAATTGAAGAATTAAAAAAATATGGAAGAGAAGATATTATGGTAATTGCAGGGGGTGTTATACCTCAGCAGGATTATGATTTTCTATATAAAGCAGGTGTGTCTGGAGTCTTCGGGCCAGGAACGGTCATCAGTGTTTCAGCTATTGACATTCTGAAAAAGTTGATTGAAAAAACAAAATAATGATCTCAAAAGGATTAAGTACCATTCTATTATTGCTGGCATCTAACACATTCATGACCATTGCATGGTACGGACATTTAAAATTCAAAAATGTAGGGATGATCGCGGCAATATTAATTAGCTGGGGAATTGCTTTGCTCGAATACAGTTTAATGGTTCCTGCCAATAAAATAGGTAGCAATATGAACGGCGGACCGTTTAACATATTTCAATTAAAAATAATCCAGGAGATCATTTCTATTAGCGTTTTTGTAATTTTTACTTTACTCGTTTTTAAAACAGAAACACTAAAATGGAATCATATTGTGGGTTTTTTGTGTTTATTTATTGCCGTATATTTCTTTTTTAAAAAGTAAATTTAATCCGTGAAGGAAGTTACCCAGATACTGACCGATTTAAAACGAAAAATTTTTAAACCTGTTTATTTTTTAAGCGGCGAAGAAGCTTATTATATTGACATGATCAGCGATTACATTGAAAAAAATGTATTGGATGAAAGTGAGCAGGAATTCAATCAAACTATTTTATATGGTAAGGAAGCAGACATGAATGCTATTATTTCTGCCGCTAAACGTTTTCCCATGATGAGCGAATACCAGGTGGTGATTGTAAAGGAAGCCCAAAATTTAAAAGAACTTGGAAAGGCTCCAGGTGGAGAAGATGATGACGAGGAAGTGGAAACAAAAAGTAAAAAATCTGCCGGTTCTACCAACGCCCTAGCAGCTTATTTACAGCAACCACAACCTTCCACGATTTTAGTATTTTGCTACAAATATAAAACCCTGGATAAACGAAGTGCCGTATACAAATCACTTCAAAAAAATCATGTTTTTTTAGAAACAAAAAAGCTTTACGATAATAAAATTCCTGAATGGATCACAGAATTTGTTCAGGAGAAAAAATTTAAGATCGGACCAAAAGCATCATTTTTACTCGCTGAATTTCTGGGCAATGACCTTTCAAAAATAGCACAGGAAGTTGGCAAACTATTTATTAATTTAAAAGAAGGTGAAGAGATCACTTCTGATGCAGTTCAGGATAATATAGGAATCAGTAAAGAATTTAATGTTTTTGAATTACAGGATGCGTTGGCTAAAAAGGATATTTTAAAAGCCAATCGCATAATCAATTATTTTTCAGCAAACGAAAAAGAACATCCTGCAGTGATGACTCTTAGCACGCTTTATAGTTATTTTTCAAAAATATTGATTTATCATTTCGCTCCTGATAAATCAAAATTCGCCGTAGCTCAAACTTTAGGTGTTAACCCTTTTTTCGTTGATGGTTATGTTAAGGCTGCTCAGAATTACGGTACCGGAAAATTAAAAGCTATCTTTTCTTACTTAAAAGAATACGATCTTAAAACCAAAGGAGTAGACAACAGCGGTGTAAATAATGGAGAACTGATGAAGGAGTTGATCTTTAAGATTTTACATTAAACTATTAATTCATCAGTCGTCTTATTGCTTTATGCATAACCCGGACTAAAGTATTTAATCAAATACTATCTGTACAACTCCACTTTCGTCTCAACATCCGGCCGTATTGTGAACTTTTTTTCAATCGTATAAATAGAGCCTTTCAAACTTTTTGCCCGCCATTCAATTCTATAATTACCAGGTTGCAAATAATAAATTTGGGATGTTGTGGTATTTAAATTACATACCCATTCCAGTTTTTTAGAATCTTTTAAAATACATCCGTCTCCATTATCTAATGCCTTAAGAGTTAACATTCCAGCATTTGGCAATTCAATTAACCTGGTTTGAGATTGTGAAACTTCTACTCCACTTAGATAAGTTCTTGGTAAGGTTAAAATTTCTAAATCATAACTTCCAGTAATGTATTTTTCAATCGTATTCATTTGCTGAACATTAAGCGTTTGCATATTACTATTGGATTTCCGAACAATGCTTTTAATCCGTTCATTAAAATTATAAACTCCCATAGGTCTTCTTAATTCTATAAAGCCTTGTGGAGCATCAATTGGAATGATAGTATGTTTACCTTGGGATAACTTTACTTCTTTGCTTTCCGTGGGAGGAATAGTGTGGGCAATAACTTTGTAAGTAGGGTAATCATCAAGATATAACGTATCAGGATTACCTTTCTGATTTAATGTGTGTATATAGTTATAGCAGTAATTACCAGTAGCAACGTTGTAAAAAGTCATGTTGACATTAGTTTCAACCGGCAGGGATTTTGAATTGAGTAAATTCACCTGAGAAGTAGTTTTGTTCAGTTTTTGCTTTGAAATAACAGAACTGATATTGTTCAAGGTATTGGCATTATCAAAATCATAATAATCACCAACACACTCAAAGGTTTTTATTTGTTCCGGAGATAAACCAATGCCGATAATAAAAGGCTTGAAAACAATTCCTTTTTCCATCAGCTTTTGTCTGGCCAGACAGGGATCACCTTCGCATTCCTCTATGCCATCAGTAATTAATATAATCATATTAACTGCTTTTGTATCGGGAAAATCATTTGCTGATTCAGTTAGTGAATGTTCTATAGGAGTTATTCCGGTGGGTTTTGCTTCAGAAACTTTATTTTTAATAAGTGCAATATTATTCTTACCAAACGGTACAACCAGTTTAGAATCCTTACAATCTCCTGGAGGATATTTAACCGTATGTCCGTACATTCTCAAAGCAAATTGAATGTTTTTTTGTTTATTTAAACTATCCAGAAATTTATAGAACAACTCCTTGGCGCCCTGAATACGTGTTGTGCCATTATGCTTTGTTTTCATACTGTTACTGGCATCAAAAACAAACAGTACACGTGTTAAGGTTGGCTCAGCTTTTTTCACCTGAGCCGTAGACGTACCAGCTATAAATAAAAAACAATAAAATAATATGGGTCTAAGGATCCTCATTTGCTATATAATTCCAAAATTATAGTAGGATACACTTCGTTACCGAAAGAAAAAAGAAACTTATTAAAAATGAAATGCTAAGAAGCTGAATTATCGGATAACAGTAAGATGCCCTTTCAACTGAATGTATTCACCACGGGCGTTTTTATACTCAATCAGATAAACATATACTTCATCAGTGGCAGCATCACCAGTCCAGCCTTCAACATCACTGTGAGTTTCAAACACTTTGTCACCCCAGCGGTTAAATACCATCACTTTATAATCTGTTTTTTCGACGTATTGAGCAATAGGCAACCAAACATCGTTTTGTCCTTTAGGCGCAAAAGCATTGGGAACAAAAACATTTACTTCAACATAAGCATCAGCAGGATTTGATCTGGCAATGTCCATAAATCCGTAAATATTTCCTGAACCTTCTACTGCTTCAACATAGTAAGAAAATTTTCCTTCTGCACTAACAAAATCCTGAACGTTATCAACATAAGTCCTTGCTGAGGAAGCTACATTGTCAATAGGTGCTGAATCAAATACACCATTTACCGCTCTATAAATATTGTAAGAACTTACACTTCCAGACCATGACGTATAATAATCCCAAGTTAGTGTGTTATAAAAAATGTTTTCATTATCGTTGCTTACCTGAAGTACTATACTTTTCGAAATATTACTCACAACTCCAGGATTGTCGCAATTATCAGCAACTTCGATCTTATAAAAATAGTTTTTTTCAGTAGAACTTACATCAATGTCAGTATAAGACATTGGGGTCACAGTTGAAAATGCCATAAAACCAACTTTGGTAAAATTAATGCCATCTTCTGATTTATAAATATTGCTGCCTTTATAAGGATTAGTGTTATCAACGCTAAATTTAACTTCGATTTGTTTACTGGAGGTATTTACACTCACCGAATTGACATATACATAAGAAGGACCTGGTAATCCATTAGCTGTTAAGCAGGATACATTTGAACTGGCACTGATAGATTGATCTGTGTTCCAAACTCTAATTGTATAACAATAAGTTGAACCGGGGGTTAATGCACTATGGTTATAACTTGAACCTGTTGTTGTACCTAAAAGAACAGATGTAGCTCCATTGATTGAACAATAAATATCATATCTCAGCACACCCTTTGTTAGATTTGAATAGGTCGTCCAGGTTAAACTCGCTGTTCTTGAACACAGGTCATAAGTTGTTTTTAAAAACATTGTACGATGAGTTAAACTTGGTATACTATATTTACCGCAACTATCAGCTGCCGCCACACAAAAGCCTTCTGAGCCAGCAGATGCTGACGTTGAAGTATATGTGAAAGACGTATTATTATAACCATAAATCGTATCCACGGCAGTTAAGAAACCACCTTCAGATTCGTAAATAATATATGCTGTCACATCTGTTGAGGAAGATGGAAGCCAACCAATTGTTGTTTCGCCATTACTATTAACAGAAACAGAATCTAAAACTAAAATATTTGGCGCCTGAATGTTATAACAGGTATCCCCAGGTGTATTAGAAACAGAAGTACAACCAGAATTATCAGAAATTTCTACCTTGTAATTATAATACACTTTACATATCATAATAGTATCCTTATAATTTTGTTTTGTGCCTGAGTAAATAGTGGTCCAGGTTCCGGGTGGTGCTTCGCGGGATAAAGTATAGGTTGTTGAAGAACTGGGTAATAAAGGCGCATGAATAGAATTCCAGTTTAAACTAACCACACCATTTGGATTACTAAAAGACACAAAAATAGATCTTAACGTATCAGAAGGTAATGAAGTATTAGTGCCACTGACTGTAGTTACATAATAATACTGCGATTGCAAATCAGCGTTAGTAGGAATTTGAGTATAAGATGATTGGGTATAAGAATTCACTGTACCAATCATCACAAAAGGACCAGTTTGTACCGGAGAAGCCCAAATCTGATATTGACTAAACAAATTGGAAGGATCTGGTGGAATGATCCAGGATAGTACTGTACTTGTAGGAGAAGTAACAGCAATACACCTTAAATCCGGTGCAGCAACCTGCGCATTTGTACTGAAAAAAAGAAATCCATTCAGAACTGCTAAAAAATATAGGATCTTTCTATTCAAAAAATATAACTAAATAATTGCTATTCAACTACAAAGAAACGAAAATCAAACAGTTTTATTATGCTAAATATTACAAAACTATTAAAAACCCTATTTAAATGAGTAAGTCTTAGTAAAAACAATATTTTTGTACCACTAAATTTAAACAAATGCAACAAGCCTATATCATTAATGGTGTGAGAACAGCCATTGGAAATTTTGGAGGAACTTTATCAGCTGTCAGAGCAGATGATTTGGCTACTATAGTTTTAAAAGAATTAATGGCGAAAAATCCTTCTGTTGATTTTACTAAAGTTGGCGATGTGATCATGGGCTGTGCCAACCAGGCCGGAGAAGACAATCGGAACGTAGCACGTATGGCTTCGTTGATGGCTGGCTTGCCAATAACTGTTCCCGGACAAACCGTTAACCGTTTATGTGCATCCGGGTTAAGTGCAACTGTTGATGCTGCCAGATACATCCAATTAGGTGATGCAGATTTAATGATCTCATCAGGTGTTGAAAATATGACCCGCGGACCATTAGTAATGAGTAAAGCCAGTTCGGCATTTGGTCGTGATCAACAATTATTTGATAGTAGCTTTGGATGGCGCTTTATTAACCCTAAATTAAAGGAACAATTTGGTGTTGATGCCATGGGAGATACAGCTGAAAATGTTGCAGAGATGCATAAGATAAGCCGCGAAGATCAGGATGCGTTTGCTTTATGGAGCCAGCAAAAAGCTGCCAAAGCTATTGCTTCAGGAAGATTTGAAAAAGAAATAGTACCTGTCGAAATTCCACAAAAAAAAGGAGATGCTCTCATTTTTAAAACCGATGAGTTTGCTAAGGCTAATACAACCTTAGAGGGATTACAAAAATTAAAAGCATCTTTTAGAAAAGATGGAACGGTAACTGCTGGAAATGCATCAGGTTTAAATGATGGAGCAGCAGCAATATTATTAGCAGGAGAGAATGCTATTAAAAGCTATAATTTAAACCCATTAGCACGTATTGTTAGTAGCGCCGTTGTTGGCGTGGAGCCAAGAATTATGGGTTTAGGTCCGGTTGAAGCCGCCAACCAGGCTTTAAAAAAAGCTGGATTAAACTGGAAAGATATTGACCTGATTGAATTGAACGAAGCATTTGCCGCACAGGCTTTAGGATGTACCCGTCAGTGGGGTCTGGATGATAAAGATCCGCGTATCAATCCAAATGGAGGAGCCATTGCTTTAGGTCACCCATTAGGAATGAGCGGTGCAAGAATTATTAATTCTGCAGCCATAGAACTAAATCTTCAGAACAAAAAATACGCATTGGTAACCATGTGTATTGGTGTTGGACAAGGTTATGCAGCTATCATTGAGAAAGCTTGATGGTTTATCTGGATTATAATTCTACCACACCGGTTGATGAAAGAGTGTTGGCAGAAATGCTACCCTTTTTTTCAGAAAATTTTGGGAATGCTTCAAGCAATACACATACTTTTGGGTGGTTTGCTCAAGGCGCTGTAGATAAAGCACGTGAGCAGGTTGCTAAATTTATCGGCGCTGAAAATTCAGAAATAGTTTTTACTTCCGGAGCCACAGAGTCAATAAATCTTGCTTTAAAAGGAGTGTATGAAGCTTATCAAACTAAAGGAAATCATATTATTACCTGTGTTACGGAACATAAAGCTGTTTTAGACACATTTAGTTATCTAGAAGCAAAAGGGGCGAACATCACTTACCTGGGTGTTGACCGGGAAGGGCGCATTGACCTTGATGAACTAAAAAACAGCTTTACTGATAAAACAATATTAGTAGGAATAATGGCGGCTAATAATGAGACTGGCGTTTTACAGGATCTTGAGAAAATTTCTGAAATCACCCATTCCAATAATGCCATTTTTTTTAGCGACACTACTCAAATGGCTGGGAAATTACCAATTGACGTAAATGAAATGGGAATCGATTTATGTTGCATTTCTGGTCATAAATTATACGGACCAAAAGGCGTAGGTGCACTTTATATCAGAAGAAAAAATCCGAGAGTTACTCTCATTCCTTTATTTCATGGCGGTGGCCACGAAAATAATAAACGAAGTGGCACATTAAATGTTCCAGGAATTGTTGGTTTAGGAAAAGCCTGTGAACTCGCACAAAATGAATTTTGGGATAATAATATGCATATTTCAAAAGTAAGAGGCTACCTGGAACACCAGTTATTGGAAATACCGCACTTAAGGATCAATGGATCAACGAGACATAGACTATACAATACATCTAATCTGTATTTTCCCGTTTTAAATGATGGAAGTTCAGTTTTCTCTCATATAAAGAATAATTATGCAGTTGCATTGGGTTCAGCCTGTACTTCAGCTCAAGCTGAACCTTCCCATGTTTTAATGGGAATGGGAATGAATAAGGACGAAAGTGAAAATTCAATCCGCCTATCTTTTGGTAAAAAAAGCCAAATAGAGGAGATTAAAAATCTGGCTGAAATTGTTTTGTCGCTGTACAAATAGCTTTCCTCCTGCAAATATGGCTGTAGGTCTGTTTTCAACAATCATCAACCATAAATTGTTCATTATTAGCAATTTAAGAGTCTTGACTTTTGAATCGTTAAAGCTTATCTTTGATGCATTAACAAAAACTATCTGATACATGAGTGCACAAACAATCCGATTTAACAATGCCAATCGTTCATTCTATTTAACAGCAAAAAAACGGGTGGATGACTATTTTAAAGAGAATAACCTTTCCAGATATGGAAATGCTCAAATGGTCATCAAATCCATTTTCATGTTTACTCTATATTTTACTCCTTTCATCTTACTGATTTTTAATGCGTTTGACAATCTTTGGATTCAGTCCATCCTTTGCGTATTAATGGGTTTTGGAATGAGCGGGATCGGTTTATCAATTATGCATGACGCAAATCACGGTTCTTATGCGCGCAATGCCAAATTAAATGCGTTGATGTGCCGCAGTATGAACTTTATTGGGGGTAGCTCAATTAACTGGCAGTTACAGCACAATACTTTACACCATACTTATACGAATATTCATGAGCATGATGAAGATATTGCTCCCCCAGGATTCATGAGGTTTGACCCGCATGCCGAATACAAAAAAATTCACAAGTTTCAGTTTTTATATGCCTGGTTCTTTTATGGGTTAATGACTATTATGTGGGCTACCACAAAGGATTTTCAGCAACTGGCTCGTTATAACAAAATGGGTTTATTGGTGACAAAAAAAACCACCTATAATAAGCAATTAATTTTATTGGTTCTTAATAAACTTTTCTATCTCGGCTATAGCCTTTTATTACCTTTGGTAGTTATGAAAAATCCTTGGTACGAGATTGTTCTTGGATGGTCAATAATGCATTTTACTTGTGGTTTAATTCTTGCTTTAATTTTTCAGCCGGCACATGTAGTAGATTTAACTGAATTTCCTTTACCAGATTCAACAGGAAACATGCAGGATGACTGGGCTTCACACCAGTTAAAAACAACGACTAACTTTGCTCAAAAAAGTTGGGCATTTTCCTGGTTCGTTGGAGGTTTAAACTTTCAGGTAGAACATCATTTGTTTCCGAACATTTGCCATGTGCATTACAAGAAAATCGCACCAATTATTCAGCAAACAGCTAAAGAATTTAATTTACCGTATTATTCAAAAAAGACGTTTGTAGGCGCAATTGCTGCTCATGCAAAGTTGCTATACATCTTAGGGAAACCAACTCCGACAATAGCTTAGTACTTAACAAATCATTGTTTAAAATGCAGGTCTCAATGGCCTGCATTTTTTGTTTAAAAAGGTTTACTTCGTAAATACTAATTCTATTCAGTTATGCGGGTTCATTTAATAGCAATTGGCGGAAGCGCCATGCACAATATGGCTTTGGCCTTACATGAAAAAGGTTTTCAGGTTACCGGAAGCGATGACGAGATTAATGAGCCGTCTAAATCCCGTCTTAAAAATGCCGGCATCTTACCATCTACGATCGGCTGGTTTCCCGAAAAATTATCTGAAGATATTGATGCTGTGATTTTAGGAATGCATGCCAGGGAAGATAATCCCGAATTAATTCGAGCTAAAGAATTAGGTTTAAAAGTTTACTCTTATCCTGAATACATTTACGAAGCCACTAAAAATAAAACACGCGTGGTGATTGGAGGGAGTCACGGTAAAACTACTATCACTGCTATGATTCTTCATGTATTGAACTACCACAAAATGGAAACGGATTATTTAGTGGGAGCACAACTGGAAGGCTTTAATACTATGGTTAAATTAACCAATGAAGCGCCAATTGCAATAATTGAAGGAGATGAGTATTTAGCATCACCAATTGACCGGCGTCCGAAATTTCATTTATACAAACCTGATATTGCTATCATAAGTGGAATTGCATGGGACCATATTAATGTATTTCCAACATTTGAAATTTATGTAAACCAGTTTGAACAGTTTGTGGATTTAATTGAACCAAATGGCAGCCTAATTTATTGCAATGAAGATTCAGACTTAAGAAAGGTCGCCGCCAACAGTGGTAAATCAAATCATATCACTAAAATTCCCTACTCAATTCCAAAACACCGGATAGAAAACGGCACCACCATTTTAGAAGATAATACTATGGAAATACCTTTGCAAATTTTCGGTAACCACAACCTGATGAATTTAAATGGTGCCCGTTTAGTCTGCGATAAATTAGGATTAAGTGATACTCAATTTTATCATGCCATTCAATCATTTAAAGGAGCTTCCAAACGATTGGAATTGGTGTCCAAAACAGATGATTTCGCATTCTATAAAGATTTTGCACATTCTCCATCCAAATTAAAAGCAACTACTCAAGCAACTAAGCAACAATTTGGGAACCGTTCTATTTTGGCTTGCATGGAATTACACACCTTTAGCAGTCTGAATGAAAATTTTTTATCGGAATACAATGGAGCCATGGATGATGCTGATGAAGCCATCGTATATTTTAATCCGCATACAATTGCCCATAAAAAACTGAAACCAATTACCGAAGAACAGGTTTTAAAATATTTTAACCGTAAAGACCTTAAAATATTTACTGAGAGTAGCGTTCTGCTGAGTTATATAAAGTCAAAGTCCTTAAAAAATCACGTATTATTGATGATGAGTTCAGGGGATTTTGACGGAATAGATTTTAAACAACTTTCTACTGAATTAAACTTAAATTAATATTTTGCCAAAGGTTCTAAGAATTATCAATCGTTTCAATATTGGCGGTATAACCTATAATGTCAGTTATTTATCAAAATATTTGGCTCCTGAATATGAAACATTGTTAGTTGGTGGTCCTGAAGAAGAAGGAGAAGACAGCTCATTATATATTCCTGAAGGACTCGGATTAAAACCACGCGTACTAAAACAATTTCAACGTGAAATTAATTTTAAAGCTGATTTTCAAGCTTACAAAGAAATTAAAAAAATCATTCGGGAATTCAAACCTGATATAGTTCATACGCATGCTTCAAAGGCAGGAGCAATTGGCAGATTGGCTGCTATTCATTGTAAAGTGCCAATTATCATTCATACTTTTCATGGGCATGTATTTCATTCCTACTTTGGCAAATTAAAAACAGGTTTTTATAAAGTGATAGAACGCTATCTGGCAAAACATTCTACAGCTATTATTGCCATTAGTAATAAGCAAAAACAGGAATTATCAGAGGTCTTTCATATTGTTTCAAAAGAAAAAATTCATGTGGTGCCATTAGGTTTTGACTTAACAAAGTTCACTCAGAACAAAGAGAAGAACAGATATGAATTCAGAACCAAGTACAATTTGAAAGATGATCAAATTGCTATCGGTATCATTGGAAGATTGGCTCCAATAAAAAATCATAGCTTATTTATAGAATCTATCGCTTATTTAAAAAAGAATCGGATCAATAATTTTAAAGCGTTTATTATCGGTGATGGTGATGCAAAAAATATCATTATTGATGCTTGTAAATTATTTAATGTTTCTTGGTCGGATACTGCGAGCGATGAGGCGGATATTATATTTACTTCTTGGATAACCAATGTAGAATGGGCATTACATGGTTTGGATATTGTTACATTAACTTCGTTAAACGAAGGCACTCCAGTTAGCATCATTGAAGCCCAGGCAGCAGGAAAATATGTGGTTGCAACTAACGTTGGCGGCATCGAGGATGTACTTCATCCTGAATGTGGATTACTTTCTGAAATAACTGATAAACAATCATTTTTTTCAAATTTATTACGGACATGTCTTGATAAAAACCTGATATTTAAATCCTCTGTAACCGGAGAAGATTGGGCACTTTCCAAATACAGTTATATTCGCCTTGTAGACGATATGAAAGCTTTGTACAGGCAACTATTAAAATGAGAATGATTTTTGATATTAGGGGATAAATCTTAACTTTGTTTATATAATTCACACATATGCGTTTCTTTAAATACCTCTTCTTTCTTGTTGTTTTAATTTCTTTCTCCTCATGTAAGTTTCTTCGTCCGAATTTAATGTTGAGAACACCAAAAGACTATACATATGATAAAATTGTAGATTCATTGTCGAGACAAGATTATAAAATTGATTTTAATGACCTTGTAAATGTCAGAATTTTTTCAAACGATGGATTTAAAATTGTCGATTTAGCAAATTCATCGCAACAAAAAGCAGGGTTCATTGAGTTGGATTATGTTGTAAATAGAGATGGTACGGCAAAACTTCCATTGGTAGGGAGGATAAAACTGGCTGGCTTAAGTGTTAGGGAAGCAACTGAATATTTGGAACAGATTTATGCGGATTATTATGTAAAACCTTTTGTTTATATCACTATTACTAACAAACGGGTTATCGTATTTCCCGGAAACGGAGGCGCAGCCAGAGTTTTAAATCTGGTTAATAATAATACTACAGTTATTGAAGCGCTTGCACTTACTGGAGGAATTTCTGACGACGGAAAAGCTTATAAAGTAAAATTGATTAGAAATCAGGACAATCAACCACCAAAAGTATACCTAATGGATCTTTCTAAGATTGAAGGGATTGCTGTTGGAAATACAGTTGTCTTAGCGCATGATATTATTTATATTGAACCAAGATATCGTTTAGCTAGAACCTTAGTTTCTGAAATAGCGCCGATTCTTTCGCTTATTAGTACTACTTTTTTACTTTATTCTCTTTCTAGCCGCGTTAAATGATACAACCACAAGGAGGTAATTCTATTGATAAATACAGAGACCGGGTATCAAAGTTCAGTAGTGAACTTGATCTTGGCTTAGTAATATATATAATTAAACAAAGCTTGTGGTTTGTTTTAGCTTTTTTTGTTATAAGTCTTGGTATTGCAAGTATCTATTTAAGATATAGTCAGCCTGAGTATCAATCATCAACAATTATTCAAATCAATGAAAATAATCAGGCGTCTGAAGTTTTACAGATGACAAAGTTTGATGGTGGAGATAATAAAATTGCTGAGGCTATAGAACAAATCCGCTCCAGGATTTTTTTAAAACGTGTGGTTGAAAAATCTGATATTCAGGTTAGTTATTTTAATGAAGGGACGTTTAAAAATAATGAACTTTATTTGTCTTCTCCCTTTCTGGTGAAATTAAATGTTAAACGAAACGCTATTTATGGAACAAAAATATATATTCAGTTCAAAAATACAAATTCCGGGCAACTAACATATTCTGTTGAAGGAAAAAACTATACAATTCCATTTGCTACCTTTAACGTAGTAAATACACCTTATTTTGAACTCAGTATTTCACCTAATTCAAGAATCGATAAACAGTCCCTTTCTTCTCAGTTAACTGCTGGAAATAAATCTTACTTTATAATAAATGATGTTGATAATGTTACTTCCAATCTGCAGTCAAAAATTGATATAAAATTAATTAATGAAGCAGCAAGAACAATTCAAATAAAAGTTATAGACATAAATCCTCAAAAATCTAAAGATCTTGTTAATTTAATATCCAAAGAATATCTGCAGTTTGATGTAGAACGAAAAAGTGAGAGTTCTAAAAGCATCATCGCTTTTATTGACGAGCAGCTGGATTTGGTTTACAGTGACCTAAAATCTTCAGAAAACAATTTACAGGAATTCAGGAAGGCGCACAATTATACTGTTAAGAGTGCAACCGCTGATCCAAATCTTTTAAGACTGACAAAGATTGAGGATGATATGTTAAAAGTAGAACTCGATGAAAAAATATTAGCAGAATTGCAGCAAAATATTCTAAAAAATAAAGGTATTGATACTTACCAGTTAATCTCTTTGATATCCGGTACAGAATATGAAAGTGCGATTAAAGAATATACACAAAACATTCAGAAATTATTATTAGAGAAAGAAAATTTGTTATACATGGTTACTCCAAGCAGTGAAAATGTAAAGCAAATTAATTATAGTATTGAAATACAAAAAGGCCTTTTAATTGAAACCATCAATGCGGTTCGCTTAAAATACAAATCGAGATATTCGGGTTTAACACAAAAATATTCAGAATATAAGAGTAAAGACGTTAATAATCCTGACGAGGACCTGGAACATTCTCGATTAACCCGATTGTTTAGCATCAGTGAAAAATATTATACTATGTTATTGGAAAAGAAAACAGAGTTTTCAATTTCAAAAGCCGGGTTTGTTTCAGAAAATGTTATTTTAGAAGAAGCCATAAATGATGGCACATGGGTTTCTCCCAATAAGCGAAATGCCATATTGATTGCAATTCTTGCAGCCTTATTACTCTCTCTTGTTTTGGTATTTGCGCGCTACTTTATACATGATAAAATTACGTCAATAAATGATGTTGTTAATAATATCGATGCATCCATTTCCGTTTTAGGAATTGTTCCTAATTATGCAAGCGATGTTCCTGTTTCTCAATTAGTAATCGATAAAGATCCTAAATCCCAAATTTCCGAAGCATTCCGAAGCATTCGTTCTAATTTGAATTTCATTAATAATTCTGAAGGAGCAAAGATCATTGCAGTAACCTCTTCTATATCCGGGGAAGGAAAGACGTTTGTTTGTTTAAACGTAGCCGGTATCATTGCTTACACAGGTAAAAAAGTAATTCTATTAGATCTGGATATGAGAAAACCAAAAATCCATAAAGGATTTGGCGTATCAAATGACACTGGAATGAGTACCATCTTAACGGACATGACTCCCACAAAAGATTGTATCAATAAAAGTCATTTTCCGAATTTGGATTATATCACGGCTGGCCCGATTCCACCAAATCCATCCGAGTTAATTATCAGTAGCCGATTAAACACTTTGATTGAAGAATTAAAAGTGGATTATGACTATATCGTATTTGATAACCCGCCAATAGGATTGGTAACAGATGGTATTACAACCATTCAGAAAGCTGATTTCCCTATTTATGTATTCAGGGCTGACTATTCAAAGAAGGCTTTTGTGCAGATATTAGACAAATTGATTAACGAAGGAAATATTAAAAATTTATCAATGATATTAAATGGAGTTGATACCACAAGGTCAACTTATGGTTATAAATATGGCTATGGCTATGGCTACGGTTATGGCTACGGCAATGGGTACTATTCAGATGAAGGTGCTGAAAAAAAGAAAAAGTTTTCTAAACTATGGAAGTAATTGAAACACATATAAAAGATCTTTTAATTATTAAACCAAAAGTGTTTGCTGATTCAAGAGGTTATTTTTTTGAAAGTTATAATGAAGGAGTTTTCAAACAAAATGGAATAATTGCTCATTTTGTTCAAGATAACCAATCTTTGTCAAATGCAGGCGTATTAAGAGGCCTTCATTTCCAAGCACCACCTTACGATCAGGGTAAACTCGTTCGCGTTATTACTGGTTCTGTTTTAGACATCGCTGTGGATATCAGAAAAAATTCTCCAACCTACGGGCAACATGTTGCTATTGAATTAACGGAGGAGAATAAGACTATGTTTTATATTCCAGCTGGGTTTGCTCATGGCTTTTTAACATTAAAAGATAATACCATATTTTCTTATAAATGCACTAATCTTTATCACAAAGCATCAGAAGGTACTGTATTATGGAATGATCTGGATTTAGGCATAAACTGGAATATAGCAAACCCTATATTATCAGAAAAAGATTTAATGGGAACAAAATTCAAAGAATTTAACAGTCCCTTTTAAATGATCTACTTTCAAAATAATCCTTTATTATTTATTGTAATTTCGATAGGAATTACTTTTCTACTTTCTCTTGTTTTTAATTCTATTCTCTTAAAATTTTCACAAACACTTGGGATAAGGCAAGCTTCAAACAACTCTGATATTAGATGGAGCCCTTCTGTTAGGCCTTCTGTTGGAGGCATTTCATTTTTCGTTATTTTTTTGATCAGTTTTATTATTTTAAATTTTATTGACCATTTATTACCTCTTGATTATGAAAATTTAAAAATTGTTGGGGTATTTATTGTTTGCACCATCGCTTTTTTAATGGGATTGGCTGATGACGCTTACAATACCCAACCCTTATTGAAATTTATTACACAGTTAATTTGCGGTCTTGTGCTGTATTTTACTGGAACAAAAATCAATATTTTTACCAATGAAGCATTAAATTTTGGATTAACAGTATTTTGGGTAATAGGATTAATGAATTCGATTAATATGCTTGACAACATGGATGGAATTACAACTATAGTATCTATACTCATTCTTTTCTTTGTCATCGCTTTAAACCTTAATTTAAAGATGATCCTTTCTCCAATTCCTATTTTGAGCTTAGGAATTTTAGGATCCTTATTAGGTTTTTTAGTTTACAATTGGCATCCTGCAAAAATGTTTATGGGTGATACTGGTAGTCAGTTTCTCGGTGCATTTTTATCTGTTGCGGGTATAGATTATTGTTGGAACTCTTTTACTTTAGTAAATAACTCATGGTTTGCCATAAATCCGGTTTTTTTAGGCTTCCTTTCAATTAGCCTTGTTTTCATTTTGCCTATCACTGATACGATTACAGTCAGCATCAATCGCATCAGACGTGGACAATCTCCATTTGTGGGCGGAAAGGATCATACCACTCACCACTTATTCTTTAAGGGAATTACTGAAAAGCGAATCGCCATCCTCTTTTTTGGAATTGGGCTTGCCGGACTTTCTTTAGCATTGAACCAAATCTTGAATTATCAAATTTTTTGGCTTACTATTTCAATTATTTTTTGTGCTATCACTTTTGTATCTTTATATCTGAATACGATTATAAAAAGAAAGTGACCATATCTGTTTGGATATTAAAACTCATTCGCGAACCATCACCTCTTTATAAAAAAACTTATTTGAGTTTTGCTTTGTGGATCCTAATCAGTTTATTGATTCGCTTTTCCGTGTTTGCACCTGACCTAAATTCCATTGATTATTCTAATTCAAATTTTAAAGTATTAGGTTTAAACATCCCCGTCAATCTTGAGTTTGCCGGTGAGCGTGTACCGCAAAATGACTATGAAATAAAAGAAAGTCTGGAAAAAGAATTTTTTGCCAATAAAACCTGGAAAAATTCATCCTTGGCCCTATTCGTAAAAGCGCAAAAATGGTTTCCTCTAATCGAACCCATTCTAAAAAAAGAAGGTGTTCCTGATGATTTTAAATATGTGGCTATTATTGAAAGCCATTTATCCAATGTTATCTCTCCCATGGGTGCATCTGGCTTTTGGCAGTTGATGCCAGTTACAGCACAACATTATGGATTAATAGTAAACAGTGAAATTGATGAGCGTCTGGATGTAGAGAAAGCCACTCATGTGGCCTGCAAACACTTCAAAGATGCGCACGATTATTTTCATAACTGGACGCTGTCTGCTGCCGCTTACAATGTTGGCATAGGCGGAATTCAAAACGCACTTAAAAAACAGAATACAAATAATTATTATGATTTACTTCTGAATAAAGAAACAGGGAGTTTTATATATCGTATCTTGGCATTTAAAACTCTGCTGTCAAACCCTGAACATTTTGGGGTAAAGAATAAAATAAAAAAGTCCATGGGGTTTCCTGCCTTTAAAATGGTAAAAGTTGATTCCTCAATCACTAATTTAAATGCATTTGCAAAACATATAGGCACCAATCTAATCACACTCAAAATATTTAATCCCTGGCTCATTGGTGAACAATTAACCAATCCGGATAAAAATATGTTTCATTTCAAGATTCCAAAAAACAATAATATAGATCTTAGTGCATACTTTAATGATGTATTTCCACAGGAGCTAAATAACGACTCTTCATTGGTGAAAATACTCAAACCTGATTCGATAAAATCCTCATTTGATACGATAAAGAAGCCTTAATAAGATTAAATAATTTATGACTTATTAAGAAATCCAGTGTCATCTATTTTCTATCTTTAGTTTCTCAAAAAAAATAATGGAAGAAGAACAAATTGAAGTTATTGGTGCGCGAGCCCATAACCTAAAAGATATATCACTCACAATACCGAGGAACAAATTAGTAGTACTTACAGGATTAAGCGGAAGCGGCAAATCATCTTTAGCATTTGACACAATTTATGCTGAGGGACAGCGACGCTACATCGAAAGTTTTTCAAGCTATGCAAGGCAATTCCTGGGAAACATGGAGCGTCCTGATGTAGATAAAATTTCGGGCTTAAGCCCGGTTATCTCAATCGAACAAAAAACGGTGAACAAGAATCCCCGCTCCACAGTTGGTACTATAACAGAGATTTACGATTTCCTTCGTTTGTTATTTGCACGTGCCGGAGAAGCATATTCCTATGTCTCCGGTGAAAAAATGGTTCGTTATAGCGATGAACAAATTATTGACCTGATCCTCGAAAAATACAAAGCAAAAAAAATAAACCTGCTGGCACCCGTTGTTAAAGGACGTAAGGGACATTACCGTGAATTATTTGAAGATGTTCGCAAAAAAGGTTTCAATAAAGTACGCGTTGATGGCGCCATCGTTGATATTACTCCTAAAATGCAGGTAGACAGATATAAGATTCACGATATTGAAATTGTAATCGATCGTTTAGAAATTACTAAAGACATTAAAACCCGCTTGCATCAATCGCTGCAAACCGCAATGAAGCAAGGCAAAGGCACCATCATGGTGATTGAACACGAAGAGGTGGAACCTAAAGCTAAAAAGAAAACAAACTCTGCATTTGGTTTTGGAAAAGTAGAGTTCTTTAGTAGGTCATTGATGTGTCCTACTTCTGGTATTTCTTATGATGAACCTGCGCCTAATTTATTTTCATTTAATTCTCCTTACGGCGCTTGTCCGCATTGTAATGGCTTAGGTGTAGTCTCAGAGGTAGACATCAGTAAGATTGTTCCCAATCAAAGCATATCAATTCGAAAAGGAGCTATTGCCCCTTTGGGCCCTTCAAAAGGAATTTGGGTTTTTAAACAAATTGAAGCTATTGGAGAAAAATACAAATTTACCTTAGACACACCTTTTGAGGATATTCCTGAAGAAGCGGTAAATATCTTATTGAATGGAACCGAAGAATTGTTCAACATCAAATCCGATACCAACTCTAATGGCTATAGCTCTGCCTTTGATGGTATAGCAACACACATATCCCGTCAGGCTGAAGAAAATCCTTCTCCTGCCATGAGTAGATGGGTGGAAGGATTCACCAATAAAATTAATTGCGAAACCTGCGACGGTACACGCTTAAAAAAAGAAGCTCTGTATTTTAAAATTGATCGTAAAAATATTGCAGAGCTATCTGAAATGGACATCAATATTTTAAATGATTGGTTTAAAGGAGTTGAAAAGCGTTTGAGTAAATCTCAGAACGTTATCGCAAAAGAAGTTTTAAAAGAGATCAGAACCCGCTTAGGTTTTTTACTTGAAGTAGGATTGGATTATGTTACACTGAACCGTTCTTCTAAAACATTGAGTGGCGGAGAAGCACAACGAATTCGCCTTGCGACACAAATCGGTTCGCAATTGGTTGGAGTACTTTATATTTTAGATGAGCCAAGTATTGGTTTGCATCAGCGCGATAACATGCGTTTGATAGAGGCCTTAAAAAATTTACGTGATGTTGGAAATAGTGTTTTAGTTGTTGAACACGATAAGGACATGATTATTGAAAGCGATTATGTAATAGATATTGGTCCTGGTGCAGGAGTTCATGGCGGACGTGTGGTTGCTGCTGCGCCTCCTAAAGAAATGCTTAAATTTAATACGGTTACTGCGGATTATATTACGGGTAAAAGAAATATTGAAGTACCTAAAAACCGACGGAAAGGAAATGGCAAAAAATTAACTTTAAAAGGATGTACCGGACATAATTTAAAAAATGTGAGTGTTGATATTCCTTTAGGAAAATTTATTTGTGTGACCGGAGTTAGTGGCAGTGGAAAGTCCAGCCTGATCAATGAAACATTGTACCCGATTTTAAGTAATTACTTTTATAACTCAGAAAAGCGTCCCCTACCCCACAAGTATTTTACAGGAATAGAAAACATTGATAAGGTAATTGATATTGATCAATCACCTATTGGACGTACTCCACGTAGTAATCCTGCAACTTACACCAATGTATTTTCTGATATCAGGAACCTATTTGCCGAACTACCTGAATCAAAAATAAGAGGTTATAAACCTGGTCGTTTTTCGTTTAATGTAAAAGGTGGTAGATGTGAAACGTGTGGTGGCGCTGGTGTAAAGACTATTGAAATGAATTTTTTACCCGATGTGTATGTGAATTGTGATGAATGCAATGGCAAACGCTATAATCGTGAAACCTGTGAGATTCGTTACAAAGGAAAATCTATTAGCGATGTGCTGAACATGACCATTGATCAGGCTTGTGAATTTTTTGAAATGTTACCAAATATCTATCGCCAGATAAAAACATTGCAGGATGTTGGATTAGGATACATAACATTAGGACAACAAGCAACAACATTGAGCGGTGGTGAAGCACAGCGTGTAAAACTCTCGACGGAACTGAGTAAACGTGATACTGGAAATACTCTTTACATATTGGATGAACCAACTACCGGTTTACATTTTGAAGATATTCGCATTTTATTAGGCGTATTAAATCGTTTGGTGGATAGTGGCAATACAGTTTTAGTGATCGAACATAATATGGATATCATTAAAGTGGCAGATCACATTATTGATGTTGGAATGGAAGGTGGCAAAGCCGGTGGAGAGATACTTTTTACAGGAACACCGGAAGAACTGGTTAAATTTAAAAAAGGTTATACTGCCCCATTCCTAAAAAAAGAACTCCAATAAAAGTGGGACAAAACAAAAACAAGTATATTCGTAAGTAATTCTTACGTACTATTGAAAGAATTAATTAATAAGAAAAAAGAATATGACCCACGATAAAGAAGAAAAAATCAGAAAAGCCTTTGCGACGAAGGAAACAAGAGAAGTACTGGCTTCGGATAGTTGGAGATTGTTTAAGATCATGAGCGAGTTCGTAAATGGTTTTGAAAGAATGCAGGAAATTGGCCCCTGTGTTTCCATCTTTGGTTCTGCGAGAACGAAGCCGGAAAATAAATATTACATCCTGGCTGAGGAAATTGCTTTTAAATTAACACAAGAGGGTTATGGTGTGATAACTGGAGGGGGACCCGGAATTATGGAAGCTGCTAACAAAGGTGCTAAACGTGGTAAAGGCAATTCTGTAGGATTAAATATTAATTTACCTTTTGAACAGCGACCAAACGAATATATTGACCGTGACAAGAGCATTGATTTCAACTACTTTTTTGTTCGAAAAACTATTTTCCTAAAATACTCTCAAGGATTTATTGGTATGCCGGGTGGATTTGGAACAATTGATGAATTATTTGAATCCTTAACATTGGTTCAAACAAATAAGATCGCTGAATTTCCTGTTGTTCTTGTAGGTAAAGAATATTGGTCGGGATTGATAGATTGGATTAAAACAACCATGTTGGAGCAAGAACAAAATATAAATGAAGTGGACCTTGATCTTTTTAAAATTGTAGATACTGCCGATGAAGCAGTAAAACATATTGTTGATTTTTACAGCCGCTATATGTTGAAACCAAACTTTTAATTTATTAGTCAATTAAACCAAATTTAAACCATCAACATGAAAACAATCTTAATTACTGGAAGTACAAGCGGCATTGGACTAGGAATAGCTCATGAGTTTGCAAAAACAAAGCAATACAACATTGTATTTAATGGTTTAGAAAATAACGGGCAGGAAATTGCTGACAGTATTGGAAAGCAATATGGTATACAAATAATGTTCAGCAATGCCAATATGCTAAAGCCTGAAGAATTAAGAAAGATGGTAGATGATGCAGTTGCTAAATTCGGTGGTATTGACGTATTAGTTAATAATGCAGGTATTCAGCACGTTTCTCCAATTGAAGATTTTCCTGACGACAAATGGGCTGCGATTATTGGAATCAATTTAACTTCTGCTTTTTACTTGACCAAAGCGGTTTGGAAAGGTATGAAGGAAAGAAAATTCGGACGTATCATCAATATTGCTTCCGCACACGGATTAGTAGCTTCAGAATTCAAAAGTGCCTATGTGGCCAGTAAGCATGGGATTGTTGGCTTTACAAAAACAATTGCTTTAGAGGGAGCACCATTTAATATTACTGCTAACGCTATATGCCCTGGTTATGTCAAAACACCACTTGTAGATAAACAAATTGCCGATCAGGCAAAAGTTCATAATATGAGTGAAAATGATGTAGTGAACAAAGTGATGCTGTTAAAACAAGCAGTTAAGGAATTCGTTCCTGTCGAAGTATTAGGACAAATGGCTGTATTTATGGCTTCCGAAGGTGCTACAACCTTAACCGGAATAGCTTTACCAATTGATGGTGGCTGGAACGCACAATAATCTTATGCCCCGTTTTATAAAACATGTTTTTACGATACTCACAATCTGTTTGTGTCATTCTTTTTTATTTTCCCAAAAAAACATTACTGATTCGCTTATACAAATTCTTAAAACATCAAAAGAAGACTCCTTTAAAGTAAAATTATTGAATCGTCTTTTTGAAGCTTTCGAATATGAAGATGTTGTCAAATCCAAAGCCTTTTTGATAGAAGCGAGAAATCTTTCTAAAAAAATAAATTATAAATTCGGAGTTGCTGAAAGTTATAAAAACGAAGGGTATTTAGCTGAAGATACAGGAAATTATATAGATGCTTATGTTTGTTACCAGAAAGCGCTTGAAATTCACACTGAAAACAAAAACAAAAGCGGTATGGCCAGCGCTTACCACGGTATAGGTATACTGCAAAGCGCAGAAGGAAACTATACAGGTGCCATCAATAATTATTTAAAAGCTTTGCAAATTGATCTGGAGTTAAAGGATAAAAGTAGCCTCGCACTGGATTATAATAGCATTGCAAACGCTTACTCCCATCTTGGTAATTATGCTACTTCACTCACCTATCATTTAAAAGCGCTAAAACTACGGGAAGAGATTGGAGATAAATCAGGTGTAGCTTCTTCATTAATTGGTCTCGGTACATTATACAGTAACCTCGATGATCACAAAAAATCTCTGTCCTATTATTTCGAAGCTCTTAACTATTATAAAACCATAAATGATGTCGGAGGAATGTCAACTGCATTTATAAACATTGGAGGGAATTATCTTAACTTACGTAATTACCCTTTAGCGATTGAAAATACCTTAGAAGCAGTCAAGCTCGAAGAAGAACTTGGTGATAAAAGAGGACTATCGATTTGTTATAACAACCTCGCTGAAATTAATACGCTTCAGGGAAATTACCCCGAGGCCTTAAAGTTTGCGCATCAATCCCTTGAACTAAAACAGGAAGTAAATGACAAAGAAGGCATCATTTATTCATATCACAGCCTTGGCTTAATTAACGTAGCTATTAAAAACCATCCTGAAGCCAGAAAATACATGAACCTCGCTTTGGCTCTGTCAAAGGAAGTCGGGCAAAAAGAACGTCTCAAAAGCACCTATTTCGCATTATCTCAATTGGACAGCATTTCATCCGACTTTAAGTCGGCGTATGAAAATTATAAAATGTATGTCTCCTACTCCGACAGTTTATATAGTGAAGAAATGCAGAGAAAAACCTTTCAGACTCAGATCACTTATGATTTTGAAAAAAAGGAAGCTGTAGCGCAAGCAAAACATAGCAGTGAAATGGAAAAACAAAATGCCATTGCTGATGAAAAGAGTAGAAAACAGCTGATTATTATTGTTGCAGTGATTTTTGTTTTGATACTCGTTTCTGTTTTTGCTTTCTTCGTGTTGCGTTCATTAAAAGTAATGGCCAAACAAAAAGAGCTGATACAGGTTCATCAAACCGAAATTATTGACAGCATTACTTATGCTAAACGCTTACAGGATGCTATTTTACCCTCAATAGAAGAATTAAAAAGTAATTTTCAGGAGAGCTTTGTGTTGTATAAACCAAAAAGCATAGTAGCCGGTGACTTCTATTGGGCAGAAAAAACCGATGATTATCATTTTATTGCTGCAGCTGATTGTACAGGCCATGGTGTGCCAGGAGCAATGGTCAGCATAATTTGCAGCAATGCATTAGATCGCGCAGTAAACGAATTTGGAATTACGGAAACGGGTCTAATACTTGATAAAGTGCGTGATCTGGTTTTGTCAGCTTTCAAGAAAAGTAATGAAGATGTAAAGGACGGTATGGATATTTCTTTATGCCGCATTCATAAAGCAAAAAATGAGGTGCAATGGAGCGGAGCCAATAATCCATTATGGTATTTCCAGGAAAATGAATTGCATGAAATAAAACCCGATAAACAGCCCATCGGAAAGTATGATCATCAAACACCATTTACTACACATAGCTTTTCTTTGAAGCCAGGTACAAATTTATACATGTTCAGTGATGGGTATGCAGATCAATTTGGTGCCGGTAATAAAAAAATGACCCGCAAACGTTTTAAGGAAATCGTTATTTCTGTTCAGGATAAACCAATGAATGAACAATATAGAATATTGGATGATTATTTTATGTCTTGGAAAAAGAATGCAGAACAGATCGATGATGTCTGTATTGTTGGAATCCGCCTCTAATTCTACTATCTGAAAACAATCGTCTTTAAACGGTTATTTTTTAAATACCCTTTAATCAAATCATCTGCATCAGGATAAAAAGGGCGCTTAGTAATTAAACTTCTGCATTCATCAATGGAACTGAACGATGAAGTATTATCTAATTGTCCAAAGCCAATAAAATGATTGTTCTCTACAAGAATGATTGATCGTTCATCTTTATGCCGTCCATGATCAATCAGCGCAAAATGTTCGTTCTTAAAAATAATCTGATCTAATATTTCCTGCGCTCGTTTGTTATAAGACAATATATCTTCCTCTCCCGCGCAAATACCTTTGCATTTTTTGATCTGATGATTGAAGCAAATTGATTCATCGCCAGTCAGGTGACAATAACGTAAACACAATTCATAATCTTCTATCCACTGCTCCATCCTTTCTCTGGCACTTAAATAAGTAGTAAATGAAACCAAGGGATTTTCAGACATATCATAATCTACCAGTTTAAAATGAATGATTCCTTCCTCATCCCTGAACCAATCAATGCTATGCGTAAATTCATGTGCTTTGCGCATCCGGTTATATTTTGGTTTGTGCTTTTTAATATCTTCAGCTTCCAACAATAAAGCAACGAGTTCACTTCCAGTTTTCACAAAATCCACATTATACAAGTCATTAAGCATTTTCTTACTTTTATATTCCTTGCTATTAAAATGGCTCATGGCTCGATTATACACGTTCACACTTTTACCAATGTAAATAATCTCGCCTTCCTTATTCAAAAAATAATACACACCGCACTCTTCAGGCAATTTATTTAAAATATATTGTTTGATCTTATCAATGCGTCTAGTCATTAAATCTTCAACGCCTTGATTTTTGTATTGGGGGTGGATACTTTTTAACTCCAATAATTTATCAAATAGTTTGGCCGTGGCAACAGCATCTCCTTCCGCCCTATGCCTACCTTCAATTTCAATGCCTATTGAATCACATAATTTTCCTAAGCTATAAGATAGTTTACCTGGCATCAATTTGCGGCTTAATCGAACCGTACAGAGAGTCTCTCTTTTAAATTTATAACCTAATGAAGCAAATTCATCTTTAATGAAGCCATAATCAAAACCAACATTATGCGCTACAAAAATTTTTCCTTCCGTCATATCAATGATGGTTTTAGCGATCTCGTGAAATTTAGGAGCATCGGCTACCATTTCATTGGATATCCCGGATAAGCTTATAAAATAAGGGCTGATGTAGCATTCTGGATTTACCAGACTGGTGAATTTATCGATTACTTGAAGACCATCGTGTAAAATAATACAGATCTCCGTGATTCGTCCTCTCCTAAATTCATATTTACTTCCACAGGTTTCAATATCGATAATAGCAAACATGAAACAAAAATAAGTAGGAAAGTCACACCAAAATGCTACATTTTGTAGCATTTGTAATAGTATAAAAATATTTTGCCGAATATTTCACCTTACATAGCCAACAAAAACAAAGACTTAAAAAAGAAAAAAAAGAAACTCATAATGCGTCCTTAACTTTATTAGGAAGAACCTGTTAATTGTAGAAATTATGAGTGAGGAAAAATTTCAAAGTTGCATCGATGCGTGTTACGATTGTGCAACCGAATGTAAACATTGCGCTAATGCCTGTCTGGACGAAAAAAACGTAAAAGACTTAACTCATTGCATCAAACTAACCAGCGATTGCGCAGCGATGTGTGTTTTGGCATCAAAATTAATGGCCGGTGGAAGTGAATTTGCTATTCAAATTTGTGAAGTGTGTGCGGGTATTTGTAATGCTTGCGCAAAGGTATGTGAGGATCATTTGGATTTGGAGCATTGCCAAAAATGCGCAGATGCATGCCGCAAATGTGTAAGGGAATGCAGAATTATGAGCAGAGAAGCGTTGATGTTATAGCAAAATCTGCATTGAAGAGGAATGCGTGATTTGTGTAAATGTTAATTCCTGAAGTATAATGATGCTGATTCGAGTATGGGCACCTTTGAGGAATATCAAATCAACAAATCATCAATATGAAAAAATTCATAACTTTTATCAGTTTACTGGTATCTTTTTTTTTAAACCATAACAGTATTTCCTCACAGGTTAGCTTGCAGATAAATATAGCACCTCCTCCAATTCCAGTTTACGTTCAGCCTTATTGTCCGGTTCAGGGATATTTATGGACACCAGGTTACTGGGCCTATGATACAAATGATTATTATTGGGTACCCGGAATGTGGATGGAACCCGCTCAAATAGGCTTTTTATGGACGCCAGGCTATTGGGGTTACTCTGGAGGTTATTATGGATGGAACACTGGCTATTGGGGACCACAAATTGGTTTTTATGGCGGCATAAGTTACGGTTATGGATACACTGGTGATGGATACTGGGGCGGAAGATGGCAAGGAGATGTATTTCAATACAATTCAGCTGTTACCAACATCAATACTACAATAATAAATAACACCTACATTGATAAGTCTAAAGTACATAATAACAAAAACCGCAGTAGTTTTAACGGAAAAGGTGGTGTGAACAGACAACCAACTCCGAACGAAAGATCCGCTTCACTTAGTAATCATGCAAGTCCAACTTCCAAACAATTGGATCATCAGGAAATGGCCAGCAAAGACCCCAACCAATTTTCAAAAGTTAATAAGGGTAAACCTTCCAGAACAGTTATGGGTTCAGGAATAGACAAAGAAAATAAGGGAAATAATCCCACTGAAAAACAAGGTGGTAATAAATCTCACGAACAAACAAAACAAAATCAGCCCAGACAGCAACAAAAACAGGAACAACAACCTAGAGAACAAAAACAACAGCAGCAGCAGCAGCCGAGACAACAACAAAAACATGAACAGCAGCCTAGGCAGCAAGAGCAGAAACAACAGCAACAGCCTAGACAACAGGAACAAAAACAACAGCAACAACCACGACAGGAACAGAAACAACAGCAACAGCCCAGACAACAACAACAACAACAACAACAACAACAACAACAACAACAACAACAACAACA
>JAZKDO010000009.1:0-90325 GCA_040387555.1 Bacteroidota bacterium | reverse complement strand
ATTCAGCTGAACCAGTGTTTTTATCGCTACCACCGTGTTTTTTAAAAATGTCTTTCTTTACTTCTGATGTTAAATACATGTTATTCTTCGTTTAATGTTATCTATAAATAGGGCTACAAATATAAGGTATTTTGTTAAACAAACAATAGTTATTCACACTTTATCCTCTTTTTTTTCCTTAAATAACCAAAGATATTATCTAAATAATAAAATTTTGGGCGTGCCCCCGCAAAAAAACATTCCGCCAGCTGGCGGATCTATCCTTCACGCGGGTTTTAAAATAAAAATACTATGAAAGTTTCTTCAAAGCATTTCTTAAGTTAGAAATCACATCAGCAATATCTGTCACTTTACAGGTTCCAACAGACATACGGTACCACGGTGAATTATCATCAGCACCAAAGGCATAAAAAGGAACTACCGCTAATTTAGCCTCGTCTAAAATAAATTTAGTAATATCTTTTGTCGTTCCTAAAACAGTTCCGTCAGTGGTTTTCATGCCATGTAAATCAAACTTAATAGTTAAGTAGATAGCAGCTTGAGGGGGTATGGCATCCACTTTAAATCCTTCATTTTTCAAATCCTGAAAACCTTTATAAAACCCATCCAAACGTGTAATTACCTTTGTCTTTTGTTCTTCAATGAACTTATCATACATCGGTAAATTACTCAGGTATTTTGCTGTTGCCATTTGTTCTGCTTTTGGGGCCCAAGCTCCAACATGAGTTAAAATAGCCTTCATTTTATCAATGATCATTTTCGGACCCATGCTCCACCCTACTCTCACTCCTGTTGCTGCCAATGATTTAGATATACCGTCAACAAATACTGTATAGGCTTTCATTTCTGGTCGCAATACAACCGGATTGTAATGTTTATTTTCACCAAAAGTTAAGGCCCAGTAAATCTGATCATACATTAAATAAACAGGTTTCGCATCTGGTCCACGACGACTATTTTCAGCCAAAATCATATCGCAAATTTCCTCTAAACCTTCTTTACTAAAAATAGTACCTGTTGGGTTTTGAGGAGAACACAATGCCAATAAAGTTGCATCCTGAATATAAGGCTTAATATCAGAGGCAGTTGGCATGAAGTTTTGTTCAGGCGTAGCTTCAATCACTACCGATTTCGCAAAATTCAAATAAGAATAATGGTTGTTGTTCCAGGATGGTACAGCAAAAATAACTGTGTCATCAGCATCCACCAATGCTTTAAAAATGCTATAAATAACAGGCCTTGCTCCACCTGCAATTAATATCTCATCATTTCTATAATCTAATTGTCCGCGCTCTTTTAATAAATTTGAAACGGCATTACGTAATTCAAGCATGCCATCGGCGGCAGGATAATTAGTTTGGTCATCAAAATAAGCATCAACAATGTATTGTTTTAATTCTGCAGGTATTGGAAATTCCTTTGGATTAAAATCCCCAATGGTCATATTATATATTTTCTCTCCCTGTTTTATTTTTTCATTTACTTCTCCGGCCAGTTTAATAATTTCAGAACCAATAATGTTTTCGGCAAGTTTAGATACTTTTGATTTTGTGGACTCTAGTGTAGTGCTCATCAGATTAATTTTTTAGAAAAATATATATAATCCTTATCACTTCAAAATATTGTTTTAAAGTTTTCTGATATTGTAAATATATTGTTTTGGCTAAAGGTTCATTTTGAATAGTTAGTTTTACGAAATAATTTTAATAAAATGGATTTACAAAATATTACGAAACAGGTTGTTGATTGTGCAAAATTAGCAGGGGAATTCATCCGGACAGAACGTCAAACTTTTTCTTATAATAAGGTAGAAATAAAAGGATTGAATGATTTAGTAAGTTATGTCGATAAGACTTCTGAAAAATTATTAGTGGAAAAGCTGGCACTAATATTCCCCGATGCAGGCTTTATTGTTGAAGAAAATACAAAATCTGAAATCAAAGATTATAACTGGATAATTGATCCATTGGATGGAACTACCAACTTTATTCACGGAATACCATGTTATGCAGTTAGTATTGCTTTAGAACATAAAGGAGAAGTTATTATTGGTGTGGTATATGAAGTGGCGCAAGATGAATGTTTTTGGGCGTTCAAAAATGGCGGTGCTTTTTTAAATGATGTTAAAATAAATGTTTCCGAACGCAAAAGTTTAAGCGATAGCTTAATCGCCACCGGCTTTCCTATTTATAATTTTTCAAGGCTGGATTCGTTTATTAAAACACTTACTTATTTTATGAAAAATACCCATGGTATCAGGAGAATTGGTGCTGCTGCCGCTGATTTGTGCTATTTGGCATGCGGAAGGGTTGATGCATTTTTTGAATATAATTTAAATCCATGGGATGTTGCTGCAGGAGCGCTTATTGTAAAAGAAGCCGGAGGGACAGTGTCTGATTTTAACTTGACTCAAAATTGGTTATTTGGAAAAGAAATAGTGGCAACTAATAACCATCTAAAGGATGTATTTGAAAAAACAATCCATGAAAACTTCAAACCAAATTAGAATTTAGACCGTAATCTGGTTTTCTTACGTTTAGGTGGAAAAAATCGACCAACAGTCACTTGAATTCCCATGTAACTATCATTTTCCTTATCTCCTCTTTGCGCACCGGTTCCATCACCATTTGGAGCTGTGGCATTTGGTATATCACCTAAACTAGGATCTGCTAATGCTACAGATTTTGCACCGTATGCATCAAATAAAGCAGTTTTATTATAATACGTTCCGTGTACATCATCAATATAATCTGTAAATGTTTTTCTGTAATTAAACTCTAAACCAACACACCATAATTTATTAAGAATCATTCTCCATGCAATTCCCATGGGTATACTAATAGCAACGCGCTTATATTGTGCTGGTCCTCCCGGTAATCCCTGTCCTTCTGTATGAAGTGGGTATAGTTTTTCGAACTGACCTGTTGAAGGGTTTCTGCCTTTTGGATTAAAATAAAACCCACCTATACCAATAAATCCAATAAATTCATGAGATCTGCCTTTATGACGTCTTGAAAGTGTTTTCTTAATGCCATATCGATGTCCTACTTTGCTATTGAAAAAAGAAACTTCAATACGTGTTGCTATTTCAAAAATATTTGATTTAAAATTCAAATTCCGATTATTACGAAATTGTTCTGAAGTTAGCTTATCATCTCCTGCAACTAATAGATAATTAAAACTATTATGCCAATTAATATTTTTTGCAAGTTTGTATCTGTAACCAATACTTAAAGCTGGACGCGTTAATGCAAATTCAATATCAACAGGACTAAAATCTGTACCTATTTTATTCATTCCTCCCAAGTCACCTAAAAAACCAGAAGCACCTGCCATGAAAATTACCTCTTTACGATACTTTTTCCAATCATTTGGACGTGTAAAGTTTTGAGAATAAAAATTCTGTAGAAAAAATGTAGAAAAAATAAAAAAATATAATAATTGTCTTTTATTCATTATAATAATATAAAGCTTAACTCTCTTACTTCTAATTTTAAAACGATAAATATAAGAAAAAACAATTTAAGTTAAATGTTAAATTTATGTTTTAAAAAGTAAAATTTATAGAAGCTTTTTGCTGATTAAACTAAAATTTGGAATTTAGAATTTAGACCTTAACTTAGTTCTTCCATGTTTTGGAGGGAAAAAGCGGCCAACTGTAATCTGAATAGTAGCATAAGAATCTTTTTGAATATCCCCTCTTTGAGCCCTTGAACCATCCGCATTTGGTGAACTTGCACCATAAATATCGCCCTTGTTGGGATCAGACATCAGTACAGAAGTTTCACCATAAGCTTCCTGTAAAGCCGTTTTATCATAATACGTGGTACTTACATCATCTATATAATCTGTAAATGTCTTTCGATAACTAAACTCTAAACCAACCGACCATAATTTATCTAACATATAATGAACGCAAATACCTATAGGCAAACTTATAGAAACACGTTTATACTGTTTAGGTCCGCCTGGTAAGCCCTGACCTTCGGTATGTAATTTATGTAGTTTTTCCCATTTACCGGTCTCTGGGTTTTTTCCCTTAGGATTAAAATAAAATGCACCAACCCCAACAAATCCAATTAATTCTAAAGCCTGACGTTTGCTCATTCGGCCTAACGATTTTTTCAGACTATAAACGCCCGTTCTCCTAAAAGAAGATATTCCAAATTCAATTCTGGTAGATAATTCAAAGACATTGGTTTTGAAATTTAAATTCCGATTATTACGATAAATTTCGTTCGTTAATTTATCATCACCCGCTAATACCAAATAATTAATACTTGAAAACCAATTAATGTTTTTGTTAAATTTCATTCGATAACCAGCACTCACAGCTGGTCTGGTGAGAGCAAATTCAAGATCAACCGGACTATAATCAGTTCCTGTTTTGTCTCTTCCACCTAAATCCCCTAAAAACCCTGCTGCACCAATTTGAAAAACTACCTCTCTTCTGAATTTTTTCCAGGCGTTTGGTCTTACATAACCCTGCGCAGTCACATACTCACAACATATAATTGTAACTACTAAAACAAAAAAGCAATTTCTTTTACTCAAACCTTCAATTTTTCGAAGCTAAGATAGATAATATATCCAAAAATCAATTTTAAAGCAATAAAAAGAATGAAGACTTGATTGTTAATTACCCAAATCTTCATTGGTGTAAAACAGCTTATAAAATTTCAGCCCTTTTTCTTCGTCATACCCTTTTTCAACATAATCATGGCGGCCATGAACATATATGTGGAAATTTTTATCCAGTTTAACAACGCTTTTCATGAATTTTTGATTTTTCTTTACTGCAGTTGGCGAAATTTCAAAATCATCAATCGCGGTTAAATCCATTTTGTCGTTATAAGTTTGTCTGTATTCTTTGAAAGCCTCTTTTAATTCAGGCTGTGGAAGGATTTCTTTTTCAAATTCATTAATATCAAACTTATCTTTTTCTTTAAAAAAACTGGTGCTTTTATTAAGCATCATCATTTGATCCTGTTTGGTTACATTATTTTGTTCGGTTAAAACCTCTTCGCAAAAGCCCTTGCAGGTATCAATAAAATTGGAGGTATGGAAATAAGCATTTTCCTTCATTTTCGTATTCAAAAAATCTTCCACCCAATAAAAAGCACAGTCCGCAATTTTATTATTGGTATCTACAATGCTCACTTTGTATCCTTTTTCAGATTCAGTATTAAAAATTATACACCCTTTGTCTAATTTATTAATGTTTATCCCATTGTCACATTCCACATCAAAATTATCCATATGCTGAAATACTTTCAGATACGTATCTTTATTCTCTGTTTTAAATAAGCCAACAGCATCGCATATTACGCCATCCACATTACAGTCCTTAAAATAACAGGTGTAAAATTCCCCTCCTTTAATTTTAGGATGCATGGATTGATTATACAGATGCTCAGCAATTTTCTTACTACTTTCAATAAAATTCTTTTGAGAGGAGAAGACATCGGCAACATAACTTTTCACATCATGGTAATGCATTTCATTTTTTGATTTGAACTGATAAAATATATCCGTCTTAAAAGGCGATGTTAAATAACGCATGACTGTATCTTTCAAAAAATCATCGTTAATTCTTATTTCTTTTTCACTTAAAGTTAATTCTTCACCTAAACCTTTATTTCCTACGAAATGTATAACAAAATCTGATAATTCGGAACGTGTAAAATCTATCATGGCACAAAAAAAGTTTAATAAAATGAGTGGTAAATGTAATAGTTTAGAAATACCTTGAATTAACAAAGTTTAAACAATAAATTAATGTTACTAACGGGCAATATCCGTTATAATACTTAATATTACTGTCAGAATTTACTCTTAAATTTGCTTACTATGCGACGTAAAATCATAAAATCAGCCCTTTTCCTTTTAGTAATATCACTTTCTTCATTCACGTTTTTTCAGTTCGAAAAAAATCAGATACTTCAGGATATGTTGATGTCTGTTTTAAATCAGGCTCATTACAATCCTCTAAAGGTGGATGATAATTTCAGTGAAAAAGCTTTCAATTTATACGTAAAGAGGTTGGATATCAGTAAAAAATTTCTACTTCAGTCTGATGTTGATGCTTTAAGTAAATACAAGAAAGATATTGATGATGAAGTGAATAACGGTTCATTTGAATTTTATAAACTATCAGCAGAAATCATTGCGAAACGCATTAAAGAAAAAGAAAGCTGGAGCAAAGAAATTTTAGCTGCGCCATTTAATTACACGACAGAGGAAGAATATGAAACAGACGGTGAAAAAATAAAATTTGCTTTAACTGATGAAGATTTGAAAACAGAGTGGAAAAAAATGTTGAAATACCAAACGATAGCAAGGTTGGATGAAATGCTTACAGGGCAGGAGAAAGCTAAGGCAAAAAAGGATACTATTTTTATTGAAAAAACTTTTGACAGTTTAGAAGTTGACGCAAGAAGAAAAACATTAAAAGCAAATGTTGATTGGTTCAAACGTTTAAATAAACTAACAGCCAGAGATCGTTTTTCAACTTATATTAATACAATAACAGGTTTATATGATCCGCACACGGAATATTTTGCTCCTAAAGAAAAAAAGAAATTCGATCAAAGTATGAGCGGGCAGTTTGAAGGCATTGGCGCAAGACTGCAATCCAAAGATGGGATTTTAAAGGTTTCAGAAATTATTGTTGGTTCTCCGTCATTTAAACAAGGGGAATTAAAAGCCGGAGATGAAATTCATAAAGTTGCGCAAGGGACGAATGAACCTGTTGATATTACTAATATGGATATGGATGACGCTATTGATTTAATTAAGGGGAAAAAAGGTACAGAAGTACGACTGACTGTGAAAAAACCGGATGCTTCTTTTAAAGTAATTCCAATAATCAGAGATGTGATTGAAATTGAGGAAACATACGCAAAGTCAGCTGTTTTGAGCAACAAAAAGAAAATCGGGTATATTTATTTACCGATGTTTTATGCTGATTTCACCAGGAATGGTGCTCATCGTTGCTCCGCAGATATGAAAAAAGAAATTGAAAAATTAAAAGCTCAGGGCGTTGAAGGAATTATTGTTGACTTAAGGGATAATGGTGGTGGTTCACTTCAGGAAGTTGTAGATATGGCTGGTTTATTTATTCCAAAAGGACCAATTGTTCAGGTAAAAGATAAAACGGGCAAAGTGCATGTAATGGAAGATAAAAATACTGATGTTACCTGGGATGGCCCTTTAGCTATTATGGTAAACCATGGTAGTGCCTCCGCGTCGGAAATTTTAGCTGCTGCTATTCAGGATTATAAAAGAGGTGTAATTATCGGGACGCAAAGTTTTGGTAAAGGAACCGTGCAATCGTTCTATAATTTAGATCAATATCTTTTACCTCAATTTGATACTATCAGGCCTTTAGGAGAAGTAAAAATAACGAATCAAAAATTTTATAGAATCAATGGTGGCGCTACGCAATTAAAAGGTGTTATGCCGGACGTTGTATTACCAGACCCCTATGCTTTTATTGAAGTAGGTGAAAAAGAATTGGATTATCCAATGGCCTGGGATGAAATCATCAAAGCAACCTATACTGAATACACGGATATTAATTATTCCAAAGTAAAAAAAGGAAGTTCTGAAAGGACGAAAATCAGTACTGCTTTTAAATTGATAGAGACAGAATCAAAAGAACTAAAAGCAAAAAAGGACGATACAAAATATAATTTGAATTTAGAGAAATTCAGAGCTGAACAAAAGCAACTTCGTGAATCTTTTAAAAAATATGATGATTTGAAAGTTAATATTAAAAGCTTCTCAGCAGAGTTACCTAACTATGATCAGGAAGTATTAAAAAGCGACACTACCAAATTAAATTGCGAGATGAAATGGGTGGGAAATATTCAAAAGGATAATTATATTTTTGAAGCTTCAAACGTTATTAACGATATGAAATAATCCTTTATGATTCTTATCAGAGAGTGCATTATTAGTAAATAATAATGCACTTTTTTTGTAATTTTACCATTCTAAAAAATCAACCATGTTAGTAGAACAATTATATACCAGCTGTTTGGCACAAGGTGCTTATTTCATTCAATCAGAAGGAGAAGCAGCAGTAATTGATCCTTTAAGGGAATATAAACCATACGTAGATCTAGCTGCAAAAAACAACTCTAAAATCAAATATATTTTTGAAACACATTTTCATGCAGATTTCGTTTCTGGTCATGTTGATCTCGCTAAAAATACAGGCGCTGATATTGTATTCGGACCAAACGCTCATACAGAGTTTAAGAGTACGATTGCTCAGGATAACCAGGAATTCAAAATTGGAAAATTAACCATCAAGGCACTTCATACTCCCGGACATACATTAGAATCCACAACGTATTTATTATTAGATGAGAATAAAAAACCTCACTGTATTTTTTCCGGAGATACTTTATTCATTGGGGATGTGGGAAGGCCAGATCTGGCAATTAAATCTGATCTCACTCAGGAAGACCTGGCTGGAATGCTTTATGATTCTTTACATAAAAAAATTATGACATTACCTGATGATGTGATTGTCTACCCGGCTCATGGCGCTGGTTCAGCGTGTGGTAAGAATATGAGCAAGGAAACATTTGACTTATTAGGCAATCAAAAGAAGACCAATTACGCACTTGGCAAATTAACAAGGAATGAATTTATCAAAGAATTGACAACCGGAATATTACCCGCACCACAGTATTTTGCAAAAAATGCTCAGTTAAATAAATTTGGATACGATAATTATGACAATGTAACTCAGAAAGGGACTAAATCCTTAGATGCCAAAGAAGTAAAGCATTTGCTTGACACAACAAAAGCGATTATTTTAGATGTTAGAAAACCACAAGAATTTGCCAAGGAACACATTCCTAATTCTGTGTTTATTGGTATTGATGGGCAATTTGCTCCCTGGGTGGGAGCCCTGATCACTGACTTAAAACAACCTATTATATTAGTGACACCTTCAGGACGTGAAGAAGAAACGGTTATGCGATTAAGCCGCGTGGGTTATGATAATTGTGTTGGATACATTACGGGCGGATTAGATACCTGGAAGCAGGATGGGAATCAAACCTCCTCTATTACATCAATTTCTGCAACAGAATTTTCCGAGAAACTAAAAAAGGGTTCATTAAATATTTTGGATGTAAGAAAACCGGGAGAATACGAGGCTAGCCATTTAATGGATATTGCTTCAAATCCGTTGGATTTTATTACTGACTGGCAGAATTTCCTTTCCAAAGAAAAAGAGTATCACATTCATTGTGCTGGTGGTTATAGAAGTATGATAGCCGCTTCTCTGCTTAAAAGAAATGGTTATACAAATTTAGTTGATATTGCAGGTGGCTATAGCGCCATTCAGAAAACAGATGCAAAAACCACCGAATTTGTTTGCCCCTCAACTCAGCCAAAAAAAAGCTGGAAAGATTCAATTGTGAATTTATTCAAATAAAACGGCCAATGATTGAAAGTGTTAAAGAAATTGAATTAGAGTACGCACGAGTTCAATTGTTAGACAATAAAATTGTTAGAGTGGAAATGTTTGATGAAGTTATTATTGGATTAAAAGAGTGTAGAGGTATTAATCATGCTATTGGTGAATTAAGTGGTGGAAAAGAAGCAGCGGTCTTGATGGTACCGGGCTATCACACTCATTTTCTACCTGAATCACGGGATTTTTCAGCAAGTCCTGAAGGCCAAATGTATACTTTGGGAGACGCTTTAGTGGTTTTGAATTTGGGACAAAGAATTTTGATGCAATTTTATTTAAAATTTAATAAGCCACCAAAGCCAAGTAAAGCGTTTGATAGCGAAGATCATGGAATGGAATGGTTATTAAGTTTGATCAAATAAAAAAACCTCGCTGAAATCAGCGAGGTTTTTTTATTTGTATTAGAATTTAAATTAAGCTAACTTAACGTTAACTGCATTTAATCCTTTTTTTCCTTCTTGAACGTCAAATACAACGTTATCGTTTTCGCGAATTTCTTCTTGTAAACCTGTTGCGTGAACAAAAATTTCTGGTCCGTTATCTTCTTTAATAAATCCAAAACCTTTTGCTTCGTTGTAAAATTTTACTACTCCGTTTTTCATAATATATATTTTATATTGTTATTTTTTATTTTAATTAATGGATTAAGCTAACTTAACGTTAACTGCGTTTAATCCTTTTTTACCTTCTTGCACGTCAAATACAACCTCGTCGTTTTCACGAATTTCTTCTTGTAAACCTGTTGCATGAACAAAGATCTCTGGGCCATTTTCTTCTTTAATAAATCCGAAACCTTTTGCTTCGTTGTAAAATTTTACTACTCCGTTTTTCATTTTTTTTGTTTTTTGTTGTTATTATTTATTTTATTTGTTGTTATTCTTAACTTAAGAATGCTTTATGAATAAGGATGTTTTTTAATCACATCTATATCTTTTTTAATCAGTTTTTGTATGCCTTTAAAGTAAGGTAATTCTTCGTGGCTGCATAATGAAATAGCTTCACCGCTTTCCCCTGCCCTACCTGTTCTACCAATTCTATGAACATATGCTTCCGCTTGCTCAGGAATTTCGTAGTTAATCACATGGGTTAATTTATCCACATCAATTCCTCTTGAGGCAATGTCTGTAGCTACTAATACATTAATGGTTCTGTCTTTAAATCCTTTCAGTGCTTTCTCACGATTATTCTGCGATTTATTTCCGTGAATGGCTTCTGCTTTTATTTTGAAAGCATTTAAAGCTTTAGCAACTTTATCAGCTCCGTGTTTTGTTCTTGTAAATATTAACACATGGTTAATTTTCTTATCATCTAAAATGAATTTTAGTAAAGCACTCTTCTTAGTTTTTTGAACAAAGTAAACAGATTGTTTTACTAAAGTTGCTGTAGAAGAAACCGGGTTCACTGCTACGCTTACTGGATTATTTAAAATAGTATTAGCCAACTTCATGATATTTGGCGCTGCAGTTGCTGAAAAAAACATGGTTTGTCTTTTAACAGGCAACTTAGCAATCACTTTTTTCATATCGTTGATAAAACCCATATCTAACATACGGTCAGCTTCATCTAAAACAAAATATTCAACCGCTCCTAATTTGATAATACCTTGTTGCATTAAATCTAATAAACGACCAGGAGTGGCGATTAAAATATCAATACCTGTTTTGATTGCTACTACCTGATGAAATTGTGAAACACCACCAAAAACAACGGCATGTTTAAAGCCGAGGTTTTCACCATATTCTTTAAAATTTTCACTGATTTGAGTAGCTAATTCGCGTGTTGGTGCTAAAATTAAGGCTTTAATTTCGCGACGCTGATTAGGTTTCTTAGCAGCATCCATTAATTGTAAAATGGGTAATGCAAAAGCTGCAGTTTTTCCTGTACCTGTTTGGGCACAACCAAAAATATCTTTTCCTAATAAAATGTGGGGAATGCTTTGTTGTTGGATAGGAGACGGTTCTTTGTATCCTTTTTTGTCAAGCGCGGTAAGCAGCGGTTTGATCAATTTTAATTCTGTAAATGTCATTAATTGTCTTTGTTATTAAATACTTTATTAAGAAAAATGTAAAAGTATTCGATTTGCAATTGGCATTTACAAGCGGATTGAACTACAGTCTTCATAAGAAGTATACAAATATAAACATATTATTAACAATAACCTAATTTAATTAAGAATATTTCTTAAAAGCATAATTTTATAAGTGCCGAACCAATGTTTTACTCAAATCTCAAACAAAAATGATGCGAATGCTTTTACTTTTATTTTTCCTAATTCACTTTTGTTGCATAAATGCACAGGAATTTCCAGTAAAACCAACAAACTATATTACGGATGATGCCGATTTATTGAGTTCTGCTGAAGAACTTTTACTTAATTCAAAATTAAGGGCGTTTGAAGACAGCACTACGAACCAATTATTTATTTATACTGCTTTTTCATTAGAGGGCAAAGTTTTGGAAAATTATTGCCAGGAAATTTTTCATAATTGGCATGTTGGTCAGGAAGGAAAAAATAACGGAATCCTGATAGGCATTTTTTCCGATGATCGTAAATTCAGAATTCAGACAGGTTATGGTTTGGAAGGTGCTTTACCTGATTTACTTACTAAACATATTCAGGATAACGATATGCGGCCTTTGTTTAAACAAAACCTTTATTATGAAGGCATTGATAAAGGAGTGGATCAATTGATATATTATAGTAAGCATGAATTCAATCCTACAGACATTGAAGAATCGCCGGTTGGATTATTTGTTTTCTTCTATGTATTTAGTGCCGTGTTCTTATTAATCACTTTGCTCATAAATAAAGGATTAAAAGGCAAGCCCACTGCAAAAAAGGTAATTATCATCCTGTCGATCATCTTTTTTTTAATTCCTTTTATTGGCTCCTTCCTTATGTTAATTATGATTTTTGTTGCGCTATCACTTCGCAAAGATCTGGTTAATAGTTCAGGAACGAGCAGTTGGAGTTCTTCGGGTGATTCTTCTTCATGGAGCAGTTCATCATCCTCAAGTGATTCAGGTTTTAGCGGTGGCGGTGGTGGAGACTCAGGTGGCGGCGGTAGCAGCAGCGACTGGTAATGAGTTTAACCACATAGGCACATAGCGAAAAACAGAAGGATTATAAAATAAGAACACATAGAAGGGCGAAGCCTTCTATGTGTTTAATATGAACAACTAAAATAAAAATCTCTGTATTTATGCGTTTAATTAATCGTTAGGAAGAAACCTCCATTTTAATTTTCCGATTCTTGATTTTTTCTTCTTTGATTAATTGCAATGTTTTAATGATCTTATTCGCTTTAACCGCTACGTAAGCTGAATGGTCCAACACTTCAATTTTACCTAACTCCTCTTTTTGCAATTGGCCTTTTTGTAGAAGCATCCCAACAATATCCATTTTATTGATCTTGTCTTTTTTACCGGCTCCAATGTAAAGTGTTTTCCATTCGCAGGGCGCCGGTAATACTAATTTCTTAGGAAGCGTTTCTTCTTCCGGAACCACATTCATGAATTTTGGTAAATGATCATTTAGATCCAACAAAAAATAAGCTGTTCCATTCGCATTCATCCTGGCAGTTCTTCCGTTCCGGTGAATCATAACATCTTCCGTTGCCGGAAACTGGTAATGGATCACCGCTTCAATTTCAGGTATATCTAAACCACGGGCAGCTAAATCGGTTGTGATTAATAAATTAATACTACCATTTCGTAATTTGATGAGCGTTTTTTCGCGGTCAATTTGTTCAAGTCCGCCGTGGTAAAAACCATGATCAACTTTATAAATAGATAATTGTTCAGAGATCCTGTTTACTGCCTCACGATGGTTACAAAACACAATGGTTGATTTGGCATTGATCTTACCTAACAACAACATTAAAGCTTCGAGCTTATCATCACCTTCTACCTTTACTGCTTTAATAACTAGAGCCGATTTTAACTCTTTATGTTCCGTGGTGTAATTTAATTCAACACTATGTTTCAATCCAACAAAATCAGGAATTTCTTTTAATGGCGTTGCAGAAGTTAAAATACGTTTTCTTAAATGCTTACACTGGCCAATAATAAAATCCATTTCCTCTTTAAATCCAAACTCTAAAGATTTATCAAACTCATCTAATATTATGGTGTGCGTATGATCTATTGTTAAATTTTTACGGCGCAAATGATGAGCAATTCTTCCAGGGGTTCCAACTAAAACTGCGGGTGGGTGCTGAAAGTTGTTTTCTTCGATGCGGACCGAATGGCCACCATAACAGCAGTTGATTTTAAATGCTGTGCCCATTTGTTTAAAAACCTGCTCAATCTGAATAGCCAGTTCACGGGATGGCACTAATATCAGAACCTGCACCCCTTCTTTTTCAACGTCAAGCAATCCAAGAATGGGTAATAAAAAACCAATGGTCTTTCCTGAACCTGTTGGAGAAATAAGAATCACATCATTTGGCTTTGGAATAGCTTCCAAAGTTGCTTTCTGCATTTCGTTTAATTCTGTGATGTTGAAATGGGAAAGTATTTTTGAGTGATTCATGAGTTTATTTTGAAACACAAATATACTACATTAAAATTTGAGCAGTATTTATAAAGCAGATGGAGGATTCAATTCTTTGCAAGCTCTTCGATAACTGAGACAATCTCAGTAACCATATTCGGCGAACCAGCAAAAGTATATCTACTTTATATCCTTCATGTAATTGTATTTCAAAATTGTATTATCAACTATATTTGAACGTAAAACCCGCGTGAAGGATTGAAGTGAAAATCCTTTCGTTGGGCGTTGAGCGGAGCCGAAGCGCAGACGAAAGATTGGAGCGTAAACCCTGACGGCGCTGTCTCTTTCGCCGGCACGCCCAAATAAAAAAAGGATGCTTATATTTACTGTCATAAATAAAACACTATGCCCTTTTCAAATCTTGGTCTGTCCATTCCGTTATTAAAAGCACTGGTTGAACAAAAATATACTCAGCCCTACCCTATCCAACAGCAGGCAATTCCTGCCATTCTTGATGGAAAAGATATTTTAGGAATAGCACAGACCGGGTCCGGTAAAACGGCAAGTTTTGTGCTGCCCATTTTACAACAATTGCAAAGCGGCGGTTCTACCAAAAACAGGCATATTCGGGTATTGGTTCTTGTGCCAACGCGTGAATTAGCCATTCAGGTGAATGAAGTGTTTACAGTATTAGGCGCAAATTTGCCCACATCCATAAAAACGATGGCCGTGTATGGTGGAGTTTCCATTAACCCACAAATGATTGGTATGCAAGGTGTGGAAATTTTAGTTGCCACACCTGGACGATTGCTCGAACTAATTTCTACGAACGCTGTTTCTTTATCAGCCATTAAAACATTGGTATTGGATGAAGCCGACAAAATGCTGAACCTTGGCTTTCAGGATGAAATGAAAAAGGTCATTTCTTTCTTGCCCAAGAACCGACAAAATTTATTGTTTTCTGCAACCTTAAGTGAAGACCTGAATAACATCAACCGAAATCTGTTGCGTAATCCGGTTGTGATTAAAGTAGAAGAAGAAGAAAAAAACCTGGATCTGATTAAACAATTTGGGTATTTAGTTTCTGAAGAAAAAAAAGGCCCTTTATTACGTTATATTTTGAAAGAACAAAAAATAAAACAGGTATTGATTTTCACATCGTCTGTTCATAGGGCCGATGCAGTAGCTTTGAAGCTCAACCAGAATGGGATTGATGCGTTTGCTATTCACAGTAAAAAAAGTCAACTTGGTAGAGAAGAGGCCTTAAATTTTTTCAAAACCGGCAAAGTAAAAGTATTGGTAGCTACTGATTTAATGGCTCGTGGTATTGATATCAAGTTTTTGCCATATGTAATTAATTATGAATTGCCTCGTTCTCCAAAAGATTACATTCACCGAATTGGAAGAACAGGAAGAGCAGAATCATCGGGTGAAGCCATATCATTAATTTCTCCGGAGGAAGAACACCACTTTAAAGTGATTCAGAAAAAAATGGGAAAGCGAGTAACCATGATCGATGGTAATGCGATTAACTTAAAGGGTTACTAGTTATACTTTTACTCCAATAACAAGAATATCATCTACCTGTTCTTTTTCTTTACGCCAGGTAGTCAATGTGTGTTCTAGTACCTCGTATTGTTCCTCTAAAGGTCTGGTATGAATAGTTGAAAGTAAGTTTTGAAAATTCTTAGTCATAAATTTTTTTCCTTTTTCACCGCCAAACTGATCTACATAGCCATCTGTAAAAACATAAAAGGTATCACCAATTTTTAAATCAAGTTCGTGATTAGTGAATTGATGATCTTCAGAAGTAAAGCCGCCTATAGACGTATTGTCTGCAAGAACTTTTTCGAATGTGCCTGAAACAAAATATAAGGGCCTCATAGCTCCGGCATATTCCACTTTTCTCGTTTCAATATCTATGGCGCAAATTGCAATATCCATTCCATCTGTTGTTTCCAATTTTTCGGATTCCTGTTTTAAAGCCCGTTTCATGCTTTTGTTCAGCTGATTTAAAATTTCAGAAGGTTTCGTAATTCTTTTTTCCATGATGATCTGGTTCAGCATATCATTTCCGATCATACTCATGAATGCTCCGGGCACACCGTGACCGGTGCAATCGGCAACCGCAATTATAATTTTTCCATTTTGTTCGGCATAAAAATAAAAATCGCCACTCACAATATCTTTTGGCCTGAATAAAATAAAGTATTCCTTCAGGTACTTATCCATTTCTTCTTTGGAAGGAAGAATTGCCTGCTGAATTCTTTGAGCATAGTTGATACTATCGGTAATATTTTTATTTTTTTCAGCAATCTGATCTCTGCTCAATTGGATTATTTTATAGGCTTCGGCAATCTCCGTATTTTTCTGCTCCAGTTTTTTATTGGCTTTTTGCTTTTGTCTAATTCCCAAAAACAATACTACTGCAAATAAACAGGCCAGTAACAACCCACCATTAGTAATATTGCGCATCATTTTTTGGTTTTTCAACTCAGCTTCCTGGATTTTAATTTCTTTATTTTTCGCTTCGTTCTTTAATTTTTCTCCGTGCAGTTCTCGCCCCTTTAATTCTATTTCTCGTTTGCGTTGCAAGGCCTCCATCTTATTTTGCAGAGATTCCATTCTGTGTTTTTCAATCTCAAATTGTTGTTGCTTAGCTTGGAGAGCCTGAATTTCTCTTCCTTTGGTCAATAGCGCAATTTCTTTCTCTTTACGATCAGTATCAAAGCGGGTTTGCATCTCTATTAGTTTGGACGAATTCTCTTTATTAAAAATACTGTCTTTTATAGCGGTAAATAATTTATAGTATTCCAAAGCATTTTTTGTACTATCTATCTTTTCATACATAGCCGATAAACTGAGGTAAGCACCTTTTAAAGCTGACTTATAACCAACTTCTTTTGCAACGGAAATTGCTTTTAGTTCCGATTGTATAGCGTCTGTTAGCTTGCCTTGCTTTTCATAAATATTACCCATGTCAATAAAGCTCATGGCAATACCTTTTTTATTATTCAACTCTTTCCTTATTTCAAAGGCTTTTTGCTGGTATTCTAAAGCTAACGGATAATTACCCTTCTCATAATAAATCGTACCAATGTTTCCAAGGCTCGATGAAGAGCCTTTCCTATCTCCTACTTCCAGTTTTAACTCAAGAGATTTTAACTGATATTCTAAGGCTTTATCAAACTCTTTTTGTTCCATGTAAATGATGCCAATGTTATTATAACAACTGGCAATACCATCCTTATCATTTAATTCTTGTCGGATCTTTAAAGATTTTAGCTGATATTCCAATGAGAGTTTATAATTTCCTTGCGCGGAATAAATATTTCCTATTCCCATTAAGCCATTAGCAATTCCTTTTTTATCACCGATCTCCTCTACAACTTTTAAGGCTTTTAAATAATAATCCAAAGATGAATTATAATTTCCTTCCAGGTAATACGTATTGGCAATGGTATTACTGCTATTGATTTTCCCTTGATGATTATTTATCCTTTCTGAGATCTCAAGCGCTGATAGACAATAGGCTCTGGCCTTTGGAGGTTCGGTTCTTAAATACAGTTCCCCTAGCCTATTAAGAATTTCTATTTTTGTTTTGGGATCGTTGGTATTTTGAAGTTTCTTTTCAAGGTCTTCAATTTTAGAACCCTGCTGGGCACTTAAAAAATGAGTGCAAAAACTAAATAGCAGAATGAACGCAACTTTTGAAAAAGACACGAAAACCCTTTTTATTTTATACTGGGAACAAATATGAACCTGCTGCAAAGGTGTAATTGTATTTTGGATTTATGACAATTTAAAACGATCTGTTCAAATATAAAAGTTTCCTTTTATTAAGTCAAGTCACAAATTAAAACGGATTATTTTTCTTTATATAAAAAATTGGAATGAAAAGTCTAAATTTGAATATATAAAGGCAGAGCCATCATGCTGAAAAGATTAAACGTAGCAGAAAAAAGCTTTTTTCACTTATCTCTGCCGATTAATGCAAAAACCCGCTCTTTACAAAGCGGGCTTGTTATTCCTTTAAATTAAATTATTGTTTTTCGATCAGAATTTTCTTAGTCTGCGTCATGGTGCCTTGATGGATTCTAATGATGTACTCTCCGCTATAAAGCGTTCTTGTATCAAAATAAGCGATGGTGCTCCCTTGGTATATCATTGTTTTTTGAACTAGCTTTCCAGTAATATCAAACAATTCCACGCTCAGGTTATCTTTTGTTATATTATTTAACTGAATGGCCACTAAGTCACTTGCCGGATTTGGATATACTAACATACTAAAATTTTCTTTTTCTGATTCACCAGTTCCGGTGGAAGTTCCTGTGTAGCTAGTCACCGTTTCAGTTATTGATGTCACTTTCACAGCTACTTTTGTTCCGTAAAAAGTTGGCCCAACAGCATATGGATATGCTGAATTCCAATTTTGATCCACCGTTGCGAAATAACAATAAATACCTGCCGGATATTCCGGTGTTACACAAAAGCGTCCATTATGATCGTCCAGATATTCAGGAGTAAGGGTTGATGTGGTATTGTATTGATAGTCTTCTCTGAATGTTCCTAATGGATAAGTACTACTTACATTTGGTCCAGCTGTAACAGAAGTACCAGTGTAATATGTATTTCTAACTGTAATGTTTCTTAAACTGAAACTGGATTTCATTCTTACAATCCCACCGGTGCCGTTTGAATTTTTGTAGGCATAAGCACCATAAATCGGAAAACCATCATAGGCATAACCTAGTAAAGGAGAATGTTGAGTACTGTCGATTGCATACAAACCATCTGCGACATATAAATTACAAATGTTAGAGATTACCACTCTATCCAAATTATAAGCGCTTGGATTTTGATGGTGATGATAATTTCCCATCGCCGGATGTCCTTTTGAACAATCAAATCCTGCCTTTTCCGCTACAATTGCATCCCGGTTCCAGACACCATCACCGGAGCCACCTAAAGGGCCACCGGCCATTGCACTGGTTGAATTTTTCCATGAAACACCATCGCGGTAATCAAATAAAGCAACACCATTTATAAATACACCAATGTTTCCTCCGGATGTAGCTGTGGGCGTTCCGGTATTTTGAGCAGGACTTAATGGAAATTTAAAAATAGCATTCTGATTTGTTGCCAGGGATGGATTACCATCCAGAAAAGGTCCGGTGATATAAGCAGGAATTCCCTGGGTACTTACGTATACATAATTTGCAGAATATTTTACCGTTTGAACATTTGCTGATAACGTAGCATCAGTGATGGCAGTAGAATTTCCCGATACATAATGCCTACCTGTAATGCCGGTAGTATTTCTTAACCATGAGGAGATGGCAGGATTTGTTTGTGCTATTACCATTGCGCTGCCAGAAACCAGAACCATTGTTGCTATTTTTTTTATCATATGCATTCGTTTTTTATGTTTATTAAATATAAAAATAGAATTTGAATGCTGGATTAAAAAATTAACTAGGTGAATAGGAACAATGTTGAGATGAATGGATGCGTTTACTCAAAAAAATACCCCCTTGTATTGCTACAAGAGGGTTATACTTATTTTTCTTATTTCGGTATTCCCCGATTTAAGTTATGAGGGTTATTTCTAAAGACTAACTTTTTGAAAATTCCCTAAATAAATAATATACTATAAAGGTACATCAGGAATGATCCGTTTTTTTAATTTTTAGTTAAGGACGGATAAGTGATAGGTCAAATTGAAGAGTTGAGGCTTAAACAAACGATTTCAATATTTAAAAGAATGTTTTATTTTCTTTCACGATTTCATAAACTGCGCAACAATGAAAATTAAATAAAAAAAATACCCCCTTGTATTGCTACAAGAGGGTTATACTTACTTTTCTTTCGCCGGTATTGTCCGGATCAAGTTATAAGGGTTTAATTCTCAGATTTCTCTTTCAAAACCTCCCCTAAATAAATAATATACTATAAAGGTACGCTGAGATTAAAGTGTTTTTTTTATTATTAGTTAAAGCGATGATATCGGTAGCCAGAAATTAAAATTAACAGTGAAGATTAAAAATTACAAATCAAGATGTCACACTATGAAGTAGTTGCTATGGACATCGAGAAGACTTTATAACATATAATTAGACAGTGACCGTGTGATAGATTACTCTCCTGGATTATAAATACCATTATCGTACTGTCGTTATCGACAACGAAAATACATATAAAAAAATACCCCCTTGCATTGCTACAAGAGGGTTATACTTATTTTTCTTAGATTGGATTTCATCCCGATTTAAGTTATGAGGGTTGTAAGTCTAAGATTGCTCTGGTGAACTTATTCCCTAAATAAATAATATACTGTAAAGATACATCAGTAAAATCCCAGGTATTTAATTTTTAGTTGAACCCATTAAACAGATAGCCGGAAATTAAAATTAACAGTAAAAAATATGACAACGGTAATCGTGATATCATGAGTCGGTTCTTTAATTCTATAAATTACTTCGAAACTTGTGTGACTTTGTTTCTCTCGGCTTCCATTTAAGAAAATTTCCACCCCACTTAGTCACAATGACTCATTATTGAACTAAAAAAAATACCCTCTCATATTTCTATGAGAGGGTTACACTTATTTTTCTTTTACCGGTATGGCCCGGATCAAGTATAAGGGTTAAATCGCAGATTGCTCTTATGATACTCCCCTAAATAAATTTATATAGTATAAAGGTAATATCAAGGCAGAGTTGAAATTAAATTTTTAGGTAAACCAATAATATCTATCGCCCAAAAGTTATTAAAGGCGAAATAAATTATTTTGGAAAAGAATATCTTGGATCAAATAAAAACTTTTTATCAGTCAGCGTTAATAGAAACGCTACCAAATCCACTTTATCGTTGGAAGATAACACAATCGGTGCATCTAACGATTTCGCTAATGTTTCACTTTGATGAACGCCATTGGTATAATGTTTCAGTACCTGGGATAACGTTTTAAACCTGCCATCATGCATGTAAGGATAAGAAAACTCAACGTTACGTAACGTAGGTACTTTAAATTTTAATGAATCGGAATTGTTTTTAGTAATCTTCATCCTACCGAAATCATTTAAAGTCGTGTCAACGGACAAGCCGTTATTCTCAAATTGCAGGTTTGTAAATAAAGGTTCGGTATGGCAGGTATTACAATTTTTTTGAAATAAGGCATATCCTCTTTTTTCTTGTGTTGTAAATTGTTTTTGCTTTCGCATCACACTGTCATATTTTGAGTTGGCGCTCACTAAGGTGAGCATGAATTGAGAAATGGTTTTCAAAGTACGCTCACCTGTGATAACCCTATCTCCATAAGCTTTATAGAATAACTTTTTGTATTTTTCAGACTGACCTAATTTAGTAACTACCTGTTGAATACTCTCCCCCATCTCATCCGGGTGACTAATCGGAGCTAATGCCTGTACATCCAAATGGTTAACCGCACCATCCCACATAAAAGATGTATGCCACGCAAGATTCATCAAAGCCGGTGAATTTCTAACGCCAATCCGATCATCGATACCATGGCTTAAATTATGGTCCACATGGGTAAAGGCCGTGTATTGAGAATGACAACTGGCACAGGAAATCTTATTGTTTTTTGACAGAATGGGATCGTAAAATAAGTGCCGGCCTAACTGAACGCTTTCAAAGGTTAAAGGATTTTGTGTAAAATCGTAACTTGGTTTAGGCCAGTTTTCAGGAGAAACAAACAATTTAGTATCTATTACATGGAAGGCACATAAGGTAACACACAAAAAAAATCCTATAAAAAATTTTTGTTTCATTTTTTAGCCCTCATGGCATTGATCACTGTTTCCGTTAAAAGCATCGCTTCATTTCCCGGCGACATGATATGGTGCATTTGTGTGAGTGGCAAATCACCTACCATTTTTTTTATATCGATGACCACATCTAATTTTTGATGAGGCATATCCATAAAAATAGATTGCAGGTTATTATGCGGAAACTGATACCCCCCTAAATGAAATTGAAATTCGGTATTGCGGGTTTTGCATAAATTGCTGTTACCCTCCAGCTTAAAATTAATATAGCCACTTTGCCAGGTCCAATACATTCCTTTGGTTGGATCCAGATCGCCACCCATTACTCCGGACACGCTGGTTACACTATCAATACCTAAGTTAAATTTAACACGGTCATATTTTAATTTCGCAGGTAATGGTAAAGGCAGGGTTAAACTTCCTTCCTGAAAAGCATCCATAAGATGATAGCTGTTTTTTTCTTTCCAAACAGTTTTATGTTGATACGAAAGTTCAAGACCGGAAATGTAAAACTTTAAAGCAGTTATTTGTATACTATCGTTACTGTTGATTTGATAATAGGTCGCCTCTTTTAAAACCGAATCCCCAAACATGGGATGAAATACCAGTCTGTGGTTTACAGACTTCTGCGCAAAAGAAGTTAAGTGCCAAACCAACAAAGAGAAAAAAGCAAGGTATTTCATACTAAAAATTAGATGTATAAATATAATTAAAAATGTGCGTGCTTAGCATCGTCGCTATTTCCCAAATTACATAAATGAGGTGTAGCTTCGTATTATTAAGACAAAAAACCTATCTAAAAAAATCTTTTATCAATCTGATAAAAAACTAAAGATACTGCTCTTACATACCCAGATCCATGAATGATCTGTATAGTTTATCATAATCTTTCACACTACGGCGGATCACTTCATGTGCTTCTTCTCTACCATAAGTTTCTGTAATCTCTACAATAGCGGTTGATTCTCCCGGTATATTTTTATATGTTAAGAAGTAATGGCGTAATCGATTGATCAATGGCTCAGGGCAATCCAGGATATCTTTCCATTTACTGTAAATTTCATCCTTAGCCATCACCGCAATGATCTTATCGTCTGCCTCATTCTTGTCTATCATCCGAAAACCACCAATGGGAATAGCTTCTACAATGATATCACCACTGGTTATATTACGTTCGGTTAACACACAGATATCCAAAGGATCTCCATCACCGATAATGTCTTTGCGGTTTGTTCTTTCGTTGGCTCGTTCAGCAACTAATTCACCACAATAGGTTTGAGGCACAAAACCATAAAGTGCAGGAATGATATTGGAAAATTTCTGAGGCCGGTCGACTTTACGGTAACCTGATGCTTTATCAATTTCATATTTAACATGATCGGCCGGAACCATTTCAATAAAAGAAGTAATGATCTCAGGGCATTTTTCGCCGATGGAGATACCATGCCAGGGATGAGCTTTATGTAACTGCACTTTCATTTGGGTCTGTATTAACTAAACTTTTTAAAAAGTTTATTGATGAGTAAATAGAAAAAGATCAGTCCGAGAATAGAGCAAATAATTAAGACAACAGATTGATTACTGGAGGGTAATGAATTTCTGTTCTCCACTTTATTTGGATTTTCTTTCATCAACTTATGTATTCCTAAATTGGTTTGTAAATAGCGTATTTCCTCATCATAAGAGATTCCTGTGGTCTCTGCAAAAAAATCCTCTTTGATATTCACAAAGAACTTCCGGCTTCGGCTGCAAAAATCAAGTTTAGCATTATCGATCTGGTGATAGTTTGTATAAATGAGCCATTCATCACCTACCCTTAATTCCAGTTTGCAAACATCGTCATTATTAAACAAAATCTTAAAATCCTGCGCAAGTAATCCTTTGTATAGCTCACTGATCGTAAAAATAGCCTGACTATTTTGTTTATCAAGTTTTATAGAATTTATGTTTCCTCTAAAAATTATATCATATTTAGCAAGCTCCTTGTCTGTTAATTCGGTTATAGGGCATTGACAAGCAAATGAAAGTTTGCCTGCCATAATTAATAGAAATATAATGCTTAGATGTTTCATATAGGTTGTTATCGACTCGGATCGAACTGACAGGTGACTTCGCTTGAAATGACAATTGACTCCGATCGAACTGACAAATTTTTTAGATGGTTAATGTTTTTACAAATTGTAAAGTCGCTTCCATTTCCTGGTACATGATTTTGTCATCTTTAATAAAGGGAATTAATTTTCTAAAATCTGCCAACACTTTCTCGATTTTTGGTGATGATTGTAATGGTCTTCTGAATTCAATTGCTTGCGATGCATTTAATAATTCAATAGCCATTAGTTTTTCTACATTTTCAATCACTTTATAACATTTAGTTGCTGCATTAGCTCCCATACTTACGTGATCTTCCTGGCCATTACTGGAAACAATACTATCAATACTGGCCGGAGTACATAATTGTTTGTTCTGACTAACGATGCTTGCCGCAGTATATTGAGGAATCATGAAACCTGAATTCAGTCCTGGTTTAGCTACTAAAAAAGCCGGTAAATTACGGATCCCCGATATTAACTGATACACTCGTCTTTCCGAAATGCTTCCTAATTCCGCAATAGCGATTGCTAAAAAATCAAGGCTGATAGCCAATGGTTGTCCATGAAAATTTCCTCCACTGATAATTTCATCGTCTTCCGGGAATACTGTTGGGTTATCTGTTACTGAATTGATCTCGGTTTCAAAAACTGAATTTACATACACTGTCGCATCTTTAGTTGCACCATGAACCTGGGGAATACAGCGAAAAGAATACGGATCCTGCACCTGTACTTTTTTCTGTGCTAATATTTCACTGCCTTTTAGATTTTCCAGAATGGCCCTGGCCGTTTGTAACTGACCATTATGAGGACGGATGATGTGAATATTATCTTTAAAAGGCTCACTTCTTCCATCAAAACCATCCAACGAAATAGCTCCAATGAAATCTGCCAATGCGTTCAGCCTATTTGACTTTATTAAACACCATACGCCATATGCACTCATAAATTGAGTGCCGTTTAATAAGGCCAATCCTTCTTTCGATTTCAACGTAATAGGCTCCAATCCTAACTGTTTTAAAACCGCAGCAGCCGGGTATTTATTTCCCTGATAATTCACTTCTCCCATTCCCAATAACGGCAAAGACAAATGTGCTAAAGGCGATAAGTCACCTGACGCACCTAAAGAACCTTGCTGATAGATGATAGGATAAACTTTTAAATTATAAAGATCTATCAGTCGCTCAACAGTTTTTAACTGTACAGCGCTTTTACCATAAGACAATGACTGAATCTTTAATAATAACATTAAGCGCACAATTTCCAAAGGCACTTCATCACCCATCCCGCACGCATGAGACATTACCAAATTCGTTTGTAATTGTTCAAGTTCACTATCCGGGATGATCACATTACACAAAGAACCAAAACCTGTATTAATGCCATAGATGGGCTCTTTTTGAGAAGCCATTTTTTTATCAAGATACTCGCGACACGCCACAATATTTTGTTTGGCTTTATCGGAAAGCACCAATGTAACATTCGATTCTAAAATATGTTGAACGTCACTTATAGTAATTCTCTTTTCGGGGTGGATTGAATAATTCATTTTTTTTACTGTTTTATACTAGCGCTGCTCGCTGGTTGCATTGTCTTTATTAATATTTTTTAAACTGAATACAATAGGATATTTAGTTCTATAACGGATAGCTTTACCGTCTTTTTTACCCGGTTTCCATTTGGTTTCCCGCATAATGCGAAGAGCTTCCTGGGTGCAAAAGTGATTGAATTCTTTTTCAGCAACCAGATTACTTAAAGTGCCATTAGGCTCTACAATAAAACTCATGATAACGGTGCCTTGCAAATTCTGCCGAATAGCCAGATCCGGGTATTCTAAATTCGACAGAATAAATTCACCCAGGGCTTCCTCACCTTTGTAATATTCAGGAGAAGAATCAGCCATTTTATATACAACAAAACTTGTGTCAAAAGAAGCACGCTCCTTGTGAATGACAAATCCTCTTTTCTTCGTATATTTTTTATAGGTATCAGGATTAAATTTAAATACTAAAAAACTTTGCGAGGCCACACTCACATTACCAATGGTAGACGGTGTAAAAATAAAATACCGTAAAAGACGTTTAGCTTCGTTTTTAAATTCTTCCTTGTAATCATTTTTGAATTCAATGTCTTTGACAGAACCGTCAGCTAACACTGTAAAATATATAGCCACATCAGCACTGGCTTTTTTCTTTAATAAATTTACAGGATAAATAACCTGTGACTCGAATACATAATCTACATCTAATTTTCCACCAACAGGTTGAGCGGGCTTGTCAACCTCCTTTTGAATCTTCTCTTGAGAAAATAGAATTGATGATAAAAAAGTTAATAGAATAACTAAATATTTCATTTCTTTTGTATTTTTAAGAATCGTTGTTTGCCGCTCATATCATTTAAAATCTCGGTAAAATTAAAGATTTTACTGTCATTTGCATAGTTTTTTACTTCATTCGCATACAGGGGATTCAATTCAAAAAACAAGTAACCATTTTCTTCTAAATGGTCATTGCAAAGATCAATGATCCGTTTGTAAAAAATAATTGGATCTGTATCTTCCACAAAAAGTGCTACGTGAGGTTCGTGATCCAAAACCCTGGCTTCCATTTGTTTAGCTTCTGAATTTAGAACATAAGGAGGGTTACTTACAATAATGTTGAATTTTGAATGATGAGTGATAAATTGGGAAAGGATATCGCATTTTATGAACTCAACTTCTACTTTATTTTTGATGGCGTTGGATTGAGCTACCTCAAGTGCTTTTTCTGAAATATCAACCGCGGTTAATTTCGCATATGGCAAATGTTTTTTTAAAGTAACCGGAATACAACCTGATCCTGTTCCAATATCAAGAATAGATATTGGATGTTGGTTATTGGGTGTTTGAGATTTAATTATCAAGTCTACTAATTCTTCGGTTTCGGGACGGGGAATTAAAGTTGAGGAGTTGACCTTGAATTTCAAATCGTAAAAATGAGCTTCCCCTAAAATGTATTGCACAGGTGCGCCGGTTTTTAAAGCTTTTGCCGTATCATAAATTTTCAGGACATCTGATTGATTCAGGTTGCCATTAAAATTTAATCTGGTGTCTGTTTTTGAATAACCTAAAAAATGTTCGCAGACCAATTCGAAAATTGCATACAATTCTTCTTCGTCATAAACAGATAATAGTTCTGTTTTGTAAAATTCGAAGAGGTCTGATAGTTTGTTGGTGGCGATTCTCATCCTATTTACTTTCCATCAATTTCTCCAAACCAAACATTTCATCCCTTAAACTAGCTGCCTTCATAAAATCCATTTCTTTAGAAGCTTTCAGCATAGCTGATTTTAATTTGGTGATTTGTTTTTTCAATTCATCTTTACTCATATACTGAACTACCGGATCAGCGGCTACACTATACTCCTCCGGCTCAATATACGTTCTCACCAGTTTACCGTCTACTGTTACTTCTACACCGTGATCGTTTGGCTGCAATAACAATTTCTTACCGGCCTGGGTTGGTGTGATCCCATTCTTATAATTATATTCGATCTGTCGCTTCCTTCTTCTGTCAGTTTCTTCAATCGTAATACGCATGCTATCGGTAATCTTATCGGCGTACATGATCACTTTCCCATTCACATTACGGGCTGCCCTACCCGAGGTTTGAACAAGACTCCGCACATTTCTTAAAAACCCTTCCTTATCAGCATCTAAAATCGCTACTAAGGAAACTTCGGGCAAATCCAATCCTTCTCGCAGTAAATTAATTCCAATCAATACATCAAACATACCTACCCTTAACTGGCGCAAAATCTCCACACGTTCTAAAGTATCTACTTCACTATGAATATAACGACACCGAATCTGAAGCTTGGTTAAGTATTTGGATAATTCTTCTGCCATTCGCTTAGTAAGCGTTGTAACTAAAATACGCTCGTCTTTCGCAACAACTTTGTGAATTTCATCCAGCAGATCGTCCACCTGATTACCACTAGGACGAACTTCAATAATTGGATCCAAAATACCAGTAGGACGAACTAATTGCTCTACTACTATTCCCTCCGCCTTTTCCAGCTCATATTCTGCCGGAGTAGCTGAAATATAAATTACCTGATTAGTAAGATCTTCAAACTCTTCAAATTTTAAAGGACGATTATCCATAGCAGATGGCAAGCGAAAACCATATTCAACTAAGTTTTGTTTGCGCGATAAGTCGCCACCAAACATAGCCCTGATTTGTGGAACAGTTGCATGACTCTCATCAATCATCATTAAAAAATCATCCGGAAAATAATCAATCAAACAGAAAGGTCTGGTGCCAGGTGGACGGCCATCCATATAACGGGAATAATTCTCGATGCCGCTGCAATAACCGAGTTCCCTCATCATTTCAAGATCGTAATTCACACGCTCTTCTATTCGCTTTGCTTCCAGGTCTTTTCCCTGCGATAATAAAAATGCTTTATGTCTTTCCAGATCTTCCTGGATTTGTACCATCGCACTTTTCATAGTATCAGGAGATGTCACAAATATATTGGCCGGATAGATGGAAAAAGTTTGAAATTTTTCGATGATCGTTCCGTATTGTGGATCAAACGTTTCAATGGATTCTATTTCATCACCAAAAAAACTAATGCGAACGGCATGATCAGCATATGATAAATTAACATCGACGGTATCACCTTTTACTCTGAAAGTACTGCGTTTAAATTCTTCGGTGGTTCTTGAATATAAGGCGGCCACCAATAAATGTAAAAACCTATTTCGGGAAATTACCGTTCCTGCTTCAATGGCAATAATGTTCTTTTTAAAATCCGTTGGGTTACCAATACCATATATACAGGAAACAGAACAGACCACAATCACATCCCTCCTACCCGACAGCAAAGCGGAAGAAGCACTGATACGCAATTTTTCAATCTCATCATTGATCTGTAGGTCTTTTTCAATATACGTTCCGGTAGTTGGCAAAAAAGCTTCCGGCTGGTAGTAATCGTAGTAGCTCACAAAATATTCCACAGCATTGTCCGGAAAGAACTGCTTAAACTCACTGAACAATTGGGCCGCCAGTGTTTTATTATGGCTTAAGATCAGAGTTGGCTTGTTAACTTGTTGGATCACATTAGCTGCCGTAAACGTTTTTCCGGAACCCGTTACTCCTAGAAGTACCTGGTGTTTTGAATTGGATTTCAATCCTTCTACTAATTGTTTAATCGCAGTTGGCTGATCTCCTGTGGGCTGAAATTCAGATATTAGTTTAAATGACACAGCGTTAAAGATAATAAGGAATTGGCAGAAACTGATTGTAAAAATTAACCAAAAGGTTTATTTTTCTATTAATTTATGCCATTAAAGTATTAAATTTTCCTAACTTCTTATAAGGTCTAAATAACTCTAAAAGAAATGAGACAACATGACTTTGGATTATTTACTGATCACTAAGGATTTATTAATGGCACGGGTTCCATCATGAAGCTGCATGGTATATATTCCATTAGCAAGATTTGAAGTATTTACTTTTATTTCATTTAAACCTTCTTCATAAATGTTTTTTTGAAGCGAATATACCTTATCACCTAAGACATTAAATATGGAAAATAATAATGTTTTGGTTTGACTCAATTTAAAATTAACCGAACAATGATCGGTTGAAGGATTAGGAAAAATACTTAATATATCAATGGTTTCTGTGATATCTTTAGTGTCCGTTGCAATATCAATATTTATGTCATCAATGAAAATATTATTACCACCTTTTTGATTGAATATAAATTTTAAACGAAATCCTGTTGTTAATTGTAATGGAAGTATATTACTGCTAACAAATCTCCAGTCTGCGGCATTAGCAGGAAAATAAGGAGAAGAAGTAGGCGTAACAGTTTCCAGAGACGACCCAATAGCGTTGAATTTTACAAGAGAAGTACTACCGCAAGCGCTTACAGAATAAACTATAAGTTGATCTCTATTACTTGTATCTTTTCTGGCGAACGCATATTTAAAACTAAGGAATACAGCTGAAGCACCAGCTAAATTAATAGCACGACTGTATAATTCATCTCGTCCATTGATGGTATTATTAAAATTATCCAACATAACACTAGTACTACCTGTTGCGGCTGCCAGATTAGTTAATTGCCAGGTGTTGGCTGTATCAAGGTTATTAGCAAACCATTCATTTCCATTTAAAGAAGTAACCGTTTCAAAACTTTCTGAGTATGGATATGCGCTACCTGTATTAGACTGAACATGAATATAATTTTGCTTGGTTACAGTAACAGAATCATTTCCATTTTTCACTTTTAAAGTGACATTATATGAACCCTGAGTTGAATAAGTAATTGTTGGATTTGATACTGCCGAAACAGAAGGAGTACCGCCTGGAAAGTTCCATTCAATAGATGTAAATGCTCCGTTATAAGAGGTATTAGTAAATGTCACTGCCGCAGCACTCGGACATACCATCGTCTTGTTGCTGACAAAATTTGCCTTGCACAATGTACCTGGTATACTTACACCAGTAGCCATTAAATTAGCTGGCTGCCATAAATTATTTCTTCCGGCGATTCCCGAATTTAAACATGCCTGCATTCTGGTTTTTTGACCCTCTGTGAACATAATGTTACAATAACTATAATCCATCGCGTTTTGAACATTATCGACAACATTACCGCATGATGCACCATTAATATTGCAGGATTGCCAACCTATAGTTGGAGGTGTATCAGCTACCAGATCATCGATATTACAATCTTTATTAGGGTCAGCACATGGATAAAAGTAAAAATTAGGAACGTTATTGCCTCCCCAGATATGATGCAGATTCAGATAATGGCCACATTCATGGGCAAAAGCAACTGATTGAGTTAAATTAGACGTACCAAAAGTTCCAACATAATTATGTGATAAAACGATCCCATCCCAGGAGGGCATCGTATCAGCATCACTGGGCCAGATAGCATGGCCTGCTAATCCTGCGGCATTAGCCACGATGTACACATTTAAATATTGTGTTGGTGGCCAATGAATTAAACTCTTAATGCGATGATCACCAGAAGTAGTTAAGGATGAAGCCACGCGATTTATACCGCTGTGACAATTTCCATTTGGATCTTTTGTTGCTAATTGAAATTCAATGTCGCAATCAGCGTGAATACTTTGAAAAGCTGCATTAATAGTGGCAGTATTGGGATGGGTTTTATTAAATGTTTTATTCACAATCGTTAATCCATCTTTAATCTGTGCATCTGAAATATTTTCCACTCCGTAATTATGAATGACATGAAATACAACAGGAATCACATATGTAGCAGTAGCAGTTTTATTTAAATTCGGATTGAAATGTTTAGTAAAATTTTCCAATTCAATGTCCTTTGCAATCACTGCTTTTGCAATTTCAGGATATTGCTTTAATGTATTGATACGCATCTCGTCTGCACCGCAATGCAATGGATTTTGAGCATTTGCCAGCTGAAAAGTTATAACCGAAAACAGGAAAGGTAAAATTCGCTTCATATATAAAAATTTATAAATTAAAAATACAAAAAAAGAAATCATAACCCAAGAATTGATAGAGTCATTCCTGCACTTTCTTTAAATTCGAACTCCCACTATACACACATCGTCTACCTGTTCCAACGCACCTTTCCAAATTTCGAAAGTTGAATCCAGATTTGTTTGTTGTTCTTTTAAAGGCAGGCTGCAAATAGAACCTAATTTATTTTTTAAATGACTGTATTTAAATTTCTTACCTTTCTCACCACCAAACTGATCGGCATATCCATCTGTAAATGTATAAATCATATCTCCTTTATGAAGATCAATTACAAATGTTTTAAAGGGCACTGCATTTTCCATATAACCCACTGGCATTTTTTGTGGTTTATAATCAGATAATTCCCCATTACGGATCAGATAAAGGGAGTTATTGGCAGAGGCATATTCAAGAATTTGTTTTTCAGTATCAATTCGGCAAAAGGTACAATCCATTCCATCCATAGAATAGCCTTCATCCGTTTTTAAAGAGCGGATAATTTCCTCTCTCAACTGATTCAAAACTGTACCGGGATCTTTAATTTTTCGTTCAATAACTATTTCACTTAATAAATTAATCCCAAGCATGCTCATAAATCCTCCCGGAACACCATGACCAGTGCTATCGGCTGTCATATAATAAAGAACCTTACCATCCACATGAAACCAATAAAAATCACCACTCACAATATCTTTCGGCTTAAACACAATAAAACTTTCTGCATTTAATTTTTTAATCTCTTCTTCAATGTAAGTACTTGAAGTCAGCATTGCATCCTGGATTCTTTTAGCGTATGTTATACTGTCAATAATTTCTTTATTCTTTTGTTCTAAACTAAATTTTTGTTGCTCAATTACCTGCTTTTGCTGACGGGTTGTTCTGAGCCTTTTATTTAAAACAACAGCAAAATAAACCACGATTAACAAAACAATTATAATTCCTACAATGATGAGCATCTGACGTTTTTCTTTTTCAGCCACAATAGCTTCTCTCGCCTCCTTCATTAATTTTTGCTTCTCTAACTGTTTATCATACTCATACTGACTTTCTTTCTTAAACAATTCTCTTTGCCTCTCTTCTCCAATCACCTCTTCTTTTAAATGAGTATAGGTTTTTAAGTAAAAATAAGCGCTGTCTTTATTATTCATAAATTCATAACCACTTGCAAGTCGCATAGCGGATTCATATTGCTCGCTGGTAGCTTTCAGGAATTTAGAAATGGAATAAGCTCTTTGAAATTGCAAAATTGCTTTCTTATATTGTTGTTCTTTAACATAAACATCGCCAATGCCGTTATAACCATATATAAGTCCGAATTGATTTCCAACTTTACTATTAATAACGATAGAAGCCTGGAAATAATTTTCCGCAGAATCGAGAATACTTTTGCGAATCGAGTTTACGGACTTGTAATGAATATTAAGCGCTACAATGGACAAGGAATCATCTGACAAAGAAGACATCATATTATAAATGGTTCCGATGTTAATATGAGCTACAGAAATACCAATCTGATCTCCGCCAAGCAAATGATAATCCTTGCTTTTTTGAAAAAACTTCAATGCCTTGATCAAATCGTGATTATCCATGAACACATTTCCCAATCCATTATATGAAATGGCAATGCCTCGGTTATTTTGGATGCGCTGGTGAAGACTTAATGCTTTAAATAAATATTTTTTCGCAGACTCCTTTTCATTCAGGCGATTATAAACCTTGCCAATGTAGTTGCAAACATCAGCAATGCCGGAGCTGTCGTTGATGTTACTGTAAGTTTTAAGTGCCTGTAGAAAATTCTCTAATGACTTTGGAAAATCACTCAGATCATAATAAACATTTCCTGTTTTCGCATAGGTGTCAGCCAAACCTTTTTCGTTTTTGGTTTCACGAAATAATTCAAGGCTTTCAGCATGATGCGGCAAAGCTTCTTTGTACCTGCTTTGATGCCATAAAACCAGTCCTGATAAATTATTCGCAACCGCAAGCTCATTTTTAAGATGGTACTTTTCGGCAACAGTGATGCTTATATCGAGGTAAAAATTGGCACTATCATAATTACTGTTACTTTCAAAAATATAGGCCAGTTGGTTGGCTGCAGAAGAGATTCCTTTATAATTAGAAGTTTTATAACTAAAAGCCAGTGACTGACGGGCGGTTTGTAAAGCCTTATTTGTTTCGTTTTTTTGAAGAAATCCCCGGCTCTTCTCAATCAGGCTAAAAATTCTGGAAGAATCTTGTGAGGAAACAGAATAAACCCAAAATAGAAGTATTAATAAAAGGTTGTTTTTCATCACTTGTATAAATCAAACATACGAAGAAGAATTTAATTTTCTATCTAAAAATACTGTTTTAAAAACCCAAAACAGTAATGACTGAACGATTAAAACTACGACCCGAACGAAAAGAAAATACCTTTTATGAAACCAGATGTAGATTTGTTATACGTTTGTTACAGCCATGAAGACTCTGATACTTTTTATTCAATTTATTGTTGTAACAGCTTCAACATTAACGTGTCAAAATTCATGGACACAAAAAAATAACCTGTCAGGTGAAGCAAGAAACAGGGCTATTGGATTTTCGATCAATAATTGTTTATATATAGGTACTGGAGAAACTTCTGCGAACCGTTGGGGAACGGATGACATTTGGCAATGGAATCAACTCACCAATTCATGGATTCAAAAAGAGAACTTTCCAGGTGGCCCACGATATGACGCATTTTCTTTTTCCATAGGAAACAAAGGCTATATTGGTGGTGGCGGAAATCAATCCGGTTGGCAGGAAGATTTTTGGGAGTATGATGCTTCTACAAATACCTGGACACAGAAAAAAAATTTAGGTGGTGGTCCAAGAGCACAGGGTGTGGGTTTTTCGATTGGCGATAAAGGATATATTGTAACCGGTGGAAACGGAGATCATTTAAATGATTTATGGGAATGGGATCAAATAAGCAACAATTGGAATAAAAAGGCTGACTTCCCTGGAAGTCCCAGAACTTTCGCTGCAGCTTTTACCATCGGAACAAAAGCTTATATTGTAGGAGGATTAAATATCAACGCACTACATGATCTTTGGGAGTGGGATCAAACTTCCAACACCTGGACTCAACGTTCTTCCTTTAATGGCCCAACTGGTATTGGTATTTCTGCATTTTCCATTGGTAAAAAAGCTTATATGATTGCGGGAAAAGATAACTTTGGAAATACACTGCAGTCTGTATGGGAATGGGATCAGGTTACGGATAAATGGACACAATTATCAGATTTTAGTGGGTCTGGCAGATGCATGGCAACCGCAGTCAGAGTTGGAAACAAAGGATACATTTCCACCGGTGGCTTTTACGGTGATAGTCCCTACCCGCTTCTTGAAAAAGATTTGTGGGAATTCTCAACAGATTTGACAAGTGGCGGTTTTGAAAACGAAATGAACGATGATATCACTATTTATCCCAATCCCACCAACGGACTATTTATGCTCGACATAAAAGCGTCCTCACAAAAATATAAATTATGCATATATAATAATCTTGGCCAATGCCTTTCACAGGAAATGTTTTCAGAACCAAAAAAACAAATTGATTTAAGTTCAAACGTGAAAGGCATCTATCTACTGGAAGTGTGGGTAGATGAAAAAAAGCTTCTTAAAAAAGTTGTACTTGAATAACGGTATTCAAAACTTATTCACGTTTTTTAGTTGCAGATTTTTTCACTGATTCTTTTTTTGGAGCAACTTTTTTTAAAGTTATCTTTTTCTCTCGTGGTTTATCCTCAGCAACTTTTCCGGTCCTACAATATTCACAATCCTTTCTTACAACACATTCATCATGCATAGGATTGGTAGGCCTGCAGGTTTCGCGACCCAGAAAAGAAATAGCCATACCGATCTCGCCCCAGGTATTTTCCGGCATAACTTCCATTAATTGAATTTCTATTTTCTTAGGATCTGTACCACCAGCAATTCCTAAACGGGGGGCCACACGAACTACATGCAAATCTACAATAATGCCTTCGGCTTTTATACCGGACTCCCGCATAATAACATTCGCAGATTTTCTGCCAATACCTGGAAGTGCCGTTAAACCCTCCATTGTTAAAGGAATATTTTTATCTTCTTTTAATGTTTTTGCAATTTGTATGATCCAGTTTGCTTTGTTGCCAAAATTACGAACCTTCGAAATAAAAGGAATTAATGAATCAATACTTGAATTGGCCAGTACTTTTAAATTTGGAAATTCTTTAAATAAAACCGGTGCCAGTGAATTGATATGCTTATCGGAGTCCTGCGCCGACAAAATTACCATGATCATTAACTGGTAAGTATTTTTATAATCTAAAGGATGTTGTTTACCTTTATACTTATCCAGTAAGGGTTGTAAAGCAGTTGGCCAGTTTGTTTTTGTCATACTCTAAAATGTTTGTACAATATCTGTGTTTATTTTTATAATAGCAAAAGAACCCTAAAATCATCAATCCAAGGGTCTAAAATAATATTCCGGATTAATTAAAATTTCAATGTTTTTCCTATTATTTATGCAAACGTATTCCTACTGTTTTTATAGTACCTTCATCGAAACAATTGTTATATATAATTACACAAAAAACTTTACTTCTCTTTAATTTCAAAATATGAAAGACGAAAAAACTGCACCAAAAATTCTTAACAACGTATACGTACCTACTTCCGAGTTTTATAGCCAGTTGATTGATAGCTTGCAGGACTATTCGATATTTACCCTGGATAAAGAATTAAATATTAATAGTTGGAGTTCAGGATCGGCAACAATTTTTGGATATACAACTGAAGAAGCTGTGGGGCAACCTTTTGATATCATATTTTCAGAAGAGGATAAAAAAAATGGTATCCCGAAAACAGAAATTGATAATGCACTAAAAGAAGGCAGAGCAGTTGATAACAGATGGCATGTTTGTAAAGATGGAAGTGAATTTTACGCTTATGGTTTGGTTTTTCCCTTCACTGGTTTGGAAGGGGAACTCCTTGGTTATGTTAAGATTTTAAGGGATTTAACTGAAAGAAGAAATACGGAGGAAGCTGTTAAAAAATATGTAAAAGAACTTGAAGAACTCAATACTCACAAAGAAAGTATCCTGGCAATTTTGTCCCATGATTTAAGAAGTCCGTTAACCGGAATTATACAAGGAACAAAATACCTGAAGGAAAACTTTGACAGAATGAAACCTGAAGCAGTAAAAGAAATGCTTGGGCAATTACACAAAGCTTCAACAGATGAATTGAATATGCTGGACTACCTTGTTGAATGGGCGAGAATCAAATATGCTTCAGATGTTTTTACTCCTGCTAAAATTCTGCTTTCAAAGTATGTTAATAAAGTATTTGAGACTTTAAAAGAAACAGCGTCTGTTAATACCATTAATCTTCATCATGAAATAGCGGAAAATGAAAGTGTATTTGCAGATGAAAAAATGTTGCTATCTGTACTTCAAAACATCGTTTCAAATGCTATAAAACACTCAAATGCAGGCGGCGATATAACTGTTACCGCAAAAAAAAGCGAAAATAAATTAGTAATTCAGATAAAGGATAATGGCATAGGCATGTCTAAAGAAATACAGGATAGGTTATTTACTCCTCAGATTAATTCACTTTCAGAAGCACGAAAAGAAAATAAGGGAGCCGGTATAGGATTACTTTTAGTGAAAGGCTTTCTTGAAAAAAACAGTGGTGAAATTTGGGTAGAAAGCGTTGAAGGTGAAGGCTCCTCATTTTACTTTACATTACCTTTAGAAAAGCCAGCTGATAAAATAGAGATAGGTGATGAAATAGAATTTGACAAAAGCGCCTAGAGCTTTCTAAAAGACATATAATTCTAAGAAAAAAATAATTTTAATTCAGTTTAAAATACTCCTTGGCCTTCTTGGCAATCTCATTTCCGTAAGCCAAAGAAGCCGTTGCTGCCGGTGATGGAGAATTAATCACATGCATTGAATTTCCCTGGTATTCGATTTTAAAATCATCCAGCATATCACCTTCCGGTCCTAATGCCATCGCACGGATTCCGCAGCGCGCCGGTTCAATATCGTCCATCTGCAAATCAGGAATTAACTTTCTCAAACGGTTTAAGAAATACGTTTTGCTAAAAGCACCACGGTATTCATCCAATCCAAAACGCCAGTGTTTTTTAAAGAATTTCCAGGTACCTAAAAAACCAAAAGCTGCTAATGTATCTCTTAAACTAAAAGCTGTTTTACTATAACCTTCCCTGTCGAATACAAATACGGCGTTAGGTCCGCACTCCACACCGCCTTTAATCATGCGGGTAAAGTGTACGCCCAAAAATGGAAACTCTGGATTGGGAACCGGGTAAATTAAATTCTTTACTTTCTTTCTGCCCTTCTCTGTCAGGTCATAATAATCTCCTCTGAAACCAACAATAGCAGAATCGGTTTTCACATGATCCTTTTTTGTAATACGGTCGGCTTGTAGACCTGCACAGGAAATTAAATATTTACAATTAAACGTTCCGTGTTCAGTAATTACATTTGTTGTATTACCTATCTTATCAAAGCCTGTTACTTTATGGCCTGTCAATACTTTACTGCCATTATTTTTAGAATGAATCAACTCCACATATTTTCTGGCAACATCTGTGTAATCAATAATACCGGTACATGGCACCCAGATGCCCGCAATGCCTTTACAATAGGGCTCAATTTCACTGATACGTTTCGCGTCAATCATTTCAATACCCTCTACACCATTCGCTAAACCATTGTTAAATACCTTGTTCAAGTGAGCAAGTTCACTTTCTTCGGTTGCTACAATAATCTTCCCGCAAAGGTCATGAGGAATGTTATGTTCTTTGACGAACTCCATCAACTCTCTTCTTCCGGCAACGCAATTAATGGCTTTATAGGAGCCGGGTTTATAATAAATGCCTGAATGAATCACACCGGAGTTATGCCCGGTTTGATGCGCTGCCACTTCTTTTTCTTTTTCAAGAACTAAAATCGTTTTATTTGGATTTTGTAGGGTTAGTTTATAAGCCGTTGCTAATCCAACTATTCCGCCGCCAACTATAATGATATCGTAGTTTGTAGTGCTCATTTAAATGATTGTAAATTTCTCAAATATAAGATTATTGATCTGGATTTTCAATACTCACAAAAAAGTGTTATTGGGTTTATTTTATTAAATATTCTTCGAATAAATTGCAATAAACAATCTGTTTGTGTAACTCTGTATCTCAAAACTATAATTATGAAGATCATTTGCATAGGCCGTAACTACGCTGAACACGCTAAAGAATTAAACAACGCTATCCCAACAGAGCCGGTATTTTTTATGAAACCGGATACGGCTTTATTAAAAGATGGTGAATCATTCTATTATCCTGAGTTTACCAAAGACCTTCACCATGAAATTGAGATCGTTTTAAAAATTAATAAAGTTGGGAAACATATTAAAGAAGAGTTTGCACATAAATATTTTGACGAAATAGGCCTTGGTATAGATTTTACTGCCAGAGACTTACAAGCGAAAGCGAAAGAAAAAGGATTGCCCTGGGAAAAAGCAAAAGCTTTTGATGGCTCTGCTCCTATCGGTAAATTTGTTTCCAAAAACCTATTGGGAAATTTATCGGACATTGGCTTTGAATTAAAGATCAATGGCGAATCCAAACAAATTGGTAATACAAAAGACATGTTGTTCAGCTTCGACAAAATCATTGCTTATGTATCTCAATTTGTAACACTAAAAGTTGGTGATTTAATTTATTCCGGAACACCGGAAGGTGTAGGCCCGGTAAAAATTGGTGATAAATTACAGGGTTTTATCAAAGAGGACTTGTTTTTGGAATTTGAAGTGAAGTAATTCTTCATCAATATAAGTCTTGCTGTTTGTCACTTCGAGCGAAATCGAGAAATGCTACAATTTAAATTAATCCTTAATGCTACAATTTTACTCATGCGAATCCGTTTTACATTGATTAAACTTTAGTGTAACTTTACAAGACTTTAAACTTACTATTATGAAAAAGATAAATGTTGCTATCAATGGTTTCGGAAGAATCGGAAGAGTATTTTTCAGATGCGCTTTTAATCATCCGGACATTAATATAGTTGCCATCAATGATATTACAGATTCTGCTACCCTGGCCCATCTTCTAAAATACGACTCTGTGCACCGTCGTTTCCCTGGTGAGATCACACATGATGCCACACATATTTATGTTAATGGAAAAGAAGTGAAGATATTTGCTTCCAAAGATCCTGAAAAATTACCCTGGAAAGAACTTGGAATTGATATTGTAATTGAATCTACCGGTTTATTTTTAGATAAAGAGTCGGCTCAAAAACATTTGAATGCTGGCGCTAAAAAAATTATTTTGTCTGCCCCTGCAAAAGATGATGATATTCAAACCATCGTGATGGGTGTGAATGATGATCAACTATTAGCAACAGATACCATCGTATCCAACGCATCCTGTACAACGAATTGTGCCTCACCAATGTTGCAGGTTTTAAAACAATGGGGCATTGAAGAAGCTTATGTAACTACAGTTCACTCCTATACCGGTGACCAGCGTTTGCATGACGCTCCTCATAAAGATTTGAGAAGAGCCCGTGCCGCAGCACTAAGCATTATACCAACGAGTACAGGTGCGGCTAAAGCACTTGGTAAAATTTTCCCTGATTTGGAAGATAAGCTAGGTGGCTGTGGTATGCGTGTCCCTGTTGCTGATGGTTCATTAACAGATATCACTTGTGTGCTAACTGATTACCCAAGTGTGGAACAAATCAACAAAGCCTTTAAAGAAGCTTCTGAAAATGAATTAAGAGGTATTCTTGAATACTCTGAAGACCCTTTGGTTTCAGTAGACGTGATTGGTAATGCGCACTCCGTTGTATTTGATTCCGATTTTACAAGTGTGGTTGGAAACCTGGTGAAAGTCATTGGTTGGTATGATAATGAATTTGGCTACAGTAACCGTTTGGTAGATTTGGTAGTCAAGATGCAGAGTTTTAAATAGTGTCTTACCGATTATTTTACTAAGCAGCCATTTAAACCTGTTTTAACTTTTTTTGTCACCTTTCAGGAAACCTGCGTTATTATCTTCATTACTTTCGCTTTCAAGCAAATTATATGAAGAGAATTTTACTCTGTTTATTTTTAATAAGTACTGTCTCTTCCTTCTCGCAGAAGTTAAGTGTGTCCGGTAATGTTCAGGATACTGCCTCTAAAAGCCCTCTTCCAAATGCCATTATAATGGCCATTAAATTAATGGATTCTACGTTAGTAGGGTTTACCCGAACTGATGAGAACGGTGCTTTTAAATTAAAACCCATTCCTATCGATACTTACCAGGTGATCATTTCACACCCGAAGTTTGCAGACATGGGGTACTTTATTTTTGGTGACAAAAAAAATCTGGAATATGATTTCGGAAAGATCATTCTTCAACCAAAGAACGTTTCACTGGATGAGGTAACCATCTTTGCATTTAAAGATCCCATCTATTATAAAGGAGATACCTTAATATATACAGCAGATTCTTTTAAAACAAAAGCCAATGCGACGGTGGAAGACTTGTTAAAAAAGCTACCGGGATTAAAAGTAGATAAAGACGGAAAGATCACTTCTCAGGGAAAGGCTGTGGATAAAGTATTGGTTGACGGAGATGAATTTTTTGGAGGTGATCCCACGGTTGCAACCAGGAACCTCAATGCAAATGCCATAGAATCGGTGCAGGTATATGAAAAGAAAAGCGATGATGTTGCCAATTCCAGCACTGGTGAAGAAACTCAAAAGATTCTGAACCTGAAATTAAAAGACGAAGCTAAAAAAGGCTATTTCGGAAAACTGAGCGGCGCAAGTGATTTTCAAAAATTTTATGAAGGTGAGGCATTGGGAAATTATTTTAAAAAGAAACTAAAGGTCTCTGTATTTGGTTTGGCCAGCAACACTCCAAATGCGAGTTTTGGATGGGATGATGTTTATAAATATGGGTTAAATAATGAATTTGACCGTGGCCAGAATGAAGACGGCGATATGTATATGTCTTACTCAAACAATCAGCCACAGGGTATTCCACAAACTCTAAAATCAGGATTTTATTTTAACGACAGGATTTTTAAAAACACAAAAATAAACCTGAACTATTCCTATAATAATAGTATCATTCATTCCAAAGTAAATAAAAACTCCCAGTACTTCTTAGAAGATACAACGTATACTTCAATAAACGCAACAGAATCGGTTACAAATAATGAAGCGCATGCCATCAATCTAGGTCTAGAGCAAAAAATAGATTCTTTAACGGACCTGACTCTTAATTCAAAAGTAAAATTAATAACCACCGGTTTATCCAGCAAAGATGAAACTGATTTTTTAAGTAGTGATAATATCAAAACACGAAACACTTTCATTAATAATACCAATAAAAATAATGGATACGATTTGTCTAATAACCTCAAGTTACTGAGGCGTTTTATGAAGAAGGACAGGTTGCTTACCTTAAACTACAACAATTCATTTTCTGAAACGAACTCTGAGGGAAGTTTAGAAACAGATAATTATTCTTATGTCGATTCTTTAAATTCTTTAAAATCTATAGATCAACAGAAGAGAGGTTTTAATTCGAATCAAAGTCATTTTGCAGGATCTTCCTTTATTGAGCCTATCACCAAAAAAATAAAATTTGAAGTGTCCTATGACTATATGTTCTACAAAAGCAAACAAGATAAGACTGCCTTTAATAATATTGGCGGAGAATATAACCAGTTAGATTCCTCGCTGACCAACAATTTTGTTAATATCAAACAGATTAACCGCGCAGGATTAAAGTTTATTTATGAAGTAAAGAAAATTCGTTTTACGATTGGTACAAAGGCCCGGAATGTATACGTCAATAATAACAACATTTTTAAACAGCAACATGTGACTCAGAATTTTAATAATATTCTGCCTTTCTCCACCATGCGCTACAAATTTTCTGATAACAAAGCCTTGAGTATTAACTACCGAACCAGTTCAGTTAATCCAACTATCAGCCAGCTACAGCCGGTACGGGATAATACTAACCCAAACTTTATCAATATCGGAAATCCTAACCTTTTGCCAACATTTTCACATCAGGTAGATCTGAATTTTAATTCTTGGAAATCAGTTAGCGGAAAGTACACCTGGATGGGGTTAACTTATGTGTACACTGATAATGATATGTCAACCGCTACCTACTATGACAGTATTGGCAGAACTATTTCTCAAGCCATAAACGTTAATGGTAATTATAATTTCAATGGCTACCTTGGCACAAGTCTTCCATTTTTTTCTAAAAAACTCGAGATCGGACCAAACTTAAATGGCTCATACGCCAGTAACAAAATCATCATTAATGGATTGGAAAATACCACGAACGATTTCCGCAGTTCTGTTAATCTGAACATAAAATTTGAAGTAGATGATTTTGAAATGGGAGTAAATGGAGTCTATTCTTATAATCAATCTTCTTCAACCTTAAATAACAGCAGCAATAAACCTTATTCTTCACAATCGCTTTCCGGATATATTAATGCTAAGTTACCTTTGAAATTTACTTTCTCAACAGATGCTAATTACACCATAAATAGTAAACGAAGTAACGGCTACAACATTAATTATTTTGTATGGAATGCCTCTTTATCTAAAACCTTCTTTAAACGGGAAAATTTCATTTTAGGGTTTTATGCCTATGATATGCTTAATCAAAACATTAGTGTAGACCGAGACATTAGCAGTAATGTGGTGACAGACATTAAAACTAACATCATATCCCGTTACTTTTTATTGAAAGCCACTATTAAATTTAACAGTAATAAAGCAAAGGAGGAAGAAGATGATTAAAAAACTGCTCCTTATTTTTATTGGTACACTTGTTTGGCCGCAGGTTTTATTCTCACAAATCACATTTGGGAAAATTACCTATGAACGTAAAACCAATCTCTACAAGAAGTTTAAGAACAACGGTGATGTAAAAGAATGGTTGAAAGAAGAAGATAAAAACAAAATAGATATTTTTGAATTGTATTTTAATGATTCCCTGTCTGTTTTTAAACCACAGGAAAGCGACCTTGTGGAACGTATGAGCTGGGCAACTACTAAAAATATTGTTTACCAAAACCAGAGTTCCAATAAAAGACTCACAGAAAAGAAAATCTGGGGTGAATCATTTTTAATGGCTGATACCATTCGCACATTTAAATGGAAGATTACCGAAAGTAAGAGAACAATTTGCGGTTATCAATGCAGAAAAGCTATCTGGCAGGCAAATGACACCACGAGGATTTATGCCTGGTTTTGTACAGAAGTGAATGTTTCCATTGGGCCTGAAAGTTTTGTAGGATTGCCCGGAGCCATTTTAGGATTGGCTACGGAAGATGGAGGGATTATTTATTTTGCAAAATCGGTGGAAGTTGTAAAACCGGACCCTGTTCTTTTAGTTGCTAAGAAAACAAAACAAAAAATATACAAAACCGCAGAATTGAGAGAACAGATCTCGAAACAATTTGGTAAAGAAAAATGGGGTAAAATTATGATTTATAACAATTTTGAAATTTGGTAGTTGTAAGTATTTAATGAATAGAATTGCAGATATCCTTTCATCTCCTCATATTTTCTTATTATTTGGTTTCTTTTTCTAAATTTGTGTGAATGTACAAAGCGTGCCTTTACATAGTTTGTTTAACCTGTTTCCTAACTAAAGCATTTGGACAGTTAACTGCAAATGCAGGGCCTGATTTGAAAGGTTGTAATAATGGAAGCTTAACCATCGGTGGTTCACCCAGCGCCAGTGGAGGAACTCCTCCTTATACATACTCTTGGGAGCCTTCCACTTTTTTGAATTCTACCACAGTTGCTAATCCAATTCTCTCAGGATTAAATTCAAACATTACTTATACCCTAACGGTTACCGACAAAAACGAAAATATAGTTTCAAATTCAGTGGTAATTACGCTTAATTTAATTCACACCTTTAATGCTGGTATTGATACTGGCTTTTGTTCAGGACAAAGCGGTGGTGTTCGTATTGGCGCATCAAATAATGTAAATACCAATCATAGCTTTCAATGGCTACCTCCCAATGGGCTTAGTAGTTCAACTTCTCCAAAACCAATTGCTTCCCCTTCTGCCACAACAGTTTATACATTAACAGTTTCTGATGGGAAATGCCCTGATAATATATCAATGGTTACTGTAACTGCTTTTGGTCCTCCTGACGTGAATGCAGGTGCTGATACAACCATTGAAGAAGGAGCAACTATTACATTGCATGGTTCAGGAGGCTTAACTTATTGGTGGCAACCAGAATATCGGATTAAATATATGAATACACCAATTCCGGATGTGTGGCCCATTAATACGACAACTTATATACTTTATTGTACAGACCAACACGGTTGTGGCGGCAGTGATGAAGTAACTGTGACAGTAACTCCTGGTGATGTGTTGCATTTTTACTCAGCATTTACGCCAAACAATGATGGAGATAATGATTTTTTTTATATCGGCAACCTTGAAAAATATCCAGATAATAATTTAAAAATATATAACCGTTATGGAAAGATAATCTATAGCGCTACTAATTATGACAATACCTGGAATGGAACCCACCTTGGTAACATTCTTCCTACGGGTACTTATTTTTACATCTTAAACGATGGTAAAGACAAACTTTACAATGGTTCTGTATCCATTTTGAGGTAGCGTTCATTCATGCCAATGTTAAGAAACAACATCAATGGCAAAAAAATAATTCAGCAAAATTTCAGGTACATGTTTTCTCAAATCCAACCTAACATATCCGTTAAGAATTTTGTTTTCTCAGGATATCAATTCTTTGTCTACAATTTCAGTCGAAATGCATGATAATATAAGAACAAATATTACTTCACGATTTTCATTTCCACCCGGCGGTTCAGCTGCATTCCTTTCAAATCAGGTTTACCATTAGACAATGTATTAGGAGCTATAGGAGTGGTTTCCCCATATCCTTTAGCGATGAGCTTCTCCTTTTTAATGCCTTTTTTAATAAGGGCATTAACCACAGCCTGTGAGCGGGTTTGTGATAAGATCATATTAGCAGCATCATTACCTTTACTGTCCGTATGACCAGAAACTTCAATAACCAGTTCAGGATAGTCATTCATGAGCGCAACCAGCTTATCAATTTCAACTCCTGATTCTTTTCTCAGGATTGACTTATTGGAATCAAAGAAAATATTGTTTAACACCACCTTAGAACCGACCTCTACCCTATCAAGGATTACATCTTTTTGCATCACAGAGTATTCAGCCACTTTGGGTGCATTTATGTTTTCTGAATGGAACAGGTAGCCCTTAGCTTCGTAGGAAATATTGTAATTTTGTCCACGGTTCACTACAAAATAATAGGAACCTGAATCAATTGTTGTGTAAAAAGTTTCGAGTAATTTTCCGGTTAAATTATCTTTCACTAAAATCTCCGCTCCGGGTATTGATCGACCTTCTTTGTTTCTCACTACACCTTTCACTCCCATAGTACCCAGTGTTTTGGTTTCCAGGTTGATCATTTGAAGTATAAATTCTTTTTCAATTTCCTGGTACGCAGAGTTAGGTGGAATCACTAATGAAATAGATACTGGCTGATATCCATCCGCTTCAAAATTAACTTTATAAGTTTTTCCTTTTACTCCAGGTGCGAGGATCATAATATACTTGCCGGTTTTTTCGTTTGGCCTGATATCCTGAACAACTAACCCGTCTTCATCCATCACGGTAATACGTGCATTGAACGGCTGTTTATTGGTTCCGTTAAAAGTCAATACACCTTTCAATAGCGTTAAAGGTTCAGCAATGGTTCTTTCAAAATCAATCCGGTAAATATCTTTTTCTCCTAAGCTTCCGCGCCTTGCGGAAGAAACATAACCCCTTTTTCCATCAGCCGATTGAACATAAAAAATATCATCATCAGGCGTATTTATTGGGGCACGTAAATTTTCAGGTTCGCTCCATTTTCCTTCTTCATTTCTGGTAGTTTTAAAGACGTCAAAACCACCCATATTTTTATGGCCCTTTGAACTAAAGAACATAGTGACTCCATCCGGGTGCACAAAAGGAGCATCCTCATCATCAGAGGTATTAATAGTTGGCCCTAAATTGGTTGCCAAACTCCATACACCATTAGGCAATTTTACACAACGCCATATATCTCTTCCGCCGTACCCTCCTTCTTTTCTGTTACTCACAAAATACAGAGTGTTTCCATCCACTGAAATAGAAGCGTGCGTTTCCCAGTCGGGAGAATTAACATTTGGGCCGTATGGTAACAAAGGGCTCCAGGATTCACCTTCGAACTTGCTGTAATATATATCGCCCCCGTTGGCGTCTTTATAAACAAACAATTGAGTACCGTCCGGTGATAAACCAATATTAGCTTCGCTGCCAATTGTATTAATTGTGGAACTTATTGCTTTAGCTTCGCTCCATGTACCATCTCTTTTTTTATTACTTACATAAATATCTTCCAAATACTGGCCATCATCTGTTTTTTCACCACCCGTGCTACCGGGACGTCTTGAAGTAAATATTAAAGTAGATTCATCTGCAGAAACTACCGGACTATATTCAGGATAAGGGGAATTGATGCTATCACCCAGATTAACGATTAGTACCTTGGCTGTATCTTTGGTAAATTCCTGTGCGTTTGTGTTCTTTTGCAATTGCTTTTCCAAGTCAGCCGCTAGTTCGCTATTTTTCCCTCCAACAAGGTCTTTAAACTTTTTAAAATATACGTACGAAGCGATAAAATTATAGTTTAACCGATAAGCTTCCCCTAAAGAATAATAAGACAAATCGGATGCTTTTTTTTCAGTAATATCTTCCGGAGAATAATTGTGAGTCACATTTTGAACAGCTTTTTCAAGATGATATACTGCTTTGTACTTTTCAGAAGGAGATTGTAAATAACACAAACCCAATTTATAATTGATGTTGGCCGAAGAAGAATCTATCTCATAGGCTTCCTTAAAATATTTTAATGCTAGTATATAATTTTGTTCTAACATGAGGTAATTACCCTCAGTGAATTTTTCGCGATACAAAGCTTTATTGCTTTGAGCCTGAATAATTTGAAACCCTATAATTAAAACAAAGAATAAAGCTTTTCTAAACATAAATAAATTAAGGTATATTTTCAAATATAGAATTTTTATTTAATTGCACATAATTTTAATAGATCAAAATACTTGCAAAAATATAAACTAATTAATGCCTTAAAACTCTTTTACGGAGCTAAAGAATGTATATTATTTTTTGAGTTAAATAGCGTATTAAAATAAAAACTTAATGTAATTTCATTTATATTTGATAAAATGAAGCGTTGTTTATTATTTTTGATTCTTTTGCCCACCTGCTTGGTATCTTCAAATGGGGATGGACCAATAGGGCCTCGGTCTGCAGCTCTTGGCCATGCGTCGTCAACCATCTATGATGTATGGAGTGTGAGAAACAATCAGGGCAGTTTAGGATTTGTAAGAAAAGGCGAGGCGGGTGCTTTTTATGAAAATCGTTTTTTTGTAAAAGAATTGAATCAAACTGGTTTTGCAGCAGCTGTTCCGGTAAAAAAAGGAACCTTCGGTCTTTGTTACTCTACCTTGGGTTATGAATTATATCGCGAGTCTCAAACCACTCTAAGTTATGGAATGAAACTGAATGAAAACATATCTGCAGGTATTGGTTTTGATTTTCTATCCACTAAAATAGCCGACATCTATGGAAAAGCTCACGCAGTTACAGGTTCGTTTGGACTCACTGCGAAGCTGCTTCCTCAAGTGATAATTTCAACCCATGTTTATAATCCTTTCAGAGCAAAAATCACAGATTATAACAACGAAAGAATCCCAACCATTTTTAAATTAGGAGGGCAGTATATCTTTTCACCAAAAGTTTTTTTTGTAGCTGAAGCTGAAAAAACATCCGCGCAAAAAATCAACCTCAAAGGTGGCATCGAGTACAAACCTTCTTCGTTAATTTATATACGTGTTGGAGGCTCTTCCTATCCCGCTCAAGCGTCCTTCGGTATTGGAATGGATTATAAAGGATTAAAAATTGATCTGAGTTCTTCTTATCATAGTGTTTTGGGAATATCGCCACAAATTGGATTGAGGTATTCTTTTGGGAAAGACAAGTCCAAAAAAACCGATATGATCGAAGAAACAGAGAAATTATAGATTATCAAAACCATTCATTACATATTTAGCTTTTTATTTATGTGCCTGGGAACATTAGTTTCTTATGCTCAAAATGATACGTTAAACAATAAGGGTAGTGAACAGGTAGATGAACTCATTAACCAAAATATTGAATTATTATCAGAGCAACTTCAATCAGAAGATGGAGATTTAACTAACTTAACTGAAGCATGGACATATTATAAGAACCATCCTTTAAATCTCAATAAAGCCAGAAGAGAAGAATTAGCTGACCTGCTCATACTTACTGATATTCAGATTAATAACTTGCTAAAACACCGCGAAAAGAACGGCTACTTAATTAGTATTTATGAACTACAAAGCGTTAATGGCTTTGATTTGAATACAATTAAAAAGATCACGCCGTTTGTTTATGTAAGCGATAATTTTAATTCGGCTTTTTTTAGTACCAAAGAAATGTTCAAAGATGGCAAGCATGAATTTGTTACGCGCTTTCAAAGAATCCTTGAACCACAAGCTGGCTACCACGTATCGGATAGTGCAAAAAACAAAAAGCCAAATTCTTATTATTTAGGTAGTGCCAATAGAATTTTTGCCAGATATTCTTTTCAGTATAATAATAACGTATCATTTGTTTTAGCTGGTGAAAAAGACGCTGGTGAAGAATTTAACATTGGGGGTTCAAAAGTAGATAGCGTGCCTTTAAATGACGGAACTAATAATAAACGGGCGGAATACAGACAAACCAAAGGCTTTGATTTTTATAGCGGACATATTGCCATACGAAATATTAAATTTATTAAAACATTAGTTGTAGGAGATTACCAGGCAACTTTTGGGCAAGGCTTAACTTTATGGCAGGGATTTGGTTTCGGCAAATCGGCATCGGTTATGAGTATCAAACGGAGTGGTACCGGAATTAAGCCGTACCGAAGTTTTGATGAAAATCGTTTTTTTAGAGGGGCCGCAGGAACATTCCGTATTAAGAATTTTGAAGTTACAGGTTTAGCATCTTATAAAAAGATTGATGCGAATGCAACCGTTGTTGATACTTTAGAGAGCGGAGAAATTGATGTGGTTGGTATTAGCAGCTTAGAAATAAGTGGAATGCACAATACAAATTCTTTGATGCAGGATAAAGGCATTATCAATCAGACTATATTGGGTGGAAACATAGCCTATAACAAACGTAACCTACACATTGGTGTTACAGGACAAAATATGAACCTGAGTGCTGAATTAATTAAATCACCAAGCTTATATAATAAATTTGATTACCAGGGTAAAAGCAATTTTGTAGGTGGTGTCGATTATAATTATGTGTTTAGGAATGCTAATTTATTTGGGGAATATTCAATAAGCTCAAGTGGGGGAAAAGCCTTTTGCCAGGGATTGATCGTTGCCCTTGATCCAAAATTAACCTTTGCAGCACATTACCGTAATTTCGACAAGAATTTTCAGAACTTATTTGGTAGTGCTGTGTCGGAAAATACCTTGCCTCAAAACGAAAAGAGCATCTACCTGGGAATGGAAGCTAAAATTTTTAAGAGCTTAACGCTTTCCGTTTATATGGACCAATACAAATTCTCCTGGTTAAAATCAACTGCCAGCGCCCCTTCAACAGGCAGAGATGTTTTTACACAATTAAATTACACGCCCACAAAAAAAATCGACATGTATTTCCGTTTCAGGCATCGTACAAAATTTGTGAATAGCACCGAAGAAAATTTTTATGATTACCTGGAGCCATACGTACAATACAATTACCGTTATAATTTATCAGCTCAAATTACACCTGATGTCAAATTCAAATCAAGGATAGAATACACGCACATTGATCAGACTGCTGCACCTGATGAAGACGGTGTAGCTTTTGCGCAGGACCTCATTTACAAGAAAATGAAATTTCCTTTTACCTTTACACTTCGTTATGCTGTTTTTGATACGAAGAGTTTCAATAGCAGGGTTTACATTTATGAGAATGATGTCCTCTACTCCTACTCAGTCCCAGCATTATATAATAAAGGGCAACGCGCGTATTTTATCGTTAACTGGGATGTAACACGTAATTTTGAAATTTGGGTACGTGTGGCATCTACCATTTATGATAATCAAGCCGTGCAATCGGAAGGTAGTTTGAACCAGATTGATTCTGAACATAAAACAGAATTGAAACTTCAGGCGAGACTCAAATTTTAATCACAAATATATATTTTGTAGAATTTTTGAAACTTTTAGGAACACTTACCGTATAAATGAGGGTTGACATTACTTATTATTCAAAATTAAATTAAGTCGATTAAGTTTTATGAAACCATTTTTTCAAAAATTACTTCCCTTCAGTGTTCTTTTAGTCTGCTCTTTTTGCCTCAAATCACAGGTTAACGTAGTTGAAATCAATGCTTCCGCTCTCATTGAAGATAAAGCTACTGATAAATATTCTATTGTTATTTATTCTGATGGACATTTAAAAGACTCTATTTATAATAAGAAAGCCAAGGCAATTAAGCTCTCATTGGAAAGCAATACACTTTATTCGGTTGTATTTAAAAAAGCTAATTATCCTGATAAATTAGTGATTGTTAATACTAAAATACCTTCTGGTTTGATGGAATTAACCGAAGACCCATTTGAATTACAGATCGAGTTAACACCAAATACTACTACTTTAAAAAAAGATTTGTATGATTATCCAGTTGCTATTTTAGAGGTTAATAAGAAAGTTAAATCGCTAATGGCCAGTGAATCTTATCATAAATTCACTCACAAATAATAGATCTTCAAGATTTCTTTATCTCTTTTTATTTAAGTTATTTTAATACATGATTTTAACAAATGATCCCTATCTTTGTATGCTATTAATTTAATCAACTAAAATAAAAAAGATATGTACCCAGAAGCATTAGTTACCCCAATGAAAGCAGAATTGACTGCTGTAGGTTTTGAAGATTTAAGAACTCCGGATAGCGTTGAAACCGCTTTAAAAAATGAAGGAACCGTTTTAATGGTTGTAAATTCAGTATGCGGTTGCGCAGCAGGAGCTTGCCGTCCGGGAGTAAAATTAAGTTTAGAAAACGGTAAAAAACCTTCTAAATTAACCACTGTGTTTGCAGGATTTGATGGAGATGCTGTTAACCAGGCTCGCCAGCATTTTGCTCCATATCCTCCATCTTCACCGGCAATTGCCTTATTTAAAAATGGTGAGTTAGTTCATTTTGTTGAACGTCATAATATTGAAGGAAGAACAGCTGCAATGATTTCAGAACATTTAAAAATGGTTTACGACGAGTTTTGTTAACCGAATTGCAAACAATACACTTTTAAAAAGTACTTAAAATAATAAAGCCTCCTAGTGAGGCTTTTTTTAATTTTAAGCTTATGATTATTTCCTCTAATTTTTCGTTAAAATCCTATAATACATTTGGCATTGAAGCGTATGCCAAATATTTTACATCCGTACAATCTCTGAAAAATATTCAGGAACTACTACAAAATGCCTCTTACAAAGATAATAAGCATTTGATTTTAGGTGGAGGAAGCAATATGTTATTGACGAAAAACGTAGATGCACTCGTAATTAAGAACGACATTAAAGGAATAGAAGTAACAAAAGAAACCGATGACTTTGTGTTTGTGAAATGTGCCGCCGGTGAAGTATGGCATGAATTTGTAATGTGGTGCATCAACAAAAATTATGGCGGAGTGGAAAATCTTGCCCTTATACCTGGTTGCACCGGTGCCAGTCCGATGCAGAATATTGGGGCTTATGGCGTTGAAATAAAAGATACTTTTTATGAATTAGAGGCAATTCATGCAGTAAGTGGTGAGTTGAAAACATTTTCACAAACAGATTGCGAATTTGGATACCGCGAAAGTGTATTTAAACACAAATTCAAAAATCAATTCCTTATTACCTCGGTTACTTTTAAATTATCAAAAAATCCTGTTTTTCATGTAGAGTATGGCGCAATTAAACAGGAGTTGGATGCGATGAACATATCTGAGCTGAGTATAAAAGCCATTTCACAAGCGGTAATTAATATCCGAAGCAGTAAATTACCAAATCCAAAAGAAATTGGAAATGCAGGAAGTTTCTTTAAAAATCCTGAAGTATCGAAAGAGGTTTATGAAAATCTAAAATTAAACTTTCCAAATTTGGTAGCCTATCCATTAGAAAATTCTAATTATAAATTAGCAGCGGGTTGGCTCATTGAACAATGCGGGTTGAAAGGCTATCGAAAAGGTGATGCCGGAGTTCATAAATTACAAGCACTCGTATTAGTCAATTATGGGCAAGCATCAGGTAATGAGATCTATGATCTCTCCACGCATGTTTTACAAACAGTAAAAGATAAATTTGGAGTTGAGCTTGAACGGGAAGTGAATATTGTATAAATAAAAAACCTCCCAGAAATCTGAGAGGTTTTTTGTTATTTGGATAAATACTAAGCTTTATCTGTTTTCTTTTGGATTTTCTCACGGATACGGGCTGCTTTACCTGTACGAGTACGGATATAGTAGATTTTCGCTCTGCGAACAATACCTATTTTATTTAATTCTATTTTATCAATGAATGGAGACGATACCGGGAAAATACGCTCTACTCCTACACCATTGGAAATTTTACGAACTGTAAAAGATGAAGTTGCCGGCTCGTTTTTGCGTTGAATAACAACACCTGAAAACTGCTGAATACGCTCTTTTTCACCCTCTTTAATTTTGTAGTGTACAGTAATTGTATCACCTGCTTTAAATTTTGGATGTGCAACTTCTGTTGCTAATTGCTTTTTTACGTAATCTAATAATAAACTCATTGTTTCTTATTTAAAGTATTTATCATTTTTGGCATTCGCTGCACCGTGCAACCAGAGGCTAAAAAGTGGAGTGCAAATATAGAGTATTCCCCGTTACCATCAAAATTATTTTTTACTCAATATTTAATGCTAATCAACTCAAATTTAACTATTTATCATTGTCTGCCTTAAATTCCTTCTGATGTTCGCTATTGGTTCTGTAAACATCATCCATATCGTCTTCAGTTTCTTTCAACTCATAATTAGTTTCCTTATCAAGATTAACATTAACAACCACTGGCGGTGGTGTTGCATTAAAAACCCAGGTCGGTCCACTCATAAAATAATAACCTTGTCTCCAATTATCCCAATAAAAATTATAACGCGGAAAATATACCCACCGACGGTTATATCCGTAATTTGGTCTCCAATGTGGGTGGTAAACAATAACTTTTGCCGGCCGGTAAGGACTTCTAACCCTTACATGGTTATGATGAGGGTTTCGTTGTTTAACAACTACTTTTGTACCACGGTGATTGCCGTTGTGATTCCCATTCCCGTGTCCCCTGCCCTTTTGGGCTAAAGCATTAACTGTTGTTCCAAATAAAATGATAGTTATTAAAAGGATTTTTTTAATTGTGTACATGACTAGTTTTTTAGAGTTATTGATAGTAAGACTCAAAAAATATACTAAAGTTTAATCAGCTTCAGAATTTAACCAATTTTGGGAAGTTCGGTAAACAGTTCCTTTAAATAAAGCAACAACGGAATTATCGGCAGACCTTGTAATCTTAATTGTGTAGATTCCAATTTTATTGGAGCATTTTTCTTCAATAGCTTCGGCTAAAATGACATCATTTTCATGCAAAGATTCCATATGTGAAATAGATGTTTCTATAGAAACTGCCTTTCGCCCATGCGAATTAGATGCAAACGCTAAAGCACTATCGGCAAATGAATAAGTAATTCCACCGTGTGCAATTCCGAAACCATTAAGCATATCTTTCCTAACAGTCATTTTTAATTTGCAGACCCCTTGTGTAATTTCGAGGACTTCAATTCCCAACCACTGGCTAAAATAATCTTTAGCCATCATGGCTTTTGTTATTTCAATAGCCGGTAACATTAAAGGCGTGGCATCCAGGGCGTTTCCACAGCTTTTAAATCCTGGGTAAATTTTCGGGAAAGAACAAATAAATAATCCGATAAACGATTGAGGTATTTATAAATTAGTTCGTTAACCGGCTGCTCTTCATTTAACCTTAACACGCAACGTTCAGCACGGCGACATACACATCTTGCCAAATGACAAAATGAAATGGTAGAATGTCCGCCAGGAAGAACAAAATGTTTCATTTCCGGAAGATGTTCATTCATAGCATCTATCTCTTTTTCCAATAATTCAATATCTTTTTCCGAGATTTGAGGCAATACCATTTTATTTTTTTCAGGATCTGCGGCTAATAATGAACCAATGGTAAATAATCTGTCCTGAATCTCAATTAAAATAGTTTTTGAATGTTCATCAATTGGCTGATCTCTTATTAAACCGATATTTGAATTCAATTCATCCACCGTTCCATAAGCTTCGATACGAATATCAAATTTAGGGATCCTTGTTCCTCCTATTAAAGAAGTTTGACCTTTATCACCTGTTTTTGTATAAATTTTAAAAGCCATTTTCAGAAATGTTTTTTAAAATTTAAAGCTGATGTTAACATTAGGCAAAATCGGCAATTGATTAACACGTTTGTTTTTTACACGATCGTAATAAAAAATATTCTCGCGGTTATATACATTGGTTGCGCCAATATTAATTTCGAGTTTTGTTTTTTCACTGATGTTATAAGTCCACTTTAAACTAACATCCATACGATGATAATCAGGTAAACGTCGGGAATTATAATCTCCCGGCACATAACCAAGATTTGCATTAGAAGTCGTATAATCATAATTAAAATTATTATTAAAATCAACTTGTGGGTAATAACCTTGAGTTGGAGTGAAAGGAAAACCTGAACCATAATTCCAACGAACACTCAGATCAAGATTACGTTTTTTACCAAAAGTATAAGTTCCAACTAAATTCACATTATGTCTTCTGTCGTAAACTGGTGCATATTCATAAACATCGCCACTAGCTGTGTTACCGGTGTAACGCTTATTAAACGTTAAAGAATATACAGCCCAAAAGTAAAAACGCTTTTTCTCATATTTTAAAGTAAAGTCAAGTCCTTTAACATCTCCTTGCTCCATGATGAAATCTTTTTTCTGAGCATCTAATTTGTCAGCATTTTCAGGAGTGTCGTCAAATAATTTTTCTCTATTAACACTTGCCATTTGCGTGAAATATTTTTGGTAGCCTTCAATTTGTATTTCAATATTTTTTAAAATATCAATTTCAAAACCGGCAACTATATGGCGAGATTTTTGAATCACACCTTTAGTAGCCACTGTTTTGTTATTTTTATCTTTGTATTCTGTAGGTAAATTTTCAGGTCCGTTAATAAAACCATAAAATAAATTCACTACATCACGGTCAGAGCTAGCACTCATAATACTTTGACTGTACAAGCCACCGGCAAATTTAAAGCGGATTTTCTTAGTGAAATTAACTTTACCTTGTAATCTAGGCTCTGGCGAAAGCTGGCCAAATTTAGCATAGTACTGTAATCTGAAGCTTGGCTCTAAAACAATCCATTTCTTTTTATCTAACCAACGATATTTAATATGAGCTCCTAATTCCAAAGAGTTTTTAGCGTAAGTTATAGTGGAAAGATTTGGATTTTGCAATTCATAATTTGTATTGGTTCCTACCAATTCAAAACCATATTTTAATTCGTTACGGCCAAAATATTTTAAAAAATTAAATCCACCATTAAAGCCGCCAACAGAGCTTGACTTTTTATCTTCTGGCACGGAACCTTCATAATTAATCTTGTATTGCGAGTAGGCGAAATTTCCTTCAATTAACAAAGTAGAGTTTTGAGGAATCAAAATAAAATTACTTCCACCACCAAACGATGTCCAACTAAATTTTGCAAGATCTTTATAAATAACTTTATCGTTAAAATTATACCCAAATAAATTCACCTTACTTCCATTATTACCGTTAAAGGAAACTTTTCCATACAAATCGGTATAATAAAAAGGCAAACCATCATCGTTGTTTTTATTGGCGTATGGATATAAAGTTTTTGACGTTTGAGGTAAATAGGAAGTTTTTCCGGATAATAGGAATGAAGAACTACCTTTACCATCTTCTTTCAATTTCTTTAAAGGACCTTCCAGGGTTAATTTAGCACCAAAGGTAGATGCAGAAACTTTTCCTGCTAAATGTTTCTTATTACCGTCACGAGTTGTAATATCCATAATGGCTGAGGTTCTTCCTCCATATTCAGCACCAAAACCAGCGCTATAAACATCAGCATTTCTCATGATATCATTATCAAACACAGAAAATAATCCAATGGAGTGAAAAGGGTTATAAATTACCATACCATCCAATAATACTTTATTCTGAATTGGTAAACCTCCTCTAATATATAACTGGCCACCCTGATCGCCCGTAAATACAACGCCTGGCAATACCTGTAAATACTGTGCTAAATCAGGTTCACCCACACTGGGTAATTTATTAATGGCAACGGGGTCAATTTTTTGAACTGCCACATTGGGCGTTTCAATCTTATCTAATTGATCAGCTGTAACATCAACTGAAGTTAACACAATACCACCTTTTACAGCAAAGAACTTTTTATTTAAAATTTCTCCGGCCTTAACCGTAATGTTTTCAGAGATCGTGTCAAATTCTAAATTAGTAACCATTAAGCTATACGCTCCGGCATTCACTTTATTAATGGAAAAGTATCCATTCATATCTGTAGAGGCACCTGTTGTTGTTCCTTTCAAAAAAACATTAGAGAAAGCAACTGGTTCACCATTAGATTTATCATAAACAAAACCTCGAATTGTAGCAAATTGTGAAAAACCAATAAGTGTGATAAATAATAAACAAAATGTGTAAAATGTACGAATCATATAAAAAAGTGTATTTGTGTTCCCTGTAATTATTAAAATGGATAGCAAATTTAACTATTTAAGTGGTTTAAAAAAGGTATTTTTTTTGATTAAATACCAGATTATTATGAGCGGTAAAATAAAAATGGGCCGGTTAAAAAACCAGCCCATTTTTAGAAAAAATCACTTATTATTATTTCAATGATTTGATTTTATCATTCATTTCTTTTCCTTTAGCTTCATTTCCAGTTTTATAATATAATGTGCGTAAAGCGGACATAGTTGTTTGGTCATTTCCTTTTACAGCAAGAGCTTGTTCCAAATAGGGAATTGCCTTCTTATAGTATTCCATACTCTTAGCTTCCATTTCTTTTTGCTTTTTTGCCAGTTCTACAATGGTTGCTTTTTCCATTGCTCTGTTATAAAGAGTATTTCCGTAATTATTATACAAAGCCCCCAGATTATATAAAGTGTTAAAATAGCTTTCCTGGTTCGTTGGTTTTAGATCTACCGCTTTTTGATAATGTTCAGCCGCTTTAAAAACAAGTTCTTCATAGTTTACTGGTTTTACGGTGTCCTTACCTGATCTGCCTTTTGGATTTGCTAAATTATCGTATACATTCCCAATCACATATTGTAAAACTGCATTGTTTGGTTCTTTTGAGATGGCTGTTTTCAAATTTTCCAATGCTTTTTCCTGTTGTCCTTTTTGCAAAAACATTTCTGTTTCCTTATTCATTAAGAATATGTCACTTGGAAATTGAGCACGTCCCATTTTCAAATATTCCATAGCTGCAACTGTATCATTTTGTGATGTTTTCAACTCATAGATGGTTTGATAATTATAAGGCGATGCGATATTCAGATCTATCATCTTTTTATTGTATTCAAACATTTTAGCAGGATTTTTTGCTTTTTGAGCACAAACACTAGCATTATAAAAATTAGCGGTATCCTTTTTACCTGTCATCATTGTATTCGACAATGCTAAAGCTTCAAAATAATCGGCTGCTTCATCAAACTTTTTGACTTTGTATTTTCCTGTTGCTAAATTTGCCTGATATACCTGGATTTGAGAAATCGAGGTAAATAATTTCCCATCTTCCTCAGAATCAGTTTCCCCTTTTGAAATTTTTTCAAATTTTTTAGGGTCTATTTCCTGAATTTTTGAAACGCTTTTATTAGCCACCTCAAGTTCGGATGTAGCAATATTACCATAGGCTGTTTGCATACGTTCGTTTTTATCTGCAATGGTTGCAGCAAGCTTTTTTTCTTCTGCTTTTAAACTTTCTGAAAATAAACTCACATAAATTCTACATCTGTAAGCATGAGTTTTAACCTGATTCTTAGTTTCTTCATTGCTTGCAGCCAAGTCAATATTTTCCTTTGCCTTCAACAAATAAGATACATCTGGATTATCCGCTAATGTTGATTCGTAGTCACTCAAAGCACGCCAGGCTCCTTGCACCTTATTTTTTTGTGAAAATGCGGTGAAGGAAATGGTGGCTAAAATTAAAATTTGTAAAAGTTTCATGATATGTTATTAAGAACTAAAAATACGCTTATTTATATTTGTCTGCTTTTTCTGTTTCGCCTAATCGCAAAAACAATTTACGCAATTGTTGTTTCGTTGCTTTATCAGGGGAAACTTCATAGGATTTTTCAAAGTTTGCAACGGCCTTTCTGAAATATTCATTAGCCTTAGTTTCATATTCTTTGGCTTTAGTAGTTTCTTTTGGAGGAAGAGCACCTAATTTATCATTCCAATCGTTACCCATATTAAAATACATAACGCCAAGATTATAATTTGCAATTTCATAATCTGATTTTATTTCCAATGCTTTTAAGTACTCCGCTTCGGCTTTATCATTTTCATTAGTCTTTTGGTATAAATTTGCCAAAATCGCATGCAACACTTCATTATCAGGCGAAAGATTTATTGCATCGGTTAGTTTGGTTTTTAACTCATTGGTTTTATTACGGGCCAGGTAAATATTAATTTCCTGGTTTACTAATTCCATATTGTCTTCAAACATAATTTTTCCTTTACCGATATAATCCAGGGCTTTCGTTGTATCTCTATCGATTAAGGATAGTTTTACCATATCAGTATATATTTTTGGTTCCTTGTATTTAATATCAATCAGCTTATCCGCATACTCTTTTGTTTTTTCTTTATTTGCCGCGTATTTGTACATGTCAAACTTGTTATACATCAATTTTTCTTTGGTGATGTTAGCCCGTTTCATTCCCTGATCAAAATCATAAGGCAATGCCTGCTCCAATAACTCATAACAATATAAAGCTTTATCAAATTCTTTATTCATTTTATAATAATTGGCCTTGTTACTTACAGCCGCCGTAGCCTGCACCAATGGCCCTTTTACTTCATCTTTATAAACTGATTCTTTATCCAATTTTAAACACTTAACGTAGCTCTCTAAAGATTTTTCAGCGGATTCCAAGTCATAAGCCTTAACAACTTTTGATGTATCAAAATAAATAGCCTGGTAAACTTTTCCTCTATACATCCATGCTTTCGGATTGTTCATTGTACTTTCATGAACAGTCGAAGCATCAGCAGATGCTTTGGCTTTATCAAGTTCTTTATTACGCAAGTAATTAATTGCATTTTGAATTTGGTTGCTTTGACTAAATGCTATTGCTGTCATTGACAAAAACGCAACAGTAATAATTTTTTTCATATGAGTAAATTTTGGATTAAGGTATAAAAAAACACCAGATAAATTTGTTACCTGGTGTTTTTTATGTGAATTATTTATGCATGATATTATACAGACGCAAATATTGTGCATTTACATAGTTAATCAACAGAAATCTTCTTCAATTTAACTTTATTTAATACATCTTTATTCTTAGCATCCTTTGATGCTTTGTCTAACTGAGCTTCAATCATCGCTTTATCACCAACTACTACAGTGGTTAATTTATTGATATCGAAGTATTTTTTTATCTGAGCATTCACATCATCTTTTGTCATGTTTTTTAAGATCTTGTTTTGCTCAGTAGTAAATCCTTTATCTAAATTGTATCTTACAATATTTGATAAGAAAGATGCTTTTTGATAGGGCGCTTCATATTTTAATGCTTCTTCATTTAATAAAGAATTTTTGGTGAATTCAAGTTCTTTATCAGTAATACCATTTGTTTGATAATTAGTGAATTCTTTAATGATCTCAGCTAACGATAAAGCAGTAGCAGGACGTTTTACAGAAGAAGAAATCTCAAAAGTTCCTGCATATTTTCCGCCATAAAATCCAGAACGGATACCATAAGTAAATCCTTTTTCCTCACGTAAATTTAAATTTAAACGGCTATTGAAAGCACCACCAAATACATAGTTAGCAATCCTGTTTTTGTAATAGTCACCTGTTGCGTCAAATTTAAGCGATGGATAACCCATTGTAATTACAGATGATGGCGCACCAAATTTATTATAAATAAAGAACTGAGGTTCAGTTGAAGGTGTAGGCTCTGTTATAGGCTGCATCTTCACTTCTTTTGCCTGCCATTTATTTAAGAAAGTTAGTTTTGCGATGATGTCTTTTTCTTCCACATCACCAACTATTACAACACTTGTAACTGATGGCGAATAGTATTTATTATAATAATCTTTTAGATCTGCAAGTTCAACGTTCTCAATTGTTTTTAAGGATGGATCAAGGCCCATAACTGTACTTCCATAAAGAGCAAAGTTAAAAGCCCTGTCGGCCATAACATCGGCGCTTGTTTCATCGTTTTTAACGCTTTCTTTATATTGCTTTTTAGCTAATTTAAAGTCTTCGGCATTAAAACCTGGATTTAATAACTTTTCTTCAAATAACTTTAAAGTAGCGTCTAAATTCTTTTTTAACGAACTGATTTGAATTGTAGTGGCTGATTTATTAGCAGAAAAGTTAATGGAACTTCCTAGTTTTTCTAATTCTGCACTGATCTGCTCCGTAGTGTAATTTTTTGTTCCTTCATTTAATAAATTTGCAGTTAATTCTGCCACACCCAACTTTTTAAGCTGATCTGCTGGTAAAACCAAACTTCCACCATCCATTGTAAAAACAATAGTTACTTCAGGAGTTTCTGTGTTTTTTGTTCCAATAATAGAAATTCCGTTTGATAATTTAGATGTGAAATAATCTGGAATAGTTACGGGTTTAGCGGCTCCTGCTTTAGGTCTTGCTGCTCTGTCAAATTTATCAGCAGCCGGAGTATAAGATAAACCATTGTATTCTGCCGGAGTTTCAAACTTCATATTGGCATATGGATTGATACTTTTCACAGAATCTTTCTGATTCATAATCGGGTATGTATTTAAAACAGCTGCACCTGCTCCTTTAATATATTTATTAAATACACGGATGATATCCTCTTTTGTTACTTTATTATAACGATCAATTTCATCAGATAACGTAAATGTTTTTCCAAGTACTCGCTCCCATTCTGAGATTGTTCCTGCTTTACTACCAACGGTAGATAAACTTCCATACATACTGGATTCAATTTCTGCCTTTGCTCTTAATAATGCATCATCTGTAATACCAGAAGTACCAAACTCCTCAATGGTTGATTTTACTTTATTATCAATGTCAGTAAATAATTTTTCAAGATTAAAATCCTCAGGCGGATAAGCAAAAATTTGAACGGAAAACTCTCCTCCCAATTCCATAGAACGGTGATTCACATTTGCACCGGCAGCAATTTCAGGCTTTGTTTTTACGAAATTTTTATAGAAAATGGAGTTGTTGCCATTACCCATCATTAATCCTAAGATATCCAAAGCGGGCTCGTCTCTGTGGTACTGAGGAACTGTTGGATAAACTCTTAAATTTAATGGAAAATATGTACGGTCTTTATAAGCCGTATATTTATCAGTCGCTAAAGTTACAGGAGCAACACGCATTTTTTTAACTTCCGGACAAGGTTTAATTCCTCCAAAATATTTATCAATCATAGCTAAAGCCTCAGGAGAACTAAAATCACCCGATATAGTTAAGATAGCATTATTTGGGCCATACCAGCGTAAGAAGAAATTCTTCACATCTTCAAGATTAGCTCTGTTCAAATCATCCACATAACCAATTACCGGCCAGCTGTACGGATGCCCTTCAGGATAAAGCGCTTTATTGATTTCTTCCACAAATGCCATTGCATAAGGCTGATTTTCAACATTTTGAGATTTTTCATTTTTAACAGCATCTCTTTGGTTTTCAAACTTTTTTGTTGTTAACGAATCCAACAAAAACCCCATACGGTCAGATTCTAACCATAATGCCATTTCTAAATTGTTCGATGGAACTGTTTCAAAATAAACAGTTCTATCTTGAGTAGTATTACCATTCATATTACCACCTGCAGTAGACACCATTTTGAAATGCTCTTCATCAGCCACATGTTTGGATCCCTGGAACATCATATGTTCGAAAAAATGCGCGAATCCCGATTTACCCAAACTTTCACGATTTGAACCAACTTTGTAAGTAACTAATACATGAACTACAGGATCAGAATGATCTTCGTTCAATAAAATAGTTAAACCATTAGGTAATTTCCACTTCTCATAAGGAATAACCACTTTGTCTGCTTTCTGCTCAACTTTTTCAACTAAAGTTGGTTGTGCGATAACAGATGTTAAGCCTATTAAACTTAATGCACCTGTGATGATTGTTTTTTTGTTCATACTTTATTATTTGTTCAAATATAAATTTTAAGTGTTATATAATTTATCCGTTATTAACTGATATCGTCCGTTGGTGTAGTATTTTCATGTGGAGGAATTTCTCCAGGCGCTACATCACCTGCGGGAGTTTCCGGAACCACTCCATCAACAGTTGCGTCAATTTCATCTTCATGATCCACTTTCGTTACAGCTGCAATGCTATCACTTTCCTGAATATTAATTAAACGGACACCTTGCGTGGCACGTCCCATCACACGAAGATCTGAGACATTCATACGAATAGCAATTCCATTCTTGGTAATGATCATTAAATCATTGGCATCGGTTACTGATTTAATTCCAACTAAATTACCAGTCTTTTCAGTAATATTAATTGTTTTCACACCTTTACCACCACGGTTAGTAATACGGTATTCTTCAATATCAGAACGTTTTCCGTAACCTTTTTCAGATACTACCAAAACGTTAGCCTGCATATCATCAATGCAAATCATTCCAATCACTTCATTGTTACCACCTTCTTCATCATTCAAATCAATACCAATTACGCCAGAAGCATTACGGCCCATCGGACGAACTTTTGCTTCAGGGAAACGACATACTTTTCCTAATTTAGTGGCAATCATAATTTCATTATTACCATTAGTTAAAGCAGCTTCCAACAAAACATCTCCTTCTCGAATAGTTATCGCATTAATACCATTGGCACGCGGACGGGAATAAGCTTCTACAGATGTCTTTTTGATGATACCATCTTTAGTACATAATATAATGTAGTTATTCTGAATATATTCTTCGTCCTGTAAATTTTTGATATTAATGAATGCTTTGATTTTATCATCAGGAGCAATACTAATTAAATTCTGAATTGCACGTCCTTTACTATTTTTAGCACCTTCAGGAACTTCATATGCACGAATCCAATAGCACTGGCCTTTTTCACTAAACAATAAAATGTAATTGTGAGTGGAAGCAATAAACATGTGTTCTACAAAATCCTCATCACGCGTTGCTGTTCCTTTACTTCCTCTTCCTCCACGGTTTTGAGAACGGTATTCAGCAAGGTTTGTACGCTTCATATAACCTAAATGAGAAATGGTAATAACCACGTCTTCATCAGCAATCATATCTTCGATTTTTAAATCATCACCGGCATAAACAATATCAGTACGACGTTCATCACCATACTTTTCACCAATCTCCACTAACTCTTCACGAATAATTTTATAACGTAATTTCTCGTCGCCTAAAATTTCTTTGAAGTAAGCAATGCTCTTCATCAACTCATCATATTCTGCATTTAATTTATCAACCTCTAGTCCGGTCAATGTTCTTAAACGCATATCTAAAATTGCTCGAGCTTGAATCTCAGATAAACTAAAACGAGTAATCAATTCATCTTTAGCTGCATCCGGACTAGCACTCTCACGGATGATTTTAATAACTTCTTCAATATTTTTTTGAGCAATTAATAAACCCTCTAAAATATGAGCGCGTTTCTCGGCTTGCATTAAATCAAACTTTGTACGACGAACAACAACATCATGACGGTGTTCCACAAAATAATGAATCATATCTTTTAGATTCAACATTTCAGGACGGCCTTTTACCAATACAACGTTATTGATTGAGAATGAAGTTTGTAGTGCAGAATATTTATATAAATTATTTAATACAACATTTGAAATAGCATCTGTTCTTAATTCATAAACAATACGCATTCCTTCACGGTTACTCTCATCACGAATTTCAGTTATTCCTTCAATTTTCTTTTCGTTACATAATTCCCATTGGCGTTTGATCATTTCCGCCTTATTAATTTGATAAGGAATTTCAGTTACAATAATACGTTCTCGATTGTTTACCGGTTCAATGCTCGCTTTGGCACGCATCATAACACGCCCACGGCCTGTTCTGAAAGCATCTTTTACTCCTTCATAACCATAAATAGTTCCACCTGTTGGAAAATCTGGCGCTTTAATATGTTTCATCAAGCCATCAATGTCAATGTCCTTGTCATCGATATACGCTAAAATACCACTAATAACTTCCGTTAAATTGTGTGGTGCCATGTTTGTAGCCATACCAACTGCAATACCTGAAGCACCATTCATTAATAACGTTGGTATACGTGTTGGCATTACAGTAGGCTCTGTTAAAGAGTCGTCAAAATTGGGACGAAAATCAACCGTATCTTTTTCAATATCTGCAATTATTTCTTCAGTAATTTTGCGAAAACGAGCCTCCGTATAACGCATTGCTGCTGGCGGATCACCATCAACTGACCCATAATTTCCTTGTCCATCAACCAACATATAACGTAAGCTCCATTCCTGAGCCATACGAACCATAGTATCATATACCGATGTATCGCCATGTGGATGGTATTTTCCTAACACTTCCCCAACAATACGCGCTGATTTTTTATACGGACGATTGTGTAAAACACCTAAATCTAACATTCCGTATAACACCCTTCGGTGAACCGGCTTTAAACCATCTCTTACATCAGGCAACGCACGTGATACAATAACCGACATCGAATAATCGATGTAAGCAGTTTTCATTTCCTCTTCAATGTTAATTGGGATAATTTTCTCTCCGCTCATATTCTTTTTTATTTATTTAGTTCTTTATATTTTTTACACTAAAATCAGAAATAATGTCAGTTAAATATGTAATACAAATTTCACAGAATTATCTTTCTAAAAAATGCTAATAGGCTTTGAAAATACCTATTTTAATAGTAATTTAGATGTAGAGTTATTAACAGCTTTAATGTTAAAAAAAAGGCGGTCAAAAATAACCAAAACTGCCATTATCGGTTACTTTTGATTATGGCATTAATTGTGTTTAGAACTTATAGAACTATAAAAAATATATGGAAGCAAAATTTTCACAGCGCGTAAAGGACGTGATAACGTTTAGCCGAGAAGAAGCACTAAGATTAGGGCATGATTATATTGGAATTGAACATTTAATGCTTGGTATGATCCGCGATGGAGAAGGCGTTGGTATTAAATTATTAAAGAACCTAGCTATCAATATCCAGGATCTTAGGAAACAGATAGAACAGAGTTTGCCCGTTTCTATGAAAAAGGTAAATAATCTGGCAAATATTCCCTTAGTAAAACAGGCGGAAAAGACGTTAAAATTAACCTATTTAGAAGCAAAAGTTTTTAAAGCTCCTCAAATTGGAACTGAACATTTATTAATGTGCATATTAAAGGACAATGATAATGTTGTGACCAAAACGTTGGGGAAATTTGGCGTAGATTATAATGCTGTAAAATTAGAATTAGAAGGATATATGGAAAACCCACACAAAATTGAAAATGCTGCTACCGGTGATGATGATGAAAATGAAGAATCATTTGGAAGTGCAGGAACCGGTGCTGCAAAAAAACCTGGAGAATCAAAATCTAAAACGCCTGTGTTAGACAATTTCGGAAGAGATTTAACTAAAATGGCAGAAGATGGAAAATTAGATCCCGTAGTTGGTCGTGAAAAAGAAATTGAGCGTGTTTCTCAGATCTTATCACGTCGTAAAAAGAATAATCCAATTTTAATTGGAGAACCCGGTGTGGGTAAATCAGCAATTGCTGAAGGACTGGCTTTAAGAATTATTCAGCGAAAAGTATCCCGTGTATTATTTGGAAAACGCGTTGTTACTTTAGATCTTGCCTCTTTAGTGGCTGGTACAAAATACCGTGGTCAATTTGAAGAGCGTATGAAAGCAGTAATGAATGAGTTGGAAAAAAATCCGGATGTGATTTTATTCATTGATGAAATTCATACGATTATTGGTGCAGGTGGTGCAAGCGGAAGCATGGATGCGAGCAACATGTTTAAACCAGCTTTAGCTCGTGGAGAAATACAATGCATTGGTGCAACTACATTAGATGAATTCCGTCAGCATATTGAAAAAGACGGAGCTTTAGAGCGTCGTTTCCAGAAAGTAATCATTGAGCCTGCAACACAGGATGAATCTTTACAGATCTTAAATAACATTAAGTCCAAATACGAAGATCATCATAACGTAAGTTATACACCAGAAGCTATTAAAGCTTGTGTTACTTTAACTGCTCGTTATTTAACTGACAGGCATTTACCGGATAAAGCCATTGATGCGTTAGATGAAGCTGGTTCAAGAGTTCACATTACAAATATCAATGTTCCTGAAAATGTTTTGGAGCTTGAGAAAAAAATGGAAGACATTAAGGAATTAAAAAACCAGGTTGTTCGTTCTCAAAAATATGAAGAAGCAGCTAAATTGCGTGATACTGAAAAGCAGTTACAGGCACAATTAGATGCAGCTAAAAAAGCATGGGAAGAAGAAACTAAAATGAACCGTGTGACAGTTACAGAAGATAACGTTGCCGAAGTTGTTTCCATGATGAGTGGAGTTCCTGTTCAGCGTATTTCTCAGAATGAAGGGGAGAAATTAGTGAAGATGGTTGAACTGTTGCAAGGTAAAGTAATTGGGCAGGATGAAGCATTAAAAAAAGTTGTTAAAGCCATTCAGCGTAACCGTGCCGGATTAAAAGATCCAAATAAACCAATTGGTTCCTTTATTTTCTTGGGCCCAACAGGTGTTGGTAAAACGCAGTTGGCAAAAATTTTAGCCAGGCATTTGTTCGATAACGATGAAGCATTGATTCGTATTGATATGAGTGAATACATGGAGAAATTTGCTGTAACCCGTTTAATTGGTGCTCCTCCGGGATACGTTGGTTATGAAGAAGGCGGCCAGTTAACTGAAAAAGTACGTCGTCGTCCCTACTCTGTTGTGTTATTAGATGAGATTGAAAAAGCACATCCGGATGTATTTAATATGTTATTACAAGTATTAGATGATGGACAGTTAACGGACAGTTTAGGTCGTAAAATTGATTTCAAAAATACGATCATAATTATGACTTCAAATATTGGAGCACGTCAGTTAAAAGATTTCGGACAAGGCGTTGGTTTTGGTACACAAACCAGACAAGAACATGAAGCCGAAAGTAATAAAGGTGTTGTAGAAAATGCGTTGAAAAAAGCCTTTGCTCCTGAGTTTTTAAATCGTATTGATGACGTGATCATGTTTAACTCTTTAGACAAAAAAGATATTCATAAAATCATTGATATTGAATTAAACAGTTTATTTGGCCGTGTTAACAATTTAGGATACACGATCAAAATTACTGATGCCGCAAAAGATTTTATTGTTGAAAAAGGTTATGATGCTCAGTACGGTGCAAGGCCTTTAAAACGTGCCATTCAGAAGTATTTGGAGGATCCAATGGCTGAAGAAATCATTCAGAGCAATTTGGCTGAAGGTGATCAGATCGAAATTGATTACGACACTGAGAAAAGTGAAATTGTAGTTAAGACAGTTAAGCCAAAAGCAAAAAAGAAAAAAGAAGATAATAGCTAATTAAAAAACCCTCATCCGCGCTAGCCGATGAGGGTTTTTAGTTAATTAAATGGCTGAACTATTCAATATGACAGTCCCTTAGTTTATTGATTGTATCGTTTTTACTTTGACAGGATTTTTCAAAACCTTTTTTACCAAGGTTTGTTGTTTTCACTTTTTCTTTATAAATTTTTTCGCCTGTTATTTCGTGCATGCAAACACAAGCATATTCTTTTTGGCAGGAGGAAGTAATTAAGCTAAAAAATAATATTACCTGTAAAAAATATTTCATTTTAATTTTATTCAATTGGCAATTTTTAAATCAAGTACAAATCGTTATTTACATCCCAAAATACTTTAGAAGTATTCTGCAAAATTAACGAGGTTTATAAGGTCATCAATACCCACTAGTACTGATTTTAATGTTTTTCGTGATGCAAATTTAAATAAAACCTTAATTTTCATACTACCGTTAAAGCAGTTTTTAGCACAGATGATAAATCTCGGTGATAAAAAAACCCACTACCTAACGATAATGGGTTCCCTGACAATTAAGGACTTAGTTTATCCTAACATTTCTTTTACTAACTGAGAAACAACTTTCCCATCAGCTCTTCCAGCAATTACTTTATTAGCTGCACCCATTACCTTCCCCATATCTGCAGCCGAACTTGCTCCTGACTCTGAAATGGCATTTTTAATAATACCTCTTATCTCATCTTCACCTAACTGTTTTGGTAAATATTCTTCCATGATTAGTGCCTGGGCCAACTCGTCAGCTGCAAGATCTGTCCTGTTTTGTTGGGTGTAAATATCTGCGGTTTCTTTACGTTTCTTGTATTCTTTTTGAATAGCTTTCATCGCATTGTCTTCTGTCAAACCTTCTGGTGAGGTTTTTAATAATAAGATCACTGACTTAATTGCTCTTACAGCTTCTAATCGTTTTGCATCCTTAGCTAACATCGAGGCTTTAACATCTGCATTTATTTTTTCTTCTATTCCCATAATATTTTTTTAATTTTAGCATAAAGATAATTGTTTGTTTTAACACTGTTAAAGAATTTTTATGAACTGCACCTGGCCACTAAATGACACACAAATGCTAGACTACCATGACCATGAATGGGGTGTGCCAGTGCATGACGACAAAAAACATTTTGAGTTTTTAGTGCTTGATTGTTTTCAGGCGGGTTTAAGCTGGAAAACCATTTTACACAGGCGAAAGCATTTTAAAAAAGCATTTGCGAATTTTGACGTCAAAAAAGTAGCCAAATTTGATGAGGAAAAAGTTTTGGAATTGATGCATAATGAAGGAATTATTAGGAATAAATTAAAGATTACAGGTACTATCAAAAATGCCAAAGCCTTTATCGAAGTTCAAAAAGAATTTGGTTCATTTGATCAGTACATCTGGCAATTTACCGGCAATAAAACAATCGTAAGCAAAGTCAAACTGCCTTCAGATATCCGCGCTACCAGTCCAGAATCGGATGAAATGAGTAAAACTTTAAAAAAACGAGGATTCACTTTTGTTGGGTCAACTATTTGTTATGCCTATATGCAGGCTGCCGGAATGGTCAATGATCACTTAGTTAGTTGCAATCGTTTTAAAGAAGTGATGCAATAAAAAAGATACATTTACATATGATTTTACATGATATCATTTCAGAATTAGAAAAATTTGCTCCCCTCTCCTACCAGGAATCCTATGATAATTGCGGATTATTAACAGGAAATAAAGAAATGGAAATTAGTGGTGCTTTACTTTGCTTGGATTGCACAGAAGCAATTGTTGAGGAAGCTATTCAAAAAAAATGCAATTTAATTATTGCTCATCATCCTATTATATTTGGCGGACTTAAAAAAATAAATGGCAGTAATTATGTTGAGAGAACTATTATTAAAGCCATTCAAAATAACATAGCGATATATGCCTGCCACACAAATTTAGATAATGTTCATTCGGGTGTAAATAAAAAAATAGCTGATAAGCTAGGCTTAATCAATACTAGGATTTTAGCTCCAAAAAAATCTCTTCTTAAAAAATTAGTGACATTCGTTCCTTCTTCTCACTTGGAATTGGTTAGGGCTGATTTATTTAATGCCGGCGCCGGTAACATTGGAAATTACAGTCAGTGTAGTTTTATAAATGAAGGAAAAGGAACTTTTAGACCAAACGAATTTTCAAACCCATTTTCAGGGACAAAAGGTGAATTATCTATCGAAAACGAAACGAGGTTAGAAGTAATCTATGAAACTATAAATGAGTCGCAAATAATTTCAGCTTTAAAACAAAATCATCCTTATGAGGAGGTGGCGTTTGATATTTACCAATTAGAAAATACTTACCAAAATATTGGTTCGGGAATGATAGGTAATCTTGAGACCCCAATACCTGAAAGAGAGTTTTTAGAGCGCCTTAAAAGCATTTTTAAGGTAAAATTTATAAAACATACCGATTTTTTGAATAAACCCATTAAAACTGTTTCTTTATGTGGAGGAAGTGGAAGTTTCTTGCTTAAAAACGCAATTAATTCAAAATCAGATATTTACATTAGCTCCGACTTCAAATATCATGAGTTTTTTGACGCCGATAATAAGATTTTAGTGGCAGATGTAGGTCATTACGAAACAGAGCAGTTTACACCTGAAATATTTTATGAGATTATATCAAATAAATTTCCTACTTTCGCAAGCTATTTAACGGAAACAAACACTAACCCAGTTAATTATTTTTAAACTATGTGCGCTAAAATCAAAGAAAAAATTGATGCATCTATCGAAGGTAAACTTCGTGCTTTATATGAATTACAAATCATCGATTCAAAGATCGACCGTATCCGTACCGTGCGTGGTGAGTTGCCTTTAGAGGTTCAGGATTTGGAAGATAGCGTTACCGGTTTAGAAACTCGTGTGAATAATTTATCGCAGGAATTAAAAGATTTAGAAGAACAGGTTGCTGAAAAAACACAAGCCATAAAAGATTACAAAGCAAACATTAAAAAATACGAAGCTCAGCAAGGAAAAGTAAGAAACAACCGTGAATACGATGCTATTACTAAAGAAATTGAGTTTCAAAATTTAGAAATTCAATTGGCTGAAAAGCGTTTAAAAGAACATAAATTCGCCATTGAATCAAAATCAGAAATCGTTGAAAAATCTCAACATGATTTTTCTGAGCGTCAAAAAGATTTAAAATTAAAGAAATCTGAGTTAGATGAAATCATCGCTGAAACTGAGAAAGAAGAAAAGGATCTAATTAAAGCTTCAGAGCAAGCAACTGCAAGTATTGAAGACAGACTGGTAAATGCTTATAGAAGAGTTCGTGCTAACACCCGTAATGGATTAGCTGTTGTTCCTGTAGAGCGTGACGCTTGTGGAGGTTGTTTTAATAAAATCCCACCACAAAAACAATTGGATATCCGTATGAATAAAAAAATTCTTGTTTGTGAACATTGCGGACGTATTATGGTTGATCCTAATATCATTCCTACTGAAGGAGCAGAATAGTAATTTAAATATAACTTTTAAAGGTCCTGAATTTAATTTTCAGGACCTTTTTTGTTAGAGAAATATATTTTCATAATTTACCGTTATCATATAATTAATTGATTAATAATATTTTCTTTAAACAACAATACTCCGGTGTTTATTATTTATATTTGGTACGAACTGTACTTGCTTTAATAATTAAAGTAGTAACTAAAAACGACTATCACTGTATAAAAATATAGATCTTTGAGTATGTCTTTCTTCCAAAAAATAACTTTGCTAGTTTTTTTGTGTTTATACACACTTAAAAATAATGCTCAGTCGGTTGGAGGAATTGCATCCGGTTCACAAACCTATTGTGATACTATAAATTCAGGTTTCGTTTCTATTTCAGGATATGTAGGCAATGTAGTCACCTGGCAATATTCTACAAACGGAGGGGCAACTTGGACAAGTAACGGCAATACCATTTCAAGCCAAAGCTATTTTAATTTAAAACAAACAACATGCTACAGGGCCATTGTTAAAAGTGGGGCATTTCCTGCTGACACTTCTACAACTGCCTGTGTTACCATTTATTTACCATCAGTTGGGGGGATTATTTTAGGTGGCGGTACATTTTGCGGTGGTTCAGGAAATGGAAACTTATATTTAACGGGAAATACGGGAAGTGTGCTCTACTGGCAATCGTCAATTAACAGTGGAGCGTCCTGGACTAATATTTCAAATACATCAACTACTTTATCCTATTCAAATATCACCCAAAATATTTCGTATCGCATTATTGTTCAAAACAGTGCCTTTTGTTTAAAAGATACATCTTCGGAAGTTAGTTTTATTATTAATCCGCTTACAGTAGCTGGAACAATAAATTCGGTAGGCACTACAACCGTGTGTTTTGCAAATAATTCAAATACATTAAACTTGTCGGGAAATGTTGGGAATGTTCTTAACTGGGTTGCATCAGAAAACAATGGAACAAGCTGGTTAGCAATTCCGAATACAACAACAACTTTAACAACTTCAAATTTAACTCAAACAACATTATTTAAAGCTGTTGTGCAAAGTGCAAATTGCTCTATTGACAGCACAAATTCTGTGAAAATATATGTTATAGCGCCAATTACCGTAAATGCCGGCTCAGATACTACAATTAATCAAGGTCAATCTGTATCATTAAATGGTAGTGGAACGGGTACACCTTTATGGGTGCCGTCTAACGGATTAGATAATGCCGGTATTTTTAATCCCATAGCATCTCCTGCAGCAACAATCGATTATATATTAACAGTAACAGATATTAATTCGTGCATAAATTCAGACACACTTACTATAAAAGTTTTGCCATCAGATTTCGATGGTATAATTACCAATGTTTTCTCCCCTAATAGTGATGGCATTAATGATAATTGGTACATTGAAAATATCAGATTTTATCCTAACAATGAAGTTACTGTATATAATATTTATGGCAACATCGTGTTTAATCAAAAAGCTTATAATAACGATTGGCAGGGGACTTATAATGGAGCGCCTTTACCTGACGGAACTTACTTTTATGTTATAAATTTTACCGATACAAATACATTAAAAAAAGGGTCTCTGGATATTTTTAAAAATAAATAATCCGGTTTTTATATGAAAAAGGTTTTAAAAGTAATACTATTTCTATTGTTGACAGATATCCTATCTGCTCAGCAAATAGTCATGTTCAGTCATTACTTTTATAAACCAATGGTGTATAATCCCGCCTTTACGGGTAACACAGATGGCGCGAACCTCATGTTAGTTAATCATACACAATGGGCAGGTTTTAAAGGTGGACCGCAATATAATATTCTTACCCTGGACGGAAGCGTTATTAATAAGAATACCGGTTTGGGAATTAGTGTTATCAGTGACAGAAAGGGAGTGAATAGCAGAATTGGTGGAAACTTATCTTATTCATACAAAATTCGTTTTAAAGAAAAAATATATTTAGCATTAGGTATTTCGGCAGGCGCAATTAATCAATCCATAGATTATTCAAAAGCTATTATTGAAAATCAGAATGATCCATCCCTATTTTTAAACAATCAAAGTAAAACAACATTTGATGCCAATGCCGGACTTGCTTTTGTATGTAAAGGATTGGAATTTGGATTTGCGGCTCCCCAACTCGCTAATAATAAACTTGACTATGTTTCTACAACTGATTCCAGAACTTTTTACACTCAAACAAGGCATTATATGAGTTCATTAAAATACAAGTTTTTGCTTTCAAAATCCAAGGAGATTTCTCTTGCTCCGCAGGGATTAGTGAGATATATTTCTAATACTCCTATGCAATATGATGCAAATCTGAATTTGGATTTTCAAAATAAATTTTGGGTAGGAGCGACTTACAAAAGCAAGTATGCTATTGGTATAAATCTTGGTTTCGTATTATTCAAGCGTTTATCAATTGGTTATTCTTATGATTACATTACCGGTAGCCTCAATAAATACTCAGGCTTAAGTCACGAAATATTTATAAATTTTAAGTTTACGAAAAAGAAAAAAGAGCCGGCTACAGTTGAACAAGAGGAAGACGAAGAGTTGAAAAGACTTTCCAAGCAAGACTTAAATAAACTGATCATTCAACGTTTACTGGCAAAAATTGAATACATTTTAGATAAAGAAAATACTACACCAGAGGAAATTCAGGGACTACTGGAAGAAATCTCTTCTTTCCTGGACGACGATTCAACAGATCCAGCTCAGGAAACATTGAATAAATATTATAAATCACTGAAAAACCAGGCTAAAGGAGAAATTAACGTTTTAATTAAAGGAAAAATTATATTGGAACCCTGGGATACTGATTATAGCTCGGTTATGATGGAAGTAACAGATTTGGAAACTAAAAAGCTCGTAGCAACATGCTCTCCAACAAAAGAAGGCAAATATTTCATTATTTTAAAACCGGGAAAAAAATATCAGATTATTTCTGAAAAAGAAGGTTATCCTAAAAACATAAGAAATTTTACTATTTCTGCTACTTCTGAATCTTATGAATTCAGCCAGGAAATCCAGTTAAAGAAATAAAATTAGCTATTCACTCATTTTTTAAAGGATTGTTAATTTTAAAACAACATTTTTGGCAACCATTTTCCTATCTTTATCGTAATATATCAAAAGATATTGTATGCGCCCCACTCTACTAAGTATAATATTATCGTTTCTTCTGTTCCCATTACTCCTGTCCTCTCAGTGTGACCCTATTACGCCTACTTTTTCTGTTAATCTTACAGGAACACCCAGTGGTACATGGGTAAGCCCAGCGGTTGTGAGGAACGGTGCTTGCTGTGATCAGCCAGCAAGATGTATAAAATTCATTATTACCCTTGATCCATCAGCTGCCGGCATTACGTTTAGTGTTGCTTCTGGAGCCAATCCTGGTGGCGCCCTGGATTATGAGATAGATTGTATAGGCCCCCCGACCCCAAGCGGTGGCCCAATTTGCTTATCTGGAGGAACGCACACTCTTACTTTTTGTAAAGTAGGAAATAATCAAAACACCTACCAAATTACTTCAATTCCTAAGGCTGTTGGAGGCACAGATGCCAACATCAATGATGGATGTTCTAAACAAATTTTTGCAACAGGTTTTAATCCGGCAACTGTTTCCTGGAGTTCCATATTTCCCGGAACACCTGGTGCCTATAATAGTTATCTTTCTTGTTCTACTTGTGTATCGCCAACCGTAACGGGCACCAACTCTTCGCCCTTGTATGTGGATTATGTAGTTTGTGGCCAACCTGCGGCTCAATGTAATTTCGCTACAGTGTGTGACACTGTTCGGGTTAATTTTAATCCAACCTTGGGGGTAAACATCATTCCACTAAATCCCACAATATGTTTTGGTCAAACTTCCACCACTCTCACCGCAATTGGTACCGGTGGAACCCCGCCATATAGTTATTTATGGAATAACGTTAACCCGTCACAAACTATTAATGTTGGTGTAGGAACATACAATATAATGTTAACAGATGGTTCTGGCTGTCCGCCTGTTTACAATCAGGTAACTGTTACCGCATTTTCAGTGGCTATTACCGCCAATGCTGGAGCAAATCAGGTTAAGTGTATCCAAACACCTTTAACAACATTAAACGGAACTGTAACGGGAGCAAGTGGTGGAATCTGGTCAGGAGGTACAGGAACATTTTCTCCAAATAACACTACTTTAGCAAATCTCTCTTATTCACCTACTGCTGCTGAATTGGCAACCGGCTTTGTTAACTTAATTCTAACAACAACTGGCAATGGCACTTGTCCATCAAAACAAGATACAGTAAAAATAACATATCTGCCATTTACCGGAGTTGCTACCTCAAGTGTTACCAATGTGAGTTGTTTTGGTGGAAGTAACGGAACAGCAACAGTAAATCTAACTGGCGGTATCACGCCTTATACATATTTATGGAATACCTCACCTACCCAAACGACTTCTTCTATCGGAAGTTTACCTATTGGTACTTTTTCAGTAACGATAAGAGATGGGATTGGCTGTACACTACCAACAACAGTTGTTATTACACAGCCACCTATTTTAGCAGTTAGCGCCACCGTTTCAAATGTAACTTGTTTTGGCACAAGTAGCGGTTCTATTTCTTCCACGCCGGTGGGAGGAACCAGCCCTTATTCGTATTCATGGAGCCCCGGATCCCAAACAGGAGCAGCTGCAACTGGTTTAATTGCTGGAAATTATTCATTGACGGTTACCGACGCTAAAGGTTGTATAAAAACAGCAACTTATATAGTTACTCAGCCACTGCCCATAACTATTGCTTTAACACCAACTAATGTTTCTTGTTTTAACGGAAGTAACGGCGCAGCTACTTCTACTGTAACAGGCGGAACTTCTTCATATACTTATAGCTGGAGTCCTGGTGGTGCTACTTCTCAAAACGTAACAGGATTAATTGCAGGAACCTATACTTTAACTGTAACAGATGCTCTTGGCTGTATTGCCACTAAAACCGTTGCAATTACTCAGCCTACTGTATTAATAGCTACTACCACCGTTGTAAATGAAACATGTAATTATCTTAACAACGGTTCGGCTACTGCCTCTCAAACGGGTGGTACAGCTGGTTATACTTATTCTTGGTCTCCTGGCGGACAAACATCGGCTACTATTTCAGGTCTTACAAGTGGATCATACACTGTAGTTGTTACAGACAGCAAAGGATGTCAGTCTACAGCGGTTGCTACAATCACTGAACCTTTACCTTTAGTGGTTGGTTTTATAAACCAGGTTAATGTGAGCTGTTTTGGTGGTAGTAACGGTAGTGTTGGTGCAAGCCCATCGGGTGGAACACCTAATTATACTTATTCCTGGAGCCCGGGTGGAAGTACTAATGCATCTATTGCCAATCTTCCTATAGGCACCTATACGGTAAAAGTTACAGATAATAATTCCTGTATTGCTACAAACACTGTACTTATTATTCAGCCTACCGATATTGTAACTACTTCAACCATTGTAAATGTATCCTGTAATGGTGGAAGTAATGGTACAATTTCTTTAACGCCAAGTGGCGGTGTTGGGCCATACACTTATTTATGGTCTGCAGGTGGACAAACTACTTCTTCTGTAACAGGTTTACCTATTGGCACTTATTCGGTAACAGTAACTGATGCAAATGGTTGTCCTAAAAATTATTCCTATACTATCGCTCAACCTTTAGCTCTTGCTATTGCTTTTACCACAACTAATGTTTCCTGTTTTAACGGAAGTAACGGCGCAGCTACTTCTACTGTAACAGGAGGAACTTCTTCATATACTTATAGCTGGAGTCCTGGTGGTGCTACTTCTCAAAACGTAACAGGATTAATTGCTGGAACTTATACTTTAACTGTAACGGATGCTCTTGGCTGTATTGTTACTAACACGGTGGCAATTACTCAGCCTACTGTATTAATAGCTACTACAACTGTTGTAAATGAAACATGTAATTACCTTAACAACGGTTCGGCTACTGCCTCTCAAACTGGTGGTACAGCTGGTTATACTTATTCTTGGTCTCCTGGCGGACAAACATCGGCTACTATTTCAGGTCTTACAAGTGGATCATACACTGTAGTTGTTACAGACAGCAAAGGATGTCAGTCTACAGCGGTTGCTACAATCACTGAACCTTTACCTTTAGTGGTTGGTTTTATAAACCAGGTTAATGTGAGCTGTTTTGGTGGTAGTAACGGTAGTGTTGGTGCAAGCCCATCGGGTGGAACACCTAATTATACTTATTCCTGGAGCCCGGGTGGAAGTACTAATGCATCTATTGCCAATCTTCCTATAGGCACCTATACGGTAAAAGTTACAGATAATAATTCCTGTATTGCTACAAACACTGTACTTATTATTCAGCCTACCGATATTGTAACTACTTCAACCATTGTAAATGTATCCTGTAATGGTGGAAGTAATGGTACAATTTCTTTAACGCCAAGTGGCGGTGTTGGGCCATACACTTATTTATGGTCTGCAGGTGGACAAACTACTTCTTCTGTAACAGGTTTACCTATTGGCACTTATTCGGTAACAGTAACTGATGCAAATGGTTGTCCTAAAAATTATTCCTATACTATCGCTCAACCTTTAGCTCTTGCTATTGCTTTTACCACAACTAATGTTTCCTGTTTTAACGGAAGTAACGGCGCAGCTACTTCTACTGTAACAGGAGGAACTTCTTCATATACTTATAGCTGGAGTCCTGGTGGAGCTACTTCTCAAAACGTAACGGGATTAATTGCAGGAACCTATACTTTAACTGTAACGGATGCTCTTGGCTGTATCGTTACTAACACAGTGGCAATTACTCAGCCTACTGTATTAATAGCTACTACAACTGTTGTAAACGAAACTTGTAATTATCTTAACAACGGTTCGGCTACTGCCTCTCAAACGGGTGGTACAGCTGGTTATACTTATTCTTGGTCTCCTGGCGGACAAACATCGGCTACTATTTCAGGTCTTACAAGTGGATCATACACTGTAGTTGTTACAGACAGCAAAGGATGTCAGTCTACAGCGGTTGCTACAATCACTGAACCTTTACCTTTAGTGGTTGGTTTTATAAACCAGGTTAATGTGAGCTGTTTTGGTGGTAGTAACGGTAGTGTTGGTGCAAGCCCATCGGGTGGAACACCTAATTATACTTATTCCTGGAGCCCGGGTGGAAGTACTAATGCATCTATTGCCAATCTTCCTATAGGCACCTATACGGTAAAAGTTACAGATAATAATTCCTGTATTGCTACAAACACTGTACTTATTATTCAGCCTACCGATATTGTAACTACTTCAACCATTGTAAATGTATCCTGTAATGGTGGAAGTAATGGTACAATTTCTTTAACGCCAAGTGGCGGTGTTGGGCCATACACTTATTTATGGTCTGCAGGTGGACAAACTACTTCTTCTGTAACAGGTTTACCTATTGGCACTTATTCGGTAACAGTAACTGATGCAAATGGTTGTCCTAAAAATTATTCCTATACTATCGCTCAACCTTTAGCTCTTGCTATTGCTTTTACCACAACTAATGTTTCCTGTTTTAACGGAAGTAACGGCGCAGCTACTTCTACTGTAACAGGAGGAACTTCTTCATATACTTATAGCTGGAGTCCTGGTGGAGCTACTTCTCAAAACGTAACGGGATTAATTGCAGGAACCTATACTTTAACTGTAACGGATGCTCTTGGCTGTATCGTTACTAACACAGTGGCAATTACTCAGCCTACTGTATTAATAGCTACTACAACTGTTGTAAACGAAACTTGTAATTATCTTAACAACGGTTCGGCTACTGCCTCTCAAACGGGTGGTACAGCTGGTTATACTTATTCTTGGTCTCCTGGCGGACAAACATCGGCTACTATTTCAGGTCTTACAAGTGGATCATACACTGTAGTTGTTACAGACAGCAAAGGATGTCAGTCTACAGCGGTTGCTACAATCACTGAACCTTTACCTTTAGTGGTTGGTTTTATAAACCAGGTTAATGTGAGCTGTTTTGGCGGTAGTAATGCCAGCATAGGTGCCAGTCCTTCAGGCGGTAATCCAAATTATACATACTCATGGACTCCAGGAGGTGCTACAGCAAACGGATTATTTAATATCCCTGCTGGAACATACACGGTAACAATTACTGACAATAATAGTTGTACTGTTCAAAATACAATTGCTATTACACAGCCGACAGCTGCATTAAGCGTAGCGGTAAGCTCCCAATCAACTACTTGTAATGGCGGTAGTAATGGGTCGGCTACGGGTTTTGCTTCCGGTGGAACTCCTGGTTATAGTTATAGTTGGATGCCTGGATCTGTATTAGGACAAACCATTCCTAATATTCCATCAGGCACTTATTCGGTTACTGCAACCGACTTAAATGGTTGTGTTAAAACAAATACGGTTTTTGTTGTTCAACCGGCTCCTATTTTACCAGTTACCACCAGCACAAATTCAACCTGTGGAAATTCAAATGGAATTGGATCAGTATCGGTAACGGGAGGTGTTGGCCCCTATACTTATTCATGGATGCCTACAGGCGGAACTAATTCAGTAACTACTGGAGTTCCAGCCGATGTTTATTCAGTAACTGTAAAGGATGCTAATAACTGTACAGCCACTCAGTATCTGTCTCTGGATGATAACAGCGGACCAAACGCAAGTATTTTTTCCACAACCAATGTAAGTTGTTTTGGTGGTAATAATGGATCGGCTACTGCGATGATTGTCGGAGGACTAGCACCTATTACTTATACATGGTTTCCAACAGGAGGGAATGGGACTACCGCTAATGGACTAATTGCAGGTACATATTATATTGTTGCCGAAGATGCCAATGGATGTATTTCGAATGCAATTACCAGTCCTTCAATTACAGAGCCTCCTCCAATCACAGAAACAATAATTACAACTAGCATCAGTTGTTTTGGAGGTTCTAATGGTACAGCAACAGTTGTTCCTAGTGGAGGAACGCCAGGTTACACAACTACATGGATGCCGAGTGCTACTACAGGATCAGTAGTTACTGGTTTAACAGTAGGAACTTTTTCGGTTCAAATTAAAGACGCCAATAGTTGTATTCGTACCACAACTTATTCTATTGCTCAACCTGCTGCCTCTTTAGCTGCCAATGCTACCTCTACTGCTGTATCTTGTTTTGGTGGAAATAATGGTGCTGTTACTGTAAATGTTATTGGCGGAACTGCCCCTTATAATTATAAATGGATGCCAGGTAATATCGTAGGTCAAACTATTTCCAATTTATCGGCTGGAACTTACACATCAACTGTCACAGATATCAACAATTGTACAACAACTGCTACTGTAACTGTTATTCAGCCAACAGCAATTGTTTTAACAACAGGAAGTATCAATTCTAATTGTGGAGCCGCTAATGGGCAGGCTTCTGTTTCTGTTTCGGGCGGAACACCGGGTTACTCTTACTCATGGTCTCCAAGTGGAGGAACAGGAACTAACGCCAGTGGGTTATTGGCCGGAAATTATACAGTGCAGGTTACTGATGCTAATAGCTGCGTTAAATCTGCTACACAAACCGTAATAGATAATCCAGGGCCTACAGTAACCGTGGCTTCAACAACCAGTGTAAGTTGTTTTGGTGGGAATAATGCTACAGCTACTGCCAGTGTAACGGGTGGCACCGGACCTTTTACCTACACCTGGTCACCAACTGGTGGAAACAGCCAAACAGGGACAGGTTTAACAGCAGGAATTTATACGGTATTTGTTACAGCGGCTAACGGTTGTTTAGCTAATGCGGTAAGTTCTTCTATCGCACAACCTACATTATTGTTTAGTAGTATCACTACTTCAAATGTCAGCTGTTTTGCAGGGGCTAATGGATCTGCAACTGTTACAGCAGGCGGCGGAACTCCTGGTTACACATACACCTGGATGCCGGGAGCCACGACAGGATCTGTTGTTACATCTTTAACTGTAGGAACATTCTCCATTCAAATTAAAGATGCCAATAATTGTATCCATACTAATACATATTCAATATCTCAACCTGCAGCAGCTTTGGCAGCAAGTGCTACATCTAGTGCTGTATCTTGTTTTGGAGGAAGTAATGGAACAGCAACTGTAACTACAACGGGCGGAACCGCTCCTTATAATTATAAATGGATGCCGGGTAATATCGTAGGACAAACTATTTCCAATTTAACAGCCGGAACTTATACAGCGACAGTTACTGATGTTAAAAATTGTACAACAACTGCTACTGTAAATGTTATTCAACCTACAGCAATTGTTTTAACAACAGGAAGTATCAATTCAAATTGTGGAGCCGCTAATGGGCAGGCTTCTGTTTCTGCTTCGGGCGGAACACCGGGTTACTCTTACTCATGGTCTCCAAGTGGAGGAACAGGAACTAACGCCAGTGGGTTATTGGCCGGAAATTATACAGTGCAGGTTACTGATGCTAATAGCTGCGTTAAATCTGCTACACAAACCGTAATAGATAATCCAGGGCCTACAGTAACCGTGGCTTCAACAACCAGTGTAAGTTGTTTTGGTGGGAATAATGCTACAGCTACTGCCAGTGTAACGGGTGGCACCGGACCTTTTACCTACACCTGGTCACCAACTGGTGGAAACAGCCAAACAGGGACAGGTTTAACAGCAGGAATTTATACGGTATTTGTTACAGCGGCTAACGGTTGTTTAGCTAATGCGGTAAGTTCTTCTATCGCACAACCTACATTATTGTTTAGTAGTATCACTACTTCAAATGTCAGCTGTTTTGCAGGGGCTAATGGATCTGCAACTGTTACAGCAGGCGGCGGAACTCCTGGTTACACATACACCTGGATGCCGGGAGCCACGACAGGATCTGTTGTTACATCTTTAACTGTAGGAACATTCTCCATTCAAATTAAAGATGCCAATAATTGTATCCATACTAATACATATTCAATATCTCAACCTGCAGCAGCTTTGGCAGCAAGTGCTACATCTAGTGCTGTATCTTGTTTTGGAGGAAGTAATGGAACAGCAACTGTAACTACAACGGGCGGAACCGCTCCTTATAATTATAAATGGATGCCGGGTAATATCGTAGGACAAACTATTTCCAATTTAACAGCCGGAACTTATACAGCGACAGTTACTGATGTTAAAAATTGTACAACAACTGCTACTGTAAATGTTATTCAACCTACAGCAATTGTTTTAACAACAGGAAGTATCAATTCAAATTGTGGAGCCGCTAATGGGCAGGCTTCTGTTTCTGCTTCGGGCGGAACACCGGGTTACTCTTACTCATGGTCTCCAAGTGGAGGAACAGGAACTAACGCCAGTGGGTTATTGGCCGGAAATTATACAGTGCAGGTTACTGATGCTAATAGCTGCGTTAAATCTGCTACACAAACCGTAATAGATAATCCAGGGCCTACAGTAACCGTGGCTTCAACAACCAGTGTAAGTTGTTTTGGTGGGAATAATGCTACAGCTACTGCCAGTGTAACGGGTGGCACCGGACCTTTTACCTACACCTGGTCACCAACTGGTGGAAACAGCCAAACAGGGACAGGTTTAACAGCAGGAATTTATACGGTATTTGTTACAGCGGCTAACGGTTGTTTAGCTAATGCGGTAAGTTCTTCTATCGCACAACCTACATTATTGTTTAGTAGTATCACTACTTCAAATGTCAGCTGTTTTGCAGGGGCTAATGGATCTGCAACTGTTACAGCAGGCGGCGGAACTCCTGGTTACACATACACCTGGATGCCGGGAGCCACGACAGGATCTGTTGTTACATCTTTAACTGTAGGAACATTCTCCATTCAAATTAAAGATGCCAATAATTGTATCCATACTAATACATATTCAATATCTCAACCTGCAGCGGCTTTGGCAGCAAGTGCTACATCTAGTGCTGTGTCTTGTTTTGGAGGAAATAATGGAACAGCTACTGTAACAACAACGGGCGGTACTGCTCCTTATAATTATAACTGGTTGCCAATGGGAGTTAACAGCTCAACGATCGGAGGACTATCTACAGGAACTTATTCTGTGAATGTAGTTGACTCTAAAAACTGTACGACTTCCACCACTGTTTTTGTTACACAACCATTCCAGGCTCTATCTGCAATTGCTAATAGTGTACCTACAAGCTGCTCCGGTGGTTCCGATGGAACTGCAACAGTAACTCCTGCAGGCGGAACATCTGGTTATACCTACTCATGGTCTCCAAGTGGAGGCACAAGTCAAACTGCATCAGGTCTGCTACCAGGAACTTATATTATCACAGTGGGCGATGCAAATGGATGTCAGACAAACGTTTCTGTAATCGTTTCGTCACCAACACCTGTTACTGGTAGCCTTTCACCAATTGACGCAGCCTGTGGATTAGCAAACGGTTCCATTTCATCTCAGGTATCAGGAGGTATCGGGCCTTATACATATACCTGGAGCCCGGTTTCATCAAATGCATCTTCTATTACTGGGTTATTACCTAATACGTATACCTTAATAATTGCGGACTCTTATAACTGTATAAAAACGTTAACTACAACGTTAGTGAATATCGCAGGTCCAACCCTTTCAGTCACCTCAGTCATGCATGATTCATGTTTTGGAGGAAGTAATGGAGCAGCAACAATTAATATTACTCAAGGAACTTTACCTTATTCAACAAACTGGTCTCCATTTGGAGGCAATTCAACAACTGCAACGCAGTTAACTGCGGGAACTTATACGGCTACCGTAGTTGATGGAAGAGGATGTGTAGCTTCAATTGCAGCAGTTATAAATGAGCCGTCACCAGTTTCGATTTCAATAAGTACAATAGTCAACGTATCCTGTTTTAGTGGCAGTGATGGTTCTATTACGGTTATTGCATCAGGTGGTACACCTTCTTATACTTATTCCTGGTCACCTACAGGTATTGGTCAATCTATAGATAGTTTGGCTGTTGGCTCTTACACTGTTAAAGCAACTGATTCTCATTTTTGCACATCTGTTATATCAATCAATGTGACTCAGCCTATTGTACTTACTTCTACTATTACTAATGTTGTCAATCCAATATGTTTTAATGGTACTGGCAATACTTCAGCATCTGTGGATGGTGGAACCGCTCCTTATACTTACTCCTGGACTACTACTCCACCTCAAAACGGAAGCGTCGCTTCAAATATTGTTAGTGGCACATATACAGTATTTGTAACCGATAACAATGGTTGTAAAACTTCGAATACAGTCACACTAACTCAACCAACTCAAGTTTTAACACAAGCCGGATTAAATGATACAATTTGTTTAAGCTTGTCTGGTGCTGTAACTGCATCTGCTACAGGTGGTGCCGGTGGTTATTATTATGCTTGGCAGCCAGGAGGTACAATTAATGCAGGAACTTTAAATATAAATCCAGCGACATCTACTACTAATTATACCGTAGTTGCATTTGATCAAAATGGTTGTGCTGGTATTGCCGATACAGTTAGAGCTGTAGTATATAGTTTAACTGCTGCTACGATCGATGCCATCGCCGTATCACCAATTTGTAAAGGGCAGGGAACTACAATTTACGCAACGGCGACCGGAATTACAGGGCCTTTAAACTATTCATGGAACAATGGATTAGGTAGTGGACCAGGTGCTTTTGTTGTTATACCAACGCAACCAACCACTTATATCCTAACCGTAACTAATTCCTGCGGTGCTTCAATAGTAGATTCTGTGCGGGTTGATTTTATTCCACCTCCAACAATGAATATTGCATCCAGTAATACTCTAACTTGTATCCCAACTGTTTTAAATTTTATAGATAATTCAACATCGGGTAGTATAAATGATCCTATTACAAACTGGAATTGGAATTTCGGAGATGGCTCGTCTTCTTCAGCACAGAATCCTGTTCATATCTATACTACTCCAGGGACGTATTCAGTTATATTAACTGTATCAACAACTGGAGGTTGCACCAACAATACTGATCTAACTCCGATAATTATTTATGCGCGTCCATATCCGGTTGCTTCCTTTACCGTAAACCAAACAATTTTTAACTTGCCGTACGATGAATTAATTTGTACTAATCTATCAACCGGGGCTGTTAGCTACAATTGGAGTTTTGGAGACGGTGGCACTTCAACTGCTGTGCATCCTCACTATAATTATACTACCGTTGGTTTTTATGACATTCAATTGATAGCGACGTCTCCTTTTGGTTGTTCGGATACCGCTGTGGTAAAAATTGCTACTGATGCCGATCTTATTTTTCCAAATGCATTTACACCAAATGAAGATGGAACAAATGATGGTTATTATATTCCAGGCAGTTTAGATAATGATATTTTCTTTCCTTACGCTTCAGGAGTTGTTGAATACAAATTTCAAGTATTTAATCGCTGGGGTGAATTAATATTTGAAACTGAAGATTTCAAACAAGGATGGAATGGTTACTATAGAGGAAAAATTTGTCAGGTTGGCGTTTATGTATGGAAAGCATATGTAAAACTGAATAATGGAAAAATATTTAATTTAACCGGTGACGTTACGTTATTAAGATAATCATGAAATGAACAAGTACTTTAAAATAGTTTTTATATCTATATTTTTTCAGACTTTAGTGTTTGGGCAGGATATGCATTTTACGCAGTTTTATGCATCCCCACTTTATCTTAATCCTGCTTTTACAGGGGCAAATGTTTGTTCTCGCGCCACTTTAGTATACAGAAATCAATGGCCCGGAGTTAAAACTACATACAGGTCATATCTTTTGTCATTAGACCATTATCTCTCGAAACAACATATAGGTATTGGTTTGCAAGCCGGAGTTGATGTCGCTGGAACAGGTGGTTTAAAAACAACGATAATTAACCCTTCAATTGCTTACGAAGTTAAAATTACCAAAACCATCATGGTAAGGGCAGCTCTTCAACCCGGAGTTACAATTAAAAGCATCGATTTTGACAAGTTACTATTTGGTGATCAGATAGCCCGGGGAGGCAATACAGGTGCAAGTTCTATTACAACGGTAGAACCACCTACACAAACTAAAGCATTTTTTGATATTGGTGCTGGTGGATTAATTTTCAATCCTAATTTTTGGTTAGGGGCGGCATTTTTCCATCTTAATAAACCAAATGAATCCATGACAGGTGGGGAGAGCGTGATTTTACCCATAAAATCCAGCATACATGGTGGAGGTAAATTTTATTTGAATCCAGATGAAAGAGACCCTGATTTAAAAAAATCAATGTCTTTAGTAATGCATTACCGGGGGCAGGGAGAATTTGACCAATTAGATGTTGGCGTATATTACTCACAATTGGGTGTTAATTTGGGATTATGGTATCGCGGTCTTCCGGGTATAAAAGCATATAAACCAGGGTATAGCAATAATGATGCAACGGCCATTATTCTTGGATACCAAACCGATAGATTAAGTATTGGTTATAGTTATGATATTACTATTTCTCAATTACAACGGTTAACAAAAGGAGCACATGAAGTTACGCTCTCTTACCAATTATGTAAATTTAAACACAAACAAAAACGAGTTTTAGTTTCCTGTCCTAAGTTTTAAAATCCCTATTTATTTTTCTTCAAAAATTCTTTAACTAATTCTTCATCCGATTTACCTAAATTTTTTATGCAGGCTTTTGCGTCGTTAGCATAAGAAGTCTGGGGATATTCTCTGAGAATTTGATAATATAAAGTACTTGCTTCTGATTCGTTATTTAACATAGTGGGATCATCATATAACTGTGCTAATAAAAACACGGCAGCACCACGACTTTTAAATTTAGGAAACTCATCGATACATTTTTTAAAAAACGACTGTGCTTGAGTAAACTTTCTAACTGATTGGGCAACTTGTCCGGCTTTAACTAAAAAGACAGGAGCTAAAGTGTCTGTTTTACAATTAGAAGCGTATTCATAAAATGCATTGATTGCCTGGTCTGCAATATCCTTATTTACAACAGTTGCCTTTAAAAGAATATTATCTAATCGTTTGGCTTCATTAAATCGTTTAGTGCAATCATCCAAAACAACTTCGACCGAATCTTTTTTGATAACATTTTCTTTTATTTCAGAAGTAATATTATTTCCACAAGAAACAAAAAGTGACAAAGCCGTAATAAAAAGTCCGATTTTATAAAACATAATTATCGTTTTGGTTGAAATACCCTGGTTTTATAATCTGCTCTGAATTTTCCTTTAGAAATATCAGTTAACTTACCGCTAATTAATTTTCTTTTGAATGGATTAATTTTATCTGTAAACAACACACCTTCAATATGATCATATTCATGTTGAATAACCCTGGCAATCACGCCATCATAAGTTTCTGTATGCTTTTTAAAATTCTCATCGTAATACTCGATCGTTAATGTTGGTTTACGCAAAACATCTTCTCTTACTTTAGGGATGCTCAAACAACCTTCATTAAATTTCCACTCCTCGCCGGTTTCTTCCAATATCTGAGCATTAATAAAAGTTTTTTTGAAACCATCCATCTGTTTCATTTCTTCTGCAGTAAATTCAGGCTCTTCATCTTCGTCTACTTCAGCAAATGGCGACGCATCTACAACAAATAATCGAATAGCTTTATTAATTTGCGGAGCAGCTAAGCCAACTCCGTTAGCCTCATACATGGTTTCATACATATCTTTGATCAGCTGTCCTAAATTAGGATAGTCCTTGTCTATCTCAATACATTTTTTTCTTAAAACCGGATCGCCGTAAACTACTATTGGTAATACCATTCCTTTTTATTTAGTTATTAATTTTTAATATTAATTTTTAATAATCCCTATTAAAAACTAAACGCTCAAATCTTAAAATTATTTATTTTATCTAGTATAATTTGGTGCTTCTCTTGTAATTACAACATCATGAGGATGACTTTCTTTAACACCTGCAGTTGTAATGCGCGTAAATTTTGCAGTTTGTAATGCTTTAATATCTTTAGAACCACAGTATCCCATTCCCGCTCTTAAGCCGCCTATTAACTGATACATTACATCCGCCAAATGTCCTTTGTATGGCACGCGTCCGCTGATTCCTTCCGGTACTAATTTTTTAATATCATCTTCCGCATCCTGAAAATAACGGTCTTTTGAACCTTTTTGCATGGCTTCCAAAGAACCCATACCACGGTAAGCTTTAAACTGACGACCTTCGAAAATAATAGTTTCACCAGGACTTTCTTCAACCCCGGCAAACATACCACCCATCATGACGGTATGAGCACCAGCTGCAATTGCTTTTACAATATCACCAGTGTATCGAATGCCTCCATCAGCAATTATGGGCAAACGACCTTTTAATGCCGCGGCAACTTCCATGATAGCCGTTAACTGTGGAACTCCTACGCCTGCAATAATACGCGTGGTGCAAATTGAACCAGGCCCTATTCCAACTTTTACGCCATCAGCACCAGCTTTCATTAAATCCAATGCGGCAGCGCCTGTAGCGATGTTTCCAACAACAACCTGTAAATTTTTATATTTCTTTTTTACTTCTTTTAATTTTAAGATCACTCCTTTTGAATGTCCATGAGCGGTATCAATAATTATTGCATCAACACCGGCTTCAACTAAAGCATCAACACGTAGCATGGTATCAGCAGTTACACCAACCGCTGCAGCTACGCGTAACCTGCCTCTTTCGTCTTTAGCAGCATTAGGACGAACTTTAATTTTTATAATATCCTTGTAGGTAATTAAACCAATTAATCTTTTGTTTTTATCTAAAATAGGTAATTTTTCAATTTTATGATCCTGCAAAATTACTTCAGCCTGTTTTAAAGTAACACCCTGAACAGCAGTAACAGCCTTAGATGCAGGAGTCATTACTTCTTTCACTAAACGTTTCAAGTTTTTCTCAAAACGTAAATCGCGGTTCGTAACAATCCCAACAAACTTTTTATCAGCATCAACTACTGGAACTCCACCAATTTTATTTTCAGCCATAATAGCTAATGCATCACTGATAGTGGCAGTTTGAATAATGGTTAATGGGTCAACGATCATTCCGCTTTCACTTCGTTTTACTTTACGCACATGTGCCGCTTGTTCAGCAATAGTCATGTTCTTATGTAACACCCCTATTCCACCTTCTTGTGCAATAGTAATAGCCATTTGGTATTCTGTTACAGTATCCATTGCAGCAGAAACAATTGGGGAATTTATTTTGATATTCTTAGTAAACTGACTTGCAATACTAACCTCACGAGGTAATACTTCTGAATAAGCGGGAACTAATAAAACATCATCATACGTTAAACCTTCGGGAGCAAATTTGTTTGCTAAAAGTGTTGATG
>JAZKDO010000008.1:0-178367 GCA_040387555.1 Bacteroidota bacterium | reverse complement strand
GCTTATGAAATATTAAGTTTGAAATTTCCACAAAAAAGTGTTTACTTTGCATCCCTTATAGAAAAATTGAAAACTAACAAATAACCTATGCAAGCATTTTTAACAATAGCAATTATCATCGTATGTATATTACTAATCTTAGTAGTACTAGTTCAAAACTCCAAAGGTGGTGGAATTTCCAGTAATTTCTCCGCTGCTAACCAAATCATGGGCGCTCGTCGTGGAACTGATTTTATTGAAAAAGCTACCTGGACATTAGCCATATTACTATTAGTATTTAGTTTATTGTCAACTCCAAAAAAATCCGGCTTAACGGAAAGCACGGATGAATCTGAAGGTTCAATTACTAAACAAAAAGCAGGTGGTGCAGTAATGCCTGCTGCGCCTCAGCCTCAGCCTGCTCAGCAAACGGCTCCAACAACAACCCCATAATAAAATCATTATAAAAATTAAGCATCCCAACTGGCGGATGCTTTTTTTATGTTTATTTTTCAGCTTAATATTACACTATAGCGAAACTCTTGTAAAAGATTAGATGGGCTAAGACCCAACCTGTCTATAAAAATTAATTGAACAAGTTTTAAAAGTAGAAAGTTGTCACTTATTTGAATTAGATAAAAAGCTTTATATTCATAAAATGGTTCAAAATATTTTAAAGGAACAAAAGCAGTTCTCTGTTTTATTTATTACTGTTTCTATTGTTGTCTTCATTGTGGTTGCCTTAAGATCTTATCTGGTTCCATTTAACCATGATGAAACGGCAACATTTTTCATGTATATCCAATCAGGGAAGTATTGGCCGTTTCATTCTCAGGTGGATGCTAATAACCACGTATTAAATAGTTTTTTAGGGAACATCTGTTTTCATTTATTTGGCTCATCACCGTTTTCTTCACGTTTACCTAATTTGATAGGGCTGATTATTTTAATTATAGCTACTTACCGTATTTGTAAAAAATTGAATCATTTTGGGTCTAAAGTTTTCTTAACAGCTGGAATATTAGTGTCTTTTCATTGGATTACGTTTTTTAGTGCATGCAGAGGCTACGGTATATCCATGGCCATGTTACTGATGGGAATCGCTCTATTGATGGAATATATTGAAGATACCAATTACAAAAATAAATTTTTGTGTTGTCTCTTGTTTTTTCAATTAGCCATTAGTGCCAATCTTATTCTGATTATTGTTGTGTTGTTATTGAGTGCGATTATTGCAATTGTTCAGTTATTCAATAAAACCCTATTTAAGCCTATAATTATAATAGCCTGGCTCATACATCTTGGTGCAATATACTATTGGCTTTCTTTTTCGTTTTTCCTTCAGGATAATGGGGCTTTGTATTATGGGGCAGGGGATAGTTATTGGAAAGTAACCTTTGTGAGTCTAGTGCAGTTGATCTTTGGTTTTGAAAATTCTGTGGTAAAATACAGCTTGATTCTTCTATTTATTTTGGTTTTAGTATCGGTAGGGTATCTTAACCGAAATGCATTTATGAAGCTAAAAGAGCTGTTTAAAAAGCCTTCTTTGTCATTATTATTTGCAGGTATTCTTGCTGCTTTATGTTTGGGTTTTTATTTAATGCATAAACTGATGGGTGTAAATTACCCTGAAGATAGGACGGGCTTGTTTTTTTATTTATTTTTTGTTCTCTTGATCGCCTTTACATTTGATCTTGTTCCTTTGAGGTATAACCGTTTGTTTCTCTTAACCGGATCAGCACTTTTTATCATTCATTTTGCAGTGAATCTGAACTTCAGGAAACATTCTTTAAATGTATACGAAACTATTCCTGAGCACTTTTATACGACCCTAATCAATGAACAGGCCAAATCACAAGAAAGGATTACAATTGGCGGACACCGGGTAAGAGAGCTGTTTTATGCCTTCATTAATTATAGACATGGAAGCGTTTTAAATTCAGCAGACCCTACAGAAGTAATGCAAATGAATTGTGATTATTACCTCGCGACTCGTGTAGAAGAAAAGTATTTTAAACCCTATTATGATATTATAGATTCAGAACCGGATTGGGGATTTGTTTTACTTAAGAGAAAGCAGAAAATAATAAGAACACAATGTCTGGAAGTAAAAAATACAGTTATTAAAGACAATGCAAATGAATTTATTGAAATATATAGTCACGCTGATACTACTTTTGCTAATACAAAGCCATTGCTTGCAGAAGTTAATTTCAATATTGATAAAATTCCGGTACCAGTTAACGCCTGGTTGGTATTACAGGTGAATGATTCGTTGGATCAAACAGTTTATTTTAAGCGTTATCCCTTACAATGGACAGGCTATGATAATAATGGAAAAAAGAATTTATCATATAGTTTGATAATAGGCAACTTGCCAAAAAAATCTAAGAAGATTACCTGTTTCTTTTGGAATATAGAACAAAAGGCATTAAGCATTAAAGTAAATTCACTGAAAATATACCAATTAGATGGGCAAGGTGTTGATTATGAGGCTCCTGATACTAAGTAAGCTCAATTCCTTTCGTACACATATATAACATTTTGAGCTACAGGTTTATAATTATTAATCTGTTCTCTCCATAAGTACGTAGCATGTTGTCCCTCAATCATATCAACTAGCCCTACTAAGTGAAAATTTTCATTTACATACTTATTTGCCCATTCAAATACATACTTATCTGTGTTAGGTTGAACAAATAATGAAATTGGATGATTAAAGTAAACTAAGTATTTAGGTTTTGCTTTTTCTACATCCTTCACAAATTCTCTTTGCCATTCTTTATGTTGAGGTACATTATCAACTATTGCAGCAAAATATGCATGCCTTGAGGGCGATTTCTTTTTAGTATAGAAATAAATTTGAGGTTCAGATCCTAGTAAAACAATATTGTCTTCGGGTTTAGCATTTAAATTTATCCAATTAGCAACTTCCATAGATTCCGGAAAAGGATTATTACCGTATACGGTTCTTAAAATACGCTCATAATTAGGCTTAAAATAATAATTTTTAAGTTTTGTAATATGAGTATAGGTTAAAATTGCAAAAATACCGAGATATACATATTTGAGATTCTCAATTTTAAGATATTTATTAATTAATGATATTATAGCAAAACTGGTTAATCCAGTTACAATTGATAATCCGGGAATTGTTTGAATCCAATAATGCCCATAAAAATAGAAACCGGGAACAATTGTCAGAAAAGAAAACACTAGTAGCGTTAGACAAAAAAACTTTTGTTTCCAACTAATAGTTTTTAGTAAACACAGAATAACCGCCAATAAACTATGGTACCAGAAAAATTTATAATTTTGAATTATAGCATTTTTACTATATGTGAAATATTTTACCCCATCATCAAAAGGTATTTTGCTTACATAATTTTTGGGAATTTCATATGTCCAGAAAATCATATCATTAAAGGATCCTTTTATATATATCAGTAAAAAAAATGACCCGATTATTAGAAGAACTCCAATTGAATATGTACTTACTTGGATAATAAATCTTTTTAAAGTTTTATTATGGGAAAATAAAAAATCAATAATTATAATAGAACCTCCCCATAATACTAAAAACAAACCACTGGTTTTTGTCATTATAGCAAAGCCGAAAAATATTCCCATTAAAAAGTTGTATTGCCACTTTTTTTGAGAATTATATAACGCATAAAACAATAGCCCTCCGCTTATAAAAAACGATACGCCGTGTTCGGCTTGAACCGTAAAGCCGCTTAATTCAGGAGTTAAAGATACAAAAGCAAATGTGGTAGCAGATATTATTCCTGAGATTGGGTTAAATAATATTCTAGAAGAAAAATAAATTAGAATAATGGTTATTATATTTAAAAACATAAAACCAGTGTGAAGGCCTTTTACTGTATCTCCAAAGAAATAAACCATTGTTGCATAAAAATAAAATAACCCAGGAAATTTCTGTTCATAAAAATCTTTATATGGTATTTTACCTTCTAACAATAATTTCCCGTAATATCCATAAATTCCTTCATCGCGTTCAAAAGGTATATATAAAAAATTAGAGCGAATTATATAAATGGTTAAAATCAATAGGAGTAGTAATCCTAAACATATTTTTTCCTCAAGGGTAAACTTGAAATTGCTAATATTGAATGTTAAATTATTGGTATTAGGTTCAATAACAGCTTGGCTTTCTTGCTTTTTATTTTTACTCATAAATATTTATTTACTGAAATTTATTGGATTTAATATAATTATAGGTTTGAGTAATCCCATCTTTAATATTGGTAAATTTAAAATCTGGATTACTTTTTAGTATTTTAGTGTTATCTAAATCAATAAATGAATTATCGCTCTGTCTTTTACGGGTATAAGTTATTTTAAAGTCTTCCTTAATAACCTGATTTAAAATACTTATTAATTGATTTATGCTTATAGTGTCATTTGAAGCTACATTGTATATATTAGATTCATTTATATTTGAAAGCAAAGAAAAATATAATAAATCGGCAACATCTTTTACATATACATAGTTTCTGGTATTCTCTCCATTTCCAAATATTTGTATCTCTCCTTTAGACAAGATATTTTCAATAAAAGTATTAATAATTCCTAGCCCTTTTGAAGTATCCTGGCCTTCTCCATATACATTGGATACACGAAATATGTCATAATTAATATTGTATTTAGCTTTAAAGTAATTAAGGAAATGTTCAATAGTAAGTTTTATAATTCCATATGGTGAAAAAGGTTGTTTATCAGAATATTCAAAAACTTTTTCTGAACTCGGCCCATAAATAGTTCCGGCACTTGAAACAAAAATTATTTTTTTTACATTAAGTTTTGATACACATTCAGTAAAAATCATAAAGGGTAATAGATTTTTTTCTAATTCGCTGGTAGGATCTTCCCAACTGGAAGATGGTATTGTTGCCGATGCTAAATAGTAAACTACATCTATGTTCTTAAAATTATCCTTAATCTGATTTGTATCAGATAAATTTAATTGTGTATAAGGGTATTTGTTTTTAAAAATACTGAATTCGTTTCTTCCAAATAAAAAAATAGAAATATGGGGTACTTGAGATAGTTTTTGTGTTAAATGAGACCCTATGAAGCCATTAGAACCAATTACTGCAACGTTCATATTCTAAAAATTAACCATTTGATCAATCACAGTATATGGCCTGTTTCTTACTTCCTCATATATCCGGACAATATATTCTCCGATAATTCCTAAACAAACTAAAGTTAGTGAACTGAAAAAGGATATAATTATTGCTAAGGTTGCAAAACCTTGAACAGGAATGCCACTGATAAAATATTGTGTAATAACATAAATAGAATAACTAATTGCGAATGCTAACCCTATAAATCCTAAAATTGTAATTACTCTAATAGGCACAGATGAAAAAGAGAAAATACCATCCATTGCAATCTTAAGTAATTTTTTTAATGTATATCCTGATTCCCCATCAATTCGTGCTTGGCGTTCATATTCAACCCCAATTTGATTAAATCCAACCCATGCCCTTATTCCTCTTAAAAAAGGGCTTTTTTCTTGTAGTTTGAGCATATTGTCAACCACAATTTTTTTCATTACACAAAAATCTCCGCTGTCAAGTGGAATATCTGTATCACTTAATTTTTTTAAAATCCTATAAAAACTATTGTAGCTTAATTTTTTTAAAAAAGATTCTTTTCTCTTTTTTCTAACTCCATAGGCTACTTCATAACCATTATCTAAATATTCAAAAAAGTTTGGTAACAGAGATGGAGGATCCTGTAAATCATCGTCAATAATCGCAATATAATCACCCGTGCAAAAACTTAAACCTGTTTTAACCGCAATTTGATGCCCAAAATTCCTGGAAAGCTTTATTCCTTTGATATAAGTATAGCGTTTAGCTAATTCTTCAATCTTACTATAACTTTTATCTTTACTGCCATCATCTATTAAAATAAGTTCTAAATTCCAATCTGACTTATTTTTTTGTTCATCAATAGCTTCAAGCAAATTGGTCATGAATTTTGCTGAATTATATATAGGAACTATGATCGAAATTTTTTTACTCATATTTTTGTATCAAAATTTATTTGATAATATATTTATACAGCATTTTCTTTGCTAAAGTTAATATGCTGGACTTTAAAAGCCCAATTCTACAATTAAGCCAAGTTACTTTATATTCTTTATTTAAGTATATTTTTTTTATAAAATTTGAAAGATCTTCTCTTTGTTTTTTAACTACTAAAACGCTGGCAGAGCCACTTGAAACGCGAAAAGCGCTTACAATATTTGGTAAAGTAAATAATCTACCATGAAGTAATATTTTGTACCATAAATCTAAATCTAAAACATAAAATATATCAGAATTAAATAGCCCTGTTTTATTTAAAATCTCTTTTCTGAAAAGTATGGCCCCTCCTTCTCCTATGATATTGCCTCCTGATCTAACATTTTTATTTATGGCTTCAAATCCACTAATTTCTAGTCGGTATTTACAGAATCCTCTATTGAATAGGACTTTACCAGTATCGTTAATGATATTTCTTCGGCCACAAACCATACTTATCTTATGATCAATATCCTGTTCTAATACTGCGTATTGTAATTGCAAGCAATCAGGATAGATATAGTCATCGGCAGGCAGAATTTTAATATATTCACCTTTCGCGTGTTCCATGGATTTATTCCAATTCGGTATTAATCCAATATTTGAATCATTTTGAATCAAAGTAATTCTTTGGTCAGTATATTTTTTAATTATGCTAACAGTAGAGTCGGTTGATTTATTATCAACGATAATTAATTCAAAATCCTTAAATGTTTGATTCAAAACTGAATTGATAGCTTCCTCAATATATTTTTCGCCATTAAATACTGGAATACAAACACTTATTTTAATTTCACTCATTAAATAAATTGATTTTCATGTTGAATTAATTACTTTAAAAATAAAACTAAAAAAGCAAGTTGTTACAAATATATAATATATTTATAGTATGCGAAAAATTAATACTTCTACTAATAAAAGATAAATAAATAGATGATTTTTAAAGTAATTAAGTCAAAAATAAATGGCTGCTATCAGATTGTTTTTAATCAAATAATTGACAATAGGGGAGGTTTTACAAAAAATTTTCATGAAATTTTTTTCAAAGAATTAGGGATAAATATGAATGTTGCAGAGGAATATTTTACTTACTCTAAAAAAAATGTATTTAGGGGTTTACATTTTCAAAACCCACCAATGGAACTTGAAAAAATGGTGTTTTGCGTTTCAGGAAAAGTAACTGATTATGTTGTAGATTTAAGATTAAAGTCTCCTACTTATGGAGTTTGCGAGTCGTTTGAATTAAACAGTGATACGCCCTCAATTGTTTTTATACCTATTGGTTTAGCTCATGGGTTTTATGTAAAATCCGAAAATGCGATCATGCAATATAAAGTTTCAAAGGTTTATGATCCGATATGTGATTCAGGAATATCTTATAAATCCTTTAGTTTTGCTAACGAAATAGAAAATCCAATAATTTCTGCTAGAGATGAAAATTTTATTTCTTTTGAAAAATTTATAACACCATTTAGTTAATTTAAAGTGCTTAACGCATAATACAGATATTCTTATGAGCTTACATGCAAAGTCTCGGCATGCTAGTCTAGGTAGATAAAAAACCAATATATGAAAGTTTTAGTTACAGGTGCAACAGGAACATTTGGCAGATTGATTATAAAACGCCTATTAGTATTGGGTCACCAAGTAATTGCAACTTCCCGGAACAATCAAAAGGCGAAGGAATTGGATTTTTATAATGATGTGACATATGTGCAATACGACATTAATAGTGATCAATCAATAAATTTATTTGAGCTATTTCATCGACCGGATACTGTTATTCATTTAGCTTGGGATAAATTAAATGACTATAAAAATATGGATCATCTCAATTTAATTTTAGAAAAACATAAAGCTTTTGTCTTTAATTTAATAAGCAATGGCCTTAAGGATTTTAATGGAATTGGGACTTGTTATGAATATGGTTTAGTTGAAGGTGAACTTAATGAGAATTTACCATGCGAACCTATTTTGCCTTATCCACAGGCTAAATTAGCCTTAATGGAATACATTATTAGTTTAACTAACACTTATAGTTTTAATTTTAAGTGGATAAGAATATTCTATGTTTTTGGCGAAATTTATGAACGTAAAAACCTATATACTCAATTAATGTTGGCAATAAGTAATAAAGAAAAAGTTTTTAATATGTCAGGAGGCGAGCAAATTAGAGATTTTTTATCGCCGCTTGAGATTGGTAACGATATCATTAAAATATCTACTCAAAATAAGGTCTTAGGAATTATTAATTGTTGTAGTGGTAAACCGGTAAAATTAAAAGATTTTATCTCAGATTTTTTGATTAAAAACAATTATAGTATTGATCTGAATTTGGGTTACTATCCTTATGTTGACTTTGAACCAATGAATACCTGGGGTTCAATTGAAAAAAAACTATTATGTTATAGTTGACTGTTTTGTTTGGCGTGTACCATTGTATTGCTTTAAATCTATTCTTTTTTATTTTATTTATTGCTTAATTTGTTATACTTTTAGAGCAATTAATAGCTAAAATTAGTGCCAAGTAGCATCATTTTTTTAGTATAATATTTGATGAATATGCCAATGGCAATTATATAGTAAATAATTAAAAAATGAAAGTTGTTATATTAGCCGGTGGGCTTGGGACTCGTTTATCCGAAGAAACTGATATCAGGCCAAAACCAATGGTTGAAATCGGTGGGAAGCCTATCTTGTGGCATATTATGAAAATATACAGCTCTTTTGGATTCAATGAATTTGTAATTTGTTGTGGTTATAAGGGATACGTAATTAAGGAGTATTTTGCTAACTATTTTTTGCATCAATCAGATGTGACATTCGATTTGGCGTCAAACAAAATGGAAATTCATAATTCAGCATCAGAAAACTGGAAAGTAACTCTAGTTGATACAGGAATTAATACTAACACTGCTGGCCGAATTAAAAAGATTCAAAAGTATTTAGGTGATGAGCCTTTCATGTTAACTTATGGAGATGGTGTAGCAAATATTGATATTAAAGCTCTTATTGAATTCCATAAAAAATCAGGAAAACTCGCTACTTTAACTTCAATTCAGTTGCCAGGAAGATTTGGAAATTTAGAAACAGACGTTAATGGATTAGTAAAATCTTTTCAGGAAAAGCCTATTGGTGATGGCGTTTGGATTAATGGTGGTTTTTTTGTTCTTGAACCAGGAATATTTAAATATTTAGAAGGTGATATGGATGAAGTGCAATGGGAGAAAAAGCCGTTATTAGAAATAGCAAGTTCAGGACAATTATCTGCTTTTAAACATAATGGTTTCTGGAAGTGTATGGATGCTATTCGTGATAAGATTGAATTAGAAGCTCATTGGCAAAGTGGCACTGCTGATTGGAAAATCTGGAATTAAAGAGTATGAATAAATCTGATTTATTTTCAGGAATATATAAAGGAAAGAAAGTTTTAATAACCGGAGATACCGGTTTTAAAGGATCATGGCTTTGTATCTGGTTAAAGGAGTTAGGCGCTGATGTACATGGTTATGCCTTACCAGCTTTAACTCATAAAGATAATTTTATATCTACTGATCTTGCCAGTAAGATCAAGCATATTGATGGTGACATCAGAAATTTGGAGCTTCTTCATAAATATTTTCAGGAAGTACAACCTGATATTGCATTTCATTTGGCCGCTCAGCCTTTAGTCATTGAATCTTATAATAATCCTCATTATAATTTTGAAACTAATTTGATGGGAACAGTAAATTTTTTTGAAGCAGTAAGAAATTGTCCTTCAGTTAAAGTTGCTGTTAATGTTACAACGGATAAATGTTATCAGAATAATGAGTGGATGTGGGGTTATCGCGAGAATGATGCAATGGGAGGAGATGACCCTTACAGTGCTTCAAAAGGATGCTCTGAAATAATTACAAATTCATATATAAAATCTTTTTTTAACAAAGAAGGAAAAGCTCACGTGGCATCTGGTAGGGCAGGAAATGTGATTGGTGGTGGCGATTGGGCGGATAACCGAATTATTCCGGATATGATCAGAGCTTATGAATCAGATCAAACTTCTGTTATTCGTAACCCTGGGTCAGTTAGGCCTTGGCAATTTGTTCTTGAACCTTTATTTGGCTATTTAAAATTAGGAGAAAAATTATGGGCTAATGGTAAATCATTTTCAGGAGGTTGGAATTTTGGTCCGGCAGCTTTTGAAAATTATACCGTAGGAGATGTAGTGGCTGAAGTAAAAAAAATAGTCCCGGTAATTAAAATTGATTCTACTGTTTCTTCTGAAAAACTGCACGAGGCAGGATTATTGAAATTGGATATTACAAAAGCAGTAAATCAACTTGGATGGAAGCCAAAATTAAATTTTGAAGAAACAATTCGATTTACAATCGACGGTTATTTAGAAGAATTAAAATCTGGAAATGATATTTACCAGTGCCGTGTTAAACAAATAGAATCTTATTGTACTAAATAATTATGTCAAAACTATTAGATATAAAACACCAAATCCATGCCCTCATAAAAGAGTACCATGATGAAGCTTTTAAAGCTGGGCCATTTGTTGAAGGTGAATCAAATGTTCCGGTAAGCGGAAAAGTATTTGATCATAAGGAACTTCAATACATTACAGATTCAGCTTTAGATGCATGGTTTACAACTGGTAAATTCAATACTGAGTTTGAAAAAAAGCTTGCAAAATATATTAATGTCAAATCGGTATTAACTGTTAATTCGGGTTCATCTGCAAATCTGGTAGCGTTTTCAGCATTGACGGCAAAAGAATTAGGTAATGAGGCTATTAAACCTGGAGATGAAGTGATCACAGTAGCCGCTTCATTTCCAACAACTGTAAATCCAATTATTCAATACGGAGCTATTCCTGTTTTTTTAGACGTAACCATTCCTCATTATGAAATTGATGTGACGCATTTGGAAAAGGCTTTATCTCCAAAAACAAAAGCCGTTGTTATTGCCCACACGATGGGCAATGTATTTAATTTAGATATTATCACTGCATTTTGCGAAAAACACGACCTGTGGTTGATGGAAGATTGTTGTGATGCATTGGGAGCAACATATAATGGCAAGCATGTTGGTACGTTTGGAGATATTGCTACTTTAAGTTTCTACCCTGCACATCATATTACTATGGGTGAGGGTGGTGCTGTTTATACTTCCAATTCTAAATTAAAAAAAATCGCAGAATCTTTCAGGGATTGGGGACGCGATTGTTGGTGTGAACCGGGAAAGGATAATACATGCGGTTTGCGTTTTTGTCAGAAACTAGGAGATCTTCCAATGGGTTATGATCATAAATACATTTATTCCCGCCAGGGTTTTAATTTGAAGATCACGGATATGCAAGCCGCTTTAGGTTTAGCACAATTAGAAAAGTTGGATGAATTTGTGAAATTGCGACGTCATAATTTTGATCTATTAAAAAAGACTTTGGAAAAACATTCCAATAAATTGATCTTACCGGAACCTACACCAAATTCAAATCCATCCTGGTTTGGATTTTTAATTACTGTTAAAAAAGATGCTGGTATTTCGCGTAATGAGATTGTACAGAAGTTGAATGATAAAAAAGTGGCAACGCGCCTATTATTTGCAGGTGATTTAAGAAAACAACCTTATTTTAAGGAAATTAATTACCGTGTTGTAGGTGATTTACCAAATACAGATATAATTGTTAATGATACTTTTTGGATTGGAGTAACTCCTATGATCAATGATGAAATGATTGCTTATATGGGCAAGTGTTTTGATGAGATTTTATGATTTTAAAATGTTGTTTCTCGATTAATAGTAATAGTTTAAAAAAACTTTTAATACTTCTCATTTTCTTTTTTAAATTTTCAGGGTTTTCTCAGATAGATTCTACCACTCATCTGACTTTTGATTTTAACAATCATAAAATTTGCGAAAAGAATAGTAAGGTAGATACAAGATCGGAAGGTGTTACATTAACAGAGGATCGCTTTGGAAATAAAAAATCTGCTGTTTATATTCATGGGAGTTTATCCAGCTATTTAAATTTGTCTACATCTAAATTGGTAAAACCTAAAAGGGGAACTGTTTCATTATGGGTAAAATTAGATAGAAGAATTTATTCGGGAAAAGGCTACGATAATAATCCCATTATTTACGCCAAGAATTGTCAAAAGTTTGACTTTAACATCGCCTATGCTATTGCTTACGATTGTTATGCCAATCGATTGATCGCTTATTCATGTCAGGATTCTTTAAGAGAAGTTAGTGTAGCAGCTATAGAGAATTTTAAATTCGGCAATTGGCACCATTTAGTAATGACTTTTGATAATAATTATTTGGCATTTTATATTGATGGTGTTTTTCAAAATAGAATGAGAAAAGATTTTGAAACCCAATATTTATCTACAGATTCGGTAATGATTGGCCATACAGCAAGCACTAAAAATGAGCGGTATTCTCAGGGTACGTTTGATGATATAAACGTTTTTCATAGAGTTTTATCTGAAAAAGAGATTAATGATTTATATAATACTCCTAATCCCAACAGAATAAAAGCATTCTTTAATAGTTCTTTAAAATATATTTTCATTATTGTATCATTACTTGTTTTGTTGATCATTGTTATTATTAGAAATAAAATTAAATTAAAAAAGCAAGAGGAGAGGTTGCAATTGTCTAATAGAATTTCTGAACTGGAATTAAAAGTTATAAAAGCGCAAATGAGTCCGCACTTTATCTCGAATTGTTTAGCAGCAATCCAGGATTTGATACTTAAAAGTAATATTGATGAAGCGGCGCGTTACCTGGCTAAATTCAGTTTTTTTTTAAGAAAAATTTTAAATTATTCTAATAGAGATTTTATCGCCTTGTCTGAAGAAATTGAAATCATAAAGTTGAATATAGAACTTGAACAGCTTAGATTTAAAAATGAATTTGGTTTTAATATTTTTGTTGAAGAAGATCTTCCGATAAATGAGATACTGATTCCTGCTTTAATAACTCAGCCATTTATAGAAAATGCAGTGTGGCATGGATTATTGCAATTAGACGGACAAAGAAAGCCAGAACTGAAAATTTCTTTTACTTTTGAAAATGGATTACCGATAATTGAAATTGAGGACAACGGTATTGGAAGGAATTTAACGAAGTTAAAACGTGAAGAATCAAAAGGAACGGAATTAATTTTTGATAAAATAGAAAGCCTGAATAAACTATACAAGACATCAAATTATAAACTGGAGGTAATAGATTTATTTAATTCCCGAAAAGAACAGGTTGGAACAAAAATTAGGATGCAACTGGATATTGTAAAAGAATAGATATGATTAACGCGATTATAATTGATGATGAAGCTCATAACAGAAATGTATTGAAGACATTATTGAATAAATATTGTCCAATGATTAATGTTGTTGAAGAATGTGGAAATGCTATTGATGCATTTAATAGGATTAATGAATTACAACCGCAACTGGTTTTTTTGGATATCAAAATGCCGAGTAAAAGTGGCTTTGACCTCTTAAAAATGTTTACAAGGATCGATTTTGAAGTCATTTTCGTTTCAGCTTTTAATGAATATGCAATTACTGCATTTGAGTTTAATGCTTTGGGATATATATTGAAACCAATTGATTATTCTAAGCTCATCATCACAGTGGATAAAGCAATTTTTAAAATTGCCTCGAATGAAAAAAGCAATAGTGTGTTTCATTTTATTAGGACTCTGGATGAGCAGAGTGATGTGATAAACAAAATTCCAGTTCATCATAATGACAAGGTTATTTTGTTAAATATAAATTATATTCTTTCTGTTGAATCGAAAGGCGGAACCTGTGAAATAAAATTAGAGGATGGAAAATGTTATTTTTCATCGAGGGAATTAAAGTTGTTTGAAGAAATTCTTGGAAAAGCAGGAAATTTTATAAGAATTAATAAAAGCGTAATAGTAAATGTGGATCATATTGCTTCTTACAGTAAAGGAGATGTTTTTAGTTTGGAAATGGAGAATAGTACTGTTTATGAAGTTTCAAGGCGAAAAAAGTCAGAAGTACTTAATAAAATGAAGGTTCAATAAATTTCATTAAAAATTGTTTTCATTACGAGTTTACAAGTAAAACATATTGCTCAAAATGCTTATGTTTCTTGATATCAGGCTTAAGAATAAAAACAATACTTCTATAGATGCCATCGTTTATAAAAATGTTTCGATTGCCATTTCGTAGCCTTTTAAGCCAAAGCCACTGATACTTCCTTTACAATGTTTCCCTAAATAAGAAATGTGTCTGTAATCTTCACGTGAAAAGATATTACTGATATGAACTTCAATAACAGGAGTTTTAATACTTGCTACAGCATCTGCGATAGCAATAGAAGTATGCGTGTAGGCACCTGCATTTAAAATGATACCGTCATAAGTAAATCCAATTTCGTGTAGTTTGTTAATGAGTTCTCCTTCTACATTGCTTTGAAAATAGAATAATTCAGCGCCTGGATATTTTTTTTCGAGCGTTTTAAAATATTCTTCAAAAGACTGGTTCCCGTAAATCTCAACTTCTCTTTTTCCTAAAAGATTCAAATTGGGACCATTGATAATTGCTATCTTTAACACGTCGTTTATTTTTATTAATTCAAATTTACTCATTACTCTGAAACTTTGGAAGTCAAATATTAATGATTTTAAATATTACCTTCAGGTAGAAAAATCTTTGTCTGAGAATTCTGTTGTTTCTTATGAAAGTGACATTAATAAATTGATGGTATTTATAGAAATGTTTTATCCTTCGAAAACTCCATCAGATATAACGCTAAAAGATCTTCAGGAATTTTTAAAGTATATTTCAGAATTTAATTTTACAGAAACGACCCAGTCGCGCATCATATCGGGAATTAAGCATTTTTTTAAATTTTTGATTCTTGAAAATTATGTGACCGTTAACCCGGCTGAACTTTTGGAAACTCCTCGCATCAAACGAAAACTTCCTGTGTTCCTGAGTGTGGAGGAAATTGATTTGATGTTGTCATTTATCGACAGAAGTACTCCTGAAGGCGAACGTAACCTCGCGATGCTCGAAACAATGTATAGTTGCGGATTACGGGTTTCTGAACTGATATCTTTAAAGCTGAGTGATTTGCATAAGACTGATGGTTTTATTAGTGTGATTGGAAAAGGCGACAAACAGCGCTTGATTCCGATAGGCAGATCTGCTTTGAAATTAATTGATAATTACACTACCCATCATCGCTCTCATATTTCTATTAAGAAAAACAGTGAGGATATGATTTTTTTAAGTAAGCGCGGCACTCCAATTACACGACAAATGGTATTTTATGTAATCAAAGATCTTGCTGAACTGGCTGGTATTAAAAAACAACTGAGTCCTCATACTTTCAGACATTCTTTCGCTACTCATCTGGTAGAGGGCGGCGCTGATTTACGCGCTGTTCAGGAAATGCTCGGACATGAAAGTATTACAACCACTGAGATATATACGCATCTCGACCAGCATTTTTTAAGGGAAAATATTTTAAGTTATCACCCAAGAAATAAATCTTAAACTACATGAGTTTTTCGAATGAGGAAATAATTTCCTTACGTTGATCTAAAAGTTCTTGGTATTTCTTCGGATTTGATGATTTCAACTTTAAGACTCTTAATATCCCAAATGTTTTTTTACGAAAAGGCGATAACCATAAACAGAACATGCTACTTAAAACAGATATAAATAAAACCAATAATCCCCACCACGCATTTGGTGCAATTGCTTTTGCAATATAAAATTGAAAACAATAATAAAGAAGAAACAATACGGCTCCGATTCCCATATTGAAAGAAGCCTTAAATTCAACTACTCTTACTTTTTTACTCATAATGAAGTAACTTAATCGATAAGGCAGCCAGCTCGCTAAAATGCCTCTCAAGTAAATTGGAAACGAAAGAATAATCAGTAAAAATCTCAACACAAAATTTCCATTATTAATAGCTTTTTGCCTTGAAGGGCTTAATAACCAATCTTTAATATTATATTTTTTTAGTTCAGAGAAATAATTCACTGTTTTTTCCTCGAGTGCTTTTATTTTTTCAGGTGCAGTAACTTCAGTTTTATTAAATACATCAGCTACTTTCGCAGAAAACGTAAAATCGTGTTCGAGGTTGTTAATCTTAAGTTTATGCTTCTTAAAATAATCGTATTTGTAAATTTCTTCAATATGTGCAATTACCTTCTCATTATGTTTATCATTGATATGAATGATCAGTTCTTTCATTCTGGGTGTCAGATCTGCTAAGAACTGATTCATTGTTTTCGCAGCCGATTCTTCGTATGATTTTAAATAGTCTGCCATTTTTATAGGTTCCCCAACATTACAGAACAACGTACTTCGGAACTGGGATGGATGGGAGTAATTAATACCTACTGGAACAACAATTAAATTGCTTAACTGATTATTTTCCATGCAACCAAGGATCATTCGCGGAACCCCTTTTTTTAAAGGCCGTAAACGCCTTTCTTGTACACATAACCCTTCAGCGAAAATAATGATTTTTTTATTCCGACTTAATAGTTGATTTACCCTTTCATAAGTTGCATCATTCTTTTTTAAACCTTCTTTTCCTCCGTCTTGAATTCTGTATATGGGTATAATTCCCAGACTTTCTAATAGTGACGAAACAACTCCTTTTTTAAAGGCATCCCCTCTGGCTAAATACCTTAAACGTGGAGGATAAACTAAAGTTGTAAGTGCAATGGGGTCCATGAATGCGTTTGGATGATTCATGCAGATAATTACCGGCCCTTTGACCTGTAGATTTTTTGCGTTTTTTACTTTTGCGCGTTTGAAATAAACGGCAAGAACAAAACCCATGTAATATTTAAGTATGTGCCAAAGCATTTTAGTAGCTGAGCAAACTTACTAAAAAGAAAGCATAAAAAAATCCCCTTTTGCAAAGCAGAAGAGGATTTCTTTAAATCATTTTTTATCCAACCGGTGGTGGAGGCGGTGGTACAGCACTAAACACAGAAGCTAATTCCGCTTGTGATTCTGCAGCTAACCATCCTGCCATACCTTGTTTCCAAACTAAACTCTGTCTGTTAAACTGACCGGATGTTGCCATCGCTTGTAATTGTTGAATTGTAAAAGGTCCTGTTTGCGCACCATTCACTGCGACAAAAAACTGAACTATCGGAGGTGGAGGAGGCACATTTGTTCCTGTATTCCCATTGAATTGTTGGTTTTGAAATGCATTTCCCATTTGGCCCATCATTCCCATTCCCATTCCTGCCCCAAGTCCAGCGCCCATCATGCCACCTGCCGGATTATTAGCAGCATCTTCCATAGCGTTTGCAGCCTGAAACTGAGTATAAGCACCTAAATTTCCAATAATTCCCATACTACTTCTTTTGTCTAAAGCAACTTCCACTTCCGGTGGCAACGACACATTTTCAATTAAAAATTTTGTGAGGTTTAAACCTATTTCTGCAAACTCCGGTTTAATTTTATCCTGGATAATTTTAGATACTTCATCTGTATTGGAAGATAAATCCAAAACTAATATTTTACTTTCAGCTAAAGCGTCCATTCCCCTTGCTACAGCAATATTGCGTAACTGCTCATTCACTTCATCAACAGTGAATTCTGAATCCGTTCCTGCTATTTCTTTTAAAAATATAGCCGCATCAGAAACCTTAAACGCATAAGAGCCAAATGCACGTAGGCGTACAGGCCCAAATTCAGCATCGCGCAACATGATCGGGTTTTTGGTGCCCCATTTTTGGTTAATAAATTGTTTGGTGCTTACAAAAAACACATCGGCTTTAAACGGACTATTAAATCCAAATTTCCATCCTTTTAGTGTAGATAGAATTGGCATATTCTGAGTACTTAAAGTATACATTCCCGGTTGAAAAACATCAGCAATTTGACCTTCATTCATAAAAACGGCAACCTGACTTTCTCTTACGGTTAACTGAGCACCCATTTTAATTTCGTTCTGCAAACGTGGAAATTTATATATGATGGTATCGTTGGAGCTGTCCGTCCAATCAATAATATCAATAAACTCGCCTTTTAATTTATCCCATAATCCCATTGTGTGTATATTTTAATGTTTATACTAATGTATGAAATTTTATTTTAAATCTAAATTACTTTAAAATATTTAGGGTGTGCCCGGCGGTGGCCGGGGCGGGCTGTCACTGCAAGCTTTCATTCACTTTGTTCATAAAAGGCTTTTCGTTTGCATCCCTCACACAAATTATAACAGCTAATAAAATCAGCAAAAACTTTAGTAAGTTTACCACTTAATGGCAGAAAAAAAACTCATAATAATTATTGGTGGCGGTGCCTCAGGTTTTTTTGCCGCTATTAATGCCGCTGTAAATTTTCCTGAATCTAAAATTATTATTTTAGAAAAATCAAATAAAATTCTTTCAAAGGTCAGAGTTTCGGGAGGTGGTCGTTGTAATGTAACCCATCAATGTTTTGAGAACGGAGAACTGATTAAAAATTACCCACGTGGTGAAAAAGAATTAAGGCAAGTTTTTTCACAGTTTTCTGTTCAGGATACAATAGAGTGGTTTTTAAAAAGAAGTGTAAAATTAAAAGTGGAGCAGGATGGAAGGATGTTCCCTGAAAGTAATTCAAGTGAAACGATTATCAATTGTTTTTTACAGGAAGCCCAAAAGCTTGGAATCGACGTTAATTTAAACGAAGAAGTTTTAGAAATAAATTCAATAAATGTCGGTTCGAGCGAAGTCGAGTATACTGTACGCTTCGACTCCCCTCAGCGTGACAAAATAACTGTTAAAACAAACAAGCAAACCTATACAGCAAATGCGGTTATCTGCAGTATTGGCGGACACAACCAATTAAAAAATTATTCTTTTTTAAAGCAAGTCGGACATACCATTGATGAATTAATTCCGAGCTTGTTTACATTAAACTTGCCACAAAGCAAAATTAAAGAGTTGATGGGATTAAGTGTAAAAAATGGAACTGTAAAAGTAAACGGCACCAAACATCAATATACAGGTCCTCTTTTAATTACGCATTGGGGTTTAAGCGGACCGGCAGTTTTAAAATTGTCTGCTTTTGCGGCCCATGATTTTTTTAAATTGAATTATCAGGCAGGAATTTCGGTGAACTGGACAGGGAACTTAAATGAAGAAGAGTTAAAAGAAGAATTGGGCCTTCATTTGGGTTCAAAAGCATTAATTGTAAATACTCCTTTATTTGAAATTCCAAAACGACTCTGGGAATATTTAATTTTAAGAGCAGATGTTTCAGCATCAAAACCATGGATTGAATTAGGGAAGAAGCAACTGAATAAACTGGCTCAGGTTCTTTGCAATGATGGTTATGATATGCACGGCAAAACCACGTTTAAAGAGGAATTTGTCACGTCCGGTGGTATTAATTTAAAAGAAGTAAATTTTAAAACTATGGAAAGTAAAAAGGTTCCTCATTTATTTTTTTGCGGAGAGGTCTTGAATATTGATGGAATAACCGGGGGTTTTAATTTTCAGAATGCATGGAGCACAGCCTGGATTGCGGCTAAGAATTGTTTGAAATAAGAATTGAATTATTTTTGGTGGCTGAGGTTCTCGAAGCCCAAAAATTAACTAAACCTAATCGCTTTCATAGGTGTAATCTTATTCAAAATCAATGTCGGCAAAAACATCATTAGTAAACAGGTAATAATTGTTCCAACATTAATTAATAAGATATGAACGATAGAAAAATTAATTGGTACGGCATCCAGGTAATACGTTTCCGGATTAAGTATGGCGAATTTAAAATAAGATTGTAGGAGGCAAAAACCAATTCCAATCAGGTTTCCAAAAAACAAACCTTTTATAAGCAGTTGAAGGGATACGAAAAAAAATATTTTTCGCACATTTCCGTTTGCTAAGCCAAGAGCCTTCAAGATTCCTATAAGGTTGGTTCGTTCTAAAATTAAAATGAGTAGGGCAGAGATCATGTTAATAGCTGCAACTAATACCATTAATGTAATGATAATTACTGCATTAATATCGATCATATCTAGCCAGCTGAAAATAGCACTTTGCAATTGTTTTACAGAAGTAACTGTGTAGTTATATCCAACTACATCATTTAAATTCTCCAAAGAGGGTTCAAGCAATTCAAAATTATTCAAATAAACTTCATATCCTGCTACTTCATTTTCATTCCAGTAATTAAGCTTTTGTATTTGCTTAAGATCTACAAACACAAGATTCTTATCGAAGTCGGAAAAACCTGTATTGAAAATACCTTTGACGTAAAAATCTTTTACCCTTGGTTCATAATCAATGTAATTTGTTCCATTAAAAGTGGTGTCTGCCAGTTTTTTTTTAGTCATGAAATAAACCAACAACTTTTGGTTTAATTTAATATGAAGTTTGTCCGCAAGTGTTTTAGATATAAAAATATCCTTACTGACTGAATCGTTTCGGATAGAAAGCACTTTTCCTTCTACCACATATGGTTGAAGATAACTCCAATCATATTCGGAAGAAACACCTTTTAAAACAATTCCTTCATTTTCTGTTTTGGTTTTTAAGATCCCATTTTTTGTAGAAAAAGATTGAATATGCTTAACGTTAGGCGTTGATCTTATTTGTTTTAAAATTTCCTCATCAAAAGCGATAGGATTAGGTTCCAGAGATTGATTAGGGTCGTAATCATTGATTTGCAGATGCGCTGTAAAAGTGGTGATTTTGTAAATGATTTCTTGCTGAAACCCTGTTACAACAGCCATGGTAATAATCATCACAGCAACACCCAATGCAATTCCCGTAATCCCTATTTTAACAATAGGACTTGAGATATTATTTTTTTGGCGTCCCTGATTTAAAATCCGGGTGGCAATATACCGTGAAAAATTCATTAGGCTAAAGATAATGAATTTTATGAAATGGCTTTTTTTGTGTTTAGTAAGGCCTTGTATTTGTTATATTTACGCCGTAATACTAAATAGTTTATGCGATTTTTTTTTCTTATCATATTTTTTTCAAAAAGTTTTTTTTCGATCTCACAGGTTGGTGTACAATCATATCAAACGATCACTACAGGCGCTCAACGACTTGATTTATATTTACCTAAACTTAAAAATAAAAGAGTAGCTATTGTTACTAATGCTTCGGGAATTATAGGTAACAGGCACCTGGTAGATACACTTTTGAAACATAAGGTCAATATTGTAAAAATATTTGGTCCGGAACATGGCTTCAGGGGTACTGCTGATGCAGGAGAAAAGGTAAAGAGCGGCAAGGATCCTATTACAAATATTCCTGTTGTTTCGTTATATGGTTCTCATAAAAAACCTACAAAAGAAGATTTAAAAGGCATCGATATATTAGTATATGATATACAGGATGTTGGCGTGCGATTTTATACCTACATTTCAACCATGACATATGTAATGGAGGCCTGCGCTGAAAATAAGAAAGAACTTGTTATTTTAGACAGGCCTAATCCTAATGGATTTTACATTGACGGCCCTGTAATGACAGATGAGTATAAATCCTTTTTAGGAATGCATAATGTGCCTATAGTTTACGGAATGACTTGTGGTGAATATGCAAAAATGGTTAACGGCGAAGGTTGGTTAAAAAATAAATTACAATGTAAGCTAAGTGTAATCCCTTTAGAGAATTATGACCGTACAAAATTTGTGGCTGGTTTGCCCGTAAAACCATCACCAAATTTGCCAAATGATACAGCCATTTTATTGTATCCAGGCTTAGGTCTTTTTGAAGGTACGATTATTAGTTTGGGAAGAGGAACTGATTTTCCGTTCCAGGTAATTGGCAGCCCAGCCTCAACAAATTTCACTTATAGTTTTACCCCCCGTTTAACTTTTATTTCCAAACAACCAAAATACAAGGATACTATATGCTATGGCTTGGATATGAGACCCTTATTTAATCAGCAATTACAGAAACGAATGATAGAAGTGGAAATGATATCTTCTTTTTATAATCAAACACCGGAAAAGCAAATGGTTTTTTTTGATAAAAATTTTAATTACCACGCAGGAAATGAAGAATTAAAAAAACAAATTATTAACCATGTGTCTGAAAAGGAGATCCGAGAATCCTGGCAACCCGGAATAAATGCCTTTAAACAAATTCGTAAAAAGTATCTGATCTATCGGGATTTTTAATAATATACTAATGAAATACTTAGCGAGACTGACTGGATTTTTGCTATTTCTGGCAACCTTTACTGCTTGTAATAATAATGAGGAGAAAGAAAATGTAAAGGTGGTTGCACCTTCCATAACAGCAAAAGATTCTTCTTTTAATACTATCGATTCAACTGATCCTAAGTATAAGAAATTTCCCTATTTGTTGGCATATGATAAGGCATTGTCCTTATGGAAAATTCCATTTAAAGAAAAAGATTTAATTACTAAGTACGGCAAAGCACATGTGATTATTTGTGGTCCTGAAAACGGTGAACCGATTGTACTATTACATGGCATGAATGCCAGTTCAACCATGTGGTATCCTAATATCAAACCATTGTCTGAAAAATACAGGGTTTATGCAATCGATTTTTTACTAGAACCGGGAAAATCTGTTTGCGAAATTGATATTAATGAAACTTCTGAAATTGTAAGTTGGTATTATGAAATTTTTCATCAACTTAAACTTAAGAAATTCAGTTTGCTGGGCGCTTCCCGGGGTGGCTGGATTGCAACAAATATCGCTTTGAAAGATCCTGCAAGAATAAATAAAATGATATTGTTGAGTCCTGCACAAACATTTATTTGGATTAGGCCGGGCGTTAAAGCCTTTAATAACATTGCCTATACAATAGTGCCGAAAAGAAAAAGATTAAGGAATGTTCTGGAAACTATGACTAATGATGTTGATAAGATAAGCCAGCTATATATTAATCAATATTATATGGCAACAAAGGATGCAACGATTAATAAATGTTTTATTGAGATGAGGCCTTTCTCAGATAAGGAATTACAATCTCTGAACATGCCGGTAATGGTCTTGATTGGAGATTCAGATATTATTAATAACAAAAAGAGTCTAAAACGAGCTAAAGCTTTGATTAAAAAATGTGAGATTGGTACAATCAAACATGCAGGACACTTTTTATCCATCGACAAAGCCGATCTGGTTAATCAGATGATGATGGATTTTCTAGCTAAATAGAATTAAAAATTGGGATACAGATTACTGAATTTCAATTAATATTCTTACCGTGGCAACCATGCATATTTTTTAAAAAGATGTTGGTAACATCATGATAATAACCTTAAAAAAATAAATTGCTATGGGTCAACTTTCTTCTGAAACAAATAAGCGTTTCCGGTATTGTATCTCAATGTGATTTCCGGGCCACCACTTAATTTAGATACTTTTGTCAAACCAGAAATATTTAAATCATAACTTATTCCAATTCCATATTTTTGTTTTTTATCATAGGAAAATGAAAAAATAACAGCGTCCCTGTATCTGTAATGCGCTCCAAAACCAATTGAGGTCCTTTGAATTATTCCAGTATATTTTGAGTTTTCCTTAATGAAATATTTTATTGTAGTTCCAGCTATAACTTCATGATTTGTATTTTGTAGTTGAACTAAAAAACTTGGAGCAATAGCAAGGTTTGTTTTTGGTATGCCAATTAAGAAATCACCATGTAAAACATACTTAAAATTTATCTTTGGACTGCTATAAGCAAGGTAGGATTGCTTGGGTCTGTTAATGTGAAATATAGCTAGTCCTACGTTGGCTTTCTTTTGCTTATTAGCTACAATTAATTTTTCACTGCCTGTATAACTCCAGTTTATACCGGCTCCTAAATCAGGATAAATAAATGAGAAGGATTTTGAGTTTTCCCCATTTGCCATGGAAGCATCATAACCTGTACCATTGTATTGATTTGAAAACACCAGATTTGAAAAATCTATCTTACGTTGTACAGCGCTGCCTTGAATGCCAATAGATAAATTACTTTCTCTGTTTAAAGGAACAAAAGTAGACAGGTTAATATTTAACTGAGTCGTTCTTAAATTGCCATCACCAGCTTGATCTGAATAAAAGGAAATGCCTCCTGCAAATCTGTTAAAGCTCTTTTTTGTAAAGGTCATTGATTTTCCCTCTAACTGTTCCCAACTACTAGTTTTAAACCTCGTATCTAATGAAAATCCATAGGTTTTATAGGGTGTTGTAACCGTTCTCCATTGATCCCGATAAATCACATTTGCTTTTAGTGGGCTTGAAACGCCTGTTAAGGCAGGATTTATCAAATGCTGCGCTTCATTGAACTGAGAAAAATGAAAATCCTGCGCCGTTGAATTAAACGTCTTTAAAAAGAGGGCAGATAATATAACAATAGATGATTTTCTTAACATGGCTTTCTATTTAATTAATGTTATGTTACCTTTTTTGTCTAATACATCACCATTTATCGTTTCGGCTTTTATATAATAAACAAATACTGCCGGATCTAGCAATTTTCCTAAATAGGTTCCATCCCAACAAAAATCGGCTTCTGTTGATTCAAATACTCTGTTGCCCCATCTGTTGAAAACGGCAACATAGAAGCTGGATAAACAACCTTTCCACCCTTGTAAACAAAACTGATCATTGTTTCCATCGCCATTTGGAGAAAAGGCATTGGGTGTATCATACGCCTTATTTGTTTCGCAATCAAGCTCAACTGCTACAATAACACAAGCTACGCTTGTACAAATCCCTTCCACTGTTGTTGCGCAGTACTCTGTAGTTATTGTTGGACTTGCAATAGGGTTTGAACAGGTTGTGCAACTCAATGCATCTGTAGGTGACCAAACATAAGATGTATTACTTCCAGATATAGTTAATGGTGTTTCCTGACCAGGATTTATAACGGTATTAGAACTTATTGTTAAAACCGGCATTGTTGTATTTTGAGAAACAGCGCCTGAGGATGTCGCTGTACATCCATTTGCGGCAGTAACAGTAACGTTATAATTTCCGGGTAAATTTACCGTAGGGCTTGCGGTCGAGGCACCGTTTACAATTCCCGGGCCAGTCCATTGATATGTACCACCGCCTGATGCATTTATGGTTACGCTTGTTACTAAACATGTTAATGTCGGCGTGTTAGAAATCGTTATTGTAGGAGTGGGCGTGTTCTTAATTACCGAAATAGTTTTTGTTGTTATGCAACCATTAGCTGCTGCAACTGAAACAGAATAAACGCCCGGCATGTTTACATTAGCAGTAGATGAGTTGCTTCCACTTGTAATTCCAGGGCCAGACCAACTATAGTTACCACCACCTGTGGCAGTTAATGTTGCACTTGGTGATAAACATGTAATTGTCTGCGTGTTGGAAACGCTAACCGTTGGGGCCAAAGTATTTTGTGTTACTGAGGTAGTTGTAGTAAATGCACATCCATTTAAAGAATTAATTATTGCTAATGAATAAGTACCTCCTGTTCCGGATGCGCTTGTTGATTGGGTATTTGCAGAACTGACGCTTCCACCAGCAGGAGCGGTCCAGATATAATTCATCCCACCTAAAGTTGAGTTTAAAGCCACTGAAGTTGTTGCGCAGGTTAATGTACCGCTTGTAGTTGCAGTTGTTGTAGGAACAGTTGTATTTTGTGTAACAGAAGTTGTAGTTGAATATGTACATCCGTTTGAAGCATTAATAACACTTAGAGAATATATTCCTGCGGCACCTGAAGCAATTGCAGATTGTGTGTTAGCACTTCCTAGACTTCCGCCAGCAGGAGAGGTCCAGGTGTAATTCATTCCTGACAAACTGGAATTTAGAGTAACCGTGGTTGTTGAACATGTTAGAGTTCCCGTTGTACTGGCTGTTGTGATTGGCACAACTGTATTTTGAGTGACAGCAGTTGTTGTTGTATAGATACATCCGTTTGATGGATTCACAACTTTAATAGTATAAGTTCCTGCAGCGCCTGATGCAGTAGTTGACTGTGTATTAGTTGACCCTAAAGTGCCAGCTGTTGGCGCTGTCCATGTATAATTCATGCCAGCTAATGTTGAATTTAATATTACAGATGTAGACGCACATGTGAGTGTACCTGTTGTATTTGCTGTTGTAACTGGTGCCGAAGTATTTTGAGAAACTGTTGCAGTACCAACGGTTGAACAACCCCCTGAGTTGGTAACAGTATATGAAAAACTTCCACCTTGTGTGACACTAATTGACGAAGTAATTGTTGACCCAGAAATACCGGTTCCAGACCAGGTATAAGTTAGTGGTGTAACTGTAGAAGATAAACTTACCATTACCTGCGTATTTGTACAAGTAATGGAATTTGTTATCGGATTAACAGAAACCGTTGGTGCTCCTGAAACAGGAAAGACCTGCATGGTTGAAGTAGATACGCATCCATTTGAAGGGTTAGTAGCAGTTAATGTATAGATTCCGGCCGCGCATGCGGTTGTAGTATAACTAGTGCTTGTCCCACAAACCGCTGCACCGGACCAACTTGCAGTAGCATTTGTTGGAGTTGAAATGCTACCATTTAAAGATACGGATGGGGAAGTACAGGTTAGAGTTTGATTTGAACCAGCATTAACTCCTGTGGGAGTGGTTGTATTTTGATTAACACTTGTCGTGGTTGTATAAACACATCCATTTGTCGGATTCTGAATGGTTAAAGAGTATATGCCAATTGAACCAGAAGCTGATGTCGATTGCGAATTAGCATTTGAAACGCTCCCTCCTGAAGGAGCAGTCCAGGTATAATTCATTCCGGATGTTGAAGCATTAAGCGTAACCATTGAAGTTGTTAAGCAGGTTAAGGAACCAGTGGTAGTTATAGAAGTCGTTGGAATAGCAGTGTTTTGAATAACTATCTGATTATTCGAAGTTGTGCAGCTGTTCGTGGTATTAGTTAATGTAAAATTAAAAGTACCTCCCTGGTTTACAGTGATTGTTTGTGTTCCGTTTCCAGTCACAATGCCGATTCCAGACCATGTATAAGTTGCTGCTGTTACTGTTGAAGAAATGCTAACTGTTACTAAAGTATTGGTACAGGTAATTGTATTTGTTACCGGGTTAATTGTTACTGAAGGAGCACCGGCACTTGGTGAAACCATCACAGTAGCTGTGGTTACGCAACCGTTTACGGGATTTGTGGCTGTTAATGTATATTGTCCGGCACCACAAGCGGATGTGGTAAGTGATGCAGCGGCTCCACAAACATTTGGGCCTGTCCAGTTAACCGAAGCATTAGAAGGAGTTAAGACACTGCCATTTAAAGAAACAGAAGGTGTTGAACAAGTTAATGTTTGATTGGATCCTGCATTAACACCAGTAGGGGAAATTGTGTTTTGTGTTACAGACGTTGTTGCCGTAAATAAACATCCGTTTGAAGGATTAAGAACTGTAATAGAATAAGTCCCTGGACTACCAGAGGCTTGGGTAGATTGAGCATTGGCATTAGCAATGCTTCCACCTGAAGGAGCCGTCCAGGTATAGTTCATGCCCGCGGAGTTTGAGTTTAATGTAACTGTAGTTGTTGAACAAGTTAAAGTTCCGCTAGTACTGGCTGTCGTTGTTGGAACAATTGTATTTTGGGTTACAGTTGTTGTAGTTGTATAAGTACATCCGTTTAAAGGATTAACAACTTTTATTGTGTACGTGCCTGCCGCACCAGCAGCAGTTGTTGACTGTGCGTTTGGTGCACCAACACTTCCTCCTGCTGGGGTTGTCCAGGTATAATTCATGCCCGCTAAAGTAGAATTAAGGGCAACGGTTGTTGTTGAACATGTTAATGTTCCTGTTGTACTGGCTGTTGTGGTAGGTATTATCGTGTTCTGCGAAACTGAAGTTGTTGTACTAAATGTACATCCATTTGTAGGATTGAGAACTGTTAATGAATATGTTCCAGCAATTCCGGAGGCCGTGGTTGATTGAGTAGTTGCACTTGCAACACTTCCACCTGCAGGAGCCGACCATGTATAATTCATACCAGCTAAAGTTGAGTTAAGAGCTACGGCTGTTGTGGAACACGTCAAAGTTCCAGTAGTACTTGCTGTTGATGTTGGAACAACACTATTTTGAGTAACCGAAGTAGATGTGGTGAATGAGCAGCCTGTTATGGGGTTCACGACTAATAAAGAATAAGTTCCAGAGACAGCGCCTGCCGTAGTAGATTGTGAATTAGCTGATCCCAATGCGCCACCTGTTGGAGAAGTCCATGTATAATTCATCCCTGCGAGAGTCGAATTTAGAGTTACTGTAGAAGTAGAGCAATTTATAGTACCTGTAGTGCTGGCTGTTGTTGTTGGTACTGTTGTATTTTGTATAACAGAAGTTGTAGTTGAATATGTACATCCGTTTGAAGCATTAATAACACTTAGAGAATATATTCCTGCGGCACCTGAAGCAATTGCAGATTGTGTGTTAGCACTTCCTAGACTTCCGCCAGCAGGAGAGGTCCAGGTGTAATTCATTCCTGACAAACTGGAATTTAGAGTAACCGTGGTTGTTGAACATGTTAGAGTTCCCGTTGTACTGGCTGTTGTGATTGGCACAACTGTATTTTGAGTGACAGCAGTTGTTGTTGTATAGATACATCCGTTTGATGGATTCACAACTTTAACTGTATAGGTTCCTGCAGCACCTGATGCAGTAGTTGACTGTGTATTAGCTGATCCTAAAGTGCCACCCGGGGGCGCTGTCCAGGTATAATTCATTCCTGCTAAAGTAGAATTTAAAGCTACCGTTGTAGTTGAACACGTTAGGGTTCCTGTAGTAGTAGCCGTTGTAGTTGGTACCGTTGTATTTTGAGTAACAGAGGTAGTAGTTGAGAAGCTACACCCATTTGTTGGATTTATTACTTTAATAGTATAAGTCCCTGCTGCACCTGAAGCGGATGCAGATTGTGTATTTGCTGAACTAACTGATCCGCCGGTAGGAGCGGTCCAGGTATAGTTCATGCCAGCTAACGTTGAATTCAAAGCAACAGTAGTTGTGGAACAGGTTAAGGTTCCTGTGGTAGAGGCTGTTGTTGTTGGAACAGTAGTATTTTGAACAACAGTTTGGTTATTTGATGTTGTACAACTATTTGTTGTGTTTGTTAAAGTAAAATTAAATATTCCTCCCTGATTTACAGTAATAGTTGGGGTTCCGTTTCCTGAAACAATTCCGTTTCCTGACCAGCTATAAGTTGCCGGTGATACAGTGGAAGAAATGCTTACAGTAACCAGCGTATTTGTACAAGTAATGCTAGTGGTAACAGGATTTAATGTTACCGAAGGAGCGCCCGTACTTGGAAAAATCTGTACAGTTGAGGTAGCGATACAGCCATTTAAAGGATTTGTAGCGGTTAATGTATAAACTCCGGCACCACAAGCTGAGGAGGTAAAACTACTGGCAGTACCACAAACGTTAGGTCCTGTCCAATTTGCAATAGCATTGGTAGGACTTGCTACGCTTCCATTTAGTGTTACTGATGGTGAAGCACAGGTTAAAGATTGGCTTGCGCCTGCATTTACACCCGTAGGAGCGATTGTATTTTGTGGAACAATTGTAGTAGTACTATAAGTGCATCCGTTTGTAGGATTCATAATCTTAACAGTATAAGTCCCGGCACTTCCTGAAGCAATTGTTGATTGAGAATTGACACTACCTAACGATCCACCGGCTGGTGCAGTCCAGGTATAATTCATTCCTGCTAAAGTAGAATTTAAAGCGACCGTTGTTGTAGAGCACGTTAGTGTTCCTGTTGTAGTAGCTGTAGTAGTTGGGACAGTTGTATTTTGAGTAACCGGAGTAGTAGTCGTAAAAGTACAACCCGCAGCGCTTCTAATAGTTAATGTATAATTTCCTATAGCTCCGGAAGCTGTGGTTGATTGAGTGTTGGCACTTCCTACAGTTCCACCTGGAGGTGCAGCCCATGTATAGCTCATGCCAGCTGTATTAGAATTTAAAGCAACAGTTGTTGTACTACAAGTTAAGGTACCTGTTGTACTCGCCGTTGTTGTTGGAATAGGATTGATAGAAACACTCACTGTATTAGAATTAGTACAACTTATTGAACTGGTTCCAGTAACTGTGTAAATTGTTGCTACAGTTGGTGTCACAGAAATAGATGCTGTGGTTGCCCCTGTGTTCCAGGTGTATGAAGATGCCCCGGAAGCAATTAAAGTAACCGCCGAGCCATCGCAAACACTGGTGTTCGTAACTGCAATGGTAGGAGTTGGTTTTATGGTTACAACAGTATTCACAGATACTGCCGTACATCCTCCGGATGCAGCTATAAGATAAGTAACGGTATAGGTATTTGCTGTACTTAAACTTGGAGTAATTATTCCTGTTGTGGCACTCATTGAAAGACCGGCAGGAGTAGAAGAATATGAGCCACTTGAAATTGCTCCTGATCCGGTAACTGTTGGGGTCATTTGGGTAGTAGTGTTTTTACAAACAGTAGCCCCATAATTTACAGAAGTTAATGTTGGACATAAACAGCTAATCATAACGGTTGCTGTTTTGGTACTTGTACATCCAAATTTATCGGTTGCAGTTAAACTATAAACCGTGGTAGTAGTAGGACTTACAGTGGGACTTAAAGTATTTGAATTGGTCATTGTTGAAGTTGGACTCCATGTGTAGCCGGTAATACCGTTTGGATCACGTAATCCAACTGTCCATGACACTAAACTTCCCGTGCCACCACCTCCACCTCTTGTATCGGCTACTTTCAGAACCCAAGGAGTATTAGCATTGCCTCCTGCAGCCATAATAGCATTTAAAACTGATTGAGGAAAACAATAAGTTGCGGTTCCACTTACATTTGGTAGCGGAAGTGGTGTAAAATTATAAGTGTTTCCGTTTACGGTGATTGTAACATTGTTTCCAAGCGCATCATTACCAATGTCTGCATGCTTTGTATGATTAATAGTAAAACAAATAGATTGAACCATTCCCGTAGTAAGAGGGTTAGTTATTATTCCTGTACTTGTAATAGTATTTGTTACTCCGGTAGGAGTAGCACTTGGTATAGCTACATTAGGATTATTTGTGAAATTGTAATCGTTATATGGTGTTCCTAAAGAAATAATAGCATTCAGATTAGCACTAGATGGCGGACAAATAGTTGATGTCAGTGGAGTAATACTAATAACAGGCCCGGAATTTAAATTGACCCTTTGAGAATAAACGCTTGTACAACCATTACCATTTGCAATTAGAGATATCAAATAATCACCGGTGGCGGTATAAGTATGTGTAGCATTATTTGTGGTAGAAGTACTTCCATCCCCATAATTCCATGTATATGTTGTAGCTCCCACTGATCCGTTGGTTATGTTAACTGTTACCGGTACAGAACATGAAGATTGAGGATTTACGGTAAATATAGCAGTTGTCCCCATTTGAAAAGTCCCCCCCCAGTCTAAAGTAAATCCTACATTATTTTGAGAATAATTATCAATAAGCAATGCATATGTTTGGCCTGCAGTAACAGTAATAGGAGCATTGAAGTTTGTTCCAGTAGGTGTTGTAGAAGACATTCCGAATGTTGTCGTCGATCCGCTAAAATCATAATCACAGGAAACTTCTGTACCCAGGCATCCGGAAGTTATATTATAGAGAGCCCAGTCATATTCTGCAGTTCCTAAAACTGTACCTGTAAATTGCAGTGTTCCGGTTGTTCCTACAGTAAATTTCACCCATACATCTTTTCTAACAGGTATTGAGCCAAACATTCCACTAAAACAACTTGGCGATGTACCACTAGCCGTGAAACCAGTTAAATCCGGGAAGTCTATGCTGGATTTGTTACAAACCAAAGAAGATTGAGCACAGCCATCTCCAGGACTGGAAGATGGAGGAGTTGAGCTAATACATACTTCAAATGTACCATCTGCCCCGTTAGTTTCAACTGAAATTAAAACCACAGTGCCGGGAGCTAAGCCTAAAGTTGAGGCAACCGAAGCTGTTCCCGTAGCTGAATTACAAATATCATAAACACCGCTTGTGCACCCTGATGTTATTAGAGTAACAACCATACCTGAAGCAGGAGTTGCTCCATTTGGAGTAACAGTGATAACATTATTCGCACCAGTTGCAACATAAGTAAACCAAACTTCATTCCCTGCTGTACCCACATCACAAGTATTTGTTGAATTATCGCTAGTGGCATTTATATTACTGGAATTAATACAGGCATAACCACTTTGAGGCAATGCAATAGCTTGTGCATTAGCGCAAATGTCATTTGCAGGAACTTGTGCAAAAACAGAAATAGAGAGGAAAATAAACAGAAAAAAATAAAATTGTTTCATGAGGGACAGATTGTTAATTTATGAATACCAATTAATAAGGAGTGATTAACTCTATTTTTTTATTTGAGTTATTTTTAATTTCATCAAGGGAGAAGATTTTCAATCTTACTGCACTTCCAAGTGTAATATAAACGGTTTCACTTTGTTTTCTATTTTTCTCAATCAGTTCATCAATATTATAAGGGATATTAGGTTTATATCGCAAATCTTTAACCTGAATCTGAAAAGTTCCTGCGTATTTTTTTAGTTTTTCTTCAATTGTCAATTTATTTCCATCCTCCGGCACATTCAAATTAAAAAAAGTTGATTGGTAGTAAACGTTAAAACTAAAGTTAGCATTAGCAGAAGTTTGTAAAATAAAGATCATGCTAAATGCAATGCAGAAATATCGGCTTGGGAATAGGTTAAATGGGTTCATGTTTTTAAAATTGAAGTAAACAAACTAACATTTAAAAATAATGCTTTTTATAAAGATAAACTAAAAGTAGATTCAAGTAAAATTTTTCACTCATTAATACTGAGGTTTTACCGAAGAATATAAACGTTTCGAAGAATTTAACACCATGAATAATTTTTATGCAGTATATTTTTATTTAAAAATTATTGGTTTTTTTTGAAGTTTTAATAAGTAAATAATTTTTAACCAAATTATTGTGTTATTTTTGGGCTTGTTACAAAGGAGAGGTGTCAGAGTGGTCGAACGAGCAAGCCTGGAAAGTTTGTATACGGGAAACTGTATCGTGGGTTCGAATCCCACCTTCTCCGCTGAAAAAGGTTTAAGCATTGCTTAAACCTTTTTTTATTTTCGAAGCATTAGAAGCCTCTGCAATAATAATGTTGAATTGAAGAAATCCTATCAGCTATATTTAATATGAGCTGGAAAAAGGAATATTATTGGGTGAAATTATCCCAAGGTTTTTTTAAGAATTTCAAAAGTATCCGTCGTCTCTTTTGTAGAGTAATTATATATAGGCTTGGACATTTTTCTTAAAGAAAATTCTGCGCATATGAACGAGTATTGGATTAAGCGTAACCTTTTACATCCCATAAAATATGTGCGATTGAACCAGTCATGTAAGTGTGTACTATCTTATTGTTTGGGCTGTCAGAGCGTTCGTTTTTTGTAACTGGCTTTGCTGGAATTCTTCTTCTCATCGGCCTTCTGTGGTTAATTTCAAACATGGTATTAAAATTTAAGTTAGTATTTTGTTGGTATTGCTTTCTTATTTTCAAAAGTAATTCCAGTTTGCACTGTTTTAAATGAAAATCGGTAAAATGCTATTTATTGACTTTATTAACTGATTTTATAACGGTAAGAGAGACTAATATGTAATTAAGAATTTGTTGTGAGTTAAATTTTGAATTAACACAGTCAAATAAAGGATGGTGTTAGTGTCTGGATAGGGAATTAATATAACTGTTAATTAGTTCAATTCCTGATTGAATGAAATCAAAACAAATGGAAAATGCTTATCCCTTTTAGTTTCATTCTATGTAAGCTATGATAAGAATAGTTGTATACAGAGATAATTTATTCAGAAGAAGCACTTACAATTTCTAATAGTAAATTAGATTATCATGCAAAACCAGTTGAAAATCCTGACCAGACAAAAAAAGTTGATCAAAAAACTTGGGCGATTATGCTACAATAAGTTCTATAGATGATAATGAAATACCCGATGATGCCATATTTATAGCCAATTGAACTATAAAGCCAAATGCGGTTATTCTAAATAGGGTTGCCTATCCGGCTTATGAGTTTCTTGTTGGAATGAGGTTGCTTTTGAATTATTTACTGGTTGGTAACGTAATAAAACAATGCCATTTTTGAATGATCTGGCTTCTAAAAGATCCAGGTTCAATTTATGAAAATCTTTAAATAATGGTTTGCCGTTTCCTAAAGTTATAGGAACAACAACAAGATTATATTCATCAATGAGGTTATGCTTGGCAAATTGCTGAACAATACTTCCACTGCCCAGAATTGTCATATCTTCCTCTTCTTTTAGTTTTATAATTTCATCTGAGTTGATTTCAGATAGGATTTTCAAATTTTCCGTACTATTTTCTTCCTCCGCCGGAGGGTTTAATTTTTTTGAAAAAACAATTTTTGCGCTAGACCCCATTACTGTGCCCATATCTGAATTTTCTTTGTTGACGGATGTCGACCAGTTTTTTTTCATGAGGTCATAAGTTTTATGACCAAAAAGAAAAGTATTGCCGGAGGCGGCCTGTGAATGTGTGTATTCATCCCATACAATATCTTTTTTTAGAGAATTAAACCAATCAATTTCATTATTTGGGCCAGAGAAAAAACCATCAAGGCTTACATGATTAAATACACTTATTTTTTTCATATATAAAAGTTATGAAATAAAGATAAAATTCAATTATATTTATTTTGAAAAACTTCGGTGAGCGGGGAATATTGATAGTTGGATTCTAAGTCGCCTGCAGGGAGGGGACATTTTTTTTAACATCCGGAATAGAAAAATAAAAGCAAGCGCCTTCGCCCTTTTTTCCTTCGGCCCATATTTTTCCTGCATGCCTGGTAATAATTCGGTGAGCAATTGCTAATCCAACTCCAGTGCCTTCGAATTCAATTACTGAATGAAGACGCTGAAATACAATAAATAATTTGTGCGAATAGCTCATGTCAAAACCTTCTCCGTTATCTTTAATATAATAAATCTGTTCAAAATCTTTTCTATAAGCACCTATTTCTATAATAGGATTTTCTTTTTTTGCAGAGTATTTAACAGCATTCGAAATAAGGTTAACCCAAACTTGTTCTATCATTTTTGGATCGCCCGAACAGTCGGGTAAATGATTTATATTTATTTGAAGTGCAGTATTAATTGGATTAGAACAGTAATGATTAATTACATTCGTCACAATTTGTTTCATGTTACAATTGTCAAATTGTATTTCTTTTGTCCTGATAACTGAAAAGTCGAGAAGGTTGTCAATTAATTGAGACATCTTCGCCGAATTATGAATAATGGTTTCAGTTGTTTGATTCCCATCTTCATCTAGTTTGTGGGCATAATTTTTCTGAAGCATTTTCGCATATCCCTGAATTGTTCTTAGTGGTGCTTTTAAATCATGTGAAATAGAATAAGAAAACGATTCAAGTTCTTTATTTAAAACTCCAAGAGATATAGTTCGCTCCTCTAACTGATTATTTATTTCCATAAGTGCCTGCTCAGCAGCCGACCTGGCTAAATCAGCTTTATTAACTGATGCCTGGATTTTTTTAATGAGATACGTTAATATAATAATTTGGATAGCTGTAAATAGAGCAGTGCCAAAATGTGTGACATATAATCCGGACTTTTCCCCGGCTATGATTATAAATCCTAGTACAACGGGGCCTATCACGACATAAGGAATTAGTTTTCTTGCTAATGTGCTTCCTACATAATTACTGGTGTAATTTACCATGAACCCTTTATCACACGATTGAAAAAGTATTGAACTACTTGTTAATAGAAAGCAAAACGACGTGTGGATAGCCATTGGAATGTACTTCAGTATTCCATAAAAGGACCGCACTCCATAGATATATCCCACTATAGAAAGAAGGGAAATCGTGGAAGTAACTAGGGCTAGGTTTTGGGCTGTTTTATAGTTATGAAGTGATTGTGTGGTTAACAGGAATAAGGAAATACCAGTTATAATAAAGTTAAAGGCTGTGTTTGGGGCCATTCTATTATGAGAATTAATTGTTTCTGTTTTTAATTGGTCAGCAAATAATAGGTGATCAACACCATATTCTATTCCCATTATATTAGTAAGCATACAAGATAATCCCACACACGAAACAAGGACTGCTACAGTTCGCAGAGTCAATCTTGTCATAGCATCAGTGGGGTTCTTAAAATAAATGAAGAAAGAAAATCCAATAAGGATGAAACAAATGGCTGTTGCCGGATTCATCGCAACCAGACCGGGTATAATCCTTTTAAGAAAGTCTATTTGAAATTGCCATCCCAATAGTACCATTATTCCAATAACTACTGCGCCAGTAACCAGATAAAAAGATAGTCTCTTTAAATCTTTTTGAAAACGCAAATTTATTTTAGGTTGGAATAACACTAGAAGTATTTGTTTTTAGATATAATTAATTATGGTCACCTTACTCATGTTTATTAAAGCATTTTTTTTAATCCATTGTTTGGTTAAAGCTAAAAAATTCTTCATTGTAAAATAATAAAATTTTATTGTTAGCAATGACGTTATTAAATAAATAAAGTCAGTATCTTTAGGCTTTTATGGTATTTAATGCCTAAAGAATTTATATTTTTACTCATACAATTGACTAACAAAGATAAGATAATTATAGATTCTGACTTGAGTTCATTTTTTTCATTAAAAGATGTGTTAAGGTATAAAAGCTTATTGAATAACTTAGCTAAAAGGGATTTTTTAGTGCGTTACAAACAAGCGCATATTGGTATCGCCTGGGCATTAATTAAGCCTCTGATTAGCACTCTTGTATTTGGATATATTGCCAGTAAAATAACCACCGGCCGTACAACAGCCGATAGTTTTTTATTTGTAGCTGCTGGTATGCTTTTGTGGCAATTATTTTCAAACGTGTTTTCAGAAGTAAGCAATTCCATTGTAGGAAATTCAAATTTGTTTTCAAAAGTATATTTTCCTAAGATTATTATTCCAATCAGTACAATCATGGTATGTTTGATGGATTTTTTAATTTCATTGATCATACTGGTTTCCCTATTTTTTATTGCTGATAGATCTATTCATTGGCAGATTATATTAGCACCGTTGTTTGTAGTATTGGCGGTCATCAATGGCTTTGGCATAGGATTGTTCTTTGCTACTCTTTATGTAAAATATAGGGATGTTAGGTTTGTGGTTCCGATTTTATTGCAGTTTGGAATGTATGCTTCGCCGGTTGTTTTTGCATCGTCTTACTATTTAGACAGGTTGCCAAATTCATTACATTGGTTGTTTTGTTTGAATCCAATGGTTGGGGCTATCGATGGTTTCAAATATTCCTTGTTTGGCGGAGATGCAATTTATAACCTAAATTATTTTCTATTATCCATTTGTGTTTCATTTTTGTTTTTATTTATTGGGATTCGATACTTCTATAAGTTTGAGCGTAATTTTGTAGACTATATCTAGTATGAGTAAGGAGCCAATAATAAAAATTGAAGGTTTGACTAAGCAGTATATTCTTAATAAGAATATTGCCCAGGAAAGTGATTTATTGACGAGTAACTTATACAAAGGTTTAAAGAAGTTACGCAGTATCTCCACCAAGAAAGAAACAGAAGTATTTACAGCTTTAGATGATGTGTCCTTTGATATTCTGGAAGGTGATCGGGTGGGTATAGTTGGTAGAAATGGTGCTGGAAAATCTACCTTATTAAAAATATTGTCACGGATAACACCACCAACTAGAGGTCGCATTGAATTGAACGGACGGGTAGCATCTTTACTTGAGGTTGGAACCGGATTTCATGCAGATCTTTCAGGTCGGGAGAATATATACTTGAATGGATCAATCCTTGGAATGACCAAACATGAGATCGATCGGAAATTTGATGAGATCGTGGCATTTTCGGAAGTGGAGCGATTTTTAGATACTCCTGTTAAACGATACAGTAGTGGCATGTATGTTCGTCTGGCTTTTGCTGTAGCAGCACATTTGGAATCCGATATTTTAATTGTGGATGAAGTTTTAGCAGTAGGCGATTCTGTTTTTCAACGGAAATGCATTGATAAAATGATTTCAATTGCCAATGATGGAAAAACTTTATTTTTTGTTTCGCATAATTTAGCCTCAGTATCTGCCTTGTGTAATCGGGCTATATTATTGGATAAAGGAAAGCTTATAGCGAATGGATCAGTAGATAATATAATTGAAAAGTATAACAACCTTTACTTATTAAAAGGTCAAAAAATTGATCTTATAAATGTAGAAAGGCATTCGTATGCTCAGGAAATTCTTTTTGAATGGATTGAATTTAAACAAGATCCTTTGCCTTTTGGTGAAAACCTTGTGTTTAAATTTAAATTAAAATCAAAAGTAGCACAATCATTTATTAATATTGATTTTGGGTTTAATATCAGTGATAAAAATCATAGTTGTATCATTCATGTTTCCAATCGCTTTATCAATAAACAATTCATTCACAATAATGATGAGTGTATATATGAAGTGAGTATTGAAAATTCTTTAAAGCCCGGTTATTATTTAATGGTCTTGTTTTTAAGAACTAATGATGTAGAGCAGGATATTCTTAACAACCAGGTGAGTTTTGAAGTTGGTGAAGGTAATCCATATGGATTTAATGATACTGAGCAAATACAAGGGAATATTTTACCGCAATTTAATATTAGTCAGTTAGGTAATTAATCAAATACACTTTTTATGAATTGTAAAATATGTGGTAATAAAACGGAGTTTTACTTGAAATCATATATTTTTGAAAAATCTTTTTTAATAGATTATTTCAAGTGTCCAAATTGTGATTTTTTACAGACTCAGGAACCAACCTGGCTTGACAGAGCTTATTCAAGTGCCATCGCACCATTGGATATTGGACTAATTGGACGTAACAGAGCGTTTTCGGATCTTACCGAGCGATTATTGTTAACCTTTTTTGACGAAGCAAAAACTTATGTGGATTTTGGAGCTGGGTACGGAGTCTTTGTAAGGATGATGCGCGACAAAGGGTTTGATTTTAAATGGAGTGATATGCACTGTGAAAATGTTTTTGCAAAACATTTCGAAGAGGCTGATATGAATAAACATCATGATGTAATTACAGCATTTGAGGTCTTTGAACATTTACCAAATCCGGTTGAGGAGTTGGGTGTTGTGCTGAAGAACTCAGAAGTGTTGATATTTTCTACAGATATAACTTATAATAAACAACCTGATTTTAATAGCTGGTGGTATAGGTCGCCACACTCTGGTCAGCATGTATCCTTTTTCACAGAGAAGAGCCTTCATATACTTGCCTCGAAGTTTAATAAGCATTTTTATACTAACGGTAGTGATTATCATTTCATCTGTACAAAAAAAATTGACCCAGAACTAGTGAATGACTTTTTCTTTCCCAAGAAACGAACTCTTGTAAATAGAATAACAGACCGTTTTTTTGGAACCAATCAAAAACAACTTATTTACAAAGAATCTTTGTTGGCAAAAGACCATCAGTATTTAACATCTCTATATTCTAAACAAGGCTAAGATGTTTGATACTCCGATATTATTTATTGTGTTTAACAGGCCTGATGTTACATTAACGGTGTTTAATGAAATTAGAAAGGCAAAGCCAAGACAATTGTTTATTGCGGCTGATGGTCCAAGGGCGAACAGATCATCAGATTTTGAGCTATGCCGTGAAACACGTGAAATTTTTAACCAGATAGATTGGCCATGTTCTGTAAAAACACTTTTCAGAACTGAAAATTTAGGCTGTGGTAAATCTGTTTCCTCAGCAATCAATTGGTTTTTTGAGCATGTAGAACAGGGTATTATTTTAGAGGATGATTGTTTACCGCACCCTTCTTTTTTTATGTACTGCCAGGATCTTCTCGAGTATCATAAGGATAATGACAAAGTGATGCATATTGGAGGTGTTAATTTTCAAAACGGTATTGAACGAGGTGATGCGTCCTATTATTTTTCGGGAATTACGCATGTATGGGGCTGGGCGTCCTGGAGACGGGCCTGGAAAAATTATAATTTTGATACTACAGATTTTTACACTTTTGTTCGGGAAAATAAAATTTACAATTATTTCGAAAACGAAACTCTCGCCCTATATTGGCTCGATCATTTTAAAAACATGTATTACCATAAGATAGACACATGGGATCATCAATGGACATATGCGATTTTAAATCATGGTGGCTTATCAATTATTCCCAATACAAATTTAATTTCTAATATTGGATTCAGGGATGATGCAACGCATACCAGTACATTTAATCCGGTATATGCTTATGCCAGAACTTCTGAAATTGAAAGACCGTTAAAGCATCCAAGAAAAATTGAGATTGATCGTGAGGCAGATTTTTATTTCTTCAATGATGTAGAAGCTATGCCACTTAAAAAAGAAAATTTTTCCATTGTTTCCTCAATCAAAGGATTTCTTGCAAGGTTAGTTGAATATTCTTTGAAGCGTTTTGTATTTACTGCGAAAATCAAGAATCCAAATAAAAATATTCTGATACAAAAAGTGGATGCTATCGGAGATTATGTGATCACTCGTAATTTTCTTAAAGAACTTATCAGTAGCGAAGGGTATCGTGGGTACCAGTTTTATTTATTAGCCAATATTCGGCTTAAATCTTTTATTGAAGTCACGGATAAAAAATGGTTTAAAGATGTTTTGTATTTTGATGAATCAGACCTGAAACACATTAAAACCAAATATTCTTTTCTTTATAAACTAAGGAAATTAAAATTTCATACCATTATTCATGCAACGTATTCACGAAATGTCCCAACTGATGATCTCATTTTTCATTCTGGTGCACCTAATGCAATTGGGTTCCTGGGAGATACGGCTAACATATCTGCAGGAAACAAGTCGGTGACGGATACTTACTACACCCATTTAATTGATGTGGATTCAATCGCTGATAAACCACATCACCATGAATTTGAAAAACAACGAATCTTTTTTGAAACAATTATTGGCCGCCAGATTCCTTTGCAGTGCCCTGATTTAAGAGATATAGTCAAACCAATAAAAGATAAAATTATTTGTATTTGCCCGGGCTCTAATGAAGATTATAAGAAATGGAATTCGGCAAATTTTTCGAAACTCATCGAATATGTATCAGAGCGTTATCCGTTATACAAATTTAAAATTATCTGCGGGCCTAATGAGGCAATTTACGGACATAATATTATCACTGGCGTTTCAGCAGAACTAACACACAAAATAGAAGTTATTAATACCCAAAGTATTATGCATTTGCTTATGTGTATTAGCAATTCTTCTTTAGTTATTGGAAACGATTCTGCACCCATCCATATTGCAACAGCTTTAGCGATTCCTAATGTTTGCATTTTTAATGGCAGTCGGTATGGAAGATTTGTGCCTTATCCTGATTATATTACAAATTCCTCTAGTGTTGTTGTGCCTGAGGTTTTTGCATCCAATCTGGAGTCTGTGAAAATTAGATATTATAACCAGCTAACTCATCTCGATATTAATAAAGTAAAAGTAGAAGATGTTTTTGCTGTGGTTTCAAATCTTCTTTCCCAACAATAAAATGAAGCCACTTTTTAGCATCATTACTATTAATTATAATAACCGTTTGGGATTAGATAAAACTGTCACTAATTGCATTAACCAGAGTTCTAAAAACTACGAGTTATTGATTATAGATGGTGGTTCAATAGATGGTTCTTTGGATATCATTGAACAATACAAAGATCAGATCTCTTATTCGACTTCTGAAAAAGACAAGGGTATTTACGATGCTCAAAATAAAGGGATAGTGGTTGCAAAAGGTAGCTACCTAATATTTATGAACAGCGGAGACTGTTTTTCTGATCATAGGGTATTAGAGGATATGACTTCTTTCATTGAAAAGGATAGTAGTCATGGTATTTATTACGGCAATACGAACCTTATTGATGATGAAGTAACAACAAGACCATTGATTGCACCTTCCGTTTTAGATAATGATTTCTTTTACCTGGCAACTTTAAACCACCAGTCCTGCTTCATCGATCAGAGCTTATTTAAAAAGTACGGACTTTATAACCTAAACTATAAAATCTGCGCGGATTACGATTTTTTTTTAAAGGTATATCTCAAAGAAAAAAATACTTTTCGATATGTTAATCGAACGATCTGTGACTATGAAAATTACGGTATTTCAGCAAGTAAAATGCTATTTGATTTAGTCGTTTCCGAGCGTAAACAAATACAAGCAGATTTATTATCAAAAGATCAACTCAAAAAGGTGGCGAGTCTGATTATTCAGCAGGAAGGACGTAAATCGAAGGTTTTTAAAGCCGTGCCTGATTCTTATAGCCTAAAGAAAGTGTACGATTCTGTATATTTTTATTGGTATAAACTTCGTACCAAAAGAAACTAACCATTGCACACTTCAAAATCGTCCAGAGTAAAATCACAGCTTTTGTCTTTCAAGTGAAATAACTTTGTATTACCAATGTAACTGGCCCATCCTGAAAATGAACTTGGTGGGCCAATGATATAATCACAGCGACTCATAAGATAATGATCAGATTTTACATCCTGCTTACTGAAATAGGTATTGCTATGACTATTTAAATATAAATTGTTATTCAAATGATCATCGTTGGTAAATAGGAGAACTCTGAATGGGGCGTTTATTAACTGAGACATTTTTTCAATGGCTTTCAGATATGTTTCATCTTCGTAATAATATTTTCCGTTTTCCCATTCCTTATAATCTCCCCGACGAATGTGAATCGCAATGTTTATTAAATCTGAAGATAAAAGGTCATTCAGTTTTGGGTTAATTTTATCTAAATAAAGGCTCGCAAAATACGAACGGTATTTTTGAGTCAGGTTAAAGCATCGATAATTCCACCCGGCACAAAAGAGCGTTGATTTTGATTTCATCAATTCTTCTGCTGCGCTGATTTGCGTATGTTCGTCAAATACAATTAATGAGATAACTTTAGTTTTAGTAAGGAATTTCCTTAATTTAAAAACAAGCTTATCTATTAACTTAACATTAGTGTTTTCAGATAAAAGTTGTGGATTAGTTAAGTTTAAAAATTCGATTTGATGTTCTTTACAGAAGGCATTAAAATGAAGATGTTGGAAAAGGTTGTTGCTGAGGTTCCCAAATTTTTCGAATAAAAATACCATATTTCAAATATACTTATTAATTCAGAACGCCATTATCTGAACATTGCTTCAAGGTTGGATTTTAGTACATTCAAATCAATCGTGAGATTTACTTCATGTGTGTCAATGGTATCTCCTTGGCTTAATTGGTAATAATAGTCTATGTTTAAATCAGACGCTAGAGAGAAATAGCAATTGTTGTGCGCGTCATTTGTGTTTCTAAATTCCAGGATTTTGGTTCTTTCCTGCATAAACAACATATTCGTCAATCCTGCACCATGTAAGCCAACCAAACATTTAGATTCTTTCATTAATTCAACTTGATGAGCAAAACTATAGTCTTCAAAAAAATGAACTTCAAAATTGAATTGTTTTAACAAGGCAATAACAGCTGTCTCATTTAAAACTTTTCTTTTCTCTGCTTTTTGGCGACTGATGTATATATTCCTTGTTGGTTTTTCTGACAAATTACCGGCTATCTTCTGCCGTAGTTTGTTTAGAGTAATGACGTTATAGTTTCCAGATGGCGCACAATGACTTGGTAATAATAACTGTTTAATCTTTAACGAAATATTACAATCATAGTAATAAGACTTTATATTAAAGAAGTTCAAAGAGTCCTGAATAAACCGTATGGTTTCTAACCGTTTTGGTAATAACACAACATGATTTGTCACCGAAGCTTCAGCCACTATTAATCGTGGCAGACAATCTGTAAGCCAATGAAAATAACCATAAGCATTTTCATCAGTGATCCATACAGCAGATTTTACGCGAATACTTTTTTTCTTTAATAATAAAAAGTTTTTAATATAATCTTTGTACTTTATCGGATGAATTAAGCTATAATCATTGTAAAAACGAAAATGACTTGGACATAAAATCATGTTATTAAGAACGTAAGCATTCCTTACAGTTAATAGTGTAGATTTATGTATAACGGCTTTATACTCGTGCGCAAAAAGTGCCTCATCCTGATTGTTAATATTTAGAGGCGCTTTTCTAAGACTTACGCTTTCAGGGAAAATAGTTTTCATCCTTTCAAATGTACACAATAATTTATTTTATTTTGAAACAGGCATCACTGTATATTCGTCTTTAGGCCGTTTCTACTGTTTCTTATTTTATTATATTTACATGAATTAAATGCCAGTAAAACCCAGATATATTACTTTTTTTACGCCTAGCATGCATAGAACAGGCTCAGAAATTGTATTGTTTAATTTGATTTCCCATATTTCCGATATTTTTTCGGTCAAGATAGTTTCTGTTTTTAAAGGGAGTTTATTACCACTTTTTAATGAAAAACATATCATCACTTTTATTCATAAAAAAAGGCCGGACAGTTTTATTTCCAAATTGAAGTTTAAAATAACAGAGCAGTTTTTTATTCCGTGGATTTTAAAGGGATACCATAAATCAACTTGGTATATCAATACAATTGTACTTTGGGACTATTTAAAACACGCGGAGGAATATAAAATAAAGGTGATTTTACATGTTCATGAGTTAGAACAAATATTTGCATTGCTTTCCAAAGAGCAATTGGCAAGGATTGTTGATTACCCTGAATTAATTATTGCTAATTCAAATTACACAACTCAATTATTGCAATCTTTTGGTCGAACCAAGCCAATCGAATTGTGCTATCCGGCTATTAATACAAAGGAGTTTGTCGCAAACAAAGAAACAAAATCTACCTATCGGAAAAAGTTGAAGATTAGTGAGTCTGCATTTGTTTGGGCAATGTGCGGCTCACTAGATGATAATAAAAATCCGGAATTGTTTATTGATGTTGCTTTTGAATTGATGAAAGTGAAACCTAATTCAATATTTATCTGGATTGGTGGCACTGCGGATGTTGTATTTGAGAATAAATGCAAAGCTTATGCATTGGAAAAAAAGGTGGCAAATAATATTCTATGGATAAATATTGAAGGCGAAGAGTATAGAAATTATTTTAACTGCGCTGATGGGTTTGTATTAACTTCAAAGAAAGAGTCTTTTTCGATAGTTACATTAGAAGCTTTGTTGTTGGAACTTCCTATTGTGGCAAATGATTGTGGCGGAGTTAAGGAAATATTGAGAGATGATGTGGGTGTTGTTATTAAAGACAAAGGAAACGTTGATCAATTTGTTAATGCCATGCTTAACTACATGGATAATAATACAGTTTATGATAAAGTAAAGGGGATTTTAAGAGCGCAGGAATTTGATTTAAATATATGGAGTAAGAAATGGAATGCTATTTTAGATAATTATACGAAGTAATAATAATGAAATCGATTTGTTTATTCAGTTCATATTTTAATCAGTCAAGTATTCCTTACTATGTCAGATTTTATTTGGAGAATATTATTCCTTACTTTTCTGAAACTCTATTTATCACTAATGAGAAGGAACTGGACGAAGAATCTTTGTACTTTTTGAATGTAAATAATATCAGTATTTTAATAGTTAAAAATGAAGGATGGGATTTTGGAATGTGGTATAAAGCGATATCTCAATTAGATGAACGTGAATATCAGCAAATTGCTTTAGTAAATGATTCATGTATATTGTTTAAAAAACCAACACATTTTTTCGATTGGTTAAAGCAATCAAAGGCAGATGTATGCGGTGTTACCGATTCTAGTGCAATCCATTACCATATTCAATCTTATTTTGTTGTATTTAATCAAAAAGCCATCCCAGAAATGGTTGCTTACTTTAATCAATATCAATTATTAAGGGATGTGAAAGAGGTAATTGAAATTTACGAAGTTGGACTTAGTAAGCTACTTCAGAGTAAAGGGTTAAAATTAGACGCTTGTTATTCAACTAAAGAATATACAGGAGAATTTAGTCCCACGTTTTATTTGGCTGATAAATTATTGAAGGATGGTATTCCAATGATCAAGAAAAAAATCATATTTAGTTCTTATCGTAAACCTGAATTGTTTACTTTGGCGAGAATGAATTTTAATATTGATGCAGATTACTATATTAATTTAATTAAAAAGATAAATAGCGGCATATTGATTGATTTTAATAAAGTAAAAGATGATCAAAAATCTGAAATGAATGCATTTGACAAATTTCAATATAATTTGAAAAGAGTATTTATCCGAGGTGTGAGACAACTAAGCGGTAAACAAAGAAGATGAATCACCCGTTTGTAAGCATATGTATCCCTACTTATAATGGTGACAAGTACATTATTGAATGCTTGAATTCTTGTATGAATCAAACATTTAAGGATTATGAAATTATTATTTGCGATGATGGATCCTCAGATAATACGATTTCTATTATAGAGGACTATGCCAGTAGATCGGAGTCTATAAAGTTTTTTAAGAACGATAAAAACTTAGGTTTAGTTGCCAATTGGAATAAATGTATTAATCTAAGTACTGGAAAATGGATCAAATTTGTATTTCAGGACGATTATATTACTTACGATTGCTTACAAAAGTTTGTAAATGAAATTAGAGAAGATTCACAATTGATTGTATGTAAGCGTCATTTCTTATTGCCTGATAACGTGAGTTCCGATGTACTTAACTATTACACAAACGAAGTGAGAACTCTTGAAAACACTTCTTCTTTTAAAGGGAAATACTTTGGCCCCGAATTAATTTCTAGAATTGCGGTTCAAAATATTTGTTTAAACTTTATTGGAGAACCAAGCCTTATATTTTTTAAAAAGAGTATTACGAATGAGACAGGGCTATTTAATGATTCATTAAAACAGATCTGTGACTTAGAGTTTGCTTTAAGAGTTTCGAGCAAATATGGCTTGAATTATATTCCGGAACAGCTATGTGCCTTTAGAATCCATAATGAATCAACTACAAATTTAAACGTATCAAATAAATATTTTGATATACATTACATAGAGCCTTTGCTATTCTCTTATCTTTTATTATTTGATAAATGCTTTAAATCATTCAGATCCTATCTAAGTTTCCTTCAAAAACTAAAGTTGAATCTTTATTTTAAATTAAAAGCTAATAACGCCAACTTGGTTAATGTTAAAGAAAAAAGGGATCATTATTTGTTTTCGGATTCCAACACTAAATTTAAAGAAGTAAATCTTTATAAAAAGGGAAGCCTTCTTGTACGCTTAATAGCGGCTATTCGACACTAATTAAATCCAATACTTTATTTGTATATGAATTCCAGGTAAAATCTTTTACTTTTTCATGAGCATTATTCATTAGTTGTAATTGATTTTCATTTGAATTATTTAGCATGTAGTTTAATTTTGAAACCAGTTCTTCAATTGAATTGTTCTTTACATAGAATCCAAAATCAATTTCATTTCCATAAGTTTCAATAAACTCTTCATATGCAGACGTTAGAACCGGAGTGTAATAGTACATCGCTTCAGTCATTGCGGAAAAAGCACCCCAATCAGGGTTTGTATTAACTATTGCTTTTGCTTCTGTTAAAAGCTTGTAGTATAGTTCATTTTCACTCGAAATCCCTTTATCTAGATATCCATGATAAAACAAACCGGGCGCATTGACGTTAACTTCGTTTTCTTTTAATCCAATAATATGCAATTCGGCCTTGGTATTAAGTTGTTGAAATGCTTTAATTAAATCGGTTGCACCTCGAATGTATTTTTTATTACCAATGAATAGAATTTTATTGCTATTCATTTTTTTTAATATAATCTCAGCTTTGTTCAATGGATAATTTCCATTTATTACATTTCCTAAATAATATAAATACTTATTGTTATAATGAGTCTTATTAAACTCTAATGATTTTGGAAATAGACTTAAAGCAACATCAGCCTGCTCTATATGGTTTTTTTCGCGCGACAGTGCATTTTGTTCAAACCAACTTGGTTCACGTTTCAGGAAATTTTTGATGTAATATAAATAACTCCAATCACCAAATAGTATTACTTTTTTATCTATTTGTTTCTTAAAACTAAAGCTATATGTCAGGAATAAAAGCACATCTGTGTTAGGATATTGCTTAACAGCAGCGTCTATCTTTCGATTGGTGAGAAAGTAATTTAAACCTGAACGAAAGTAAGTATGGTTTGAATTTTTGTTAATCAGCTTTAAAAATACGAAAATGGTATATTTATAAATAGCATTAAGAAATGAGCTTTCTTCAATATTAACTCTGTTTACTTTGATTTGTTTTTCTTCAATGCTTTTAGTGAAAAAATAGGGAACGTTTGACCAGGTTTTAAATTCATGGGCATCTCCTATCGAAAAAACAGTTATTTCCTTTATAGAACCCACCTAGTTAAATAATTTTCGCTTTAAAATTCTTAATCGCAACATCAAACTAAGTTTAGAAAGAAAAGATGTTCCATAAAGCTTTGCAATATTGAGTTGCTCAATTAAAAAACGCGCATCTTGACTTCCCGATTTTGATTCTTGGTAATATCTAAACTGAGACACTATCCTATCTAATTTAACTACTGTCCCGTTATTTTTTAAAATTCTTAAAATATATTCATAGTCAAATGCAAAACGGTATGGAGACAAATCTCCTATTTTTTTTGTGAATTCTGTTCTAAAAAAAGAGCCCGGCTGAGAAATAGACGCATCACCACTTGTTAATGACTTTAAGGTAATATTGCCACTTGATCCTTTGCCTATGGATTTTCCGTGCTCATCAATAGTTTCAATATCTCCGTAAATGTAATCTGGTTTATTCAACTTTAAATAGTTCAATAGTTCCATAAACCCATTGGCATCAATTAAATCATCAGTGTTTAACCAGGTCCAGTATTCTCCTGTCACATGTGTTAGTCCTTTATTGATGGCATCATACTGACCTTTATCTGGTTCTATCTTCAGTACATCTATTACATTCATGAAATTCTCAAATACAGACTGTACTTCCGATACAGAACAATTATCATAAACGATAACCTCCAGTTCCGCATTATTTTCCTTACATATTTGTTTTATCGAAGCAACATTTTGCATGGTGGCTTCAATAAATTTAACCTGGTTGTATGACGGAATAATGACCGAAAGACGCATATCCGCAAATATACATTATTTAAGGCTTTTGTTATTAAAAACAGTCTGTTTATAACGATGGATTTATTTTTTTAAGTTCCTGTAATGTTTAGTAATTTTACGGTTATGCGCGTTATTTTGCTTTCTAATTCAAATTCGGAACACACTGAAAAGTGGGCAATAGGTTTGGCGGCCGCTGGTGTTGAAATTGGTTTATTTAGTTTTAATAAAGCGTCTTATCCTTGGTATCAAGGAAAGAAAAATATAACTGTTTTATTTGAGCCAGAAGAAAAATTAAATGCTGATACCATTTCCGATAAATTAGCATATTTAAAATATGTTGGTTTATTAAAAAAAACAATCGTGCAATTTAAACCGGATGTAGTTCACGCACATTATGCAACGAGTTATGGTTTGATCGGAGCATTAAGTGGTTTCCATCCTTTAGTAATCTCTGCCTGGGGTACGGATGTAATGAAATTTCCTCAGAAGAACTTTATTAATAAATCAGTTTTACAATACAATTTGCGAAAGGCGGATGCAATTTGTGCAACGTCTTTTACTATTGAAGAATATTTAAAGCCGGTAACAAATAAATCGATTCACGTTATTCCATTTGGGGTTGATACAGAAGTTTTTACTAAAAAGCCAGTTAATAACAAATACAGTGTAGATACTTTTGTAGTAGGAAGTATAAAGCCTTTAGAGTCATTGTATAACACAGACATCCTAATCAAAGCATTTTACGCTTTAAAATTGATGCATCCAGGTAAGAATTTGAAATTGTTAATTATAGGTGATGGCACTCAATTGCAACCTTTAAAAAATTTAGCTTCCGAGTTGGGAATTTTAAATGATGTAAATTTTCCTGGAAGAATTGCTTTTTCTGAAATATCAAACTATTATAACATGTTGGATGTATTAGTGAATATAAGTGATTACGAAAGTTTTGGTGTATCGGTGATTGAAGCTATGGCATGCGAGAAGCCGGTTATTGCTACTAATACGGGAGGATTAAAAGAAATTATTGAAAATAGTGAGTTTGGAAGTCTTGTAGAAGTTGGCAACGTTCAGCAGACTGTCCTTGAAATAGAAAAATATTTATTGGACGAATCTTTGAAATTAAGAATCGGAAAAGCTGCCAGAGAGAAAGTAATTCAAAAGTATAGTTGGTCTAATAATTTAAAGCAAATGATTGACGTTTATTCTCAATTAGTAAAAAGCACATAAGTGAATTTAAAGCCTATAAATAACCTTGATACGTTTTGTGATAAAGCTGAACCCGTTATCGGTGTGTTTGGTTCCAGAAAATGGCTGTCTATTTACGGCAAAGATTTAACATTGGTGGGAATCTATAAAGATGAACATCAACTTATTGGTGGTTTTTATTATTTAAATACAAAAAAAATGGGTTGTACGTTTTTAAAGCTGCCTCCCTACACTCCTCATTGCGGATTATTTTTTACCACAGACGGTAAGAATAATTCCTCCATCAATAATTTTTCCAAGGAAGTGATGCAGGAGGTCTGTACTTATTTTATGAATAAAAAAAGTGCTTTAACGATTTTGGCTTTTCCTTCTGCCGTGATTGATTTTCAGCCTTTCATCTGGAACAAATTCAAGGTTATTCCTAATTATACTTATCGCATTGATTTATTACGAACACTGGAAGATATTAAATCCCATTTCGATTCTAAGAACAGAAATGCGATTAATAAAGCAATTAAGGAAGAAGTGATTGTAAAAGAAAATGTTTTAGGTAAGGAAGAATTGTTTCAATTCTTTATAAGTTCATTGAATACTACAGATGCTAATATCTATGAAGCGGAGTTGAAAAATATTTTTATGACATTTTCAGATGATTCTAATTCATTTTCCGTTTCAGCATTTAAAAATAATGAGTTATTGGGAAATGTTTTTTGTGTATTTGATAAGAACACATGTTACTACCTTTTAGGAGGAATTGAAAAGAAATCAGGAATTCAAGGTGTAAATAATTTACTGATTCAAGCAAGTATTATCAAAGCAAAGGAATTAGGCTGTAATACATTTGATTTTGAAGGCTCTATGCTGAAAGGTGTTGAGAAGTTTTTCCGAAGTTTTGGCCCTGAATTAGTGCCTTACTTCACAGTTAATAAAGCTTCCTTACCATTGGAAATTCTGTTGAAGTTTAAAAAGAGAGAGCTTTTTTAATGTGTCAATTGCAATACATTAAACATAAGGATATTGATTTTAAGAAATGGGATTGGACCATTTTATCATCTACAAAACCTTTTGTTTTTGCACAGACTTTTTACCTATGTGCTACTAGTCCCAATTGGGATGCACTTGTTATTGGAGATTATGAATGTGTTTTTCCTATTACTTATAAAACCAAGTTTGGTTACCGCTATTTACCCCAGCCGCCTTTCACTTCTCAATTGGGTGCGTACGGTAAAGTCAATTTGGAAAGAGAGCAGTTATTTTACAATTATATTTTAGAGCATTTCAAGTTAGTTGACCTGGAATTGAATGTGGGCAATCAGTTGAAGTCTGAATTTATATCTCCTAAAAATACCTTTGTTATTTATTACGGAAATGGATATCAATTCAATCAGAATACTAAAAGAAATATTGCCAAAGCGAAGGAAAGTGCATTTGTGACAGAAGTTGTAGATTCAAAAGAGATTATACCTTTATCTCAAAAGTATTTAAATCCATTTCTGGAGGTTGAAGTGGGATTGGCGAAATCAACAATCTCATTATTGGATGATCTCCTTGAAAGCGCAATGGCAAAAAAGACCTTATTCACATTTAGGGTTATTGATAAGAATTATTCAACAAAAGCCATGGCGCATTTTATATGTAATGGTTATCATGCCCTCTATCTGAAAGGAACCAATTTTGATCGGGCAGATAACTCCGGCAGCATGCATCTTCTAATGGCTCATGCGATTGAATTTTTTAAAGATAAGGCTGTATTATTTGATTTTGGTGGAGGTTCCAATTCCGAGGGATTGGCCAACTTTTATAAAGGATTTGGAGGCGAGAAGATGGAATATGGCTTTTTGCAAGTTAATAGACTTCCACGGTTAATTAAATTTCTGAAAAATAAAAAGTAAAGTCTTCTTTTTTGTTATTTTTAGTCTGAAAAATGAAGGCTATTATTTCCCATGATATTGACCATTTAACTCTTTCAGAGCATTATCTGAAAGATTTGATTGTGCCTAAATATTTTGTAAGAAGCTATATTGAATTATTTTCCGGAAAAATATCTATATCTGAATTATTTCAGCGTTACGCCGATGTGTTCAGAAACCAATGGCAGCATATTGAAGCTTTGAATGAGTTTAATACTCTTCACAATGTTCCGTCTACTTATTTTATTGGCGTTAATAATGGAGTGGGCCTATCTTATTCTAAAACTCAATCTTCTTTTTGGATTCAAAAATTGTTGCAGCGGGGATTTGAAGTGGGCGTACATGGAATTGAATTCGAAAGCTTTGAAAAAATAAATTCCGAATATTCTTTATTTAGTAAAATATCAAATCAGTCGCGATTTGGGTCACGCATGCATTATATACGTACTAATGAGCAAACTTTTTCCAATATGGCGAAAGCCGGATATTTGTTCGATAGCAGCGAAATGGGATTTAAAGCACCATATAAAATTGGTTCAATGTGGGAATTTCCTTTTCAGATAATGGATGGCTACATCATTGAAAAACCAAAGCAATGGCAGAGTAAAAATTTCAATCAAAGCTGTGATGAAACTAAACGGATAATTGACAAATCGTCTGAAATGAACTTACCTTATTTAGGAATTGATTTTCATGATCGTTATTTTTCTGATGCACATAAAACCTGGAAAGATTGGTATATGTGGCTGATAGAGTATTTGGGAACACAAAAAATAGAATTTGTGAATTTCAAACAAGCAATTGAAGAACTTGAATTAAAGAAGTGAAACTATTAATACTGACACAATATTTTCCGCCAGAGGTGGGTGCTCCTCAAAATCGTTTGTTTGAGCTGGCTATCCGCTTAAAAGACCTAGGAGTTGAAGTTTCTGTATTGACCGCTATGCCTAATTATCCGCAGATGAAAATCTATGATGGATATGAAGACAAGGAATATATGTATGAAGAAATTGAGAAAATCCCTGTTCACAGAGCTTCTATTTATCTTCCAAAAAACAAATCCATTGTTCAGCGACTGCTTAATTATTTTTCATTTGTCTACTCTTCAGCAAAAGTTGGGAAAAATAAAATTGGTGAGATTGATGTAATCCTTTGCGAATCACCTCCATTATTTTTGGGTTATTCTGCGTTATACTTGAAACGAAAAAAGAAAGCAAAATTAATCTTCAATGTATCTGATCTGTGGCCGGAAAGCGCCGAAAAATTAGGAGTTGTAACCAATAAATCCATGTTGAAATTAGCCTATAATTTGGAGGCTAAATTGTATAAAAAGTCTGTTCTAGTAACCGGACAAACCCAAGGCATTTGTAAAAGTATTACTGAACGTTTTCCTCAAGTTAAAACCTTTTGGTTGCCAAATGGCGTAGATGTTTCCTATTATGACCCATCTGTAATAAACCATGATTGGCGTAAAGAAAATGGATTTTCGGAAATGGATGTGCTTTTTTTATATGCCGGTATTATTGGTTTAGCGCAAGGCTTAGAGATTATTTTATCAAGTGCTGAAATACTGAAGGAACATGAGTCTATAAAATTTATTTTGTTAGGCAGCGGACCAGAAAAAGTGAAACTGCAAAAAATCAAACGGGAAAAACAATTATCAAATGTCTATTTTTTTGACGCCGTGTCAAAAATACAGATGCCTGCTATTGTTCAGGCGAGTGATGTTTCAATCATTCCTTTACGAAAACTTGATTTATTTTTGGGCGCCATTCCTTCTAAAATATTCGAAAACCTTGCCATGGAAAAACCCGTGATCCTTGCAGTAGATGGGGAAGCCAGGGAATTGTTCGTAAATCAGGGCCATTGTGCTTTGTATTCGGAGCCGGAAAATGTGGCGGACTTAGTGAAAAATGTATTGTTGCTGGCAAATGATCCTACCTTAAGAAAACAATTGGGTCAAAGAGGAAGAACCTATGCAGAGCAGAGTTTTAACAGAAATACGATCGCGAAAAATTTTTATAATGAATTGATGAAATATGCCGATAAAAATTAGAAGAATGTATCAGCAAATGGGGTATAATTTGCCCCTGTTAATAGCATTCTTTTTGCCATTTGGGATCAATTATGCTATTTTCATTCTGGTATGGGCAGTTTGTTTTTTTGCCTTTGATAATGTGAAGTTGGGAATGCAAGGTGTGTTCACAAACAAATGGTCCTTTGTTTTGCTCGCTTTTTTTTTGATACATGTCTTGGGTTATTTTTTCTCGACCAATAAGTCAGGAGCCTTAAACGCCATTGAGATCAAATTGTCTTTCTTAGCTTTTCCTATTTTAATTTTTGCCTCCGATTATAAGGACATTCAAATAAAGAAGATTCTGATTTCTTTTGTATCAGGCTGTGTGCTTGCCTCTTTTATCAACCTATTCAGAGCTTTTTATTTATACTTTTTCGAGGATTTTAATGCATTTTTTTATACAGAATTTAGCTACTTCATGCATCCAAGCTATTTTGCTATGTATTTGATTTTTTCTTTGTTAATTATCATGTTGTTTTATCCTACGTGGCTGATAAATCTTTCAAATCTTAGTGTCAAGATTGGATTCATGTCGGTTATTTTTTTAACATCCATTTTTTTATGTTCGTCAAAAATGGGCTTAATCACAGGGCTTTTGCTCTTGCCATTAACCTTAGCGATCATTCTATACCAGCATGGCTATAAAAAAATAATTGCAGGCCTTATACTAACTCTAATTCTTTCCATAGCAGTTGCCTATAAATTATTCCCCACGCCATTTGAAAGAATTAAAACTGCGTTGAAAGTAACTTCTTCGACGGAAATGATTGATAAAACCGATGCTGAGAGTACGGCTGTCAGAATCCTGATCTGGAAAGAATCCGTGAAACTTATCAAAGAGAATTTTGTGTTTGGTGCAACGGCCGGAGATGCCAATGATAAATTGGTTGAATCTTATGAAAGAGAAGGGTTGGCCGGAGCGTTAAGAAAAAAATTGAATGCTCATAATCAGTTTCTGCAAACTTTTATAGGAACAGGGCTCATAGGATTTATTCTTTTATTTTTAATGACGGTGGGTGCTTTAATTTATGGAGTTCTGAAAAAGAATTACATCTTAACCTTATTCAGTGTTCTTATTATTTTTAATTTTTTGGTGGAATCAATGCTCCAGGCTCAGGCGGGATTTATTTTCTTCGTATTTTTCTTTTGTTTCCTAACTCGATATAATTTTCATAAACTAACTAAAGTATCATGATTCCTTTCTCGCCCCCACGAATAGATGATAAGATTATAAACGAAGTAACAGCCGCCTTAAGATCAGGCTGGATCACAACGGGTCCGCGAACAAAAGACTTTGAAAAAAAACTGACAGCGTATTGTGGTAACAAATCTACCTTATGCTTAAATTCTGCTACTGCGGGATTGGAAATCATGCTCCGTTGGTTTGGAGTGGGTGAGGGTGATGAAGTGATTCTTCCTGCGTATACATATTCGGCAACGGCAAATGTGGTGATCCACTGTGGTGCCAAACCGGTATTTGTAGATGTGAATGCAGACGATTTTAACATCAATGTTTCTAATATTGAAAAAGCCATAACTGAACATACCAAAGTGATCATGCCAGTTGATTTTGCAGGTTTCCCTTGTGATTACGATGAGATCAATCAATTAGTGGTGAAGCATAAAGCGACTTTTAAACCAAAATCTAAAAACCAGGAATTGTTAGGGCGAATTTTGGTACTGTCCGATTCTGCCCATTCTTTTGGTGCTGATTATAAAGGAAAAAAATGTGGATCATTAACTGATGTTTCTGTCTTTTCGTTCCATGCTGTTAAAAATTTAACCACTGCTGAGGGTGGTGCCGTGGCACTCAACCTTCCTTCACCATTTGATAATGATGAGCTTTATAATTACTTGTGCATGTATACATTGCATGGACAAAATAAAGATGCTCTGGCAAAAACACAAAAAGGAAACTGGAAATATGATATTGTTGAAGCTGGTTATAAATGCAATATGACGGATATTTCTGCTGCCATTGGATTAATTGAGTTGGAGCGTTATGATAATGATACACAATTGAAACGAAAACAGATTTTTGATCTTTACCAACATGCTTTTTCAAAAGATGAACGTTTTCAGGTTCCGGTTTATCATACAAATTCAAAAACAGGTTGTTTTCATTTGTATCCATTACGAATTAAAGGAATCTCGGAACAGCAGCGGGACGCCATCATGAAGGAAATTTTTGACTGCGATGTATCCGTTAATGTTCATTTTATTCCGGTACCTGCTATGTCGTATTATAGGAAACTTGGTTATGATATGAAAAATTATCCCGTGACCTATGATAATTTCAGTAGAGAAATCTCTTTACCTGTATTCTACAATTTAACAGACGAGCAAACACAGACCGTGATCAATGCGGTAATCAACTCTGTAAATAAAATAGTGTGTTAAAACGTATTTTCGATATAATCGCATCTTTGATAGGAATTATTATCCTATTCCCGGTTTTATTAATTATTTGTGTGTTAATGGTAATCAGCTGCGGCTTCCCGCTTTTCTATTTTCAAATAAGGGTAGGAAAGGATAACAGAGATTTCAAACTTTTTAAGTTTAGGACCATGCATTTAGATGCTGATAAAAAAGGCCTGTTGACAGTTGGGGGTCGTGACCCGAGAGTTACTCGAATTGGTTATTATTTGCGTAAGTACAAGCTGGACGAATTACCTCAATTATTTAATGTATTATTTGGGAGTATGAGTTTGGTAGGACCTCGACCGGAGGTGCGAAAATACGTTGATTTATATACTGTTGATCAGTTGAATGTATTAACAGTAAAACCTGGTATCACTGACTTTGCATCATTGGAATATATTCATGAAAATGATTTATTAGCCAAATCTTCCAATCCTGAACAAACCTATGTTGAGGAGATAATGCCTGCAAAACTTGCTTTAAACGCAAAGTATATTCAGCAGCGAGGACTTCTTGTCGATTTAAAAGTAATTATTCAAACGATTATAAAAATCGTGAAATAGGTCTGTATTTCTTTAATAAAATTTAATAAGTCTTACCTGCTGGTCAGTTGAAACTTGGTTATATTTACCTTATTAATTTTAAAAAATCTATGAAAAACCTTTCCCTTATTCTTATTGGCGTTTTAGCCCTTGCTGTTGGTATTTTGTTTTATCAAGTCAATTCATTAAAAAATTCCGGTTCAAACCCTCATGACATAGATGTTTCTTCTTCGGATACAATTAAAACCAGACCAACAATCAACGAAGTTGGTCCCACAAATCTTGCCGAAGCTAAAATTGCTTTTCTAAATATTGATTCCATTAATTCTCAGTATTTATATATCGCTGATGAATCAAAAAAAATGAAAGGAAAGGTTCAGCATATTGAAGGACAGATTGAGAGTTTAACTGCAAGCTTGCAAACAGAGTACGAATCTTATCAGCAATCAGCTCAAACCGGAATTGCTCCCCAAAGTGAATTGCAAAAAATGGAAGAGAGTTTAAAAAGAAAAGATCAGGAAATAAAAAATAAGCAATTGCAGTTGCAGAACTTTCAATATGATCAGCAGGAAATGATACTTGCTCTTAACGAAAAATTGCAACAGGTAGTGGATAAGTATAATAATGGCCGATTTGATTATGTGATTTCCTATTCAGAGACGTTACCTATCCTCGTATTCAAAAATAAAAAACTTGACATTAGTGGCGATATCATTTCAATATTGAATGAAGAGTATAAAACTGTCAAAAACAAGAAGTAACCATGGAAGATAGAAAAGCTTTATTAAACAAGATCATGCATGTGCATCATTTTCATGAAACATTTCAAATTGGAAATGCGAGTGAACCTACATTAATTAATGAACGTGATTATACACTACGTTACAATTTAATTAAGGAAGAGAATGATGAATACCTTGATGCCTGCAAAAATGGAGATATTGTTGAAATAGCTGATGCATTGGGGGATCAGTTATACATTTTATTCGGAACTATTTTAAAGCATGGATTACAACACAAAATTGAAGAGGTGTTTGACGAAATTCAGCGTAGCAACATGAGTAAACTAGACGAAAAGGGGCAGCCAATTTTCAGGGAAGATGGAAAGATTTTAAAAAGCAATTTGTATTTCCGTCCAAATATTAAGGAAATTTTAGAAAAGTAGAGTTTCGGTTTAGTCGTCAGTTCGAGTGTAGTCGTGAACTATATTTTATTATAGCGCTTCTCGACTACGCTCGAAGTGACAAGTTAAAAGAATTACAAAGTATAAATAATACCTTCTAAATACCTATTGTTTTTTTCTGTATGAAATACCTTAAAGCCGTTTTTATCAAAAACGGCTTTATATTTTGGATTCAGGTAGATGCAATATATTTTTCTGGGATGTTGTTTTACACTTTCTTTAATATTTTGAATGACAAGTTCTAGGATATTCTCTCCAAAAGGGTTGAAAAAGTAAAACACATGGGCATTCTCTGGGATTATATATTTAGTGGCATCTTCAAATAAAAAGGTAATTTGACTTGATGAGTTTTTTTTGTGATAAACTGTTTTATTCTCGTTGGCTTGATCGATCAACTCTTTTGCTATATCCACTCCAATCAGGTCAGTAAAACCGCATTGCTCTGCTACAAATAGAGCCCTCCCTTTTCCACATCCGTAATCAATCAAAGGAAAAGATCTAATTTCCGGGGGAAGTTTTTGAAAAATGGAAAACAAAATAAAATAACTTGCTCCCTGATAATGATGGTTTTGATCAGACTCTTCACCGGCAAGCGTGAGTTCACTAAGATTCACAATGCTATGTGTATTGATTCCTAATTGTTTTTCGTATTTTTTTTCATATGACAAAAGCTTAAATGTATTTGTAAAACCTCTGTAATACAGAGATCTGAAAAAATAGTACGTATATTGAAATAGCTTCACCTTTCAAAAGTAAGGTTTTGAATTCAGATATCAGAATTCGGTAAGATCATTGTAAAAAAATATGCTGCCTTTGAGTTTAAGATTAAAAATATTACCTTCATACACACAAATCGGACTTATGCAAATTGATATTGAAGCTGAAAAAAAGGAAATATTAAATCGCTACAAAAATTTAATAACAGCCTCTAAACGCCGCTTAGAAAAAGGAGACAAGGAAATTATTCGAAAGGCTTTTGAAGTTTCTGTAGAAGCTCATAAAGAAATGCGCCGTAAATCCGGTGAGCCTTATATTTATCACCCAATTGCAGTTGCACAAATTTGTGCAGAAGAGATCGGATTAGGAACGACTTCAATAGTTTGTGCTTTATTGCACGATACAGTAGAAGATACCGATATGACCATTGACGACATTAAAGGCATGTTTGGTGAAAAAGTATCCCAAATCATTGATGGTTTGACAAAAATCTCAGGTGTATTTGATCATACGTCTTCGATTCAAGCTGAGAATTTCAGAAAAATGTTACTCACTCTTTCGGAAGATGTAAGAGTTATTTTAATTAAGCTGGCCGACAGGTTACATAATATGCGAACGCTTGATCACATGAAGCGTGACAAGCAAATGAAGATCGCGGGCGAAACGCTATACTTGTATGCTCCGCTGGCTCACCGTTTGGGTTTAAATGCCATTAAATCTGAGTTAGAAGATCTTGGACTAAAATACACTAATGAAGATTGGTATCGGGATATTATTCAAAAACTTGAAGAAACCGAACCTCAGAGAAAAAAATTCATTAAAAATTTCATTGATCCTCTTAATGACATTTTAAAAGAGCAGGGATTTAAATTCAAAATATTCGGCCGTCCGAAGTCTATTTATTCCATTTTCAATAAAATCAAAAACAAAGGAGTTCCTTTTGAAGAGATTTACGATCTGTTTGCAATACGCATTGTAATTGATACTCCAACTGAAAAGGAAAAAGCGGACTGCTGGAAAATCTACTCAATAATCACCGATTTTTATCATCCTAATCCTGATCGTTTAAGAGATTGGATTTCCACACCTAAGAGTAATGGATACGAAAGTTTGCACACAACAGTAATGGGACCGGAAGGTAAATGGGTTGAAGTGCAAATTCGTACTGTGAGAATGGATGATTTGGCTGAAATGGGTTATGCTGCTCACTGGAAGTATAAGGACGCAGCAGTTGAAAAGGAAAGTAACCTGGAAAACTGGTTAAGGCGTATTCGTGAAATGTTAGATAATCCTGATCCAAATGCACTGGAATTTATCGATGATTTCAAATTGAATTTATTTGCGGACGAAATTTTTGTATTTACCCCTAAAGGAGAAATGAAGAATTTGCCATTAACTGCAACTGCTTTAGATTTTGCGTTTGAAATCCACACGAAAGTAGGGGAGCAATGTATCGGTGCAAAAGTGAATCATAAGTTAGTTCCATTGAGCTACCAGTTGAAAAGTGGTGATCAGGTAGAAATTTTAACTTCAGCCAAACAGCATCCTAAAGAGGATTGGATCTCTTATGTAGTAACTGCTCGCGCTAAATCAAAAATAAAAAGTGCCCTAAAAGAGACCAGGCGTAAGATTGCTGAAACAGGTAAAGAGATTCTGGAGAAAAAATTTTATAAGTGTAAACTTGATTATACTATTCAGAATGTAAATGATTTTGTTCTGTTCTTAAAATTGCCGTCTTCAGGAGAATTGTTTTACAGAGCCGCTTTAGGAAATATAGATGTAAAAGAGATTAAAGAGTTTGTTGAGTTTCGGGCTCATCCGGAACGATTTAAGCCTAAAAAGAAAGAGAATAAAATTGAGGAACTGGTTACCAATGTAAGGGGAAGCTCTGATATGTTAGTGATTGGTGATGATATGCAAAAACTGGATTATGGTTTGTCACCATGTTGCAGCCCGATTCCAGGGGATGATGTATTTGGGTTTGTAACGGTAAACGAAGGAATTAAAATCCATCGGGTTAATTGTCCAAATGCTGTGAAGCTGCTTTCTAATTATGCATACAGAGTTGTAAAAGCAAAATGGAATAATGACCATTTAATTTCTTTTCTGGCAGGTATAAAAATAAAAGGAACAGACGAAATGGGATTGGTAAATAATATTACAAAAATTATTTCCAGCCAATTGAATATTAACATGCGTTCCATCAGTTTTGATACAGAAGACGGAATTTTTGATGGAACCATTATGGTATTTGTTCATGATGCAAAACATTTAAGTCACTTGATAGATAATTTAATGAAAGTTAAAGGGGTTACCAGTGTTACACGAATTGATAATAACTAATGGGAGATAAAATATCACAGGAAACCAAAGAAGCAGTTGAGAAGATCCTCACGGATTATCTTGAGAGAAATAAACATCGTAAAACATCAGAGCGCTTTGCCATTTTAAATGAAATTTATTCTCACGACGGCCATTTTGACATTGAAGGCCTTTATGTGATGATGAAGAATAAAAAGTACCGGGTAAGTCGCGCAACTCTATACAACAATATTGAATTGCTGCTTGAGGCTGGATTAGTTATCAAGCACCAATTTGGCAAGAACCTTGCTCAATTTGAAAAAGCATATAAATTTAAGCAGCATGATCATTTGATATGCAGTGATTGTGAAAAGGTATTTGAGTTTTGTGATCCACGCATTATGCAAATTCAAAAAATGGCTGAAGATATGTTGAATTTTGACGTATTTCACCACTCACTGAATTTCTTTGCAAAATGCAGGTTACTAAAAGAAAACGGCAGCTGTGAACATAAAAAAAATGTGTTAAATAAGAAATAATTCTACAAGTAAAATGTGTATTTTTCGTTTCAAAATATTTAATTAAATTTAGAATGTAAATTACAAAATCCAATAAAATTATGGTACTAGATTATAATATAACGGAAGAAAATAAAATCCAGATCTTATTTTTAAGTGGTGAGTTGATTGATAAGAATCAAGCCAATGATTTATTAGTCAAGGTAAATGAGTTATTGGATGCCGGTAATCATAAATTTATCATTGATCTATCGGAATTAAAATATATGAATAGTAGTGGGTTGAATGTATTGATTCAGCTACTAACTAAAACCCGTAATAATGGCGGCGAAAGTGTGATATGTAACGTAAGTAAAAAAGTAAACGATTTACTCATTATCACTAAATTAAATACCTTGTTTAAAGTAGCGGACAATAAAGAATCAGCGATGGCTCTTTTGGCTTAAGCGAAAGCTATATGCTGACAGGCTTTGTAAATCATTTGAAACACATCTTCAAAACCTTGTTCACCGCCAAAATAAGGATCAGGAACTTCTTTGTTTTCTCCAGGATTAGATGCATTCAATAGCAGATCAATTTTTTGTTTATGCGATTCAGAAGAGGCAAGCGCTAAAACATTAGCTAAATTGCTTTTGTCCATCACATAAATCTTATCAAACTTTTCAAAATCAGAGACTTTAAATTGACGGGCCCGTAATGGTTTTAAATCTACAAGGTGCTTGGCAGCATTTGCAATAGTTCGTTTATCGGGCGCCTCATCAACATGATAGTTGGATGTACCAGCCGAATCAACGCGCATATTAATATTGTTCTCTTTAATCAATTTCAGCATAATACCTTCTGCCAAAGGAGAACGACAAATGTTTCCCAAACAAACCATTAAAATTTTTTGCATATGATTTATTTTTGAAAACGTTCTTCAGGTACAAAAGAACTCTGTTCTGCATAAAACGCAATTTTGGTTAACAAAGCTGCAATGTGTTCTTTTACTAAAGATCGAGCTTCTGTAGTATATTTCAAAAATACAGTATCATTTAAAATGGCATAGGACATTGAACTTAAACCATAATTTCTTTCAAGCAGGTGAAGTAAAAAAGCTTCCCTGTTTTCTTCAGGTAGTCCGCATAATGGGGCTACTACCTGAAAGATGTGTTGGTTTTCCTGTTCCCACAAGTCGATCATGATGTCGAATTTGCCTTTTTTTAAATTCCATTGACCTGGTTGTTGGCCTCTAACTTCTTCAGGGTTGAGCCCCAAATCAGTGATGGCATCATCCACTAATTTGTAAAATGTTTCAATCATGTTATTTAGCTGACTCGTTTAATTTTTCTGTAAAAAATACAGAGCGTTGATTCGTATAGAATTTATTTTTGAATTGCCCAACCCATTGAATACCTTTAATTGCATTGGTGAGAAAAACTTCATCTCCGTTAGTTAAAGTATGCACTGTTAACGGCTGTTCAAAGGCAAGTATTTTATTCTGCGCGGCAATGTCCAGAATTTGTTTTCGCATAACTCCGTCCACACATCCATCAATAATAGGGGAGGTATAAAGGGTACCGTTTTTCACTACAAAAATATTAGAGTTTATTGATTCAATAATATTTCCATTATCATTTACCAGTAAACAATCATCTAATCTTAATGAAGTTTTTGTAATGCCAGCCATTACATAAAGCAAGGCGCTTCCTGTTTTAATATTTGAAATCTTGTTGATAGGTTTTTTTATTTCCGCATAAATGTCAACCCATAATCCTTTTTGATTTAGAGTATATCCGGACTCTTCGAGTTTTTCAGTTTCGATTAAAAATGAAATATCATTAGTATCTGGCGTATAAAAACCACCTTCATTTCGAAAAACAGTTAATCGTATACGGGCATCCTGCTTTATATTGTTTTTCTCTAAGAGATGGATTATTAGGCGTTCAATATTGGCTGATGTAAATTCAGCAGGAACGTTCATTCTCAGCGTAGTCATGCTTAATTTAATACGCTTGATATGATCAGCCACAAACATAATTTTCCCGTTTGTATATCGGATACTTTCGAACAAAGAATCTCCATAACGAAATGCCCTATTAGTAAAACTAATAGCAGGCTCGTATAAACTGATAATATGGCCGTTATAAATGCAAAAAGAATCCATCTAGGATTAAAAGTAAAAAAATAAGGCTTGAATGATGCTCTGTGTTGAAAATTGGTTAAAAAGATATATTAAGAGTTTACCAGATTAATAAGGCTCTCTGCCCACTTTTTAGGTGTAATCATTTTAGAAAGGCAATTAGAAAAATCGCCCATTTCAATTAATTCTTGTTCAGAAGTATCAATTATAATCTTCAATACCCGTTTTATATCAGTAATGTTATTGGATTTAAATTCAAATCCGTTTTTTTCTTCTATTAAAAAAGCTTCTTTTGCACCAACTTTATCGCTTAAAAGTAATGGAAATCCTGAAACGGCAAATTCATGCACCACAACACCCCATGGCTCAAATCGGCTAGGTAAAATAAAGACACTAGTCTGCGAGGTGTATATGGCAATATCTTTTGGCTGTACAAAGCCATAATGTTTGATCTTTGGATGCTGTATAGGTTCAATATCCCCAATCCCTAAACACCATAATTCCCATTCATTTGGTTGTTCTTTTTGAAGTTCAATAAACGCACTCCACAGCTCTTTAACGCCTTTAAAATCATAATATCGTCCCACGTATAAAAACCGCTTTGGGAATTGTGATTGTTTGAGTATTTTTTGCTCTTTGTAAATGGATTCAAAATGATCCGCGTCGCAACTATAGAATCCATTTAAAATGTTTTTTTCCTTAAAGCCAAGCTTCAAAACATATTTTTTTTGAATTTTTCCAGGTACCCATGCATGAGAAAATATTTTCAACAAGGTAAATCTGCTGATAATCATTGCAAGGCGTTGTTTTATGCTGCCGTTCCAGTGTGTATCGCATGTCATGATAGTGGGAATGTTCTTAAAGTATTTTTTAGTGATCTTTAAATAATCTTTATCAATCCAGCCACTACAGATAATTACGTTGGGATTAATCTGTTTTACCAATTGATTTAGCTGGAAAAAATCATAATCCGATTTATCATATATTTTTATTTTTTCATCTATCTTAAATTGAAAGGGGGCCTCTTTATTAACCGGCCATCGTACAATATGTATTTCGCTATACTTTGTAAGTTCTTTGCAGCAGGCTAAAAAATATTCTGCTATTTCGGTATAAAGAAAAAGAATTTTCATTGTGTTACGAAGTTAAAAATAAAACCAATCAGATTTAGCATATATAATTTACGCGACATAAATATCTTAATTATTCGTCTCATAAATCCACTAGCTTCTAAAAACATTATCGAAAAAGTGTAATTTATGATATGTTTTTTTTCTTTTAAATTAATAGTGTAAATTTAAGACAACTCTGTTCTATAACTCTATTCTAATGAAAAAGTATTATACTTGTTTAATTATAATTTTATTGTTCTGTTCTAATTATTTTTCTCAGGAAATAATTCCTGCTGATGGTATGGAATCCAGAAAAGAAAATTTTAAGGAATTAGCAAGTCGTCCTAATCCAAAGATTTCTGATGAATTATTAAAAGTATCAAATGGTACAATAAAAAATCATCCTGAATTTGGCATTCTTCCACTCAATGCGCCCTGTAAGGATTGTTATGAGGTAATTGAAAAACGGACTGAAGATTCGAGACATTTTGTAATAAATGGCACCAATGGAAATGCTTTTTATAATCAAACATCATTAGGCGCAATTAATTATAAAAATAAGAACGGATTATATCTGGAGAAAGATATTAATGTTTATGCAACTTCAGTAGCAGGAATATTTGAAAGTAATCATCAGGCAGAGCCAGTGACCATTGATTTGAATTCCAAACTAGTATCAATTAAGACTCTTGATAATTTTGATATAAAAATTAATAATCAACTTGAATTATGGGGAGTTGATAATGATGGAAAAGAACAATTTATCTCTTTTGCTAATTGGTCTGGTGCTACAGTAGGTTCGAGTGGAGTTAGGGTAAATGATGTTTTTAAAGGGATTTCCTTAGAGGCAATTGTTTTATCAGGAAGTGTTAAAACTAATTTTATTATTGATTCATATTCTTCTTCATATAAGGGATATAAATGGCTTGTTATAAAAGATAATATCAATCAAGGAACGGATAATAGAATAAGTTTTACTTCTAAGCCAGATGGCTCTGGTTTATATAATTGTGATGCTGATATTATTTCGGGGATAAATATGTTAGTGGGAAAAGTTCACCAGGGAATCATTTACGATCAATCAAGGTCAAATACCTCGGCTCTTTATTATAAACAAAATGGCAGCAAACTGGAAATATACATTGATGCGGATTATTTGAACGCTGATAATACCTTATACCCCGTTACAGTTGATCCACTAGTTACCTCAAGTGCGACGCTGGCACAGGCTTCTATAACAGGTTCGCAGTATAATGCGTCTTGTAATTTTGCTAATTCATGTGATTTTAATTTAATGGTTAATTCGCCTGCGAACGCAACAATTACTGATGTTACTTTTTCCATGTCTTATCAGGCATTAGGTTCTTGTTTTCAGGAGGATGGAGCTATGAGAATAGGATACGGTTCATGCGTTAGTCCAAATGCAACTGGTTTTTATTGGTATTGCAATTTTATAGGTACCGGTACTTGTGCCGGCACAAACATTTCTGTATACAATGATTTAGCATCTTGTCTACCTGCGCCTGGTTGCTCATCAGTACCAATGACATTTACTCTTAAAATGTATCGGAGTTGCTGGGGTGCCACCGGATGTACAGCAAACTGTATAAGGGCCGCATCGCCATGGGTTATGAATGTAATGAGTAAAACGCTTGAAACATTAAGTAATACTTCAACAGGTGATGGTACTACAACTCAGACTGCCTCCTGTTCCGGAACTGTGGCTTTAGATCCATCCCCATTGTATGGAGTGGGTCCTTATATTTATTCTTGGAATCCTGGAGGCGCAACGACACCAGGCTACACTGTAACATCGGTTTCTTCATCGCAAACAATAACCTGTAATGTAACAGATGCATGTGGCGTTTCTCGTGTAGCAACTTTTTCAGTCAATCCAAATCCTTCAATACCTTCAGCTTCATCGGTGCAAACAGCAACAATTAGCTCTTGTAATCCTAATGTAATTTTTTCTCCAACCTATACTTCATCATCAGCCATTACATCATACACTTGGTCTGGCCCGGGGATTTCAGGGGCAAATAATGGACCAAGCGTTACGGTTAATCAGACTGGAATTTACACAGCTTCTTTTACAAATTCATCGGGTTGCACTGCAAGCAATACTTACACTGCTGTAATTGGTCCAGTTACAGCAACTGCCTCTTCACAAAGTGCTACTATTAATTGTGTAAGTACAAGCGCTACGTTATCACCAACATATAGTCCACCAAATGATCTTACTTACAGTTGGGTTACTATTGGACCGGGCAGCATAAGTGGGTCATCAACTAGTTCAAGTGTAATTGTAATCCAGCCCGGTGTTTATGAAGTTACCTTAACTAATACGATTACTGGTTGTCAGAATTCAACCTCGTATACTGTCACAAACGCTACTCAATCCCCAACGATTTCATCCCTGGCTGATCAAACCATAACATGTACATCGCCTACTGTAAGTATTGATCCATCATATAATCCGTCTTCGGGTTTAACTTATGCTTGGTCAGGACCGTCATTTTCTTCATCTTCAGCCAGTATTACTGTAACGCAGAATGGTACTTATACAGTTATTGCTTTAGCAGCAAACGGTTGTTCAACAACGGCCCAATATAATGTCATAGATCAATCTGCATTACCAATTGTTACTATTCAAGGTGGCACATTAACTTGTAGCGGACCCTTAACTTTAAGTACAACAGTTAACCCTGGTTCAGGAACATATACGTATACATGGGGCGGACCAGGAATTACTTCAGGAACAAATTCAAATACAGTAACAGTAAATGCGGGAGGTAATTATTCTATCGCTATTGCAAATAATTTTGGATGCATAGCGAGTAACACTTATTCAGTAATAAACGATAGCGATATTCCTGTGTCTTCAATTGTAAGTTCTACTATTAATTGTATTAATATGACGCCAACCTTATCACCTGTTTATACTCCATCAGCGAACCTCACTTATACATGGACAACAACAACAGGGGCCATTTCAGGATCAATCAATAGCCCGGAAGCAATAGTAACACAAGCTGGTATTTATCAGGTAAATTTTTTTAATACGGTAACAAATTGTCGAGGAGTAAATACATATACTGTTACAGACGATAGCCAGATTCCCACTGCCTCAAGTGTTGCGGATCAAACCATAACCTGTACGACGCCGGCGGCAACTATTAACCCTGTTTATACTCCATCTACAGGTTTATCATACTCTTGGAATGGCCCAGGATTATCAACGAATACAGCAAGTATTTCGGTAACACAAGGAGGAACCTATACAGTTATAGTTGAAGCAGCTAATTCCTGTACAGCATCAGCTCAATACAATGTGATAGATCGTTCAATGTTACCTTCATTAAGTATACAGGGAGGAACATTAACATGTAGCGGGCCAATAACTTTAAATACTACTGTAATGCCGTCATCATCATCTTATACTTATGCCTGGATTGGTCCTGGCATTACTGGGGCAGCCAATGGTTCTAGTATCAATGTAAATGTAACAGGGAATTACACTGTAAGTATAATAAATGAATTTGGTTGTTCTGCATCCAATACTTTTTCTGTAAGCGCTAATCAAACTATACCATTGGCGTCAACTGTAAGTGAAACTATAAATTGCATTAGCACTACAGTAACATTATCACCGGTTTATACACCATCTACAAACCTTACTTACACTTGGACAACAACTTCCGGTTCAATTTCGGGAGCAACAAATAATCCCGATTTGGTAGTTTCACAAAGCGGGGTTTACGAGGTTAATTTTTTGAATACTGTAAGTAACTGTCAAGGTTCAAAAAGTTTTACGGTTACTGGCGATACTGTAGTACCAAGAATTTCTCCACTACCAACTCAGACAATTACATGTATGACGCCATCAACTATAATTAATCCTACTTACACACCATCTATTGGTTCAACATATAGTTGGTCTGGACCAGGATTATCAGCAACTACCGGAAGTGTTGTTGTAACCCAGGCAGGTGTTTATACAGTGGTAGCAACTTCAGTTAATGGTTGCACTGCTTCCATCCAGTATCCGATAATCAGTAATACTACAGTGGTTTCAGCATCTTCGCAAAATACAGTTTTGCCTTGTGATGCTAGCCCTGCAGCTATAGGTGTAACTGTAAATCCAATAGATAGTTATAGTTATTCATGGATCGGTTCAGGTATTGTAGGCGCAACTAATACACCTGTTATAAATGTGAATGCAGCTGGAAATTATACAGTAACAATAACGAACGCTGGAGGATGTAGTACTTCAACCATTGTCAATGTAATGTCACAGCGAGTAACTGCTGCTTTTATTCCTATCACGTCAACAGGTCTAGCTCCATTTGCTGTTAATTTCACAAATCAGAGTTCCAATGCAATGAATTACTTTTGGCTTTTTGGAGATGGCAATAGTTCTGTAACCCAACATGCATCTAATTCCTACCAATCTAATGGAATCTACAATGTTATTTTGATCGTTTCAAACGGTCCATGTATAGATACAGCTTACGGAACGATTAATGTGGAAGAGCCGTCAACTATTGAAGTACCAAATGTATTTACACCTAATGGTGATGGTGCGAATGATTTCTTTAATGTAAAAACAACTGGAATGAAAGATTTGGAATTAACAATCTTTAATCGATGGGGCGTGAGACTTTTTTCAGCATCGGGTATATCTGTTTTTTGGAATGGTGAAGTCAATGGGAAAACTATACCTGAAGGAACCTATTTTTATATTGTAAAAGCAAAAGGTTTTGATGATAAAGAATATGAGAAAAAGGGAACTATTAATCTCTTCAGATAATTAGAAATATTTGTATTAAAATGACCAGGCATGCTGGTCGTTTTTTTTATGTTTCTTTTGTAAAAGAAAAAACCTCCGGAGTAAGCCGAAGGTTTTATAAAAATATTGGCTTAAAAAATTAAGCTTTTTTAGTATAACGTGTTTTGAATTTATCAATACGTCCTGCTGTATCTACTAATACTTGTTTACCAGTATAAAAAGGGTGAGAAGTCATAGAAATATCTAATTTCACTAATGGATATTCATTTCCATCTTCATGAGTAATAGTATCTCTTGTATCTGCACAAGATTTAGTTAAAAAAGTGAATCCATTAGACATATCTTTAAATACAACTAATCTGTAATTTTCTGGGTGAATTTCTGCTTTCATTTTATATTCAATTATTTTATTTCGAAAAATTTGGAATGCAAAGATAGTAATTTTCTTGAAACTCCAAGTATTTTCCTCAAAAATATAATATAATTTCTTCTTTATCGTTTTTTAATTTATAAATTTGCCTTATGGCCAAAATTCTGGTATTTGTATTTGTAACTATTTGTTTTTCAATCGGTTTACTGTCTTGTAAAAAGGATAAATTATTGACCGACCCTTCTGCATCAGTTTCTTTTTCCCAGGATTCTATTTTATTTGATACCGTTTTTACCACAATAGGGTCAACTACCAGGAACATCAGAGTTATTAATAAAAATAGTCAAAAAATAAATATTTCCTCTGTTCGTCTGGAGCAAGGTCAGGCTTCCAGTTTTTTTTTAAATGTAGATGGTGTGGCGGGAAAGGTTGTTGAAGATGTTGAAATTCTTGCTCATGATAGTATTTATATTTTCGTTCAGGTCAATGTAAATCCAACTAATGTCTTAAGTCCTTTAATTATTCAGGACAAAATTTTATTCGATATTAATGGTAATACACAAAGTGTTAAACTAGAAGCCTGGGGGCAGGATGCACATTACCACTTTCCTAACAATGCTATTCAATATAAAAATGGTTTTTTACCTTATTCTACTGTTTCAGCAGGTTCAAATGTGACAGTTAATTGGGGAGGCGGGACAGGAGCCTCTGATAATAAACCGCATGTCATTTATGGATGGTTAGTGGTTGACTCTGCTCAAAAACTGATAATTAATCCTGGGATTAAAGTGTATTTTCATCAAAATGCCGGCTTGTGGGTATATCGTTATGGAACGTTGCAGGTAAACGGAGCTTTAAATAATGAAGTGGTTTTTCAGGGAGACCGTAGGGAAGCTGATTACGCAGATATGCCTGGCCAGTGGGACAGAATATGGATCAACGAAGGGCATTCAGATAATTATATTAACTATGCCATTATAAAAAATAATTTCATCGGAATTCAAGCCAGTATTTTAACAGACCCACTCGCCGACCGAAGATTAAAAGTAACAAACACCGTTGTCAAAAATTGCTCGAAATGGGGCTTATATACTCAGTATTTTGAAATCTGGGGCGCTAATAATGTGTTTGCAAATTGCAAGGAATATTGTGCTGCCCTTAGTTGGGGAGGAAAATACACCTTTTTGCATACAACCTTTGCTAATTATTTTGCTCAGGAAGGTGGGAGAGGTGGACAACCTTGTGTACATATAGATAACTATGATGGTACAAATGCCTGGCCAATGGACAGTGTATATTTTGCAAATTCGATTATTGATGGTAGCCAGGGAACTGAATTTGAAATAGATATTAAGCCTTATTCACCGTCCCCAAAATGCAAATTTGCAAATTGTTTAATAAAAGGATCAATTCAAACAAACACATTAATTACAAGTATAGGAAATGTATTTAATGGAAATTCTGATTTTGATAATCCAGGGAGTTATAATTTTAAGATTAAAGGAGGCTCAGCTGCAAAAGGAATTGGCGATCCGGCTATTATTTCATCTTATCCAGTTTGTGCTCAGGATATTCAGGGAACACCGCGAACCGGAACTATTTCTGCTGGAGCTTATCATTATTAAAAAATAAAAGGTAGTCTTTTTACATTCTCTCAGGAACTTCAATTCCTAAACACAGCATCCCGTTTTTAATGATGCGGGACGTGGTTTCAATTAATTTAATTCTGAATTGTTTAATATCAGCATTACTCTCTTTTAAAACAGAACACTCATTATAAAACTGATTAAATAGTTTTGCTAATTCATAAATATAATTGGCTACTACCGCAGGATTATAGGTTGCTGCCGATTCTGTTAAGATTTTTGGAAAATCATATTGTTGCTTAATCAGTTCTTTTTCTTTTTCGTGCAAAGTAATTGAATCTGAAATGGAAATCGATTCTATATTTTCTTCGTAATCTCTTAAAATAGATTTAATTCTGGCATGTGCATATTGAATAAATGGGCCGGTATTGCCATGTAAATCGATACTTTCTTTAGGATCGAATAACATTTTCTTTTTTGGATCAACTTTTAAAATAAAATATTTTAAAGCACCCATTCCGATCGTACTGAATAACTGATCTTTCTCTTCCTGAGTAAATTCAGAAACCTTGCCTGATGCTTCGGTTGTTTCTTTGGCAGTCTCAATCATTCCATCCATTAAATCATCTGCATCAACAACTGTTCCTTCACGGCTTTTCATTTTGCCTTCCGGTAATTCCACCATGCCATAAGATAAGTGATAACACTCTTTGGCCCAATCATAGCCTAGCTTTGCAAGAATTTTAAAGAGAACTTTAAAGTGGTAATCCTGTTCATTACCAACTGTATAAATCATTTGACTGATTTTTGGAAATTCTTTAAAACGTTCAATAGCGGTTCCCAAATCCTGTGTAATATAAACAGAGGTCCCATCACTGCGAAGTACAACTTTTTCATCCAAACCTTCATTGGTTAAATCAATGCTAATGCTACCATTTTCTTTTTTGTAAAATATATTTTTGGCTAAGCCTTCCTGTACAACTTCTTTGCCTAATAAATAAGTATTGCTTTCATAATACATTTTATCAAAATCAACTCCAAGTTTTTTATAAGACACTGCGAAACCGTCATACACCCAACCATTCATCCTCTTCCATAAATTAATAGTATCAGGATCGTTGGCTTCCCATTTCAATAACATTTCCTGGGTTTGCAGCATTATTGGTGCTTGTTTTTCAGCCTCTTCTTTTGTTACCCCGCTTTCAATTAATGTTTGAATTTCTTTTTTATAAACTTTATCAAACTCTACATAATATTTCCCGACTAAATGGTCACCTTTTAAACCGGTTGATTGGGGTGTTTCTCCATTGCTAAACAATTTCCAGGCAAGCATACTTTTGCAAATGTGAATTCCACGGTCGTTTACTAAATTGACTTTAATGACCTCATGCCCCTGCGTTTTTATAATAGTAGCAACAGAATAGCCTAATAAATTATTGCGCACATGACCTAAATGCAAAGGTTTATTGGTGTTTGGAGAGGAGTACTCCAGCATGACTTGCTTGCCGCTGCTGTTGGCAGGTTTTATTCCATATTCTGCTTCACTACTGATCGATTTAAATTCGCTTAACCAAAAATCATTGGATAATGAAAAATTTAAAAAGCCTTTAACCACATTAAATTTAGTGATAGAAGAATTCTTTTTAGGAAGTTGTTCCCCAATTAATTCCCCGGTTTTCTCAGGTGTCGCTTTTGCTGCTTTTATGTATGGAAAGGTTACCAAGGTAAAATCACCTTCGAACTCCTTTTTAGTTTTTTGAAGTATAATGTCGTTTGAAACGGTTGATAAATCAAACAATTCGTTAATTACTTGCGATATAGTAGATGATAAAAAATGCTCTATGTTCATGGTCTAAAAGTACACAATTTTCGTATGATGATTTAACTAATTGAACCGATTATATTGCGAAATTTGCTATATTCGCTATTGATATCAGATATGTTTATGAGAAAAATATTAGTAACAGGAGGGGCAGGAAATGTTGGCGGAGCTTTAGTTGAGAAACTAGTGCAGGATAAAGAAAATTTTGTGATCATTGTAGATAATTTATCCACTGGTTTTTTATCTAAATTGCCTTCAGCTGATCATGATAACTGGAAATTCATTAAAGCTAATGTAAATGATTACCGTGAGATCTCTTCGATCATGTTAGCGTTTAATTTTCATTATGTCTATCACTTTGCCGCAGTTGTTGGTGTAATTCGTACCCAGGAAAATCCAGTAAGTGTATTGGATGATATTTCAGGAATCAAACATATTTTAAATCTTGCTAAAAATTCTTCGGTGAAACATGTATTCTTTTCTTCATCTTCAGAGGTTTACGGAGAGCCGGTGGAATTGCCACAACATGAACATAAAACCCCTTTAAATTCAAGGGTTCCTTATGCAGTTGTGAAAAATGTTGGCGAAAGTTTTTTAAAAAGCTACCAGCAGGAGTTTGGCTTGGCTTATACGATCTTCAGATTTTTCAATACTTATGGGCCAAATCAAAGTACGGATTTTGTTGTGTCGCGATTTTTATCATTAGCACTAAAAAATCAGGATATTACTATTTATGGTGATGGTTCTCAAACCCGCACGTTTACTTACGTAGATGATACAGTTGATACTTGTGTTACTATAATGAATAAAAAATTATTAGAGAACGATGTGATTAATATTGGTAGCGATAAACTAATGACTGTTATTGAACTGGCGAAATTAGTGATATCTATTACAGGTAGTAAATCTAATGTTGTTCATTTACCGCCATTAAAAGAAGGTGATATGACCCGCCGCCAACCCGACAATACTAAAATGAAAGAGATTTTAGGACGTGAATTAATTCCTGTTGCAGAAGGAATTAAACGCATGATGTCGAATAAAAAATACCTTCAATCTATCGGATTATAAGCTATGTGTGGAATTACCGGGATAGCTGGAACCCAAATTAACACTTCGACTTATCATTCTGCCATAAAAAAAATGAACGATGCCATTGCGCATCGCGGTCCAGATTCAGAAGGAATTTGGAATAATGAACATTGTTTTTTAGGTCACAGAAGATTATCGATCATTGATTTATCCGAAGCAGGACATCAGCCTTTTTTTTCAGAGGATAAGCGTTATGTATTAATTTATAATGGAGAATTATATAATTATAAAGAAATAAGGTTTGAACTTCAAAGAGCTGAGCATGGAACAAAGAAAATACCCTATATTTTCAAAACAGATACAGACACGGAAGTCGTTTTAGCAGCTTATTTACGTTGGGGAAAAGATTGCGTTAAACGTTTCAATGGGATGTTCGCCTTTTCAATCTGGGATAATCTAGAAAATAAGTTATTCCTTGCACGTGATCGAATGGGCATTAAACCGGTGTATTACCAATTCAGGAATAATGTATTATTGTTTGCTTCAGAGTTAAGAGCGCTTATTCATTCGGGATTAATTGATAAAAAAATTAATTTGAAATCTGTCGCTGAATTTATTCAATACGCTACAGTTCATGCTCCTAACACTATTTTACAAGATGTGTTCATGTTGATGCCCGGACATACATTGGAATTTCAAAATGGTGCGATAAAAATTGAGAAATATTGGAACATTAATGATTACACGAAAAGTAAAGAGGAGTTAACATATAAAGAAACCTGTTCACGAATCAATGATTTACTAACAGCTTCTGTTGAGCGACGCCTGGTCGCAGATGTTCCTTTTGGCGCTTTTTTATCAGGAGGGATTGACAGTAGCGCTATCGTTGGTTTAATGAGTAAAGTGTCTTCTGAAAAAGTTCAAACCTTTAATGTCAGCTTTGACGAAGGAGAATTTTCAGAAGCAAAATACGCGAAACAAATTGCTGAAAAATTCAATACTCAACATCACGAAATAAAATTAACTCCAGGTGACTTTATAAAACAATTACCTGAAGCATTAGCTGCTATTGATCATCCGAGTGGAGACGGGCCAAACAGTTATATCGTTTCAAAGGCCACTAAGCATGCGGGAATAACAATGGCTTTATCAGGTTTAGGAGGGGATGAACTGTTTGCTGGCTACGATATTTTTAAACGCTATTATGATTTGGAAAATAAGGGCTGGTTAAATATTATTCCGGCAAAAGGTTTAGCGGGAAAATTATTAGCGGCTAAAAAGAAGTCTGTGCAAGGGGATAAGACGTCGGAGATTTTAAATTTAGATACAATTAACGGATTTAATGCTTATCCCATTAACCGTAAATTATTTAATCAGAAAGATTATCATTCTCTATTGAAAGAACGGTTTAATGATACTAAATTCATTAAGAATGTCATCCAAAAAATTGAAACCGATAAACAACATGTATTGAGCCGGGTTTCGTTGTTTGAGATTCAAACCTATATGCAAAATGTTTTATTACGTGATACAGATCAGATGAGTATGGCTGTAGCTTTGGAAGTCAGGGTGCCCTTTTTAGATTATAAATTAGTTGAATTTGTTTTAGGAGTAAACGATAAATATAAATATCCTCACACACCAAAAAAATTATTGACGGATGCCTTAGGAGATCTTTTACCGGATAATATAGTTAACCGCCCTAAAATGGGATTCACATTGCCATGGAAGGACTGGTTAAAAGTTGAACTGAAGGATTTTTGTGAGGAGAATATAGTCCAATTTTCTAAACGTTCTTTTGTAAATAGGGAAGCTGTGTTATTTATCTGGAATCGTTTTTTAAATAATGATCCAAAAATAACATGGAGTAGAGTTTGGCATTTAGTAATTTTAAATAATTGGATTAACACGCATCAGATTGAGTGCTAAGAAAACAATATTAATCCTGTGCGATTGGTTTTTACCCGGCTACCTCGCTGGAGGACCAGTTCAATCCATAGCCACATTAACACAACATCTGGGTTCTGATATTGATTTTAAAATTATTACCACAGACAGGGATTTTAAAGCAACTACTGCATATAACAATGTTAAGGTCAATGAATGGACTACTTTTTCTGACAGACAAGTGTTTTATGTGAGTCCTGAAAACATGAATGCAGATTTTATTTTAAAACTAATTCAAAATACACGTCACGATACGATTTATTTAAATAGTTTATTTTCTAAATTTTTTACGGTGTATCCTTTAAAATGGAGACAACAGGGTAAAATAAAGTCGAACATTGTATTAGCGCCTAGAGGTATGTTAGGAGAGGGAGCACTTGCTATTAAATTCTTTAAGAAAAAATTGTTTTTAACATATGCAAGAACTATTGATTTATTTGAAAATGTTTATTGGCAATCAACTTCGGCTCAAGAAACAGCTGAAATAAAACAAAGAATTGGAAGTAATGTGAGAATTGCAGAAGTCTCTAATTTGCCAAATATTCCGAATGGTATAACATCAATAATTAAACAGAAAGGTGAGTTGAAATTATGTTTCATTTCCCGAATTTCAGAAAAAAAGAATTTAAATTTCGCTATTGATATTTTAAAAGAAATAAAAGATTTCAAAATAGTTTTTGATGTTTTTGGCCCAGTTGAAGATGAGAATTACTGGAACATTTGTAAAAAAAATGCAGCATCTCTTCCTACCAATATTAATTTTAATTATAAGGGTTATTTAATGCCAGAAGAGATTAGCGAAACATTAAGTCTTTATCATTCTTTGTTTTTACCAACAAAAAATGAAAATTATGGACATATAATCGTTGAAACTTTACAACATGGTCGTTCTGTTATTCTTTCTGATCAAACACCATGGAGAAATTTACAGAAATACAATATTGGCTTTGATATAGATTTAAAAAATATAAATGATTTTTTGGTGTCAATTAGAAAGCTAGGTATAATGAATCAATTGGATTTTGATACAATGAGTTTTAATTGCATTAGTTACATTAATGAAAAATTAAATATTCCGGAAATTAAAAAGCAATATTTAAAACTATTCTCTGAATGAATTACTTTATTACTGGCATAGGAACAAATGTGGGAAAGACAGTTGTAGCAGCTATCTTAACCGAGGCTTTGCAGGCAGATTACTGGAAACCAATTCAGAGCGGTACCAACGAGGGAAGAGATTCTGATGTAGTTCATTCTTTAATCAGCAATCCAAAAACCAAAATTCATCCGGAAACTTATTTATTAAAAGAACCTTTATCTCCTCACTTTGCTGCTAAAATTGATGGGATTACTATTGATCTTCAACAAATACATTTGCCTGAAACTAATAATCATTTGATCATTGAAGGTGCAGGAGGAATATTAGTCCCCATTAATCAATCGCAATACGTTATTGATATCGCAAAAAAACTGGATTGTGAATTGATTTTGGTTATTTCTAATTATCTGGGATGTATCAATCATTCACTTTTATCCATAGATTATTTAGTGAAAAACCATTTTAAGATTAAAGCCTTGGTTTTTAATGGCGAATTTGATCCTGAAATAAAAGAGATTATCGAAACATATACCGCACATTTAAAAATACTTCACGTCCCTACGTTAAAAGCGCTCACAAGGGCTGATATTATTGAAGTTTCGATTAACATTAAGTCGCAATTAAAGTAATCAATTCAATAATAATTATCATTTTAACGATAGAATCGTATCTTTACAACTCTTTAAAATAGAGTATTATGATAAAGCCGATAAAATTAATTGAAGTAAAAAGTGAAATAGGTGCCGGAACCCGTGGAGCTAGTATGGGTGTGGATGCGATTAAAATTGCGGCTTTGGATTTTGGAAGTAACTTTTTTAAAAAGTTTAAAGCTGTTGAGGTTCAGACAGAAAATCATTTACTTTTAGAACCTGTTGTTAACGATTACGCAAAACGAATCAAAGGAGTTTATACCTTGAATGATCGTTTGGCAAACGAGATAAAAAAAACTTTATTAAAAGAAGAAGTGCCTATCGTTTTGGCTGGTGATCACAGTTCTGCTTTAGGCACAATCAGTGGTATTAAAATGGCATATCCTACTAAAAGGGTAGGTGTTATATGGATTGACGCGCATGCCGATTTGCATACTCCTTATACTACGCCAAGCGGTAACATGCATGGAATGCCAATAGCCTGTGTTTTAGGAGAGGATAATAAAGAAAGACAGCAGAACAAGCCCGATGATGAAACGATCGAATATTGGGAAAAGCTAAAAAATCTTGGTGGGATATCACCTAAGATCCATTATAATGACCTTGTATATATTGCTTTACGTGATTTTGAACCACAGGAAGAGTTCCTGATAAAAAAGAATAAGGTTCGGGTTTTTAATTTACAGGAGATTCGTAAAAAAGCTGTAGAGCGTGTAGCAATTGAATCTTTGAACTACCTTGATCATTGTGATATTATTTATGTGAGTTTTGATGTGGATAGTATGGATAGCCGTATTTCCAGTGGAACAGGAACTCCTGTACCTAATGGTATTACGGAGAAAGAAGCAGGTAATTTAATTTATTACATCATGCGTTCCAAAAAAATTGTTTGCTTTGAAATGGTGGAAATTAATCCAACTCTTGATAAAGAAAATTTAATGGCCGAAAATGCTTTTGAAATCCTTCAAAAAGCAACCAACCAATTGAACAACGATTTTTAGGCAAATTAAAAATTGAAGGTTTAGAAAGCCTGAAAAATTGTATACAAATAATCTTTCTAAATTTCCCAAATTTTCAAACTTTAAATGCATTCTCTCAAATCCATAAACGCTTATTTTATCAAGTATAAATGGCGTTTATTAATGGGAGCTGCATTTGTTGTACTTTCCACTTTATTTTCCATATATCAGGGCGTTATTGTTAGAAATGCGACGAACGAGATAGTTGATCTTATTGCCAACCATGCTGAGGTAAATTCGATGAAGTTTATAGTTTTTGGGTTAACACTTTTTGGTTTGGCTTTAAGCAGCGGTTTCTTTTTGTTTTTGATGCGCCAAACTATCATTGTAATGAGCCGTCACATTGAGTTTGATCAGAAAAACGAAATGTATGCACACTATCAAACGCTTGACGCTTCATTTTACAAGAACAACTCTACGGGAGATCTTATGAACCGCATCAGTGAAGATGTGGGAAAAGTTCGCATGTATACCGGGCCTGCTATTATGTATCTGATTAATACCTTTGCAACAGTTGTGATTGTTTTAGTATTTATGCTACAGATTAACTGGCAACTAACATTATTAGTTTTTGCACCATTACCATTTTTATCTTTTGTAATTTATAAGGTTTCTGATCTGATCAATAAACGTAGCACTGTTGTTCAACAGGAATTATCAAAATTAACTTCGCATGCGCAGGAAACGTTTGCTGCTATAAGAGTCATTAAAGCTTATGCTCGTGAAAAACATTATATCAATCAACTGGAGTCGTTAAATAACAATTTTAAAAAACAAAATTTGAGGTTAGCAATCGTGGAAGCATTTTTTCAACCGGTAATGGTGCTTATGATTGGTATTAGTGTAATTGCAACGGTGTGGTTTGGAGGACATTTAGTAATTAATAAAGTTATAGAGCCAGGAAACATCACAGAATTTATATTGTATGTGTATAAGCTAACCTGGCCATTTGCCTCTTTAGGTTGGGTCACTTCTTTGGTACAAAGAGCATCTGCTTCACAAACACGCATTAATGAATTTTTAAACACAGAGCCCTCGATCATTAATACACCCGAGATCAAAAATAAAATAGAAGGAATTATTGAATTTAAAAATGTAGGATTTATTTATCCCGACAGTAAAATAGAAGCTATCAAAAATCTGAACCTTATCATCGAAAAAGGTAAAACAGTTGGAGTTAAAGGACAGATTGGTACCGGTAAATCTACAGTGGCTAATTTACTCACACGTTTATATGACACTACTTCCGGGGAGATTTACATAGACAATCATCCAATTAAAAAATATGATTTGTTTGAATTGAGAAAAAGCATTGGATATGTACCACAGGAAGTGTTTTTATTTTCTGATACAATTCGAAATAATATTGCATTTTCAACTAACCATCACTATACAGAAGCAGAAATTCATCAGGCAGCAAAAGATGCAGGTGTTTATGAAAACATTATTGCTTTTCCGGATGCCTTTGATACGGTTGTTGGAGAAAGAGGAATTACATTATCCGGTGGTCAGAAGCAGAGAATTTCTATTGCGAGGGCAATCATTTCCAAGCCGCAGATTCTGATCTTTGATGACTGTTTATCGGCTGTAGATGTGGAAACAGAAGAGTTGATTTTGAAAAACCTAAAATCGATCATGAAGGATAAAACCACCATTATAATCAGTCATCGTGATTCTGCCTTGCGCTACGCGGATAAGGTAATAGACCTTTAATGATAAGACAGTAAAAATTTCGCTGATGGAGTCATTTAAAATATTCTTTCTCATATTTTGTATTTCTGTTTTTAATAAACATTATGCACAGAAAGTAAATAGTTCTCTTTTATTAAAAACGGATTCAGAAACTACAGTTCTTATTAATAAATATTTTACAAGTCCTGACAACCCGGAGCAGAAGATAATAGTGCTTCTGAAAGAGAGTCGAAATCCTGGACATGATTTTTCTTCATCCCTTAAAAAAATGTCTGTTGCACTTGCATTAGAAAAATATGTTTCTTATCCGTGCAAGGCTACATTTGATTTGAACTCGTTTATGGGTGATATATTCAGAGATATTAACATCCCTTTTGCTATTAGTTACTACGAGAAGGCAATTACAATTGGCTTGAATACAACGGAAAAAGTTGATCTGTTTAATGTATATAACATTTTGGCTGGGTTGTATTATCGAATCAATGATCATAGTAATGTTATCAACAATTACACAAAAGCGCTAAATGAGGTTAAAGGCATAAACTTAAGTTCAGTATCCTCCGTTAATAATAATATAGGTTGGTATTATTCGCAGATAGGAAGTAATGATAGCGCCATGGCTTATTATCAAAAGGCAAAAAAATATTCGGAGATGAAAGGCCGCGACGATGAATTATATTCTAGTATTCTTGAAAACATTGCTAAGATTGACGAGATAAATGGTAACTATGAAAACGCTTTAAAAATATATTCGTTTAATGAACGTTTCTACCTGAATCATCGGGGCATAAGTTTTTTCATCCGTAACAAAGTGCGAATGCTTATTGTACAATCACTCGCCGGCAAAGCTGTTAGAAATTCTATTGATTCATTAACCAAAGTTATTGATGCAAATATTAATGACGTTGTCGAAAAGGATGCTTTAAAGTACTATCAATTCTGTTATGCTTATTTTATTAAAATCGATGATAGTAAGTTTGCTGACATTTATATTAAGCGCTATCTGAATTTGAAAGAGTTTATAATGAAAAAAGATATCGAAAAAGCAAATTCACTAAGTAACGCTTTACTCAATGTACAAAATTTAAATTTTCAGGGTGATTATGAAATACATAAACTGGCACTTGAGACGGCGAATCAGACTTCTAAAAAAAACAGGATCATTGCTATCCTATTTTTTCTAAGTGCAGTTCTTATGTTTATGGTATTCGTCTTTTATAAGAAAAAAAAGAAGAAAGAACTTGAAATGACGAAGAAGATGGGAGAAGCGGGTCTGAAGTCTAAGGATCTTGAAGCAAAAGCAATGAAAGCAGATTTAGAAAATGTTCGTTTGCAGGCAGAAGCAGAAATTTTTAAAAAGGATATGGAAAGAAAGGTTGCTGAAAGCGAATTCGAAAAAGAAAGAGTTCTGGTTAAGCAAGAAATTGCAAACAAGGATCATAAGAGTAAGGTCATGGAAAAGGAGCTTGAATTAAAAAAGAAAGATCTAACAAATGTTATTTTGCATCATACACATACTTATGAGTCAAATCAGGAAATGATTGAAAAACTGGAACAGGCATCAAGAAATGATGATTTGGGTGGATCAGTTAAATATTTATTGAATGATCTAAAATCGAAGAACCACATTGCTGATCGTTTTTCTTCTTTTCAAAATAACATAGATCACTTAAACACTGAATTTTATCAAAAGCTAAAGCAGAAATTCCCAAATTTAACAAAAGCTGAAACAGAGTTATGTGGATTTATCCTTATCAATTTATCAAATAAAGATATTTCGATTTTAAAGAATGTGGAAGCCTCGTCTGTGAAAATGAGTAAAACCCGCTTGAGAAAAAAATTGGGTATAAACCCTGATGAAGATTTACTAAATTTTATTCAAAAAATTTAATATCCATCATCGATATATTTAACTTATTGATTTACAGATTTTTATTTTTGTCTTTGTAACCCTTTTGTAACCCTTACAAAATTGGTTTCAGATATCAAATTAGGCATTTTTGCGAACTGTATACTTCGGCTTCGGCAAATTTGCCTGGGTGTTAAAAAAGTAATTTGAATGTATGATTAACATTTTCGCTTACTGTTTGATCACTTTTTTTGGCTTCTTGGGTAACATCTTGGCAAATAATGATCCAATATCATCTAAAAGGAAATTAGTAATTGAGGTAAAACCTGTTTTTGGCAAAAGTCCATTATGTGTTAGTACAGTTAGTTATACAACCATAAAGGGAGACACGGTTCAGGTTGACCGTTTTCGTTTTTATTTATCGGGCCTTACTATCAGATTTGAAAATGGCGACAAATATGAGGAGCAAAACTCTTACCATTTAATAGATGCCGAGGAACCTTCATCATTCCTTATTCCGCTTTCAAATGTTCCCAATGGGAAAATAATAGCATTAGATTATAATATTGGGGTAGACAGCACTTCTAGTGTTTCAGGGGCGCTAGCAGGTGCGCTTGACCCTGTGAAGGGCATGTATTGGGCATGGAATAGCGGGTACATAAATGCTAAACTAGAAGGAATTTGTAAAAAAAACAATAAGAATCACGTGTTTGAATTTCATATTGGAGGTTACAGTAACCCGAATTATGCCTTGCGTTCAGTAAAGTTACCCGTTGATTTTGAAGTAAAGAATAAAATAACCCTTTTGGCAGATGTTGCTGTTTGGTTGTTGGAGGCTGATCTCAGCAAAGAAAATAGTGTTTTAATACCAGGTAGAGAAGCGATGTCAATAGCGGATAAATACGCGACTATGTTTCGACTAAACAATTAAATATGAAAAGATATATGCTGTTTATGGCCGTTTTCATAGTTACAGGATTTGCTTGTGTTTGCTTTTCTTCCTTCAGCTATATTGAAAATAGTCGTCTTTTATCATTAAATGATACCTTAAAAATCGTTATACCCAAAGGATGGCCAAAGCCTGCTTACGATTTTGAAAAGAACCCAATTATTAGAAGCCAGTTTGAGCTGGGAAGAAAATTATTTTTTGATCCTTTATTGTCTAAAGACAGCACCATTTCTTGTGCGAGTTGTCATTTGCAATTTACAAATTTCACTCATGTAGATCACGCTTTAAGTCATGGAATTTTTGGAAAAAAAGGAACGAGAAATACATTGTCGATTATCAATGCGGCATGGAGTAAGAATTTTATGTGGGATGGTGGTGTTAATAATATTGAAGTTCAACCCCTGGCACCAATCGAAAACCCAGTTGAAATGGACAGTAAGCTTTTTGATATTGTAGCAAAACTTAATAGGTCAGAAAAATACAAATCTAAATTTAAAACCGCGTTTGGCGGAGATGAGGTAACCGGCCAGTTTGTTTTGAAAGCACTCGCACAATATATGCTAACTATTCAATCATGTAATTCAAAATACGATAAAGTAATGCGTAAAGAGCCCGGTATTTCTTTTAATGCAAATGAAAGCAAAGGGCTTGTGTTATTTCGTAAAAATTGTGCCTCATGTCATGCCGAGCCTTTATTTACGAATAACTCATTTGAAAACAATGGTTTAAAACCAGACTCTCTTTTACATGATACAGGCAGAATGAAAATCACAAATGATAAAAATGATTCGCTTAAATTCAAGGTGCCCTCTTTGCGCAATATAGAAGTTTCGTATCCTTACATGCATGACGGACGCTTTCGGAATTTACAGATGGTTCTATTTCACTATAGTAACGGTATTCATCAGTCTGCTTCACTATCGCCGAAGCTCTCTAAGGGATTGAGCCTTAAGGAACAGGATAAAAACTGTCTAATAGCATTTTTAAAAACATTAACGGATGAAGAGTTTCTTCATGAAAAAAAATATTACTACAGCCCTGAATAAAAAAATCTGAATAAAAAAGCCCTGAATAAAAAACCCTAAAACAAACAAATATGAAAAGAAACAATCTAAAAAATGCATTACTAATTTTAATGTTGCTACCATTGCTTGGCTATAGTCAGGCAATTATTAATATCTGGAAATTGAACGTAAATGGACAAAAAGCGAGTTATTGGGTTCCAAGCGGTAATCCTCCAAGTGTGACCTATTCTTATGTTGTTACTACAGATTCTGCAAGCGTTTTAAAGGTATGTTATCGAACAGATTCAGTTTGGATATATAGTCATGGAATGGTATTTAACATGGGGAAATACAGCAACCCCGGAGCGTGTAGTACACAGGTATATAAATACCGTTTTCCTCGCACTCAAACAGTTCAGACTTCCAAAACAATTTCGCCTAAGGTAGGCGCAATCGGATGTTTGGTAAATGGAATTCCTATGTATGGTTTAGGTGATTCAAAATCCTGGAATGGCACAACAAATACTAACATGGGATCAGGAATATGGAACGTTGAAGTTTACATGGGAGAAGGTGTCTCTTTAGATACTGCATTATCTGCTCATCCTCAACAAGGTGGTGCATATCATAGTCATGCTAAACCACGCCGCTTATATCAAAATACACCTACAACGCAACATTCGCCAATTATAGGTTACGCTTTTGATGGTTATCCTGTTTATGGTCCTTATGGATATGGCACGCCAACGAATTCTGCCAGTACAGTTAGCCGCATGAAAAGTGGATATAGTCTTCGCAGCATTACAACCCGTACCGCACTGCCTTATGGAGTTACTGCAAGTCAAACCGGGCCTCCTGTTAACAGCACGTATCCTATCGGAACATATTGTGAAGATTATGAATGGTTGTCCTCTAATAATGGGGATCTCGATAAATATAACGGACGTACTTGTGTAACTCCTGAATACCCTGCGGGAACATATGCTTATTTTGTAACTATAGATGTCGCAGGAACGCCTCAATTCCCTTATTATATAGGTATTGAATATTATGGAAAACCTGATGCCTCAAATTTTGCAAGTGGTGCAAATACTTCTTCTTCTGTGAAATTTCCTTCTTCAGGAACAACGTGTAATTTGCCAACTAATCTAGATGAAGTGATCAAAACATATTCATTAAAAGTATTTCCAAATCCTTCAAACGGAGAATTCTTAATTAACATTGAGGAGAACCTTGAATTATTTGCAGAAGCGCAGGTAGTAAACATGATTGGTGAAGTAGTTTATTCTACAGGTGTTACATCTGAAACTACATTAATTAATCTTCCAACAAACATTGGTTCAGGAATTTATTTTGTGAGAATTTTAGGTAAACAATCACAAGTGTATGCCACTGAAAAAATAATGGTTAACTAAGCTTCAATGCATATTCATTAAAAAAGCCATCCTTTAAAAAAAAGGGTGGCTTTTTATTTATGCATAAATTAAAAATATGTTATTGCCCCTTCATTTTTATTAAAGCAAATACTGAATAATTGAGCATGTCCATATAATTGGCATCTACGCCTTCACTTGCCAAAGTTTGACCTTTATTGTCTTCAATTTGTTTTACTCTAAAAATTTTCATTAAGATAAGGTCTGTTAATGAACTAATGCGCATGTCTCTCCAGGCTTCGCCGTAATCATGGTTTTTGTCTTCCATGAGCTGTTTGATTTGTTTGACGTATTTATTATAAAGTTGTTCCACTTCTTCGTAAGGTAATTCTAATCTTGTGTCGTCTTTTAATTCTAATTGAATCAACGAAATAATGCAGTAATTAATAATACCAATGTATTCACTGGTAATGTCATCTAAAATCTTTTGGGTGCCTTTTTCCTCAATACTTTTAATGCGTTGTGCTTTAATGAAAATCTGGTCGGTGAGCGAAGTGGGGCGTAAATTTCGCCACGCGGTGCCGTAATCCTTCATCTTTTTTAAGAAAAGTTCCTTGCATAACTTAATAGCAGCATCGTATTGTGAAGAAGTTGTATTCATTTGTCCTAAATTACCTTTTGTCTAAATGTTTAATTATTTAAAATTATATTGTTACCTTGAACAGTAGTATTTGTAAATAATGGAACGCTAAGTTAGAAATAATGTATAAAACATATTTAACAAATGGTAAACAATTGAGTTTTGAGAAAGCTCAAGTGATGGCTATCATTAATATTACGCCGGATAGTTTTTATGATGGTGGCAAGTTTTCTTCAGTAACTGACATTATAAAAGACGCGGAAATGAAAATATATCAGGGCGCGACAATTCTCGATGTTGGCGCAGCGTCATCCCGACCTAAAGCACCCGCTATATCTGTAAAGGACGAGATATTTCGCTTAAAAGAACCATTGATTAAATTACGGAAGGAATTTCCCAAAATGCTTATTTCGATTGATACCTTTTTGTCGGAGGTCGCAGAGTTTGCCATTGATCTCGGAGCGGATATCGTAAATGATATTTCGGGTGGAGAATTGGATGATAAAATGATTGATGTAGTTGCTAAGCATCAAATTGCCTATGTATTGATGCATATGCAGGGCACTCCTCAGAACATGCAAACAAATCCTACTTATGAAAATGTAGTGAAGGAACTAAGTGATTTTTATAAGGGAAAGATAGCATATTGCAAAACAAAAGGATTTGATAAACTGATTATTGATGTGGGCTTTGGTTTTGGAAAAACAGTTGAACATAATTATGAGCTCCTGAAACATCTTCATGAGTTCGCTGGTTATGGGTTTCCTTTACTGGTAGGCCTTTCCCGTAAATCAATGATCAATAAAGTAATTCATACGTCTCCGGTAACTGCTTTAAACGGAACAACGGTACTCAACACCATAGCTTTGCAAAACGGAGCCAAGATATTAAGAGTGCATGATGTAAAAGAAGCCAAGCAGGCAATTGACCTGTATGAGTTTTATAAGAGCGTGTAAATCTATTTTAATTGCCTAAGGTATAACTGAATCGTGTTCTCAAGTCCGTAGTAGATTGAGTCACTAATCAACGCATGGCCAATTGAAACCTCCAGTAAATTCTCTGTATGCTTTTTAAAATAGGCCAGATTTTCCAAACTTAAATCGTGACCTGCATTAACCCCAAGGCCCAATTTATTTGCTAATTGAGAAGCCTCGGCAAAAGGTTTAATTACCTTTTCTTTATTTGTAGAATACAGTTTTGCATATTCTTCTGTATACAGTTCAATTCTATCTGCACCTGTTGTTTTAGCACCTTCAATCATCTTTAAATCCGGATCCACAAAAATGGAAGTACGTATGCCTGCTTTTTTAAATGTTGCAATTATATCAGTCAAATAATCTTTATTCGTAATGGTATCCCAACCATGATCTGAAGTTAACTGATTGTCTCCATCTGGCACGAGAGTTACCTGATCTGGCTTAACTTCTAATACCAAATCTACAAATTTTTTGATTTTAGGATTTCCTTCAATGTTGAATTCTGTTTTCAGTAATGGTTTTAATTCATATACATCCTGATAGCGAATGTGCCTTTCATCCGGACGCGGGTGCACTGTGATGCCTTCAGCCCCAAAACGTTCAGCATCCTGTGCTACTTGTAATAGATTGGGAGTATTTCCGCCCCGTGAATTACGAATAGTTGCTATTTTATTTATGTTGACTGAGAGTTTTGTCATATCTGTAAAAGTAATTTAAATAATTTTATAAAAAACGTTTGGCTAATTCCGGATCAGGCATTAAACAACTATCCATTTTGCCATACCATTTATAGCGGTTTTTAGCGATAAAATCATAAATGAAATTTCTAATAAAAGCAGGAACAATTAAAAAGACTAAAGCTAATGGATATAATCCTTTTAAATGTTTTGCCAACCTTAACGCTGCCGATGATTTTATATATGCTTGGTTTTTTTCTATCAAAACAAGACTATCTGTTTTTTGTGGATCAATGGAATAATGATTCAGTATTTCAATTCCAATATCTGACTGAAGTGAAGTGAAGTAAATAGTTGATTTTTTTTCATGTTTTAAAACAAATAGAACAGAAGAATGACATAGGTTACAGTAACCATCAAATAGTAAAATCGTTTTATTTCGTAACATGCTATTCATTAGGGTAGATTGACACAGAATATGGATCGGATGCAACTTCTGTTTTTTTAGTTAATAATTCCATAGTACTTATTTTGAAATAATTTATAAAGCCGTTTCTTCCACATAAACCAGTATGGTGAGGAGTAGGGCCATTAACAGATATGTTCCTGCTGGCAACAATCAGAATGCCATTAGATTCATCAACAGCTAAGCCATGAGGTTGATAACCCACGCTATAATTGTTTGCTAAGTAGGTCGACATATCAATTACAGTTATGCAGCCTTTGGAATTTAAACTTGCGCCCGGTTGGTCCTGGCAAGAAACATATAATTTGTTTCTGGAAGTACTTTTAATAATTTCTAAAGGATATTGTCCTGTTGAAATACTTTGAATGAAAATATCACCTGCTGTTCCTATAACTTTTACTTCATTTGATTTCTGACAGGTTACAAAATACCTGCTTCCATCTTCAGAAAATAGTATCTCATGAGGATCAAGGGAAGATGTTTGATTTGGAATACCGGACCCGTCCAATGCAACTTCAATAAATCCGTTTAAGGCTGTATCAATCTTATAAATGTAGTTTCCGGTTTGACGGGTGATGTAAATAGTGTCATTTGTATTGTTTAACGCCACGCCGTGTGCATCGCTAAAATTACCGCCACCAACATTATTGATAAGTGTCATCGTCTCCAGGTTTACGATTGCTAAACGACTGCTGCTCTGCCAGGAAACACAATATGCTTTTTTACTATCGTTACTAATAACCATAGTATTCCAGTTTTGAACTGAACCCAGAGCAACCTGTGATACAAAACTATCATCTGATGTTCTGAATTTCTGTAAAATATTATTGGCTACAAAAATCACATACCAGTATTTTCCATCGGGTGAAACACGAATCATATGCGGGCTTTCAGCTACATTAGAATTATTTCCGACAGTAATATATCTAATAGGTAATTTTGTTGCTGCATCAAATACCGTTACCACATCACAACCCTGGTTTAAAACATAATATTTTTTTCGATTGGGACTATCTGCCCACATTATATTTCCATTGATGTCCGGCGCGCCATCATTGATCCAGTTTTTAATAGTTTGCACTTCTTCCCTGCTTAGCGCTGCTCCATTTAATGGCATTCTTGGCGAACTGATCGGGCCAAGATCACTATAAGTATTGACGTAAGAAAGTAAGGACGAGAAGTCACTACGGAAGGGGATCACAGGAGAACCATTATTTGAACCGAGAAATAATGTTGAATAAGAAGTTAAGTTTAAACCATCTGTAGCCTCATTACTTTGGTCATTGTGGCAACCTGCCGTAGAACATTTATAAGTAAAAATTTTCCCCACCTCTGTTGGGTAATCTCCAAAAGTTTGAGGGGCTGAGTCTTTTGTGCAGGCGGTAGTAAAAATAAATAAATAAGACCCAGCGGCGAGGCACGCATTTCTTTTTAAATTTGTTTTCCACCACATAATATAAAGGTACAAAAGCCTTTTGTTAATGAAAACATAAAATTATTTAATGTAGTGTAATTATATACACGTCGATCGTAATAGTTGCATGTACTTTAAGCCTTTTTCTCTCGAATATGTAATGTTATCCAATGGAATTTTTTCCGGGTGGGGATAAAGACTTAGTGCTTTGGTTAAGCTTTCTTCCCGTAAAATATGTATCATTGGATAAATAGAGCGATTCGTATAATTGGCGGGATCGTTTTCATCAGAACCTTCAAAACAATAATCAGGATGAAAACTTGCAATTTGAAAAATACCATCATAGTTTTCTTTACTTATTAAACGTTCTGCTTTTTTTACCAAACCTAAATAGTCATTAAAATTTTCAAAAGTATCTGGAAAAATAATGAAACTCGTCTCCGTATCAGAGTGAATTTGCAATCGTATTAATTCTTCTTTTAAAGTATCTAAAACATTAGTTATGCTGGAATCATACTTTACAATATAATTAATACTGTTTTTCATAACTGCCTTCGCAGCAAATGGACAAAAATTGCAATCAATTACAACGGATTTTATCCATGTAACTGTTTGTTCCGTTATTTTTTCCGCAGATAAAGTCATACTATTTTACAGTGTTGATTTTTGTTCTTTTTAATTTTTTTGTTCTCCTCATGGCAACCTTAACATTATGCCCTCTTGTTCCGCGCAAACTTTTTAATACTCCTTCTCTTTTTTTTAGAGGAATAAAATCACTTACAAACGCTGAACTTTCGTCAACAGGAAGTAGTTCAATATTTAATGTCACAATGCTATCATTTAATATAGGAAGAAAATCCAGCTTTAGTTTAAATTTTCTTTTAAATGGTTTCATAAAGCTTGACTGTGCCGGATGAGTTGCGAAAGCTATGTTTTTGAAACCAAGTTCCTTAGCCATAACCGAAGAGAAATACAGATTTTCGGTGGTATGTTCTGCTAATGTTTCTGTGAATATATTTTCATTTTTTATTCCTAATTGTAAAGCAAACAAACGCATAACCTTTGATTCAAAATAAGGTGTGTGTACAGCTGAACCCGAAAAAATGATATTCTTCGCATAATTATTTTTGTAAAGATAATAGGCCCATTTTATACGTTGTTGCAATATCATATTCACTTTTCCGGAATCGTGAGGGAATCCCGGCACAATAATCACGTCATAAGGTTTTTTTAAAGCACAAGTTTTAATACATTTTTCAGGATCTGTATAAAACAGGTCATAATAGGCATTACAGCTGCTAAACGATGTAACTACCAAACTATAGATAGTTAAAGTGAAAAAGACAGATTTTAAATTTTTATAGGAAGGATGCCTTTTCATGCCCTTCAAAGCTACTTATTTTTAGTCTTATTTTATTGTCACTGTAATGAATATTATAAATATCTTTAAGAATGAGTACGACAGTTTTTATATATACGGATGGCTCCTGTCACACGCAATTACGTATCGGAGCCTGGGCCTCCATTATTTTATTGAATAATGAAAAAATAACTCTGTGCGGACAGGAGAATGATACAACTCATAACCGCATGGAAATACTAGCGGTAATCCATTCTATTTTATATGTCAAAAAACATTTTAAAGAAATTAATAGTATACATATAGTTTCAGATAGTCAATATGTAATTGGATTAATAGGGCGAGAATCCAAGTTTATTGCAAATGAATTTCTCACAAAAGCGGGTAATGAGGTTAGAAATATAGATATCGTAAAAGAATTATTAAATCTTGTTTCCACGATGAATATTAAATTCGAGAAGATTAAAGCCCATCAGAAAGCAACCGATGAAATAAACTTCAATATTGAAGTTGATAAAATTTGTAGAGGAATTGTAAGAGAAACTGTAAATAAGACTATAAAAAAAGCCCTTAAAAATTAATTTAAGGGCTTTCAAAACCGAAAACTGAAACTTCTGTGATCCTGCTGGGACTCGAACCCAGGGCCCATACATTAAAAGTGTATTGCTCTACCAGCTGAGCTACAGAATCATTAAAATAAGAACGCTTCTACCTTTTCGGGCTGCAAATATATAAACCAATTTGTAACTAGCAAAATTTTTTTTATTTTATTTTTAATTTATTTTCTTAGCTTGTTTTTACAGGCTATTAGCGTTATTTTTATGATCACTTATGGATTTTACACCGCAGATAAACTTGTTAAAAGGGTTTTGTACTTTAAATTTTGGAGTATCATCAGTTGATGCAGAATTAGTTTTTGGCAAACCTGAAGAAATGCAGGTGTTGGATGATCCAATTTTAGAAACTTCTTGTACAGTATATCATTATTGGGATTCCGGATTCTCTTTATTTTTTGATAATAAGAATGCAATGAAGTTTGGAAGTGTGGAAGTTGACAATAAAGAAACGTTGTTGTTTGGTCAAAAATTATTCTTTTTGAATGAGAAGCAATTAACTGAACTAATGAAGGTACACAATTATGGTTTGTCTGACACAGAAAAGCAAGACTGGGGAGAAAAACGCTTGAGTTTTGATGAGGCAGGCCTGGACTGTTATTTTGAAAACGATAAGCTGACCTCTATTAATTTTGGAGTAATTGATGAACCTGGGACTTTTGAGTTTCTTCCTAACTAAAGATAAAATTAACTTTAAAAATATAATAAATGCCTGGAACTGAATTATTTGGCGCAGAAGAGCGCAAGGAAATTGAAGATGTATTATCAACAGGAATTTTATTCCGTTTTAATCATGATGCGCAACGTAACAATATATGGAAAGCAAAAGATTTTGAAGCAGAGGCAAAAAAAATAACCGGAGCAAAATATGCTTTAGCTGTTTCAAATGGTTCAGCTGCTATATTAGCTGCCTTAGCAGCAAGCGGTATTGGAACCGGTGACGAAGTTATTTGTCCACCATTTACTTACATTGCAACTGTTGAAGCGGTTTTAATGTTAGGTGCTTTACCTGTATTTGCTGAAATTGACGAGACGTTATGTTTGAGTGCAGAAGGGATTAAAAAAGTGATTACACCTAAAACAAAAGCCATTTGCTTAGTTCACATGTGTGGTGGTAACGCTAACATGGATGAAATTATGGCGGTTGTAAAACAACATAATTTAATTTTAGTTGAGGATGCAGGACAAGCCTTTGCTGCTTCATACAAAGGAACAGCAACCGGATTATTTGGAAAAGCAGGAGCTTATTCTTTTGATTTCTTTAAAATTGCAACGGCAGGTGAAGGTGGAATTTTAGTAACGAATGATGAAGCAACTTATAAACTAGCAGATAGTTATTGCGATCATGGTCATGACCATGTTGGTAATAATCGCGGAATGGAAAATCATCCTATTATTGGGTTCAATTACCGTATCTCTGAATTACATGCGGCAGTGGGCGCAGCTCAAACACGCAAAGTACCAGCTATTCGCGAAGCAAACTTAAAAAATAAAGCCTTCTTACAAAAGGAATTATCTAAGATTGAGGGCATCAGTTTTTCTAAATTAGGAGATGATAATGGAGATTCAGGAACTTTTTTAAATATTTTAATGCCTGACACAGAAACTGCTAAACGCACTGTTGATGAATTTAATAAAGCAGGGGTAACAGGGTTTAATTATTGGTTCACAAACATGTATCACTTTATTAATCAGTGGGAACATATTAAAGGTTTAAAAACAGCTTCTAAATTAGGCGTCCAGGTATTAGGGGCACCTCAAGATTATAATAATTTAGATATCCCTAAAACACAAGCAGTTGTAGGCCGTTTAATTTCATTTGGTGTTCGTTGTACCTGGACCGAAGATGAATTGAAGACTTTAGCTGCAAAAATTTCTGAATGTGCTACCAAGGCATTAAAACCTGTTAATGCTTAAACAATAATGCAACACAAAAATTTTAAGAACATTGATAAGGTTACTTACGGCCGCGGTTCATTTTCTCAATTAGCAGAAACGGTTGAACCTATCCGTAAAGAAAATAAAAATTACTTTGTTTATGTAGTTGATAATTATTTTAAAGGAAAATCTTTATCAAACAAATTACAAAACAAACCAGAGGATTTAATTTATTATATTGATGTTGATCCATACGAACCCAAAACAGAGCAAATAGATACACTTCGTGATGAAATAATAGCAAAGCAAGGTTTACCAAGCGGTGTTATTGGAATTGGTGGTGGTAGTATAATGGATATAGCGAAAGCTTTATCATTGATGTTAACCAATGAAGGTTCTTCCACTTTATACCAGGGATTAAACCTAATTAAAAAACCAGGAATTTATCATTTAGGTATTCCAACTATTTCCGGTACAGGTGCCGAAGTGTCTATGACGGCAGTCTTAACTGGTCCTGAAAAGAAATTGGGTTTAAAATGTGATTGGACCGTTTTTAACCAGGTGATTTTAGATCCTGAATTAATTGCATCAGTTCCAACAGATTGGTGGTTTTACACAGGTATGGATACTTACATTCATTGTATTGAATCTGAAACTGGTATACGTAATAACGCTTTCAGTCTTGCTTATGGCGAACAATCTTTAAAGCTTTGCAGAGAAGTTTATTTAGGAGAGAACGCTGGTCGCACACCAGAGAATGATGATAAATTGATGGTGGCTTCCTTAATGGGCGGATTAAGTTTAACCTATAGTGAAGTAGGCGCTTGTCATGCTATCAGTTATGGTTTATCAATGGTTTTAGGTACTCGTCACTGTTATGCAAATTGCATTATCTTTCAGCACTTGGGAGATATTTATTTAAAAGGACATAGCGAGTTTATGCAAATGATTGAAAAGCATAATATTGTGTTGCCTCAAAACTTAAGTAAAGATTGGACAGAAGAACAAATTACCGCCATGGCAGCTGTTTCGTATAATTTACCTTTTATGTGGAATCATGCCTTTGGAGATAATTACAAAGAAATTGCAACAATGGATTATATTAAGGATTTATTCAGACGACTTTAAAAAATTCCTTAAAGATTTAGCAGTCTCACGGAAAAAAATGTAAAATAACAATCAGCGCAAGCGGCGAAATCAGCGGGATAAAAAACCAAGAAAAAATTATGTCAAGAAAAATAGTAAAAGTAGGAGATATTGAGTGTGGAAGCAAAGACTTGTTCCTGATCTCAGGACCATGTGTAATCGAAGATGAATTAACCATGATGAAAACAGCGGAGAAACTTAAAGAAGTTTCGGAACGTTTGAAAATCAAAGTGATTTATAAATCATCTTTTACAAAAGACAACAGAAGTAGTCTTGAATATTATCAAGGACCCGGATTAGCAGCCGGTGTTAAATTATTAGGTAAGATCAAAGAACAATTTGGATTTCCTGTATTAACAGATATTCATTCACACGATCAGGCAATTGGCGCAGCGGAAGTGTGCGATGTATTACAGATTCCAGCTTATCTATGTATGCAATCTTCTTTATTGGTAGCTTCTGCAAAAACGGGTCGTGTGATTAATATTAAACATGGGCAATTTCTTGCTCCGGATAATATGAAACATCCCGTTCAGAAATGTGTGGAAAGCGGTAACGATCAGGTTATATTAACGGAAAGAGGTTACTCTTTTGGATACAATGATTTAATTGTTGATCCTCGTGCATTTTATCATATGAATAATATCGGTTACCCAGTGGTATTTGATGTAACTCATTGCGTTCGAAAATATGGTATTCCAAGTTCTGATAAAAAAGGTGGTGCCCGCGAGTTTTTGCCCGTATTGGCAAGAGCTGGAGTAGCAAGTGGAATAGATGGAATGTTTATTGAAACTCATCCTGAGCCTGAAAAAGCATTGTGTGATGCTGCCTCTCAATTGTGTGTTTATGATTTGGAAGAGTTTTTAAAGCCAATCATAGAATTACATAATGTTGAAGTTAAATACAGAGATTAATCAAATAATAATCCTCTACAATTTTTGCAATAATATTTTGCGTTTTTGTAGTTAAAAATTATACAAACATGACAAAACTAATCTTAATTCTGGTAGGTGTATTTTTCTACACAAGTTTTTCTGCTCAAAGCCTTTACATCAAAGGAAGTAAAAAAGGGGAGATCGAATCTGATGGAGATGTATATATTGGGGGATCTAAAAAAGGAAATATTGAAAGTGATGGCGATGTGTACGTTGGTGGTTCAAAAAAAGGCCAAATCGAATCTGATGGTGATATTTATTTCAATGGTAGTAAGGTTGGACAGATTGAAAGTGATGGAGATGTTTATAAGAACGGTTCCAAGATCGGCCAAATAGAGTCAGACGGTGATATTTATAAAAATGGTTCTAAAATTGGAGATTGTAAAGGCACAAAAAAAGAGTGGGTAGCAGCTGTTGTTTTCTTTTTCTTTATAGAAGATCTGGCCTATTAGTTTATTTCAGTTGAGGTTTGTCATTTCGAGCGGAGTCGAGAAACGATAACAAATTATTTTATATGATCTTATCAAGCATTGTAGCAGCATCATTAAATCACGGGATTGGTAAAGACAATCAATTGCCCTGGCATTTACCGGCGGACCTAAAATTTTTTAAAGCAACCACCATGGGTTGTCCGGTTGTAATGGGTCGCAAAACTTTTCAATCAATTGGCAGAACATTACCTGGCAGAAAAAATGTAGTAATTACCCGAGATAAAACATTTAATGCAGATCAGGCTTTTGCTATTGAACTGGCATCAAGCCTGGAAGAAGCCATCACAAATTTACAATCAGAAAAAGAAGTATTCATTATTGGAGGCGGTGAAATCTTTAGGCAATCGATGGAATTAATTGATACCATTTATTTAACTCTTGTTAATACAACTATCGACGCAGATGTTTTTTTTCCGGAAATAGATAAAACTAAATTCGAATTGGTTTGGGAAGAGAAACACCTGGCCGATGAGAAAAATAAGTTTGATTACACATTTCAGAAATATTCAAGGAAGTGAGTTCAATAAAATTGGAGAATATTTTGTTTATAGATATTGAAACAGTTCCTGTTCAGTATCAGTATTCTTCACTTTCTGAGGCCGAAAGAGAATTATGGGATAAAAAGTTTTTCTACAGTAAAGATATATCACCAGAACAACAGTACTCCAAAGCGGGTGTTTTTGCAGAATTCGCTAAAGTGGTGTGCATAGGTTTGGGTTTTATGAGTGAAGGAAAATTCAGGACTAAAGCTATTGCTGGTGATAATGAACAGGATGTTTTAATTGAATTCTCTCAGCTGTTAGAACAATTTTTTAATACCAAAGATCATTTTTTGTGCGCTCACAATGGTAAAGAATTTGATTATCCTTTTTTATGCCGCCGTTTATTAGTCAATAAAATACCTTTGCCAAAAATATTGCATATACAAGGATTTAAGCCTTGGGAAGTGAAACATTTGGATACAATGGAAATGTGGAGATTCGGCGATATCAAGAATTTCACTTCGTTAAATCTTTTGGCGCACGTTTTCAATATTCCTTCTCCGAAAGATGATATTGATGGCAGCCAGATTGCACAAGTGTATTACGAAGAAAAAAATATTGAACGAATCAAAACATATTGCATCAAAGATGTAGTGACTTTAGCTCGTATTTATCAGGCGTTGAAAGGTTTAAGTCCAATAAGTGACAACGATATTATTTATACATAAATTTCTCTGCTCTTTGCGGAAAACCTCGTGACCATAGCAGTTAAAAAAAACATATGACAAACGGAAAAAGAATAGCAGTTATAGGAAGTGGAAGTTGGGCAACTGCCATCGTGAAAATTCTTTGTAATAATGCGAACAAGATAAACTGGTTTTTCAGAAATCAATCAGATATTGAACATGTGACAAAATACGGACATAATCCGCGTTATTTAAGTTCTGTTAAATTTGATCTGAATAAGTTGGATTTGTCTTCTGTTTTATTGAAAACTTTGACAAAAGCAGATATTATTATTTTAGCAGTTCCTTCTGCATTTATCCATAACACATTAAAAGATATTCCAGCTGATGTTTTTCAAGACAAAACGGTCTTTTCAGCTATTAAAGGAATTGTACCTGAGTATAACTTAATTGTAGGCGAATATTTAAACACTGTTTATAATATTCCTTTGGATCATATTGGTGTAATCACGGGACCGTGTCATGCGGAAGAAGTTGCACTTGAAAAATTATCTTACCTGACTTTAGCTTGCCGCGATGTTTCTAAAGCTGATGAATTATGTGAATATATGCGTTGTAGATATATCAAATGTTCTAGTAGTGATGATATTTATGGTACGGAAATTTCCGCAGTGCTAAAAAATGTAATTGCCGTTGCTGGTGGAATTTGCCATGGCTTGGGTTATGGAGACAATTTTCTTTCTGTGCTGGTAAGTAATGCGATCCAGGAAATTGATCGTTTTGTTGCCGCGGTGCATCCCATTGAACGTGACACGAAAGCATCAGCTTACCTTGGAGATTTATTGGTAACTGCTTATTCTCAGTTTAGTCGTAACCGAATGTTTGGAACAATGTTAGGAAAAGGCTACAGCGTTAAACAAGCACAATTGGAAATGAACATGATTGCAGAAGGTTATTACGCGGTGAAATGTGTGGTAGAAATTAATAGAAAATATGAGGTTCATATGCCAATTACCAATGCAGTAAATAATATCATTTACAATCATAAGAACGCCAAACAAGAAATGGAGTTACTTGCTGAGCAGTTGAGTTAAATGTGTATTAAAACTGTTACTGCATCTCAATAGATTCTGAAACGTTTACAGAATGAAGTTATTTTTTTACTTTCTTCGTTTCAATCCCTTTCCACTCAAAAGTCTGTATCATGTGTACAATATCCTTCCTTAAATAATCCACTACTATTTTTAATGAATCAATGTTTGGCACGACATTAAAATACAGAGCTCCCCGCATAAAATGATGAGTGCTGTCAGTTAGATAAAACTGAACATTAGAGGCGGTATTCCCACTGATGTCATAAACAAGTCCATATACGCGTGAGCTATCTCTTATGATGATTGTTTCATCCATTCCGGTAGCTTTGATTTGGTGCTTAATAGCAAAATCACGACTGTCATTTAAAAAAGTATCCAGGTTATTGGTCACCGTTTTATAACTCAAATGAATCTGAGCATTGTATTTAGGGAAATTAATATTGATCCAGCATGGATCAGCTCCGTGATGTTTATCGTTATTAATGAAAGAGTAGGTTGGTACCTCAAAACTATAAGGGCAAAGACTATCATACATACGATATGTTTTTTGAGGAAAATCAATTCTTGGAAACCCTTTTGGTTTAGGAATAAACACTTCATCATCATCATCGCCGCAAGATGAGAAAGAGATCAATACCATACTAATAATAATGAGTTTGAATAAAGTTTTGTAGCTTTTCATATGGATAAAATTAAGCATTAAAAAACCCGGAAAAGCTTTCCGGGTTAATTTTGATAACGAACTGTTGTTTAAAAAGGAAGATTGTCTTTCTTGCCAAGGTCTTCAAAATTCACATTAGCCGAATCATTTGAAATATTTGGATTAGGATTACTGTTTTCCTTTTTTTGTAACACAAGGAAAGATTCTCCAACAACTTCCGTGATATTGCGTTTGTGCCCGTCTTTATCAATCCATTGTCTGGTCTGAAGTTTTCCTTCCAGGTAAATCTGAGTTCCTTTTTTTAATAATTTTTCCGCACTCTCCGCCATACTTCTCCAAACAACTATATTATGCCATTCAGTTTGTTCTATTTTATTTCCGCTTTTATCTTTGTGAAATTCGCTGGTCGCGATGCTGAAATTTGCCCTGGCAATATTTCCTTCTAAATATTTTAATTCAGGGTCTTTACCTAAGTTACCCACCAAAATTACTTTATTGATACCTGCCATGTTATAGAAATTAGTTCCAGTTATTATTATAACAAACAAAGCGACTTTTTTTTGGTTTTACAAGCCTATTCATCTATGTAAAATGCCATTTTATAAGACTTATTTCAATTTTGCGAGCGTTTATAAATTATTAAGGAACTTATCTTTTCAAACACCTTTAATTCCGTATTTTTGTAGTAATGAGTGAGTATTTAAATGAATTGAATCCCGTGCAACGTATGGCAGCGGAAAATACCGAAGGGCCGGTAATGATTATTGCAGGTGCCGGATCCGGAAAAACCCGTGTGTTAACCTACCGCATTGCACACATCATGCAAAAAGGAAATGATGCGTTTAATATTTTATCCCTGACATTTACAAATAAGGCTGCCCGCGAAATGAAAGAGCGAATAGCAAAAATTGTGGGCACCAAAGAAGCTAAAAATATCTGGATGGGTACTTTTCACTCGATCTTCGCCAAAATATTACGCTTTGAAGCTGAAAAATTAGGCTACCCTTCTAACTTTACCATTTACGATACGGATGACAGTAAAAGTGTCATCAAAGATATTTTAAAGCAATTAAATCTGGATGATAAGGTTTATAAACCATCTTTGGTTCTTAATCGTATTTCATCAGCCAAAAACAGTTTAATCTCCGCTCATCAGTATGCCAATAATCCTATAACTCAGGCAGAAGACAGGGCATCTAATAAACCATTATTAGGACAGGTTTATCTGGCATATCAAAAACGTAATTTCAAATCCGGAGCAATGGATTTTGATGATTTACTTTATAATACAAATGTTTTATTAAGAGATTTTCCCGATGTTTTGGTGAAATATCAGAGTAAATTCAAATACATATTGGTGGATGAGTACCAGGATACGAACTTTTCGCAATACGTTATTGTTAAGCAACTGGCGGCACGTTTTCAAAATATTTGTGTGGTGGGTGATGATGCGCAAAGTATTTATTCGTTCCGAGGAGCCAATATTCAGAATATTTTAAATTTTGAGAAAGATTACCCGGATCTGAAAACCTTTAAATTGGAGCAGAACTATCGCAGTACCCAAACTATCGTGAAAGCAGCAAGCGCAGTGATTGCTATTAATAAAGATCAGTTTAAGAAAAATATTTTTACAGATAACGAAGAAGGTGAGAAGATAAAAATCATTAAGTCCAATACTGATAATGAAGAAGGACAAAAAGTAGCGGCATCTATCTACGAAACTCATTTTACACAGCAAGCATATTATAAAGATTTTGCGATCTTATACCGAACTAATGCTCAATCCCGTTCGTTTGAGGAAGCCATGCGTAAATTGAATATTCCATATAGGATTTATGGTGGTGTATCCTTTTACCAGCGTAAAGAAATAAAAGATGTTTTATCTTATTTCCGTTTATCGATTAATCATAATGATGATGAATCTTTAAAGCGAATTATCAATTATCCGACCCGCGGGATTGGCCAAACAACTATTGATAAGGTGATGTTGGCAGCCATGGAACATGATATCAGTATGTGGCAGGTATTAGATAATTTGAAGGATTTTAATACGGGAATCAATAGTGGAACTGCATTAAAAATTTCCGAGTTCATCACTATGGTTAAAACATTTTCTGTGATGATTCCTTACAAGGATGCATTTGAATGTGCTAATCATATTGCTGTAAGCAGTGGCATTGTAAAAGATCTCTACCATGATAAAACTCCTGAAGGAGTGAGCCGTTATGAAAACATACAGGAATTATTAAACGGTATTAAGGATTTTGTTGAGCAGGAGAGGACTCCGCAAGAGGAGGAATTAAAAGGAGCCATTTTTAATGCTACAGAAGCAAATCCGGTGGAATTGTTTGACGCTCCTGAGCAAAACTCAGAATTAAAGACATTAGATGAATTTATGCAGGAAATTACTTTGTTAACCGATGTTGACAAAGAAAGTGAAGATGAGAAAAATTCGGATAAAGTTTCCATGATGACGATTCATGCTTCAAAAGGTTTAGAATTTCCCTATGTGCATATTGTTGGTTTGGAAGAAAATTTATTTCCTTCACAAATGGCATTAAATAGCAGAAGCGAATTAGAGGAAGAAAGAAGATTATTTTATGTGGCTATTACCCGTGCTGAAAAAAAAGCAACGATTAGTTTTGCCACAACCCGTTACCGTTTTGGAAATATCATTTACTGTGAGCCAAGTCGTTTTATTGATGAACTTGATGAAGACTGTGTTGATTTTCCTAAAGAACCTGAACGGAATAAATTTAGTGATGATGCGTTTTCCCGATCTACAAAGCCATTTCTAAAGCCGATGGAGTCCATTGATTTCAGGACTAAAAACACTGATTTTAATAAAACAGAACCAAAACAGATCAGCTTTTCTCCACCTAAAAAATTAATTCCTCTTGCCAAACGCATGGCCGCTACTAATACTCCTACAGATAATAGTGCAAATGCTAATTTAAGAGTAGGCAGTGTAGTTGAACATGAGAAATTTGGAATTGGTGAAATAATTTCAATTGAAGGAATTTTTCCTGAAGCAAAAGCGTCTATTCAATTTCGGAATTCTGGAGAAAAAAATCTCTTGTTAAAGTACGCAAAGTTAAAAGTGGTAATGTAGTTTTTACGCCAATTCTTTATTTGGTGTAATTAATATTTTTTTAGACACATTCTAAGTGATCTATTAATTCCACTGTCAATTAATGGAAGTATATAATCAATTATTTTTTTCGTGTAATGCAATTTTCTGAAACTATTCGGAACTTTGTAGTAACCAATTAAAATAAAAATTATGAAAACGAGTATAGTAAATGCAGCGGGAAAAAATAAAGGAGGACATTCCAAAAGTCGGGACGTCATGAAAAAAGGTAGCAGAAACAATGATATGGGATTATCTAAGAAAACTTCAACTACCGATGGTGGCGTTAAAACTTCCAAAGATAGAAGAAAATAGATATTCATAAACCATTTTAAAACTGGAAATCATGAAAGAGAATGAAAAAAATGAACCAATAGGATTTAAAACTCCGTCGAATCAGAAAGAGAAAACTGAAAAAGAAAATAATCAGGATAAAAATAACAACTCCAAAGAGCAAAAAGATAAGAAGGATGAAGTGGAGAATCCTGATAAAAACCGGGAGCTTGATGATACAGATCATGAACATGATTACAAGACTCCCCATGATAATCAAAACAAAGATCAGGTTGATAACCAAAAGCCAAACCAAACGATTGATAAGTCTACCGGAAACCAAAATAGTGGTAATCAGGGAATTAATCCAAATAAAAAATAGTGAGATTTGTAATTAATACAAAAGGAGTATCAAATTTGATACTCCTTTTGTATTTTTTAAATATAAAATGTTTAAGCTGTCCCCGACGAAACAGTTATCATGTTCGTTACACCTGTAACCCCGTTAATATCTCTTGCAAGTAGACCCGCTTTAAGCCGCTTAAAATCCAGGTCTACTATTCCTTCTAGTGTTACCCAACCGTTTTTTACTTTAATACTTATCTTACTTTCATCAATAGAACTATTCCATTTAATTATATTCATCACTGATTTTTTCAGGTCAATATCATCTTTTAGAGTAGATTTGTGATCAATTTTGTCAGCATCAATCCTATGAAAATAATGTTGATTATTAATATAATTTGATTGATTCAAATCATTATTTTTTGATTCCCACTGAAAGCCTTTTGCTCCATCATTTTGATTTTCAATACCCGTTTTCATGACAATTGTTTTATAGATGTATTTTTAAATTCTTATATGTATTTGTTAGATTCATGTCATACAAAGGTTTTTCACTAATATGGCTTGTACCAAAGTTATAGCAACAACATCAGGTTGTTGAATATATTAGGTTAAGTAGTAAAAAAAACGGTTAGGTAAAGAGATTTATGGGTCTAAAAAATAAATACAATACAGTGTTGTATAATAATTTAAACAGAAAAGAAGAATTATATAAGTTTGGTGCTGTAGCCTTAACTTAATCCGCTTATTTATAGGTAGGTCTTGTAAGGCTGTTACCTAATGATTTACCATATCCAGGACTGGTATTAAAACGTAAACTAAATTCTAAACCACCTTTTGCTTTAGATACACCAGCTAATGACGAGGTGTTAATGTCATAACTTACACAAAAAGCATATTTGTCATACTGAAATAGTAAACTTGGGATAATTGCATCCCCAACACGATAGTAAGCACCAATAGCTACAGCACAAGGTTTTTTTATTCCAGTATAAACTGATTGATCTTGAATAATATACTTGAACATACATCCAACATTTGTTTCCTGTGAAGGGCCCTGGCGGGTGTATAGAAAACTTGGAACGATAGCCACTCCTGCATTTTTTATACCAATATCAAAATTGGAGTGAACGGTAAATTTAGTAAATTGCTTATCACCACTATTTGCAAAGGAGTAAGATGGCATATTATAATGAAACGCAGCAATACCAATATCAAATTTTGTCCCATCCTGGGCACTAATAAATCTTTCACTTTTCGCGTAATGGTAAGCTAAGCCTCCAACAAAATCTGCCTGAATAAATGAATTTCTTGGTGTAGCTTCCCCGGAAGAAATTGCAGCATCATGAACAGAACCATTATACTGACTCTCCCATTGAAGTTTTGCAGCATTAATTGTTCTGTAATTCACTCCTCCACCTATCCCAGCAGATAATTTTTCATATTTCCCGGTTTTTATAACTGCATTAAAGCCGAGGTTTACCAATAGTGAGCCTAATCCTGCATCACCAGCTTTATCATTATAAATACATAGAGACATTCCAGTGTACGCTTTTTTTAGTTTTAAATGTTTTAACGCCCTTTCTATACTAATACCATATGTCTGAAACGGGCTGGTAACACTTGCCCATTGGTTTTTGTAATTTGCTATGATTCTTGTATCAAAAGCTGTACAACTCATGGCAGGGTTTAATAAAACCGGAGTTTCATTAAATTGTGAAAAATGGATGTCCTGAGCGATAACCAGAGATGGCAAGAGCGCAATTACAATTATAAAAAACTTTTTCATATTCAATATTTTTTAATAAAATTGATCAATAGATTATCGCATTAAAGTGATATTTCCTTTCATATTAAATGATTGTCCGTCAATGGAAACTCCATCAGCCTTGTAAATGAAAACGCCCGTATCCATTTTTTGTCCTCTGAATGTTCCGTCCCAACTTTCTGAAAGTGATGAAGTTTCAAAAACTTTTTCCCCCCATCTATTAAAAATCTGAAGATTAAATGTAGATATGCAACGACCATGAACATTTATCATATCATTTAAACCATCGCCATTAGGAGAAAAAACATTTGGTATGAAGAAATCGCCACAATTAACATCCACTGTGATCGTCACGGTATCTCGCACCCTACAATAAATTGAGTTTGATGCTACAACAATATATTGTGTTGTTAACGTTGGTTGAACAATTGTAGATGAACAGGAAGAGCAAACGATTGATCCATTAATATTCGGTGACCATGAGTAATTTGTCCCGCCACTCGCAAATATTTCAGCACTTTCTCCAATATTTATTGTTGTATCACCACCTACTACCAGTGCAGGATAGTCATACACCTTTATATAATTATTTTTTATTATGCTGTCAATTCCGCATGCATTTGTTGCAACCATTGTTACAGAAAAACTACCAGCGGATGGATAGCAAGCTTCAGGAGCTACGCCAACAGACGATGTCCCAATACCAACCTGGTAATACCATTTATAAGTAATTGGAGAACTTCCGGTTGTTGTTGAACTAAATGTTACGCAGCCTCCGGTACATATGGTGTCATTATTCAGTGTAATAAAATTTCCTTTTGGAGGAGTGCGAACTAATAATTGAATGGTGTTTGTTCCAATACATACACCGTTTGAAATAGTAACTGTATAAATAACAGGAGAAACAGTAGGCGGCATGGCTACAATACTTGATGTGTTATTTGCCCCTGAGATAGCTGTTGCAGGTTGCCATGTGTAAGTTAACCCTGTACTGGCCGGAGCTGATATGCTAACTGTTTTAGTTAAACATACAGTTGGACTTGAAGCGGTTAAAGCAGGATTAATGGTAGGTAGAACGCTAACAGTTATAACCGCTGGAACTTCATAACATCCTTGAGCTGTCTGCCCCACAACAGTGTAAGAAGATGTTGTAGTGGGATTCACAAAAATGGTAGGAGTTGTAACAGATCCTGCCGACCAGGTATATGTATTGGCACCATTTGCAGTTAATGTTGATCCAGTTCCACCAACGCATACCACTGAATGGCTCATAGTTGCAGAAACGCTACTAACCGGCGGAACGGTAAGTGAAATTGTATGGGTAGATATACAACCGCTGGTTGAACCGGTTAACGTATAAATAGTAGTGGCAGAAGGAGTAGCGGTAACTACAGCACCTACGCTTGAACTTAAGCTGCTTGCCGGCGACCAGGTATAATTAGTCGCGCCAGTTCCCGTTAATGAAACGGGCGAAACTCCGAAGCAATAATATGTTGAATTTGATGTTGCATTGGCTGTTAATGTAATAACTGCAACTTGTGTCGTAGCTGTATTTACACATATTCCATCTGTTCCAACTACAGTGTAACTGGAGGTTGAATTGGGCGTAACGCTTAATGTTGAACCTGTGCCGAATCCTGGTATCCAAGTATAGCTTGTTGCTCCATTAGCAGTTAGAGTTGTTCCTGATCCGATGCAAACACTCGCATTTACTGGAGTGATATTGAGTGTTAAAGATGGAGAAATACTCACAGTTGCAACAGCCACTGCTGTACAAGCACCGGTTCCAGCTAAAACAGTATATGTTGTAGTTGTTGTGGGGGTAACCGTTACAGTACCCGACGGACTTGGAGATACTCCTGTACTTGCGGTCCAGATAAAAGGGCCTGTACTTCCATTAACTGTTAAGGATGTGGATTGTCCTTTGCAGATTACTGTCGTGGCTGGTGTTACGGTAATAGAAAGTCCAGGAGTAATAGAAACTGTTGCAACTGCCTGAGCCGTGCAAGCACCAGTTCCGGAAATAACAGTATAGGAAGTTGTTGTACCGGGCGATACTGTAACGGTTTGAGAATTTGCAGGATTTGTCCCCGAGCTCGCCATCCAATTAAAAGGACCAGATCCTGTAGACGTTAAAACAACATTATCACCAAGACAAATTATAGTGTTTGAAGGTGTTATATTGATTGAAAGGGTTGGTGAAACAGAAACAGTTGCGGTAGCTTGTGCAGTACAAGCTCCAGTTCCAGACATTACCGTGTAAGTTGTAGTAGCACTGGGTGTAACGGCTACAGTGCTTGTGCCAGGAGGATTTGAACCTGTACTTGCTGTCCAGGAAAAAGGACCCGACCCGGTTGATGATAAGGTAGTGCTCGCGCCAAGGCAAATCGTAGTGTTAGAAGGTGTAATATTAATAGAAAGAGCAGGAGCAATGGAAACAGTTGCGACAGCTTGTGCTGTACAAGCCCCAGTGCCTGATAAAACAGTATAGGTTGTAGTTGTAGTAGGTGTAACTATTACAGTCCCTGTACTTGCGGGGTTTGCACCGTTACTGGCAGTCCAAATAAAAGGTGCAGAACCATTGGAGGATAGTGTTACGTTTTCACCATTGCAAATAATTGTTGCAGAAGGAGTAATGCTTATACTCTGAGATGGCGAAACCGAAACTGTTGAAACAGCTGAAGATGTACATGTGCCAGTTCCTGAAATTACTGTATAGGTTGTTGTGGTTGAGGGAGTAACAGTTACAGATGCCGAGTTTGTAGGATTTGATCCAGAACTAGCCGTCCAGGTAAATGGACCAGGTCCACTGGATGATAAGTTAACGCTTATTCCTGAACAAATAGTAGTACTTGCAGGTGTAATATTGATAACGGGTGGAGTTCCTACTGATACCGTAGCCACCGCAGTTGCGGTACAAGTTCCAGTGCCAGACAAAACGGTGTATGTAGTTGTGGAACCTGGAGTTACTGTAACATTAGCCGCACTAGGTGGGGTAGCTCCGCTACTTGCAGTCCAAGAAAAAGGTCCTGATCCACTCGAAGATAGAGCTTGGCTTTGGCCACTACAAATTGTTGAAACAGATGGAGTAATATTTATAGATGGTGTTGTTGAAATGGAAACAGTTGCTACAGCTGATGCCGTACAAGTTCCGGCGCCTGATACAACGGTATAATTTGTGGTAACACTAGGAGTGACTGTAACAGTTCCAGTGCCGGGAGGATTTGTGCCGGTACTGGCAGTCCAAACAAAAGGTCCGGCACCACTGGATGTTAATGTAGAAGATTGACCCACGCAGATTGTTGTCAGTGATGGTGTCACTGACACTGAAGTGGAAGTAACACTGACTGTTATAACTGTATTACTGATACAGCCCGACATGTTTTTAGTAACAGAATATGTTGTAGTCACAGAAGGAGAAGCTATTGTTACTGAACTGTTGGTTATAGTTAATGATGTTCCTGGTGTCCATGAATAAGTTCCTGTTCCCCCGTTGGCAGTTAAAGTAACGCTTTGGCCTGCACAAATAACACCGGCAGGATTTTGCGTTACCGGAAGTGCAGGAGGTGCTGTAAAAGTTACAGTGGTAGTTTTTGTTAAAGGCACACCAGGGCAAGTATTAGCATCGGAGTACAATAGAGTATAAGTAGTAGTACCAGTAGGATTTGCCGTTACAACGGTTCCCGTATTAGTAACTAATCCGCCAGATGCAGGTGCAGTCCATGTATAAGTACCCCCTGCATATGCTCCACCGGCTGTAAGTGTAATAGTTTGCGCACCGCAGATTGTAGAAGGCGAAGGTGTAGCAGTTAAAGTTGGGTTTCCTATACAAGCTAATCCTTGAACATCTAAAAATACACCTGAGTCATAAATGCCGTCACCAACATCCCAAACCCCAATGGTCATCGTATATTGTTGGCATGGTGTTACCGAAGTAGATGCAGATAATACAGTTGTTGAACCATCGTAAACCATGCCCGGAGGATTAGTTACGTAATAGGCGCAATTGTTGCAGGTAGCAGGAATAATTGGTGGAAATCCCGGGTCATAATTAACATTATCAATTGAAACCGGTAAATTAGTCCCCGGCACTAACGCTATGTTCTTTTGATTATAATTACCCCCAGCAGGATTCGGCCCATCTATTACAAAGCCAAAAACGTCGGATACACCGCCACCTACATTTTCAGGATATTCTTCTGATGCAAAAACATATTTGATACTTAAGGTAGAACAATTCGGAGTAATTATAAATCTTACTGAACATTCATCAAAAGTACCGCTACCAGAAAGATCCAAATCATCACCTAAAGTTGAACCCGGGGCATTGTAATTTTGACTATTTTGAGTTCCGTTTGATGAATTTATTCCGGTGGCTTTACCTGTTGTTAAAAGAATTCCAGAGGGTAGCGCTGATAATGCACCGGTACCATTGCCGTATAAAGCATAAGCTCCCGTGGGACACGTTAATGAAACGCTGGAAATTATTACACCATTCCCTTGCAACCTTTGCTGGATCTGCGCAATAGTAGGATTTACTGTTGTAGTAACCTGGCTAAAACTTATTTTAAGAAAGAGAACCGATAATAGAAAAATAAATATTTTTTTCATAGTTGAAGAATACTTGGTTAAAAATCAAACTTACTATTTTTTAAATATAGAAAAAGGTGTTAATAAATGCAAATAAATTGTCCACTAAACTATTGGCCTGTCTGATTTAATGAGTAAATCTCTGACTTAAAAATAATCAGATCTAAAACTGTATCTTTGCCGGATAAACAATATGATATGATTAAAATCGGAAAAACCAATGCATTAACCATTTTGAGACAAACACCCCCGGGGATGTATTTAGGAAATGATGAAAGCGAAGTTGTTTTGTTACCTAACAAATATATTGAACCGGATTTTAAAGTTGGTGACCAGATTGATGTATTTATTTATAAAGATTCAGAAGACAGAATAATTGCTACTAGGTTAAAACCTTATGCAGAAGTAAATCAATTTGCTTTTTTAAATGTTTCAGAAGCTTCGAAAGTTGGAGCGTTCCTGGATTGGGGATTGGAAAAGGATTTGTTCGTTCCTTTCAAAGAACAAAAACAAAAAATGATTGAAGGCCACAATTATGTAGTTTATATTTATCTTGATGAACTCACTGAACGAATTGTCGCTTCCAGTAAAATCAACAAATTTATTAGTAATGAAACCTTAGAAGTGGAGCAGGGGGAGGAAGTTGATTTATTGGTTTATAATGAAACGGATCTTGGTTTCACATGTGTGATTAACGGAATGCATAAAGGACTTATTTATCATAACGACGTATTTACTGACCTTGCGATAGGTGACACAACAAAAGGATTTATTAAGATGATTCGTGAAGGCAACTTAATTGACTTAAGCCTTCAGAACATCGGTTTTAAAAATGTACTTTCTTCCACTGAAAAAATATTGGAATATCTTAATGCTCATGATGGTTATTTGGAATTAACAGACAAAAGTTCTCCGGATTTAATTGAGCGAAGATTTGATATGAGTAAATCTACTTTTAAAAAATCAATTGGTGTACTGTATCGTCAACGGAAAGTTACGTTGCATGATGATGGAGTAAGACTATTGGAGCAAAAAGAAGGAGAAGAACCTAAAGGAGTATAAAGCGTTTCTTATATTAGAGTGCTATTCATTTAAATGAACCAAGTCATTTTTAGTAAAGATTCTTACCGGGTAAACTGCGGCTAAAAATCCTATACCCATTACTACGCCTAAAATCCATATAAAATCTTTAACGTGCATTTCAATTGGATAATAGGGAATAACAGACATTTCATCAAACTTTAAAAGATGAAATTGTTGTTGCATAATACAAATGATGATTCCTATGCCTAAACCTGATAATGCACCCACCGAGGTAATTAAAAAACCTTCTTTCATAAAAATAGTACGTATTAATTTTTGATCTGCACCTAAATTATAAAGCGTTTTTATGTCTTTTTTCTTTTCGATGATTAACATCGTTAAAGCACCAATAATATTAAAGGTGGCGATAACTAAAATAAATGCTAAAATTAAAAAAGTCCATAATTTTTCGGTTTCCAACGTTTTAAATAAAACATCATTTTGCTGATACCTGTTTTTTATAAGATAATTATGGCCTAACAATTTTTGTAATTGCTCCTGAATTGTGTTTAACTGATTTTTATCCTTCACGCTTAATTCTATTAAAGAAAAAGCATCTGGACAATCAAACAATTCCTGAGCAGCTCTCAAATCAACTAAAACATACTTATAATCAAAATCATCATTTAGAGAAAAAATTCCGGCAGGGGCGATAGAGATTTTGTTAAACGCATCTTCAGGGTTTATACTTTCAACTTTACCACGAACCGGCGCATAAATTGAAATAGGAGATATAAAATCATTAACATTTATATCCAGGTTGTTAGCAATGCCCCTTCCAAAAACTCCGAAATACTGATTTTCAAATACAAACCTGTAATTTCCTTCTACAACTACCGTGTCAAAATGAGTTAAATTTTTAAATTCATTGTCGACTCCTTTTATTGTAACCACAGCTTGTTTATCCCCCTGTTTTATAAGTGCATTTTCCTCGATTGAGAAAGAAATTCCAGTGATACCTTCAATAGATTTTATTTTATCTATCATTTCTCTTTTTTGAGAAATGTATTTTGAATTGACAGATGTAATTTTAAGATCAGGTTCAATGGCATGGTAAAGATCCGCCACTACTGAGGTTAATCCATTCATTGCTGATAATACAATAACCAAAGCCGCAGTTGTAACAGCAATTGCAACAATGCTGATCCAGGAAATAACATTGATGGCGTTATTCGACTTTTTAGAAATTAAATATCGTTTTGCTATGAAAAAAGAAAGGTTCAAAATATAGATTTATGTGATAGAGTAAAATTAGGAACTTTTATTTTGTAATGAAATTTATAACGCTCTGTTTTATATATTTCACATTAATGAAGTAAGTCAATTTTTTTATAATATTTTTTTATAGTTTTGATGAAACTTTAAAAATTAGACATATGAAAAAAACTTTACTTTTTGCCGCATTAGTAATTGGCGGATTATCTCAATTGAATGCGCAATGTACAATTTCTCCGGGTTGTTCTACAGGTACAGATGGATATTGCACAACTCCTACTGCAAGTACAAGCATTCCCAATGGTACTGCTTCTTTACCCTATAACACAGTTATTCAGCTTAGCATTGGATCCAGTGCCTTTGGTGGTGCCGCTGTAATTAGCAGTGCAACTATTACTTCTGTGACAGGTCTACCCACCGGTCTAAGTTATTCTTTAAATCCAACTAATGGTGTTATGCCTGCTAATTCAAATGCATGCATTTTAATTGCAGGAACTCCAGGAGCAGCTACAGCAGGAACATATACTGTAACGGCTAACGTTTCTATAAGTACTACGCCATTTGGTGTTATACCAGGTACAGTATATTGGAGTTTAACGATTGATGCTGCAACGGGTATTCAGGCTTATGCACAGGCGTCTGATTTCTTTATCTCTCCAAATCCTACGACTTCTGAGTTGGTAGTGTCTTCTACGTCTCATTTTGGGAAAATTCAAATTATTGATGCTTTAGGTAAAGTTGTAATTTCTCATGATGCAAATTATGCTTCAAAAACTACTATTGATGTTCAGAATTTAAGTAAAGGAGTTTATTTTCTTCAAGCCAATGACGGTTCAAGATTAATTACCCGCAAGTTCATTAAAGATTAATTTTTTCAAATTAATCTTATTAAAACAAAAGCCCTGTATTATTTTTTAGTACAGGGCTTTTTTTTGAAAGAAGTTTTTACAATGGTTTATTAAAAAGAGCGTTTATTTTTTCTGCATAATCATATGAATCGTCAAGAAAAAAATGAAGTTCTGGAACAACTCTCACTTGTTTACCTATATTAAACCCTAATAGTTTCCGAATGTGCTGTTTTTGATCATTAATAGATGTGAATAATACATCTACATCTTGTGTTGCCATTATACTGAGATATATTTTAGCTGAACTTAAGTCAGAACTAACTCTTACTATAGTTACAGTAATAAACCCATTATTAAACATGGTTTTAGAATTCGCCCTAAAAATCTCAGCTAATTCCTTCTGCAATAATTTTGCCACCTTACTTTGTCTTACACTGTCCATGGCACAAAGGTAATGATTTTTAAATTGTTTTTACACTTCAAAATTTTAATGTAAAACGTATTTTACTGGTTTAATGTTTCTTAGCATTTAATCTAATTAATAGACTTTTGTAGTGCCTCGATAGCAAGTCGTATATCGCCAATTCATTTGTTCTATTTCTCCCTATAAATAAACGGTTTAAATTCATGTGTAAAATGCTTGCTATAAATTCGTTTATTGGTATTTGTAATTCTCCATTACTATTTATTAATAGTAGTTCGCTTACAACAGGTTTATTGGAACCTGTTTTTTGTTTTAATAGTTCTTTTATTGAAGAAAAATCCGGGTTTAGGTCCCAATCAAAAATACTTTTTATTGTAAACTTTAGTTTTCTATATTTTAGATCTAGAGTTAATTTGAGTTCTTTGCTTTCTCCATGCTCTTTAAAAAATGCGGCGCTAAGCTGTGATATAAATTTATGTTTGTTTTCAAGATTAAAATTAAATTCGTTAAGTAAGTCATCTACAGATCTTATCGCTATTTGCCATCTATAGGAATTATCATCAATTGTATTTATTAAACTTAATACATTCATTACAAATATACTGTCGTTAAAAAATAATTTTTCAGCTAAAGAAATGCTGTTGTATCCATAACGTTCATATTCTCTTTCGTATTTATCGGATTTAATACTATGAATGATATATTGATTAATTAAATGAGTTAATTTAGAATCAATTAATTGTTTTATTTCATTTAGTTTGCCTATTTGAGTTATATGAAGTCTTAATCTTAAATGAGAATCAGGATCGTTATAACGAATAAAAAACCAGGAATCAATAATCTTTTCCGTGAGTAATGCGTGAGTAATTTCCTTGAATTTAGTTATGATAATATCATCACTTGTTTTTGGACCACAGTATAGTTTGTAATATATCCATCCATTTTCTATTTCAGGTTCCTTATGTTTTATCTTGTTAATCGAAGCAAAATTATCTTGTTGATGTGTTGTATTGTATTGATGTTCGTTTAGCAATAGAGCGATACACTCATTTGCATAGGGCTTTTTATCTGTATTTCTTATGAGTGCAAAATCATTGTCAAAAATATATTCTTCTAAAACAACTGTTTGTTTTGTCCTTATTATGTTCATAAAGCACTCAACAGAAGTCGTGTTTTCGGAATCAATTAACAATTCTTCGCTACCATCAATTAATAGAAATTTATCGTCTAGTTGAATTCGTTTTTTTAATTCAATAAAAAGATTTTTTTTGTCTGAAATGGATGCGGAAAGACTTTTTAAAGGTTCTAAATCTTTCGACTTTAAAATCCATTTTGCAGCACATAATATGGTATTTTCAAATTCTATTCTCGGGAAAAAATCATATTGAGAAAATAAATTCCCCCAGTTAAATCCTAGGTGGCTTTTTGAGAAATATTGATTTTGTATGTCACTTAAGAAATAATAAACGGGAAGGCTTGTGTTAGAATAGTTATGTGCGTTGCTTAAACGAGGTATTATTTCTCTATTTAGTTTAGTGTCAAATAAAATAATGGTATTATTTTTTATTCTTATAGTTAAATTTTGTACTTGAATTTGATTATTTATTCCAAGGGAGCTTTTGGTTAAATAGGGAATTTCATATTTTCTAATTATTGGTCTTGCTAAAATATTTCCAATGCGGTTTTCTGGCAGATGAATAATTTCTGCTAAAATTTTATTTGGCATTTGAGTTTCTTCAAAGTCAGCAATTTCTTTAATAATGCCATTGATCTCAGTACTTGTAGATGCAAATCTCGCTAATAAATTAATAGCGCTACTGCCAGATGTGTTAATGAGTTTTATTTTATTAGTTTTAGCATTTAATACACTAAACATAACAGCGATCGAATTTGGCAACAATGCATTTGATTTTTTGATATTTTCAAAATCTCTTTCAGTCACTTTTTTTACCCTTTCTTTTTTGCTATCTGCTAGTATTTTTATCAAACAATCTTCATACTCTGAATTTTTATTTGAATTGCTATTGATTGTTTCGTAGTTTGGAATATCTTCAACTAATTCATTTATTCCAGTGTTCTTTTTACAAGGATATCCTATGCCGTTTTCTTCATCCATTGCGATTAGCAATGGAATGGCTTTATCATGATATTTTGAAGTAAATTTTGCAATAAACTCTTCAAGTATTTTATTTGTATCGTTTGGTGTAATTTTAGTTAAAAAATTAATTGTGCTTAGAAGTTGTATTTGAATAGTTTTATCGATAGTGTTTTGTAGGGTTTTTTTAAATAAATCGGTTTGAAAAAGTTTTGCTTCTTTTAAATTTGGTAAAATATTTTTGAGAACATTATATGGGTGTTTGTATTTGTCAATGGTATTAACAATAGATTTGTCAATTTCCTGTAGTTGTTCTTTTGTTTTTTTTACGGTATTTACAAATTGTTTTAACTGTTCATTTGGATGCTCAGATTGAATGCTATCTAATCGCAGAATGATAGAATCATAATAATCAATGCCTGTTAATGCTGGTTCTAATTGATTAACAAGGATCTGTGACGCAATAAGTTCATCCAGATAATTTATAGCATCCGCTTCAGTAATATCATCATCTATTAATAGTTTAGCTAATTGTAATTGTGTTAATCCTTTTTGAGATTCTTCAAGGATTAGTTTTAGATATGAAGTGAATTCAACATTATTAATATGATAATGCCTTTGATTATTAATATAGGTGTATTCAACATATCTGAAATTATTTCCAATTAGATACAGGCTTGAATTTGGTTGATATTTTAAGTATGGTTTTATAAATTCCTTTTGTTCTGCTTCTTTCACAATTTCACATAGCACATTCATATCTAAACGTGTTTTGCGATAAAATTGGTTTTGTGGACTAGCATCTAATAGAATTTCATTTTCCTTGTTCCATTTAGCAGTATTTACACCTGCCATTAAACCAAAAGGGGTACAACGAAAACTTGCCCTAATTTTATATTTATGTAATGATAGCTTTACCTTTTCAAAATTTGATTCGTTTTTTTTGTTTGACTTATCTGTTTTCTTTAATTCTGAAGACAGATCGTTAGAAGATAGATAAATGGCTTCTGTAAACATATCAGTAGTTACATCGCTATCAATTGGATTCAGTGGAGAGCGAACTATAATTTGAGGAAGAAAACGTAATTTATAGTTCATAAATTCTGCAAATAGTATTTAAAAATACATCTTAGTTCTTGTTTTAATGATAAAATTATTTATTTTTGATCTATATAAACTACATAAACTTATTTGAGATGAAGAAAATTAAATTATTTGGAAAATTAAATTTAAAAAAAGAAACCATTGTTAAGTTAAACAATGACCAAATGAACGCTATTGTTGGTGGTATTGATACTTTATCAACTTTTTCCGGAGATACATTAAGAGTAACTGATACTACAATAGAAAAGGCTAAAGCTGATTCAATAGCTGCGGTAAGGTAATTAACTCTCATATTTATTAAAGTCTATTCAACGAAATTTGAATAGACTTTTTTGTTATTTATAAAAGCGTTTCCACTGGAGTACAAACATTGTTTTCGCAAACATAGCACTTCAGCTTATCCTTAAATACAGAGGATTTGTAAATCGATTTTCCTAAAAGCATTCGTAAACATTCCTGAACGCCTTCGATAATACTTGGATGAGGATGCATCATATCGGCTAGTTCCCTGATACCCTGATTTGTATGAATTAAATAAGCAACAGCCTGGATGGCTGAACTGGCATGTTCCCCAACCACACGCATTCCTAAAATGCGCATGCCATTATCATTAGTAACAATAATTTTAAAAAAACCTTTTGTTTGGCGCATAGCAATAGCTCTGGCATTGGTGCTAAAATCCAATTTCACTACTTTATGAGGAATACCTTTTTTATCGCAATCCTGAGGACTCATTCCTACACTGGCTACTTCAGGGTTCAGGAACATGATTGTAGAAATATTTTCATAGTCCAAAGGTTTAACTGTTGGCCCAAACATACGAACAACTGCATGACGTGCTTCTCTTTCGCCAACATTTACAAGTGCCATAGCAGTGGTAACATCACCTGCCACATAGATATTAGAAACATTTGTTTGAGTATCATCATTTGCAATGCTGCCTCTTTCATTGAGTTTTATCCCAACTTTTTCAAGGTTCAGATTTTCCACATTTGCTACACGGCCTACAGAAACTAAAGCTTTGTCTACAGTAATGATTTCTGTTCGCCCATCTTTATATTCAAGTTCATATTCCACTTTACCGTTAATAATTTCCATTCTTTTTAACGAGGATCCATGATGAACAGTGGCCCCGTGTTTTTCAAGACTTTCCCTGATCATTTCAGAAATATCTGTGTCTTCAAAAGGGAGGATTCGGTCAGCTTTATCAATCAGGTAAACTTTTGTTTTACCCAGATTTGAGAATATAGTGGCAAATTCACAACCAATTACACCTGCTCCTAATACAACCAAACTTTCAGGCAATTCTTTTAAATTTTTCACACCATCGCTTGTCATGATGATTTGTTCATCAATGGCAATATGAGGTAAATATCTTGGTCTGCTACCGGTAGCAATTAAAACCTGATCACCCGTTACTATTTTTATACTACCATCTTCTTTTTTGATGGATATTGTATTTCTGTCAATAAATGAAGCACACCCTTTTTCGTAACACAATAAGTCTGGTAATTGTTTTTGTAATAAATTCAAATGTACTGTCATCTGAGTTTTACGCTCAAATACAGCTTCTTTAATGGTTTCTTCCATGTCAGAATAGTCGACTTCATACTCGGGAATCATCTCCCGTATTGATGAAATTTTCTGCGAATATTCCCACATGGTTTTAGACGTTAACACACCATCATAAACGCCGGCACCACCAAGTCGTTTTTTTTCAATCAACAATACTTTTTTCTTAAAATCAAGTGCGCGCATTACACCCGCATATCCGCTAGGGCCACCGCCAATAACTATTACATCATAATGTTCCATAATTAAAAAGCTCTGTTAATACCAATCATCCAACGGAATTGAAAATAATCCTTTTCTGCAAACGGTAATCGATTTATAAATAGCGGCATATCAAAACGGATTGTTAATGGTTTTAATCCATATAAAGGACCCCATTTTTGAATACTTACGGCTACACCAACGCCTGCATCCGCAATCACATCTGACATGACGGTTGCTTTTGAAGGCATATTTGTATTAATGGTACCCGCATCTCCGAACAAATAAGGATTAATTTTAATGGTATTATTCAATTTTTTAATATTCATAAAACTAAAAAATTCGCCAAATTCCAATTCAACACTTGCCGAAGCCCCAGTTGTTCCTTTATAATTTGTAACAACAAATCCGTTTTCATCAGTAGCCGCTAACACATAACCAGAATAGCCTCTTAAATTTAATCCTCCACCGGAAGTGAAATGATTAGTCATCGCTCCATAATTGCCCCATTCAGGTGGAATAAAGCCCATTGAACGTGTGTACTTATTATCCATCAGGTCTTCCGGATTGGCGCCAGCTGCAAACAGCATGGATTCATCTGCCAGTTTAGTTCCAAAACCTAATTGTGCAAAAACGCGTGTGTTGATATTAATTTTTCCTAAGTCATTTTTATTAATTGCAGTGTATTGAAGGTTTGAATAATCATAATCCCTGGTCAACGCACTTGCCCTCATATTCAAATTCATAAATCCTGAACCTCTATGATAATTGTAATTATGATCGATTCCCGCATTTAAATAACTGTTCATTTTTTGAATCTGCCATTCGCTGCGATTGATTAAATACACTAAATCATTAGGCATATCTCTTACCATAGCCTTGTACTGAATGTAAATTCTGTTTTTCTCATTATTGCTTTTTTTCTCAAAGCCAATGAGTCCGCTTTCCAATCCATCCAAGGATTTCAAAGTCATATAAATATTTGATTTTTTAATAAACTTAGCTGTAGAAGTTCTGTAATTCAATAAAAAAGAAACGGTATTATAATTATTAATTTTGACTGTGCTGTCAAGATATGCTTGTCCCAAACCAGAACTGAACCATGCCGTCACATCAAACACATGTTTCGTGTTCATATATCCGCCATTTAAATGCGCACCGATTTTAACTCCATCATATCCGTTATACCACAAACTTGGACGAGCCTTCATTTCATAATGTTTCCAATCCAATGGGTTATAAATTTTAGAATCGAAAGTGATATTTACACGATGATGTTTCACATTGTTCATCATATCCACATCGGCTAATCGTCGAGACGGATCAATGATCACATTTTTTAATTTACTGCTTAGCTGTACTTTGGCAACATAGGTTGGTTTTACTTTTCCCCAACCAATCCAGCGTGGTAAAACATTTGATTTAACCGGCTTCTCAAACCAGGTATTAGGAATATGATACAGGTATGCTGAATCATTCTTATCTATAACCGCAAAATCGATCGGCATTTGCATATCACCTTTACGTTTGAATTTGATAAAATATTCGCCTTTTTGTTTTCCTTTTTTTACGCGACCAATTTTGTAATCGATTTTTTTTGTTGTTTCTAACCATTGATCAAAAAACCAATTTAAATCAACACCGCTGTATTGAATGATAGAATTTCTAAAATCTTCGGGATAAGGATGGGCAAATTTCCACTGATTAAAATAATGCTGCATGCACTTATCAAACAAAGACCGACCTAACACGTATTCAAGATTTTTAAGCATCGCTGCTGTTTTCGTGTATACAGCACTGTAGCCGCCTCCGTGGCGAATGCCTCCGTTATAATCGTCGCTATGAGTGTTAAGAGTAACTTCTTCACCGCGAACAGTAACCGCATTCATGTAGCCGTTATAGATCTGGTCATCTAAGATCCTGTTTTGTTCAGTAAAACGGCGAACGTATTTACTTTTAGCTTGTTGTTCAATTTTATTTGGTCCATCAATAAACTGATAAGTATCAGCTGTATAAAATTGGGTGAAGCCTTCATCTAAAAAGGCACGATAAGTTTCATTATTTCCTACCATTCCAAAGAACCAGTTATGAGTCATTTCATGAACAAGTAAATCCCTGTAATTTGGATCATAGCCACCATCCAGTGTCAGCATTGGATATTCCACGCCATCCTGAGCGTCTGCGCATATCATTTTTGGATAATGATAAGGGCCAATGTTGTAAGTATTTACATCCAATACTTTAGCAATGTATAAAGGACAGGTTTGCCATCCTGCGGCGTGAGGCTCCTGAACTAATGCCACACATTTAATGCCCTGCCACATATATTCCCCAATACGGTAGGTTGGATCTGCGGTCAATGCAAAATCGTGAACATTTAATGCGGCAAATTTCCAGGTCTTGGTGGTGCCATCTCTTTTCACAATCGTACTTGGCGGAGAATTCCAGGGCTTCTTGGCAAAGTTCGCCAGGTCTAATTTTTGTCTTAAGGAATCCGGTAATACTTCTTTTTCATTTTGAAGTACCCCGGTAGCATCCAATACGTAATTATTTGGCAGGGTAAATTCCACATAAAAAGATCCGAAGTCACCATAAAATTCATGATCCATATGTTGGTCAGTGTCCCATCCTTGCTTGCGGTCATAAACAGAAATACGTGGATACCAGTGAGTGACATCAAAATGTTTATTTCCAAATGAATTGAACAATTTCATTCGGTTTCGTATTACTTCCTTAGCATAATAGGTTTTGAAATCGATATCAAACGTTATGGATTCTCCTGGTTTTAAAGGCTTCTCCAGGTAAACTTTCATCACAGTGTTATCCAGCTCTGTTTTTAATTCAGTGCCACCACTTTTAATTTTTTCTACATCAGTGCCATGCCCCTCTTTTCTATATTTATTAAATTTTAAGCGATAGTTATTGTTCTTGTATAGATCCGCTAAATAAGAATCTTTTGTTTGGGCGTTATTGTATAGATGGAAATAAACAAAATATAAATCCTTTGGCGAATTGTTCCAATAGGTTAATTCTTCATGCCCCGTAATAATATCAGTTGTATCGTTTAGTGACGCTTTAATCGTGTAGTGCACATCCTGTTGCCAATAGTCAGCAAATGGCTTTCGGTTTTTCCAGTACAAAGGATTAGTTTGTGAGCGGTAATCAGCATATTCGTTTTGAGCGGTTAATTCAGATACTGAAATGATGCTCAAAATAAGGAGTAAAAATTGTTTCTTCATAGTGACTTAATAACCTTTAAATATAGTTATTTTATAGAAGAAAAAAAGAGGTGAAAATGTATTCTAATTAATGAAGTAACTTATATTTTATACATTATTTTAGAAACCTTCAATCTGTGATTTATAAAAATGTTTTGAGCCATTTAATAGCTTGTTCTTTGGTTTTAAACATTTTTGTAGGACGCCCGGGCTTATTAAATTTGAGATAAAAATTTCCAATCATTGCATGACCGATATTATCAGTCACGTAAGCATCAGCAAGAGAATAGGGGCAAGCATCTTTTTGAGCCCAAAACGTTCTGGTTTCTACTGGAGGTATCGCAAATTCATCCAATGTAATTAACAAAGGAACTTTTTGATAATTGATCATTTTTCCCATAACTCCATTGAATTTCTTGAGCGACTCAATATTAAAATCGATACCGGATGACGTATGAGAATGTATAATTCCATCGGCTCTTAGTTTAATAGTAAAAGCTTCACAGATCTCAGTAGAGAGAATATTTATTTCGTCGAGATCTTTTTCTAATAGCATGAATTAATTTAATTTCCAGGTATCTATTAATTTATGGAGGCTATCTAAGATAAAAAATTTAAATTTTATTTGCAAATAATTATGTAGCCATCAATGCTAAAAACTTTGAGAGAGCTTTTTTCTTGTCTGAATCTAAGTTGTATGAAATTTTATTCTTCAAATAATCTAATGCATCAAAATCTTTGATGTGATTAGGTTTATCCAAAACGGATTCTTCAATATGAGCTACACCATAGGCTAAGGCTTCATTGAATGCTCTAATAAAAGTAGATTCCAATTCAACATTGCTTACCCAACACGCAAAAACAAAAGGTAGACCAGTATATTTTTGCCATTCCTCGGCCAGATCATATTGATAAGAATGCTGAGTTAATCCAAAAGTTCGATCACCAATAATAACAGCTCCGGTAGTTCCGGTAACTTCTTTTTCAAATCCTGCAGTCGCCGGAATAAATTGCATGTTTTTTTTCCAAAAATGTTTGTTTAATACCTGTACCAAAGTCACTGATGTTTTTGATTGGTAATCCAATAATACATGCGTCAGTTCTTCCAGTGGTCGTTCTGAAAACAGTTTCACGCTGTCTACTTTTCCAATGGCGCCAATACAATAATCAGTAATGATATGGTAAGAGTCCAGTTCAGGTAAAATAGCAACAGGAACTAATCCAATTTCCACCTGTTTGTTTTTGAGTTTCTGTGCACACACGCTTGGGATATCCAATTGTAAATCTATTTGTGATTGAAAACCAGTATGATTTAATCCGTATAAAAAAGGAGTTGTATTATAATAGTTGACTATGGATACAGAGTGTTTCATTTACGCTGCGAAAGATATTAAATTTTAATCAAATAGAGACATAGGTTAGTATAGTTAGAAGTATTAGATACAAAGCTATCTTATGCAAAAAACTATGTTAAGTAAAGTTTTTTACTCTATTATTCTCAACTTATAATTCTATGTGGTTTGTGCTTTTATTAATAACAGTAAGAGGTTCTTGCTTTTGAGTAATTTGCAAAAAACAAACTGTGGCACCAACTATCGCTAAAACAGGACCAAACATCAAACCTATAAATACAGGCAATAGCATAAATAAAGAATAGATCATCCCAATTCCGCAAATCATTCCTGTATGTTGTCTGGCTTTTCTTATACTTTGTAACACACTCATTTTATGCCGTTCAAAATTGTAATCAAACATTGTAAACCCTAAAAAGTACCAGGAAGCTAATACGAGGAAAGGTGCTGTTATAAAAGCAACTGGTGGAAAAATGATCGTTAAAATAAAACAAAGTGCAATGAAAAAATATTCCAATAGCATGTTTCGGATACTCATTAAAATACCTCTCCCAATATCTTTTAAAAATTGTGAGGTCTTGAAAGGAAATTTGTTGCCATCTAGTTTTTCTTCCACGGATTCAGATAGTAGGGCAAAGAGAGGAGACAGAAAAATTAAAGTGATGTATTTGACAAAAGTGCCTGAGATGAACCAGAATAGAATCTTTAGAACCCAAGCCATTATGAAGCTAAAATAGCCTGTTAAAAAAGGTTTGGCGAAAGACAAGAAGGCTCCGGAATCTGGAATTTCTTTTAAGTTTAATTGCCGACTTAAATATTCAGAAAACTCAATTGCTATAGATGAAAACACCCAGATACTTCCAATCCACATGAGGAACCATAAAATTAAAGGATAAAATAGGTAAGGCCACAATCCTTTTTCAAAGAGTAAGCTAAATCCTTTGAAGCAATTACAAATGGCTGTAAAAAATCCGGAGAGGAAGTTCATTGAAGGATTGATTAAAGTAATGGATTCAAAGGTAAAAGAAATAGCAAAATAATGTTTGGCCAGCGTTACTTTATTAAAGAGATATGACCTACATAATAATATTCTTTATTGTGATTATCTTTTAGCTCAACCTGCCAAACATACACATCTGATTTTGCCGGTTCTCCATTTGTTAGTTTACCATCCCAGCCTTTTGCAGTATCTGTTGTATGAAAAATAACAGAACCCCAGCGATTAAATATTTTTAGATCAAAAGTATCTAAATTCCAGCCGTTACCTAAAGGAAGAAATAGATCGTTTTTCATGTCACCGTTTGGTGTAAAAGCATTTGGCGCGTAAAATGTATAGTTATCGCTAATGATAATCGTTTGTGTAATGGAATCTCTGCAGTTGTTCAAATCCGAAACGGTTAAGGTTACATTATAATTGCCTTCGTTTTCAAAGTGATGATTGGGATTTTCTGCTGATGATAAATTACCATCATTAAAATTCCAAAGCCAGTTTGTGCTGGCTATTGATAAGTTGGTGAACGTGATCTCAGAATTATCGACATCTGTTTCAAAATCTGATGGAACAAAATCGGCATGAGGAGGAGTGAAAACCGTTATGTGATTTGGTTTTATAACAGTTTGCGTACAACCCTGACTGGTAGTTAAAGTTAAGCTTACACTGTAATTTCCGGGTGTAGCGTAACAGTGATTCGCAAATTTTGTTGATCCTGAGGTGCCATCTCCAAAATCCCATTGCCAGTTCTTTACTGTTAAGGTAGTTGCTGGAGTCAGATCAAAAAAGTTAACGCACAATTTAGGACAACCATCCTGTACATCAGAAGAAAAGTCTAAAGAAAGATTGTCTGCCAACTTAACTAAAGCAGTATCATTGGCAATACATCCATTGTTATCGGATACAGTAACTGTATAAATAGTGTTTGCCGTTGGACTGATAGTATAATTAGCACCCGTAAATGCTCCGTTATCCCAATTGTAAGTATAGGGTACGGTTCCACCGGAAGCAGATGCATTAACGGAGGCAGGTTGATTTTGACATACAATTGTTCCTGTTGATGAAACCTTTAAAACCGATGGCTCATTAATAGAAAAGTTTTTAATTATCTCGCAATTCGCATTATCAACAACTTTTATACTGTAAGATCCCGCAGCCAAATTATTGATTGTGGTCAGGTTTGACCCATTTGGTGACCAGAAATAAGTGTACGGTGATTGACCTCCGGTAACAAGAGCACTTGCCGAACCATTATTCCCACCAAAACAACTAACACTTGTACTATTTATTGTTACAGAAAATGAATTGCCGTTTGAATTCAATAAAGCAGTTTGTGAAATAGAGAAACAATTATTAGCATCTGTTATGTTTATTGTGTACGTTCCGTTACCAAGACCAGATATTGCAGGTGTATTTTGACCTGTGGGAGCCCATGTATAGCTGTAAGGAGGAACACCACCGGTAGCCGATACAGACGCCGCACCATTATTACCGACACAAGTAGGTTGAGTTTCACTTAGATTTGGAGAAATTACAGTTGGTTCAACAATAACAAATGTTTGTGTTTGAACACAGTTGTTCACATCATATACAGTAACAGAATAGGTGCCGCCCTGTAAATTGGATACGGATGGCGTAATTTGCCCTCCTGGGAGCCAGTTGTATGTGTATGGTGCCGCGCCTCCAGTAACTATAACATTTGCTGTACCAGTACTCGAACTAAAACATCTTGTATCCAATTTGTTAACTGTGAGCGTTAATGTGGCCGGAACAAAACTGATTGTTTGACTCGCTTGCGCACTTCCACAAACGTTAGTTGCAGTAACAGTCATTACTGTACTTGTATTTACACTAATTGTAGGAGTTGTTGCGCCACCCGACCATACAAAGATGGAGGAATTACTGTTGGCAGTTAAAATCACATTACCTGCTGTACACATTTTTGTAGGCCCGTTTGATGTAATACTTATGGTGGGCGATGAAAGACCTGTAATTGAATAGGTGTCCGTGGAAGCGCCGCAAGCATTTGCAACACTTACCGTATAATTGTGAGAAAAATTAGTGGAGAGCGTCGGTGTAGAAAATCCGTTAGGAAGCCATACAACGCTTGTTGTTCCAGTATAACTACTATTGGTTAACGAATACGTTAGAGTAGTGGATTGTCCATTACACACGGTATCACTGCTGGCACTAATTACAGGTTGTGGTAATTGTAGTACCGTTATATTGACACTATCTTTTACACTTGTGGTTTGTGTTCCGCAGGCTTTAAAAAGTGAGCAATATAATTTAATGGTTCCAATATCATTAATTCCTGGTGTGTAAACAGTTGCTAAGGTATTTGTAGAGCTAAGAGATCCTGTTGCGGATGATCCTAATGTCCACAAAATGGAAGAGTAGTTGCCGGCAGCTGTTGCTATAAGGTTTTGAGAACTATTGTTGCAAATTGTCTTGTTAGGCCCCGCGTCAACCATAAGAGGCGTGTAAGGTGCCTGGCAACCATAGTTTACATAAGTAGCCGCACCCGAAGGAGAAAACTGTACTGTTGCTCCATCCTGATCACCAGCTATTCCATTTTGCATTGTGAGTAATGCACGGTTATAAGTTACTGCATCGTTGCATGATGCAGGTGTTGAAAAATTCATTGATAGTGTTCTTAAGCCTGTTCCAAAATTAGCGAAGTGCCCTGCAGTGTTTCCTGAACATTGAAAAATAACAAGTAATGTATCTGTTAGATTAGCAAAGCTGTTGGCTGTCTGGTTAAAGGCAGTGCTTGAAACCAACAATACTCTTGAGTTTGCCGGTAATAACCCATTAACAGGTTCTTTTAAAAAACCACATCCAATAATGGTCCCGTTGATCTGCGCTATCTTTGAAGCTGTTGTTGCATTCTGACAAACACCTAACCATAAATTGCTGGAGTTTGGCCAACTCACATTTAAGTTGTTTGCATTTAAAGCTGTAGACCCTAATTTAAAAGTAACCATCTCGTTGCGACCTTCATTCTGTCCGGTACCATCGCAAGCAGCTACTAATATATTTTCTATCTGGAAACACTGAGATTTTGCGTTAAAATAAAATACGCAAAACAAGCAAATTAAAATACTTAAAATGTTTTTATGAATTTTATAGCTCTTTAACGCAACCATTAATAAGGAATTCTTTCTTATTTAAAAGCGGTTAAGGACTATTTTAGATCACTAAAATTCCCTTAGGGTGTTCACTTTACTTTTTAGCAAATTAAAGATACAAAAATTAGTTTTTGGTTAAGTAAAAGTTAACAAATCATAGCTTTTTAATAGAAAATTAAATGCTTTATCCAGATTTCTCCGAAAAATTACTTCAAAACCTAATGAACAGTAGGTGTTTTTGTGTTTTTGTTCCTACACGTTGTCAGACATTTTATGATTTACTTTTTTCCATTGCAACAAAATATTATCACATTTAAAAGGCGATGGAAAATAAAAAAGTCTGGTAATTTTTATGACCAGACTTTTTTTATTGAGTTTATTTCGGTTAAGCCAAGGCTTGTTTCAGGTCTTCAATCAGATCTTCCACATCTTCCACACCCACACTTAATCGTAAAAGATTTTCAACAACTCCTGCTTTGTCTCTTTCGGGTTTTGGAATCGAGGCATGAGTCATGGTAGCAGGATGGTTGATCAAAGATTCAACTCCGCCTAATGATTCTGCCAAAGAGAACACTTTGAAAGAAGAGGCAATTTTAAAAGTTGTTTCCAAAGAAGCACCTTTTAAAACGATAGAAATCATTCCTCCAAAATCACGCATTTGTTTTTTAGCGATTTCGTGGTTCGGGTGATCTATAAAACCAGGCCAGTAGATCTTCTCAATTTTTGGATGTGATTTTAAATATTCTGCAACTTTACGACCATTAAAGCAATGACGTTCCATGCGTAAATGAAGGGTTTTAATTCCACGCATAACTAAAAAACAATCCATAGGTCCAGGATTGGCTCCACAACTATTTAATATAAAATATAATTGTTCATGAATTTTATCATCGTTAGTTACTAAAGCGCCCATTACAACATCACTGTGTCCGCCTAAATATTTAGTCACAGAATGCATTACGATATCAGCACCTAATGCTAATGGATTTTGTAGATAAGGTGACGCAAAGGTATTATCAACAGCTAACATGATATTGTTTGCTTTAGCAATAACTGAACATGCAACAATGTCTATAATTTGCATTGTAGGGTTTGTTGGAGTTTCCACCCAAATTAGTTTGGTATTTGCGTTCACATATTTTTTAATGTTTTCAGCATCCGTCAAATTAATGAAATGAAATTTTATTCCGAAATTTTCATAAATCTTAGTGAACATTCGGTATGAGCCGCCGTACAAGTCATCACCTGTAATCACTTCATCACCCGGACGTAACATTTTTATAACAGCATCAGTTGCTCCCATGCCACTGCTGAAACATACGCAATGTTTGCCATTCTCTAAAGCAGCAATGTTTTTTTGCAGGGCTTCTCTAGTTGGATTTTTACCACGTGCGTATCCGTATCCTTTATTTGTTCCGGGAGATTCCTGAACGTATGTTGAAGTTTGAAAAATTGGCGTCATGATAGCACCAGTGGATGGATCAGGATCTGCACCAGCGTGTATGGCTTTGGTGCCAAATTTATGTTTAGAAAAATCAGTCATTTGAATAAAATTTTGAGACGAATTTAAGCTTATTTTGTATTGTGTATACTATTATTTATTAGTAATTTTAAATATCAAAAATTTTAAATATATTATCGTTATTCTAACTCTTTTTGGAGTGGCAGCCTGTAAAAAAAAGGTGGAAGATGCTCCTGATGTGGGTTATGATTATGCTCCAGTAATTCTTGGAAAATTTATCGTATATGATGTGGATTCAATTGTGTATGATGATAATAATATGGATACGATTCATTACAAATATCGTATTAAAGAAAAACAGGAAGAAAATTTCACAGATAATGAAGGGAGAGATGCTGTGAAATTAGTAAGGTATATTAAGAAATACAATGATTCTGTGAGTTATGATAATATCGCATGGACTTTGAAGGATGTTTGGAACCTTGTAAAAACTTCAACTACTTTTGAGGTTGTTGAGGAAGATGTAAGGTTTACCAAATTAATATTTCCCGTTAAGGTTGATGCCAGCTGGAATGGAAATGCTTACAATTCTAATGGAGAATGGGAATTCGAGTATAAATATATTGACAGAGCTGAAAAAATTAATGGAAACGTATTTGACAATGTTTTATTTGTAGAACAGAAAGACGATAAAAGCAAAAACGCTATCCATCGTCAGTATTTTATAGAAAAACATGCTAAAAATGTGGGGTTGGTATACCGTGAGATAAAAGATCTCTATTCAAATAAAATAACAGTAATTAATTCTACAGCCACGCCTGTGGAAACACGTATAGAAAAAGGAATTATCTACAAACAAACATATGTTACTCATGGAATGGAATAAAATTAAATTCGTTGCAATCGCTTGCTTTTTATGTACAGTTACATCTTTACAATCACAAACCAAATATTGGGTTAAATTTAAAGATAAAAATTTATCACCTTATTCAGTTTCTTCCCCAACTGCCTTTTTATCTCAAAAGTCTATTAATCGTCGGGCAGCACAAGGTATAACTGTTGATATATCTGATATACCAGTGAATCAAACTTACATAAATCAGGTAAATAGTACTGGTGCACAGGTAATTCAGCGTTCAAAATGGATGAATGCTGCTATTGTTATTATAACTAATACTGTTCAGTTAGCCGCAGTGAATAGTCTAACATGTGTTTTAAATTCATCTCCCGTTGGAAGATTAATTAAAACTGAGGATGATAAAATCTGTAATATATTAGAGGATAAATTGCAAAAAACAGCAAGTGTTGCATCCTTTAATTATGGGCCTTCCTTTACCCAAAACAATCAGATTGGTGCTGATTGCATGCATAGTAATGGTTTCCGAGGAGAGAATATGACTATTGGGGTGCTTGATTCAGGGTTTGAAAATGCGAACAATAATGCTGTTTTTGATTCTTTAAGAAATGAAGGCCGTATTCTGGGTACAAGAGATATTGTTGCAGGTAACAGTTCCGTGTATGAAGATGATGCTCACGGTGCCATGGTTTTATCTTTGATTTCTGGTAATACGCCTGGAAAATTAATTGGTACTGGCCCTAAAACAAAACTTTATCTTATTAGAACGGAAGATGTATCTTCAGAAAAGCCTATTGAAGAAAATAACTGGATTGTTGGTGCAGAGTATGCTGATAGTGTTGGTGTTGATATTATTACAACATCATTAGGTTACACAACATTTGATAGCCCCTTTCCTAATCATATTTACTCACATTTGAATGGAAGAACAGCTGCTATGTCAATTGCATCAACGATGGCTGTTCGTAAGGGAATTTTTGTTTTAAATGCGGCCGGGAACGATGGGGGCAATTCTTGGAATTATATTGGTATTCCCGCTGATGCAGATAGTATTTGCACTGTTGGTTCTGTGAATAGTTCTGGTGTTATTGCCGGAAATAGCTCTGTGGGCCCAACTGCCGACGGACGTATAAAGCCTGATTTAAGTGCTATGGGGCAAAATGCCTATGTGTGTTCTTCTAGTGGAGTCTTTTTTGGTGGAAGTGGAACATCTTTTGCCACACCTGTATTAGCTGGAGCAGTGGCTTGTTTATGGCAGGCAAACCCAACTAAAACCAATATGGAGATTTTAAATGCATTGAAGGCAACAGCATCAAAAGCATCTTCCCCTAATAACATTTATGGATGGGGAATTCCGAATATGTGCGCTGCACATAATTTGCTTAATGGAACAACGTTAGGTATGGTGGAAGTTTCCAAACCCAATTCTTTTTATCTTTTCCCAAACCCTGCGCATACACATATTTCATTTTCATTAAATCAAAAATTTGAACAGATTCTGATAACAGATGTTTTAGGGAAAGTTATTGATGTGGCGATAATAAATAATGGAAATAGCAAATACACTATTGAATTAGATAATGAAATTGCGAACGGTATTTATTTGATGTCTATAAAAACGCCTGACGGTTTTATAAATAGTAAATTCATTAAAGAATAAATTGATGAGATATATTAAACAAAAAACCTCCGATTTTCACCGGAGGTTTTTTTATTAGAATTAAGCGTTTACGTAATCCCAGGTTTCCATAAACTTGGTTGTATAGTTTCCGGCTTTAAAATCTTCGTTCTGCATTAATTTAAGGTGAAAAGGGATTGTTGTTTTTACCCCTTCAATAACATATTCGCTTAAAGCTCTATGCATTTTTGCAATGGCTTCTTCACGGGTTTGAGCAACTGTAATCAATTTACCAACCATACTGTCATAGTTTGGTGGAATACGGTAACCGCTATAAACATGTGAATCAACTCGAATTCCATGTCCGCCAGGTGTATGAAGCGTGGTAATAGTTCCTGGTGAAGGCGCAAAATTTTTAAAAGGATCTTCTGCATTAATTCGGCATTCGATAGCATGTAGTTGTGGGTAATAATTTTTTCCTGAAATAGGAACTCCTGCAGCTACTAATATTTGTTCACGAATTAAATCATAATTAATTACTTCTTCAGTAATAGGATGTTCCACCTGAATACGAGTATTCATTTCCATAAAATAGAAATTACGGTGTTTGTCAACAAGAAATTCCACAGTTCCTACACCTTCGTAACCAATAGATAATGCAGCCTTAACAGCGGCATCGCCCATTAATTCGCGTAATTCAGGGGTCATAAACGGTGAAGGAGTTTCTTCAACCAATTTTTGATGACGACGTTGAACTGAACAATCTCTCTCACTTAAGTGACAAGCTTTACCATGAGCATCTCCTACAATCTGAATCTCAATATGGCGAGGTTCTTCAATGTATTTTTCCATGTACATGGCACCATTTCCAAAAGCAGCAGTTGCTTCATGGGTTGCGCTATCCCAGGCTGCCTGAAATTCTTCTTCTTTCCAGATAATACGCATTCCTTTACCACCACCACCAGCGGTAGCTTTAATAATTACAGGATATTTTATGCCTTTAGCAAGCTCCATACCCTGTTCAACGCTTTCTAATAAACCTTCAGATCCGGGAACACATGGAACACCAGCATTTATCATAGTTGTTTTAGCATTGCTTTTATCTCCCATTTGGTTGATCATTTCGGGAGAAGCGCCAATAAACTTGATCTTGTTTTGACGGCAGATTTCTGAGAATTTAGCATTCTCGCTTAAAAAACCGTAGCCCGGATGAATGGCATCTGCATTTGTAATTTCAGCAGCCGCAATAATGCTGGCCATATTCAAATAACTGTCTTTACTTGGCGGTGGCCCAATACAAACAGCCTCATCCGCAAATTTCACATGCAATGAATCTTTATCAGCAGTGGAGTATACTGCCACAGTTTTGATTCCCATTTCTTTACATGTTCTTATAACACGTAAAGCAATCTCACCTCTATTGGCAATTAATATTTTTTTAAACATCTGTACAGATTTAAAGTTAAAAGTTTAAAATCCAAGATTTGAAATCATTGAATTTTGAATTTTAAACTTTGAATGATTTTTATGAAGGATCTACTAAGAATAAAGGCTGGTCGTACTCTACAGGAGTAGCATCATCAACTAATACTTTAATAATTTTTCCTTTTATTTCACTTTCAATTTCGTTAAATAATTTCATAGCTTCAATGATGCATACAGGTTTGCCAATGGCAATATCATCACCAACATTTACAAACGAAGGCTTATCAGGTCCGGCAGAACGATAAAAAGTACCAATCATTGGTGATTTAATAGTAATATATTTTGCATCGTTGGATGGTGCTGGATTTGCGGGCGCTGTAGTTTCCATTGCAGGAGAACTATTAACAACAGGAGAAGCCATAACCTGATTAGGCATAGTTGTAATCTGAGTAGGAGCAGCCTGGTACATCATAGGAGTTGATTGCTTACCAGTTTTTATAACAATTTTTATTTCTTTTGTTTCCAGTTCAACTTCATTTACCCCGCTCTTTGAAACAAATTTAATTAAATCTTGAATTTCCGTTAATTTCATTTTTTAGTGTTTTAGTTAGTGGGACAAAAGTATCATTTTTCCACGAAAACTATCAGAAACCATGATTTTTTCGTCTAAAATTGCCTAAATGTTCAAAAAAGAACCTAATTATCAACAATTTAAAATTGATTTTAGAAAGTTAAAGAAGGAAGATTAATAAACCAGTAACAAAATTACCGGATTCGGTCTGCGTTGCGAACCAATATCTCATCTTTTTTGATGAAATGAGATGCAAAATAAGAGAAAATAACGCTTAAAATAGGTAAAAAGGCGCCAATTTGGTAAGAAATAGTTGTGCCTTGTTCAATGATAGTGAAGTCAAGTAAAAAGAAAAGACCTAAAATCATGACATTTAATAGTACCAAGAGATTAGCAAGCTTAAACTGAAAGTTCCTGTTTTTAAAAAGAAAAATAGTAGCCACACTAACTATAAGTACGATTCCGTTTAATATCATTGGAAAGTAAATATGAGAAGTTATTTTTTCTGCACTGCATCCAGGCATTAAACAAATAGGCCAGCCATTTTCGCCAATACTTAACTTTTGGAAAGGTAAAAAGAAAAGGATGCCGGAAAGTATAGCGACAACTAAGAGGAAAAGGGTTTGTTTTCTTTGGATCATAAAACAAAAGTACTATAATTTTTATTTTTTGTGGTAATATCAAGAAAAAAAGAGCAAAAAACTAAAACTATGTAAGGCTTTTGCTACGCGGGATTAATTTTATTATAAATATCCAATTAAGTTACTTAGATACTTTGTTCTATAATGTAAGTAACTTACATTTGCCAACATGGAAAATAAATATCAAAACCTGATTGAACAAACCTTTGATTTCCCCCAAGAGTCATTTGAAGTTATTGACGATGAATTATATTTTAATGATATACCCTTAATGGATATCATCAAACAATATGGTACCCCGTTGAAAATCACCTATTTACCAAAGATTACGTCGCAAATACAGAAAGCCAAAAGAATGTTTAATGTGGCTATGGCAAAAGCGGATTATAAAGGGAAATATGTGTATTGCTACTGTACCAAAAGTTCTCATTTTAGCTTTGTTTTAGACGAAGTACTTAAAAACGAAGTACACATTGAAACGTCATCTGCATATGATATTCAGATTATAAGAGAGCAGATTAAAAAAAAGAAGATTACCAAGGATACATTTATAATATGTAATGGTTATAAGAAAACAAATTATAAGCAATACATATCAGATCTGTTAAATGATGGATATAATGTAATACCTGTTTTGGATCATTTGGATGAATTTGAACATTACAGAAAGAATGTAAAGGCTGCAAAATGCCAACTAGGCATTCGTATAAGTACAGAAGAAGAGCCATCTTTTGCTTTTTACTCGTCAAGATTAGGAGTTAGATACACCGATATTATCAGTTTGTATAAAGAGAAAATTCAAAATAATCCGAAATTTGAATTAAAACTTCTTCATTTTTTTATTAATAATGGTATTAAAGACACTATATATTACTGGACTGAATTAAATAAATGCCTTAACATTTACAAAGAACTAAAGAAAATCTGCCCATCCCTGGATTCTTTAAATATTGGTGGAGGTATGCCAATCAGAACTTCACTTAGTTTCGACTATAATTATGAATATATGGTTGAGGAAATTGTTTCTCAAATCAAAACATTTTGTTCCCAAAATGAAATTGATGAACCAGATATTTTTACAGAATTCGGATCGTTTACCGTAGCTGAAAGTGGAGCAACATTATATTCGATCATAGATCAAAAACAACAGAATGACAGAGAGCAGTGGTACATGATTGATAGTTCTTTTATCACAACTCTTCCTGATACTTGGGGAATAAATCAACGCTTTATATTACTGGCTGTAAATAACTGGGATAAACAATATGCACCAGTGAATTTAGGCGGGTTAACCTGCGATAGCATGGATTATTACAACAGTGAAGCCCACACGAATCAGGTTTTTTTGCCAAAAGTTTCTAAAACAGATAAGCAACCTTTGTATGTTGGATTTTTTCATACCGGGGCATATCAGGAAGCTTTAAGTGGATATGGCGGCACACAACATTGTTTAGTGCCGGCTCCCAAACATGTCTTAATTGATAAGGATGAAGATGGTAAATTAACGACTAAACTTTTTGCTAAGGAACAAAGTTACAAATCGATGTTGAAAATTTTGGGATATTAAGTTTGTCGGATAAAATCAAATGATTACCTTTCGATTTCTATAACTTATCTTTTGATAACAACTAAACGAATATTTGCATTTTTCACATGTTTATCACTTTGGATCTTTTTTTCCTGCGGTGGTTCAAAGAAGACAGAAAATTCTCTTACTGAAGGAATAATTGAATATAATGCAGAAGTAGTGGATCAAACACATCCAATGGCGGGCCTTGCGCCAGGATCTGCTACTCTTAAATTTAAAGATAACAGGTTTCTAGTTGAAATGAGTACCATGGGCATCTTCAATACTATTTTTATAAGTGATCCGGGAAGAAAAACATTAACTCAGATGGTCAAGTTTATGGATATCAAAAATGCATGTATTCAAACGGAAGCTGACCTTCAACAGGAAAATAAAGGTTATGAATTAAATTTAGAAGAAACAAAAGATACAAAAAAAATAGCAGGCTATAAATGTAAAAAAGTAAAAGCCACTTATGTGTCTGACCCTTCTAATTCATTCGATGTATACTATACAGACGAACTTGGCTTGGATAGTATTAATAATCTGGGGCCTTACAAAAAAATTAAAGGGATGCTAATGGTTTACCGTTTGAAAAAACTAGGATTAGAAATGTGTTTTACGGCAAACTGCGTTAAGAAAGATGAAATAAAAGATGAGATTTTTGAAGTACCTGCTTTCTATAAAATTGTTACCCGTGCAGAAATGGAAAAATTATTTGACGATATTCAGAAATAGATATAATCGTTCTTCATCCATTAAAATTACCATTTAGCATATTTTTACATTCCAGTTCTACAAAAATTGTAAATTGGCATATCTATTGAAAATTAATTCCGAATCAAAAAAATTAAAAAATGAAAAAATTATTTTCTACACTAGCTGTTGTTGCGTTTTCAGCTTTATCCTTAAATGCACAAATTAAAGAAGGTTCCATTACGTATGATATGAAAATGGAAGGCCTTCCTCCTGAGCAAGCAGCTATGATGGGGGATATGGAGTTAAAAACAACTTTTAAAAATGAAAAAGCTTTATCTGAAATGTCATCCATGATGTTTAGTAGTCAAACAAGTATTGATGAAAAAGGAATGACTATGTTAATGGAGCAAATGGGTAATAAAATAGCCATTAAACAAACCAAGGAAGAAATGGAGAAAGAAGCGGCAAAGGTTAAAGACAAGCCATCAGATCCTAAAATTGAATACACAAGTGAAACAAAAAGCATTGCTGGATATGAGTGTAAAAAAGCAATAATTACTATGGTTGGTAAAGATAAAAAGGAAGAGAAAATGGATGTATGGTATAGTGATAAATTTGAAAATCCAAATAAAGAGGGGAAAGGACGTGGACAAGGTTTTATGAAAGGATTTAAAGGTTTACCTTTTGAATTTTCGAATTCACAAGGTGCAATGAAATTTACCATGATTGCAAAAGCTGTTTCTACAGAGCCGGTGGATGATTCTAAATTTAATTTATCAACTGAAGGTTACAAGATGATGACCATGGATGAATTGAAAGCAATGCAGGGTGGGAAATAAATTCTAATTAAATATATTTATGGAAGCCCGTTATGATTTATCGTGACGGGCTTTTCTTATTTCAATTAATGAGTTACGATTCATTTATATAAGAAAACATTAAAATATTATTTTCAGGTATTATGATGTGTTACAGCAAATGCATTTCATCTGATAGGGAAGTATTAAGTTGTATTTGGAAAAAACATACTAACATACTTTTATAAGACGGATTGTTTAAATGTGTGGTTTTTTGGGGATAAAATATAAGATTGCAATTGGCTAATTAAGTCTATAAAGTTAACTTTGTAACTTCAAAAATTAATCACCATAATCACTACAAACAATGATTCATTTCTTCGGAAACCAATCCTATACCATTTTTGCGGTTCAAACTCAAAATGAAATTTCTCAGGAAGATATTCAAAAATTAAACTGGCTTTTTAATGACGCGAATAAAATTGAAAAATCCGTATTAACGGATTTTTTTGTTGGTCCACGTGCAGCAATGATCACGCCATGGAGCACCAATGCTGTTGAGATCACTCAAAACATGGGTATAACGGGCGTTATCCGCATCGAAGAATTTGAAAAGGTAGCACAAGATTTCACTTCATTTGATCCAATGCTTTCTCAAAAGTATGAAGAGTTAAACCAGGATATTTATACCATTAATATTAAACCTGAACCTATTCTTGATATTACAGATATTGCAGCTTATAACAAATCAGAAGGACTAGCATTAAGCTCAGAAGAAGTTGATTATCTAAATCACTTATCTGCCAAACTAGGACGTAAATTAACTGACTCTGAGATCTTCGCTTTCTCACAAGCAAATTCTGAACACTGTCGCCATAAAATTTTTAATGGAACATTTATAATTGATGGTGAAGAAAAGCCCACCTCTTTATTCAAGTTAATTAAAAAAACATCTGAGACCAATCCTAATGATATTGTCTCTGCCTATAAAGATAATGTAGCATTTGTTAAAGGCCCAAAGGTTGTACAATTTGCTCCAAAGACATCCGATAAAGCCGATTTTTACGAAGAAAAAGAATTTGAATCAGTTCTTTCATTAAAAGCAGAAACACATAATTTCCCTACAACAGTAGAACCTTTTAATGGTGCAGCTACAGGTTCAGGCGGTGAAATTCGCGATCGTTTGGCTGGCGGGCAAGGTTCTTTGCCTTTAGCAGGAACAGCGGTTTACATGACCTCTTACTCAAGATTGGAACCCTTCGACTCCGCTCAGGGTGACAAAAGACCTTGGGAAAATGGAATGAAGGAACGTAAATGGTTGTACCAAACACCTATGGATATTTTGATCAAAGCATCTAACGGCGCTTCTGATTTTGGAAATAAATTTGGTCAACCTTTAATTACCGGTTCAGTATTAACCTTTGAACACGAAGAACACTTCGACGCGCTCAGTGGTCATAGCCGTAAATTAGGTTATGATAAAGTGATCATGCAAGCTGGTGGTATTGGTTATGGTAAATTAAACCAGGCTATAAAAAAAGCGCCATCAAAAGGAGATAAGATTGTTATTTTAGGTGGAGAAAATTACCGTATAGGAATGGGTGGAGCGGCAGTTTCATCTGCAGATACAGGAGCTTTTGGTTCAGGTATTGAATTAAATGCGATTCAACGTTCTAATCCAGAAATGCAAAAACGCGCAGCCAACGCCATTCGTGGTTTAGTTGAAAGTGATAATAATCCAATTGTATCGATTCATGATCATGGTGCAGGCGGACACTTAAACTGCTTATCAGAGTTAGTTGAAGCAACCGGCGGTTTGATTGACCTGGATAAATTACCGGTAGGAGATCCAACCTTATCAGCTAAAGAAATTATTGGTAACGAATCGCAGGAACGAATGGGTTTAGTGATCAGTGAAAAAGACATAGATACATTGCAGCGCATTGCAGATCGTGAGCGCTCGCCTATGTACGAGGTTGGTGATGTAACCGATGATCATCGGTTTACATTCGAATCAAAATCAACCGGATTAAAACCAATGGATTATGCGTTGGAAGATTTCTTTGGAAGTTCTCCAAAAACGATCATGAATGATAAAACAGTAAATAGAAATTATGCTGAATTAAGTTATTCTTCTGATAAGATTCCCGCTTATTTAAATCAGGTATTGCAGTTAGAAGCAGTTGCGTGTAAAGATTGGCTGACTAATAAAGTTGACCGGTGTGTAGGAGGCAGAGTTGCTAAACAACAATGTGCTGGTCCTTTACAATTACCATTGAATAACGTGGGTGTGATGGCTTTGGATTATAAAGGTAAAGAAGGCATTGCAACAACAATCGGACATTCGTCTATCGCGGCTTTAATCGATCCGGTTGCAGGTTCAAGAACTGCGATTGCCGAAGCGTTATCAAACTTAGTTTGGGCACCATTGAAAGAAAACTTAAAGTCGGTTTCATTATCGGCAAACTGGATGTGGGCTTGTAAGAATGAAGGAGAAGATGCCCGTTTATACGAGGCAGTAAAAAGCTGTTCGGATTTTGCCCTTGAATTAGGAATCAATATTCCAACAGGAAAAGATTCTCTATCCATGAAACAAAAATATCCGAATGATGAAGTGATTGCGCCGGGAACAGTAATTATTTCGGCAGCTGGAAATTGTAATGATATTACTAAAGTTATTGAACCTGTTTTAAAGCGCAACGGAGGAAATATTTATTACCTTAATCTTTCACAGGATACTTTCAAATTAGGCGGCACTTCATTTGCGCAAGTTTTAAAAAAGATCGGTACGGAAGTACCAACGATTAAAGACGGTGCTTATTTCAAAAAAGCATTTAATACTTTACAAAATTTGATCAAAGACAGTAAAATAACCGCAGGACACGATGTTGGCAGTGGCGGTTTAGTAACTACTTTATTAGAGCTATGTTTTGCAGATGTTAACCTTGCTGCGAATTACGATCTGTCTTCTTTAAAAGAAAACGATACGGTTAAAGCTTTCTTTAATGAAAATATAGCTATAGTGTTTCAGGCAGATGCTTCTGTTGAAAAAGAATTTGCTAAAAACAATATCGACATTTTTAATATCGGTTCAGTTATAGAAAGTAATTCGGTAACGATTAAAAACAATGCTGATATCTTTACTTTTAATGTTTCTGAAATAAGAGATACCTGGTATAAAACATCATTTCTGTTAGATTCTAAGCAGTCTAAAAATGGAATGGCGCAAGAACGTTTTACGAATTATAAAAGTCAACCTTTACAATTTAAATTCCCTGCCCATTTTAATGGTAAGCTTCCTGTCACTTCGAGCGTAGTCGAGAAGCGTCCTAAAGCCGCAATCATTCGTGAAAAAGGATCTAATTCAGAACGGGAAATGGCCAACGCTATGTTCTTAGCAGGTTTTGATGTGAAGGATATTCATATGACCGATCTGATATCCGGAAGAGAAAATTTAGAAGATATCCAATTTATTGGAGCTGTTGGTGGCTTTTCTAATTCAGATGTGTTAGGTTCCGCTAAAGGTTGGGCAGGTGCTTTTAGGTATAACGATAAAGCAAATACTGCTTTAAAGAATTTCTTTAAACGCGAAGATACTTTGTCGATTGGAATTTGCAATGGTTGTCAGCTATTCATGGAATTGGAATTGATCAATCCTGAACATGATGTACATGGAAAAATGCGCCACAATACGTCTCAAAAACATGAGAGCGGATTTACCTCAGTAAAAATTCAGAAAAACAATTCGGTGATGCTTTCTACATTAGAGGGATCAACATTAGGTGTTTGGATATCGCACGGTGAAGGGAAATTTAAACTACCAAACACGGAAGATAAATACAATGTCGTAGCACAATATGCCTACGACGGTTATCCTGCAAATCCTAATGGTTCAGATTTTAATACTGCCATGATGTGCGATAAAACAGGAAGGCATTTAGTAACCATGCCCCATATTGAACGTTCTACGTTCCCATGGAACTGGGCAAATTATCCGAATCAAAAAGATGAGGTTTCGCCTTGGTTAGAAGCTTTTGTGAATGCTAAAAAGTGGATTGAGAAAAAATAAATGTCATAGCGAGCGATAGCGAAGCAATCTCATAATAAATAGAATACTATGTGTGAGATTGCTTCGGGCAAAAAAGCCTTCGCAATGACGAATTCTAATAGACCTCTTTTCTAAGTTTTTTAATGAGTATTATTTATAGACGCATCTTAGTTATTACAACTAATAGCTGCGTGGATGATACTAATTTGACTGGTTTTCACGGATTTATTTTATAACTCAAATATTTATCTGTGAGTACCATCTAAATCAGTACGATCCGTGTTCCTGTTTTTTTTAATTATTCAAGAGCTCTAATAATTCCAAAGATCGTGTTCCCAGGTAAAAATGCTCATCTTTATTTTATCTGATTCCGCTAATGCATCTATGCCTTTTTGATATTGATCAATAGAGCGATCATATACGTTTGATTCTTTGACTATTACACTTGAAAATTGACGTTTCCAGAAAATGTCATCCAGACTTCTACGTTCCGCATCGTTTTTAAAATTATACACATCATTTTTTGCAAAGTAGGGGCGGCAGGATGGAAAATAAACCCAACACAACTCTGTATAATAGTCGCGTGCTTCATTATACTCAAAAGCTGCCATCCCAATAATACGAACTTCCAAGCTTGATTTTTGACGATCAAAGAACCAGTCTTCTTTTAGCCTGAATTTTAATACACGTTCATAAATACTTGTAGAATCAGAAACTGGCACCCTTACGGTGCGTTCTTCCCCGAACTCATTATAAATAAATTGCTCTGACGTATCTGTTTTTACAATTTTTTTTCTGAACTCACCCGGCTCGTAAGGAATTAAAAATTCTTCATCTTTAAAGGCTATTAGATTTCCGTTTAAAATCTGTCGGCTAATTGTTTGAAATAAAGAAGTGCGACAAGCGGTATACTCTAAAGGATAATAGAAAGGCTGGTTTTGTTTTTCCCGCATATCAATGTCTCTCCAAACCCTTTTCTCCCAAGCAACATCACTTTCGCGCAAGCTTGTGTAATTAATATATCTTCTGTCTCCAACGTTTTTGTCATATACACCACAGGCATTTTTGACTTGTACTGGTTTTTGTTTAAGTGAATCCCCAGCTTGAATTGATGATCTGATTGCAATAAAAAATAGTGTAAAAAGTAATGATGAGTAAGTTTTCATGATTTATAAGTTTTAGTGGTACAACTATAACTTATAGGTTTAGTAAAAGATACGAAGGAAATGTGAACTTTATTTTTTAACTTTCTTTTTATAGGTAACGGTTGCCGCTATAAAAGTCATGTTTATAAGTGGAACTTTGATCCATTCATCCATGATACTTTCTCGGATTAATAAATCAGTTGATCCAAACATGGCAGGTTTCGCGCCAATGTTCATTTGTGAATTGGAAGCGTAAATACATTCCAATGCAATAATGAAATCATCTGTTACTTCGATATTTTGCTTTGATACATCAATTTCATGTACTTCAGTCTTTCCGACAGATCTTATAATGATTGGTTCTTTCAATTCGTTGTTTGAGTTGACTACCTTCACCATGCCAATAGGAGTTAAAACTCTTTTTATTGTTTTCCCTTCAGAATATATATTAATTCTAAAAATTGCGGTATCGTTTGGTCCAAGACAGGCCTTAAACTGAATTTTATCAATATACGTTTGCTGCCCTTTTTTAATAGAAATTTTATTTCCTATTTCTATACCGGCAGATTTTTCACTGATGCCTTTTTCTTTATAGCGTCTGATAGACGCAGTGTCTTTTTGTTTTAAGCCACTGAGATTGACACATTCAAGATCTGCGACACTTTGCGTTCCTAAAATTTTTGTTTCGTATTCATCTGCCCTTACAGTAGTGGTGCTTAACTGATAAATTTCTTCCGTTAATATAACAGCTGAATTTTGTGCACAAATCTTTTTCAAATCTGCAATGCTCAAAACAACGGGATAGTAACCAATGGATGTAATTTGTAAGGTATCCGTTTCTTTTTCAGAAGTAATCTTCAAATTAAACGCACCTTTGTCGTCCGTAATGATTCCAAAGGCTTTAGCAGGAATGCCAATATTTACATAAGGAATACCTTTTTGATTTTTGTCTTTTACAAAACCACTTAATTCCTGTGCACTACACAGATTGACGAAAGAGAGTGTACAAAGACAAAGTATAAGGAACCTCATGGGTATTCAGTAAAGTAAATAATTAGCTTTTTGCCCTGAAATAAAACGAAAGCGGCACACCTGTAAAATTAAAACTTTCGCGGAATTTATTCTCTAAAAAGCGTTTGTATGCATCCGTCAGATATTGAGGAGAATTACAGAAGAAAACAAACGCGCAGGTATCTTTAATCTGAGTTACGTATTTTATCTTTACTATTTTTCCTTTTACAGCAGGCGGTGGAAAATTCTCAATTAATGGCAAGAAATATTCGTTCAATTTACTTGTAGGGATTTTCGTAGTTCTATTTTGAAAAACCTCCATAGCTACCTCAATCACTTTCATGATACGTTGTTTTTCAGAAACTGAAGTGAAAATAATTGGAACATCTTTAAAAGGCATCATGCTAATTCTGATCTGCTCTTCGAAATGCTTGGTGGTCATGGTATTTTTTTCTTCAATCAAATCCCATTTGTTTACAACGATCACTATGCCTTTATGATTTTTAACGATCAGATGAATAATGTTCAGATCCTGAGATTCAATGCCTTGTGTGGCATCCAACATTAATACACACACATCAGATGTTTCAATAGCATTGATTGTTCGCATCACACTATAGAACTCAATGTCTTCATGAACCTTTGCTTTCTTTCGCATTCCTGCAGTATCGATCAATAAAAAATCGTGTCCGAATTTATTATAACGTGTATGAATTGTATCACGCGTAGTTCCGGCAATGGCTGTAACGATATTTCGTTCTTCACCCAATAACGCATTAGTTAAAGAAGATTTTCCAACGTTAGGGCGACCAACAATGGCAATTTTTGGTAAATGACTTCCTTCAATAGCGCCAGAATCTTCAGGAAATGTTTTAACTAAAACATCCAGTAAATCACCTGTACCCATTCCACTGTTAGAAGAAACACAATAAGGATCACCTAAACCTAAACTATAAAATTCAGCTGCATAAGAATTACGCTCACTGTTATCTACTTTATTAACTACTAAAAGGACCGGCTTTTTACTTCTTCTTACAATGTCTGCGACATCTTTATCAAACTGGGTTACGCCATCAGTTACATCTACCATAAATATTATGGTGGTGCTCTCATCCACAGCAATCTGAACTTGCTTCCTGATCTCCCCTTCGTAAATATCTTCACTTCCTTTGATATATCCTCCGGTATCTACTACCGAAAACTCAATACCATTCCAGTTTGATTTTCCGTAATGTCTGTCACGGGTTACTCCTGGCTCATCATCAACAATGGCTTCACGGGATTCGGTTAATCTGTTAAAAAGGGTCGATTTCCCAACATTGGGACGACCTACGATGGCTACTAAATTTGGCATATTGCCGCAAAGGTAACAAAAAAGCCCTAAAAAACCGGGATTTAAAGGTAAAGAAACTTAAATTAAACGACAGCAGCTTTTTTATTTTTTGCCGTTTTAATATTTGCCACAAAATCATCAAATAAATAGCGGGAGTCTAACGGACCCGGGCAAGATTCAGGGTGATATTGCACTGAAAATACGGGTTTATTTTTGATCCGGATACCTTCGATCGTTTGATCGTTGAGGTTAACATGCGTTATTTCAATTTCCGGATTTTTAGAAATATCATCTACGTTGATTGTAAAACCATGATTTTGTGAAGTAATTTCCGATTTACCGGTAATGATATTTTTAACTGGATGGTTTATTCCACGGTGACCAGCATGCAATTTATAAGTAGAAATTCCTTGTGACTCAGCTAAAAGTTGGTGGCCCAAACAAATGCCAAAAATCGGAATACCAGTTTCAACCAATTTTTTTACAACTGAAATTTCGTCTCTCATAACTCCCGGATCACCAGGGCCATTTGCAAGCATGATCCCATCTGGATTAAAAGCAAGGATATCTTCTTTCGAAGTTTTCATCGGAAAAACCTTTAAAAAACATCCTCTTTCCGTTAAACAACGTAATATATTTTTCTTCACGCCATAATCTAAGACCGCTACTTTATAATCTGCACCAGGTTCCCCAAATTCATAAGCTGTTTTAGTGGATACTTTTGAAGATAATTCTAAACCTTCCATTTTTGGTACTTTTGCCAACTGCGCTTTCAAAGAATCAATATCCATATTTTCGGAAGATATGATGCAATTCATAGCACCTTTATCTCTGATATAACGAACTATGGCTCGTGTATCGACATCACTAATAGCAACCACGCCATCATTTAAAAAGTAATCTTCCAAAGATTGTTGAGCACGTTTTCTGGAAAAACCGTCATTAAATTTTTTACAGATCATGCCGGAAATCTTGATGCTTTCGCTTTCCACTTCACTTTCTTCAATACCATAATTACCAACATGAACATTATTCATGACAACAATTTGTCCGAAATAAGAGGGGTCAGTAAAAATTTCCTGGTAACCGGACATCCCTGTATTGAAACAGATTTCGCCAGTAGTAGTTCCAATTTTACCGGCTGCTTTTCCTTCAAACACTTTACCGTCTTCTAATAAAAGAATGGCTTTTGGTTTGGTTTTATATTTTAATTGCATAACTTTTAGAAAGGTTTTTCTAAAGCCCAAAGTTGCTAAAAATTTAAAGAATGGAAAAGGGTTGTTAATAGGTTTTTAAAAACTTAAGGTTTATTTAAATAATGAGTTTTTGGGCGTTTCCCTCCGGGTCAGGCTTTTCGTTACAATCTTTTTAGTACTTCAGCGTTTCGAGAATCTCAACGACTTCAGTTACCAAAAAGGATTTTCACTTCAATCCTTAACGCAACTATAAAACACTATAACTTCTCCTTTAAATATTTAGCGGTATAACTCAGTTTGCTTTTCGAAACATCTTCCGGAGTTCCCTGTGCAACCACCGTTCCACCTTCTTCACCACCTTCAGGGCCAATGTCAATGATCCAATCAGCACATTTAATCACATCAAGGTTATGCTCGATGACAATAATAGAATGTCCTTTTTCAATTAAGGCGTTAAATGATTTTAATAATTTGGCAACATCGTGAAAATGAAGACCTGTTGTAGGTTCATCAAAAATAAAAAGTGTCCGTGTAGTTGAATTTCCACCGATTAAAAAGGTAGCTAATTTAATTCTTTGGGCTTCGCCACCACTTAAAGTACTCGATGATTGCCCTAACTGCACATAACCCAGACCAACTTCCTGTAAAGGTTTTAACCGTTCAATAATGCGTCTGCAAACTCGGTCTGTTTCATCCTGTCCAAAATAAATAACAGCGTCATCAATTGTCATCTCTAAAACATCTGAGATGGACTTGCCTTTGTATAGAATTTCCAGTGTTTCTGCTTTAAAACGCTTGCTGTTACAGGCCTCACAAGGCAAAGAAATATCTGCCATAAACTGCATTTCAACAGTGATAGTTCCTTCACCTTCGCATACTTCACATCTGCCTCCATCAACATTAAACGAGAAATGAGAAGGTTTGTAATTTCGCACTTTAGCTAATGATTGTTCTGAAAATAAATTTCTTATCTCATCATACGCTTTTGTATAAGTTACTGGATTGCTTCGAGACGATTTACCAATCGGGTTTTGATCAATGAACTCTACATGCTGAATTTGTTTCAGACTACCGGAAATTTTATCGCTTTTTGCATTAGCAAAATATCCTTCAAGATACTTGCGAACATTCGGATATAACGCTTTTTTTACTAATGTTGATTTTCCCGAACCGCTCACGCCTGTTACACAGCATAAGGTATTAAGTGGGAATTTCACACTGATATTTTTTAAATTATTTTCAGTAACGTCTTTTACTTCAATAAATTCTTTCCATTTACGACGTGTCTTAGGAACTTCAATACGAAGTTTATCGGTCAAATATTTAGCTGTGAAACTTTTAGAATCTTTTAATAGTTCCTTGTGATTTCCCTGAAAAACAAGTTCACCACCATTAGTCCCTGCCTCCGGACCAATATCAATTAACTGATCCGCCGCATTCATAATTTCTTCATCATGTTCCACTACGATTACTGTATTTCCCTGAGCTTTCAAAGATTTTAACACACCAATCAGTTTTTCAGTATCTCTTGAATGTAAACCGATGCTGGGTTCATCCAGTATATATAAACTTCCAACTAAACTGCTACCTAACGATGTTGCTAAATTAATGCGTTGACTCTCGCCACCACTCAACGTATTCGCCACACGATTTAAACTGAGGTAGCCTAATCCAACATCCAGTAGAAACTGTAAACGACTGTTGATTTCTAATAGCAACCGTTTTGCAATGGAAGTATCGTGTTCGTTCAGCTTTAATTTTTTAAAGAAATCGCGAATATCTGAAACAGGCATTAACACTAATTCGGAAATACCTTTATCTCCAACTTTTACATGGTTGGCATCTTTGCGTAAACGGGTTCCTTGGCAATCAGGGCAGGTTGTTTTACCGCGGTATCTCGCAATCATTACCCGGTATTGGATTTTGTAGCTTTCTTTACCAAGCATTTTAAAGAAGGCATTGATTCCTTCAAAATAAGAATTGCCTTCCCATAATAAATCATATTGTGCTTTTGTCAATTGCACAATTGGTTTGTGCACAGGAAAATCAAACTTATGTGCGCTTTTGATCAACTGGTTCTTATAGTAAGACATAGATTCACCGTTCCAACAGGCAACAGCGCTATCATATACAGAAATACTTTTGTTAGGAATTACCAAATCAGGATCAATCCCAATGATACTTCCAAAACCTTCGCAGGTTTTACAAGCGCCGATAGGGTTGTTGAAACTAAAGAAATTCATGTTTGGCTCTTCGAAAGAAATTCCATCTGCTTCAAATTTATTCGAAAAATGATGCTGATGATACGATTTATCTTCTCTTTCAATAAACAAATCACACTCTCCTTCACCTTCGAAAAAAGCTGTTTGGACGCTGTCGGCTACGCGATTTTGAAAGTCCTCATCCGTTATATCAACAACAATACGGTCAATTAATAAATAAACGATATCTGTTTTTTTTGATTTTTTTGCATCAAAATCAGTGATCTTCACAATTTGATTATTAACTAAAATTCTCGCAAACCCCTGTTGATTCAGTAACTCGAGATGTTTTTTCAAGTCTCTATCTTTTGGAACAATTAATTTCGATAGGACGAGACATTTAGTTTCATTGGACAGCGTGTTCACAAAATCAACAACGTCGCTTATTGAATCACGTTTCACAATTTTACCTGAAACGGGACTATATGTTTTTCCAATGCGGGCATATAGTAATTTCAAGTAATCATAAATCTCGGTTATTGTTCCAACGGTACTTCTTGGATTTCTGGAAATTACTTTTTGTTCAATGGCTATGGCTGGAGAAATACCCTTAATGTAATCTACTTTTGGTTTTTCTAACCGGCCTAAAAACTGACGTGCATAAGCGGATAAACTCTCCACATAACGTCGTTGTCCTTCAGCATATAAAGTATCAAATGCTAAAGAAGATTTACCCGAACCTGAAAGGCCGGTGATGACAATAAATTTATTCCGTGGAAGAGCCACATCAATACCTTTCAGGTTATGCATTCGCGCCCCTTTAATTATGATATATTCTTTAGGATTCAGAGTTGTTATGTCTTTTTCAGTTGCCAAATTCAATTTTTTTAAAGCGTATCAAAGATAAGCCATTGACAGATGAAACTCATGTTTTAAGTATTAACAAATGTTATTTTGAAGGTATTTTTGTTCTATTTAAAGATGGTTTAGTTACCCCCTGAACTTGATTATGGGTCTCATGGATACTGAATCAAATTCAGCAAGACACATTAATCAAGGCGCTTAGAGATGATCTTTGAAATATTCCCAAAAACCTGACCTGGAGAGAATTTTCGCCATTCAAAATCATTTAATTCTCCGCCAGTGTTAAAATAATAATCAAGATTAGCCTGTTTAAATTCTTTCAATACATGATCTTGAAAGTTAAGGAACACAATCCAGCCATCCGGCTGTACATCGTCGAACCACTCTTCGTAATAGGAATCATCTGAGTGATGGAAATTAAGTACGTTTTCACCAATAACAATGTATTTATTGATACCATGAAATGCAAGATCGTCTATAATATCTCTTTTTAAGAGCATGATATCATTATTGATGGCATCATTCCATTCACCAATTAATTCAATGATAGCATAATGTTCATCATAATCAACAAATAAGATCTTAAGATAAAGTGTTTCGCTCCCCATATCATCCCACTGCGGATGAATGTAATAATTGTAAACTGTATTGGTAAAAGTAAACTCACTATACTCTGCACCATAAAATGGCGAATCCTCATCTTCCGAAGCGATATATAAATGTTGCCAGTTATAAAAAGGTTCCAGTGCGTGCATTTAACTAACTTGTTTTCATACTCAAACGAATCTGAGTAACTATTTTTTTTGTGTACAATGGAAAATCACCATTCATGATCCAGTTATAATAAGAAGGTTCTTTTTCGAAAATTTCTCTTACTGGTTTATCTTTGTGTTTTCCAAAATTGAATACTTCCACGTCCTTCTCATTGAACACAATTCTCCCGGCTAAGTCAGCATTTCTTGTACGAGTCGTTAAACTACTTAATACACTCATGTCGTTTTTTACGGGGATGAATTTATTTCCTTTTTCATCTTCCATTTCAAAACTTTCGTATTTGCTTAGCTGCGCTTTGAATATTTCAAAAGTAGCAAGAGTGTCTGCTTCTGCTGAATGCGCGTTAATTAAAGGTTTTTCACAATAAAATTTGTAAGCCGCACTTAAATTCCGGGGTTCCATGATATGAAAGATGTTTTGCACATCTATCAACTTCCTGTTTCTTAAATCAAAATCCACATCTGCTCTTAAGAATTCTTCTGCAAGTACCGGTACATCAAATTTATTTGAGTTAAATCCTGCAAGATCACAATTGGTTAAGAATTTAGAAAGCTCAGAAGCCAGTTCTTTAAAAGTCGGAGAATCTTGGATGTCTTTGTCGTAAATACCATGAAATTTTGAAGAGGCTTCCGGAATAGGTATAGTTGGATTTACTTTACGAGTTAAAGTTTCAGTTGTATTGTCAACATTCACACGCACAATAGATATTTCAACGATACGATCGCTGGCAACGTTTACTCCGGTTGTTTCAAGGTCAAAAAAAGCGAGCGGCTTGGTTAAATTTAAATGCATATTTTTAATTTGATAAATGTTTAATCGCTTCTTCAACAGAAGTTGTTCCTGTGTAAAAACTGTTTATTTTATGGATGACTCCTTCAATTACTGAGTCTGGGCAGGAAGCACCACTGGTTAAAATGATACGTACAGGTTTTTTGTCGGGTAAAAAGTTATTGCTTGTTAAATGTTTTTTGTTTGGGTAATCAAAATGATGAATTGTGTTTTTGTCTATGATTTCTTTTTCAGAGGAAATAAAATAAGTATGAAATTTACGTTCACAAAGTTCCACAAGGTGAGACGTGTTACTGCTATTGTAACCGCCAACCACAATAGCAAGATCTGCTTCTGACTCTAATAATCCGTAAGTTGCATCCTGATTTTCATTTGTTGCATAACATAAGGTATCACGCGTATCTGCAAAATGTTCCGATAAATTTTCTGAGCCATATTTTTCGATCATGACTTTTTTAAAATAGTCTGCTATTTCCTGGGTTTCACTGGCAAGCATTGTTGTTTGATTGATGACACCGATACGTTGTAAATCCGTTTCTACATTTAATCCTTCGGAATAGCGTCCTTTAAAATCAATTTCAAATTGTTCTTTCGATTTGTTTCCCAAAATGTATTCTGCCAACAATTTAGATTCTTCAATATCTTTAACAATAATGGCTTTATTATGTTTGTCGCTTCTTGAAAAAGTTGCCTTTGTTTCTTCGTGGTTATGTTTACCATGAATGATAATCGTATAATTATCTTTCCCTATACTCTCTGATTTTTTCCATACACGTTCAACAAACGGACAGGTTGTATTATACGCTTCTGTTTTAATGTTTTTTGATTCAAGAAGTTCTAAAATGTTTAAGGGAGCTCCAAATGCGGGGATAATCACAATGTCATCCGGTGTTAAAACATCAAATGATATAAGTTGTTTGCCATTCGTATCCTGTAAAAACTGAACACCTCTTTCTATCAGATCATTGTTCACATCGGGATTATGGATCATTTGGCTCAATAGAAAAATACGTTTCCCGGGATTTTCTTCTAAAGCTCTGAACGAAATTTCAATGGCATTTTCTACACCATAACAAAATCCAAAATGTCTGGCAATTAAAAACTGTACAGGTCCAAAATCGAGTAGGGTGGGAGAGTTGTCCTTCTTACGCGGATCCTGTATCTTCCGATATTGTTTTATTTTACTAATGATCGGACTTTTGTAAAACTCCGGTACTTTAAATGCTTTCATTCTTTTTGTTTATGTGTTCTCGACTTCGCTCGAACTGACAAATTTGTCTCTTTAGTCCCTTCAGTCTTTTTTATCTTTTGTCTCTTACTTCAATACCAATTCTTTTATCAATCTTTTTCCTACAAATTTATTTACTTTTTCGATTATGGATTCTTTTGCGTATGAAGTTTCATTCCTGATAATAGATGAATCAATGGACACAAACAATATTCCCTGGGCATAGTTTAACTGAGTGGTATGTTTGGCAACTGTTTTCCCCACAATACTTTCCCATCCATTCCTGATAGCAAAGATACTGTATTTCTCATCCAGTTTTTCTTCCTTGAAGATCTGGGAGATGGCATCTCCTAATTTTATGAGATTATTATTCCTCCCCATGTTTTTCTATTGATCCGTTATTTACTACATAAATTAAATGTTCTGAATTATTTTGTTCAAACATTTCCTGAATTCGTCCTGGATGAGTATCGGTAATAAATACCTGTCCGAATTCATCACCACTTACCAGGTCGATCAATTGTTTAAAACGGGTTTCATCCAGTTTATCATAAATATCATCCAGTAATAATAATGGTTTTGTATGTTTTTTTTCTTTTATCAATTCAAATTGCGCAAGTTTTAAAGCCAATAAGTATGATTTTTGTTGACCCTGTGATGCGAATTTCTTAAGGCTATTTCCCATCAGTTTAAAGTTCAGGTCGTCGCGATGCGGACCTACCGTGGTGTGGTGAACCGCCCTGTCTCTGGACAACACTGAAAGCAAAACAGTTTTATATGAGATGTCTTTGATGGAAGAGTCATATTCTAGACTAACCTCTTCTTTACTTCCGCTGATGAACTGATAATTTTTTATAAACAAAGGAATGAATTCTTCTAAAAAATGTTTCCGAAGCCTGATGATTTCCTGCCCGTGAATAACGAGTTGCTCATCCCAGATCTCCAGACTCATAGTATCAAATGTCCTGCTTTCGTAAAATTGTTTTAATAAAGCATTACGTTGATGAAGTACATGATTATAGGAAATCAATTTTTCAAGATAAACTTTATCATACTGGGAGATGATGCTATCCATGAACTTTCTGCGTACTTCACTTCCATCCCAGATCAATTCGATATCGGATGGTGAAATCATCACTAAAGGATATAATCCAATATGTTCTGATAGACGTTCGTATTCTTTCTTGTTGTGTTTGAATTGTTTTTTATGTCCACGCTTTACACCACAAAATATTTCATGGGTTTCGCCATTTTTTTGAATCCATGCCTGGATCGCAAAAAAAGGAAGTTCGTGTTTAATATTCTGGCTATCAATGGCATTAAAAAAACTTTTACAGAAAGAAATGTAATGGATAGCATCCAATAAATTGGTTTTGCCCATCCCATTATTACCCACAAAGCAATTAAATTTCGGACAAAACTCCAATTGAGCTTCGTCGTAATTTTTAAAATTGATAAGGGATAATTTCTCTAAAATCATTGAACCTTAAAGGTACGAATGAAAACTATAATTTTGGAATGGTGTTATTAACTTCCAAAATATAGTTTAAAGTGTGGAAGATATAAGTTTGTCATTTAGCCAGGCAATTGCTTTTGTTTCATCACTAAACTTAGCTGTTAACACTTTTGGCTGGTAAATGGTAATCATAGAATTTGCACCTATTCTTCCAGCTAATCCCTTGAAAAGAAGAGCTACAGCAGCCCTGTACCTGACAGGTTCCTCGCCTGCAGAAAACTTTCTTGCTTCATCGGAACTAAGTGAATTTAACCTGGTATCTATTAATACAACATGGGGATTATGATTGGTCAGAAGATTTTCTGCATGATGGTTTTCTTGCATATCTATAAGTTCCAGATACACCTGGTCCCTCATCGTCATTCTGACAAAGTTCTGTTTTTCTAATGAAATAATTGCTGTTCGGGTTGTAATACTGTTCATATTTTTTTTTAGCCAGCCTCCTTAATTAAATAGCAAAAAAAACCTCATTCGCCAGTCGGTGAATGAGGCTTAAAATTATATTAGTAAGTACTAATTTCTTCGTTTATCGAAATCCACAACAATTGGAGTGGAAATACATAGGGACGAATAAGTACCAATGATACGGCCGATTAATAAGGCGAAGATAAATCCACGGATACTTTCTCCACCAAAAATAAAGATTACTAATAACACGAAGAATACAGTTAATGATGTTAAGATAGTACGGCTTAACGTACTGTTTAACGCATAGTTAATTAATGTATTACGTTCAGCTTCGGTAGAATCAGCTTTTTCATTTTCAGATAAACGCTCACGAATCCTGTCAAATACAACCACTGTTTCTGTCATGGTATAACCCATAACGGTTAAGATAGCAGCAATGAAATCCTGACCGATCTCTAGTGAGAATGGAACGATACCGTCTAAAATTGTGTAGAAGGATAACACCACTAACACGTCATGGAATAAAGCCACAACAGCTCCTAAACCATATTGCCATTTCTTGAATCGAACAACGATATAAACGAACATCACTAAACATGAAAATAAGATAGCCGCGTAAGCACCGTATAAAATATCTGTTGCGATAGTAGGTCCAACTTTTTGCTGACTAACTACTTCATGTTTGACATTTAGTGTGTTTAAACCATCATTTAATGCTTTTTCAACCTCACTATCCACAGTTGCTGAATTATCAGACACACGGTAAGAGGTAGTTATTTTCATCTGGTTGTTTGCCCCAACCGTTTTTACTTCTAATGACGCATCTTTGAAGGCAGATTTTAATGACTGTTTCACATCTTCGGTATTCATTTCTTTTTCGAAACGAACCTGGTATGTACGACCACCTTTAAAATCAACACCTAATTTTAATCCACCATGAGCGAAATACATGACAGTACCTAAAACGATAATTACTGTAGAAATTGCATAGTAAATCTTTCTGCGGCCAACAAAGTTGAAAGCAACATTTTTAAATGAGTTTCTTGTTACAGAATTGTCGAATGGAATTTCCATTTTACGCTCCAACATCCATTCAAAAATAACACGTGTAATTAAAATAGCAGAGAATAAAGATGCACCAATACCAATCAACAACGTAGTAGCGAAACCTTGAACAGGTCCTGAACCAAACACCATTAAGATAATCGCCAAAATAGCCAAGGTAACGTTTGAGTCAATAATGGAGCTCATCGCGTGCTTGAAACCTTCTTTAATAGCCTGAGAAATGTTTTTGCCATGAGCAAGTTCCTCACGAATACGCTCAAAGATAAGGATGTTGGCATCCACCGCTAAACCAATGGTAAGCACGATACCCGCAATACCAGGTAACGTTAACACCGCATTCATAGAGGCGAGAATACCCATAATAAAAAACATATTGGCAATTAACGCAATGTTAGCTACCATACCTGCTTTGTTATAATACATGTACATGAAAATCAGGATCACAATTAAAGCAATCACGGTAGACATTAAACCTGAGTCAATAGCTTCCTGGCCTAAAGTAGGACCTACAACACTTTCCTCAACAATACGGGCAGGAGCGGGTAACTTACCAGCACTTAAAACGGCTGCTAATGTGTTGGCCTCTTCAACTGTAAAGTTACCTGTGATCTGAGATTTACCACCTTTAATTTCACCGTTAACAGTTGGAGCTGAATACACCATGTTATCCATTACTACAGCAATCGAACGGCCTTTTTTATCTCCCTGAGGTGAATTGTCTTTGGTTAATTTAGCCCATTTAGTAGCTGCTTCACCAGTCATGGTCATGCTAATGTATGGGTGACCACCGCTTTGAGCGTCAAAATCAGGACGTGCATCAGTGATGATATCTCCGTACATGGCTGCTTTGCCGCTTCTGTCTGTTACTTTGATAGCATACAATTCATAATAGGATCCAATGATTTCGCCTGATTCGTTTTTCACCTCTTCAGGTTTTGAACCCCACATAAATTTTAATTTATTAGGCAGGTAAGATTTTAAAGCAGGGTTTCTTAATAAGGAGTTTGCTTTAGCAGTATCTTCTTTACTATAAGCTCTTGCTACTACTGGACCCGGTAAAAATTGCTCAGGTTGTTGCGTTTGCTGGTTAAAAGACACATTCGCCTTTAAAGGACATGGTACATTCCCTACATAAATTAAAGGGAAACGCATATTAAAAGAATCCAAAGAAGTTGGAACAGTAGAATTAGTTTTAACTGAAGAAACTGCTGCTGTATCTATTACACCTTTTGCAGTGTCGTTTGATGCAACTGCTGGAGTAGCTATTTTAGTTGTGTCTGCAGTTTTTGCAGCGGTTGTGTCTTTTTTACCGCTATCAAAATTCGGATATAACGCTTTTGATAGTTTATCATTAGCACCTATTAATAAGTTTCCTAACTCGGTATTATCATAAGTTTCCCAGAACTCAAGGTTTGCTGTTCCCTGTAATAATTCACGAACGCGCTCTTTATCTTTAACGCCTGGTAATTCAACTAAGATGCGGCCGCTGTTTCCTAATTTTTGAATATTAGGTTGCGCTACACCAAAACGGTCAATACGTGAACGGAAAGTTTTTTCTGAATTAGAAATTGATTCTTCTACTTTAGTACGGATGAATTTTAATACTTCATCATTAGTTGCATTATAAGCTACGTTTCCTTTTAATTCAATAGTTTGAAACAACGGTGCTAATTGTCCTGAAGGTGCGTTAGCTTTGTATTTTTTCTCAAATAAAGTAAGGAAATCATCATTGTTTCCAACGCCCATATTGGCTTGCGCATCTTTGATTGATTGGTTGAACGCTGCGTCAGGGTTATTATTTGATAAATTTTTAAGGATATCAGCTACTGAGATCTCCAAAGTAACGTTCATACCACCTCTTAAGTCCAATCCTAAGTTGATCTCACGCTTTTTACAATCTTCATAAGTGTAGCTTGCAACAATCAGGTCATATACTGGTTGGGTTTTAACAGAATCCAAATATCTATCAACTAATTTTTCTTTTAAAGAATCTACATAAAATAACTCTTTTGTAGCATCTCCGTTAGCATATTTTTTAGCCGTTGTCTGAACTCCGGCAGATGTAGATATGGTTTCCGCATATTCTTTGGCTTCATTTTCAACTCCACGGGTTACCCATGTGAAGGATAAATAAAAGATACAGGCAAGCGCTAAAAGTATAGCGAAAATTTTAATGGCACCTTTGTTTTGCATAAATCGGTATTATTTCTAGATAAATTAAGGGTGCAAATATAGTTTTATCACTTATATAATGCAAATTAATTTGGCTCTGGAAATTAGATAGTTAGCAATTAATTCAATTAATTATTTCGTATTTTTGAAATTGACATGAGGCACTTCAAATTTTTAATCCTTTTTCAGTTATCAACACTTTTTTATGTTGCTCAGGTAAATATATACCGTGATACCATTCCTGTTTATGAAGGCGGTTTAAAATTGAAAATGCCATGGGCGGGTGGAATTAACTTTAGTTCTTTTACTCAAATTGACCTCAATGCAGATGGTAAAAAAGATATTGTTGCATTTGATAAGATTTGTGGCTCAGGCGGGCATTTAAGGGCATATTTGAACGCAGCCGGTACTGGCGAAGCAACATACTTACATGCTTATAATTACCAGGAACTTCTGCCATCCGTTGCTGAATGGGCTTTGTTTTTTGATTATAATAATGATGGAAAAGCTGATATTTTCACATATACAACTGGCGGAATCAAGGTGTTTAAAAACACCAGCATAGGAGCTAATCTTAGCTTTACACTCGAGAAGCCTTTGCTATTAAGTGATTATAACCCCGGTGGCTCTCCAAGTGTTTCTAATTTATATTGTAATGCGGTAGCGTTGCCAGGAATTGCTGACATGGATAATGATGGTGATCTTGATATTTTAAGTTTTTCAGTTTTCGGTGTGAAAATAGAATATCATAAAAATATGAGCCAGGAAATATATGGACATTCTGATAGTTTGGTTTTTAATATGGTAGATGATTGTTGGGGCGACATTAAAGAAAGTAATTGTGTTGTTGAATTGAATCAATGTCCCTTTATGAAAATGTATGAAGATCTCGAACAAGAGAGTATAAATAAGATATTACATTCAGGTTCCTGCCTCATGTGTTTCGACCGTAATGGTGATGGCGACCAGGAACTGATTATGGGAGATATTTCCTGTAGTTCTGTTTTTTTTGTTGAAAATGAAGGGGATTCAAATAACGCCCACATAGGTGATACAACAGCGTTATACCCGAATTACCCTAATAAGGCGAGTACCACAGCAATTAAATTAAATTCATTTCCATGCACCTATCACCTGGATGTGAATAATGATGGATTTAAAGATCTGATTGCCAGTCCCAATACTATAGCAGGTTCCGAGAATTATCAAAGCGTGTGGTATTACAAAAATACATCATCTACACCAACCGTTAATTTTGCTTTTCAAAAAAAGAATTTTTTGCAGGAAGACATGATGGAATTTGGTGAGGGTGCTTATCCTGTTTTGTTTGATGCTGATAGTGATGGAAAAAAAGATTTAATTGTTGGTAATCTCGGTTACTATAATGGTAGCACAAATAAATCAAAACTTGCTTATTACAAAAATATTGGAACAGCAACGTCACCCTCTTTCTCTTTAATTACTAGAGATTATCAGTCTTTGTCAGTTTTTAATATTTATTCCCTTGCACCAACATTTGGAGATCTGGACAATGATGGCGACAAAGACCTTATCATTGGGGAGGCTAATGGAACTTTACATTATTTTGAGAATACGGCAGGCGCAGGTAACGCCGCGGTTTTTGGTAATCATATATCAAATTATGAAGGAATTGATGCAGGGAGTTTTTCTTACCCTCAATTATTTGATGTGGATAAAAATGGCACTTTGGATCTTGTAATAGGTTCTCAAAATGGTAAAATCAGTTACCATAAGAATAAAGGAACCATATCTTCGGCTTCCTTCGCTACTCAGACTGCCTCTTTTGGTGGCATAGATGTGAGACAATCTGGTTGGGTTACAGGCTTTAGTATGCCGTACATGTTTAATGACACGGGTGTTACAAAATTACTGGTAGGAAGTGAAATAGGGAACATTTACTTGTATGATAATATTGACGGTAATTTAACAGGAACTTTTAACGAGGTTGATACAGTATTGTTTCACATTAACGAAGGACCACGTTGTTCACCTTTTTTTGAAGACATTACCAATGATGGAAATCGTGATTTGTTTTTAGGAAATTACGCTGGCGGGTTAGCTTTTTTTAATTCGAGTGATGTGAATGCTGTTGGTATTACGGAATTATTTAATGAAGAGATGGTTTATGTATATCCAAACCCAGCTTCGGAAGCAATCACTATTTCAATTAATGATCATTCCTATTCAGAAATGAGTATTATATGTTTTGATGTATTAGGCAAACAGGTTTTTGAGACTATTACATTTAATAAAACTATAAAAATTGATGTTTCTGGGTTTAGTAAGGGATTTTATTTTATTGAGATTCAACATCAAGATGATCAGCAGTTAAAATTTCTTACTAAGAAAATCATTGTTGAGTAACTTTCTCGCTGAGTAATTTTTCTTACAGATTTCCTCTTAAAAAAACGCAATGTTTTGGAGATTAAAATAAATTCTATAATCTCTGAATATTTCTGCGACTTTGTCGACGACCCTCTTCTTGAAATTAATATTACTTGAATTTGGAAATCTCTACGGCTATTTTATTGTAAATAAAAATAAGTGTAAATACACAAAGGCCAGGAAAAAGAACCAGCCACCAGGCAGAAAAATGCTCTCTGGCTTCGTTGAGTAAGCTTCCCCAGGTAATTACATCCAGAGGCACGCCCACGCCAATAAACGATAAGGACGCTTCAATTAACACTGCTCCAGCTAGTCCAAAAACAACTGGTACCAGAATCAATGGCAGAACATTAGGGAGAATATGTCGGGCAATAATTCTATAATGACCCATGCCAATAGCTTTGCATGAAGTTACATAATCTAACTGTTTTGCTTTCAGGTATTCTGCCCGTGTAATACGTGCTATGCCTGTCCAACTTAAAAAACCAATGATAACAATCAGTAAACTGAAAGACGGTTTGGTAATGGCAGACAAGGCAATGATTAATAACAATGTTGGAATAGAATTTAAAATCTCTATGATGCGTAACACTATGGTATCAATTGGAAAATGTAAACGATTATTAAAGTCAAATTTTTCATCGATCCATTTGCCCAGCCATAAAAAGATAATCGTATTCTGAATCCATAAATATAATGTAAAACCAATTTGATAAAACAGCCAAATACCACCGGACTGGAATCCATCGGAAAGTTTTTCTGCTCTTATCACAAAACAAAGAAAGTAATTGAAAAAAATAGAAATGATTAAAAACACCATTTGAATGTACCCAATTTTTAAACCAGTGTTTTGAAAATATCCTGCAGCAGCTCCCAATGTTATTCCTAATAAAGCGGCAATAAGCATGCTGAAAATACCAACACCTAAAGATATTTTGATCCCATGAATCAGACAGGATAAAACATCATTGCCATTCTGAGTGGTACCTAACCAATGCCGGAATTTAATGGGTAATGGTATCGATTCTCCATTCTTCAAATTCATTATCTGATTATCAAACGGGCCTTTGCGCGGGGCATTGTCTGCGTCAATTGTATTGGGAGAGTACGAGCAGGGGGGAAAGATGGAGAATTCTGTTTTGAGTGTTTGCCAATCCTTACCCATAAGATAATTAATAGATTCATTATCAATAAACACATGGTTTTTGTAAGAGAAGGCAGGGAATAACAATTGCCCTTTATATTTACAAATAAGAGGTTTATCATTCGCTAAAAATGGAGCAAGAAAAGCTACGCAAGTAATAAATGTAAATAAACGAATACACCTCCTTAATACCCTGTTTTTTTGCAGAATTAATTTGAATGAAGTATATGTTTTTTTTAAATTCACTTGATGCCTTTCTGAGTTGATAATTATGTTTTCCTTATGCGAGGGTCCACCCAGGCATATAACATATCAGCCATTAAATAACTAAAAATTGTAAGTGCCGATGACAAAGTGATAACGGCAATAACAATCGGATAATCGTGTGACCCGATTGCCCTTACGGTTTCTAATCCCATGCCTGGAATAGTGAAAATGCTTTCAATGATCACAGAGCCACCTACCACACCTGGAAAGACAGTTGAGAAAACAGTGATTAATGGCAAGGCAGAATTTTTTAGAGCATGTTTCCATAAAATTGTTTTTTCACTCAAGCCTTTAGCTTTAGCTGTTTTAATGTAATCCAATCGTAATTGTTCTGAAATAGACGTAGCTGTTAATCTGGAAATAAATGCCAAAGAAGAATATGTATAACAGATAAGCGGGAGTACCATGTATGGCAGGGAATCAATAAATTTAGAAACTAAAGATGCATCATCGTCATAACCTCCAATTGGTTTGATTCCTGATGGTGGAAAAATTGATACTACGTCGGGATTTGCAAACAACATCAATAATAATACACCAACAAAAAAAGATGGCATGGAATACATTAAAAATAAAAAAAACTGAGACATTTTGCTGAATCGGCTATCCGGACTCTTCGCCATTTTGATGCCTATTGGGATGCTGATGCCATACGCTAAAATTATACTGACTATGGAAAAAAATAAAGACCAGATTAATTTGTCTTTCAAAATGGCAATGACTGGTTCTTTTTTTGAAATGGATATTCCAAAATCTCCTCGGACAATTCCTCTTGAATTAGTTCCTCCAAAAACCCATCGATGATATTGGTTATGATGGCCGTACCATATTATTTTAGGAATATAATTTTTATATCCTCCTGTTAATTTTATATGAGCTTTAAATTGCTTTAGTAGCGACTCTTCTTTTATTTTATAAAGTGTATCAGGTTCAGATAATTTATTGATAGAAAAATAAAACAAAGGAAGATCCAGTCCTAACTGTTTGCGCCAGTATATTTTTTGATGTTCTAGATCTTTGGCCGTTTGCAGGCTTCCCCCTGAATTGTTTGAAAGTACCAGGCTATTGACAGGATCTCCGGGAGCATTTGACAGCAAAATAAACCCTATGATTGTTACTGCAAATAATGTTGGAATAAACCATAGGAGTCGCTTCAGTGCATAGCTCCACATGAATTAATCTTTTAGTTTTAAAGTGTTTAATAGAACACCAGGATATTCTGTGTAAACATCAAGGTTGTCCCATTTTTTATTGACAATCACACGGCGTGTTTGGGTGAACATAAAAATATAAGGATGTTCATCATACACCAACTGCTGGAAACGCTTGGATAGTTCAGCCCTTTTAGATTCATCGATACTGGTATTTATACTGTCAATTAAAGCATCTGATTGAGGAGTGCCAAATCCGGTAAAATTTAATCCATGATTGGTCCATGCAGAAGAATGCCATAGCTGAGAAAAATCTTCTGGCGGTGCACTGCTTTGCCAGGCACCAATACTCATATCAAAATCATGGCCTGTGGCAGCTCCAATAAAACCATTATAATCCAGTGGGTTCAGCATTGCATAAATTCCAGCTTTACTCATACTTTCGGCTAACTGTTTACCGAGGTCTTCCCAGACTTTTGATCCTTTAATAAAGTTAATAGTAAATTCCATTTTCACTTTTTCTCCGTCTATCATTTTATCTCTGATATTGTCATTATCGGAATCCACCCAGCCTGCTTCATCCAAAAGGTCCTTTGCTGCGATTAAATCATATGTTACAGGGGCTAAATCAGTATTAAAATCTGACTTATTAGGTGAAATAGGGCCAATCATTCGTTTGTTATGATTTTCATAAAGTGTTTTATTAATCTGATCATATGGGGTTAACATCGCCATTGCTTTTCTAACATCAGGATCATTAAATATTTTTTTATGTTTTTTTCCATCAGGCTTCATATTCATAGCAACATATGTGTAATTGTAGGTGTCGGCCAATTTAAGCACATAGTTTTTTTTGAAATTTTCATCTTTGTCCAGTTCACTAAACGATGCGTAATCAATCATGGTTGAAACGTCGATTATGCCATTTTTTAATTCCAAGAGTGCGGATGCATTATTAGAATTTAATTTAAAGATGATTTTATCAGGATTTCCCTGACAGTACCAGGCATCCTTACAGTTCTGAGACCAATGATTTTGCTTTTTTTCTAAAGTAATGCTAACCCCTTTGTCCCATTTTGTGATCTTGTAAGGACCGCCACCATTCATAAATTTGGGATCTGTAGAATATTTTGAGCTATTGAATTCATCCGCCAATTTTTTTATTTCTGGTGTTGTACGCAAAAAAACAGAGTCAGTAAGTTGCGAATTTGTATATTTTGACAGTATTTTATGTTTATCATAAAAAGTTTCCTGAAGGATAGGAAAATCTGTCCAAAACCATGTATTTAAAATATATGGACGTTTCATAATAACGGTAAACTTTCTGTTATCAATCTCATCAGGTACTATATCTAATATGTTTTCCCAGTAAGGTTTAAAACCAGGATTATTTGTATATAAACATTTGCTCGCTTTAGCGGTAAATAAAACATCTCTGGCCGTAATGGGTGACCCATCATCCCATGTCATGTAATTTTTTAATTTGTAATCATAATTCAGTCCATCCAGTGACACAATGGGTAAAGATTCTGAAAGACATGGTAATAATTCCCCGGTTTTATAATTAACGCGGAGTAAACTCAAGTTAGTATAAAGGTTTAACTCTGCCCGCACCGCAGAAGCTCCGTTTGTAGGGTGCATATCATCAGGTTCACTGATTAAATGAACTACTAAAACATTATTTTGAGTTTTCTTGCAACTGCTGGTAATTGCAAGAAGAAGGACAAATAGGAAATAAAAGAAAGACTTCATAGCACTAAGTAATAAAAAAACAAGATAATAAAAATTATTTTTTGTTTAAGTTTTAATAAATTAAAATAATTCATACATTTACACCCTCTTAATTAATAAGAGTTGGAGAGGTGCCTGAGTGGCCGAAAGGACATGTTTGCTAAACATGCGTACGGGAAACTGTACCGAGGGTTCGAATCCCTCCTTCTCCGCAGATGATTGAATTTAGTCCCGCTTTTTGCGGGACTTTTTATTTTTCGACGAGCCTGAAGACATTTTCACTTTCTAAATTGTAGAGTTAGACAAACGTACTATGCTTTTTTAGACAAAATCTCCAAGTGTAGTCATAATGATTGGTCAGTTGTTAATTTAAATGTAAGTTCTATAACTCTATAGTACTTACATTACGGCTTGTTATACTATCTAAAAATAAGTTTCTGGTTGAGAATAACAACATCTCTTAGGAATAAGATAGTAAATTAGCAATCACCTTTCTGAAAAGGAATTAATTATTGTAGATCAGGTCAAAATGAATTTCAAAAAATTTAATTATATAGAAAAAGGTGTAAACTGGATTCATGAAAGAACTACAGAGAGACAGTTTTTGATTTTCTCATCTGTTCTTGTTGGCATCAGTGCAGGAATAGCAGCCGTTATTTTAAAATTCTTTGTATTCAGCATCAGACATTTTCTTGTGGAAAATTATTTGCTTAAATACGATTACAAATATTTATACCTGGTATTACCTTTAATTGGCATTGGGTTAACGGCAGTAATTATAAATACTTTTTTCAAAGAGCGGTTTCACCGGGGAACCAGTTATATTCTTTTTGCCATTGCTAAAAAAAGTAGTTTTTTACCTTTTCACCAAATGTATTCGCATGTTATAACTAGTGGTTTAACGGTTGGTTTTGGTGGATCGGCAGGACTCGAATCACCTATTGTGAGTACAGGTTCTGCGATTGGAGCAAATTTTGCCAGAACATATAAATTAAGTTATAAGGAACGCACCCTGTTATTAGCAGCAGGCGCCGCCGGTGGTGTAGCAGGTGCCTTTAATGCTCCAATTGCCGGAGTGCTCTTCGCATTAGAAGTTATATTAATTGATATTAGTATTGGTGCTTTTATTCCGTTATTGATTGCAGCAGCTTCCGGCGCTTTACTATCTAAAATTATTTTACATGAAAGTAGTTTGTTGTTTTTTAAATTAAAGCAGCCATTTGATTATTACAATGTTCCTTTCTACATTATACTTGGTTTTTTAGCAGGGGTCACTTCACTCTATTATGTCAACTTTTTCGAAAAAGTTGAATCTTATTTTTCGCGTATAAAATCCAATTTAACAAAATGGATTGTCGGCGGGTTGTCATTGGCTTTTTTATTCGCTTTGTTTCCTTCTTTATTTGGAGAGGGTTATGAAAGTATAAAAGCGTTATCTGAATTCAGGGCTGATGATCTATTAAAAAATAGTTTATTAGCTCATTTGATTTTTAATAAATGGATACTCTTGTTATTAATTACTTTAACCCTGTTGCTTAAGTCTGTTGCTGCCGGTATTACAATTGGTAGTGGAGGTAATGGAGGCAATTTTGCTCCTTCGCTATTTGTTGGTGCTTACTTAGGATTTGTTTTTGCTTTCTTTTTAAAATTGATCGGTTTTACAGACATTCCAATTAATAACTTTACAATTGTGGCGATGGCCGGAATATTAAGTGGTGTTTTTCATGCACCGTTAACCGGTATCTTTTTGATTGCGGAAATTACAGGTGGTTACGAATTAATCATTCCTTTGATGATTGTTTCTTCTATCAGCTACATTATTGTTAAGTTTTTTCATCCTGATTCCTTAGATGTAAGAAGATTAAAAGCAAGGGGCGCTATTGTATCAGAAAACAGGGACGTGAGTATATTAGGAAAAATTGATTCTAGGGAAATGATAGAAACAGATTTTGCCACCATTCATTTTAGAGATACACTAAGAAGTATTGTTGAAATAATTAAACATTCTAAAAGAAATACTTTCCCTGTGGTTGAAAAAGACGGGAAACTCCTGGGCATTATTTATTTGGATAATATTAAAGAAGAAATGTTTAACCCGGAACTCTATGATAAAGTTACCGCCAGCGAAGTGATGCGTAAAGCACCTATGATCATTCATGCGCATGAAGATATTTTTTCAATTATGAAAAAGTTTGAAGAATCTGGCCAGTGGAACCTTCCGGTTGTTAATAAAGGAATCTATGTTGGTTTTCTATCCAAATCCAGTATTCTTGATAAATACCGACATGAATTATTAATTTCTTTATAATTCTTTGGAATAACAAATTATTTTCGCTGATAGCCGGATATCTTATATTGATTTTCTTTTTTAACTGATGTGTTAAAATTAAAATCCGCACCATTGATTTCTTTAAAGAAACAAATGTGAAAGTTCTTCAGGTAATTACGTATGAAAAAACTTCTGGGGCGACGAACATACCAATGACGTTTTGCGTGGCTACTATTAGTGATAAGCATCAGTAGCCAAATCTTTTTTCTAACCGTTATGTTATTCGCCCCGTAAGTTATTCATACCTTATTTGAATTATGCAATGACCTTTCTTGTTCCCAGGTTCATTGTTTCGGGATAGAAAGTTATTTCACCTGTTGTAATATCATGAACCCCTCCAACAATCCCAAGTTCTCCACTGGCAATCATTTCTTTTAAAATTGGGCTTCGTTGCGTTATTTCTTTAACTGTACGCTTTACGTTAATTGCAGCAACATTTTCTACAAAATCAGAATTTTTTGAATTACGGTTTTCCTTTGTATCGTTTTCATCGTCAACAGCTGGTTTTATTTTGTTGAGCAGACCTGTCAGATTTCCCATTTCAACGTGATCACACGCACCTTTCACTGCACCACATTTTGTATGTCCAAGCACCACAATGATTTTTGATCCCGCTACTTTACATCCAAATTCCATGCTTCCTAAAATATCTTCATTAATGATATTTCCAGCAATACGGATGCTGAATATATCACCGAGTCCCTGATCAAAAATTAATTCTGCGGAAGTTCTGCTGTCTATGCAACTTAGAATAACTGCAAAAGGATGTTGTCCATCGGAAGTTTCATTTGCCTGTTGTAAAAGATTACGGTTAATTTTTAAGTTATTTACAAATCGTTTATTGCCTTCTTTTAATAAGTCTAAGGCAAGGGCTGGAGTAATTGCTGCCTGCATTTCTTTTGTAAGTGTTTTCATTTTTATTTTTTATTTTTTTATATGTATTTATAATTGTGTGTTCATCATAATATGGTAATATATTATCAAATAACACACAAGAAAAAAAGAATAATAGTATAAGAGAATTATTTAGCAGACTTCAGGGGGAAGCAAATGTATATCATAAAATACACATGGTATTGAAAAAACAATTTGAGTAGTTATTGTTTTTGTGTTGATTTTAAATATTTTAAATTTCTGGAAATCAGAGAAAAATAAAATAGATGGGTCTTCATTGAAATCTTTATCTGTATCAGAGGTTTCCTGTTCTGCGGCAGATTCCAGAATTAAAACAACAGAATTTACCTCTGTATTTATTGATAAACTTGAGCGAATGATTATGAATGAAAAACAAATTAATAAAACAGCAATCACTGATAAGGAAATCCAATGGAAGGTTTTATTTAATTTCATTTCTATGTTTCTTGCAAATCTATTTGTTATCTTCAACATTAAAAAGAATTTATTTTTTTTTACATTTTTTAGCATTTTGTTATTCTGCATTTTAATATTCAATAGTTCATTTATGTAGACCAATGAAAATAAATGATGTAGAAAAACTATACTTTATTTATAATTCCTCGACCAATGGCAATTGTTATTTTTTTTCTTAAATGATGAGGTTTCTTGTCAACTCCAAAATATTTTGGAATTATTGAAAATTGAATATTGGCGGCGATTCTATCGTAGTAATTTGCACCACTATTACTAAATAACATACCATCCATTGAAACTTCATAAAAACTTATTAATACCCCTTGCCTATGAATTATTCCATTAAATTCTGCTACTCCAAAAACTTCCAGTGATTTCAAATTGTGGTGCGAAAGTGTTAACAAATCCCCGGGAGGTAAATATCCTTTAAAAATAAATTTACTGTCAGTCAAATCAAGCAGCCATTCATCTAAACTGTCAACACCACTTCTAAGGCTCGCAAAATCTATCATTAATGTTAGCTCAGAGTTGCCTTCATTGTAGTTTATTATTGAAGCCTCTTTAATTGAAAAATGCTTTTCTCCATGGAAGTAAGTATCAATATAAGTATTTGATCTCCTTATGTTTTCTTGACCGTTGATAAGAAATGCATTTCCTATTAAGATTAGTATTGTAAGAACCCGTTTCATAAGTAAAAGCATTAGTTTTTTTATAAGGTAAAAGTAAATAAACAACAGCATAAATAAAATACATATCTCACACTTTAGTTTCTCGTAAGATATGTTTTTATGAATTAAGCTCAAGTGATATCCCATTATTCCTTCAGTGAATTATGTAAGCAATGAATCTTGTTGTATAAAGCTTACGATTTATATCTCCTCATTTTTGTGCCATGAAAATTAATTCATGTATAAATTTAATATCAATGAAAACTATTGCCTTTAATCTCTTAACAGCAGGGCTTCTTTTATTTCTGCCAAACGCAGCTTCCGCGCAAGCACCCGCTTTAGGAACTGCCGCTGATTTTGTTCTGTTTTCTTCTGTTGGAGCAGTAACTAACGTTGGAACACAGTATCTAACGCTTTTAACGGGCCATGTGGGAGCAAACAGTGGGCCAATTTCTAACTTTGGAAATGTAGATGGTAATTTATATGCCGGTGGTCCCCAAAGCGCCGCCTGTTCAGCGGATTTATTAATCGCTTATAACCAATTAAATGCAACAGTTGCAACTAAATTCCCTGGAGTTTCTTTAGGGAATGGACAAATAATGACTCCTGGAGTCCACTCTTCACCAGGTGCCTCAACGTTAAGTTTAGATTTAATATTAGATGGCTTAGGTAATCCTAATGCTGTTTTTATATTTAAAATTCTAGGCCCTTTTTCTACTAATGCTAATTCAAAAGTTAAATTAGTTAATGGAACAAAAGCTTGTAATGTATTCTGGCAAGTAGAAGGCTTGGTTGATATGGCCGCAGGAACTACAATGCGTGGAACTGTTATTGCTAACAATGCAGCCATTAATATGAGTACAGGTGATACATTAGAAGGACGAGCACTTTCAACTAACGGAGCAATTACTGTAGGCGGTATTTTTGGATATACACCAATCGGTTGCGGAAGCCCGGTTCTTGTTGGGCCACTAGCTCCGAATTTGGCGTCTGCAGAATGTTTCGCCATATTTTCTTCAATTGGACCTGTTACTAACAACATTGATCCTACCTTAGTTAGAGGTGATGTTGGAACAAACAGTGGTGGAACTACCGGGTTTAATCCTTTATTTGTAACAGGAATGATTCATCCTGTTCCGGATGCTGCAACAGCATCCTGTGGTACTGATTTAAACACCGCATATAATTATTTGAACGCCTTGCCTGCTGATATCCTTTTAATGGCGCCAGCTTTGTTTGGCCACAACCTTGTTTTAACTCCTCATACTTATCTTTTAAGTGGGGCTACAGCATTAACTGATACTCTTTATTTAGATGCTCAGGGAAGTGCAAATGCAGTATTTGTAATCCAGATAGATGGTGCTTTTTCAACCAGTGTCAATTCAAGAGTTATTTTAAAAAATGGAGCGCAGGCAAAAAACGTGTATTGGAAAATAGACGGTGCAACTGACATTAATAGCAATTCTCTATTCAATGGTACAATAATTTCAGCAGGTGCAGTGAACCTACAAACAAATGCATTTATTAACGGAAAAGTATTGACAATTAATGGTGCAGTAAACACAAATGCAGTAACGGTTAATATACCTGTAGGAACATGTGGATTTAATTCGCCAATCATTATAACGGATCCAATTAATGACACCGTATGTGTAGGAAGTTCAGCAATTTTTATCGTTTCAGCAACAGGAAACAATCTTACTTATCAATGGAGAAAAGGAAACGTAAGTTTAGTTAATGGAGCAAATATTTCAGGAGCAACAACTCCAACACTTACTATTAATCCAGCGGCTTTAATTGATGCCGCCTCTAATTATAATGTGATTGTTAGTGGTACGTTTGCACCCAGTGATACTTCCATAAATGTTTCTTTGGTTGTTAAATCAGCGCCTGTCCTTACTTCAGAACCATCTGATAAACTAGTATGTCTTGGTAACTCTGCAACATTTACCGTTGCGGCTACAGGATCTCAACTTACCTATCAATGGAAAAGAGGATTGATTAATATAATCAATGGTGCAACTATTTCAGGGGCAACTACTGCTTCACTTACCCTTAGTCCTGTAACTTTATTAGATACAGCTTCAAATTATTATGTTGTTGTGTCAAACGGATGTCTTCCAAATGATACTTCTATATTGGTTTCTTTAAATGTTGGGGGTACTGTTATTACATCAGAACCTTCCAATCAAACAGTTTGTCCTGGAGCTTCAGCTAGTTTTTCTGTAGCAACTTCAGGAACCGTTCTTACTTATCAATGGAAAAAAGGATTGGTAAATTTAATCAATGGAGGAAACATTTCAGGTGCAAATACTGCAACTCTTACTATTAGCCCGGTGAATACAACTGACACAGCTTCAAATTATCATTTAGTGATAACAGGAAACTGTCCCCCAAATGATACTTCAATAAATGTTTTTTTAAGATTAAATAACCCAATTATTATAACTGAACCTACTCCACAGGCTGCATGTTCAGGAAGTTCTGTTAATTTCTCTGGTTTTTCTACCGGAACCGGCCTTACTTACCAATGGAGAAAAGGAACTGTTAATTTAATTAATGGTGGAAATATTTCAGGTTCTAATACTGCAACTCTAACGATTAATCCGGCAGGTGCAGGTGATGCTGCAACAAATTATAATGTTGTTGTATCTGGTTTATGTGCGCCAAGTGCCACGTCAATCAACGTTCCTTTAGTTATTGGTGGTGCTGTAATAATTACGGAGCCAACTAATAAATCAACCTGTTTAGGCGGATCTGTTAGCTTTTCTATAACTGCCGTGGGATCTTCTATAACTTACCAATGGAGAAAAGGAAGTACAATTTTAGCTAACACTGGAAATACATCAGGTGTAAACACAGCAACTCTTACAATTAATCCTGTAAGTGCTTTAGATGTAGCATCAAACTATAATGTTGTTGTTATTGGCGCATGCGCACCAAATGATACATCTAATATGGTTTCTCTGTCGTTGAATTCTGCAGCTATTGCTGTAGCAGGAAGTAATTCTCAAGTATGTGAAAACACATCTTTGAATCTTACAGCGCAAACAGTTTCATCAGCTACCTATAGCTGGTCAGGCCCGAATGCTTTTTCTTCTTCTTCACAAAATCCGGTTATTGCTAACCCAACAATGTTTGATGCAGGAACTTATTCTTTAAATGTTACTACGGGTTGCGGAACAGCTTCTACAACAACAGATGTTTCAGTTATCAATTGTGATTCAATTTATTTCTTTATCCCGGAAGGTTTTTCACCAAATGGTGATGGAATCAATGATGTGTTCTTCATCAGGGGAATCCAGATTTATACAAGTAACAACTTCACCATATTTAACCGTTGGGGTGATAAAGTGTATGAAACCTCGAATTACCAAAATACATGGAACGGAAGTGCCACAACTGGTGTAAGAATTGGCGGAAATGAATTACCTGTCGGCACTTATTTTTATGTACTCGATCTGAATGATGGTACTCCGGTTTATAAAGGAACAATCTATTTAAACAGATAAAATATAAAATTAGAACAACATTCAATAAAAATTATAAAAAATGAAAACACTTCAAAAAATAACACTGGCACTCGTTACAACCTTAGGGAGTTTATCTTCCCAGGCACAACAAGACCCGATGTATACACATTATATGTACAATACATTAATGGTAAATCCTGCTTATGCAGGAAGCAGAGAGGCTCTAACGGTAACAGGTCTTCATCGTTCACAATGGGTAAATTTTAAAGGAGCTCCCGTTGTTCAATCATTAACAATGCACTCTCCTTTAGTTAATGAGCACATTGGTGTAGGTCTTTCTGTTTTAAATGATAAAATAGGACCCACTAACAGAACGTCCATCTTTGCTGATTTTGCTTATAGAATGAACCTGACAAAAAAATCAAAATTGTCTTTAGGTTTAAGTGGAGGAGCAAATATTTTTCAGGCAAATTTAAATTCATTGGAATTGGATCAACAAAACGATCCTTCTTTCCAGAATAATATTTCTAACAGAGCCGTTCCTAATTTTGGTTTTGGTATCTATTATTCAAGAGAACGTTTTTATGCCGGTATTTCTGCACCAGGATTAATACAAAACAATTATTCCAAAGTAAGTCAGGTGGGAGGTACAACTTTAATTGGAACCGAACAAAGGCATTATTTTTTCATTGCAGGTGGTGTGATTAATCTTGGAGATAATCTTGCATTTAAACCAACAACTTTGGTAAAGGCTACACCAGGAGCGCCTATGCAGGCGGATGTTACAGCATCATTTGTTATTATGAAAAAATTAACGTTAGGAGCTATGTACCGCACCGGTGATGCTTTTGGTGGACTTATCGGAGTTAATTTAACAGATCAGTTGCATGTAGGATATTCTTATGATTGGTCTTATGGTTTAAAAACAGGTCGTTACAACCAGGGAAGTCATGAGATCATGTTACGTTATGATTTTATTTTTAACAGCAAAAAACAAATCCGTACGCCAAGACATTTTTAAATAAAATATATTATAAAGAAAAAAACATGAAAACATTTATTATAACAATTACCTTATGTCTTGCGGCCGCTCTTAATGTTTGTGCTGCAGATAAATCAAGAAAGGAATTAAAAGGCGACAAGTATTATTTTACTTATGCATTTGACAAAGCCATTGATCTATATAAACGTTCAAAGGATTTAACTACTGACGGACAACGCCATTTAGCAAAAAGCTATAGTAACATAGGTAAATTTAAAGAATCAGAAATAGCTTATGCTAAATTGGTTACAATGCCGGAAGGAAATCAGGCTGAAGATTTTTTCAATTATGCCATGATTTTAAAAAGCAATGGTAAGTATGATGAATCTAATAACTGGATGGATAAATACAAAGATCTTAAGCCAAATGATTTGCGCTCTAAAGATTATCTTGCTAACAAAGGAAATTTAAACAGCATAAAAACTGATGATGATAAATACAAAATCACGCATTTAGACTTAAATACAGGTGCACAGGATTTTGGGACATCTTATTATAAAAACAATATCGTGTTTGCATCCAGCAGATCAAACGCAAAAATGATTGCACGTAAATCAAACTGGAACGGAGAACCTTATCTTGATATGTATATTTCTGAGATGGATGGTGATCAACTAAAAAAACCAAAATTACTTTCTAAGAAATTGGATGGAAAAATGCATGATGGCCCGGCTAGTTTTAGCGCTGATGGCAATATTGCAGCCTTCACAAAAAATAATTACGATCTTTCAAAAAAAGATAAGGTTGTAACACTACAAATATTTTTTACAAAAAACACCGAAGGTAAATGGTCAAATGAAGAGCCTTTCTACCTTAATAATAAAGATTATTCAGTTGGGCATCCTTGCCTATCTGCAAATGGTAATACCATGTACTTTGTAAGTGATATGCCAGGAGGATTTGGAGGAAGTGATCTTTATAAATCAACTAAAGATGGTAATGGAACATGGAGTAAAGCAGAAAATCTTGGACCCGAAATAAATACCGAAGGCGATGAAACTTTTCCTTTTTATGATGAAAATAGTAAGGCATTTCTCTTCTCTTCAAATGGACGTTTTGGACTTGGAGGAATAGATATTTTTATTTGTCAGGCAAACGGATCAAAATTAGGCACTCCATATAATGCTGGTTCTCCATTAAATACACAATATGATGATTATGCAGCAATTGTAAATACCAAAACCAACAAAGGCTATTTTTCATCTGATAGAGAGGGTGGAGAAGGTTTTGATGATATTTATGCTTTTGATTTATTAAAAGGCTTTGCAGTTGAAAAAAAGATTCAGGGCATTGCTAAGAATATAGAAGGAAAAGAGATTCCAAATACATTTATTACATTGTTAAATGATAAAGGAAATGTACTGGATACGGTAACAACAAATTCGGAAGGTGCTTTTTCTTTTGTAGTTGGTACAGATACAAAATATGAATTAAAAGGAAAGAAAGAAAAATATACTGACGGACAAACTAAAGTTGCTTTCGAAAAAGAAAATGTTGTAACAGCTGACGTTACTTTATTAAGTAAAGAGGAAGCCATTGCTAAACAAATTGAAGTTGGAGCTGATTTGGGGAAAATTGTAGACTCGAAAACTTATACGGGTGACTTCAAAACTGAGACAGTTTATTTTGATCTTGATAAATATAATTTACGTCCCGATGCGGTTGATGAATTAAATAAAATTGTTAAAGTAATGAATGATCATCCATATTTAGTTGTAGAACTAAGATCTTATTCTGATTGCAGGGCTACTAAAGAATATAACCAGGCATTATCTGACAAGCGTGCAAAAACTTCTGCGTGGTATGTTAAAGCTAGAATTTCAAAACCTGAACGTATCTCCGGCAAAGGTTTTGGTGAAGAAAATCCTGTGAACGGATGTTCTTGCGAGGGTGATCTTGTTTCAAGCTGTTCGGACGAAGAATTTCAAAAGAACAGACGTACAGAATTTATCATAATGAAAAAATAATGCACTATTAGATAGATTTGATTAAACAAAACCTGCTGAGTCATCAGCGGGTTTTGCATTTTAAAACAGTTCCTAATTTTACTATGAAATTCATATCCTGTTATATAAATCCTAAAAATAAGGAAAGGGTTTGCAAAAAATTGAACATAAAATCATTAACAGCGATCTTTATTTATTGATCAGCGAAAAGAATAAAGTTATTGATAGATAGCCGGCTAATTTTAGCATAACAAAAAACGTAAATGAATGAAAAAAATTTACTTAATAATATTACTGGCAGGGATTTTTAAATTTAATTTTGCTCAAAGTTTTGAATGGGCTAAAGACGAGGGTAGATATGCTTATGATTATGGTTATGGAATTACTACCGATAATAATGGAAACGTATATGTAACTGGAAAATATGAAGACAATGCAATTTTCAGTGGTGTTACTTTGCCTTGCCAGGGAAATCATGATATATACCTCGCTCAATATTCTCCATCCGGAACTTTAAACTGGATAAAAACTGGAGGCGGCTTTAATGGCGATTATGCTCATGCTATTGCGACCAATAAAACGAGTAATGTTTATATAACCGGGGAAGTAGAAGATGGAAATGCTATTATCTCATTTCCCGGTTCAACTGTTACATTAAATCCTGCAGGGGATAATGATATTTTTATAGCAGCTTATGATTTGAGCGGTAACCTTCAATGGGCAAGAACTGATGGTTATTACTATAATGAGAAAGCCCTAGGCATGGCACTAGATAATACAGGCAACATTGTAATTTGTGGTTACTATTATGATACAACAAGGTTTGCGGGTATTATAATTCCATCAAAAGGTTTACAGGATATGTTTGTGGCAAAATACACGGCAACTGGAGATCTTTTATGGATGAAGCATGCCGGAGGACCAGGAAGAGATGAGGGTAAATCGGTAGAGTGTGATGCTTCTGGTAATATTTATGTATGTGGGATGTATTCGGATGGGGCAATTTTTGGATCTACTACCTATACAACTGCCAATACTCCTTTTGGAAAATTTTATGATGGTTATGTTGCTAAATACGATCCAAATGGAACATTATTGTGGGTTAAAAGTATAGTAGGAGATTATGATGATGTTGCCTGGTCGATTACGAAAGATAATAACAATAAAATATATGTTTCCGGGGAATTCAGCGGCGCTAAATTTGACGGATCTACTGATGTATGGCCTAACGGTTATGCTGATGCTTTTGTGGTAAGCTATGATCAAAATGGTAACTATCAATGGGTAAGTCATGGTGGTGGTCCGGTTGCTGATAGAGCCAGGGGAATTGGAAGTGATGGCACAACTATTTTTATGACCGGGCAGTTTGGGCTTAACTCAAATTTTGGAACCGCATCCGTGACCGCGGCTGATAGTTCGGATATTTTTATTTCTGCTTTAGATAATATGGGAAATTTTCTTTGGACAAAAACAGTGGGCGGAATCGCAGATACATTCGAAGTTAACGGCTATGAATCGGGGATAGCTATCTGCGCGCAAACAGGTTTTGTTTACACCACAGGAGCGATACTTGATGGAGGATCTTTTGATGGAAATAATTTATTGAGTTATAAACGTACCGATGCATTTATTGCAAAGCTTTCAGTTACTGTATCGTTGGACGAATTATTATCTGATCATAAATTCACCGTGTTTCCTAACCCTAATACCGGCATGTTTAGTATTAAATCAAATGAATATGAAGACACCCAAATATCAGTTAGCAATTCATTAGGAGAAACATGCTATTGCGGAATATTGTCAGGTAAAGAAACCATAATTGATTTAACACAATTTAAAAGTGGAATTTACTTTTTGAAGATAACTACACAAATGAGATCATCATGTCAAAAAATTATTATCAACTAAGTAAGGGTAAGCAATTGTTTAATAAAATATCCGTTATTTTTTAGATAATTTCCTTTTGCATTTTAAAGAATAATTTCAGGGAAGCAAGCTCTTCATAGGTGGTAAACTGATCAACTTCATTAATAATCAATTGCCTTATGGAAACATTTTGTGTATAGCCGTATAAGAAATATGAAAATAGTTTCCGCCTAATATAAAACGCCAGGGTAAGATCTTCTGCAAGAACCTCACTTTTATCTACCACACCTTTACCGTCCTTAATTGTTCCCAGTTGATTATTAACCCAATTATTCAAATTAAATTCTATAAAGTCAGCATACGTATTATTAATCAAAGCTTGCAGTTGCAATTTATTTGAGTCCAGACTCATCTTCACAAGTTCCTCTTCAGGCAATTTAGAAAGCGGTTTCATTAGAGGAAGCTCAATTTCACGCGCAAAGCGAATGCCAATGGTTACAAATTCATCTAGTTGGTGTGCAAGTAAATATTCAGCGTACTTTGGAAGGTGTTCAAAAACAAATTTATTTTTATCTATAAAAAATTCCATGTACGAGGACGGTGCTAAATTAATCAATACTTGTTGCAACAAATGTAACAAAAATGAAGTAAAATAAGCATTCTTTTTTTTAACAATTCATTAACTTACCCGTAGTTTTTTTAAAAGCAAAACAAATGCTTCAGCTTCTGCAAGAGTAAAATTGTGGGTTAAATTGTTAAAAGAATGATCCTCTGATATTCTTTTCATTACATCTAACCCTTTATTTGTTATAGCAATTGCTAATTTACGGTTGTTTGAAGCATTTTGTACTTTTTCTACAAACCCTTTTTCTGACGATCTTAATACGATTCTTGAGACATCAGAGCCGGGCTCTAAAACCATCGATTTTATTTCTTCAAGCGAAAGGGATTTTGGCTGATGGTAGTGGATAATGCTCAATACATTGGATTGCATTGGAGTAAGGTCATAAATTTCCAATGATTTTTTATAGTAATCCATTAAATTATAATGAGTATAATGGAGGTTACTAATTATCTTTTGATAATCTTTTACAGGATCATCAATCTTTTCAATCAATTCAAATATTTCTTCCCTTGTCATTTAATACAGTAAAAGTAAGAATTATGTATTGGAATCACTATATTTTATGAATAAACAACTATGTGTGAATTTTGTAAACTATAATGAAATGGAAAAAAACTCATAATCCGTATATTGTGACCGCGAAAATTCTTTAATGGGCGAATTTTCAAAAGAGCTAAAAACGTACTGCCATGAACAAAAAAGAGGAACTAGAACTACTTCATGCCAAAATGATCCAGGAGATTCAGGATTATGCGATCATACTGATGGACAGAGATGGCACTATTTTATCATGGAATAAAGGAGCTGAAAAAATTAAAGGGTACAAAGAAAAAGAAATACTGGGACAGAATTTCAGTATATTTTATTTACCTCAGGACAGGGACGCCAGGCTTCCTGAGCAATTAATTGAACAAGCTATAAAAGAAGGAAGAGCTCGTCACATTGGGAGACGAGTGCGTAAGGATGGAACAACCTTTTGGGGAAGTATATTGATTACTGCACTCCATGATGACGACGGTAAAGTGATTGGGTTTACAAAATTAACCCGCGAACTACCTGATGGGAAAACTTCGGATTAAACGGCCTTAAGCAAGTTTCAAAAAGTCTCCGTCAATTATCAATAACTTTACTTCTTGTTTTGTTATAGAGCGGTGGGAACTCATATCATCCGATACGACATAGGACATTCCCTTTCTTAAAATAATTTTCTGACCGGTTTGCATTTCACTTTCAAATTCGCCTTCAAGGCAATGAACAATATGTCCTTTTTGACACCAGTGATCAGCCATGTAGTTTTCGGAATACTCCACAATACGAATCCTTAAACCTTCAAATTGAATTGTTTGCCAATAGGAAGTACCACTTTCACCTTTGTGTTCTGTTTTTTCAATCTTTGTCCAGTCTACGTCTTTAAAAGGAATTACCATCTTTTTAAAACAAAGCTAAAAATTTTCAATTAACTCTAAAAGTAAATCATGTCAAAAAAAACGCATCGAATTTTCCGATGCGTTAATTATTTTTTGTAATAGTTTTGGTTATAATGCCTATTTAGGATGTTTTCCGCCACCCTGTTGTTGATGTTGTTGATGTTGTTGATTGTGGCTGTTGTTGTTGTTGTTGTTGTTGTTGTTGTTGTTGTTGTTGTTGTTGTTGTT
>JAZKDO010000007.1:0-148511 GCA_040387555.1 Bacteroidota bacterium | reverse complement strand
TCAACTCTCAAACTTTCATACGGCGAAGAGAATTCTTACGCTATGGCTGCTTAGTCCAAGACTAAACAACCTTTGCAAACCTTGTAGCACCGTTGCTTAGCGACGAGAATTTTGCATCATAAATTAGCAACTTGTTTCAGTGATGATGTTATCTGAAACAATATTAGCATCTAAGTTCAAGTTTGGTATGAATATAAGCCTGACTTGAATCGAAAACCAATTATGTTCTAAACTTTGTAGAAAGCTTATTAATTCCTTGTTTGGACGAGAGTTCGAATCTCTCCGGGTCCACATTTCTATCTTTTAACCATCTGTAATTTAATATGTTACAGATGGTTTTTTGTTTACGGGTAGGTATTCGGGTAAATATGTTATTAACAATTTCAAAGTTTTCCTATTTGATTAAAGTTATTTATGCCGTAACTTTAGTGTAGAAAAACTTAATTTTTGAATCATGGAAATTAGAGAAGAATTATTCAGTCATCCGGATTGGTGGAAAACAAGACAATTAATGGACTTAAATGAAACTAGAGAAGAGTTTCATAATCGTGTTAATTATTTACGCTGGATTGAACCTAATCCATTAGCAATTAAAGAAACTGGTATTGGTGATGATGAAAAATTGGATTACGAAACCATTGATGAATACAGAGCAAGGATTAGAAATGATTACATGCTAGTTGATACTGATTGTAATGAGAAGTCCCAGGATGGCTATTACATGGACGAGGAGAATGTAAAAAAAGATATGTTAGGCGCTGAATTACCTTTTAATAAAGAATGGTACTTAAATTATCTTAATAAAACTGAATCGCAGTAGATTAGAAATCAAAGATCCATAACTCTTTTGGGAATTATCAAGCAGCAACTTTCCAAAAGTCAGTAATCTCAAAGTGCTTATGCATATTGAATTTGTAGGAAAAATAAAGAACTTCATGTTTACGACTTTCCCTGTTTTTAATCAAAATCGCAATGGTATCAGTTTTCTCACTTTCCAATGTTCTTGATACAATTGCATCAAAAGCTAAGGAATAGGATTGAATTTGTTTTTCAGCTAATTTAGATTCTAAGAATTCCAGATATTTGGTTATTAAATCAACCTCAAGAAATTCATAATGGTCGAATTCTGCATTGTCATTATTAATGTCAGAAGCAATTGTATAGATTCTTTGATGTATTCATATACAGTTTCGCCATTCTAAGAGAAAATCAATCAATTGCTGATTCGAAATTTGAGTGTTTTTTGATTTCATTATCTCCAATTTATTTTTAAATCTTTAAATTCTATATCTTCAGTAACATCCTTTTTTGAGTCTTGTAAATTCCTTAATTTATAACTTAAGTAAAACAGCTTAATATATTTATTACTAGGTAATAAGGGGGTAAAGCTGAATGTCATTTTAAGTGGGACATCTGTATGCAATATGGTTGATGCGGCATATGAACTTACTCCCGGCACATACATTTCATTTGAAAACAAAACTTCTCCTGTTATTGTAGTTATTTTAATAGATGTTCCCATCATATTATTCATTTCAAAATTTCTATTTGCTAGTTTGTTTGTTACCATGATTTCCACAGAAACGGTTTGAGTTTTTTTATCCCCCAATACTTTAACAACATTATATTCTACATCATTATTATTGTAGGATACAATCGGTTCATTTAAGCCTAATACTTTTTTTAATGAATCATTTTCTTTTTTTAATGCTTCGCATTGATTTACAACGGGTGCCTTAATGGTTTGTGCATAGGTTAAACTAGCAATTGACAATAGGGAAATTAAAATGGTTTGTTTCATTATATTAGTTTTTTAAGAACACTAATTTAATAAAAAACAAATAAGGTGTAATATATTATACCTTATTTTTTATTAGAAGTTTCAACCTTGTGTAACCATTTTACACAGATGACATCAGCCCAATATCTAGTTTTAATAGGAAGTAACATTTCTAAATTAAGAAAAAAGAATGGACTTACTTCAAAGGAATTAGGATTAAGATGTGATATTGAAAAATCCAACCTAATTAATATCGAAAAAGGACGAATAAACGTTACGGCAAACACCTTGTTAAAGCTTGCTAATGCATTAGAAGTTGAAGTAGTGGAGTTTTTTAAGTTCTAATCATTCCTTTACCACAAGAATGCTATTAAATAAATTCCCAGAGATTGTAGCTAAGATCAAGTGACTGAAATATAGCTATTTCAGGATAATTTCCTAAATAACAGTACTTTGCATTTATTTAGAAGTACTATAAATAACAAAATGTGCTAAAAACTGCTTTAACGGTAGTGTTTTTCTTGACTCCTTAGTATAAATTTGTCGCTTTATTTATAACATTTATATATTATAATGTAATACTTTGTATTATTAAACATCAATGAATTATGAAAAGAATCATTACAATTTTAGCCACAATTTGCTTTGTACATAATATTTATGCACAGAATCCAAATGCAAATGGTAACGCTCAGTGGCGTATTAATGGTAACAGTGCGGCAACTTCCGATTTTATTGGGACAACTAATAATCAGCCATTGATCTTAAAAACAAACAATATTCAAAGGGCAATATTTGATACTCAGGGAAAAACGATTTTTGATGGTGGTGGTGAAGTCGTTATTCACCCTGGAGGGCTACACAGGCCTATTTTGTCTAGCCCGATTGCGGCCTACATGTTAAAAGTTGGTGGAAGCGGGCATTTTGATGGGGAATTAAATTCTAGGCAATTATTTGTTGAGGAATACATTACTTATAAGAAATCATTAAAAGGACCACGCATTGACGTCGATACAATTCGAATGGATAGTACCCGTGGAATTTTTGGTCATACAAAAATATTTGGTGATGTGCAGATAAAACAAAATTTAGAAGTTTCTGGTGATGCTGTTTTTAAGCAATCACTACTAGCTCAAACTATAGTGGTAGGTGATATTTTAAATAATGCTGAGATTACTCTTCAAACTACTGCCAGCGGAGCAAAAATCATTAATTTTGGTTTAAGTGGGCCGATTTCACCTTTACCTACCACTTGTATTAAACCTTATGCGGGGGTTATGTCAAATTTTAATTCTCGTGCAATTATTACAAATGGTAATGCGGCAAATTCTAATGTTTTTGATTTTAATAATGATGGCTCAAATGGTTTTATTGATTATGGTTATGATATTTCTCTTCATCCCAAGCTTCCAGATGATGGCATTCCATCCACACCTATTCCTGCATTAAAATTAAATAGTGTGTGTTGGGGAGATGTGGAAATTGCAAAAGGAGGAGGTGTAGCTTCTACAGGCCCCAACTTTGAAGTAGGCAATCCTGTTCGTAATAGAAGTATTACAAGCAATATATTTTCAAATAAAAGGGTTGGGCAACGTATTACCGTTACTTCAGCATTTCCTGAAACATATCCCACTCCTCCTGTAACTTATAATAGCCAATTTTTTGTTAATAGAAGTTTCATAAAAGCTTTATCCGTATTTAACACTGTAACTAATGCCAATGGTGATGAAACTTTTGTTGTTTTTGGTGATGGAAGAGTAGGAATTGGCGATAGTTATGTACCAACTGGTTATCAGTTAGCGGTAAAAGGTAAAATTTTGGCTGAAGAAGTTGTTGTGCAGCTCAGAACCGCTTGGCCTGACTATGTATTTAATAAGGATTATAAACTAAAGTCGTTATCAGAGGTTGAAAGTTATATTTCCAAAAATAAACATTTAGAAAACATTCCTTCCTCTCAAGAAATTGAAATAAACGGGGTTACATTAGGTAACGTTGTTTCTAAGCAAATGGAAAAGATTGAAGAATTAACATTATATTTAATAGAACAACAAAAACAAATTGAAGAATTAAAAAAACAAGTTGAATCACTTAAAAGGTAGTTTGGTTTAATAGTTAAATTTTAATCTCATCAATTATGAAATATAGTATTTTAAAATATATATGCATTAGCGGGTTAGTCTTACTATCATGCAATTTGTATTCTCAAGCAATTCTTACCATTAATTCACCACAACCTACTGGGGATTACATAGCGCGCGATAAAATTATAGCACTACCTGGTAGTAAATTTATTGCTACTAGCACAGCTAAATCTCATTTATATATTGATAATAATATAATTTTACCAACTACTTATTCAAGTGGTGGAGCAAATGGAACAAATCCAATTAGTTATGGGTTAGATTTATCAAGACCGGTAGGCTCTATTCCTTATTCATATAATGTTACTCCTATTGGATCTGCTGCATGCAATATTCCTATTTTCATGCCATCAGGCACAAATGGTATGATTCCTAATATCTCAATTTCTTATAGTAGCTTAAATCCGATGGGACAATTGGGAACGGGTTGGGATATTTCTGGTATTTCCAGCATTTCTCGTTCAGCTCAAACAATTTATCATAATGGAAAAGTAAAAGCAATTGAATTAACAAACAATGATGCTTTTAATTTAGACGGGAATAGATTAGTTCCAATTAATGGCACTAATGGCGCTGCAAATACAGTTTACGCAACTGAATCAGAAACATTTAGTAGAATTACTTCTTATAATGCAATTGGTAATGGGCCAGGCTGGTTTAAGGTAGAAACCAAAGAAGGAATAACTATAGAATATGGTAATACTACTGATTCAAAATTAGTGCCGGTTGGGCAAACAACTGTGTTAGATTGGAAAATAAATAAAATGTATGATACTCATGGTAATTATATTTTATTTAATTATAATAATTTGAATGGAGAATCTTTTATTAGAGAAATCCAATATACAGGTAATAGTGCTGCCGGAATTTCACCATATAACTCTGTTAAATTTTACTATGATTATAAGGAAGAACAAAATTCTACTTTCGTTAATGGAGGAGAGCTAAATCATTCAACACTTTTGCGTGCTATTGAAATAAAAGCTGAAGGTCAATTAGCTAAGCAATATGATTTTAAATACTCTCAGTATCATGTCAACTCATATTTAACAGAAATAGTGGAGAAAGGAAGTGACAATTCTGTTTTAAATCCTTTGAAATTAAGTTATGGAACTGATAATATTGCTTCAACATCAGTTGACATTACTAAAACTTCAACTACTGTCAATCCATATAAAAGTGAAAATGTATTTCTTGATTTTAATGGTGACGGTAAAAAAGATTTAATAGGTTTCAATTATGATTTGCTTGGTACAGCAGTATATTGGTTTAACTGGATGTCGTATAAAAATATTGGAAATTCAACTTTTCAATCAACATCAGCTCCTAAAAGTTTTCCCACAGGTTTTGAACCATTCGATGCTTATCCAACATCAACTGGCGTTTCTGGAAATATGATATATGAGGCTGTTGATTTTAATGGGGATAGTAAAGAGGATTTAATGCTTTTAACCGTATCAGGTAGCCCATCTAGTAGCACAAAAACACTTAGTTTTTATCAATATATTTCAAATGGTATAACATTCGATGCGCCTAGTTCTCCTATATCGGTTACTGTAAATAACAACTATAAATATTGGTATGCCGATGTGAATGGAGATAGGAAAATGGATTTAATGGTGTATTCATTTGTCCCAGCAAGCACTTCTGATTTATATATATATTATGGTTCAAATAGTCAAAGTGATTACCATGCTTCCTATACCGGAGCAAATTCCCCTAATTTAATAAATGCAATAGTATTAGATATTGATGGGGATGGTGTTTCGGAATTCGCTAATATTAAGTATCCTCCCGGTGGCCCATCAGGAAACTACTTGATAAATTTCACTAGCGGCGTTCCAACACTTACGGCAGACAATTCCAGTACCAATTATATGAATTTAAATTATTTTGTAAGTAGTTCAACCGGCATAATTTATATGGATGATCCATTCTGTTTATTTGGTGATTTCAATGGAGACGGAAAATCAGATAATTTTAACTACAAAAGCACAAGCGCTACTGCAGGCGATTGGGCTTTAGGTTTGGGAAAGGGCAATGGTAATTACAAGAATATAAATTTAAATAATGAAGGATTTCCGGAATTAACTAACAATAAGTTTTATTTAACGCACGATATAAATGGGGATGGAAAAACAGACATTTTGGAATTTCAACAAGATCCTACGACCTATATAACAACTAATAATGTAAATGTTTACTATAGTACTGGACTATCATTTATTCCTGAAAGCTTCGTAATTGATTTATCAAGCTTTAGTGGTAAGATCGGTGATTTGAATTTCGGTGATTTTAATGGTGATGGAACAGACGATCTTTTTATTGGTGGATATGGAAGCTTTAATCCCTCCAAAATATTTTATTTTTACCGGGGAGCAAAATCCAACTATATTAATGAAGTTTATGATGGAATGGGAAAAAACACCCAATTTAGCTTTACACCATTAACAGCAGGTGGTTCAGTTTATAATAAAGCAAATGGCTTTACATATCCATTAAGTGAATATCAACAAGCATTTTATGTTGTTGATGAAATGGCTACTTCTAATGGTATAGGAGGCATGAATTCAACGATTTACAGTTATGAAGATGCAATACTTCACAAACAAGGCAAAGGAATAATTGGATTTAAAAAAGTTACCTCTGCTGATTTAGTGAATGACAGAAAAAATGTTGTGCTTTATGATTTTAATACTACATTTTTTAATTTAATTCCCGTATCTACTATATCTTTTGAAAATTCAAACAATAATCAAATTTCAACTACAACATTTCAAAATACGACAGTTTCTTTGAATGGAGGTAAATCATATTTCAATAGAAGGGACAACATCACATCCGTTAACCATATTGCCGAATTTACAAAAACAGTAAATTACACCTATGATACGTATGGTAATATAACCAACGAAACAACAGATGTGAATGCAGGGGCAGAGGTTACATCAATTACTAACGTTTACATCCAGCAAGGAACATGGATACCGTCAAGGTTGGATAACACTCAAACAAGTAATACAAGGATTGGTGAAATAGCATATTCGCGCAAAATTAAATTGACATATAATACCTTTGGCGACATTATTAATAGAACAACTGATGTTGGAACAACTGGTGCAGTGTCTATAGACTTTCTAAATGATGCTAATACCGGATGTCCTATCCAATCTACAATTAGTAGTGGTGGGCTTCTGCCTAAAACAACTAGTAATGTTTACGATGCTAAATTCAGACATATAATAAAAAACTATAACCCTTTAAATCAATTAACAGAGTACACGTATGATGCAAAATGGAGTAAACCCTTAACTATAAAGGGTATTGATGGTTTAATAACTACTTTTCACTACGATTCCTACGGGAAAGATACATACAAGAAAACACCCGATGCGAATGAAGTCCAAATAGTGTACGAATGGGTAAAGCCAAATGACATAACTGGTTCAGAACCTATCAATATTTCCTCAGGATTGTATAAAACAACAAATACCGAAACTGCTAAGGCTTATACCAGTAACATGTATGATATGTTTGGGCGTGTTGTGAAAAAAGAAACCGAAGGATTTTCAAATAATTTGTTTACTGTATATAGTTACGATGCAAGAGGTAGGAAAGATCAAGAATCTTCAATTTATCAAACAGTGGTAGGGAACTCATATACTCCGTTAATATCAACCTATAGTTATAATAATCATAATTTGGTCGAGCAAATTAATATTACAGACGGTTCTATTCACCAAAATATTTTAAAATCTTATACTTACAGTAATGGTAATACTACCATTACGCAAACCTCTCCAGACAATAAAATTTCAAGCACAACAATTGATGCTTCAGGGTTAACTATTTCAGCATCAGATGGTGGGGGTAATTTGCTTTACGAGTATTATAGCAACAAAAAGCCAAAGAGCATTACCCTTAATGGCACGCAAATGAATTACATAGAATACGATGCAAATGCCAATCAAACTAAATTAGTAGATAAAGATGCAGGTACAACTTTGTATAATTACAATAACTATAATTTGCTGACCTCTCTTACAGACGCTAAAGGTCAAGTTTTCCAATATAATTATGATGTTCTTAATCGAATTGTAACTAAAACAAATTCTATGGGTAATTATACATACCAATACATTGCATCTGGCAATGGCATAAACCAACTGCTACAAACAACAGGTCCAAATGGTATTACTGAAACTCATAGTTATGATAACTTAAACCGTCCCACAGCGTTTAATGAAAGTGTGAACGGTAATGATTTTATTACGGCATATGAGTATGACCAATACAGCAATATAGTTAAACTGACATATCCGAGCGGATTTGCTATTAAAAAAGAGTACAATAACAAAGGTTATCTTACAACTATAAAACGTAATGATAACTCGGCACTTATTTGGCAACAGGATGAAATGAACCCCTTGGGGCAAGAATCTAAATTCACATTAGGCAACCAGATACAGTCTGTTTATACTTATGATAATTTTGGTAATTTAAATAACAAGTCTTCTTCGGGCATTCAGGATTTAACACTCCAATTTAATGTTCAAAACAGTAATTTAAATTATAGAATAGATAATATAAAAGGTTTGACGGAAAATTTTACATATGATAATATGAATCGGTTGACAAAATCCATAGTGGTAGGCACTTCCAATCCAATAGATGTGTCTTATAATTTAAAAGGAAATATTACTCAGAAAACAGAGGGAGGGTCTACTTCTTTTCACTCAACAAAAATAAATGCAACTAAAACAGCTGAAAATCCTAATGCAGATATTAGTTTAATTCAACAGGATATTTCGTATACACCTTTTAATAAAGCGCAGACGATTATCGAGGGAGATTACCAATACGAATTAATGTATGGATGTAACGACCAGCGTAAAAAAACGCAGCTATATTATCAGGGAAATTTACTAAGCACTAAATTTTATTCTGCCAATTACGAAAAAGAAATAACAACTGGTAGTACAACGGAAACACATTACATTAATGGCTTAAATGGGTTGTGTGCCATTTATGTAATAAATAATGGCACAGGAACCATGTATTACACCTACACCGACCATTTAGGCTCTATAAACACCATTACAGATCAATCAGGGGCGATTGTTTCAGAACAAAATTTTGACGCATGGGGTAGAAAAAGAAATCCTACAGATTGGTCTTATGCTATAACTGGTTCGGTTCCAGCGTGGTTACAAAGAGGTTTTACTGGACACGAACATTTGCCACAGTTTAGCTTAATCAATATGAACGGCAGGTTGTATGATCCAATTCTTAGTTCTATGCTTAGCCCAGATAAGTACAACCAACAACCAACATTCACACAAAATTATAATCGTTATGGTTATGCGTATAATAATCCTTTAAAATATACTGATCCAAGTGGCGATTTGTTAGCAATTTGGGATGTTTGGGCGATTGGCTTTGTAAAAGGTGCAATTACAGGCTTATCAAATGGTACTAATTGGGCTAAAGGAGGTTGGAATAGAGCGAATAAAGGGGCTAGCAATTCAGCTAAATTATGGGGTGGGTTGTTTCAAAGTGATCAGTCTAACAAAGGTAATGGTAGAAATTTTTTAGAAGTAGTGTCTCGTCTTACTTGGCAGGCACCACAAACCACTTTAGGCATGGTTTATAATCAGGGAATCAATACGGTTGGTAATGTTGATGAAATTGAGTATTTTCATGGTGCAACTGTTGTATATGGTGCTGCGGTTCAGGGAGGTGGTATGACACTCGGCTCATATATTTCCTTACCAGGTAAAGGAGATGGTTATGAGATAGGTATTGGGTATGATAGTAGGACGTTAATGCATGAGTATGGACATTATTTGCAAAGTAAAGACGTAGGGATTTTTTACCTTGCAAAATATGCAATCCCCAGTCTTGGACCGTTAGCTTATATTGGATTTAATAAATATGAGGGTGCGGATTGGACAGAATTAGATGCTAATAGTCGTTCTGCAAAATATTTTGAAAACCAAACTAATGGTGATTTTAATTGGAAAAAAGACATAACAGAAGTTAGTAAAACAAAGGGTATATATGATATTTATACCGAATTACCTGGCACAAAAAGTAAACTAGCGTGGTATTTTTTTAAATAACTCAATATGAAATTTTTATTTTGGCTTTTAATTTTAACTCTATTGTTATCTATGCAATGTCAGAAGCGTGGAGATATGAATTTATATATAACAAATAATAGTAATAAAACACTAATATTAAAAATTACAGAAAGAGCAAATGATACTTTAATATTATCTATTTTGCCAGGAGATTATAAAAGGAAGGTAAGAAAAATAACTAATTTTGCTCCAAGTCCAAGAAAAATAAAAGAATGTATTTGCAATTATTCTAGCATTCAAATTTCGCCTTCAGATAATAGTTTCATCATATTAAAAGATATAAATAATCCAGATAATTGGAATAAGAAATTAGTAAAAGGAAGCTTCACAAAATCACCAGACTATTCGGATTGCTTTTTCGAAATAAACCAAGGGGATATACAATAATAACATTATTAAATTAAAGCCTAAGATGCATAAACCAAAGCTATACATATTACTTTTGTTGCCAATTTTATTATTTTCATGTAAGAAAAATCACACATGTACTTGTTACGTCACGGAACAAAATGGCAGTTCTACAGAATTAACTTATACTTTTAAGTCACTTAGTAAATCATATGCCAAATCAAATTGCTTTGATTATAACATTACTGATCAGACGAATAATAAAACAACAACATACGATTGTACCCTTCAACAATAAATTGATAAATGAAAAAATTAAAAATGATTTTATTGTCAATCATAACATTATTTGGCCTGACAGCCTGCAAAAAAGATTACGTTTGTAATTGTTCCGTAACTTATTATGGTCAGATAGGAAGTATTAATGTTGGAAGTGCTACTAGCAAAATTGTAATAACAATGAAGTCTGTTTCAAAAAAGACCGCGAAGCGTAATTGTATATCCGGTAAAATTAAACAATCAAATACGCAGGATTATATTGTAAATGAATGCAAACTAAACTAAAATGAGAAAAATTTTCACATCACTTTTATTTATTGTTTTAATGCAAACTGGCTTTTCTCAAAAAGTTCAGTATGCTTATGATAATAATGGTAACAGAATTCAACGAAAATTGGTAGTTACAGGGCCAAACCAAAAAATGGCAAATTCAACTACCGAAGAAGAAGAAAAAAGTAAAACAATTGCTATAGAAGAGGGCATTAGTGTGTATCCAAACCCAGCTAAAGACAAAGTTGTTTTATCTATAAACGATTTTAATCCATCGGAAACAAATAGCATGAGTTTACTGGATGTAAAGGGCAACATAATAATATCTCAAAAGATTACATCAGGACGATCGGAGATGGATGTATCTATGTTGGTTTCTGGCATATATTATTTTAATGTAGTTAAAAACAAAAACATGCTTTATTATAAATTAGTAAAAGTAGATTAGTTGTTTTTATTGTCCAAAACTTTTAATTTATCAGAGTATATTTGGACATTTTGATATTTAAAAAACTTCATATTTTAATATTCTTATTTAGCTTAAGATGATTGATGATTCTAAGCTCAAATCCTGATTCAATTGTTAAGCCTGGCAAGGGAAGAATTTACAAAAGGTAGTTTTTATTGAAAATACCGGGCAATTCAAAACTAGTGACGGACGTGCCGACCCTAATTCCTTATTTAAAGTGGAGCTCAAAATAGATGATTTAGAGACAAAAGCAGAATTTATTCAAATAATTATCCCCTCTGATCTATATTCAATTAATCCTTCCTTCTTTGAGGAGTTTTTATATAACGTAGTAAAAAAAATGGAAAAGATGAGTTTTACCGACGTTTTTCATTTAAGAATGATGGTGAATATGAACATCAAGAAGATTTAGAAGAAGGAGTAAAGCGGATTTTAAGAAGAAGTAATGCACTTTGATTTTTATTTTGACTGTATCCAGCTAAAAGAAGAATCAGTGGCTTGGACTGATTGGATTAATGTCATTATTGCAATCATCAACGTAAGCTTAGTGGTTTATATCTTCTGGCATCAAAGAAAAAAGGATGCCGATGAAAGAAAATTCCAAATTGATTCTAAGTCCAAAGAGTTTAAGCACAACTGGTTTAAAGAAATATTTGTCTTACCAAAGATTGAAATTATCAATAACCATTTCATTCAAATTGAAAAAATTACAGAGAAGCTCAAGCCAAATGGTCTGACGGTAAGGCAAAGAAACAATATGGACAAGCTCTTAAAAGCAGAATTTAGAAACTTTAGTAAAGAATTTGTTGAGTTATTATATGCGGTCAGCAGCCAGTTTGCTAAAAAACTTCAGGATGTTTCAGACTTGTGTTTAGATAAGGTGCAAACACAGGTTCATTCACCCACAAAAGCACTTTCTGTTGATGCAAAATATAACGAATTAGTACTCGATGAAATAAGAACTTATAGAAATGAAATAATAAGTAACATTTATACTTTTGAGGATTTAAACTAGACAATAGATTCCTTAATCTTCCTCTTATACATAATTTATTAGATTAAATTGAATCTTTTATCAATTTCGCGTTATTTCAAAGCACTATTTAAGTTAAAAGAAATTCTATCAACACAACTATCCCAGTCTTTATAAACACGAACAGTTGCCTTTACTGGAATTGGCGAATCTTTGGTAATTTTCAATCTCTCTAATAAGTGATGAAGTCTGCTATATAAGTTATTTGTTGTATTTAAATCTCTCCAATTGGGAATTTTCCAATGATCAATGAATCCTTTAGGAATATTTCTTTCAATTTCAAGTATATTCTCTAATAGCATTCTATTTGTAGAGATTTTCGAATCAGAACTACTGGCAAATATTTTCACGCACGCAAAAAAATCTTCCTCTAGTTTACCGAATAAAGAATTGTCAACAATAATAAAATCCAAATCAGATTCATTTGAAAATATTTTCCCTGGAGTTTTATAGGGATTTAAAGAATAACCAATCCTTGCACTACCTGTTATTGAAACAGCTTTAGGATTAACATCAATGTGCCGACCAAGCCAAACTCGAATTTTTTCAAATAGTACAGGGTTATTTAGAAAAGCAAAGGGAATACCTTCCGTGAAATATAGTCGAACTATTTCTGTTCTTTCATTTCTGTTAACAAGAGTGATCCTCTTCAAGGTTTCTAAATCAGGATAATGCTTATTAGCAAACCCTAAACTTCCTTCATGTATTTCAAATGGGTAAATCATTTAAACCATTTATTTTTAAGATTAATAATTTTATCTAAAACACCTCTGATGTATGAAATAAAATTGCCTTCTTTGCTGTAATCATTTTCATAATAATTTTGGCGTAAAATACCGACAGTCATAATTTTATTTCCAAAAATAGAAAACCTTTCTTTATTATTATTTGTTGTTCCACTCTTGAAAAATCCATTAGATATTTTAATATTAGTTTTTTCATATAAAATATTACCAAGTATCTCATGCATTTCAATGTCAATTTCAGTACTGATTTTACTAAAATAATTATGATAAAGCTTTGTAATGTCATAGAGAGACATACCTGTGGCACTTGTTCCTAATATAGCTGATGGATAAAGAATTTCATCATCTTTATTTGTTAAATTTGATATGTGATTTAATACGTTATTCATCCCGATTTTCTCAGCAGCGTTAATAAATACATTGTTGTTTGAAATGCTTAATGCATGTTTCAAGGTTATTTCAGCGGCAAAATCTTGTAAAACCTCTCTTACATGCCATTCTGAACTATTTTCTGTTGAAATTTTCTCGTTTTTATTTATGCCCTGCATTCTATAGAAGCTATATAAAAACGGCTTCATTAATGACCCTACATTTGATTTAAAGCTGAATGGATAGTCAGTTCCGTAGTGACTTGAGAATGCAACTAATTCGCCCTTATAAAAGCAAACTATCGATGTTGGATACTTAGAATTCTTGACAAGTTCACTAAACAAATTTTGTAAATCAATATCAATGGGAGAGTAAATTATTTTCTTAGAATTATCTATGTTTGAATTAATAAAATTTACAACAAGTGGATTAACGATTGATAATTTACTTTTTAGTTTGATTCCTTTTTTGTCAATATTACGTTTCAAAGGCCTAGTATTTCGAAAAATAACGCGATTAAGCAATTCGTATCTCTTTTGAAATAAAAGTGAATTAGATAAATAAAGATTGGGCCCTCTTAACAGCGTGAGTAACTTTATTTGTTCTTTTTTATTCAAATCATGAGGTTCTTTTTCAAAATAGATAAGTGCAGCAGCTCTAATTCCATAAATGTTTTTACCCCAGTAAACATTATTAAAATACAATTGAAGAATGTCATTTTTTGAGTATGTTTTTTCAAGTCGTATAGCTAAATCAATTTCAGTCAATTTCCTTTTGATTGTTCTTGAATTGTCTTTCAAAAGATTTCGCGCTAATTGTTGAGTAACTGTACTACCTCCTTCTCTTATTGAAAGATGTTTTATATTATTCGAGATTGCTCTTAAAATAGCTTTGTAATCTATGCCATTATGCTCGAAGAAACGCTTATCTTCAACTTCAACCAGGAAGTTCTTAAATGAACTTGATAATTGATGATCATAAGCAATTTTAATTTCGCTTGATCTTGTAATGACTGCATAGGGACTTGATCTTCCATTCTTAATCCCGTGCAATAAGTATTCTGATTTATCAGTTGTTTCCATGTGGGCTTCAATTATACATTTTCAAAAAACTTAACGGCAAAATCGCAAAATTCTATTATTACATGTTTATCCATATCAAATTCCTTGCGACTAACTAAATAGTTTTTACACGTTGGGGTAATTTCTTTTCCAGATTTAAGATCTTCTCAAATATCTCTAGAAGTCTATATACTTCGTTAAACAATGAAAAGTACCAAAAATAAGAGACTTTGATTGAAGAATCAGATTGGACTTGTAAACTACTTTTTCACATTCTTTTTTAATTAACTCGAATGGAAGTATTATACTAGAAAGTAGATTTTGAAAAGTATACTAATATAATAGTATTTATATATACTTTGAATCTTGAATTTCATGGCCAGTCGGCCACACAATAGGAAAAGAAATTACAATTTGAATCCTTTTCCCTGTCTTTTATTTCGCCTAATTTTTTCGATTTCAGCAGGGGTAAGTTCTCTTACACTGTTGGATTCAGGATCGATAGTTAAATTCATATTTGCTAAGAAATCCATTGCAATATTAACAGTATTCTGAAATTTATGGGCTAAATCTCTATAGCGGCTTTCATTGTCCGTTTTTCTGGTGTTTAAGAATTCATTTATTGGAGAAACGTCAGAATTCATTAAGCCATAAAATTCTCTCATTTCAATATGTTTGGCATTGCTGCCTTTTATTCCTCGTTTTAAACCAAGGTCTTTCATTTTATTTGAAAAATCATCCTGGAGCTTCTGATAATCTTTTCTGTTACCACAAACTGTTTTTGCGGATAACTTATTATCCATTGTAATTGGCACTATCACGAAATGAATATGTGGAGTTTTTTCATCTAGGTGAACATCTATAGACATTACATTATTTCGACCAAATCTGTCATAAATAAAAGTAGTGGCTTGCTTACAAAAAGCCATTGATTTTTCATTCAATTCATTTCCATTAAAAAATTCTGGTGAGGCAGTACATAAAATCTCCACTGCCTTTACTGCATCTTTTCTAGTTTTAAGAATTCCACGTTCTTGTAAGTGTTTATTAATAGATTGATTTAAATTCAAATCTTCATACTTTTTAATCGATATATTATCTTCATTAAGATTCGGGTCAGCATTTTCAGCCCACTGTTTTTCGGTTCCATCTGCTAAAATTTCAGTGGTTCTATTATTATGTTTTTCTATGGCAGAAATGGCAGCGCCCTTTCTTTTTTCCATTCTGATGATAGCGTACATATATATTAATTTTTTTTAGTTCTAGGGGTCAAGGGGTGAAACACTTGCACGCGATTTTCGGAGAAAGTCTAGTGTGTTAGACTTCGTCGTAAATAGAACCCGAAGCTAACTCACCGTAAATAATTTAGCACTTTAAAAAGTCAATCGGAGAAAAATCAGCACCCAATTTTCCATTCAACATAGCTGACTTTTCCCCCATAGTCTCTTCACTTAGTTCAAAAAATGCGGTTACTCGATTACTCACTTACTCAGTTTTGAAAATATAATTCCACTTATAGTAGTGGTATTTTATAAATAAATAGTATTATAATTTAATAATATTATAAAATTGTAATTTAAAAGCAGGTAATAGAGTAGGTTATTTTTTAAATTACTTACTCAGTGTATTTAGTTGATTTAAAAGCTATTATTGAATATCACGTAAACGAGTAAGATCATTGTTAAAATTATTCTTAAAATAGTAACCTTTAATAGTGTATGTGCCGTTATATTTATTCGTTTGGTCAAATTCTAAAATCTTTAAAGCCTTCCCAATATTTTGAACTGATGTTTTGAAAGAGCTTCCCAACTTTTCATTTATTACTTTTAGAAAATCAGTAGAAGTAAAAAAGCCTTCATTATCATCTTTAGTTCCTGGAACATAATTTTGTTGTAAAAAGTCAATTTCAAAACTATGTAGTAAATGCTTTCTATTCTCTTTTTCATTTTCTTCTATTTCCTTAGCAGTTAATTCATATTCAAAATCACTGATATATAAATCGTAAGCTTGTGCCCAAACAAAGTTTATATCAATTTCTTTTTTGTAATTCCAGTTAATTTTCTCCAATTCAAAACACAGCCATCGCACAGAACCCGTTTCATCGTTTAAGAATGTTGTTTTGTTAGTAGAACCAACAAAACTTGCTTTTCTAGAAGTTAAAATTGCCTTTTTGCCAAATGGGTGTCTTACTTTAATATATGCTTTACTAAGCATGCTTTTTAAGGAATTGATTTCAGACCGGTTAAAAGTGGCTAATTCATCCATGTTAATAATGAAATTTTCGCCCAAGGCAATTAAACTGTCCTTATCAGTACCTATATTCTCAGTTATATACTCTTCCAAGTCTAGCGGACAGAGCCAGTTTAAAAAGGTTGTTTTTCCGCTATTCTGTTTGTCGTGGACTAAAATAAAGGCTTGTTTATTAATTACCTTATCATCTAAAGCACAAGCTACCATTCTAACCAAAGTCTTCTTAAATTGATATTTAAATCTGTTTTGGTTTTTTGTAATAACATAGTTTGACAATTGATCTATATAATCAATAGTAGTGTTTCTCTCTGTTTTGCTGATTTTCTCGAAATAGTTTTCTATTGGGTTGTAGTTTTCCATGACACCTGAGTTTAATAATGAGTTTAGCTTTTGAATATCAATATTAAATCTATTATTTTGCAGAAATACATAAAGCTTATCAATATTTAATCTTTCAAATTGTGACTCTGATTTGGCCTTACTTAGTAATTCATTCGTTATAATATTATACCTAATGTTGAAGTTTGCATTTAGATATCTTTCAGTTCTTTGAAAAATAGTTCCATTAACACCATTCTCGGATGGAATTTTCTTTTTATCTTTGCCCATAAGTTTTTAATACTTGTTTAAGAAATAATTGATTTTAAAGCAGCTACGACAATAGCTGCTTTTATTTTTTTCATAAAGCTCTTCTTTTATGGACAAAAAAATGCTCCAAAAGATCTTGAACGTCCTCTATTCTATAAAAAACAGAGTTTCCAATTTTATAGAAGCTTAACAAGCCTTTATTTCGATAATTTGTAACAGTTCTTGTTGTGACGGAGCACACTTTAGCAACTTGTTTAGAATTTAAAAATTCAGCATTTACATCATGCTTTATTTTGAATGGTTTTGAGTAATTTTCTTTCATTTTTTGTCTTTTTAGGAATTATTTGACAAAAATGAACAAACTAGGAAATATTATCGTTCTGGGAATTATCTAAAATTATGTACGTTTTTTCGATTTTTTTAATTTCGGTCTATCAAGGATCTCAACACATTCATTATATGGTTCTATGAATTCATTTTTATCATTCCTATCAAAACTGCTAGAGAAGTATCTTGAAACTACACTTTTTTCATAGGGTTTACCGTCTTTTTGTAAAAATGTAATATGCTCGCTTAGTATTTTTCCTGCGTTAGATTTTTTAATGGGGGTACCATTTCCATCTTTTAATTGTTCAGTATCTATCAAAGCTGCAAATTGACTTCTGACCGCCATCAATGGCATATTTATAATATTTGATTTTTCATCAGTAATTGCATAATTATCTTGAATTGAATTTGCATTTGGAAAGTAATTATTCCTGAAATCTAGAACATAAAATAATAGTTGATGCAAATGTTCAGTTAAAGAATCAATTAGAATATTGTCAATCTCCATTTCTGTTTCATTTTCGCTATTGTTGGTTGAATATTTAAAAATTTTCCAATAGGCGTTTCTAAGTGACTTATGAAGTATACTTAGATATTGGTTCGCCTTTAAATTGTCTCCAAAGTTTATAGAATTATACTGAATGCAATTTATATCATTTAAAATTTGAGATTCAAAAAATAAGTTTCCAATCTCATAAATTTTGTCTGGATTCTCATAAATAAAAGTCCTATTAAAAAATAATCTTAATGATCTTTTTGAAATTATAAAATATTTGGTTGTTTCTAAATTCTTCATGTTAATTAAAAATTTCTATTGCTTTATCTAATTCGTGATTTATAATTTTAGCGTATATCTGCGTTTCCTTAATTGATTTGTGTCCCATCAATTTAGAAACATATTCGATACGCATTCCTTTTTGGAGTGCTAATGTTGCAAATGTATGACGAGCTGTATGAAATGTCAATGTTTTTTTTATTTCTGCCAGTTTTGCAATTTCTTTTAAATCAAAGTTTGTATAGGCTGTTGCCGAAGATATTGATTGAAAAAAATGTAATCTATTTGATTCATCTAAGCACTTTAAAAGAGGGAAAATATAGTCTGATTTAGTCATTTTTTCGTTCATATATTTATTGATTATTTCTACTGCTTTATTTGGGATTTTAACAGATAATGGTTCATTGGTTTTTTGAATTCGAAAATTCAATTTGCCATCATTAAAATTTTCCCATTTTAATTGAAGAATATCTGATATTCTCAGTCCGCATGCATAAGCTGAGAAAACATAAATATTGCGGTGATGATAGAGATTGATTTTTGGATTAATTTCAAGTTTTTCAATTGCTATTAATTCATCCTCAGTTAAAAAACATCTAGTTGAAACATCAGGTTTTAGTTTATAATTTAAGAAAGGGTTTTTGTCATATGACATGTTTCCGCACTTGATATAGCTTAAAATAATTGTCTTAATAAATTTGAGATTAGAGTGAACTGTGGAATTTGAATTGCTGTATTTTACTCGTAATTCTTGTTCAAATTGTTTTAAAAGACTGAGGTCTATCTCTTCAAACAACAGTGAATCATTCTTTATAAAATCTTCAAATTTTTTGATAATCGTTTTATAATGACGGTGTGAACCAAATTCTTTTTTGTCTTCATATTTTTTTAAATACTCTTTTGCAAATGGAAAGAATTTACCAGTTGATTTGCTTTGAATCTTGCTTTTAAGAGCACTTATAGATATATGCTTATATTTAGTTTCTTCCTCAATAAGCTTGTTCTCAAGTTCCATGAGAGTGTTTTTAATAGCGTTATTTACTCTAATACTATTTCTGTAAGTGGTTTTCACTAAATTCTTTTCAAAATCCCAATCATTTTGTGAAATACTAAATCCAGTAGGGAAGTACCTAATTTTTCCTCTTTTGGTAATTCTGATGTTTATAGGGGCCTTCTCAGACTTATTTTTCTTATCTTTTCTAAATACAATTGAAATCTTTGACATAGTTTTTATTTAGGGTAAGTATTGGGGTAAACTTTGTTTTCATTTACTTTCCTAATTAAATTGTAATTAGAAATATTTTGACAAAGTTAAGCCTTGATACTACAGTAAATACAGGAAATGGAGGAAATTTAATACACAATGCGGAAATTTAAAGTCATCTCTCCGGGTCCACAAAACAGAAGTCCCTGATTTTCAGGGACTTTTTTGTTTATATCCCAAAGGAAGTCGAACTCTTTCAGAGCATTTGAGCTTCCTGAAATTTCATCCATACATTTTTGCAAACCTTTATAACTGGCGTCGTAGGCGCTTTTACATTAAATAAATCTTATTCATCAAATCCATCAATCTCGCCTTTAATAGTTTTTCACCATTTGAATTTAAGCCTTAGGCTTTTTTCATTCATTTCGAAAGTTTCAGTTCGTAAATTCATATGGATTAAAGATGAGAAATTATATTGTTTATATTTTATTGTGTTGGTATAACTTTTCTTTTTCCCAAACATGGGAGTGGGCGAAAAACTATGGGTATCAGTATTCCGACTACGGCCAAAGTATTGCGGTTGATAAAGATAATAACATATTTGTCAAAGGTAATAGCCAAAATACAGACCTGCTTTATAAGTTTTATAGTAACGGGCAGAAACTTTGGGTAGAAGCATTACCCTCCTTTGGCGGGGTAGTCAGGACCGACTCAATTGGTAATTGCTTTGTGTTTAATAAAAATATGGCACCAGGTGGTAAAATTGCCAAGTACGATAATTCTGGATCTGTACTATGGTTAAAAGAAATACCCGGCGTTACTATTTCGGATTTGTATACATTGCCTTCCGGTGAACTTATAGTTTCTGGATACAATATTTCAGGGTTGAATGTAACAGTTGGTAATTCGATAGTGTCACCAAATTACGGGTTCGTAGCTAAAACAGACAATGATCTCAATTTTATTTGGGTTAAAGTTCAATACCGTTATGGTATTGTTTCAATTGCTGTCGGTCCATCGGGTAAAATTTATACAGCAGGCAATTCTAATGGTGTCACGCAGGATTCTTCATCAGTCAGAGTTTTCGACAGTCTTGGTAATTATTTTGGTGGTATAATTTCTGTTAATAGGTATCTTGAATTGATTGCAGTTGACAAAAGCGAAAACATTTATCTGGCTGGCCAGCAACTTAGAACTTATCCATTAGCAATTGATCAGTACACCCTTCAAATTAATTGCACAGATTGTGATCCTGGCTATATAGTAAAATTCAATTCTAATGGCGAAAAACTATGGCATAAAATCATAATGCAACATATGACCCTAAAATCTTTAAAACTTGATAAAACTGCCAATGTATACATCGCAGGAGGTATTAGCAGAGGATTGAAGATTGATTCATTTTTTCTTGATAATCACATATCGGAAAGCTATGTGGCAAAATTTGATTCAAATGGCTCGTTGCTTTGGGCAAAAAACAGTGAAAGATTATTAAATCCCAGTGGTGATAATAGCTATTCAGGAATCTCTGATATGGACTTGGATAGCGAAGGCAATCCTATTATTACCGGTGCAATGGGATGGCATCATAAATTTGATAATATAGTTCTTGTTTCAAATGGTCTCTCCGATTTTTTATTAGCTAAAATATCGCAGGATCCAGTGGTGGGGACTTCAGAGATGGCAGCACCCAACTCAAACAATTTAATAATCTTTCCTAATCCTAATACCGGTAAATTTTCAATTTCGTTGGCAGGAAATTCTTTGAATTCTATATCAATAAAAAATGCGTTATGGCAATCGGTATTTTTTAAGAACTATAAAAACAAATCAAGCCAAATAGAAACATTTGATTTAAGCCATTTAAGTAAGGGTATTTATTTCATTGAGGTAAATACGGATCATTCTGCCGAGGTAAAGAAAGTAATTATTGAGTAGGTGACTCACAGATTTTTATGCACCGTATTATCTTTATAAAGTAGATAACTTATTGAATTTCAACCAAAAGTTGTTTGATAATATGTCAGTTTTTTCTACTTTTTAAATTTATACCCACTTGTAATCCGGTTATCGATTCAATTAAATTAAATATGGTCCACTTAGATAGATCTGTATTATAAAATGGAAGTAAAGAGGTAATTCATTACTTTTAACCAAACCTTTTAGTAACACGTTTTCAAATTTATCTTTTGAGCCTTTTGAAATTTAAAAAACTATATATTTCCACACTATTATGTATGTTAGTATCGTTTTTTGCATTGAGTTCAAATCCTGATTCACTCGTTAATGCCTGGCAAAAGAAGAATTTACAAAAAGTAGCGTTTATTGAAAACGCAGGACAATTCAAGACCATTGACGGGCGCGCAGACCCTAATTCCTTATTTAAAGTTGAAGTTCAGGGTTTAACTATTTATGTTACTACAAAAGGGTTAACGTATTTTTTTGTTAAACCAAAATCAATTTCAAAGTCAGAATTAAATTTAAATAGTGTCTCTAAAGATTCTCTTGAGTATGATTACCATCGCTTCGACATTGATTTAAGGAACGCCTTCATTAAAAAAGAAAGTATTATTAAGGAGGGCGGCTCAGGAATTGACTACAATTATTTTTACCCTCATTGCAAAAGTGGAATTATGGGGGTTAGGGAATACGAAAAATTGACCATCCAAAATGTTTACCCTGGTATCGACTGGATTCTATATAGTTCCAATGAAAAAGGTTTGAAATACGATTTTATAGTTCATCCGGGAGCCAATCCTCAGCAAATAAGTTTTTTGTATAAATCGCTCAATCCTTTGCAATTAAAAAAGGATGGAACCATTTCATTGAATACTTCCCTTGGTCATTTTATAGATAGTGCACCGGAATGTTTCTTAAAATTATCTGGTTCAAAAATAAATAGTCACTACATTTTGAATAACATTACTAAAAAAATAAATTCAAATTTCATGTCTTATGAAACAGAAATTGGGTTTCATATAGATAGTTACTCTAAAAACGAAACGCTCATAATAGACCCTTTGCAATTATGGTGGGGAACATACTATGGGGGCACCCATTTAGGAGAAGGTGTATCTGTTACGACTGATTCAATAGGTAATTTATTCGTACTGGGCAATACTGCTGCTGTAGACATTCCACTGCAATCTTATGACTCATTATCTTATTTTCAAGGAACTTACGGCGGTGCAAATGGCGGAGGCCATGGCGATATGTTTATTTTGAAATTTACAAATGCAGGAAAATTATTATGGGCAACTTATTTTGGAGGCGGCCAGATTGAAACAGGTAAAAAAATTAAGTGCGATAAAACTGGGGATTTCTTTATACTTGCCCAAACGGCATCAGTGAATTTACCGTTGAAAGATGCTGGAGGAGGCGGCTATTTTGATACCATTAATGGTACGTCAAATTGGGATGATGATTTGTTCTTGGGTAAATTTTCAAATTCTGGTCAATATTTATGGGGAACCTATTACGGTGGAGATACAAAGGAGATACCACAAGCAATAGGAATTGATATTTATAATAATGTTTATTTTACAGGTTTAACAAGGTCAACCAATTTTCCATTATTTAATCCTGGAGGTGGAGCATTATTTCAATCAAGCTTTAATTATAATAATGTAAATGCAAGTGAAGGGGTAATACTTAAATTTTCAAATTCAGGTAATAGGATATTATCTACTTTTTTTGGAGGAGATGGCCAGGATGAAGGGATGTCAATCGATTGTGATCATTTGGGCAATACATATGTTGGCGGTAGAACTACTTCCTCCAATATGTTTACCTTAAATCCCGGTGGCAGTGCTTTTTTTCAAGGTACATTAACTACAGGAAGTGGTAGTTATAGCAGTTTCATTTTAAAATTAAACGCAAATTGTCAACCGATTTGGTCTACATATATTTCCGGAATAATGGGAGGGGGTGGATTAAGTTCTATCGTTTGTGATAGGTCAGGAAATTTATTTATGACTGGTAATTTTAGAGTAGGTTTTCCAACTGTTAATCCGGGTGGTGGAGCATATTTTGTAGCGGCTAATCCAATGACGGACATAATTATTTCAAAATTTAATACTAATGGGCAAATGGTTTGGGCCACCTATGTTGGCACTTGGGGAGCCTTTGGAATGAGTTCTTTAACACTTGGATCGTGCGAAGAAATCTATCTTTCAATTATAGCACAATCTTATTGTTCTACGTGTCCTCCGATGCCGGTTAAAAATCCTGGCAATGGTGCTTATTACGACAGTACCTTTTGTGCTGATTTATCCACTTCCAATCCTGACATGTTTATTTCAGCATTTTCAAATTCAGGCGCATTAAAGTGGGGTACCTATTTTGGTGGGGCGGGGAATGAAATGACCATGGAATTAACATGTGATAATAAAGGAAATTTGTTTTATACAGGACAACAAGGCATGTATAATTATTCAACTCCGGCCTTGTTATTAACCTACTCTTCGAAATGCATTAAAAATCCTGGTGGTGGCGCCTTTTTTCAAGGGGCACCCAGTAATGTGCTTTCGCCATTCGCCGCATCTTATTGCGTTATTGGCAAATTTACAAATCCATATACATCAATAAATCTATCAACTACAGGCTGCAGTAATAATGATACTATCGTTGCTCAACCATATTCCGGTTGGGCGCCATATACTTACAATTGGAGTAATGGTGCAACTACTAATAGTGTCACTAACATTCCTTCAGGTTCATACACCTGTACTATAACAGATAGTTTTTTAGGTTGTGTGCAAGAACAACAAATTTACTTTGGTTATCCTACAATAGTGGTTTCATCACTAAATGACAGTATTTGTTTGAACCAATCAACCATTTTGGAAGCACAAGGAGCTGATACTTACAGCTGGTCACCCTCCTTGAGTTTAAACGCATCAGCTGGCAATACAATTACTGCGTCACCCCAAACTGCAACAGTTTATTCAGTCACAGGTACCACTAATTCTAATTGCAGCTCCAGTAATACTGTATCGGTTTTTGTTCATTCATTGCCGGTTGTTAGTGTGAGTGGAAATGATTCTATCTGTAAAGGATTAAATACTTTATTAAACGCTACTGGCGCTATTAGTTATGATTGGATCCCAAATACGGGCTTAGGCTCTTCTACAGGAAGTAATGTGGTTGCAGGCCCTGATCAAACATTGAGTTATACTGTTATAGGTACTGATAGCCATAATTGCATTGATTCAGTTAGCTATACGCTTAAAATCATTCCTTTGCCTCAATTGCAGGTAACAGGACCTTCATCATTATGTGCTGGTGACATCATTACTTTGGTAGCAAATGGCGCAGATCAATTTCACTGGAACCTAGGCTCTACTCAATTTAATTTCGCTAATGTAGTAATAACCCCAATAGCTAATATAAATTATACCTTATCAGGTACTAATAGTGGAATATGCAAAGATTCTCTATCTGTTCCGATACATGTATACCAGTTACCCTCCCTTTCTATACAAGCAATTGACTCCGTTTGTGAAGGAGAAGAGTTTTTAATGCAGGTATTTGGTAATGGTGCGTTTAATTGGCAGCCTTCAGCAGGTTTAAGTTGTAAATCATGCTCATCACCGTCAGCTACTTTAGAAGTAAATACTCAATACGTTGTCACTATCACAGATGTAAATTCCTGTTCCAATAAGGACAGTATTTTAATTGTGTTAAAAGAGGGGTGTGGAGATGATATTTTAATTCCCAATATATTTTCCCCTGATTCGGATCAGTCTAATGACCTGTTTAAAATAAAAGCCAACAATATAAAAGCTTTTGAATGTGAAATATATGATCGATGGGGTTTAAAGTTATTTCATTCTAATGATACTGATTTTTCATGGAATGGAATTGTTCCAAACGGAGCAAAAGCACCAGAGGGTGTTTATTTTTACTTAGTTAAAATAACTAAGTTTAATGATCAATCAAAAGTTTATAAAGGTCATTTGACGTTAGTGAGATAATATTTGTGGCGAAAATCGTAGGGAACTTGTCAGATATTTTTAGCGAAAATAATTTTATACAAAAGAGCTAACTTATTGACTTCCAACCAAAATTTGTTCGATAATACGTCTGCTTTCTCCACTAATAAATGAAAACCTGCCTTTTGGCGGGTTTTTTGTTTTTTAAGCCAATCCAAGCTTGCTTGAGATTGTGCGAAAAAACAAAAAATACACTTTGCATAGCAAAATAAGGTTTTCATTATGCCTTCGGGACAGGAGGGATCAGCGTAGCTAATCTCTCCGGGTCCACATTTCAGAAGTTTATATCCCAAAGGAAGTCGAACACTTTTTAGAAATTAGTTAGAGAAAGTTGCTTAATCATTTTCTGGTATTAAGTAAATTACTCAATCACAATTTTTTTGACGATTCTTTCTTTATCAACTGCAATTCAGAGACGGGAACGCTCGACCTTCCACTGAAATTTATTACAAACCTTCAATCTAAATCAATCGCATTGAAAACAAGGCAGGTTAATGAAGACCAACATTTATTAAAGAAATAAAGCCCCGAAAGATTATCTTCCGGGGCTTTGTAATTCAGGTAGCTATTATTTATGATAGTAGAAGCACTAGTTTCCTTTTAGAATCTTTATAGTCTCTTGTCCGTGATCATACCTGATCTTTACGAAATAAATACCATCAGCCTGATCTTCGAGACTGATCTGATTTTTTCCTCTCACAAGTAACTGCTCCCTAATTCTTTCTCCTAAGATATTGGTGATTTCTATTTCTTTGTCATCTAACAGATCAATGGTGAAGATTCCGTTATTTGGATTCGGGTATATTTTTACCTGATTGCCTGAACTTACCCCTTCTTTAATACCGACAATTCCCAGGTATAAGGTATCTGAACCCTGGCATCCCGCCTGGTTAGTTACTGTTACATAGTATTTACCTGCACTGTCTGCCAGTATTGTTTGTGTAGTTTCTCCAGTGTTCCATAAATAGGACGCGCCTGGATTTCCAGCATTAAGTATAGAAACTGAACCTGATGCTACTGAAATATTAACCAGCGGTATTGAATATGCAACTACATGAATCGTATCTCTTGTGATGCAAATTCCATTGCTAACGCTTACCCAATAGGTTCCAGGATAACATACATTAATCATCGAATAATCTGCACCGGTGTTCCAGCTATAGGATGCTCCGGGGTTGAATGCGTTTAATAAAATGCAACCGCAGACCGTAGTGTCAGCACCCAGGTCAACAAATGGAGCCGGATTTACACTCACGGTTGTTACGGATGAATTCACCATACATCCATTGGAATCTGTAATAGTAACCGAGTAATCTCCTGCTGTAGCAACTACTATAGTTTGTGTGGTATCATTATTTGACCATAAGTATCCGGTAGCCGGGCTAGCGGTAAGAGTTACTGATTTACCCTGACAGAAAGTTGTTGGCCCGTTCACATTCACCGCAATAGTTGGAGTTAAATTTACAGAGATACTTGTCACTGCAGAAGTCCCTGTACATCCATTAGCATCCGTAACTTTAACCGTGAAGTTTCCTGCACTTGAAATCATGATACTTTGCGACGTTGCACTATTAGACCATAGATAACTACTTCCGCCACTTGCGGTTAAAATTACATTCTCGCCCTGGCATATGGTGGTTGAACCACTTGCCGTGACAGTAACAGAAGGTATTGGATTCACTACTACCGCTGCCACTGAAGAAGTCGCTGAACATCCATTGGCACCTGTTACTTCCACTGAATAATCTCCGGAGGAATTGATTACAATACTTGGCGTGGTAGATCCCTCAGACCATAAATAGCTGCTTCCCATGCTTGAGGTTAGCGTCACTGCGTTACCCTGACAGAAAACAAGAGGGCCATTGGCAGAAATGGTGGCGGTAGGTGCTGCTTTGACGGTCACCGTTAGAGTAGTGGTAGTTGTGCAGTTTCCTCCACTTCCTGTAACGGTATACGTTGTGGTAATGGTAGGATTCGCTGAAACTGATGCGCCCGTTGTAGAATTTAAACCAACTGAAGGACTCCATGAATAATTAGTTGCGCCGGTTGCATTCAATGTTACTGAAGTGCCTTCACAAATAGTAGCCGAGTTTACTGTCAATGTTAAATCAGCCACGATGCTAACTGATACCGTTGTCTGATTCACACAGCCATTTGAATTGGTACCCATTAGGGTGTAGGTTGTATTTACAGACGGTGTTGCGGTGACCGTGGCTCCATTCATTGAACTTAAGCCCGTGCCCGGCGACCAAGTATAAGTGCTAGCTCCCATTGCAGTGAGCAAGGCAGATCCTCCATTACAAATATAGCCATCATTGGCAGTAATAATAGGCAATTGATTAACCGTTACTGTTACCACAGAAGAAGTTGCTGAACAGCCATTGGCATCAGTTACAGTAACAGAATAATTATCTTGTAGCATTACTGAAATGCTTTGTGTGGTTGCACTGTTTGACCAGGCGTAGCTGCTTCCTGCACTTGCTGTCAGCGCCACTGAATCGCCATCACAGAAAGTAGTAGGACCACCAACATTGATGGATACAACCGGTAAGGCATTGACAGTCACCGTAGCTGTAGTAGATATTGAACAGGTTCCTGCTGTTCCGGTGATCGTATAAATAGTGGTGACAGTGGGATTAGCCATCACCATCGAACCACTGGTAGCATCCAATCCTGTAGAAGGACTCCATGAATAGGTATTTGCTCCTGTGGCCGTTAAGCTTGTTGAACTTCCGATACATAAAGAAGCAGAATTGACAGTAAGAGAAATAGTTGGCGCCACTGTTACTGTGGAAGTTGATGTACTCAAACAACCATCCGTGTTTGTTCCCGTCACCGTATATACCGTTGTTCCAGATGGTTTAGCAATAACTGTTGCTCCGGTTGTAGCGTTCAAGCTTACTGCCGGTGACCATGAATACGTACTGGCTCCGGTTGCTGTTAAGGTAACGGAATCGCCGCTGCAGACAAAACCATCGTTCACCGTTACAACTGGTAACACATTCACCGTGGCTGAAATTGCTGCAGAAGTAGCGGAACAACCATTTGCGTCTGTAACCGTTACTGAATAGTCGCCTGAATTGAGAACAGAAATACTTTGAGTGATGGCACCGTTAGACCACAAATAACTAGTACCAATACTGGATGTAAGAATCACTGAATCTCCCTGACAGAAGACAAGGGACCCGCTAACAGAAATAGTAGCTGTTGGTAATGGGTTTACTACAACCGTAGTAACACTCGAAGTAGCCATACAACCATTGGCACCCGTTACGGTCACAGAATAATTGCCTCCCGAATATACGGTAATGCTTTGAGTGATGGCACTAGTTGACCATAGATAACTTGTCCCTAAACTTGATACAAGCGTGACAGAATCACCCTGGCAAAAAGTGGTTGAACTGTTACCTGTAATAGAGGCAGTAGGCAATGGATTAACCGTTACTGCTACCACTGAAGAAGTTGCTGAACAGCCATTGGCATCAGTTACAGTAACAGAATAATTACCTTGTACCATTACTGAAATGCTTTGTGTGGTTGCACTGTTTGACCAGGCGTAGCTGATTCCCGCGCTTGCCGTCAACGTCACTGAATCGCCATCACAGAAAGTAGTAGGACCACCAACATTGATGGATACAACCGGTAAGGCATTGACAGTCACCGTAGCTGTAGTAGATATTGAACAGGTTCCTGCTGTTCCGGTGATCGTATAAATAGTGGTGACAGTGGGATTAGCCATCACCATCGAACCACTGGTAGCATCCAATCCTGTAGAAGGACTCCATGAATAGGTATTTGCTCCTGTGGCCGTTAAGCTTGTTGAACTTCCGATACATAAAGAAGCAGAATTGACAGTAAGAGAAATAGTTGGCGCCACTGTTACTGTGGAAGTTGATGTACTCAAACAACCATCCGTGTTTGTGCCCGTCACCGTATATACCATTGTTCCTGATGGTTTAGCAATAACTGTTGCTCCGGTTGTGGCGTTTAAGCCCGTATCCGGTGACCAGGAATACGTACTGGCTCCCATTGCTATTAAAGCAACTGAATCGCCGCTGCAAACAAAACCATCATTCACGATAATAACCGGAAGTGGATTTACTGTGACAGAACTAACCGCTGATGTTGCAGAGCAACCATTTGCGTCTGTCACCGTTACTGAATAGTCGCCTGAATTGAGAACAGAAATACTTTGAGTGAAGGCACCGTTAGACCACACATAATTAGTACCAATACTGGATGTAAGAATCACTGAATCACCTTGACAGAAGACAATTGGTCCACTGGCAGATATGGTGGCCGTTGGTAATGGGTTGACAACCACGGTGGCTGTTTCCACTCCGGTACAACCATCCGTTGATCCTGAAACTGTATAAATAGTTGTGATTGTAGGATTCGCCATAACCGTAGCGCCACTGGTGGCACTTAAGCTTGCTCCCGGTTCCCATGAATACGTAGTGGCGCCATTTACCATTAAAGTGGCAGAGCTGCCCGCACAAATTGTGGATGAGTTAATAGATAAAACAGGTATTGGATAAACAGTTACGGTAGCAGTTGTTGAAGCACTGCAGCCCGTCATGCTTATTGTTCCAGTAGCGGTATAAATGGTAGTGATTGATGGACTTGCTATTACATTTGCGCCCGTGGTATTATCTAAACCTGTTCCAGGACTCCATGAATATGTGTCGGCACCACTGACGTTGAGTGCAATTGAATTACCACTACAAATTGTTCCACTGTTGACAGAAACAGGTGGTAATGGATTTACCACCACCGTAGCCGCTGCGGAAGAAGCAAAACAGCCATTAGCATCTGTAACAACCACGGAATAAGTACCTGATGTGGAAACTGATATGCTTTGCGTAGTGGCCGTTGTAGACCATAAATAGCTTGCGCCCGGACTTGCCGTTAAGATCACTGAATCGCCCTGGCAAAAAGTAGTTGAACCACTAGCCGAAATGGTAGCTGTAGGCAAAGGGTTAACAGTTAGTGTGGTTGTAGTAGTATGTACACAACCATCGGTCGTTCCTGATATGGTATACGTAGTGGTTAGTGTTGGATTCGCTACAACAGATGCACTTGTTGTTGAATTTATGCCGGTAGACGGGCTCCATGAAAAAGTAGTTGCACCGGTTGCCGTTAAGGTGGTTGAATTCCCGCTGCATATTGTTCCTGAACTCACAGACACCGTTGGGTTTGGCACAACGGTCACTGTTGCCACGGTAGTATTGGTGCAGCCACCTGCATTTGTTCCTGAAATAGTATATGTTGTGGTAATCGTTGGATTGGCAATAACTGAGAACCCATTTACGCCACTTAAACCAGAAGGGGGGCTCCACGTATATGTAACGGCACCCGTGGCCGTTAAGGTTTTAGAAGTACCGGCACAGAGTGAGGTTGAGTTAACACTAATGGTTGGAGTTTGAACAACGGTAACTGACGAAGTAGCTGTTTTTACACAACCCGCCGCACTTGTACCGGTGACCGTGTATATGGTGCTAACGGTGGGGCTAGCTGAAACAGTCGTTCCACTGGTTGAACTTAAGCTTGCACCTGGTGCCCAGGAATATGTACTGGCACCGCTTGCCGTGAGCGTAATCGAACCTCCTCTGCAAATGGTTCCACTATTAACCGCTACTGTAGGTAAAGGATTAACCACTACAGAAATTGAATTGGAGTTAGTGCTTCCACACATGGTTGTGTTGGTTACATAATAAGTGCCGGCCGAACTGACGGTGATAGATGATGCAGTTGATGCATTGCTCCACGTTCCTCCACTGTTGCCTGTTAACACCACATTCCCACCGGTACAAAAAGTGGCACTGCTAGCTGCTGAAATGACTGAGGCTACAGGGGGCAAACTCACAGATATGGAATTATTTTTCAAAGTAATTGCTCCGCCAAGAGAAAGACCTCTCCCAAATTGCTGCGTCATATTGTCTGTACTAATTGAACCATTAGCAAGAATCGTCCCTCTGAAAATAACACCGGTACCCATTGTTACCGGACCGTTTACCTGCCAGTAAACGTTACAGATAGACGCGGAATTCGTCAAAACAACTCTTGCATTATTGGCAACTGTTAATCCTCCACTATTTATTTTAATGATAAATATTGAATTCGGATTGAACTGGCCATCCAGTGTCAACGTTCCTGTTAACGTAGCTGCGGCGTTAATACAATGTACATTCGGAGCGAGTACCTGCCCTGTGCCTAGAGCGGTTCCTAATGTAGACCCACAGCTCAGACCACTTAAATAACTATAAGCGTTACTAAGATCGGTAGCTGCCTGAGCAGTTGTAGCATTGGCCACATGAACGGAACCATTCACGGTGCCAAGACTACCCACAATGCCTGAATTTGTGCCGACATTTCCTGTTATTGTAGAACCGCCACCAGAATTACTGAGGTTGCCGACAGAAGTAAATAAAGCGAAGCTCGATGCGGCTCCAAGATTTGGCGCCTGGCTCAACACAACTGAAGGTATTAACACCAATGTAAAGCCAATTAATTTTTGGAATAAATTTTTAATCATGGTCAAGAAATTATAGGGTTGATAACTAAGGGCTATCAAACCTACGTTCTTAACGATTTAAATTATTTCTAATTAGCCAGTCACCATTTTTTTAAGGTCAGGGGTGGGAAAATATGAATGTTTCTATAAAACCGAAAAATATAATGTTGCACACATAATACTGTCATCATAGTTTGGATACAACTGTTTCATAGAGAGATTGATTGAAAAACCAAAAAATAAAACTACAATATTAAAATATTTTACAATTTCAAGGAAGCACGTAACTCTCTATAACTGCATTATTTTTTAAAAGATAGATCTATAGAAAAAACAAAACCTTAACAGTGACGGACCTCAAGTACAATTTACAAAACAGGTTGAAGGACGAACTTACTTTTGCAGATCAATTGGGCTTGCCAAATGAAAAAAAATGAAAGTAGTGCCATTAGAAGGATCATATTGTTCGCGCTTACTCAAGAGCTATTTTTACTCACCGGAAATATTCATGTTGTAGCTAACTTAGTGACTTCCAGCCAAAATTTGTTCGATAATTCGTCGGCTTTCTCCACTAATAAATGTAAAAGGTTCCACCATTGGCGGGACCTTTTTGTTTTGGTATAAGCGTTGAAAGTTTGCTTTCATAAGCGAATACAAAAACAAAAAGTCGATACAACGTATCGAAATTTTCATTGCGACTTCTGGAAAGTAGTGATCCGCTTAGCTAACTACAGAGTATTTCGGAGGTATTCAGTTATTTGTTTTCAGGATCATTACTGCATTATCTGTTATATAGTAGAATCTTCTATACTGGTCTGATAACTTGGGGCCTATATATAGCCATTTGAAATGATTATTTATGTCATGCAGCTTTATCTTTGGCCTTCTAATTTTAAATCCTCAACGTATTTAGTAAGTTCTCTTGTAAAAGTGTCGAGAGATAAAGCAGATATTTTCAAGTGTCCAATCATTTTATGTAGTTCATTAAAAGTTATTAGGTTATCGTCCAGTAGATTTGATACACCTAAAATATTTGCAACGGGTTGTCTTACGTTATGTGATGTCAAAAAAAGTATTTTCTCAAGCCCTTTAAGGTACTTGTATGTTTTTACTTCCTCGCGTTTACGTTTGGAAATATCAATTGAAAGAATAAAAATACCGTCTGGAACAGGTCTTATTCGTAATTCAAAACAGCTTGTGGTGTTATCAGGAAAAGTAAAAACATTTTCAAATTCAGCAGAGACTCTCTTTGTCATGCAGCGTTGAAGTGCTTTAAACATTTTTGTTTTTTCTATGCCCGGGTATTTTTCCATCATTGTAAGGCCTAGTAAATCTTCTTTTGCCGAACACTTACTTTGTATAATGACAGCATTATTAACATACAAATATTTCCAGTCAAAACTAATCAGTTGAAATCCTTCTAGTAAATTGTCGAGTGACTCATTACTCAATTTTCCTATGTTATTTGTGTTCATTTTCGTATTGTCAAAATTAGGGCATAACAATTCTATATATGCACATTATTACCTATTATTGGTCTTTCGAGAGAAGACACAACCGGTTTCGTTTATATCCAGATTAGAAGAAGGCGCAACCTTTCTTAATATTTCATTTGAAAAAGGTCAATGCTATTTTCCTCAAAAAGCAAAATTTTCCTGGCATTTTATTAATATTCTCCCAGCAGTATCAGAAATTTTTCTGACAGAATGAAATTTCGGTCTTTTTTTTCTTTTGCCTGCCTAATACGAATCTTCATCCTTTTCGTTTTCAATATTCTTAATCTTAAATTTGATTTATTCACTTAATCTTAGTCCAGCAGAATAACAGGTTATCAATTTGGTTATTTTAATATTTAAATCATATTATGTTGGAAGACTGTAGTCTACAAAATTAGAAATATTATAATAAAAATAGTCAAGTATAATTACTTGAATTGATAGGTAGTTATACTTGAATTGTATTTAAACCCATCAGAATTTTGTTTTCAATGTGGGAAATAGACAAGTGGATTTATGTTGTGGTATCTTGCTAAGATGTTTAAATAGCATAGATTCATCCTGGTACAGCATTAATACTTGTTCGGAAAAAATAATTATTGATTTATAAGTATCAAAATTCAATTTGAAACCACTATTCAATAAGACTTACTGGAATAAAAATGCTACCAAAAAACTACAGATATAAATTTCAGCATATGTATTGACCTAAGAACTCACAAGGCCATTTTGAATCGCATATTTAACAATACCCGCAGAGTTTTTCAAATTTAATTTCGCAATTATATTTTTGCGATGCCCTTCAACTGTTCTTTTACTAATATAGAGTTCTTCGGCGATCTCAGCACTATTGAATTCTTTTGCAATATACATTATGACCTCTTTTTCTCTACTGGATAAAGCAATTTCTCGAGTCTTTTGTGATTTTGTTTTCTCACTCAAATTTAATTCTTTTGAGTTGCCACTATTATTAATGTTGATTAAAATCTGAGCAGCTTCATTACAATAGTATTTGTTTCCAGCATTTACAGTTATAATAGCCTTAGTTAATTCATCCAATCCGATATTTTTAAGTAAATATCCGAGCGCACCAGCCGAGATCATCTGCTTAATCATATATTCCTCATTATGCATAGTTAAAGCCAAAATCTTTATTGTTTTGTCTTTTTTTAATAATATAGTTGAAACAGCTATACCGTCAATTTTAGGAAGGTTTATGTCAAGAAGAATGACATCGTATTTTGTTCTACCAGCTAATTTAATTACTTCATCCCCATCCTCCGCCTCTTCAATAATTGCATTAAACGATTTTTGTTGGGACAACATTAATTTTATGCCATTTCTAACAACAAGGTGATCATCTGCGAGTAATATTTTTATTGATTTCATTGACTTTCTTTTATTGACAATTCGATACGTGTACCTTTATTTATCTTGCTCACAAAAACATACGTTGCATTCAATGCCTTTAATCTTGTTTTTATATTGTGTAAACCATTTCCATAATTGAGAGCCTTCATTTCAAAGCCTTTACCGTTGTCATTTATGGATAATGCAATTACATTTAGTTCAAAGGTTAATTGCATTTCGATTGTTGAACCTTTAGCATGTTTTAGGCTATTATTTATAAACTCCTGAACCACTCGATAAATATTTATCTGGCTATCAATATCAATCGTTAACTCAAATTCGGGAAAATTATAAGATATTTTGCAAAGTGGTTGTAGCCTTTTAACTAATTCGCTTAATGCTTGAACCAGCCCTCCATTTTCTAATGCTTTTGGTAATAAGTCAAAAGAAATATTTCTTATAGTTTCTATAGAAGTATCTACAATCGATTTACAAGTCTCAAACGTTTCTTTGAATAAATCGGAAGAAGTATCCATCACAGACAAAGAATTCATATACAACTTAATAGCATTAATTTCCTGACCTAGTGAATCATGTAAATCATTAGCTAAACGGCGTCGCTCTTTTTCCTGGGTGGAAATAGCAATCCTTAAGTCGTTACTTTCCCTATTCTTTAACTCTGTTATATCCCGCGCAACAAATAAATATCCTTTATGAAGGCCAAATCTATCAACTATTTTATTTAAATTTCCAGAAATAGGGACTTCCTTTTTATCGTCGATAATTAAAGCGGCATCAAAGGTTGCATTAGGCAGATCTGTATTAAATGGCTTAAGATTACGTAAAGATTGAAATCTAGTACTAATTAATTGCCGAATATTAATATTCTTTAAATCGGGTAATTTTTTATTAAAGAAAAGTTCAGTGGCAAGATTTAAATCAATGATCTTACCGCTTAAATCAGTAATTATTAATATTTCAGAAACAGAATTATAAATATTCATAAAATAGTCCCGGGAAATCATCGTTTTTTCTAATTCTTCCCCAAGCATATTAATTCCGGCAATAATCGTATCGCGATCATCCCGGTTATCAGAAATCTCTAAACGCCTGCTTAAATCTCCATTTGCGTAAGCAATGATGATTTCTTCAATTTCATCTACATTTACAATCTCACTATTCATTTGTAATTTTCTAACCATTTTAAGGCGTCTTCATAATTGTTAAAGACCTTCATAGGAAGGTTAGATTTATATAAATTTACCTTTAATAAAAAATTCGCAAAAAACCTATCTAAGCGAGATTTCACCAAAATGGCAGTGGCGGTTAAGCCTTCACTCCCTTGAGGTTCGGAAAAAAAATCCCTTGCTTCTTTATCTATCCCTTTAATGCCTATGCCATTTAACAACATTGGTAACGCCTTATTTTTAGTAAATTGGTTTCTTGAAACTAAAACTTCTTTAGCAACTTTAACGTCAATATATATAGGTTTGTATTCAGCTTCCAAAACGCCGTTTATGAGTTCTATTTTTACATACTTATTATCTAACATTATTAGTTTAAATTTGTAAGGTAAATATATTGTTTAAAATTTCCATATTGAAATTATCTTTTACTGAGATGTACGCACTTTTTGCTAACTGCTTGGCACCAATTTTTTTCTTATCAGTATCGGCAGATAGCCCTAAGTGTACGGTTTTTTTACCTAATACAATAGCGCGTTTTGCAATTTGATACAATAATTGTTTGTATACTTTAAGATCTGTATCAATAGTATAATTTATTCCCAAAAAAATTGGATTATAGCTTGTATTTGATAAATGGCAAAAACAAATAGCAATTAATTCTTTAGGAGAGCTATCTGTTTTTATATATAAACCTATAGTTTCCCAACTTGAACTTTTGCTTATGAGTTTTATCAGTTTTTTTGGATACGGAAAAATGTTTAGTGATTGATTTCTTTGGGTAACATTTAAATATAGATTATAATAAGTATCAATTTTTGAACTATCAATACTCTTTTCGAATTCTACTTCAAATTCTAAAGAATGTTTTTGAACCTCTTGCTTATAGTTTTTTTTATTTTTTGCTGACAAATTTGAAATTAAATCTTCAATTGTATTATAGCCACTGATGTCTATCACATTGCTATTAGGCATATCTAATTTAAAAAAACCTTCTTCATGAAATTTTCCAGAAAAAAATTGATCTGTTTTCTCAAAATCCCTCATGATTAAAGCATTTGCGTTTACTTGTTCTTGTTTTGCCAAAACCCAATCCATCATTTTTTTTAATGCTTTTTCTGCTTGCGGATGGACTTTGTTATAAAATAGATGCTCGCCCTCTGTAAATAAGCAACCCATACTTAAGGTTTGACTGCATAAGTAATATGGATTTACAATACGTTCGACTTCAATTTGCATAGAAATATTTGCAGTAGATAACATATCATCTTTAAATATCGCTTTAGTAAAAAAAGTTGCTAAGATCACTTCGTTTTTTTCGTCTTGAATGATTATGTAATAAAATTCCCAATTATCCTCTTGCTTTTCGTTGTCTTTAAAGGCCGTTTCAATAAGTAATAAAGCATCCCAATCAAAATTTCCTTTATTCAAAAAATAAGTGTCCCATAAATCTTTATCAATTTTACTAATACTTTCATATTCGGTTAAATGAATACTAGATTGTTCTCTATATTGCATTGTATCTCCAATTAATGGTAATTTAAATGCACGTAGCACATCATTCATCGTTTTTCCTTCTTCTGATAATGCTTTCGGGTAATGATAATGTAAAGAGTCTATAAAATTTTTAATTTCTTCTTTGGTCAAGTGGTTATTAATCGTAAAACGTAGTCCAGTATTTTTTATGGGTACAGCCGGAAATAAACCAATATTAACATAATAGCCGTCATTTATAATTTTATTATTTAAATTATAACCTACAGTTGGCTGCCCGGTTCCCACAAAAAAGATAGGTGTTTCAGGGTTAGAAATTAAAGGTAATTTGCTGTTTTCAAATATAGACTTTGCAAAATCTAACTTATCTTTTAAGCTTTGTTGTAAATCATAAATTTCCGAACTTAAATGAATTTCGGCAGAGGCAATAGAAGCCCCCATCATTGGTGGGGGAATAGGATGTGAATATGCTAGTGGACCGCCATGCATAATTACTTTTTTATACCAACTGTCATTTGGAAATACAACTAAACCCCCCATGGTTCCAAAGCCTTTAGCCAAGGTACTCACATAAATAGTTTTTTCGTTTAATTCGCATTGTTCAAATATTCTTCCACAGCCATTTTTTCCATACCAACTCATACCATGTGCATCGTCAACATACAAATGGAGTTTAGGATATTTTTGCATTAGCGCATTTATCTCTTCAATAGGCGCTATATCACCGTACATAGAATAAACACCATCAACCATATACCAGATTTTGTCGCACTTATCGTAATATGATTTTAGTTTGTATTCTAACATCTCCATATTACTATGTCTGATAATTTCAATAGGTAACCCTCTTGGTGCCATTAATTGAGCCGCATTTTGAATACTGATATGAGATTGCTGATCGAGTATAATAGCGTCGTTTTGCCCTACAACGATAGGTAAAATTCCAATGTGAGTTAGTGTTGTAGATGTAAATACGATAACAGGTTTATTATTAAATATTTGTGATAGTAAATTTTCAAGTAGTTTATTTTGTTGACTTATGACATAACTTCGTGAAATAGAAAATTGTGTTCCGAATTTTTGCGCATACTCTATTGATTTTGCAATAATCTTTGGATGGGTCTCCAATCCTAAATATCCACAGGTACCGAAATTCACTAAATCTTTATTGTTAATAGTAAGGGAATTCCCTACCCACTTTTTATTAGTAGATTCAAGAAGAATAACTTCTCTTTTTTTTGCTTCCAATAAAACATCGTTAATTGTATCAACAAAGTTTGGGTGCGAAATTTTGGCCATTTTTAAGTTTTTAGCAAAGTTACTCCAGGCTACGTGGTGACAATTTTTCTGGCCTATTTATACGTATTTATACCTATAAAATCAAGTATAAATACTTACTGTATTTAAACTAAACATACACGAAAAAAAGTCAGATTGTGTTTAATCCTAAGTCTAAATAAATGAAACCAATCCAGCTCATTGCCGAAATACACTTCCTCCTAAACCAGGTAATTGTACTTATCGAAACGGGTAGAATTACGTATATGTTTACATATTCATATATCTTATGTTTGACCAAATTATATGGTGCAGGAAAAAAATTATTTCAAACATTTCACAAACAAACAAATTCATTACTGCAGCTTTAAATCTATTATCGTTAACCATGATGGCAAATCAGCTGAAGGATCCTTTTCCGGGACAGCTGGAAATTCGAAAGGTAGAGGTATCGCTGAGAAAGTAATGTAATAGTGATGTAAGTAATATATATATAAGATCTAAATAAGGAAGAATAATATTCATTTTCCACGGATGAAAAAACAAGTTAAACCAACTGTCGGTATCACAGTAAAATACCATGTAGGTTCTGTAAAAACTCCACAAAATACAGTTAAAATGGAAAGACAAACAACCCCAGTCAATATACCTTCCTCTTCAAACCAATGTACATCTCAAACCAAAGCCGGCAGTCGGTGCAAAAAAAGGACAAAGAGCGCTAATGGTAAATGTTCAGGACATGGAGGGTAGTGAAAAATATATTTATGAAATTATTAATCACGAGATAAACATAATGGACGGTGATGATATCTATCATCTAAACATCCCATCGTGTAAGGCAAGAAAATAAACAATGCTGAAAAGATGCAAATTAAAAGCATTGTACCTGAGCATTTTCATGTGTTAATATGACAGGAAATAGAATCCAATTTAATTATAGAGTTAGTTATTATTGGAGACACTTCATCATTATATTGAGCGGATAATTAATTTTCGACTTGATGTCCCGTTCTGTGTTTGAACCTTACTCATAAAAGGCCAGCTCCTGGTACTCAGCATTTTCCACCACGTCCGGCTTCACATCATTTGGACGAAATTTTTTAATGGTGCGTGCCGCTAACTGGTCATCGGGTAGGGGCGGTATCACAAACGAAAGGAGCCTCAAAATTCTGCCGGCAAGTGAACGGCAATTAATGGGTCCTCAGCGAAAGAACGATTCATTTGAGTTAATTAGAGATAGCTTTGTTACTGCGGCTTTTCTATATCTCACCAAGGCACCGTACCACCTTAAACGTATTAAAATGCAAATTACTAGCAGTGATGAAATAGATTGGGCAAATGTTTTTCTGCATAATGAGTACATCGTTGTGAACTATCAACCATCAAGTGATTGCGAAGGTTGCAAGGAAATAAATGAGTTATTTCAAAGGCTGGATAAATTCGAAGAATACAGAACAGTAAAATTTTTATGGGTCGATTCACGAAATAACCCAATAGCAGAGCAATTTATTAAAAAAACACAAAAGCCATTTATGGCAGCATTTAAGGATGGGTTTCTTGTTGAATGCAACGTAGTCTCAACGGACGCTGATCTTAAAAGAATGATCCTTCGTTTATTTTCCTTTAAATTTAAATTATAAGAAGATGCCAGTTACAGAAACAACAGATGCCTATTTGTTTTTACAAGTTGCCGAAAATGATCGGGTTATTTTAAAATATCACACCAATGATTGTGCGGAGCCTTGTATAAACTTTATTCCGATTTTTGAAGACTTATCTAACGATATAGCCTATAAAAAAATTGTTTTTTTAGTTATTGATGCCGACAACAATCCAAAGGCGAAAGAGCGTATTTTAAATAAAAACCAGCCGGTTATTACGATTTATCATAAAGGTCAATTATTGGATAGCCGCCACGCTTCTACAAAGGAAGGGGTTCAGGAGCTTTTAGAGGAACTACTCAAAGTGTAGTCACAGCATCATGTGCCTAAAAAAATGACCTTAAAAAACTTATATGAAGAAAGTTAACAGTGATAATATTGATTGGGAAAAAGTATTCCTGGAAAATAAATTCATTATTGTAAACTACCAGCCAGCAAGCGACTGTATAGGTTGCGCTGAAATTAACGAATTATTTCAGAGGCTTGATAAACAGGACAACCACAAAGGCATTAGATTTTTATGGGTCGATTCGCGAACTAACCCAATAGCCGAACAATTTATAAAAAAAATGCAGGCGCCCTTTATGGCAACTTTTAAAGAGGGTTTTCTGGTTGAATGTAAGGTCGTAAAAACCGAACAGGAACTGAATGAGATGATTGCCCGATTATTTAAGTTTCAGTTAGAGTTTTAGATTTGCCTATTGTAAGGACTTCCCGTTTTGCCACCCACCTTAAAAAAAATGCCTTGTGTTCACAGATTAAACCTCACGGCTCCGGTCCCTAAGAACGGGTTATTGTTAAGGTTTGTAAAAGTATAGGGTATTGACAAATGATGCGCTTTTCTTTTATGTTTAGGGCGTGTCCCCGCAAAAGGCAGCGGGGCCGGGCTATCAATGCAAGCTTTTTAGTGACTTCGAGGGCCTCAGCCACCAAAAAGGCTTTTTGTTCTATCCCTCACGCGTGGTTTAACTTCACGGACAAAACCTGCTCTTCGAACTATATTATACACTGGCTTAGTTGTAAAATACAACTGAGAACGACCATTAAAACGGGGATAAATAATAAGGCAAACATGTTACATAATTCACAGGAAAGGTTAATTTTGGGAGATTAGTCATGAACAAAAAGGAAGCTCAAGCCAGGATTAAAATAAACAAATTACTTGAAGATGCTGGTTGGCGTTTTTTCGCTAATGAAAAAGGGAAGGCAACTATCATCCTTGAATCTTCTATTACTATGGATGATCTTGGAGAAGACTTTGAGCATTCCAAAAACGGCTTTATTGATTTTCTGTTGGTTGATGAAGATCAAAATCCCCTAATTGTTCTGGAAGCAAAAAAGGAAAGTTTAAATCCTTTGGTTGGTAAAGAGCAGGCACGTAATTATGCTATATCTCAAAAAGTAAAATTCATTATTCTTTCTAACGGGACCATTCATTATTTATGGAATATTGAAACGGGTAACCCTGAAATAATTCAATCTTTTCCGTCATTGGAAACGATAAAGAACTATTACCAGTTTAATCCTGAACCTCAAAAACTGATCGAAGAAGATGTTGAAAAGGATTATGTGGTTTTAACCCAATTACCAAACTACAAACAAATACCTGAGTATATTGATGATTCTAAGCGAAACGATTTAATTGAGAAATATAAACTTCGCTTCTTACGGGATTATCAGTTGAACGCGATTAAAGCTGTTCAAAAAGCCGTATCAGATGGTAAAAAACGTTTCCTTTTGGAAATGGCTACCGGAACAGGTAAAACCTTAACGGCAGCTGCTATCATCAAATTATTTTACAGAACAGGAAATGCCCGACGAATTTTGTTTTTAGTAGATCGTTTAGAATTAGAAGGACAAGCGCGAAAAGATTTTACTAACTATTTAAAAAACGATCTTAATACTGTTGTTTACAAAGAGAAAAAGAACGACTGGCGTAAGGCAGAGATTGTGATAACAACCATTCAATCATTATTGGTGAACAATAAATATAAAACCTATTTCTCTCCTACTGATTTTGATTTGATTATCTCTGATGAATCACATCGTTTATTAGGTGGCGGTAACAGCAGGGCTTTGTTCGAATATTTTTTTGGTTACAAATTAGGTTTAACCGCCACTCCAAAAGATTATTTAAAACATCTCAAAACTGAAGATCTGGATGATCCTCGCGAAATGGAACGTCGAAGGTTATTGGATACTTATGCCACTTTTGGTTGCGAAAGTGGGCAGCCTACTTTTCGATATACTTTGGCTGAAGGTGCCAAAGCGGGTTATCTTGTTCAGCCCATCATTATTGATGCAAGAACAGATATAACCACTAAATTACTTTCTGATAAAGGTTATGGTGTTATGGTAACCGTAGCAAGTACTGAACAGGAAGATGTAATGGAGGAAATGTTGTATAAGCAACAGCACTTCGAAAGAAAGTTTTTTTCTGAGGCAACAAATAAAATACTTTGCCAAACCTTCATTGAAAATGGTTTGACTGATCCTATAAGCGGAGAATTTGGAAAAGCATTGGTATTTGCAGTTTCGCAAAACCACGCAGCCAAATTAGCCCAACTTCTAAATGAACTGGCGCACCAAAAGTGGCCTGGGAAATACAAAAGTGATTTTGCAATGCAAGTCACTTCCAATGTGATGAACAGTCAGCAAATGACTATCGACTTTAGCAATGATAAACTTCAAGGGCACAGTAAATGGTTGGAAGATTATAAAACCAGTAAAGCGAGAGTTTGTGTAACGGTCGGGATGATGACTACCGGATGGGATTGCCCTAATATTTTAAACCTTGGTTTAATGCGCCCAATATTTTCGCCAACAGAGTTCATCCAAATCAAAGGGCGTGGCACTCGTATTCATAAGTTCGAGTTTAAGCAAACCAACGACCTAAACGAAATTGAAACAACTACCCAACAAAAAGAAACTTTTAAAATATTTGATTTTTTTGCCACTTGTGAATACTTTGAAGATAAATACAAATACGATCAGGTTTTAAAACTACCAGTTGCCAGTGATAAAGATATTGATTTACCGGGCGGTGGAGAAAAACAAAAACGCGGCCAATACGAATACACGGAAAGTGATTTCATATCAACTGTAAAGGAGGAGAAGATCTCCTTCGATGGTATGAAGGTGGATAGGAAGTTTTTTGAAACCTTTGATGAAGCCATCAAAAATGATTCTGTGATTGTTCAGCTCATGTTGGAAGGAAATACGGAAAGCGCCGAAGCAATACTAAAAGAAAAGTACGAGAACCAGCCAACTGAATTTTATACCCTTGAAAAATTAAGAAAAGCATTACAAATTGACAGACGTATTTCCTGGCGTGAACTTCTGGACTTTATGTTCGAAGGAAATCCTATTCAAAATAAAAATGATTTACTGGAAAATGAGTTCCTGAAATTTGCAAGTAGCGTCAACATTACTGAGGTAATAGATATTCAGGCTCTCAAATATTTCTTTTACGCCTATATCACGGATACTGAAGTGCGGACAATCATTGATCAACAGGATTATACAGAATTGTATCATAATCCAACTTTCAATGTAGACGATTACAGCCGTATAGACGATAATATGAAAAACCGGATACCTGCCTATATAAAAACATATGTGCCATTAAACATTTTTTATTCTATTTAATATGCCTAAAAAATATCCAGGAATAAGAAGATTTCATTTACCGCCCAACGAGGACGGTGAGAGAACTTATTGCAAACAAAGCAATATAAGGACTGGCATTGCTAATATCGCATTAACAACACCCTATGAAGAATTTATAGCATTATCTGAATATAATAGATGTAAAAAATGTCTTAACAAGTTTAATAACAATAACAATGTTAGATAGTACCACCAAAAAAAATATTGATGATTGCCGTGATGTGTTGGTAGGTAAAGTACCTGATCCTAAAAGCCAGATTGAACAAATTACCCTAGCTTTAATTTATAAGTTCATGGATGACATGGACAAAGAAGTGGTTGAGAAATTTAAAGGTAAACCTAAATTTTTTGTTACCCCACCAAAAACAGGCCTTAAAGAAATTGACGATAAATTAAAAGGATTTGAGAAATACGGCTGGCGCAAACTTTTTGTTCCGGCTTTAAACGGAACACAGGTGCTTGAACTGTACAGCGAAGCCCTGGAGCGTTTAAGCATAAACCCAAACATACCTGAGCTGTTCCGTAACATTTTTAAGAACGCCTACTTACCTTACCGGGATCCGAGCACCTTAAAATTATTTTTGAAATACATTAATGAATTTGAGTATAGCCACAGTGAAAAACTGGGTGATGCTTTTGAGTACCTGTTAAGCGTAATGGGTAGCCAGGGAGATGCGGGACAGTTTAGAACACCACGCCACATTATTGATTTTGTCACAGCTTGTGTTAATCCTCAAAAACATGAAACGGTTTTAGATCCCGCTTGTGGAACGGCCGGTTTCTTATTGAGCGCTTATAAACATATCTTAAATCAAAATACCGAAAAGCGACCAGGGGATAAATTGAATCCATCAGACAGAAAAAAACTGGCAACCAATTTCGTTGGTTATGATATTAGCCCGGATATGGTACGGTTGAGTTTGGCTAATATGTATTTGCATGGCTTTACGACTCCAAAAATACTGGAGTACGATAGTTTAACGAGCGAAGACCGTTGGGATGAAACCTATGATGTGATTTTAGCAAACCCGCCTTTTATGACGCCGAAAGGAGGCATACGCCCACATAAAAAATTCGGGGTACAGGCTAATAAAGCGGAAGTTTTATTTACGGATTATATTGCGGAACATTTAACTAAAAACGGCCGGGCCGGAATTGTAGTGCCTAATGGTATTGTAGCCACTAGCCAAACTGCTTATACACAATTAAGAAAAAATTTGGTAAACGATAGTTTAATCGCAGTAATTAGCTTGCCTTCAGGTGTATTTCAGCCATACAGTGGCGTAAAAACAAGTGTATTATTGTTAGATAAGCAATTAGCCAAACAAAGTAAGCACATTTTATTTTTAAAAGTAGAAAAAGATGGGTTTGATTTAGGTGCGCAACGCAGAGAAATTGAAGAAAACGATTTGCCTTTAGCTTTGAAAACTCTAGAAGCTTTTAAAGATAGTTTGATCAAAAACGAAATCCTTACAGACTTGCCAAATTTAGCAACATTAGTAGAGAAAAAAAAGATTTTAGAAAACAAAGATTTTGTTCTAAATGGTGATAGGTATTCTCATATAAATAGATTAGAGTCTACTTTTGACCTTGTCCGGTTAAAGGATATTTGTGAAGTCACATCGAGCAAAAGAATTTACCAGGAAGAATATGTAACCGATGGTACTCCTTTTTACCGAACAAAAGAAGTTTCTGAATTGGATAGAGGAAAAGATATTACTTTAGAATTATTTATTTCAAAAGCTAGATATAAAGAAATTAAACAGACTTTTTCCGTACCGCAAAAAGGCGACATCCTTATCTCAGCAGTTGGAACAATTGGTGTCACTTGGGTTATCCCAGATGACAGAGAGTTTTATTTTAAAGACGGAAATCTTATTTGGTTAAAGAATATCCAAAGAACAAATCCAAATTATTTAAAACATATATTAAAAATATATTTTAAAGAAAACGTTAAAGATATTAGCGGTGGATCTGCTTATAGCGCTTTAACTATTATTAGATTAAAAGAAATTGAAGTTCCACTGCCATCTCTTGCAATACAACAACAAATTGTAACTGAAATAGAATCTTATCAAAAAATAATTGATGGAGCAAAACAAATAGTAAATAATTATAAGCCTACTATTACTATTAATCCAGATTGGGAAATGGTTGAGTTGGGAGATATAATTGATTCATTGGAAGCTGGTGTCAGTGTAAACTCAGAAAGTAGAAAAGCTGATATTTCGGAATATGGAATTTTAAAAACAAGTTCCGTTACTTATGGAATATTCAATGCAGAAGCAAATAAAGTGATTCTTTCAACTGAATTAAAAAGAGCTAAATGTAATCCAAAGAAAGATTCTATAATTATAAGTAGAATGAATACTGAACAATTAGTTGGGGCTAGCGCTTATATCGATAAAGATTATCCTAACTTATTTATTCCCGATAGACTTTGGCAAACTGTAATTTCAAGAAAAGATGTTTCAGTTAAATTTATTCATTTAATTATCTCATCTGATTCTTATAGAAATAAAATAAGTGATATGTGTGCTGGAACTAGCGGTAGTATGAAAAATATTACTAAAGGTGATATGTTTGCACTAACTATTCCGTTTCCACCTCTTAATGAGCAATTAGAAATAGTAAAATGTATACAAGAAGAGCAAGCTTTAGTAAATGGCAATAAGTTACTCATTGAATTATTTGAGCAAAAGATAAAAAATAAAATAGCCGAGGTTTGGGGAGTTAAAAAGGAAGTTGAAAAACCGGAAGAAGAATTGATGGTTGCGGCGGAGGCGGAAGTTTCATATAAGAAAAAATTGAAATCTAGTTAAACAATAAGAATAACAGCATTATGATAAAACCAATACGCAAGATTTTCGAAAGGGCAGAATTATCTAAATCTGATTCTGATACAGCATATTTTCTTGATCTAATGTATACCGGGGAGCAGATGACTAAGTTGGTGGCATCTGGCCTAGTTTCCTGCATCACGGATGATAGCAAAAGACATAGATACAGTCAGATATATAGACTAGTGAGAGCTGACGGAATAGGGGAATGGACGACTGTTATTGAAGAAGTTTTAACAGGGCCAGCATCCCAATATTTTAATCCCGTTGTTAATGGAATGCAAAGACAACTTACAGAAAGGTTATCAAAAGGATCATGGCAATATGATGCTACGGAAAGTATTTATAATTGTGTAAAGCGACTTGATTCCACTATTGAAAATTTGCCTACAAAAGGGGCGGGCAAAACTTGGTTTAGTTATTTTGCAACATTAAGAAATAAGACACGCGGTCATGGTGCTATTTCTGCAGATTTGTATGCAGATTTGTGCCTTGAATTAGAGAATGCTGTTACATTATTTATAAATAATTACTATTTATTCACCGATGTTCAGTGGGCATATTTATATAGAAGCCTTTCGGGTAAATATAGGGTATCTGATATTTCAGACAATGCAACGAGCTTTCATTACCTAAAAACCGACCGAAATCAAAACTTCGAAAATGGTGTACACATTTTCCTTAATAAGCCTACAAAAGTTGAATTGGTTTATTCCAACTCGGAATTAAATGATTTCTTTTTTCCAAATGGGGGGTTTACTAACAAAAAGTATGAAATTTTGTCCTACATATCGGGGAGTAAAGATTACGAAGATGCGACAGCCTATTTAATACCACCTGGTGATTTACCATCTAGCGAAACAGAAGGAATTGGTAAACTTGATTTATTGGGCAATGTATTTACTAATCTCCCTACTACACAGCAATCTTATATCAAACGCCATCAGTTAGAAGAGGAATTAAAAAAGGTATTGCTTGATGATAGACATCCCATTGTAACTTTAACTGGGCGAGGAGGTATTGGAAAAACTTCTTTAGCGATATCTGTTCTAAAAGATTTATGTAATGACAACAGATTTAGTTCTATTATATGGTTTAGTGCAAGAGATATAGATTTACTCACAGAGGGAGCAAAGCCTGTTAAGCCTCATGTGTTAAGTGAAGATGATATTGCAAAAGAATATCTGCGGTTAGTCGAGCCAGAAGAGGCTAAAGAGAAAGGATTTAAGCCAAAGCCATTCATAGAAAAAGAATTGGGTAAAAGTTCGATTGGCCCAACACTATTTATATTTGATAATTTTGAAACTGTAAAAAACCCTATTGATTTATTTCAATGGTTGGATACTTTTATAAGAACTCCAAATAAAATCCTCATTACGTCTCGATTTAGAGAATTTAAAGCGGATTATCCTATTGAAGTTTCTGGAATGAACGAAGCAGAATTTCATCAATTAGTTGAATTAACTTCGAATACGTTAGGAATTGGTGATCTCATTAATTCCGCAGAATATTTGGATGAATTATATAATGAATCAGATGGACATCCATATGTTATAAAAGTTTTATTGGGCGAAGTAGCAAAAGAAGGAAAATTAGGTAAAATTAAGCGGATAGTTGCTGGTAAAGATGAGATTCTAATTGCGCTTTTTGAAAGAACTTTCAACGGTTTATCTCCAGCGGCGAAAAGAGTTTTTTTGACGTTAGCGAATTGGAGATCGACAATTCCTCAGCTTGCTATTGAAGCTGTGTTAATGCGAGAGGCAAATGAAACTATGGATGTAGAGAAAGCAATTGAAGAATTGCATAGATCATCCTTAATAGAGATTAATAAGTCTGATAAAGATGGCATGTTGTTCATTTCTGTTCCCTTATCTGCTTCTGTTTTTGGAAAGAAAAAACTAACCGTGAGTCCAATGAAAAGTGCTATAGAAGCGGACACTAGATTATTACACACTTTTGGCGTAGGACTTAATACAGAAATCCACCTTGGTGTGGAGCCACGAATTATTAAATTTTTTAGAGACATTGCGAAAAGAGTTAGCCTTGGAAAAGATGACTTGGATAATTATATTTCTATTTTAGAATTCATATGTAGGAAATATCCATATGCTTGGTTAACATTATCTTCACTTTACGAAGAGGAAAATAAAATAGATAAAGCTATTGAGTCATTACAAAGCTACCTTGAATTCACGGAGGATGAATATCAGAAATTGACCAATTGGCAAAGGCTCGCAGTCCTTTATTCTAAACAAAATGACTGGAATGGAGAAATCCATTCATTAACCGAAATTTGTGAATTAAACATTTCTCCAATTGAACTTATTAATCTTAGCATAGATAGAATTAATGCTATTTTATCTACCCACAAATTTTCTTCAGAATCGGAAAAGGAAATTATGGTTCGACGTGTAATTTCTTCCTTTAATATAAAATTATCAGCAATAACGCCAAAAGCTTCAGATTACTCACAGCTAGCGTGGCTTAATCTCTATGTTAATGATAAATCAGAGGCTATTAAAGCACTCAAGAGTGGATTAAAAATAGATTCAGAAAATTACCATTGTCTAAAGCTTAAGAAAACATTACATGTATAAAGAAGAAAAAGCCGCTTATAAATAAACGACTCTTTCTGACCGTAGCCCATTTGAATTAAACTCAAATGTCGGTTTGTGGTATATTTTTATCTTTAATTAGGTAGGGTAAAATTACAAAATCCGTATACGCAGTACTTGTAAAAAAATATAAAAAAGTATCATAAATCTATATATACTATTGTAATGTTACTGCTAAAAAAGCGCTTGTATTAATTGTAACATTCGGATGATTTCTCTGATTACTCAGAAAATTGAATTCCGTCCAGTGATTGAAAGCGTGTTTTTTTTCTGTACAGTCGATCTTACTTTCGCATCGTTTCCAGGATTGCGTTTCACCTTGCCTGACGATTTAAGTCGTTCATTCACCTATAGAGTCAATAAAAATCTACTCAGCAGCAGAGGGATACTTGCCTTCTTTTAGTAGAATAGCTTGGGTAACCACCTCTAATTTTAATTTTTCGGCGCTTTCCGGGGTATGGCTTTCCAGGAGTGTTTCATAAGCATTCACACCCACCAATAAGAGCTCATCGCATTGCGTGTCGGCATGCTCCATCGCTATCGTACAAACATGTTTATATTTTGCAGGAATGCCTTTTAAATTAAATTTAGGTTTCACCTTGGCTTTCTTTACAGAGGGGTTTGCCACCGATGTAGGGTTCCGTTTAGGAAGCGTTCGTTTATTTGATTTGGTTGGGCGCTGCAGTTATAATGGTATTGTATTTTTGAGGTGTCTGCAATTCTGCAACTGGTTTTAATCATAAAATTGTATTTTTAGGGCATGCCGCAAATTTCTCATATCATTAATTGTCCCTGGTGCCGGTCGCAATTTGCCAATGTGATCATCAGCAATTGCCCTAACTGTGGTGGTCCGGTGGAGTACCAAATGGATACCGCCATGCTTGGACCAAAGCCACCGATGGCACCGCGGGCTTTGCCGGCAAAATTTGTGAGGCGCACCAAATACTATGGAAATGTGTATACCATGATTGGGATGGTATTTACCATTGTATTTTTCTGGTCGGTGATCTTTCCGTTGATAGGTATTTTCCTTTGGCGCAAGGGCATCAAAGACGCCAACGATGAACTTGTTCCTTTAGAGCATGGTTCGGTGGTGCAGGGAGAAATTGAATCTATAGAAGTGGATCACAGCAAACATGTGAACGGAACGCATCCGTACATCGTCCATTTTTTATTTAAGGTCAACGGGCAGATGCATAGCGGGAACGTGGGAAATATTTTTGATCCGGTTCACAAACTCAAAAGGGTAGGCGATCCGGTGTGGGTGGTGTATATGCCCCATGATCCGGATCTCAGCAGTGTATGGCCGCCATTGAAGTAAGGTTCTTTTGTATAGCTTTCAGGTAGGAGTGAGCGTTTCTTCAGGCACCTGTATACCTTTCTTCAAGCACCCATATACCTTTCTTCAAGCACCTATATACCACTCTTCAAGTACCTGTATACCTTTCTTCAGGCACCTGTATACCTTTCTTCAGGCACCTGTATACCTTTCATCAAGCACCTGTATACCTTTCTTCAAGCATCCATATACCTTTCTTCAAGTACCTGAATACCTTTCTTCAAGCACCTCTATACCTTTCTTCAAGTACCTGTATACCTTTCTTCAAGTACCTGTATACCTTTCTTCAAGCACCTATATACCTTTCTTCAGGCACCTGAATTTTACTTTTTGGTCACTAACGGTTAGTTGGCATGCGCTTTTTTGTTGTTGTAAATGTTAAATGCAAAAACAGAAAGCACTTTTTCAAAAAAAAGAGAGTACCACTTGTCAATTCATTTCCACCACTTATTTACCGGTTACAGCCGGAGGCAAACTAAAACCCGCTTTAACTTTTTTTGTTGCATTGTTAAAATCATTTGTGGCACGTGGCTTGAAATGCCTATGGTAGAAGGGAAACCGGTGACTGAGGTGACTAAGAAGACTGAGGCTCTCGAAGTCTCGAAGGCACCGAATAAAAAATTAAACACGTACGCTTCGACTCCGCTCAGCGTCCAAACTATAGAAAGAAAACACATGAATAAAAAAAGAAACTAAAAACATCCGGCCTTGGGTAGCAGAGCGAAAGAGTGCAGGCGGCTTTATAAAACAGGTTCACGAAAGCAACCGTTTTAAAATTAATAAACAATAAAAACAATTTAAATTTTAATAGTATGCCAAATAAATCGTACGTCCCAACATCTGATGCAGATAAAGGGATCTGGTTAAATAACTTCACCACAAAGCTAAGTTTACATGCAACCGTTATTGGGGTAACACCCGCAGAGCTAACGGCCATACAAAAAGATAATGCCATGTATCAATACATCATTGGCATGATAGAAGTGTACAGGCAAACGCTCTCGAATCTCACCGGGTACAAAAATATGTTGAAGCGTTCGGTAGGTCAACAACACATAGGAGCCTTGCCCGTTTTACCAACGCTGGCAGCAGCACCTCCTATCGTGACCGAAGGGATTTTTGAACGGATCATTATGTTAGTGTCCCGCTTCAAAAAAACAGTAGGCTACACCGATAACATTGGTGCCGATTTAGGAGTCTTGCCTCCGACACCAGCAGCCATTAATGTGGATGTTTTGAAACCTGAACTCATTATTAAATTGAGCGTAGGAAGGCCGCATATCAAATGGGTAAAAGGGATCACCGATGCAGTGGATCTGTATGTTGACAGAGATGATGGCCTTGGTTTTGTATTATTAGGTCGCTTGTTAAAGAACGAATACATTGATGTGGCTCCTTTAGCTTCTCCAAAAATCTTTGACGAATGGTCTTACAAAGCCATCTATGTGATTGCTGATACACAAGTGGGTTTATACTCCAATGTGGTTAGCGTGGATGTAAAAAAGATCTAGTTCCCAAATGGGGACTTCGAGAACCTCAGTCCCTATTTTAATAAAATCCTCATTCGTGAAAACGGATGGGGATTTTTAGTGCAGAGGTGTGGTTACATATTTAATTATTTCTGATACATTAGTATTCAAAATAACCCAAATGAAATATCCTTTCCTTTTAGTATTAGTAATCACATTAACAGCATGCAATTCAAATCCGTCAACCACACAATCCAATACGGATCAAAGGATGGATACAACAGTACTTGCTGACAATGGTCCCGTCAATGATTTTGCAGCAAGCTATGAAGGCCGTATTAATAACAAATACGACATAGTGATGCACCTTACCAAAACGGGGAATACACTGGGTGGCACTTATCTCTATAAAAATAAAGGGAAAGCCATTAACTTAAAAGGATCGATTACCGACGACGGCAGCATTGAACTCACCGAAATGACAGGAGATATGCTTACAGGAATGTTTTATGGTAAACTGGTAGATACTCAAATTACGGGCACCTGGAGTAACCCTGATAATAGCACCACGATGCCTTTTGAAGTAATACAAACCGGCATCGCCAGTATGTTGGAAAAAGGGGATGTGTTGAGCCATGCCATTGGAGAATATACGTTAAGCGCTATAACAGGTGCTTCCGGCGCCAATAATATGTTTGACACCTATTTGCAACAAGGTAAATGGGTATCTACGGGCAGCAGTAATATTGGTGGCCAACGTGAGGGTTACACAAACGACTTAACAAAAGAAGACACTGATCTTTTAAATAATTTACATATCACCGTTGATGATAGGAGAGGTGTGCATTTGTATGCGGGCTTAATAGAGTTGTTTCATAGTCCGTTTAAAGCGCAGGGGATGGATTACCGTATTAACCAAAAAGAAAAAACAAAACTCAATGAACGGATGGCAGCACTGCATCCGGATACAGTTTTATATGGTAGCAAATATATTTTGTTTGCTGATGATCATATGAACTATAACGCCATCCTGCATGGTGTTTTTGAAATAGTAGCTAATGATAATTTGATACTAACTTACGTTCCGGCTATCAATGCTTTTGAAATCGAAATATTTTTTGGTGATTGTTGTGATACTAATGTACTAACGTTTAGTAAGTAATTTTTATTTCCACTTTGCTAATCACTTAAACTACGGCCTTTCAACAAGCTTAGTAACAGAATCTCAGCCACCGGGTTCCGAAAAAAAAATGGAGACTGAGTTCGGAGATTTAGGTTCTCGAAGTCCTGTTTAATTAAATCCTCATTCGTGAAAACGGATGGGGATTTTTGTTTCCCGCCGTACGTTTCGAGAACCTCAACGTGCGGCGTTTTTTTCTTCGGAGACTGAGGTTCTCGAAGGCCCCGAAGTCGAAGCTACCGATCCAGTCTTCGGAGACTGAGGTTCGGAGACTGAGGTTCTCGAAGTCCCGAAGTCCCGAAGTATCGAAACTAATGCGCCAATCTGCTTTTCTCCTCATCATTCTCCTTAGTATCCCGTTGCTGTGCTTTGATCTTACCAAAGGTATAACTCAAACTGATATTCAATCTTCTTGAATCACGCGCTTCATACGATGTCCAGTTCTGGTTCGGGAAATCAGCCTTCTGCCTGAACTGTTCTGTAAAGAATGCATCGTTCAAGGATACAGAAATATTTAAACTGTTTTTTAATAAGGACTGCTTCACGGCCAAACTTAATCCTTCACGCTCCTGGAACACGGTTGTGCTGCCCAGCCACGGACTCCAATAGAAACCTGAGATCTCAATCTTAGTATTCTTTTTAATCGTAAAAATATTGGTGAGGCGCGTATACCATGGAATAGCCTGTGCCGTATATTCAAGGCCATTGATGGTTCCGGTATAATCGATGTAATAAGCACCTGCTAAGAAAGAGACGGTCCACCATTTTTTTATTTCCTGTCTGATAAAAAAGTTATAACGGATAATGTTTAACTGTTTTAAATTGGCAATATGAGCAACCGTTTCTTTCGAAGAATCGTTTTGAGTAATATACCCTCCCTGGATAGGATTCTCCAGATAGGAATAAGATAAATTGTTGGAGATCCTGCTCTTGTACACATAATTAAAATTAAAATTATTATCATAAGTAGGTAGCAGGTAAGGGTTTCCTTCGCTGGAACTTAACAGGTTATTAAATGAACGAAACGGATTGAAGGCATTATAATCAGGCCTGTTAATCCGGCGGTTGTAAGAAAGACTCAGGGAATTATTTTTGTCAGGGTTAAAGTCGGCACTAAGATTTGGGAACACATTAAAATACTGCCGTGCATATTTAATACTATTGGTAAGACTTTCTGTATGTATGTTCGTATTCTCTCCTCTTAAGCCCGCCCTGAAATTAAATTTTTTATATTGTTTATCCATGCTCACATAAGCCGAGCTGATCTGTTCATTGTATTTGAAGCGGTTCGTGAAAACACTGTCCGTTATAAAATCGCCTGTTAGCCTGTTTTCATTTTCAAAGGTGTAATCACTCCAGGCAGTCTGGATACTTTGTTTGATGCCTGCTTCCATGCTCAGGTCGTTTTTAAAGCTCTTCTCAAAATCAAGGCGTGATGCTAAAATGGTGATGCCCATATCATTGGTGGTTCTGAAATTTTTAGCATCCATGGTATCAGTTCCATCTAACCCAATAAAGCGGTTCTGATAAAGCGTTTTGTAATTGTCATAGTAAGGGCCATAGTAATCCGTTGAGAATTTTAGTTTTGCGGTACCAAGGGTATCAAATACATGTTCGGCATTCAGGTTGAAATTACAAAGGAGCCAGTCATTGGAAACCGGGCGGTTATATAAAAGCTGATTATACCCAAGGCTGTTATCACTCATAGAGGTATTCCCGTTATACGTTCGGGTAGCATGCCCTGGTACTATCTGGGCTTTGACACCTACTGTATTTTTTCTATTAATATACCAATCAGTGCCGAGATCAAAGGTAAGGTATCTGCCGGCATCAATTTCATGTGCTTTTTGATCCATGGTTGTGGTTGTGCCACGGTAACTCACATGATTCAGCATGTTGCTTTCCTGTCTGCGCAGGCCTTCATAAAAGCCGGTATTACTAAAGAAAGTTACTTTTCTACCTTTGTAATTGAAAGAAAATCCACCGGTATTGGTACTGTAAAATCCCTGGGAGAAGGTGTAATTCAGGCCACCGCTTGGACCTGTAATTTTTATGCGCTTTGTTTTTAAATTGATGATCCCTGCGCCACCCGCTGCGTCATAGCGTGCAGGAGGATTATTAATGATCTCAATTTTTTCAATCACGGAAGAGTTCATGCTTCGTAAAAAGTTGGTGAGTTGAGCACCTGATAATTGTTGCACCCTGTCATTAATATAAACACGAACGCCGGATTTACCCTGTATGCTGATATTGTCTCCTTCTACCATAACGCCTGGCAATCTTGCGATCAGGTCATACACACTATTTCCTACGGCAAGTGGACTGTCCTCCACATTTACGGTAATGTTTCCGCCTTTAAATTCTATAGGATTTCTGATCGTGTTAATGGTTACTTCAGAAAGAGTCACCCCATTTTTTTGGAGAATCATATCTTTCATCTTTGAAGGTGAAACGCTGTCGTAGTTTATTTTTTCGCTATAATAAAGCGCATAGCCAACGGCTGAGATCTTAATGATGTAATTGCCTTTGTTTATTTTCTGGAAGCAGAATGATCCGTCCTCGGCTGTGAACTCTCCTTTGTAAATACTGCTGTCCTCTTTTAAGAGCGCCACGGTAATAAATGGCATGGGGGCTGATAAGCTGTCGGACACTTTACCGCTGAGGGCGCATTGAGCCACAGATTGATTGTTGAAGGCATTAAGAACTAATAATAGTAAAGTACAGAAGACATGTGCTTTGCGCATAACAGAAGTTTATTATTTAAAACTACTGTAAATTTCTTTGCGCACCTGTTAATGAAATGTTATCGGAATTATAATAGGTTAAGTGGCTATAGAATGTGATGGATCAAAGTCTTATTAGGCAAGAGACAAGAAAACGTAGCTTGACTTGAGTTAGATTACTGTACCGGCACTTCGGCTCCGCTCAGTGTCCGTTATACTCTATAAATGTAACCGAGCTGGTTTACTGGGCGTAGCCTCAACGCTACTGAGGGGGTTAAAGCGCTGCCTGAGCGAAGCCGAAGGCAGAGCCAATAAAAATGCTACAATTCGTAGCACATTCACCTTTCCATTTCATTTACATTTGAAACATGAAAGGCTATATGTATATCTTGGAATGCGCAGACGGTTCTTATTATACGGGCAGTACCAAATGGTTAGACTTACGCTTAGCACAACACCAAAATGGGGAAGGCGCCCGTCATACCAAAAAACATTTGCCTGTTACTTTAATTTATTTTGAAGAGTATCCCCGAATTGACACGGCCTTTTACCGCGAAAAACAAATACAAGGCTGGAGCAGAAAAAAGAAGGAGGCGTTGGTGAGAGGTTTTGAAATGGAATTAAAAAAAGCAGCAGAGTGTATGAATGAAAGTCATCATGCAAACCGGAGTTTCGGCTCCGCTCAACTGCCGGTTTTAAAATCCGACTGAGCACCGTTAGTTTCGGTTCGTTTAACTGCCTATTATTTTACCTCCGAATGAACTTCTCTGACCGTGCACGGTGACCGAGCGTAGCCGAGGTCCCGAGCGCTACTGAGAACCAAACCCTTCACCCATTAATTTCCTGCTACCGGCTATTGATTCGATGCGTTTAACCTATTAATTATTCTCTTATTCTAAATAAACATAATTTAGGTAGGCATCTAAAAGCTTGTTTAAAATCAATTATGACTGTCAATCAAGTAGCACCTCAGAGTTTAAATATTAATACCCGGTTTATCAAAGAATACAACCGGCCCGATGTTGGCAACTGGCAATATGATGTATTAAATCAAAAGTTATTTTGGTCGGGCAGGCAATTTGAAATCTACGGTTATAAACCCGGTTCAGTGAGAATCGAGCCTGACTATTTTATTTCACGAACTACGCACTATACGGAAGTTGAGCGGATCAATGCGATTATTGAAAAAGCGATGCTTTCGGGGAACGATTATAATTTCAGGAGACGAATCATTAAAGGTGACGGCAGAATTGGTTTTGTAGAAACTCAGGCTCAGATTTTCAGGTCACCTGCAGGGGAAGTGACAAAAATAATAGGGCTTACCATAGATTTAGGAAATGAGGAAGCGGAAAGAAAACTTGAGTACAATGATCCTCTCTATTTTAATACGCTTTACAAGGATTATAAGAAAAGCATTTATAATGAAATCTATCAGTTTGTTTACGATGAGCGTATTGCTGAAGATCTTTGCCAAGAAGTGTTTGTAAAGGCATGGAATAACATTTGGATGTATGACCCTCAAAAAGGAAAGATCTATACATGGTTGATTAATATTTCCCGCAACCATTGTAAAGATTACCTGAGATCAAAATGTCACAAAAACAATAAAGATAATGTAAGCCTACACGACTGCTCCTATAAGTTTTCCAATGATGTACATGACGATTATCATAGTGCGGAGCTAAAAGATGTCCTAAAAAAATTACCTGCGGCCTTAGCAGAAGTCACTCAACTCTTATTTATACAGGGTTACACACAGGAAGAAGTAGCCAGGTTGTTGCACATCCCATTAGGCACTGTTAAAACCAGGAGCAGACAAGCCATTTTATATTTGAGAACTTCTTTAGCTTTAAATTAACGGCATTACATTTTAAACTATAATTCAAACCAGGCACATGAAAAACACATTCGGAAAAAATATTATACCAACTGATGAGGATAAACGCCTGGAGGAAGTTTATAAATATGCCGAATTGAACGGTAGCCCGGATGCTTATTTTAATGAAATGGCTTTCATTATCGCCAAATGTTTCAGCGCCCCCATTGCTTTAATCTCTTTAGTGGGAAATGAACATGTTGAGTTTAAAGGAAATTTTGGATTACCACAAAACACTGTTGACCGTGGAGCAAGTCTATGCTCACTCGCTATTTTAGATTCAGAACCAACCATTTTTACGGATGCGACGAAAGAACCTTGTTTGTTGACTAACCCTTTGGTAGCAGGAGAATTCGGGTTAAAATTTTATGCGGGTGCTCCGATCACCACTAAGAATGGACATCACATAGGGACCGTTTGTGTGGTTGATAAACATCCACGTGAATTAAAAGTGGAGGATATTGATTTACTGAAGTCTTTCGCCGGTAGCGTTATCCGTGAATTAGAATACCGTTTGATTCTGGCAGATGCTACCTGTGAATAGGTAGCGACTCACTTTATGCCTTTTTCTGGGGATGGCCTGTCCATACCACAGAAATGGATTATTTTTTAAGTGGTTTACCGGAAGATTTTATGGCGACATACATTCTCGTAAACAGTATATTCATTTAAAATTGCAAATCGATAAGTTTGTTATTACTTCTTGGGGCTAAACATCATGAATAACTTTATCGCCGCTAGCGACACATTTTGTCGTTAAGCGATTGTATATTTGAATTATTAAAAACGGAAGTTATGTCGAAACGGGAATATATTGCCAGGAATTTATTGATTATTAATTTTTTAAAGCGGGGCAGGGCAAGCTGGGATGAAATAGAATTTCATTTAGAAACACAATCTGAGTTAGAAGGTTATAACTACCTTATTTCTCAGCGAACCTTTCAGCGGGATATGATAGAGATTCGTTCTCTATACCAAATTGATATCCAAAATGATAAAGCTACCGGCCTTTATTACATAGCAGAACAAGAAGATGGATTACAGAATAACTGGCAGTTACTGGATTCTTTCAATTTATATAACGCACTGAGCCTGACCTCAAATTATAGCGAGTATATTCAATTTGACAGCCGGGTACCAAAAGGAACCGAACATATATTGCCACTCCTGAATGCGATTAAAAATAAATTGACGATTGAATTTGAGTACCATAAGTTTTATGAAAGTGAATCAGAAACGGTTTTATTCCACCCTTACCTGATTAAACAATTTAAAAGTCGTTGGTATGTAATTGGTATCAAAGCAGAAAGCAATAGCCAAAGAACCTATGCATTAGACAGGATTGTGAAATTAGAAACTAAAAAGAAAAAGTTTACGGTTTCAAGAGATGCTGACTTTGTGAACTACTTTAAAAACTCCTTTGGCATCATTGGCCCTAATAAGGAAGTGCCTGAAAAAGTTGTTTTTACGGTTAATCCGGAACAGGCAAATTATATAAAGTCGTTTCCTTTACACACCTCACAAAGGATTATTAATACTACACCCAGCTCAGTGAAATTCGAAATCACCGTTTATATTACTTATGATCTTATCATGGAAATGCTTTCGTATGGCGAAGAAATAAAAGTAGAGTCACCTAAAAAACTTATCACTGAACTGACCAATAGCTATTCCCGTGCTATTCAAAATTATAAATAAAACAAATGCACAGGAGGTAAGTATCCATTTTTAACTTTCAAAAGCTTTTGACCAATTCCGGAACTGGAAGGCTACAGCCTCACAATACCATCTTCTACAATCAGGTAGTAATCTGACTCATCCTCACGTTCCAGTAAATGTATCCCGGTCAGGTGTCCGAACGCAGGCAGAATAAAATGTGTTTTTCCGGAATAAAAGCAGGGTAGGCGAATGGACTGTTTGGCTATTCCAAATAATTGAATACCTGGATGTACATGTCCGCTGATGTTAAGCTTTTGAGGATCTGGCAACTGGTGATGAGAGAAAATAAATTTACTGTCTTCTACTACTTTGACGGTGGACAGATTGGGGAGCAGGTATTCTTCTTTGTCTAAAATGTCGTGATTGCCTTCCACTAAAACAAAACGAATCTGTTCGAAGCCAGTTAGTAGCGATTTAAACAACAACCATTCTTTATTATAAGTACTATGAAACAGGTCGCCTAAGATCAATACAGTTGAAGGATGCCATAACTTCAATAAAAATTGCAGCGTATCGATATCTTTTAAGTGACTTTGCATTGGAAGCGCGATACCTTGCTTTCTAAAATGCCCGGCCTTTCCTAAATGAATATCGCTCAGGATCAATTGCTTTTTAGAAGGGCGGTACATGGCACGTTGCGGCAACAAGTAAAACGATTCGCCTTGTAGTTTTATTTCTTCGTAAGGCTTTTTCATTTTTGTACGGAATTTAAAATTTTATCAATACGTGTTTGGATACTTTCATTACTGAACTTCTCTCTCAAAGTATCTACCAGGATAGGAAAAGAAAAGGGCGTTGGTTTATCAGGATACGTCACTACTAGTTTTTGTTTGGAGATACGGTCAAAGGCATTTTGCATCCGATTGATCTCTAATTGGAAATCGTGAATTTCTGCAAAAGACTGACGGAGCAACAAATTCTCCTTCTCATAATCCCGAAACACTTTAAAAAATAAATGCGATGAGGCCTGAAGGTGCCGTGTCTTTTTTTGATGCCCGGGATAACCTGTGAAAATTAAACCGGCAATGGTGGCAATGTCCCTGAACTTCCGGTTAGCCAGTTCAATGGAGTTCATGCTTTTTAAGGTATCTTCATACATGAATTCCGGAGAAAATAAATTGTTGTCGGAGATCAGGTCTACATCAATCTTTTTATCGCTCAATAATTCAAAACCATAATCATTCATCGCAATGGAGAATGTAAACGGTTCTAACAGTCCAATTCTATATGCTAATAAAGAGCCCATGCCTTCATGAACAAACCGTCCTTCGAAAGGATACACACATAAATGATAGCCTTCACGTGTTTTAAATTGCTCAATCAGCAATTCATTTTTATCCGGTAAATGAGAAACTTTACTTTGAAGATCCAACAAGGGACCAAGTTGTCTTAATTCTTCATTATGAATATCACCGTTTTTGTAATCATCTAATTGCTTTCGGATACTGTTGGAGAGCTGGTAGGAGAGGGGCAATCGTCCGCCCAGCCAGGCAGGCACTTTCCCGGATTTTTTGTTACTGATCTTCACACGCGCTTCCATATCACGTACTAATTTCAGCTCCAGATTTTTTCCTCCAAACCAAAACACATCCCCGGGTTTTAATCGCGAAATAAAATTCTCTTCTACCAAGCCAATTTTTTTACCTCCCATAAATTTCACATGCATCATGCTATCGCTCACAATCGTTCCAATGCTCAAGCGATGCCGTTGGGCAATAGCTCTGTTGGTTACTTTATAGAGTCCATCCACCAGCACAACTTTATGATATTCATCGTAAGCTTTTAAGGAGTTGCCACCGGTGGTAATAAAATCAAGACACCAGGTAAATTCTTCCCAGGTAATGCTTTCAAAACAATGGGTGCTTTTTACTTCTTCAAATAAAGCTTCTGCTTTAAACCCATCCGAGACAGCGAGTGTGACCATGTATTGTATCAGCACATCAAAGGAGCGCACATAGGGAATGCGACTCTCTAATAAATTCTCCTGAATGGCATAACGGATAGCACTACCCTCAATAATTTCTAAAGAGTTGGTTGGGACAAAATAGATCTTACTTACAGCTCCGGGATGATGACCGCTCCTTCCGGCTCGCTGCATAAAACGAGCAATACCTTTTGGTGAACCAATTTGAATCACGGAATCCACGCTGTGAAAATCAACACCCAGATCCAAACTGGAAGTACAGATCACGGCTTTTAAACTTCCTTTGTGCAAATGTTCTTCCACCCACTTTCGGGTTGAGTCGGCCAAAGATCCATGGTGCAAGGCAATCACTCCGGCGAGATGAGGCGCTTCCTCCAATAAGCGCTGGTACCAAATCTCCGCCTGTGAACGCACATTCACAAATACCAAGGTAGTGTTACTGGCGTCAATGATCGGAATGATCTTTGGCAACAGTTGAATTCCTAAATGTCCGACCCACGAATATTTTTCAACTACATCAGGGTAGAGCGTTTCAATGATGATGACTTTTTCCAGATCGGTTTTAATGGTCACTGAATTTTCTGTTTTATTCCCCAACAGGATTTCTTTCGCTTCTTCTAAATTACCAATGGTAGCGGAGATGGCCCAGATCTTTAAGTCCGGATTCAAAGCCTTGAGGCGTGAGATGGCCAGTTCCACCTGTACCCCGCGTTTACTACCCATCAGTTCATGCCATTCATCCACAATAATAAATTCGAGCCCGGCAAAAAATTTATCATAGTCTTTAGAGGCCAATAACACATGAATACTTTCCGGTGTGGTGATCAGCGCATGAGGCGATTTTTTACGTTGTTTCGTACGTTCTGTCGACGTGGTATCACCCGTACGCAAGGCAATTTTATAATCCAGTTCCATATCTTTGGAAACCTGTTGAGCGGATAATAAAATTTCTTTCGACAGGGCGCGGAGTGGGGTGATCCATAAACAATGTAAACCGCTGTCCTTTGGTTTTTTCTTTTTATTAAACTGTTTATAATAGCTCTCTATAATTCCGAACCAGATGGCGTATGTTTTTCCGCTACCGGTGGGCGAATTGAGCAATCCACTTTTACCTTCGGCAATGGCTTTCCAGGTCGCTTTTTGAAAAGCAAAGGGTTTCCATTTTTTAAGTTTGAACCAATCGGTAGCGATGCACATTTTTTTATTTTTATAATCTTTGCTTGTCACACTGAGCGGAGTCGAAGTGCTTTATTCTAATTTCATTTAATATTATTTATATTCAATTCCTTCTTTTGTCAATTCGAGAGAAATCAAGAACACTTTCATTTCTAGAACGCTTCTCGACTACGCTCGAAGTGACAAACTTTTACATTGTATCTCAACAACGCTTCTTGACATCACTCGAAGTGACACGCTTGAACATTAATTTTTAAGAACGCTTCTCGACTACGCTCGAAGTGACCATTCACTTACACCGAATTCAACAACTGCAACAAATCTTCCTTGGTGTTGATTTCTTCTTTCTTTTTATCTTTTCGCCATCTTACGATTCTTGGGAAGCGCAAAGCAATCCCACTTTTATGCCGGGGTGAGGCGTTAATGCCTTCAAAGGCAATTTCAAACACCAGTTCTGCTCTCACACTTCTTACCGGGCCAAATTTTTCAATCGTATTCTTTTTAATCCAACTGTCAACTTCTATCAGTTCCTTATCCGTTAAACCGCTATAGGCTTTAGTAAAAGGAACCAGCTCTTCCTTGTCCCAGATGGCGAACGTATAATCGGTAAATAAATTAGCGCGGCGACCGTGTCCCGATTGCGCATAAATTAAAACCGCATCCACCGTGTAGGGATCTACTTTCCATTTCCACCATTTGCCTCTACGGCGCCCAGTTTCATAAATGCTGTCTCGATGCTTTAACATCAACCCTTCGCAACCCAGTTGTTTCGATTCTGTTCTCAGGGCATCCACCTTATCCCAGGAATCCGTGATCAATACAGGAGATAGTTTTAAGAGATGTGTGTTTGCTTTGGTTATTACATCCTCCAGTAGTGCTCTGCGTTCATGCAAGGGACGTTGCCGGATATCTTCTCCGCTATACTCTAACAAATCATAACACATCATGCATAAGGGCACATCCGCTAATGTTTTCTTGGACACATTTTTTCTCCCAATGCGTTTTTGCATCTCGTTAAAAGATTGGATCTTCCCTTCTTTAAAAGGCAATACTTCTCCATCTACAACCGTTCCATGTGGAAGGATATTTTTTAATTCCTCAAACTCAATAAATTTATCGGTCATCAATTCTTCGCCCCGGCTCCAGGTATGCACCTGTTTGTTGCGCACAATGATTTGTCCACGGATACCATCATACTTACGCTCTAACTGCCAATCAGCAATATTGCCCAGATCCGTAAAGGGTACATCCAACTGATACGCCAGGTAAAACGGGTAGGGTTTTGAATCATCGTAGGAAGAAGATTCATCAGACAACAGTTCATTCAGGTTCGTTGATTGTGGTAACCAATTGCCCATCAGTTTATGTGCGATTACTTTATCATCCAGATCAAAAGCTTTGGCAATGGCTTTGTAAACCAACTGTTGCGACACACCTACGCGAAAACTTCCGGTAATTAATTTATTGAAGACAAATAATTCATCCCGCAAAAAACGGCTCCAGTAAGATAGTAACCATTGTTTTTTTTCTTCTTCGGATTGTGGTTGAATAGCTAGAATCTCCCTCATCACTTCATGAAAAGATTTATCCTCTTCACTTTTCTGCAGAGGAATCAACAGACTGATTGTTTCTGCGAGATCACCCACCACATCATAAGAGTCTTCAAATAACCAGTAAGGAATGCCCGCTAACTCCGTCGCCCAGGTTTTTAAATCGCTGGTTCGTATCGGTCGTTTTGGCCTTCGGCCTGTTAACAATGCCACGGCCCAGATAGCATCCTGCGCATGGGTTTTGGTAAAATACATCGCCATGGCATTTACCTTTTCATTGGTCTTTGTGGTTTGATCCAACTCGCTATATAATTGGGCAAAGGCTTTCATGATTGCTGATCTTCCTCCCTGATCTCTTCTTTCGTTTCTGAAGATTCGCTTTCAATGCTTTCACCTTCAAACAAGGTTTCTACTTCCGTTGCATTTAACTGATATTTTTCTCGCAGCCATTTAGCATACACCGTTTTATAACCATGAGTCACATACACATTTTCTGCACCGGTTGCCAGCACCGCTTCGTTTAAACTATGCCAGTCGGCATGATCGCTCATGATAAATCCCTTGTCTGCATTTCTTCTGCGACGTGCTCCGCGTAATTGCATCCAGCCACTGCAAAATGCTAGTTTGTAGGGATCAAAACGACGTAGCCATGGATTGCCAATTACAGAACCGGTTGCTAAAACAATTCCCGGATTGATTTGTTCCTTCTTAAAGTCCTGCGTGAATTTGATGTAACGCGAATTATCAAAACCCAAAGCCTCATTGGTGTTATAAATGGTTGAATGCAACAAAATCGGTTGATCTGTTTTAAGGGCAGATAAGATGCGCTGTGCTTTTCCCAAAGCATAGCCAATGAGTACAGAGTTTAAACCATGCGCGGCATTTTCTGCAACCCACTCATTTAACTGAATATTTAGATCATCTACATCAGGGAAATTATAGACCGGTAAACCAAAGGTTGATTCGGTAATAAAGTGCTGACATTTCACTGGTTCAAAAGGAATTGTATAACCATCAGGCTTTACTTTATAGTCGCCCGACACTACCCAGATCTCGCCTTTGTACTCGAGTCGCACCTGTGCTGATCCGATGATGTGTCCCGCCGGATGTAAACTGATTGTAACCCCATTGATCTGAACCGTTTGATCATAGGGCAAAGTCTCCAAAGAAATTTCTCCTAACCGGTAACGTAAAATAAACTCTGAATCTTTGTGGGCTAAATACTGTTTGCTCCCCCAACGTGCATGATCGGAATGGGCATGCGTGATGATGGCATAATCCACGGGCTTCCAGGGGTCAATATATACATTGGCCTGTTTGCAATAAATGCCTCTATTTGTAAATTGAATTAACACTCCATTAAATGTTCTTCTCTTAGTGACTATTTATAAAAATAAGCCTGAAGAAAATTTAAAAGGGAATTTTTCGATAACAGCATATTTAATTTCGTCAGGGAATATGAGTAGCGAAATCCAACAACTTAAGAGTGTCATTTATACAATAGGGCATTTCCGTAAGTCAACTTAGAATCTTATTGATTTCCGGCAGCCTTCTCATCCGATAACTGTTGATCTGAGCGACTAGGCTTAAGTTTGCCACTATCATCTATATCGGATAGTATCAACGAAATACTAATGGGAAAATGGTCGGAACCAACATGCTTTTCAACGTTCATGTCGAGCAATCTAAAATGAGTACTCACAAAAAAATGATCCAAGGGCCACCTTAGCAATGGGTATTTGGCATGAAAAGTATTGAAGCAGCCCCGGCCCCTTCTAGGGTCCAATAAACCGCTGGTTTTTAAAAAAAGTTCTGTAGTATAACTCCAGGCCACGTCGTTCAGGTCTCCAATGACCATACATGGCTGATTCAGCTTTTTTACTTTTTTTGCTACCGTCAAAATTTCCGCATCACGATCAGTGCTGTACAAATTTTCATTTGGAGTGGGTGGTGTTGGGTGAAGAGCGAAGATCCGAATTGTCTTCCCATCAAATTCAATGTCTGTTTCAATAGATGGAACCTCAGGGTCAATGAGGTAATGCACTTGAGAGTTAGAAATTTTTAGTTTGCTGTAAAACAACATTCCGTAAGTATTTTCCTGAGGCACTTCAATAACATTGGGATACTTTGTTTTAAGTGAAGCAACTTTGCTTTGCCATAAATCATTTATTTCAACCAAAAACACAATATCCGGATCTTTCAGATCAATCAGATGCAGGAGCTTTTCATATTTCTGATTTTCCTGAAAGACATTGACAACTAAAACTTTCAAGACTGAAGAAGAGGAAGTCTTCACCTGTTTGATCATGGTTTTTCCCAGGAAGGTAAAGGGGAGAATGATCCATGCCAGATAAATCAATGATACAAATAAAAGGCAGATGAGAACCCAATCCATAAACAACAAATCATCTTTAAATACAAAAACAAGAATACCCAGCATAATGGAAAGCATAACAAATTTCTGCATTCGGGGATAATCAAATATGCGGAATACCCAGAAATCTTTTTTTATAAGCGCCAGTACAATGCTTACAAAATGTATGACTGAAATGATGTAAATTATAATTTTTAAAATATCCATTTCCAATCAAGGCTTAAAAGTTCCCTTGTCGCCTAAATTACATTTCTTTTCTTTTTAACGAAAGGAGAATAACCTGCTTTTAGTTGCATCTTTCGAAGGATTTAGAAAATCGTATTGAATAGATCAAAACTCATCTACAAGCACAGTTTGGTTTCAAGCACTGAACCAAAATTTGCTGAGCTGCTTTCGATGACATTAAAATCGGTTCTTTGGTTTTATTGCCAAGTTTTAAAGTATCATCATAGGAATTGATTTGTTCCACAGTAAGTTTATCATTTAAACTGATATTCAGTTCAGTGAGGTAATTTAAAAATACCTCACTGTGTTCACTTACGCCAAGCACCACACACTTACATCCTTTAATGCTTTGTGATAAAGGCCGCCTGTCTGACTTGGGTAGTTTGCCCTGCTTGTTGGGAATGGGATCTCCGTGAGGATCAAAATCCGGATTACCAATCACATCGTAAATGCGGTCGATCAGTTTATCCGAATTGATATGTTCCAGTTGTTCAGCAATTTCGTGCACTTCGCTCCAGCTAAATTTTAATTGTTTGTATAAATAGGTTTCCCAAATTCTATGTCTTCTTACAATATTCAATGCCACTTCTTTCCCTTTTGAAGTCAACTTAGCACCATCAAACTTATTATAAGATATGTATTCTTTTTTAACCAGAATAGCCAGTTTCTCAAGCACTGTAGGCGGTTTTACTTCAAGCAGGTTGGCAATATCAGTGGGACTGACCGGCTTGGTTTTATCATGGTTAGCCAACTGGTAAATGGCTTTTAAATAATTCTCTTCCCTGTATGTTTTCATGCGATAAATATAAGTACAAAATATAATAGTTAGGTTACCCTAATAATGTAAAATAGTGTATGCTTATTTTTGAATCATGTTTAAAAAAGTACTCTTTATTATTTTTATGTTTTGTGTCTGTGAAATTTATTCTCAGGTATCAGGAACATTAAAAGGAATTATTCAATCCAATGGGGTAGGAGTGCCGTTCGCTACCGTTGGACTTAGTAAGACAACGTTTGGAGCAAGTACCAATCAAAAAGGCTATTTTGAAATTCCGAATATTCCGGCAGGTAACTATGAAGTTATTGTATCAGCCATTGGCTATGAAAAGCAAACCAAAATGGTAAGTTTTTCAGATAGCAAAGCAGAACAGAATGTTACTTTTAATTTAAAGGAAAATCTGACCAGTTTGAATGAAGTGGTTATTTCCGGAACGATGAAAGAAGTTTCAAAAACAGAAAGCCCTGTTCCCGTTGAAGTGTACACACCTGCTATGTTTAAAAAAAATCCGACACCAAGTATTTTTGATGCCTTGCAAAGTGTGAATGGTGTTCGTCCTCAGTTAAATTGTAACGTGTGTAATACTGGGGATATTCATATTAATGGATTGGAGGGGCCTTATACTATGATCATGATTGATGGAATGCCAATTGTGAGCGGACTCTCATCGGTGTATGGTTTATCGGGAATTCCAAACAGCCTGGTTGAACGAATTGAAATAGTTAAAGGTCCTGCCTCATCTTTATATGGAAGTGAAGCAGTTGGTGGTCTAATTAATATCATCACCAAAAAAACAGCTAATGCCGATAAAGTATCTTTAGATGTAATGGCAACCACCTATCAGGAATACAATGTAGATGCCGGCATTAAATATCATGTAGGTAAAAAAGTGAATGCGTTGATGGGAATTAATTATTACAATTATCAGAACCCGGTAGATAATAATCATGATGGTTTCACAGATGTTACACTTCAGCACAGAATTTCTGTATTTAATAAATTAAATTTTGAAAGAAAAGATAACAGAGAAGCGTCGATGGCACTCCGTTATTATTATGAAGACCGTTGGGGAGGTGATATGAAATGGACTCCACGTTGGAGAGGCACTGATAGTATTTATGGCGAAAGTATTTATACCAGCAGGTACGAAGTGATTGGAAAATATCAGCTCCCATTGAAAGAACGTTTTTTTTATAATGTCTCTTTTAATAATCATGATCAAAATTCCTATTATGGTTTAATAAAGTTCAATGCACAACAGAAAATATTATTTAATCAATTGTATTGGGAAAAAGAATTGGAAAAGCATTCACTTTTAATTGGGGCTGCTTATCGTTATACCTGGTATGATGATAATACGGTGATAACGCAAACTAATGACTCTATTAATCCCAAAAATTTACCAAACAACGTTGCCTTGCCGGGTGTATTTGTTCAGGATGAAATAAAGTTTAATTGCAATCACAAACTTCTGCTTGGTTTCAGATATGATTATAATAATGTGCATGGCAATATCTATACGCCACGGATGGCTTATAAATGGACACTAAATTCCAATAACATATTAAGATTAAACACCGGCACCGGATTCAGGGTTGCCAATGTATTTAGTGAAGATCATGCTGCTTTAACAGGATCAAGGGAGGTTGTTATTCTGGATCAGATTAAGCCTGAACAAAGTGTAAATGTAAACCTGAATTATATCACCAAATTCAATCGGGAAAAATTTATTCTTGGTATTGACATGTCTGCCTTTTATACCCGTTTCAGTAACCGGATCATAGCAGATTACGATACCGATCCCAATAAAATCTATTTTGGTAATCTGAATGGATATGCCATCTCTCAGGGTTTATCAGCAAATATTGATTTGGTACTTAATAAAATACCTTTAAAGTTTTTAGTTGGAGGAACCTATATGGATAATTTTAAAGTAGAGAATGGAACACAAGAACGACAGGTTCTAACAGAAAATTTTACCGGAACCTGGGCCGTGAGTTACGACTTGAAAAAATACGGATTAAGCTTTGATTATACAGGCAATATCTACAGTCCGATGCGATTACCATTACTTGGTGCGCTTGATCCAAGAGATGAATATTCTCCATGGTGGAGCATCCAAAATATTCAGGTAACAAAAAAAATAAAACGTTTTGAGATTTACGGAGGAGTAAAAAATCTATTGAACTTTACTCCACCTGCAAACAGTATCTCAAGGCCTTTTGATGCATTCGACAAGGGTGTTCAATATAACAGTTCAGGTCAAATCATTTCCACATCCTCTAATCCTTATGCCATGAGCTTTGATCCAACCTATATGTTTGCACCAAACCAGGGAATCCGTGGTTTTTTAGGTGTAAGATTCAGACTGTAAGTTTATCAACTCATTCATAAAATTACCAAATGACTGTTTTTTGTTTTAACTTGTGCTCTACATATTTATAAATTAAAATTCATATGAAAACCAGTAGGGTAGAAGCATTCAGCGATGGCGTTTTGGCTATCATCATTACCATTATGATTTTAGAGATTAAGGTTCCTGAGGGTAACACGTTTCAGGATCTTCTACCGCTCATGCCAAAATTTATTACCTACTTGCTAAGTTTTATCTATGTTGGTATTTACTGGAACAACCATCATCACTTATGGCATGCAGTTGAGCATGTGAATGGAAAAATTTTGTGGGCAAACCTTCATTTGCTTTTTTGGTTATCACTCTTTCCTTTCACAACGGGTTGGATGGGCGAAAACCATTTTTCTACCTATCCAGTAGCCTCATATGGTTTTGTTTTACTCATGGCAAGCGTTGCGTGGTTTATTATGACACATTTCATTATTAAAGAAGAGGGTGATACATCGAAAATAGGCATGATGCTGAAAAACACATCCAAGGTTAAAATTTCAATGTTGATTTATTGCGCCGGAGTAATTACATCTTTTTTTTTACCAGTCATAAGTATTAGTGCTTATGTTTTAGTGGCCGCTTTGTGGTTTATTCCGGATAAACGCATTGAGAAATCCGTTAATGAAAAATTTAATTGAAGTACTTCAGGTGAAGAAAATAATGCAACATCTAATTAAATAGAATACTTAATTTTACTTTAGCTTTGACAAAATTTAAAGTTGTTTCTCATGAATCATGAAAATTTAAAAAAAATGAAGGAAGATGTTCTTCATCTTTCCCCTGAAAATGCTGCCGTTTTAAAGGAATACATCGGTGAAGTAATCAAAATCTTTAACTATCAGGACCTGAAAGTTCACGGGAATTTAAATGAGTTATTATTGACGATTAATACGGATAATGAACCAGACCCTGAAAATTTTAATGACATTCTTAAAAAGTTTCTTTATTTGATTGATCTGATCATAACTGATTTCTAGTAAGTTAAAACAGAATATTATTTCACTGGCTTGAGATCTTCACGCCTTAATTCCTTATAGAGTTTTTTTAAAGCAGCAAGGTCTTTTAGAGGATAGAAAAATCCCATATTCTGATAAAAAATCCCATCTGTACGAATTACCAGATCAACTGCGTCTTTTGACAATACTTTTAATTCATTTATCTGAGGCTTTGTAGGGCTCTCAGTAAAACCAAATTCCAATAACACTTGTTCACTCAACAGTTTCATCCAATATTTTTAAATAGTTTAACAAGATAGCAACAACTTAAATGAGTAATGGCTATAAAACGTAGCAAACAATAAATATACCCTGTAATGGGTATTAATGGTTATAGTTTTACTGGAGTTTAATATCTCTTTTTGGCGGAAATGTGTAAGTAGACCTGTGATTTAAATAACCTGGCTTCTTTTGCATACCTATATATTTGGAAGAATATATGATGGTAAAATGCCATTGAATAAATAAAATAATGAGCAATTAATATTAATGGATAAAAAAAATATGTCAAAATCAGGTCCATTTGTTATTATCAATGATAATAAAAAAGAGCAACTGATGTATCAAATCGCTCTTCAAAATCTCAAAGTTAATAACCCTATTCATTTTTTTGAAGATGGTAGCGATGCGTTAGAATATCTAGAAACAACTAAGGAAAATCCTTTTTTAATAATCTGCGATATAAATATGCCGAAAATGGATGGTCTCGAGCTAAGACGGAAGATTGAAGCTAATCCATATTTAAAGAGTAAAGCAACGCCCTTTGTGTTTATGAGTAGCTCACCTACGAGTGCTAGTGTAAAAGAAGCATACGAATTGTCTGTACAAGGCTTCTTTAAAAAATCGGAAGGAGCTGCCGGTATTGAAAAAATACTGGCATTACTGATCGAATACTGGACAGATTGTATTGACCCAAATTCATTCAATTAATATGAAGGCAAATAAATGGGATTATAGCGATGCATTTCTTACTTATTGAACTATATTTGAATCTGGCCCAAAAAACATGATCCACCGAATTAAATGCTTAGTAATTGATGATGACCCTGATGATCAGGAGATTTTTTTAATGTGTGTACGAAAAATTAGCAATGAAATTGATTGTCTTACCGCCAATAGTGGTGTGGATGCAGTTGATATGCTAAACTTAAATGCAGCATATATTCCAGATTACATTTTTCTTGATGTAAACATGCCCAAAATGAATGGTATTGAATGCCTGAAGGTTTTAAAAAAAATTGACCGGTTAAAAAATACAAAAATATTGATGTATTCCACTACATCAGAAAAGGACATTGTAAGCGAAAGTCTTCGTATTGGTGCCGATGAGTTTATCATGAAACCGGCAAAAACAAAAGACCTGAAAGAAAAATTATCCTTAATTTTTAAGATCGTTTCTAAAATAAATTTAGGCCAGTAAAATTCCACCGTGATCTCCACAATGAATATTGAACAGAATGAAAATAGCCTAGCAGGTAGGAATGATCTTTACAAAAAGATGATTGAGGAGATTGAGGATTATGCCATCATTCTTTTAGATAAATATGGAATTATCCAGAACTGGAATAAAGGCGCACAGAAAATTAAAGGCTACTCTGAAAATGAAATTATTGGCCAGCATTTTAGTATATTTTATTTACCGGAAGACCTGGCTAGTAATCTCCCCAATAAATTAATGAAGCTAGCTGAAAAGGCTGGCCGCGCTGGCCAGGAAGGATGGCGAAAAAGAAAAGATGGTACAAAGTTCTGGGGTAGTATAGCAATTACAGCCTTGCATGATGAAAACCATCAGGTAATTGGTTATTGTAAAGTAACAAGAGATCTGACAGAAAAAAAGATTTCCGAAGATGAACTTCGGATGAGCGAGGAACGTTATCATCAGATGATTGCCGAAGTGCAGGATTATGCAATCATTTTATTAAGTCCGGAGGGAATTATAGAAAACTGGAACATAGGTGCTGAGAAAATTAAAGGTTACAAATCGAGTGAAGTCATTGGTAAGAACTTTGAATTGTTTTATACGCCGGAAGACCGTAAAGACAAGCTCCCCCAGAAACTATTAACAAAAGCCAGAACTGAGGGAAAAGCTATCCATGAAGGATACAGAGTAAGAAAAGATGGTACGCATTTTTGGGGAACCATTGTGATTACGGCATTGCATGACAAAAATCGCAATGTGATTGGATTTTCGAAAGTAACAAGGGATCTAACTCAACAAAAACGAGCAGAAGAAAAGTTGTTTGCTTATAATGCAGAACTTCAACTTCAAAATTCAGAGTTAGAACAATTTGCTTATGTAGCTTCACATGATTTACAGGAACCACTTCGTAAAATTCGAACCTTTGCCGAACTAATCCAGGAAAATTTTTCAGATGAGGCATTTGTAAAAAGATATTTTGAAAAGCTGGAGTCGTCTGCTCAACGGATGTCAGAGCTGGTAAAATCTTTGTTGAATTATAGCCGACTCTCTAAAAACAATGATATTGAACTTGAAAAAGCATTTAGTAAAATAGACCTCAATGCGATAGTGAAGGATGTTAAACAGGATTTTGAATTATTAATCAGTGAAAAAAATGCGGTTATAACTACGAATGTTTTGCCTGTTATAAAATGTAACGCGATGCAAATCGGGCAGTTATTTTCAAATCTGATTAGTAACTCTTTAAAATTTTCAAAAGAAAAACCAGTCATTACAATCACATCAACACTTGTAGATAAAGCTGAACTCATCAATCCTCCTTTAACACTTTCCTCAACCAAATATTATCAGATTTTATTTGAAGATAATGGAATAGGGTTTGAACAGAAATATGACAAGATTATATTTTCATTATTCCAAAGACTAAACGGAAAACAGGATTACCAGGGCACAGGCATTGGGCTGGCCTTGTGTAAAAAAATAGTTGAAATCCACCATGGATTTATTACAGTTTCTAGTGCACCCAATAAAGGCGCCAGATTTTACGTGTATTTACCAAAGCACTAATAGAAGAGCCTATTTCTTTAAAGTTTTTATTTTTCCATCTGGAAGCATTTATTCGCAAACTGGTGAAGTAATTTATTCTCAACATTCTACAATTTTGAATTCAAGCACGTTCATTATCGCTAATTCAAGGAGATCAAATATATTATTGTATTCCTGAGAGATTAAACTTTGTGTTCATATAAGGTGATGGATGTAAATCGTTGGTGTCAGGCTATTGCAAATAGACTTTTAACGATAATCCAGCTATTTACTTATTCCAAAAATTATCTTCGGTATAATAAATGAACGGTATAAAAATCCTTATAGCCATATGATAAATGAACTAAGAATAATGACTGGGCCAAATATTTGGTCGGCAACGATACATCAGTTGATCGTGGTTAAACTTCAGCTGCCTGAAAAGGAATATAAAAATCATTTACTCAGAGAAAAAATAACTGAACAATGGCCGGATTTTAAAAACACTGAGACGTTGTCCGATTCCAAACTAGACCTAGCTCAAACATTCGCTAATCTGGCGTTATATCTTCAACAACGTAATGGCGCTGAAATAAAGTATGCCAAAGCTGAATTGTTAGGCGAATCTTCTTATTATGCCATATTTGAATACCAGATAAAAGAGCATGGAGAAGAAACTGCAGAAGTTGTTTCGGATATAATCACTGCCTTAATCGAAGGTAGAACCCACTCACGTTTGGAGAAAGATATGGAAGTATTACAAAGAATTTTTAACCGTCATAAAGCTGGTCCCAGCACTTTTGAAATCATTAAGGAAGCACAAAATCGTAACATACCAATATCATCTACGGGAGATGGTCGGTTCACCTTATTTGGGTATGGTAAATATGCAATCCGATTTTCTGCTTCCATTGGAGATGGAACAGGACAAATTGCTGTAAATATTGCCGGGGATAAAGATCTTACAAAACAATTACTGGAGAGTGCAATGATCCCGGTTCCAAGTGGGGTGGTAGTTAGAAAGCAAGAACAACTACGGACAGCAGTTGAAAAACTAGGGTTCCCACTTGTAACAAAACCGCTCAATGGCCATCACGGAAAATGTATTACTACAGATATCACTAAATTTGAAACTTTGGAAGAAGGATTCAACCTTGCACAAACGTATTCGCCTTATGTGATCATAGAAAAATTTATTAAGGGAAGTGATTATCGATTCCTTGTGATCAATAATAAATTTGTAGCTGCAGCCAAGCGTGTTCCGGCATCAGTGACAGGAGATGGTAAATTAACTGTTCAACAATTAATTGATAAAACCAATAATGATCCTGCAAGAGGAGTAGGGCATGGCAGTGCGTTAACAAAGATAGATGTTGATGAAGTAACACTGAAATTACTGGAACATAATCAACTCACCTTAGATTCTGTATTAGCTGAAAATAAAGAGCTCATTTTAAAAGATACGGCAAACTTAAGTACAGGAGGCACCGCCATTGATGTGAGTGATGATGTTCATCCGGAAAATATTAGAATTGCCGAACGTGTAGCCAGAATTATAGGATTAGATATTTGTGGCATTGATATAATGGCAGAAGATATCCGGCAACCTTTGCAAAAACAGGATGGAGCAATTATCGAAGTGAATGCAGCACCCGGTTTAAGAATGCATGTTGCCCCAACTGAAGGAACACCACGAAGAGTTGGAAAAGCAATTATGGATATGACATTCCCGGAAGGCCAAAATGGTCGTATACCAATAGTCTCTATAACTGGTACAAATGGAAAAACAACTACGAGTCGGCTAATGGCTCATGTTGCCCAGGCGCAAGGTGTTTGTACCGGACTAACAACAACAGAAGGAATTTACATTGGTGGCCATCAAATAATTAAAGGTGATTGTAGCGGTCCGAAGAGTAGCAAAGTAATTCTACAGGATAAATCTGTTGAATTTGCAGTGCTGGAATGTGCCAGGGGCGGCATACTACGTTCAGGGCTTGCTTTTGATCAATGTGACATAGGAATTGTAACCAATATTGCAGCCGATCATTTAGGCTTAAAAGACATTTATACGGTAGAGGATATGGCCAGGGTGAAAAAAGTCATTCCTCAGTCCGTTAAAAAAGATGGATACGCCATCTTAAACGCATCCTCTGAATTGGTACTAAAAATGAGAGATACACTTGACTGTAATATCGCGCTATTCAGCCTCGAGGAAAACGAAATAATTACTGAACATTGCGCTAAGGGTGGATTAGCTGCCTACAAAGACAATGAGGGAAATCTTATCATTAAAGAGGGTGATAAAAAGACAATGATTGAACATGTACTTAATATTCCAATTACATTGAAAGGAAAAGCCGGATTCCAAATTGAAAATGTTTTACCTGTTATTTTATCATCATACATTTTAAAATTTTCTATACACCATACCAGGGAAGCTTTACGTTCTTTTTTTCCAAGCGCAGAACAAACCCCTGGAAGATTAAATGTGATTGATGTTGGTGATGTACATGTGATGGTGGACTATGCACATAATCCTCATAGTATAAAAGCATTTTCAGAACTAATGAATAATATGGATGAATATAAGATCGGCATCATCACCGGCGTGGGTGACAGAAGAGATGAAGATATTATTGAAGTTGGAAGACTGGGCGCAAAAATTTATGATGAAATTATTATCCGTGTAGATAAGGATACGAGAGGAAGGGACCCACACGAAATCGTTGCACTCATTAAAAAAGGCATACACAACACTAATATTAACCTAGTAGTTACGGTTATTCCAGACCTGGAAGAAGCCCTTCATTTTGCACTTGAGAAATCTAAGGCAGGCAACTATATTGTATTAAATGCAGACAGTGTGGATGACACATTAGAAATTGTGCAAAGAGCCAAGCGCCAAAGGGAATTACTTCAAAATTAACAAAATGAAAAAATCCATTTCTAAAAGGCAGGTTGAAGTTTTGGATAATTTTAAATCGTCCAACAAAGAGAACAATGGATTTCTTCATGAATTAATAGCGATTCATAAGGCCGCTGTTACCGGATTTAGACTTCTTAATAAGAAAGTGAAATTTCATACTGTAAATATTTTTCTTTTACAAGCACTGACTCAAAGCAAGGCTTTATGGGAGGAAACACATCAATTAATTTTAGCTAGTGCTGAAGGAACATTAATATCTAATGAGAGGAAGAAAAAAACTCCAAAATTAAACTCGAATATTAATATTCAGGATAATGATTTTACATCCTTTTTTAAAGTTCTAAAAGAATTTGATGAAAATGTGATTAAATATTATCAGTCTTTGATGGAAGAACCATTACACGAAGATTTTAATTATATTTTAAAAAATCAATTAATCACCTTGCAAAACAGGTATAGGCGACTCACTGCATTAGAAATGAAAATTAAATCAGATTACTAAAAGACATAAAAATTAAATAATTTAAATATGGAAAAACATAATACAATATTGTTAGAAACACTTGCTGAATGCTCTTCGGAATGCAATAGATGTATATCAGCCTGTTTAGGCGAAGTTGATGTAAAAATGATGGCAGATTGTATCAAAATTGATATGGACTGCGCCCAATTTTGTTCTTTGACTGCTGCGTTCGTGGCAAGGAATTCTGATCATGCCATTCATCTGTTAAATGAATGCGCTGAAATTTGCACTAAATGTGCTGAGGAATGTGGCAAACACCCGCACGATCATTGTCAAAGATGTGCAGAAATGTGCCGTAAATGTGCTGCGGCATGCCGACAATAGAAAAATATCAAATTAAATTAAAAAAATGTTAGGATTTTTTTTGAAGAAAATAGAAAAATTAATATTTTCGAATATCAATCGCTTGCGTAATGAATTTTGAATCTCTATCAGAAAAAATTGTTCAAGAAAATAAGTATTCTTTAATTAAAACCTATAAGGATACAATTAAGGGAAATAATTCGGTGTTGCTTGTAAAACTAAGCGAGGCCAGGTTAGCAGGTAAAAACCAATACATTGATTGCCTTCCGGTTTCCAAAAACGATAACAATAATGAATTCCATTCGCTTCCCGATAACATCAAACATGCTATTATTCATCAACCAAATAAAATGTGTGTAGTATTTGTCGGAGACAATAGGTATAGCATGCATATTCTAGGTGATATTCCGTCATCTAAAAAGTGAAATTTGTTTTAACAAAGCGCTAATCAGCCTATATGCTCAGATCACACACATCGTTATTAATTCCTGATTGTGCCAATGCAGCAAGGAATTCATTTTGTATTTCAACTGATTCAAAATGAATAGTTAACCGGTTAAATTCATTACTAAAAACAGACGTTTCTATATGCAGTTCAGGCTTAAAGTCTCTGGCTACTTTTTCAATAATGTCTATTACTTTGTTATCTTTCTGCACTAATGTATTGTAAGACCACATGATAATTAATTTTTTAAATAATTTAATTTGAAGTTAATAAATTGAATAATCATATTCTCTATTAACGTAAAATTTACAACTGTATAAACATTTGTCGAACTAAAAATCATTCAATTACTATAACAATAAGTTTTTTTGTAAATTTGCATACCAAATGTCCATGAACTTAATAGAACTTCCTTACGTTACGATCCATTATATTGAACCTATTGTGTATTTCAAGTATAAAGAAGGAGCGGAATTAGGTTTTCCTGAAGTACGAGAACTGATTGCTTTATCAGAAAAGCTAAGCAGACATAAACCTTATTTAACTTATTCTGACGTTACAACGAACCTTAATATTACAAATGAAGGAAAACGTGTATTGGAAAATTTTGATAACATGCCTTTATTCAGAGGAAGTGCTATACTGGTTAAGAATACTTTGTATCAATTTGCTGCAGATTTTATGAGTTACTATAGTAAGCCAAAATTTCCATTTCGGGCATTTACGTCAGAAGAAAAGGCTTTAAAATGGTTGCAATCTCTTTCTTTAAATTCTTAATTTTTTTTGATTTCCTTAGCGAACAGCAATCAATTTATATCAAAGGCATATAAACTTTTTCGTTAGATTGCCAGTGTAATTATTTTTTTACTGTCCAATTGGAAAAACTTCATCGCCTTTTCACCAAAAAGAGAGTAAATAATTTAAATTAATACGTTGAAAACAGAAGTTTTTAAAGAGTTAAAATTGGGCCCTAATTTTTAGTGAATTAATAACACATAACCTGGAGCAACATGTTCCTTGTTTTTCTTGTCAATGACTTTAATCAAATAGTAATAAGTCGCATCCGGACAATTTTCTCCATTTGAAGCCTTGCCATCCCATGAAGTATTGAGAGCATCCCAGCTATGTAATAATTGCCCCCAACGATTATATATATAGCCTTCCGCAGATTTCACGCCGGTAGTCTTAATATGAAAAGCATCGTTGCTTCCATCTCCGTTAGGCGTAAATACGTTTGGAATTTCAATTGTAAATCCTTCCTCAGCTATAATCGTTTTTGAAATTGTATCCGAACATAAACCCGAATATGCAATCAAGGTCACTGTATAAGTTCCGGCATTGTTATAAATAGTATTTGGATCCGTAAGCAAAGATAAATTACCATTTCCAAAATTCCAGTTGTAACTCGTGGCGCCTATGCTTGTGTTGGTAAAAGTTACAGTTAACGGTATTTCGCCGGTTGTAGGATCAGCTGTAAAATCTGCACTTACATTGGTCTGAGAAACATCAACTGTGGATGTGGCCGTGCATCCATTGTTAAGATTAGTAACGGTTAACGTATATACACCAGTATCGGTAACCGTAGGAGCAGCAATATTCGTGGCAGATATAATACTGCCAACATTTGGCCCCGACCAATTATAGGAAACAGGATCTAATGTTAAAGATGAGCCTAATAGGTTAGCAGTAGACGAATTACAAGCCATAACAATAGCTGAACCGGCATTTGCATCAGGAAGTACAAGATTGTCAGTAATGGGTATTATTGTAAAATTTTGACATCCATTAATGGCATCAGTTACAGTAGCCGTGTAATTTCCAGCCGAAGTTACCGTAAGAGGATTGGCGGCAGAACTTGAACCGCCTGGAATTGCCCAGGTAATCGTATTTGTTGGTGCCGAGGATGCGTTTAATGTACTGCTTGTTGTTGAGCAGGTAATTACTGAACTTGTTACATTTGCTAAAATAGAAGGTGGAACGGTATTAGTTCCAACTGTTACAGGATAAGAAATAGTGCATCCCGTTGTAGTATAAGTAATAGTAACTGTATAATTTCCTCCTTGCGAAACTGTTGTTGCTGAAGAAGTAGGCGAACCTGTTATAGCCGGCCCTGACCATAAATAACTGACAGGACTGCAAGTTGTTGTAATACTTACTGCAACAATAGTATTCGCGCAGGTTATGGAACTTGTTACCGGAGTTACTGTTCCATTGGGTGAGCCTGCACTTGGAAATACCTGAACAGTTGAACTGATTGAGCAACCTGTTGTTGAATTAGATGTCGTTAAAGAATAAACACCGGGACCTTGTCCAACAGCGTTTTGATTATTTGTACCTGCAATAACGGCACCAGTTGGTGGAGCGGTCCAGGTATAATTTGCTCCTGATAAACTCGAGTTTAAGTTCACGGTTGTTGTTAAACAAGTGATGGATCCGGTTGTTGAAACAGTTGTTGTTGGTAAAGAATTTACTGTGATGGAATTTACGGCTGTATTCACACAATTATTTAAATCTGTTCCTGTTACAGTATAGGTTGCTGTGTTGGTGGGACTGAATGCAACACCATTACTGATACCACCTGTCCAGGTATAAGTATTTGCACCACCTCCGGTCAACGTAACAGATGCTCCATTGCATATAACAGAATTACTTGCATTGGCTGCAACCGGAGGTAAGGAGTTAACAGTAACGGTTTGAACAGCAGTATTGGTGCAACCGTTAATGCCATTAGTTCCGGTAACAGTATAGGATGCTGTTGATGTTGGAGAAAATGCTGTGCCATCTGTCACTGAGCCTGACCACGTATAACTGCTCGCACTTCCACTATAGGTTAAAGTGGTATTATTTCCGTAACAAATAACAGAATTACTAACACTGGCACTTACAGTAGGTAGGGTGTTAACCGTTACTGTTACAGGAGTTCTTATTCCGCTGCAACTTGAAGCAGTTGTTTGAATGTAATAGGTTGTGTTGGTTGTTAGGCTTGGACTGGCATAAGTTGTAGAATTCGATTGAATGATAGAACCTCCAGAGGTATTATTCCACCAATCAAATTGTACAAATCCAGTGGGAGATGAGATAGATAAAGTAGTTGTTTTTCCGGAACAAATAGTGCTTCCTGAAATTACAGGAGTAGCTTCTCCTAAAATAAATGAATTAGGTGCTAAGGATGCAGGAATTGCTGCAGTAATGCTGCCACTCGCTGCACCTGTTGGTGCAATAATCGTATTTAAAACATATGTCCAGTTAGCAGGTGGCGGTTGTGCGCCTCGCAGTGCCATAATAGCACATTCAGGCATTGCTGGAGGAAAATCAGCCGTTAAATTATAGGTGAATAAAAAATTGCCAATAGGATTACCGGCATTACTGCCAATTCTAACATACCAGTTTGCTTTATTTCCCTGGAAAGAAATACTATCACCAATCATCGAAACATTAGAAGCACCACCGGAACTTGTTTGAAGATGACTTATTGGACGGTACTTTACCGGAGTTACATTCATCGGTCCAATGGGAAAATTATAAGTATTTGCTCCAGCTGTAACTTGTCTTCTCAATCTTCCAATAACAAAACTATTCACCGAAAAGCCTGTGAGGGTAGTTGTTGGATTATTATTATTAATGTATAATTCATACACGGTAGGGTTAGATACATTGGGATGCGTATGAAATATTCCATTCAATAAATTTGCATTGTTGGTTACCTCTACAATAGATAAGGCGTAAACCCTGCCACCAGTCTTATTAATTCTGAAATTGTAGAGCGTACTTCCACCCATATCAATATTTTGGTTGGTACTACCATTCAGAAGTACAATTCCCGTTCCGGCATTATACACTCCTGAATTAATAAAATTTCCACCCACATTTAATGAAAAGGTTTGGGAACTCCATATTCCAAGTACATTGGTGAAATTATTTTGAATACGGGTATTATTAGACATCACGACTGTAAACGTGGATGTTTTGGCAGATCTTACATTATAAAAATCGCTTGTACCATTGTTTACAGACTGTGTAGTAGTAGAGCAGGAGGTATAATCAAAATTAATTGTATTTGAATTAGGAATGAAAGTTCCATTGTTTAACCAATCTCCGGTTACATACAAATTAGGAGTTTGATGATTAAAAGTAGCACCCGCATCAATCACAACATGATGCATGATTAATGAATTGGTACCGGTAACAACTGTTGTCCCCATAAAATGACAAAAAGCAGTAGGAGAGCTGGTACAATTCCGATTAAATACTCCATTATTAATGATATTACCTGAAAACCTAGTTTCTAAGGGATGTGCTGTTACTCCATAAGAATTAATTCCATTCGTATTATTTATAATAACATTTTTAAAGGTAGTAATGGTTGTACCTAAAATAGGTTGTTTAAAAACAAATCCGTTAAATAACACAGTGCCTGTATTGGCATTAAATGTTCCGTTATTCACAAACTTCCCAAATAAACTTAGTGTATTTGAGGAACAACTTAATGTTCCTGTTGAATTTATTTGTAAATGAAAAATCTGTGCGCTTACATTTAAAGTAATACTTGAGCCGTTTACAATGATCACACTGTCATTTCCGGTAGGAACTATTCCTCCTGCCCATGATGTGGCAGCATTCCAGTTTCCACTAACTGCATTACTCGAAATATTTATAGAAAATAAAACAGAGCTAACACTTAAAAGTAAGATTACCAGTATGTTTTTAATCATGTAACTTGGGTTTTAAAATTTTAAAACGCATATATCATTTTAATTACTCTATCCTGCAATAAATATATTATCTGACAATTAATAAATAGCCTGGCGCAACATGCTCTTTATTTTTCTTATCAATTACTTTAATCAGGTAGTAATAGGTAGCATCCGGACAACCTTCTCCATTTGCTGCTTTTCCGTCCCAGGAAGTATTCAATGCATCCCAACTGTATAATAATTGCCCCCAGCGGTTATAAATATAGCCCTCTGCCGATTTTACTCCTGTCACTTTAATATGAAAAGCATCATTCGCACCATCACCATTTGGAGTAAATACGTTAGGGATTTCAATCGTAAATCCATCCTCAGCTACAATTGTTTTTGTAATCGTATCTGAACACAAACCTGAATAAGCAACCAATGTAACTGTGTAAGTTCCAATATTTGTATAGACAGTATTTGGGTCAGTTAATGAAGATGTATTACCATTCCCGAAATTCCAGTTATAACTTGTAGCACCAATACTGGTGTTGGTAAAAGTTACGGTTAATTGTATTTCTCCTATTAACGGATCTGCATTAAAATCAGCAATTACATTGTTTTGCGAAACGCTAACTGTTGATGACTGTATACAGCCAGTGTTTAAGTTTGTAACCGTTAGGGTATAAATACCGGCACTATTCACCGTTGGCGATGCAATATTTGTGGCAGATGTAATGCTTCCCGCATTCGGTCCGGCCCAGTTAAACGAAACAGGGTCGGTTGTTGTCGTTGAAGTGCCAAATAAACTAGTGGAAGAGGTGTTACACGGCATCACAGTCGCAACGCCTGCATTTGCATCAGGTGGTGTAAGGTTATCCGTTATAGTAATGACAGAATCTGAAGAGCAGCCGTTTGCCGGATCGATGAGCGTGACGGAGTAATTACCGCTTGCATTCACTGAGAGTGGATTAGTACCAACACCTCCACCAGGAATTATCCATGTGGAACCAGGGGTAGCACTTATTGTACTACCGCCAATTGAACAAGTGATTACTGAACTTGTAAGATTCACAGAAAGAATAGGTGCAAGGGTATCTTTTCCAACTATAGCAGTTACCGTATTATTTACACATCCATTTAATGGATTGGTGACTGAAACACTAAAGACTCCGGCGGAGTTTACTGTGATAGAAGAATTGTTCACACCTCCGCTAATGCCAGTTCCTGTCCAGGTGTAAGTAACGGCACTCGGATTAGAAGTTGCTATAACGGTTACGGGATTTGGAACGCAGGTTATGGAAGATGGTGTGACAATATTAACTGTTGGTACAATTGTATTATCAGTTACAGATACCTGCGGTAAATTGGTAGAACAGTTGTTTACGGTGTTTGTTATGACACATGTATAATTTCCTACTGCAGTAAACGTAGGACTTGCTGTTGTCGCACCGGATTGTGGTGTTGGTGTCCAGGAGTACGATAAGTTGCTCACAGTGGATGTTAACGAAACACTTGGTGATGGCGTTGAACACGTAATTGTTGCCGTATTATTTGATAAATTAAAGCCAGGTGTATTCGCATCCGCTGTTATTGAGACTGTTGCTAATGCCGAAGAACAACCGTTCACTGTGTTCGTAGCCACTACCGTGAAGATGCCGCTGCCACCAATGCTTGGATTGCTAATACCCGTACTACTGATGGTACCTGTTCCCGGTGCTGTCCAGCTATAAGTGGTATTAGGGTCAGAACTACTGCTTGCGGCAATAATAACCGATGGGTCCGAACAAGTTGTTGTATAGCCATTGGTTGATAAGCTCAAAGTTGGAACTGTAATGTCTGATGGAATATTAACTGTGAAACTTCCTGTACAACCATTAACCGTATTGGTCATAGCAATTACGTAATCACCACCCGTTCCAATTATTGGAGTTAATGATGTGCTACCGGAAATTACATTTGGACCTGTCCAGTTATAGTTCACGTTAGATATAGGAGTTACTGTTGAACTGATCGTTAAGGAACTTGTACCACAGGTAATTGAAGGAGATGATGTTGCAGCAGCAGCAGATGGATTTGCATTATCGACCGTGATAGTAACTGTAGGCACACTGGTACTGCATCCATTTGCACTATTAAAAATAGTACATGTATAGACACCTGCGGCAGTAAAAGTTGGACTTGTAGAATTTACACCAGAATTAGGAACAGGACTCCAGGTATAATTCAATCCGGTTGGAGTTGTAGATATTGTAACCACCTGTGTTGGCGTCGTACAATTTACAGTAGCAGAGTTAGTTGATAGCGTATATGTGGGAACGTTAACATCCGGAGTAACATCTACAGTTTGGGGTAAAGACGGGCAACCGTTTACCGTATTAGTAACAACAACTGTAAACGTTCCTGTTCCACCAATTGTTGGAGAGCTGACAGATATACTACTTATAGTGCCGGTTGCAGGTTCTGTCCATGTATAGGTGGTATTAGGATTTGAATTACTGGTGGCGCTGACTGTTGTACTTGGATTACCACAGGTGGTGATTACCGATGTTGCACTTAAACTTAAAGTAGGAATTGCTGTGTTTGTAGGAACGGCAACATTTGTTGTTCCTGATACCCCTGAACAACCTGTAACCGTATTTGTAATTGTTACTGTATAATTTCCGCCTGTACCTACAACCGGGCTAGATGTTGTACCTCCCGAAATTATATTTGGACCACTCCATGCATAAGCATAGTTTGTACCTGTTGGTGTAGCTCCAGCTCCTAAAGTAACACTGCTGTTACTGCAGGTAATACTTGATGAGGAGGATGTAATACTGGCACTAGCAACTACCGGCGCTGTATTACTAGGAACGCTAACCACGTATGCTTGTGAACAGCTTGCCGTATTAGTAATGGTAATGGTATAATTTCCTCCTGATGAAACAGTAGTTGCAGATGAAGTAGGGGAGGCTATCGTTCCGGGACCTGTCCATGAATAGGTAAGAGAAGATACACCGGATGATATACTAACCGCAACACTTGTATTAGTACAGGTAATAGAGTTTGAAACGGCTCCAACTGCACCTGTTGGTGTTCCAACACTTGGCGAAACCTGCACCGTGGAAATCGTAAAACAACCTGTCGCTGGATTTGTGGCAGTTAAAGTATAGGTGCCATCACCACTAACAGTTGTTGTATTAGTCGGTGCTCCATTACTCCAATTTAATGTTGAACCAGATGTGGCATTTCCTGTTAAAGTTACAGTAGGTACAGCGCAAGTTATGATTTGATTAGAACCGGCACTCACGGTAGGTGTGGTTAAGTTATTGGTTACCGTGGCAACAGCAGCAACTGAATTAGAACAGCCGCTTACTACATTAGTGGTGATTAAGGAATATGTTCCCACTGAGGTTGCAGTAATTGTAGAGCTTGTTGTACTTCCTGAAATTCCTGGTCCTGACCAACTGTAACTAACTCCACTACCCGGTGATCCTGTTAATACTGTTGATGTTACTGCACAGGTTAATGTTCCACTCGTTGCAGAAGCTGTTGGAGTCGTCATATTAACATTAGCAGCCTGTGTTGTTATAAAAGTACAGCCTGCAGGACTCAAAACGGTTAACGTATAGGTGCCTTGGCCTTGGCCTATCGCATTTTGATTATTAGCTGTTCCACCACTGATCGAACTTCCTCCGGGAGCAGTCCATGTGTAGGTTGCACCGGACACAGCGGTTGAATTTAAATTTATCGTTGGTGTTACGCAGGTAATTGATCCGGTTGTGCTGGCTGTTGAATTGGGGATAGCATTAACAGTTATTGTTCTAACAGCTGTATTCGTACATCCGGTTGATGCATCCGTTCCGGTTACAGTATAATTTGTTATGCCGAGAGCAGGGAAAAAAGCCACCCCATCTGTAATGCCACCTGTCCAAGTATAAGAAGTAGCATTCGTGCCGTTTAAAGTGGTTGTTCCTCCATTACAAAGCGTATTACTTGTTGCCGTGGTTGATACAGTTGGTTTAGAAATAACAGAAATAGAATAAGTTGCCGAACTGGTACAACTATTTGCAGTTCCAGTAATTGTATAATTTGTTCCTATAGTTGGTGAGGCTGTAACTACAGAACCGGTTGATGGACTAAGAGTTGCAGATGGCGACCAGGTATAACTAGAAGCACCCGTTGCTGTTAAGCTTGTGCTGTTTCCGTTGCAAATTGTATTTGTGCCTGCAGGAGTAAGGGTTGGAGTTGCACTAACTGTAATTGTTCTGACAGCTTGATTGGTGCAGCTTGTAGTTGCGTTAGTACCAGTCACTGTATAAGTAGATGTTCCGGTGGGAGGATTAAAACCTACGCCATCTGTTATTCCACCAGTCCAGGTATAAGTTGTGGCTGTGCCGCCACCAGTTAATGTTAAGGCACCGCCACTGCAAAGTGTATTACTGGTAGCCGAAACAGATACTGTTGGTTTAGCGTTTACTGTTACTGAATAGGTTGCAGCATTAGTGCAGCCATTTGTAGCTGTAGCATTGATAGAATAATTTGTTCCACTCGTTGGTGAGGCTATAACAGTGGAGCCATTTGCCGAATTTAAACTCGCGCCAGGTAACCAAGTATAGGTACTTGCTCCCGTTACCGATAATGTTGCACTTGCACCATTACATATAGTATTGGAAGAGCTGGCAAAGGTCAATGAGGGGACAGTATTGACTGTAACATTGGTGATTGCTGAACTAGTACAGCCATTAGTAGCTGTGCCCACAACAGAATAGGATTGACTTCCTGATGGTGCAACTGTAAATGAAGTTGATGTGCTACCTGTGCTCCAGGTATAAGTACTCGCACCACTTCCGGTTAAAGTTGTAGTTTTAGTCCCACAATTGACAATAGCTGTTCCTGAATTAATAGCAACTGTCGGCGTTGGCTTCATTGTAACTTGTTGAGTGAGTAATTGTTTATTACCACAAACACCGCCAACGTAACATGAATAAGTTTCAGTGGTACCTGGTGTTACTATAATGGTTTGGGTATTAGCACCGCCGGGTTGCCAGGTATAGGAGGTCGCGCCTGCAGGAGCGGTTAAAAGTGAGCTTTGTCCGGGGCACACACTCGGTGGAGATGCAACAATATCGGGTAATGCTACGCCGGTTATTGCTTCAATGTCATATTTACATATATCACTATTCCAGCCATCTACCATAAGGTAATAATCGTTTCCGAAGGTTAAACTATTGGCATTGACTGTAAAAGTTCCAGTCCCTTCTTTAAAGTCTGATACCGGCGTAAAACCACAACAGGCAGAAGTTGTGGAAAAAATCTGCATCTGTATTCCTTTTGGCGTAGCGATGGTTGTTGTTAGAGTATTTGCTCCCGAACCCCAACAATCATAAACTCTTACTCGCAAAGCAACAGTCGGACTTGCAGCAGTAAAACGTATCCAGGAATTATTATCAATATAAACGTTATATGTAGCCGAACCTGTACCCCATGTACCTCCTAAGCCAAATGGAGCATTTGTACTTGACCCTACAGCGTATGTATATGTTGCACCTGCCTCAGCATTACCACGCATATTGCAAGGATGATCTCTTTTGTAAGCTTCGCTTGTTGAAGCTGAATACCCATTGATATCACATATATATAACGCGTTTGAACATAAATCGTTAGTAGGGGCAGTAACACATAAACCAAATAATCCAGAGCTTGATCCATAACCAAAATATCTTAAATAGACGACTTCTCCTGGCGTTAATCCTGAAGCCTGAACAAATGGCTGAAAATCATTATATCCTGCCGGGTAATCATGGTCATCAGTACAGGTATATTGTGATAATGCCGAACAACTAGCTCCTCGATACAAAGCCATTACACCATCCTGTATCCAACCAGCGCCCATATTTGGTTTAGGCATTACATAAATTTCACCACTCGCAGGAACGGTAATGGTAAACCACACATCTTTTGTTGTTGCACCGAAGCCCCCTGTTGTTGCGGTACTATAAGTAGGTGTTGCAGTTGTCGATGCGCTTCCTTGCCAGTTCCTGCAATTGGTGGGAGCAGGAGCCAAAGCACCAGTAGTTTGAGTAGCATCAATTGTTGAAAAATCAAGGTAATTACAATCAGATGTTACATTGCCTAAATGAATGGCTGTACAAGGATTGTCGTTTGGTTGTGTTCCTGTTACAATTGGTGTCCCACTAACGCAAATGTTAAATGGATAGCCACCGTCAGAATACCAATCATAAACTCTAATATAATAAACATCACCAGGAACAAGGCCTACAGCTGATATATCTTCTATATCACCGGAAAAGGTAGAATCTTCACAGGCAATTTGTGTCAAAGCACCGCATGAACCGGAAAAAAGTTCAACAACCGGATCCATAATCATAGAACCGGTTGGTGTGACAGTTATAATTTGATTGTAATTATTTGCCGTGAAGGCAAACCACACATCATCATCAGGAGTTCCACCATTACAACTAACACTTGTATTTGTGGATTGGGTCGCAGCATAAGAGGTCGTAGAAGTGTTAACGCATAATGAATTAACCGTTAATGATTTAGAGCCAACACATTCATTGTTTCCAGGAGCAGCAGGAGGCAAAGTAATACAGGTTGTAAAGGTCCCGGGTGTAGCAGAAGACCCCCAATCATAAACCCTCATGTAATAAGTTCCAGCAGCTAAATTGGATAAGGTGACAGATTCTGTTCCTCCATTTGCATAGGCATCTACGCATCCAGCAACAGAAGATAAGGAGCTACATGTACCGGAATAAATTTGAAAGACAGCATCGTAAGTTGCTGAACCTCTTACCGTAATGGAATATGAACCTCCCGCTGTAGCAGTAAATTTATACCAGCCATCATCATTTGCATTGGCAGTAGAGCATCCAATGATATTCTGTGTAGCTTGCGGATTGCCTACTACACAACTTCCAATTGTTAATGCTACCGCACCTGAACAGTTATCAGATTGAGAGTAACTTTTATTAAATAATATAGACGATAATAATAAAAAGTAAAAATATTTCATAGACATTGAATAAGATCAGTAATGGTAAAATAAAAAGGATGCTATTTTGCACCTAATTCCGAAGTATAATTTATCGGACTTAAATTAAATTTAATCAATTCATTTTTTAAAACTGCTGGACTAAAAGATCGTTGACCTTCTTCAACAATGGGCTTTTCCTGGGTTATTACTTTTATAGAGCCAGACTTTTTTTCATCTGAATACCTTATGGTTACATCTTTTACAAATTCAATTTGCTTTAATTCGCTTTGTAATTTATTTATATGTTCTTTATTGCAATTTCCATCTCCTTTAAATGTATAATAATGAGTATTTGTAAATAAGCTAGGATCATTTTGAAGGTTACTTTGCGAAAATAATTTTCCAAAAAAGAAAAAAACGAATAAAAATAGAATTAAGGGCTTATTCATATATGATTATTAGATTATGTTTAACTTCAAAAATATACCATTTTTTTGATAATATTTAACATTTAACTGTTAAATCTTAATTAAATCAATTTAGGAAGGATATTGGATTTCCAGTTTTTGTATAAAATTTATAAACGATTTGTATTTAAGTGTAGGAAATAAAAAAAAGAGTATTTTAATTTTACAGCCTGTTTTAGGGATAAATTGAATGCTAACAACGTTTGTAATTGAACAAATTAATTATATTTGTATAATCACAAAACTGATATATGAAAAAATTATTAACCATTTTTGCACTTAGCAGCATTACTGCTGTTTTTTCACAAATTACAATAAATGCAAATTTTCCATCAAATATGAATGTAGGTTCAGCTGTTGATGCAGATGTTAAAATTAATAAAGGAGCTGTTGGTAATTTTGCTAAATACCAATTAGATGTTCCCACTGGATATATAATTACCTCTGTAGATTCTAAATCAGGAAATTTTACTTTTGAAAACCAAAGAGCTAAAATTGTTTGGGTTTCGGTACCAAGTGAACCGGAATTTACGATTAAATTAAAAATCCAGGCTAATTCTGATGCAGTCAGTCCCGGAACATTTAACCAAAAATTTTATTATTTAGAAAATAGCGAAAAAAAAGAAGTAGAAGCTAATCCAATTACAATTAATATCGGAGGAGCTTCAACGGCTGTTGTTAGCACTCCTTCTGAAAATCAACCGGTTACTAATTCTAAACCGGCTGAAGTTAATTCTGGAGTTGCAACAACTCCTACTGAAACAAAGCCATTAGAAACCAAACCTGTTGAAACTAAACCTATTGAAACTAAACCCGTTAAACCGGTGGAAACTAAACCCGTTGAAACGGTAAAATCTAAGCCGGCTGCATCAACTTCAGAAGATGGTATGACGTTTAAAGTTCAAATTGGAGCTTATTCAACAGAACCAGTTAAATCAAAGTTTGCAGGTGCCGGGAAGGTAAATATTGATTTAATAAATGGCATGTATAAGGTCACAGTTGGTAATTTCAATAATCTTGATGAGGCTGTTAAATTTAGGGATGTATTAAAATCAAAAGGTTTCTCAGGATTTATAGCCAGATATAAAAATGGTGTTAGAGTAAACTAACCTGTGTATTCTAATTAATGATTAAACTTAAATTCTTGATTAGAAAATACTCTATAATTACTTTCTTCATTCTTTCATTTGGATTAAATGCCCAGCAGTATCCTTGGTGGACGCAATATAGGGCTAATCAAACTCTATACAACCCTGCTTTTTGTGGTACAAAACGCTTAGTAGATGTTAGACTAAATTACAGAAACCAATGGACTGGTTACGATGGTGCACCAAAAACTTACGCATTAACATTAAATTCAAGAATTTGGAAAGGTAGAATTGGAGTAGGGGGATTTATTTTCAAAGATGATATTGGCCCATTTCGGAATTTAGCAAGCAGCATTACAGCGGCCTATCATTTGAAGTTTCCAGATTCTGAGTTGTCATTTGGTATTCAAGGAAATTATATTAAACAAAAATTTGTTGGGAATAATATTACTCTTAGAAATCAACAAGATAAGGCCATTGATCAATATGTTGACGATAAAGCTGGTGGATTTGACGGAAGTTTTGGCTTATTATACTATAATGATCGTTTTCATCTTGGCATTGGCGCTAATAATATATCCAGTACAGCATTAGAACATTATAAAACAGATTCATTAAAAAAAGGCACTTTTATAAATGTCCCACACTATAATATTTCTGCTGGATTTAATTATGCTGATAATCTAGATTTTACATTTGAAAATACTGTGCTTGCTATTTTCGTTCCAGGAGTACCAATTTCATTTGATTACACATTACGATTGCACATGAAAAAACAATTAATTGCAGGATTTAGCTTTAGATTAAATGATGCTATTGCTTTGCAGTTAGGATATACCATTCAAGACAAAATTCAAATTTCATATTCTTACGATATAGTAACATCCCCTTTGCGAAAATACCAAAAAGGATCACATGAATTAACACTTATTTTTTCTTCTAATATGGGAACCGACAAAAAGAAACGAGGAATGGATAAACGATTTTTGAAACAGAGGTATCAATACCTCATTCAATAAATAGTAATTCTGTTTTTTATGACTATATTGGTTAATATAAAACGTAAGCTTAATGATTTTTGCAATTATAGACCTTGGTACCAATACATTTAATTTGCTGATTGCCGAACGTTTACAAAATTCCACATTTAGAAAAATATTCAATACCAGGATAGCCGTAAAATTAGGGGAAGGAACAATTAACGAAGGATATATTGCAAAAGCGCCTTTTCAAAGAGGGATCGAAGCTTTGAGGCAATTTAATCATTATTTACAGGAATTTAATGTTGAACATACTTACGCCTTTGCTACATCTGCAATAAGATCAGCATCAAATGGAGTAGAATTTGTTGAGCGGGCAAAAAAAGAAACGGGAATTACTGTAACAACAATCAGTGGAGATGAAGAAGCAGATCTTATTTATCATGGAAACAGAATGGCTGTGAACATGAATGAATCGATTTCTTTGATTATGGACATAGGTGGCGGGAGCACTGAATTCATCCTTGCTAATTATACGACGGTTTTTTGGAAACAGAGTTTTTTACTAGGAGCGGCAAGATTATTGGATCGGTTCAAACTATCAGATCCGATTACTCCAGGGGAAACGGTTTTATTTAATTCTTATTTAAGAAAAGAATTAGAGCCGTTATTTGAAGCCGTTAAATCTTTTAAATCAGTTGAACTCATTGGTTCCTCCGGTGCTTTTGATTCAGTGGTTGATGTGATTGCAGGCGAATTTAATACATGCGAACTGAATGACCATCAAACCGAATATACTATTAATCTTGAACACTATTTTTATATCAGTGAAAAAATAAAAAAAACAACTCTCAAAGATCGCTTTCACATTCCAGGACTAATTGACATGAGAGTAGATATGATTGTTATTTCGGTTTTATTAATAGATTTCATTTTAAATGAATTTGATTTAAACTCCATGCGGGTTTCTACTTTTTCTTTGAAAGAAGGGGTGATTAGTCAGAAACTTGGATTATCTATTTCTTAGTTTTTAGATATCAAATCTTTACGTAACTTTGAAATGAATGATTGTTCAAAGTCCATATACATTAGCTGTTTCAGATACATTTTCTGAAAGCGAGTTATGCAAAGGGACTTGGCTTGTTATATTAAATGCTTCCAGAACTCCACCACATGTTGGGTTGATGATTAATGAAAATTATAATTCTTTGACTATTAAAGGTCATGAACTAAATATTCATCGCTCGGTTTTATTAAAAACAATTCAGCAAAAAAAAATTGAAGCGCTTTTTATTAAATTAAAACATCATCCGGTGTTTAGTTTTGAATTTCAAACAGAGATTTGTCAGTATTATATAAAACAGTTTACTCAGGTGAAAGCTAATGAAGCATCTTGTTTAAGTCCTGTTAAATTATTTCTGCAAGAATTTTACGCTATCAAAGAAAACAAGCTTGAGTTATTGTTTGAATTGATTGAACGTATGAAGCAGAACCAATACATTTCTTTAACCTTAGGCTTAAATGTAGGGCAAAAACTTGAGGGTAATAAATTTCCCTTACCAATGTATACAAACGAGGAGTTGCAAGCAATTATAAAAACAGAAAGAGCAGCCTATTATAAAGAATAATGTTTATACAATCAGAACATATTTATTTAAGAGCACTGGAATCATCGGACCTCGATTTGCTTTACAGGTTTGAAAATGATCCAGCTATATGGAAAGTTAGTAATACATTAAGCCCTTTCAGTAAGGATATCCTACAATTGTATCTTCAATCTGCTCATCAGGATATTTATACAAACAAACAACTTAGATTTATGATCTGTTTGCTTGAAACAAATGAACCTATTGGTACTATTGATTTATTTGAATTTGATCCATTGAATTTAAGAGTTGGAGTAGGGATTCTGATTTTTGAATCGTTCAGAAAAAAAGGATTTGCTTCAGAGTCCATAAAATTGGTAATGAAATATGCATATGAAACACTGTTAATGCATCAGTTATTCTGCAACATTAGCTCTTCTAATAATGAAAGTATTATATTGTTTGAAAAATGTGGCTTTGAAAAAATAGGGATCAAAAAAGAATGGAACCAGATATCGAAGAATCACTTTGAAGATGAATGGATGTATCAGCTGATTTTATAGTTTATTGCATAAAAAAAATGTCTCTCAGATTACCACAGATAAAAAAACACTGATTTTCTCAGATTATAGGTCGTTTTGAAGCAAGCTTGGAAACCAAAACTTGGGCATAAGAAGCAAATATGAGTATTGCTCTATTACCATTATAAAAACAAGATAACTATCCGTTTGATTCTCCGAATTATTTTGCGAACCTCACAAAAAGACTAATAAAAATAGATGCTTAAAATGCCTTTGCGAGATATGCGATTGAATCTGCATTACTTTAAAGAGAAAAACAAATTAATTTACTTTTTTTGCTACAACAATCATTTCTTCACCAATATTCAAAGCAGACAATGTTTTGTAAATGATGTTATGGATCTTCATGTAAAGCTTTAATTTCCACATTGGCTTTTCTGTGAATGTATTAAAATATTGCTGCCTTTCAGAAGCTTTGATTTTACTATTGGCTTGTTGTTGCGTTTGTTTATTATCTCCTTTTAAACGTTTTAAAAGAGGTAGAATAGTGTACATGATAAAAAGTTTAATCTCAAAAGAAGATTCAATTTCTTCTACCTTATAACCATGCTTTTCAAGTAACAGTCTTATTGTTTTTTTACCAAAATAATTTACATGATCTAATCCCATCATTTTCCAGTTGTCCTTATGTTTTTTTGCAAAATAGGAATCTATTTGAGGAACCTGAATAACAATGTAACCATTTTTGGAAGTGATTCGTGAGCATTTCGCAATAACTTCGTCGGCTTTATCAATGTGTTCTAAAACATCCCACATAGTAACTATGTCAAACTTCCTTTCTTCCTTCATTTCAAAAAAATCGATATGATCTACAGGTAGTTTCAAATCATTTTTAGAGTAGAGGTAAGGTTGCTCTGAAATTTCAATCCCATATACATCATAACCGAGCATTTGACCTGTAAGCATAAAATGGCCCCAACCAGCACCAAGATCAAACAAAGTTCCTGTTGGTTTATACTTTTTAATAAGGTCGTAACGTAATTTATGTCGTTCTATTTTTACCCAATTATTTCCGTTACGGACTGCATTGGCAACATTCTCGTCTTTATAATTTTCATAAGAGATTTGCTTTCGAAAGTAGGGAGGAATAAATGTAAAAGAACATTTCTTACATTCAACAACGGAAAATTTTTCTTTTTGGTAAAGTATTTTAAACTCAGAAGGATTTGTGTTGTCGCATACGCAACAATGAACATCTTCAAAAATATCGGGCATAATAAAGGTTAAGGTTTAGTTTCTTGTTCAAATGTAGATTCCGTTACAGCGTTGCCATCCCTGAAATAAGAGGTGCCACCCCAGCTAAAAATTTTCTTTTGATATACATAAGCAATTGTTTCTTTTACTACCACTCTTTGTATAATAACAACACCTGGACCGTTAATCAATTCTTCAGTAACACCAGGACTATATTTTGCAAGAAGGGCTTTTTGCCTTGCATCAGTCCCTGTTGCTGTTGCTGCATCTGATTTTAATAATTTTTCAATTTCAACTAGCTGGTTTTTCGCGTAAGCATCACCCGCTTTTGCGATTAAAGCATCTTCGTAATTTAATTTTGCATCCTTATAACGTTTCGATTTAAATAACCCATCAGCTTTCACAATTGCTTCTTTGTATTTATCAAAAGGTGGTGGCGTATTTTTTTCTTTATTTAATTTTTCTTTCGCCAGTCTTGCTGCTTCATCTTCTGCTTTTTTCTTTGCAATAATATCCGCCGCCTCCTTATCTGCTTTCTCTTTTGCTAAACGAGCGGCTTCAGAATCACCTTTTGCTTTAGCGTCAGCTATTTCCTTATCTGATTTTTCTTTTGCTAAACGAGCAGCTTCATCTTCAGCTTTTTTCTTTGCAACAAGATCCGCAGCTTCCTTATCCGCTCTCTCTTTTGCTAACCGTGCTGCTTCTGCATCGCCCTTGGCTTTAGCGTCAGCTATTTCCTTATCTGATTTTTCTTTTGCTAAACGAGCAGTTTCATCTTCTGCTTTTTTCTTTGCAACAATGTCAGCAGCTTCCTTATCTGCTCTCTCTTTTGCTAACCGTGCTGCTTCTGCATCGCCCTTGGCTTTCGCATCAGCTATTTCCTTATCTGATTTTTCTTTTGCTAAACGGGCAGCATCCTCTTCCGCTTTTTTCCTCGCTGCAGCTTCAGCATCCGATTTGGATTTTGCATCAGCTTCTGCCTTTGCTTTAGCTGCGGCTGCATCAGCTGCTAACTTATCTGCTTTCTCTTTTGCTAAACGCGCCGCATCTTCTTCGGCTTTTTTCTTACCAGCTGCATCAGCTTCTGACTTGGCTTTAGCTGCTGCTGCATCGGCTGCTAACTTATCTGCTTTCTCTTTTGCTAAACGCGCCGCATCTTCTTCGACTTTTTTCTTAGCAGCTGCATCGGCATCTGATTTGGCTTTTGCATCAGCTTCTGCCTTGGCTTTAGCTGCTGCTGCATCGGCTGCTAACTTATCTGCTTTCTCTTTTGCTAACCGTGCTGCATCTTCTTCGGCTTTTTTCTTAGCAGCGGCATCGGCATCAGCTTTGGCTTTTGCATCAGCTTCTGCCTTGGCTTTAGCTTCAGCTGCATCGGCTGCTAACTTATCTGCTTTCTCTTTTGCTAAATGCGCCGCATCTTCTTCGGCTTTTTTCTTAGCAGCTGCATCGGCTTCTGACTTGGCTTTAGCTGCTGCTGCATCGGCTGCTAACTTATCTGCTTTCTCTTTTGCTAACCGTGCTGCATCTTCTTCGGCTTTTTTCTTAGCAGCGGCATCGGCATCAGCTTTGGCTTTTGCATCAGCTTCTGCCTTGGCTTTAGCTACTGCTGCATCGGCCGCTAATTTATCCGCTTTTTCTTTCGCTAAACGCGCTGCATCTTCTTCTGCTTTTTTCTTAGCTGCAGCATCGGCTTCAGCTTTGGCTTTTGCCTCTGCATCTGCTTTTGCTTTCGCAGCTGCATCTGCGGCCAGTTTATCTGCTTTTTCTTTTGCTAAACGTGCGGCTTCTTCCTCTGCCTTTTTCTTAGCTGCAGCTTCGGCATCAGCTTTGGCTTTTGCCTCCGCATCTGCTTTTGCTTTAGCGGCTGCGTCTGCTGCCAGTTTATCTGCTTTTTCTTTTGCTAAACGTGCCGCCTCCTCATCTGCTTTTTTCTTAGCAGCAGCTTCCGCATCAGCTTTGGCTTTTGCCTCCGCATCTGCTTTTGCTTTAGCCGCTGCGTCTGCTGCCAGTTTATCTGCTTTTTCTTTTGCTAAACGTGCTGCTTCCTCTTCTGCTTTTTTCTTAGCTGCAGCTTCTGCGTCTGCTTTAGCTTTTGCCTCAGCATCTGCTTTTGCCTTTGCCTCATCAGACGCCTTTTTGTTTAATGCTTCCTGATCTTTAATAATAATTTCAATCTGGGCCAACTGATCTTTAGGGTATATTTCAGCTGGCTTGTATGTCAACGCCTGGTTATAACCAGCCCTTGCAGTTACCCAATCTTTTTTCTGAAAAGCTTTATCAGCAGCTTTTACAGATGCCATGTAATTTGCTTCGAGTTCCTTCTGTTTATTGAGTGCATCCAGTTCCAGTTGCCTCAATCTTTCCAAGGCAGAAAGCATTTGATTGCTATAAGCCTCATCATAATCAAAGTTATCTTTGGTAGGGTCATAGGTTACTTTAACCAAAGGCTGATTTAAAACTGAATAATCTATATTTGGCAATGGCTCAAATAAACTGATTGATTCGATATTAAATCCTTTAAAGCTATTTTGAGTTTTATCAGCAGGTACACCTCTGGTAGAAACCTGGAATTTCTTAGTGCAATGTCCTGCTTTTGTAACTATAACAGTGTAATCACCATTTGGCGGGATTTGTAATTTAAAAGCACCATCCTCACCTGTTATGGTTTGAACAACTTGTTTGCTCCCTTGCATTAATGTAATAGTGGCTCCAATTAATTTTTTTCCATTTTTTTCAATTCGGCTGGAAAAAGGCAAGGTCCAACCTTGAGAAACAGCTAATTGTGAACAAAAAAGAAAAAATATAATTATAGGTAGGCAGTACTTCATAAGTTACAAAGCTGTAATTTTGTATTGAGGGTTAAATTTAATCAAATTTCCACACTTGACCCATAAAATATATGCTTAAGAAAACGATTTCAACAAATTTTAGCTTTTGGGAAACTCAAACCTATTTTAAAGACATTGACCTGATAATTATTGGAAGTGGAATAGTTGGTTTGAATGCAGCAATTTCATATAAAGAAAAACATTCAAGAGCTAAAATTCTTGTATTGGAAAGAGGGGTTCTGCCTAACGGTGCAAGTACAAAAAATGCCGGCTTTGCATGTTTTGGAAGTGTAAGCGAGCTTTTGTCAGATATAAAAAACACAAACGAGGATTTTGTTTGGCAAACTGTGGAAATGAGAATTAAAGGATTGCAACTTCTTAGAAAACGTCTTGGTGATAAAGCAATTGATTATAAAGAGTATGGCGGTTATGAATTATTTGATGATATTAAAAATTTTGAGGCTTGTAACGATTCTGTAGATTATTTTAATAAAAAGATAAGTGCTTATACAGGAATCAAAAACACCTATAGCATTGAAAATAAAAGAATTAAAGCATTTCAATTCAATAAGATAAACGGCTTAATATGGAATAGAAAAGAAGGTCAGATTGATAGTGGAAAGATGATGCAGAACCTTATTAAACTCGCTTTAAGCAAGGGCATTACTATTCTGAATTCCATAACTGTCCTTTCAATTAATGATTATAAAACAGGCGTTGATTTAGAAACTTCCATCGGTACTATAAAAACTACACATGTTGTTGTTGCTACAAATGGTTTTGCTGCTGAATTATTAAAAGGTGAAAATGTAAATCCCGCCAGGGCCCAGGTATTAATTACAAAACCAATTGAAGGTTTAAAAATTAAAGGAACTTTTCATTATGATGAAGGCTATTTTTATTTTAGAAATATTGGTGAAAGACTGTTATTTGGAGGAGGTCGAAACCTGGATTTTGTAAAAGAAAATAGTAGCGAATTTGAATTGAATGAAAAGATTCATCAGCATTTAGAAAAACTTCTTAAAACCATTATTCTGCCAGGTGTAAAATTTGAAATTGAGCAACGATGGTGTGGCATTATGGGGGTGGGAAATGAAAAAAAACCTATAATTAAAAAAGTTTCGCCAAATGTGGTTTGTGCAGTTCGAATGGGCGGAATGGGGGTTGCAATTGGCTCGTTGGTAGGGAAATTAGCTATAAAAGAGTTATAATTCATTAATAGTTGAGTATATTAAGAATAATGTAACTTAACAATAAGTCTATTTAACATAATGTTAATTATAAATACATTAAATATCTCAAAATATTGATAATCAATCATTTAATATTATTGTTTTAAGATACCAATCCTTCATTCGTGAATTACTTTTGCACACTAAATTATTAATCCCGTAAGATTATGAAATGGCTCCTTAGCCTATTTCATTCTGTCTTATATTAAAACTATAACAGATGAAACTATCCATGTTCAAGTTCAATTTGCCAAAAGAATTACTGGCTGAACATCCTTCTAAAAACCGTGACGAAAGTAAATTAATGGTAGTTGACCGTGCTACAGGAAAAATAAGTCATAAAAAATTTAAAGACATTATTAATTACTTTGATGATGGTGATGTAATGGTTTTAAATGATACAAAAGTTTTTCCGGCACGTATGTACGGAAATAAAGAAAAAACCGGCGCAAAAATTGAAGTTTTTTTGTTACGTGAATTAAATGCTGAAAGTCGCTTATGGGATGTTTTGGTTGACCCTGCCCGTAAAATACGTATTGGAAATAAGTTATATTTTGGTGAAAATGATAACGTTGTAGCAGAAGTAATTGATAATACAACTTCTAGAGGAAGAACTTTAAGGTTTTTGTTCGATGGTCCTTATGACGAATTCAGAAAAGCATTATATGATCTTGGAGAAACGCCATTACCTAAATATATTAAACGTGCCGTTGAAGAAAGTGATATTGAGCGCTACCAAACCGTTTTTGCTCAAAACGAAGGTGCTGTTGCAGCTCCTACTGCAGGTTTACATTTTAGCCGCGAGTTATTAAAACGTTTGGAAATTAAAGGTGTTAATTACGCAAAAGTTACATTGCATATTGGTCTGGGAACATTTAGAATGGTTGAAGTTGAAGATTTAACCAAACATAAAATGGACAGTGAGGAAGCTATCATAACAGAGGAAGCTTGCGAAATCATCAATAGCGGAAAAGATAAAAAGAAAAAAGTATGTGCGGTTGGAACTACTGTTATGCGTGCTTTGGAATCGTCAGTTTCTACAACAGGACATGTAAATCCATACCGTGGCTGGACTAATAAATTCATTTTTCCTCCATATGATTTCTCAGTAGCAAATTGTATGATCACTAATTTCCATATGCCTGAATCTACTTTATTAATGCAGGTAGCAGCTTTTGGAGGTTATGACTTAATTATGAAAGCATATAAAGAAGCCATTAAAGAAAAATACCGTTTCTATTCTTATGGAGATGCAATGTTGATCTTGTAAGAAAGTTCAAATTAATATAAAGCCATCCACTTTTTGCGGATGGCTTTTTTATTTGTAGAAAGTTATTCTTGCGCCTTTATAATAGTTTACTATTGCATACTTCGATTTTTGTTTGGAAAGATTAGAAACAAATTCCGCCTCAAATGGATTTAAATCCTCAAAAGAATCAATTATGATTATTCTTTTATAATTCTTTACTTCTCTTTCAACATCGTTCCAGGAATTACAAAAAATTACATTTTCATTATAAGGCAGATCTTTCTTTTGTAATGACAAAAAATCTTTCTCGTAATAATAGCAAAATAAGGGCTTTACATCTTTGGTTTTCACAATTACAAGGTCATCATTTGTTTTTATGTTTTTCAAAAATCCGATTACACCTCTGTAATCCATTGCTTTAACAGTTTTATAATTTATATGAAAAGCCGAAAAAATAAAAAAAGCAGTAGCCAAAGAAATGGATAGTATTTTATTTTTTATAAAAGAAAATGTATATGCGATAAGAATGAATATAAATGGTATAGTGAAAATTAAATACCTATCTAAAAATATTGGAGTGAACTTTCCTAGAAAAAATACTATAGTAATTGAACCTATTGAAAAAAACAAACAATAACTCAAAGCAAAATAAGATGGTTTTGGTTTGAGTTTAAAAGTTAATAATACTCCGATTAATGTTATTAGAATCAATGGTATAATTAAATATATACTAAAAAAGAATGATTCCAGCATTTTTATAAGAAAACCAAATTCTGATTTCTTTAACCAAAAAACATTTTCTGAACTGTTGAATGCTAAAATTAATAAAATTTGCTTTTTCGTAAATCTGATAATAGTTAAGCCAATTAAGATTAAAAGACTAAAGGAAAAGAATTTTTTCTGTTTCGTTTCAAAAGAAAATACCATCATTATCGTTTGAATGACAATTACAATTCCGGCTATATAGTGTGTGTAAATGATCAGAAAATTAATCAACCCAAGCAGTAAGACATTTTTTATAGAAGGTTTATTTTTAAGGTTAAAATAAACGTAGGAAGAGAGAAGTGAAAGTAATAAAACCAATGAGTATGCCCTGGCTTCATGAGAGTAAAAAAAGAGTATATCGCTTGATAAAAATAATAGGGAAGAAATAATGGCTGTAGTCTTATTAAAATGTTTATTAGAGAATAAATACAACACACCCGCTGATAGTCCACTGAATATAACACTTAATAGCCGAACACAGAATTCAGAATCATTAAATAATTTGATCCAAACACTAAGGCAATAATAATAAAAAGGTGGGTTTTTATCCCATTCTGATACATGCTTTATGTGTCCAAAATCTTCGGACGCACTTTTAACACTGATAATTTCATCGTACCAAAAAGATGAATATTCTAAGTTTATTAACTTAAATAGAATATTGATAAAGACAATAAGGGAAAAAATTAACCATAAATGGTTTTTATATTTCTCAGTATTACCTAACTGAAAATTTTGCAACATTATTCCTGATGGATTATAGAAATTTTAGACTTTGTAATTAGTCTTTTTGAATCATAGATTTCAATAAAGTAAAGTCCATTACTAAGATTAAATGTTGAAATATCAATTATATTTTTATTTTCAGAAAGACCACCGGAAAAGATATTCATTCCATTGATGCTTATTAAATTGTAGGTCAGATTTTTATTTTCATATATTGGTAAATCGATATTTAAAATTTTCGAAACCGGGTTTGGGAACAATCTAATGTCAACCTTTTCAGAATTATTTTCTTTAATTCCAACGATACTTGCACCATAAGCTCCTAAACTATCCGTTTTAACAAACAAAATGTCATTTAATTCTGAAGAACTACCAAAGCATATACCTACTCCAACGAAGCCTTTATCCTTTGTGGGGGAAATAGAAAATAATTCGTCCTTTTCTTCTAATCCAAAAGGATAATAAACATAATAACTTAAATCAGGATTAAATACGTGTATGTTTGCATCGGAACTTGTCCCTAAATAATTATTAAAACCTACAGAAACGACCATTCCCTTAATATTAACAGCACTGCAATTGTATCGTTCTATATTCGTATTTCCAATGAAATTATTCAAAACGACAATAGAGCTATTATCTATAGAATATTGCCAATTGATAGAATTAGACCCGTTCGTTTGGCTCTTGTTATACCCTACGAAATACAAATTGTTATTAGGTAATTGAATCACATTATTAAAACCGTCTTCATAGTTTCCTCCAATTTTTCTTGAAAAAATAGAATCCCCAGCTGCATCTATTTTAAAAATCCAGGCATCGCCTAATGAATCCGCATAACTTTTGGTATATCCAGCTAAGGCATAATTTCCATCAATTGTTTGAATAACCGATTTAAACTCATCATCTTTTTTCCCACCATAGGTTTTGCTCCATTGCACATTTCCAAACGCATCTATCTTCACAACATAGCCATCAGCGCTACCATATCCAAAACTGTAAGTTGTACCTGCAATAATAAAACCTCCATCGCTAGTAGCTTGCAAACTATGTGCAAAATCCCAATCTCCCCCTCCAATAGTTTTTTGCCATTCTAAAACTCCATTTTTATCTGCTTTTACTAAAAAAATATCATAGCCACCAATTCCTGTTGAGCTTGTATATCCCACCATAATAAAACCAGAATCCGCTAAAACAATAACACTTTTACCAATATCATTGCTGTAACCACCAAAAGAAGTCTGGAATTTTACCTGACCCATACTATCCAATTTCAGTAGGTATAAATCTGTATTTCCTTGTCCAAAGCTACTGGTAGAACCAGTTATAATATAGCCATTATCAAGCGTTTGTTTAACATCATACCCAACATCATAACCGCTTCCACCGTAACGACAATGAAATTTTGAGGGCGGTTGGGCATCAATTGAAATACCAATGACAAATAACAGGATGAATAGGATTTGTTTCATGATTACTATCTTTTAAATTTTTTAGCGATACTAATAAATGCACCTTGTCCATAAGTATTCGTTGGCGAAATATACCCCTGCAAACTATTGCTACCTATTTTAAAGAAAAATGCTTTTGAATTATAAGAAAATGCCAAACCAACATTTAGCTTACTGTATCCACCATAAGCTAAATGCAAAACCCCTGTTATTTTTGAAGTAAGCTGATATTCTGCGTCTGTAAAAAAATAAGGCTTAAAATTTGAATTGAATAAATACCTGAAACCAACACCTAGAACAAACTTATCTGTAAACCGGATTTTATTCATGATTAACAAATTTGTCGGGATATTTATATTAAAAGATTCTTTATGAGCATTAGTAGTATTTCTAATGATGCTATCGCGATTTATGGTAGCAAGTGTTGAATCTTTTATATCCAGTAAATTATTGATATGATAACCATCAAATTTAAATGCTGAATCACTATTGTATTGAACACTATTATCAAACCAATGCAAAAAACCAATGTTATTGGCATTCACTGTTAAAACACTCCCCTTCCCTATTTTACTCTTATAAGGTGTTTCAAAAAAAATATCGGCACTTGCTCCCAGGCCAGTATAAGCGAAAGGATTCTTTCTATCATTTGTGTCACTCAAGGCCATATTAAAATTTGAGTTGAACACCAATTCGGTACCATCTGAATTAGTATATAAGGATGAGCCTTCATTGGCTTTGACATAAAATAGTTGCTGCCCTTTTAAAATGGAGATGGACACACCGACTTTAGCAGTTGTGTCAATTTTGTGCCAAATAAAGCCAAGTTTTAATTCCTGGAAACGTAATGAGTTAATGCTTGATCCTGATAAATTTTTTGTTTCGTCTTTATAAGGTTGATTTCCGTAAAATACAAGTTGGTAGAAATCCTTTGTAAAGGAAGAATTATAAATCCTCTGGTCTTTAAATCCAACTAAATATGAGTATTTGGAATGTCTACCAAAGAACGCAGAAATATCATAATTCATATTTGCTCCCATGACATTCATATTTTTCATGGAATTATTGGAGGCATCTTTCGTTTTTTTATCAATATAACCGCCGTAGATAAATTTGTTAAGAAGAGAATTGTAAATTCCATTAGAACCCAATTCATATTCTGCATTAAAAGAAATACTTCTTCCTGTTTTTTCAAAGTTCAAAAATTCGGAATTGTACTGAGAAAAAAGAGTCAGAGAACAAAAACACAAAAATAAATTTATTGAAGCGCGCATTATTATTTAGTTTTTGCGGTATAGTTCAAATTCGTATGAACAACAATATCCAAATAACTGTCCTCGGTTATTTTTATTGGTGTGGGTTGATTACTCAAATACATAGAACTCACGAATTTTATTTGCCTGCATTCAGTTAAATGGTTGATTTTATCTTTATTAAAATCCGCTTCTAATTGTGAGTTAACAAAATTCAAAACATCATTATTGGCATTTGTTATTGCTGGTTCAATAATATTCTGGCCGGGAATGAATAATGAATCGATAATAATGTTTTGGTCATTCAACATATATCCCTGTATTTGAGCCCTGAAAGGATAATTGTTTTTCACATCAACTATAATCTGGCAAAAATTAACGCCATTAAGCTCTTTGAGCTGCGTAAGGTCTACCTTGGAAAAATTTTGAAGTTTAAAATAATCAGCAGATAATTGTAAAGGAATATCAAGGTCTGCGATTACTTTTAACCCATGTCCATAGTAGGCGAAATCATTTCCGGCAGAAATATTTCCCAAAGGATTAACAACTGCCTGAACAGAATAGCCCAAATAATTTGGAAGATTTTGAAGAAAAGGATTTAAATTGGAATTGGCTGAGTTCACGTTAATTTGTTTAACCCACGGATAAACCGGATTAGATGGGTTGTTGGTTTTGCCTGCTCTCCCTACATTAATGGATTGCAATAAATTTCCAGAGTTTAGTGTTACGATATTGGGAGGTGAAGCTTTAATAGAACGCAAACTATTAATTGAGCTTGACATTTCAATACCAAATTCATTAACTATTCTGAAATTAATGGATGACTGTGAAAGAACTAAATTATTGATATTTAAATTTCCAAGAAGCCCTAAAGTTGAAGAATCCGGGCCAAAGGATAAATTCTGTTGTCCAAAATACCCCTGGATATATTCAGGAATGATATCCTCAAAAGATAATTTAATCATTAAGCCTTGTCCGGCTTGCAATACCGCAGAAGTTCCGTTAGCATCGGTGCTTATGGTATATGTTTGAACAAGTGTGTTTATTTTATTACCGGACATACCGGTAAGATTAATATTATAGCCATCAAGTGGATATGACTTGGTTAATGAGGAGGTTCCCGGAACTACCTGGCTTATATTTAACTGTGATCCCCATAACGTGGCGGAATTAATTACGTAATCAAATTTTAAAGGCTGAGAATAAGAATTAATATATTCAATTTTTAAATTCCCTTTTCTAACAATCGATTTATTTAACTCCACACCGTTACTTACGTTAAAGGTAATTTCTTTATCATTTGATGAAGAATTTGAGAAAATCTGAACTCCTGGAGAAAGTGTAGTAGCAAAGGGAACTATATAGCTTAGGTTAACAGTTGTATCAGGTAAATTAACCAGACTATCCATGGTATAATTAATCAGGTCTTTACTGAAAGCAATATGTAATAAGCCTGAAGGGTCAGCCTGAAAAATAGAGTCCCCAAAAAAATTAGTGATATTAAGGTGGCTTCGTGCGATTGGAATTGACAGGTCAACGTCCCAACTCGTTTCTTTTTTACAAGAAAGAAAGGAGGATAAAACTATAAAAAAAAATAACGATTTGTTAAAAAAGCGCATATGACAAACTTAACTTTTTTTATCTCAAATCACAATGAATTTTGGCAAAGTTTTTGTTTAGTGATCGAAAAGTTATCTTACTTTTGTGTCGATGCTATACTCGTTTAGATTTTATTTAAGTTGGATCCTCTCTGCCGTACTAATGTATGTGGCATTTTACTTTTGGCACGGCGTTTTTTTAAATGATTTAAATAGAATTTCTTTTTCTAAAGCTTTGTTTTTAGGCCTTGCCGCTTTAGTTTATCTGGTTATCTCTTTTATCCTTTATAGAACATATGAATCTAAATTGCTGGCAAAATATATTACACAACCGGTTTTGAGAGGAGTGGTGAGTGGAGCTTTTTTAGGTTTCTTTTTATTCGCTATTGTTACGGTTTTAGGGATATCATTAACTAAAGACGTCAATATTACTTACATTCTGGCCGACTGTGGTTGGCAGCTTGTTGAACAGGTAATAGGAGGTGTTGTTATTGGTTTATGTAAGGTGATTATTTTTGAACCAATTCCTGAGTTAATCCATAGAGATTAAGAGTTTTAATCACATAGAACGTGGTTTTTGCGAATTCAAATAAGTAGGTTTAATTTAGTAAACATAGAATTGAAGCGTCGCTTCAATTCTATGTCTTTTAAATTTGGGTACTGCAACAATAAACTATGTGCCTATCTGTTTAATTACCTAAATGATTAATAATTGTATTTGTCCTTCCATCGTTGTTTCAAAAATTCCCCTAAATCTTTTTCCCGTGAAGACTCTGAAGGTTTGTAAAAGGATGTCCCACTAATTTCATCAGGTAAAAATTCCTGCGATACAAAATGATTATCAAAATCATGAGCGTACTTGTATTCGTCCCCGTATCCAAGCTCTTTCATTAATTTGGTTGGCGCATTTCTTAAATGCAATGGAACCGGCAAATCTCCCGAACGTTTAATTTCCTGCTGTGCTAAATTAATAGCCATGTAACTGCTGTTACTTTTGGCTGAACAAGCCAGATAAGTAGTAGTTTGTGCCAGTATAATTCTGCTTTCAGGAAAACCAATAACATTCACTGCCTGAAAACAATTATTGGCAATAACCAGTGCTGTGGGATTAGCGTTTCCTATATCTTCAGATGCAAGGATCAGCAATCGCCTGGCAATAAATCCGGGTTCCTCTCCCCCATCAATCATTCTTGCTAACCAATAAACAGCCCCATTTGGATCTGAACCTCTTATGGATTTTATAAAAGCAGAAATGATATCGTAATGTTGTTCTCCAGATTTATCATACAAAGCCAAATTTTGCTGAATGTATTCTTTTACCAATTCATCAGTGATAACAATCTCAGGTCCGTTAATGCAATTTACAACGATCTCAAGTGCGTTTAATAATTTTCTTCCATCGCCGCCCGAAATTCTAATCAAGGCCTCATACTCTTTTAGTATGATCCTTTTACTTTTAAAAAATTCGTCCTGAGCAATTGCATTGTTCAATAATTGAATTAAGTCAGGCTTCATAAGATGCTTTAAAACACCTACTTGACACCTGGACAATAAAGCAGGGATTACTTCAAATGAGGGATTTTCTGTGGTTGCACCTATCAACGTAACTATTCCTTTTTCCACAGCATTTAATAATGAATCTTGTTGTGATTTACTAAATCTGTGAATTTCATCAATAAATAACACCGGCTTTTCCTGTTTAAAAAATCCGCCATCATGTGATGCTTTTTCAATTACTTCCCGCACATCCTTAACTCCTGAATTAATAGCGCTAAGCGAATAAAAAGGACGTTTTAAGGTTTGAGAAATAATTTGCGCCAATGTTGTTTTACCAACTCCGGGAGGTCCCCATAAAATAATTGATGGAAGTAGATTTTGTTCAATTGCTTTTCTCAAAGCGGAATTTTTTCCAATAATATGTTGTTGTCCTATATAATTTTCAAGACTGTTTGGCCTAACTCGTTCAGCTAATGGTTGCATGGTAAATAAATATCTATAAAGATACTATCAATTGGCTGAAATAGACATTTTAGGTTTATTAGAAACCAGCCAAAAATTATTAATAAATTATAAACACCATAAACCTAAAACATAATTTTATTACATTTACATTAAATAAAACCAAACACAATGAACTTTAAACATATTATTATTTCCGCCTCTGTTTTAGCAGTTGGTTTATTTAGTGTTAATGCCATTAAAAAAGGAGAACCAAAAGACACAGTTGATAAGCGAAAGTTTACAGTAACAGTTACAGAAGTTAAAGAAGGGGGCCCACCAAAAAAAGGAGTTGAAGACGAATTTGAATTTAAGTCAGGTAAGTTTTTTAGCGATCTTTTGATGGAAAAATTTGATGTAAAATGGGTAAAATATGAAATGACCAAAGATTCTACATTTACAGATGAAGATCAAAATGAAGTTCATTGGTCGGAAGTTGAAATTTCGACAACCGATGCCACTGACCAAACAATCACATTGAAATGTTTAGTTGAAAATTACGACATAAGTGGTGAAATTAAAGTTACCAAAAAGGACAAATTGAAAAAGAAGTATGAGTTTTCCGGAAAGGAAAAAGCAAAGAAAAAGTAATTTTTTTTCATCTATTAATCGGAAGCCGTTTTCCCCCTGGAAGACGGCTTTTTTTGTTTTATATTTTAGAAATTCGATTTTTTAAGTTCGTAATATGATTAAAATAAAAAAAAGGATTGAGTACTGATTTTTTCTTAAAGCCATATTAAATTAATCGAGTATTAGCCTAAAAATAACGTCGAATTTGTTTTGTAATTCCCGTCAAAAATTTATATTTGTAAGATAAGGATTTATTATGCAAGAAGGAGTTATGTCAGCCACAAATGGTTTAAGTTTTGAAGATTTTAAAAAAATTGTTTTAAACGATTTTCGTTTAATTAATGAAAGTCGCCAGACGAGTTTATTAGGACGTAAAGAAGTTTTAACAGGAAAAGCCAAATTTGGGATATTTGGTGATGGAAAAGAATTGGCACAGGTTGCCATGGCCAAAGTATTTCAGAATGGAGATTTCAGAAGCGGTTATTACCGTGATCAAACCTTTATGATGTCTATTGGACAATTGTCTTTGCAGGAATATTTTGCCGGATTATACGGACATACGGATTTAGAGAAAGAACCAATGAGTGGTGGCCGACAAATGGGTGGCCATTTTGGAACCCAAACATTGAATTCGGATGGTTCATTTAAAGATTTGGTGAATCTAAAAAATTCATCTGCTGATATTTCGCCAACGGCTGGCCAAATGCCACGTTTATTAGGTTTGGCTTACGCATCGCATTTTTATAAAAATAACACAGCCCTTCATCAGGGGAAGTTTTTAAATTACAGCAACAAGGGTAACGAAGTAGCTTTTGGAACTATTGGCGATGCTTCAACTTCAGAAGGTTTATTCTGGGAAGCTATTAACGCTGCCGGTGTTTTACAGGTTCCAATGTTAATGAGTGTTTGGGATGACGGACATGGAATTTCTGTTCCAAAAAAATACCAGACTACCAAAGAAAGCATTTCTGAAATTTTAAAAGGATTTCAAAGAGAAAATGGAGGTAATGGTTTCGAGATATTTAAAACAAAGGGTTGGGATTACGCACATTTATGCGAGACCTATGAAAAAGCAGCTAAGGTTTGTCGCGAAGAGCATGTGCCTGTGTTAGTTCATGTTGAGGAAGTAACACAACCTCAAGGCCATAGTACTTCAGGTTCACACGAACGTTATAAATCAAAGGAACGCTTACAATTTGAAATTGATTTTGATTGCATTAAGAAAATGCGTGAATTCATTATTCAAAATGCCTTAGCAGATGATGCTACTTTAAATGCAATTGAAGAAGAAGCAAAAAATAATGTAAGAGCTGCTCAAAAAGCTGCATGGACAGATTATCTTACTCCAATTAAATCAGAAGTAGCAGAAGTTTCTACTTTATTTGATGAGCTTTCAAGCGGCAACAATGGATCAGCAATTTCAACAATAAAAATGGAGTTAAATGCCGTTAAAGAACCAATTCGTCGTGAAATTCATAATGCAGTAAAAAAAGTATTGCGTTTAACTAAGAACGATGATTCTGCTTCACGATCAAAATTATCAGATTGGTTGCGACTGGCCAATATAGAAAATGCTGATAGATACAGTTCACATTTACATTCGCAATCAGAGTCACAAGTATCAAGTGTTTCACCTGTGGCTGCTCAATACAATGAAGAGAAGTTAGTAGATGGCAGGGAATTATTAAGAGAAAACTTTGATTATATTTTATCCAAATACCCTGAAACTCTAATTTTTGGTGAAGACTCCGGAAAAATTGGAGGAGTAAATCAGGGATTAGAAGGGTTACAGGCAAAATACGGAGAGCACCGTGTTTTTGATACAGGAATTCGGGAAGCTACCATTATGGGCCAGGCAATTGGATTATCGATGAGAGGTTTAAGGCCTATTGCGGAAATTCAATATCTGGATTATTTATTGTATGCTTTGCAAATTATGAGTGATGATTTGGCAACCGTGCAATGGAGAACCAAAGGAATGCAAAAAGCACCTGTAATAATCCGTACACGTGGCCATCGTTTAGAAGGTGTTTGGCATAGTGGTTCACCAATGGGAATGATTATTCATGCCTGCCGTGGAATTAATGTATGTGTTCCCAGAAATATGACTCAGGCAGCAGGCTTCTATAATTTACTATTAGAAGCTGATGAACCTTCCTTAGTAATTGAACCACTAAACGGATATCGTTTAAAAGAGAATTTGCCTTCCAACATTGGAGAATATAAAATCGCATTAGGTATTCCTGAAACATTAATTGAAGGAAAAGATGTAACTGTAGTTAGTTATGGCTCATCTATTCGTATTGCACAGGATGCCATTAAACAATTGGAAGAACATGGTATATCTGTTGAATTAATTGATGTACAAACCTTGTTGCCATTTGACATTAATCATAAAATTGTGGAATCATTAAAGAAAACTAACAGAGTTGTGTTTTTTGATGAAGACGTGCCAGGAGGAGCTACAGGTTTTATGATGCAAAAAGTTTTAGAAGAACAAGGCGGATACAAATACCTTGATTCAAAACCTGTTACAATTGCATCAAAAGAACACCGCCCTGCTTATGGTTCTGACGGGGATTATTTCTCAAAACCTAGTGCAGATGATGTATTTGATGTTATCTACAATTTGATGTTAGAAGTAAATCCTAATAAATTTAATAAAATCTATTAATAACATTAAATTTATAGTCTGTTACCAGTTTGGTATTTATAAAAAAGAAAATTTATATGAAGTTAACTAACTTGTTTTACGCGATAATAATTTTATGTTCAATCAATAAATTATCGGCCCAGGAAACAAAAACAGATGAAAAAAAGATTCAGGAAGTAGTAACTTTAATGGCTGATCCTATATCCCTTCCACCTGATGCAGAAGGTAATATTCTTACTGATACAAACCCACCAAAAGGGATGGCGGTAAGTGAAATTTTAAAGCGTGCCGTTAATTTTGTTAAAATTGAATCTAAGAAATATACAAAAGGAAACGGTGTAACTACCGGAAGCAAAGCCGAATGTGTGATTAGTTTCCCTTATAAGCCAAAAGAATTAAATCCAACAGCTGATGTACAGGGAACTATTTCTATGCACGTGAGTATTGATGCTAAAGAAGGAAAATACCGATACACGATTTCAAAAATAAATCACAATGCAAAAAATGCGGATTATTCCGGTGGTGATGTTTACAGTGAAGTACCAAAATGTGGTAGTATGAAAATGCCTCCTGATATTTGGAAACGTATTAGAAGTGAAGCCTTTAAACAAAGCTCTATAGTTGCTGCTGATCTTAAAGAAGCAATGCAGAAATCAAGTACAACTCCTGTTAATTCTGACGAGTGGTAATCTTATAAATTAATTTTGAAAGTCCCACTTTGGGGCTTTTTTTTTGAACTAATAAATATTGCATGCATACATTAGAAATATATTCTAAAAAGGATATTGATAAGCTTACCAGGAAAAGAACAAATGAAGTAAAAATTGGTGAGGACATACATCTGCTTGATTCAGTTAAGACCTGGGAAACGGAATTAGCAAATTCATCCTGTAAATTTGTATTGTTAGGCATTCCTGAAGATGTGGGCGTAAGAGCAAATTACGGCCGAGGTGGCGCACACACAGCCTGGAAGCCTGCGTTAGATAGTTTTTTAAGTCAGCAAAGCAATGAATTTTTAAATGGGAAAGACATATGTGTCCTTGGCCATATATTTGTAGATGATGTGATGGAAAAAGCATCTTTATTAGACATAAAAAGTAAAAATGATATGTCGACATTAAGAAACCTGGTTGCTATTATTGACGAAAGGGTTTCAGATGTTATTTCTAAAATAATTAGTTGCCATAAAATTCCTATCATTATTGGTGGAGGGCATAATAATTCGTATCCAATTATTAAAGGCTGTTCACTGGCATTAAATCAAAAAATAAATGTCATTAATTGTGATCCTCATACTGATTTCAGGCCACTGGAAGGAAGGCATAGCGGCAATGGGTTTAGCTATGCTTACCATGAGAACTTCATGAATAAGTATTCCGTTTTTTGTATGCATGAACAATATAATACGGCCAGCGTTCTAAAAGAATTCACGAAAAACAATCAGCACTTGTATTATAGTACTTACGAAGATGTTTTTATAAGAGAAAACAAAACATACTCTCAAACTTTGCTTCAAAATATAGGCTTTGTAAAAAATGAGAATTGTGGTATAGAAATTGACCTCGATGCGATCACAAACGTTCCGGCAAGCGCTAAAACAAGCAGTGGTATTTCTCCTGTTCAGGCAAGGCAATACGTTTACCAATCCGCAAAAAAATTAGATGTATTATATTTGCATATTGCAGAGGGTGCCCCTATTCTATCTCATATTAAGGCAGATAACAAAACAGGAAAGCTAATTGCTTATTTAATGAGTGATTTTATTAAAGGAATTAATGAAAAGTGAAGTGTCATCTTGAACTTTATTTACTTTTCTTGCAGTTACTGAATAAATTTCAGGGCGACTTAGGCACTACCCTACTTTAAAAACAATATCAAAATGAGCACCGTTGTCATTATATATTTTTAGTTCAGCCATTATCTGGTCGGATAAAATACATACAATATCAAGTCCTAAAGAATCAACACTATCAAGATCAAAATTTGCAGGAAGCCCATCGCCATTGTCTGCTACTTTTAACTGATACGTGTTTTTAAACAGTTTTGATAGTTCAATTTTAATAATCCCCGCCTTACCATTAAATGCATGTTTGTATGCATTGGATACCAATTCATTAGTGATTAATCCCAATGGAATGGCGGTATCCAGATCAAGTTCTAGTTCAACCATTTTATAATCAATTCGAATGTTCTTATTAACTAATGAAAAGCTGTGGGAAATCTGCTCAATTAATCCGGATAAGTATTCATTGAATAAAATACTGGTCATTTGATTATTCCGATATAACAATTGATGCAGTAAGGCCATTGAATTAATTCTATCCTGAGCTTCTCTTAAAGAATTTTTTATTTCTTCGTTAGTACTTTTTGACGATTGTAATTTTAATAAACTGGAAATGATCTGCAAGTTATTTTTTACCCGGTGGTGTACTTCCTTTACTAAAAGATTTTTTTCCTTCAAAGAATGGTTAATGATTTCATTGCTTGATTCAATTTGCTTATTTTTTATTACCAATAATTGCTTTTGTCTGTTTGATTTTCTTAATTGAACAGACACAAATACAATTACAATGATTAGAATCATACCGCCAAAAAGCAGTGTGTTTCTAATGTTTTTTTGCTTACTCACTTCCGCACTTTTCTCTTTAATATATTTTTGATTAGCGCGGATCATATTTTCCTTTTCCTCAACCTGGCTTGCAACCTGGTAAGAAATCAATTCTTTCAAATTTTCATTTTGATCAATGCTGTCTTTAAAAGAAATGTATCTGTTATAATATTGAATTGCAACATAAGGAGCTCCGATTTTATCGTAATAAACAGCATATTGTTTCAAAATATTAAGTTTTGCTTTATAGTCTTCAATATTCAACAATCTTTTATCGGCACTATCTAAATATCTTTTGCTTAAGTTGGGTTGATTTAAATTCATGTAACATTTAGCCAGTTCGATTTCACTTATTGCGGCATTCAAATAATCTTTAGCGTACATACTGCTGATTATATCTTTTTTCAATAAAGGAATGGCTTTCTCATAGTTCTTTTGTTCCATTAAAACCTGACCAATATTCCCGTCTATTAACCCAAGTACAAATTCTTCCGACTCTTTTATAGGCTTATCTTTAAGGTTTGAGAAGTATATTTCTTTCGCTTTATTAAAACAAATAAGGGCGCTGTCCAATTGTCCGTATTTTTGCCAAAATAATCCCCGGTTATTATAATATCCCAATAACACATCGGCATTACCTGATTGTTTTATCTCTTCATATTCCAATAATTGTTGGTTCAGACATTCTTTGTAAAGTTTCATTTCATAATAAATGACACTTAATTTTGGATGAAATAGCCATTCATTTATATCTGAGTGGTATTTACGAATATTCATTAATACCTTATGAATTTCTATAGCCTTTTTTAAAGAGTGTATATTAATATAAGAATTCTTTAAGTAAAACAAAATCACTGCACTATCTTTATAGTTCTTAATTTTATTTCTTTCCAATAAATCTGTCAATAAAGGAATTGCCTTAGAATAATTTTTATTTAAAAAGTAAATCTCTGCTTCAATCTTAAAAAGTCTGTCAATAATATCAGTTTGATTATCAACGATGGCTTTTTGACGGATATCTTCAAGGTCATTTTTAATTAAAGGATAAAATTTAACCTTATATAAATTATTTAGCGTATCAAAAGATTTTACTTTTCCTGCTAAACTTTGAGAATTATAAAAACGTAAAAACTTTTTTTCATAACGACTTTGACAAAGCACGTTGAAAGTAAAAAACAACAATGTGATTATTAGAAATGATTTATGGAATATGTTTTTAATATTTTTCAAAATATCTGAATATTTAAAGTTATTTATTAAATCAATAAATTGCCTCGAGATGAATTAACAAAAGGCATTGTTAAAAAGTTTAATTGTTCATTTCTTAACAAGAATCTTGTGATGCCCGCACGTTACTAACAATTCTAAAGCTGATTATCAGATGATTAAAAAACTGTGTTAGTCAATTGTTAAGACTTGTTCGCTGTCAAAAAAAAGCTTAAATTCAAGTATTAGAATTAATGAGCATTTTTGCCCTCCCGTACTAAAAAACCTATGCAAAATTTCGATAACCAAAATAAAACACGTAAAAAATTAATTTATTCTCCAACTGCCACAAATGAGGTTGGTAAATTACAGCCACAGGCAATTGAGTTAGAAGAAGCTGTTTTAGGTGCAATGCTTTTAGAAAAAGATGCCTTAAGTACAGTTATTGATGTTTTATCAGCGGAAAGTTTTTACAAGGAACAAAATGGAATTATTTTCAAAGCCATTTATAATTTATTTAACCGTTCCGAACCTGTTGATATTTTAACAGTTACACAAGAATTAAAGCGCAGTGGCGAACTGGAAATTGTTGGTGGATCTTTTTATGTTTCTTCTTTAACTAATCGTATTGCTTCTTCAGCAAATATTGAATATCATGCCCGTATAGTTGCACAAAAATATTTACAGCGTGAATTGATTCGGATCAGCACCGAGACTATTAAATCAGCTTACGAAGATAGTACTGATGTTTTTGAATTGCTGGATGCAACTACACAACATATTTTTGAAATATTAGATTCAAATGTACGCAAACAACATGCTGGTATGACATCTTTAATTGCCCAGGCAATTACTGAAATTGAAATGGCTGCGCAACAAAAAGATGGTTTGTTAGGTGTACCCTCTGGTTTTACAGCATTAGATAGAATAACTGGCGGATGGCAAAAATCTGATTTATTGATTCTAGCTGCTCGTCCCGGTATGGGAAAAACAGCTTTTGTTGTAACCATGGCTAAAAATGCAGCGGTTGAATTTAATAAAGCGGTGGCTATCTTTTCATTAGAAATGTCTTCGTTACAATTGGTAAAACGTTTGATTTCTTCAGAAACTGAAATTAACCAGGATAAAATATTAAAAGGAAATTTAGATAACCATGAATTTGTTCAGTTAAATGAGCGAATTAAAAAACTATCTGTTGCTCCATTATACATTGATGATACCCCTGCCCTATCTATTTTTGAATTAAGAGCTAAGGCTCGCCGTTTAAAAGAACAACAAAATATTTCACTCATCATTATTGATTACTTGCAATTAATGAGTGGTGGCCCTGATAGTAAAGGAAACCGTGAACAGGAAATTTCAGCTATTTCTCGTGGTTTAAAATCATTAGCAAAAGAATTGGAAATTCCTATCATTGCATTATCACAATTAAGTCGTCAGGTAGAGAACAGACCAGGTGGAAGCAAACGTCCTCAGTTAAGTGATTTACGTGAATCCGGAGCTATTGAGCAGGATGCGGATATGGTAATGTTTATTTATCGTCCGGAATACTATGGTATTGAAGTTGACGAAAATAACCAACCAACTAAAAACAGAGCAGAAATTATTATTGCTAAAAACAGGCATGGTTCTATTGTTGATGTGCCATTGAAATTTATCGGGCAGTTTGCCAAGTTTACCGATTTGGATTATAATGAAGGATCAGATATTTATTCTGGCAATACAACGAGTTCGGGAATGGTCCAAAATACAGATTTTCTTTCTCAGCCAACCACAAAGACATTACAATCAAAAAACTGGGATGACGATGATTCGCCAAGTCAGGATATTATCCGAAGAAATGATATTGATGAAGTGTTTTAATTACTAAGTATTTTTAATCTAATAATCCTTACATCTTTTTTTAAAAGTTTAGGCAAAGAGTTCGCATTGTCGATAACTCTTTGTTTTTTATTTTCATATTTTCATGCTCCACTTCAAAAAAAATCCTAAGTTTATAGGCTCATTTTTTTGAACTTTGGAAACTGAAGAAACTATATCGACCCGTAAATTATATCCTTACCAGGAAGAGGCCGTAAATACAATTTTCAATAAATTAAAAGAGGCCAAGCCAAACGAAAATATTTTATTTCAACTTCCAACCGGTGGTGGAAAAACAATTATTTTTTCAGAAATAGCTAAACGATACATTAATCATTTTAATCGTAAAGTTTTAATTTTAACACATCGAATTGAATTAAGCAAGCAAACGTCTGACGTTTTAGCGGGCATAGGCATTAAAAATAAAGTCATTAATTCAGAAGTTAAAACACTTACTCAGCAAACTGACTTTCAAAGTTTCACTGCTTTAGTAGAAACACTGAATAACCGCTTGCAGGAAGATGAGCAGTTTTTAGAAGATATTGGATTAGTTATTGTTGATGAGGCTCATTACAATTCTTTCCGTAAAATATTTCATTATTTTGAAAATGTGAATATTTTAGGAGTTACCGCCACTCCTTTAAGCAGCAACAAAAAATTACCATTATATCAAACTTATAAAGAAATTATAGTTGGTGAAAGTATTGCTTCATTAATTGATCAGGGATTTTTAGCTGAAGGCGTTACCTACTCCAATGATGTAAATTTAAGTGCATTACGTATTGGAAATAATGGTGAGTTTACAACCGGTTCGCATGAAATGCTTTACACGCAGGCCATCATGCAGGGGAAATTACTGGATACTTATGAAGAAATTGGAAAAGGAACTAAAACATTAATTTTTAATGCCGGTATCTTAACAAGCATAGCGGTGTATAATATGTTTAAAGCTAAAGGTTATCCTATCAAATATCTTGATAGTACTTTCAGTGATCGGGATCGCGCAGAAACCTTAGATTGGTTTAGAAATACCAAAGATGGAATTTTAAGTTCGGTAAGTATTTTAACTACCGGTTTTGATGAACCTGAAGTAGAAACAATTATCCTGAACCGTGCTACAAAGTCGTTGACTTTATATCATCAGATGATTGGCCGTGGTTCAAGGATTTTACCAAACAAAAAGAAATTCAACATTGTTGATCTTGGAAATAATTCTCGTCGTTTTAATCTATGGCAATTTCCCATTGATTGGAAACATGTTTTTGTAGCACCACATTTATATCTGGAGCAAAGGTATAAAGATGAGTGGGATTATGAATTAGAAAATGATTATGAACTTCCAGAAGACATTAAAGCCCGTTTTTTAAACTCTTCAGCAGAAGCATTTATCGTACGTGAACGTTATTTACAATGTTTAAGAAAAGGATTAAAACCGCAATCCGTTTTAGATCAATCTCTCGATGATCATTTTGGTAGAATAAAAGATAATGCCGCGGATTTTGACGAAGCTTTTGAATTGTTTGATTTATTAAGTGAAGAGGTTAAATACCGGGTGAAACAGTTCTCAAAATGCATTAATGCTACTAATAATTATACTGATTATCAAACCCAAACTTATAGTGGGAAATTAAGAAGGCGGCTGATAGGCTGGTTTGTTGAATAATCGACTTGGGAATCAGAGAATCTGGAAGAATTATCCGCTGTTTTAATTATTTTTTCAATAAATTTGATTAAACAAATCAAATGAAACTTTTTTTTCTTTTTTTTCTTTTTTTTCTGGCATTTTTCTCATGCAAAAAAAATGAATATCCTGATCCAGAGCCTTTGCCTTCACTTGATTCTGCCGGATTTTTGAATATTAATATAAACAATGTGGTAAACAACACTCCCCTTATATTAAATACCACAGAATATACCAATGCAAATAATGATACGTTTACGGTGGATATTTATAAATATTATATTAGTAATGTTCAATTAAGAACGAATACTGGGGTGGTCAATATTGAACCCGATAGTTATTATCTGATTGATCAGCAAAAACCAAATTCATTAAATTTATTAATTAAGAGAGTAGCATTTCAGGATTATAGCTCAATTAGTTTCAATGTAGGTGTTGATTCAGCCAGAAATATTTATGGTAGTTTTACAGGCGCTTTGGATCCGGCTAATGACATGTACTGGGGCTGGAATCAAGGGTTTATAATGGCTAAATTAGAAGGCCACTCAAGGCAATCAGCTGAACCAACACAAAAAATTGTTTACCACATTGGTGGATATGCCGGTAAATTTAATGGTGTAAGAACAGTAAATTTAAGTTTTCCTAATATAGCAATTGTTAAGTATAATCATACACCAACCTTAAATTTGAAAGCAGATTTAGCAACCTGGTTCTCCTATCCTACACCGTTAGATTTTAGTCAGGATTGGGGCATTACAGGAATAGCAGCTGAATCAAGCAATATTGCTGATAATTATGCAAATATGTTTACAGTAACTTCAGTCATTAATTAAATGAAAAAAGTACTGATTAGCATTTCATCAATCCTATTTTTTACAGGTTGTTCTGTAGATCCGGAAATTAAACCAATTATTGCAGATGATAATGTAAAAGAAATTATTCCGGCCGGGTGGCCAACTCCTAATTATAATTTCAGCAACAATCCTTTAACACCAAATGGATTTATTTTAGGAAGAACATTGTTTTATGATCCTTTATTATCGTCAGATAACTCTGTTTCCTGTGGTTCATGTCATCAACAGTTTAGCGCTTTTTCTCAAAGTGGACATGATGTTAGTCATGGCGTAAACGGATTATTAGGAAATCGAAATACGCCAGCTCTTCAAAATTTAAATTGGAATACTACATTTATGCATGATGGAGGAATTCTTAACATTGAAGTAATGCCATTCGCGCCAATTACAAATCCTGTTGAAATGAACGAAACGATGACAAATGTAATTGCTAAATTATCCGTCAGTGGAAAATATAAACAATTATTTACTAAAGCGTTTGGAGATGAAACCGTAAATACCGAACGTATATTTAAGTCTATTGCTCAATTTATGGGAACTATGTATTCCTATAATAGTAAATATGATCTTGTAAAAACAGGTAAGGAAAAATTTACTGCACAGGAACAATCCGGGTACAATCTTTTTGTTCAAAAATGTAGTTCTTGCCATACTGAACCTCTTTTCAGCGATTATACATTCAGAAATAATGGATTGGCTATAAATCCAGCATTTCAGGATAGTGGGAGGGCTCATATTACAAACAATCCAGTAGACCTTTATAAATTCAAAACACCGTCTTTAAGAAATATTGAAAGAACAGGTCCATACATGCATGATGGACGTTTTTATACATTAGAACAATGCATGGATCATTATGTTTCAGGAATAAACAACAGCTCTACACTTGACCCACAATTACAGGGCGGAATCATACTTTCAGCATCTGAAAAAACAAATGTTATTGCCTTTTTAAAAACACTCACAGATCCAAAATTTTTAACTGATCCCCGTTTTTCAGAAATACAATAATCATAAGGTTAGGAAAAGTCGTGTTGCTACAAGTATAATCACAAAAATTACGTGACGATGTCATTTAAAAATAAAAACCAATAAAATCTTCAGATGAAAACAATCGCACATATTTTTTTAATATCAACTATAATTATGGGATTGATTTCATGTAAAAAAAATCAAACCGGGGGTAAAGCCAGCCTTAAAGGTATTGTTAAACATCATAATAAAGCAATACCAAATGCTTACGTCTATATTAAATTCAATGCTACTGAATTTCCTGGTAAGGATTACCAATTATATGATACTTACGTTGAAGCAGATTCAAACGGTAATTACAGTATATCTTTCTTTAAAGGGTCCTATTATATCTATGCAGTTGGACGTGATATGGATATTCCCCCGCCTTATGAAGTAAGTGGCGGGCTTTCGGTAACATTGCGTAATCGTGAAAATTTAGTAAAAGATATAGCTGTATCAGAGGATTAATTAACTATTTAAGGTTAAAAACAGAGCTATTTTCTTTTTTAAAGTAGATAATTTTAATTATCTTCGCAACTCAAAATTTTAAATTAATATGTCTGAAGAAATTGAACAAATTGAAGTAGAAAACGGAACTGAGCCAATAGTAAAGAATGTAAAAAAATCTTCATCCAATGATATGGATTTTGAAGGTTTAGAAGTTTTTTATGAAAAAAATAAAAAAGCCATAACTTACGGTGGAGGTGCTATTTTAGCTATTGTTGCGATTTTCACTTTTTATAAATTTTATTGGTTACCAGGTGAGGAAAAAGAAGCTGGTAATGAAGCTTTTTTCGCTCAAACCTATTTTGAAAAAGATAGTTTTTTAGTGGCTTTGAATGGTGGATTAAACGTTCAAACATCAGAAGGTCCTAAAACAATGATGGGTTTTAAAGATATTGCTGAAAATTATAGCTCTACCAAAACTGGTAGTTTAGCAAATTATTATGCAGGAATTTGTCTTTTACGTACCGGTAAGTTTGAAGAAGCTATAGGGTATTTAGAGCAATACAACGGAAAAGACGAAATGGTTGCCCCTGTGGCGATTGGTGCTATTGGTGATGCAAATATGGAATTGAATAAAGTAGACGAGGCTATTAAATTTTATTTAAAAGCTGCAGAACAATCTTCAAATGCTTTTACTACTCCATTATATTTGAAAAAAGCTGCTTTTGCTTACGAGCAAAAAGCAAATTATACTGAAGCTTTAGCAACCTACGAACGTTTGAAAAATGAACACTCAAAAAGTTCAGAAGCCCGTGAAGTAGATAAATACATTGCAAGAGTTAAAACTTTAGGAAATATTCAATAAGAAATAATACAATAATTAGAAAGGTGATGAGAATCACCTTTTTTTGGTTAAAAAAATAAATTATGGCAAGCGAACTTAAAAATTTATCCACTTTTGAAGGAACAGAAATTCCGGATGCAACAGATATGAAGTTTGGTATTGTATGGGCTGAATGGAATCATACAATTACCCATGGTTTAATGCAGGGCGCTTATGACACCTTAATTAAGCATGGAGCTAAACCAGAAAACATCATTACAAAAACGGTACCTGGTGCTTTTGAATTAACATTAGGCGGTCAATATATGGCTGAATATGGCCAAGTAGATGCTGTCATTTGTATTGGTTGTGTTATTCAGGGAGATACCAAACATTTTGATTTTATTTGCGATGCAGTTGCGAAAGGAATCACTAATCTGAATTTACAATTTGGAAAGCCTTTTATCTTTGGCGTGTTAACTGTTAATACTCAGGAACAGGCAGAAGACCGTACGGGTGGTAAGCATGGTAACAAAGGAGATGAAGCTGCTGTAACTGCTATCAAAATGCTTGGCCTTAAAAAGAGTTTCGAAACAAATAAAGGGAAGATCGGATTTTAAAGCATAATGCCCAAAGTCATGGTTAACTGTCCTGCAAAAAAATGATGACTAGCTTTGCCATTACCTTTACCTAATACTAAGGCATTCCTATAATCAGCATAAGCACCTTTTCCTGTAAATTCAAAAACTCCGTGCTTCAAAAATTCTGCTCTTATACCTGTTTCAACACCTACAATCCATCCTGCTATGTGCCAGTTATTATTTAAACGTTCTCCAAACATGGTTACATCAGTTCGTGGATAAACGATGCCTGCACCTGGTTTAATAACGTAACCCACATTAAAGTTTTTGGATGGCTCATATAATTTCCAGCGTTTCAAAAAATTTATCATCCAAAAATTAGCCCCATCTGTATGCTCAAAATGCAGAAAATTATCCGGATCAAGAATCGTATCCTTATCAACGTACTCACCATTAAAAGTCCCTTTAATATGCACTTTTTGGTAATTTGTTACCACATACTTTGCATGGTCGTAATTCACTTCAATACCAAAATCATGTTTATTATTAAAATAATAACCCGCATGAACAACAAACTGAGGAATAGTAACATTTGCTACATCTTTAATCTGGTCAAAGTCAGGCCTGTCTTTAGCAGTAGCATCATAAATTGTAAAATCATAATCGTTATACCTCCCTGTAGCCTCATGGTATTTATTTGAGCGATCTTTGAAATGTATGTCACTTTTACTGAACCAACAACGGGTATATCCCCAGGAAGCATAGAAATTACCTTTTCTCTTACCTTGTATAGTGTTCGAATTCACAGATTCTGTTTGAGAAAAAGATAATACAGATAAAAAAAATAAAAGAAAGAGTACCAGGAATTTCATCAGGTTGTAATAATTTCAGCGCAAAGATAGCGAATATTACTTTCCGTATTAATGATTATTCTCAGGTAAGAACTTAAAAACTGCAAAGACAACTCTGGCCATTCAATAAATACATAATTTCCTGAGGAAATGTACTCCTCAAAACCTAATTCAAATAATTCTTCTGATGATCTTAACCTATAAAGATCAAAATGGAAAAGCTTTGAATGAGATATCGTATTGTATTCATTTACAATGGAATAAGTAGGACTACTCATAGTATCAATTACGTCCAGCTCTTTGCAAAGGACTTTTATAAATGTTGTTTTACCTGCCCCCATTGGAGCGTCAAATATAAAAATACGTTCCGATGCGGCGAAGTCAATTAATTGCTGTGCCGCTTCACGATGATTTTCTAAATTGGAAATATCTATTTTTAAAGTCTTCACTAGTCTAATATCATGCATAAATTTCGGAAATATTGTTCCCTGTCAACTTTTTGCCTCTTTTTTGTCTTTAAGTCAATAACAAACCAATTGTCTTTATTAACGATCATTGCCTTATTTTCTTTCAGGTAATAAAATAAGTTACCTTCTACCTCATAATTCTCTTTTGTTAAATTATTTTCAATAATAAATAATTCTTTAGGTTCATAGGTTTTCAAAACATGCAGAGTTCTTGATGAAAATTCAATATGTTTTTTATTAGAATAAATCAAATTTCCTTTATAATCATAAACATCGTCATTTGATTTGCTGTTATAGACGGCACTACAACAGTATATCACACTATCTTCAATATTAATAACGACATCATGATATTTACATTTAACAAGAGTTGTTCCATTATTATCAATCAATCCAACCATGCGTATAATTTTCTTATCGAATTCGGAATTATTTTCTGTTTCGAAAAATCCCATTAATTTCGATGGTGTGATGTTATCATAACCATATGACAATTGTCTGCCTTTTTTAGAAAATAGATACAATTTATTTTGAAATAAAATTTTGAAATAATCTGATGAATCCTGATAGTTAAACTGAAGTTCCTGTTGATCAGGAAAAGTAAACATACTGTCTGGAAAGTTCTCGGCCAGTAACCTGAGCCTGATATTTTTTGAGTTTATATAAAAGTAATCCAGGGTAATTTCTTCTTCACCGGTTAAAGGGTTCACTGTTTTATTGAACTCATTTCTATTGGCTACTAATGCGATCTGATTCGTTTTATCAAAAACAAAGGCTGTATCATAATCATTGGGGATAACCACTTTCTGCCCATCTTTAAATCCCCATTTTTTGTTTTCATTGTATGGTAATAAGTGCTGCGCCCTAATATGATAGCAGATCGAAATTAGATTAAGTATGTATATTATTTTTATAGTAAATATTTAATTAATTGATTTCAATAGTTATCAATTGCATTCATTTTAATCTTCGCTTTTAACAGAGATTTCAGAACTTAGATATTTTAATATTTCACCTTCTTTAAGTGCTACTATCAACTCTTTTCCATCAGGGGAAAAAGCCATTGCCTTTACACTTCCCGCTCCCATTCCACGAATAACTTTTCCTTCACGGTCAAATGTATAAAAACCTTCGCTGAAACCGAAAGCCATTAAAGACCCATCTTTTGAGACCGCACAGCAATAACCGTTTCCTGTTGATGATTTTTTTCTGAGTTCACCAGTTTCTGCATCATAAATCAAAATTTGTTTAGGTGCAAATGCAATTAATGTTTTTCCATCAGAGCTTAAATTGACACAAGCAATTTCATTTTCATCGCCATCGCCTGCACTTAGAGTTTTTATCAATGTTCCAGTTAGTAAATTCCAATACTGAATTTTACCGGCACTATGTGAAATAAGGGTTTTTCCATCATTAACCTGATGCATAGAAATTATTATTTTACCAGAATCGGTTGATAATTTGTATTTAAGTTTGCCTGTTTCATTATTAGAAATAAAGATGTGTCCTTTGACTGTACCAACAATTATGTCTTTTCCGTCAGGAGAATAACATGCACGAAAGGCAAGTTCCTCATAACATACGTTATTAAAATCTGTTGCGCTTGTGTCTCCAATATTGAATTTTAATAGGCCGCTGCTATAGGTGCACGAAACCATCTCTTTATTGATTGGATTAAATGTTGCGCACATCGCTGCTTCATATTTTCGGGCGTATACAACTGTATCGCCACTTCCACTGTAAACGGTTGTAGTTCCATCGATCATATTCATCCCTGAATTCTTATAATTTTTAAAAGAAGCTACTGCAAAATACTTCCCGTCTTTCGACCATTCTACAGAATATGGTTCGTTATATTGTCTTGGCAAGAATTTTAAATTCACTTCTGAAACTTTAGGCTTAGGTGTAGGAGTAGAAGTGGTTGGGGTTGATGAAACATTTCCAACAGCCACAGCTGCATTAGTTCTTGAAGTATATGATGATTTTGAATTGATCTGGTATAAATACATCTTTTGTTCGTTATTGAGGGCGGCAATATATTTGGAGTCGGGAGAAATACAAACTGTGTAAACGTCTTTTTTAAGGTCTATTTTCGAACAAATCGTTTGTTTTATATTATCCCATATAATGACAGAATTATCATCACTTGAAGTCACTAATATTTTTTCATCGTTACTGATTGCAACATCCTGCCCATGACCACTATGTCCGAATAATTTTCTATCCAGTGTGCCATTTTCAAGATTCCAGATTTCTACATCGTTACCAAGAACATTAACATATGCCTTTTTTCCGTTTAATGATACTGCCATTTTCATTGCTGTTGAAACAGGTACTTTTTGCTCCACACCTGTTTTGTAGTCAATTATCCTGACACAGTTGCTCATTTTTTCATTATTGTAAATGATTTTATTCCCACGAATGTGTATGCTTTTTGCACTGCTGGCTGATGTAAATGTTTTGATAAGTTCACCGTTTTCAGTCCATACATTTATATTATCCTCTTTTCCCGCCGTATATAATGTATCTCCATTAACTGAGTAAACTGCTGCCGTAATGCTTTTGGGATGCGCCGCAAAAGTCTTAACCGTTTTGTTTTGTAAATAGTCATATATGGTTACTGACCCATCTTTACAGCCTATTAGTAGAATATCTTTTGTTGGATGAAATAAGCAAATAACGATTGTAGATTCCTTTCCAAGATCGAGGGAAGTTGTTAAGTTTTTATCAATCGCATAAAAATTGACAGTTCCTGGTTTTTCACTGTAACATAAAATATTTGAAGTACGATTAAAACTAATGCTGGGAATAGTAAATATGTCAAAGCTTGTTGTTGCCGAAGTCAGTAGAATAGGTTTTTCGCATTGAGCTTTATGATTTTCATAAAAGCCTATACAAAATAATGATAGTAGAAGGATTTTTTTCATAGTTATCTGTTTAATAACCAAATATAATATATTTTATAACCTAATACCGTTTTTAGAGATACAGGCATTTTATTTTAAAACTACTCCTTTAAATCGTAATTTTTGAGGTGAATTCCTGTCATTGGAAATAATTTCCACAATTCTATCTTGTCTGTCGTAAACAGTTTTGGTGTTAAATTGTACAGTTATTTTACCTGATTGTCCCGGAGCAATTGGCTGTTTAGGAAACTCAACCGTGGTGCAAGAACATTCAGCCTTCACATCTGTGATTAAGACGGGTTGATTTCCTTTGTTTGTAAAATAAAAATTAATCTTTACTATTTCGCCTTTTTTCACAAATCCAAAATTCTTTTTCTGATCCTCGAATTTTAATTGTGGTTGGGCAAAAGTACTTTGAAGAATAAAAAATAGTACCAAACAAAAAACCCCTCTAAAAATAGAAGGGTTTTTAGGAATATGATTTGAATTATTTTGCATCCGGTGTTGCTGCTGCTGCAGGCGCGGCTTCTACTACACCTTTAATTTTAACAACCTTACTTGGTTCTTTTGAGTTAGATGTGATGGTTACATTTTTTTCGAAAGGACCAGGACGTTTTGTATCGTATTTTACTTTGATACTAGCACTTTTACCAGGTAAAATAGGCTCTTGCGGCCAACCTGGTTTGCCATCAATTGTAGTTGCAGTACAACCACATTGTCCCTGAACATTAGAGATAGTTAAAGGTGATTTACCGGTGTTTTTTACTTTGAATTCACGAACACCATTTGCATCAAATTTTACTGTTCCAAAATCTAAAACTTCTGCTTCAAATTTCATTTCTGGTGCATTAGGATCAATGCTTGGAACTACAGAACCGCCTTCTTGTGCGTTTGCTGAAAAACCTAATCCTATGAATAATGCTACTGCTGCGAATACTTTTTTCATTTTATAAAGAGTTTATTGGTTAATTATTTTTTTTCTAATGGAGCACCTTGTGAAGGCTGGTTTGTTGGAAATGCTTCTTCAACTGCTTTAGCTGAAATATTTCCTTTGATTTGTAAAGTCTGAGTTCCTGTTTTTGAATTGGATTGAACAGAAACTGATTTACTGATTGGCCCAACACGGTTAGAATCATATTTTACTTTTATTTCTCCTGATTTGCCAGGTAAAATAGGATCTTTTGGACATTGAGGAACTGTACATCCACAAGAACCCTGACACATAGTAATGATTAAAGGCTCTTTTCCAACGTTTTTAAATTTGAAAACGCACTCACCATTATCCCCTTGTTTAATTTCACCGTAATCGTGAACCATCTTGTCAAATTTAATTTCAGCGGTACTTACCGGAGGTGTAGTAGCTGTTGTTGCAGCACCGTGTTTATGTCCATCGTTAGCGCTGTGTTCCTGAGCAAATGATACAAAGCTTAAAGAAGCTACAAATCCAAGGGTATAAATTAACTTTTTCATTTTATAATTTTATTTTGTTTACGGTTCAAAATTAATTCCAATATCGTGCCATAAAGATAGTATCGATATGGTTTGGTATCACTATTTTTGCGAAATTTAACAAAATTTTTAATATCATTCATGGAAATCGCTAAAACATATAATTCAGCACAAGCAGAACAAACATGGTACAGGTACTGGTTAGATAATAAATTCTTTAAATCAACTCCTGATCACAGAACACCATACACTATTGTTATTCCTCCACCAAATGTTACAGGCGTATTGCATATGGGACATATGCTTAATAACACCATTCAGGATGTATTAATTCGTCGTGCACGTATGTTAGGATTTAACGCCTGTTGGGTACCTGGTACTGATCATGCAAGTATTGCAACGGAAGCAAAAGTTGTTGCCTTATTAAAAGAACAGGGAATTAATAAATCGGACTTAAGCCGTGAAGATTTTTTAAAGCACGCCTGGGGATGGAAAGAAAAATACGGTGGAATTATTTTAGAACAATTAAAAAAACTTGGTGCAAGTTGTGATTGGGATAGAACCCGCTTCACGATGGAAGAAGACTTGAGTGAAGCAGTGATTGATGTATTTATTGACTTATATAAAAAAGGACATATTTACCGTGGGGTGCGAATGGTAAACTGGGATCCGCAAGGATTAACAGCTGTGAGTGATGAAGAAGTTATTCATAAAGAAGCGCAGAGTAAATTAGTATATGTAAAATATTTAATAGCTGGGACGGAGGCTCTCGAAATCCCTGAGTATATTACAATTGCCACAACTCGTCCTGAAACCATTATGGGCGATACAGCAGTTTGTGTTAATCCAACGGATGAACGCTATACACTTTTAAAAGGAAAAAATGTGATTGTGCCCATCGTTAACCGTGTGGTACCTGTTATTTTTGATGACTACGTAGATAAGGAATTTGGAACAGGGACTTTAAAGGTAACTCCTGCACATGATATCAATGACTTTAACTTAGGACAAAGACATAAATTACAAACTATAGATGTATTAAATCCTAATGGAACTATCAGCGAAGCTGCTGGCGCTTATGTTGGAATGGATCGTTTCGCCTGCAGAAAACAAATCATTAAAGACCTTGAAGAAAAAGGATTGGTTTCGAAAATTGAAGAGATAAAAAATAAAGTTGGTTACAGTGAGCGTACAAATGCTGTAATTGAACCACGATTAAGCATGCAGTGGTTCTTGAAGATGGAGAACGTGAGTAAACCTGCTTTGGATAATGTATTAAATGGTGAGATCAAACTGATTCCTGAAAAGTTTATCAATACCTACAAGCACTGGATGGAAAATGTACATGATTGGTGCATTAGCCGTCAGTTATGGTGGGGACAAAGAATTCCGGCCTGGTATGACGGACAAGGAAATACAGTGATCTGTAAAACACGTGAAGAAGCCATTGAATTATTAAAAACTAAAAACTCATCGTTAAATACAGATAATATCCAACAGGATGAAGATGTATTGGATACCTGGTTCTCTTCATGGCTGTGGCCCATCACTGTATTTGATCCAAAGGTTATTCGTAATGGAAAAGCAAATGCCAATGAAGACCTGAAATACTATTATCCAACTAACGATTTGGTTACTGCTCCTGAAATTTTATTTTTCTGGGTAGCACGTATGGCCATTGCTGGTTATGAATGGATGGGAGAAAAACCCTTTACTAATGTTTACTTAACAGGAATTGTTCGCGATAAATTGGGACGTAAGATGAGTAAGAGTTTAGGGAACTCCCCTGACCCACTCGACCTGATTGAAAAATACGGAGCAGATGGCGTACGTGTTGGTATGTTATTATGTTCGCCTGCAGGAAATGATTTAATGTTTGATGAAAGCTATTGTGAACAGGGAAGAAATTTTGCCAATAAAGTCTGGAATGCTTTCCGATTAATTGCAGGTTTTGAGGTGGCTTCAGGTGCACTGAGCGGAGTCGAAGTGCAGCAAAGTGATGCACAAAAATCTGCGATCACCTGGTTTGAAAATAAATTATCTGAACAGTTGGAGATCATCAATGATCATTATTCCAAATACAGAATGAGTGACGCATTGATGGCAACTTATAAATTAGTGTGGGATGATTTTTGTGCCTGGTACCTGGAAGCAATTAAGCCGGATTTTGTAGACGGTAAAGCTCAACCAATTGATAAGGCAACTTATGATGCAACGATTGGTTACTTAGAGTCTTTATTGAAAATTATGCATCCATGGATGCCATTTATTACAGAAGAGATATGGCATTTATTAAAGGAACGTGACGCGAAAGATTGTATAATCGTTGCGGAATGGCCAACCATAAAATCTGATCTAGATAAAAAGCAATTAGCGGAGTTTGAAGTGAGTAAAGAATTAGTTGCTATGGTTCGAAATGTGCGTGCACAAAAGCAATTATCACCTAAGGAGAAATTGGAGGTGATCGAAAAGTCCGAAGCTACCCGCTCCTATTTTGATAACACCATCATTAAACTCGCAAACTTATCTGCATTCTCTTACACAAAAGAAAAAGTAGAAGGCGCTTTTTCATTTCAGATCAAAACTACCGAGTTTTATATTCCTTTAGCCATGAATTTAAACAAGGAAGATGAAATTGAACGTTTAACTAAAGAACTGGAATACAATAAAGGTTTTTTAAAATCAGTACAGACTAAATTATCAAATGAGAAATTTGTAGCGAATGCAAAACCGGAAGTAATTGAAGTAGAACGCAAAAAAGAAAGTGACGCTTTATCTAAAATTAAAACTCTGGAAGAACAGTTATCAGTGTTGAACTAATATTATTTTAAATAAAAAAACTCCCTGTTAAGATTTTATCATAACAGGGAGTTTTTAGTTTAATAAACAAGAAAGGTGCAGAACCAAATTAAAACTGATTACAGAATTTAATGTTGCTTAATTATCCCATTCCAGAACCAGCGCGTTGTTTAATATCATCTGCACCTCCTTGTCGTCTCTTTGAACCCGGCACACTGCTTTTACCAAACTTGTAAGTAAAAGCAATGGTTAACACTCTTGAATCTCTTCTTACAACAAAATTCTCTTTGTAATCTGTAAAAGTTACGTCTGCGGTAGTTTGATTGGTGTATAACACATCATTGACATTTAATTTCAATGTTGCCTTATTGTTCCATAATTTTTGTTGTAAGCCAATATTGAAAAACCATCTTGGCTTGATGACATCAAAAGCATACACTTCTTTCGCCTGGTAATTTCCACTTACTTCTCCTGAAAAAGTAGACGTAAAATTGAACGTGTTTACCATATTAAGATTAAAGGTCAGGTTACCGATGTTCTTAATAGGTGTATTAGCAACATTACCTGTATATGATGCATAATAAGAGTTAATCTCGTTAGTAATGTGCCACCATTTCGTGACATCAACCGGTAAAGAGCAATTTAAAGCATAGACATCAACCTGCGCTAAGTTTTTATTGGTTTGTACTGTAATCTTAGGTTGGTTATCATCTGGTGCAATAACTTCTGTAATATTTTTATTTGTCCTGCCGAAACCAAACGTTGTATAAATTTTCTGTTTAAACACGTGTGTTAATTCAAATGATTCTGTGGTTTGTGGCATTAAATAAGGATTTCCTTCTTTATAAGTTGTAGGATCGATATAAAACTTAAATGGGTTTAATTGCTCATAACTTGGCCTGTTAATTCTGCGACTGTAATTAAATTCAAGTCCATGTTTTTCACTGAACTTATAACCGACAAAAGCGCTCGGAAATAATTGAATGTAATTGTTTATGAATGAAGTATTATTAACCCGTTGTTTTCCTGTGACTGAAGTATGTTCGCAACGCAAACCTAATTGTGTACTCCATTTTTTATAGTCTTTTGAAACAGTTGCATAAGCAGCATTTATATTTTCTGTGTATATAAAGTGATTGCTTTTTGAAGAATCAAAAACATTAAAGCTATTGCTGCGATTATAGAAAGACAATTTATTATCAGCAACCACGTAGCTTGATTTTTGTCCTGCTTCTAGTTTATACTCTTTTTTCAGGTTTTTTACAAAGTCATTTTTAATAGAATAAATATTTAAATCTCCATTGATATCACCATGTAATAAATAGGGATTTAAATATTCTTCGTTATCCAAATCAAAATAGCGGGTTGTGAAATTTTGTTCAGTGTTATTACCAAAATGCGCATAATCGAGGTCAGTGCTTAACTCAGTACCAAGGGAATCAAAACTATGTTTGTAATTCAGATTAGCTGAATAATTATACGAGTTATCTTTTGAACGATTAGTCGTTTTATAGGTAGATGAATTAGTATTTGTATTGTCATAAACCAATGCAGAATTATCACCTTTTGGATTGAACTTATTACTGACACCGCTGACTACAAAACCAAAAGTGTTATTCTTATTGGCGAAATAATCAATTCCTGCTCTTGCAATATGATTGTTGAAATCAAACTTGATGTAATTATCCTGATTATAAGCACCGATGAATGTATCATTCTGGTAAAACCTTCTATCCAGTTTCAAATGTGAGAATGCTTCGCGATAAGCATAGTTATAGGAACCAAATACATTTATTTTTTTATTGCGGTGATTTAAAGACAAACTATTATTGGTTTTCATATATACACCCTGTCCATAAGAACTTGAAATACTGCCGTTGGTTCCAACCCGTTTATCTTTTTTTAATTTAATGTTGATAATAGCTGATCCTGCGGCATCATATCGGGCCGATGGATTAGAGATCATTTCAATTTTATCGATAGAAGAAGAAGGAATTCCTCTTAGATAATTAGCAAGATCAGAGCCTGTCATCGGTGTTGGCTTTCCATCAATCCAGATGGCAATTCCTGATTTTCCATTTAGGCTGACATTGTCATTATTATCCACTCTCACTCCCGGCGCTTTCTCAATGAGCTCAAAGGCTGAAGATCCGGCACTGTTAATACTATTCTCCACATTCAGGATAACTTTGCCTTTTTCTCTTTCAATGTATGGTTTTCGTGCAACTACTGCGACTTCCTTTAATTCAACTTCTGATTTTTCAAGTGTAATATCAGGAATCTGAATAGTACTATTGAGAGTGATTAGCGGTGACAAATAACTTTTATATCCCAACACGTTGGTTTGGATAAGGTAAGAACCTTGTTTCGTATCAGCAAATGTGAAGTTGCCTTTAGTATCTGTAAACTCTGTTTTCACCAGGGAAGAATCGGAACTTTTGAGTAATTGAATGATCGCATCCGCAACCGGAGCATTCTGAGCACTTAAGAATTTACCTGATACACTATAAGTCTGTGCTTTAACAAAAACAAAAAGGCACATGCAGACTAAATATGCTACAGATCTTCGGATATAAATTAATGATTTCATTATTTACAGTTATTAATGATGGTTTTCATGACAGCATTTACATGATTTTCTTTAGCGATACCAATTCCTTTTAAAGCAGTCTTCCTATAGCTTTCTACAACCTCCTCAGCAAACTCAATGGTCTTTAATCCATGATCGGTAATTGTAATGACCGATTTTCGTTTGTCTTCTTTATGAATTGCTTTCTTTAAATATTTTGCTTTTACTAATAGTTCAATGATACGTGTGATAGAAGCCGTGTCTTTGAATACCATCTCAGCCAGATCTTTTTGCGAAATTTCAGGGTTATCAAACAGACACTTTAGCGTTAACCATTGATCAACCGTAATTGAAAGGCCTGCATTCTTTAGTTCTTTCTGCGCGAACTGACGATAGGTTTTAATAGCCTTTTCAATTGAATAAAATAGTACCGAGTTTAATTTTTCCATAAAATATTCCTTCTATCAAAAGTAATTGATATATCAATCAATAGGTGTTAAATTATATGGAAGTAAAAAAACAATAGATTAGTGGCGAAAATGATGGATTAATTTTTTAATGATCAATTCAGTAATTGTAAAAGCTAAAATAGGATCAAATGATCAGAATAATGGAGTTTAAATTGCGACTCTGTATTATAAAAAAAGCCCGGCAAAAACCAGGCTTCTCAAGGATTATAGTGATAAAAAACTAGTTCTTAATTAATTTGATATTAGTAGAAGAGTCGTTATCTGAAATCAATTCAATAAAATAAATTCCAGGTGATAAAAGTTCAGTATTGATCTTGTAATTCTTAATACTAGTTTCTGTTACTGATGCTTTACTTTCAAAAGACTGACCCAGAATATTTATTATTCCTATTTTAAAATGCTCAGAACCTGTTTCTTGAACATAAATTATATCATGAAACGGATTTGGGAAAATTTTAAACTGTTGTGGTGAATTAGATTTTATACCAGTAGGGACATTGGAATTTATCAATTTAAAATCGTTGATCTTTTTAGCCCTGTAGCCTGATGTGCCTTTTTGTGCATTACTGCAATACATGTAAAGGCTTATCATATTATTACCTGATTGAAAATTATAATTTATTGTATCTGCTATTTGAGTATTAAGACCGCTATTCCATATTTGCCATTCCACATAAACCTGATTACTGTTTATGATATTATAACTTGAAATAAAGGCAGAGTCAATAGGATTGTTATAATTAAAATTACAGTTATTATAATTATAAATAACAGTATCCACAATTACACCATTATAATTTGGATTAGTAATTGTATCAGAAACCGTATTAATAAAAAATGTTTTACCAATAGTATCAGTTAATGTTGCCATATTAATAAAATGATATCCTGCGCATAAATTTGTAAGGGAATCTACCGTATTAAATGTTCCTCCATCCAATGAAAAAGTTGGTGGTTGTGGAGGTTGAGGTGTAACAATCACTTTAGCTTCACCTACACAAATAGCTCCACTTGTAGGTGCTAACACATTTACCGAAACACTGTAAGTACTATTTCCGGGAAACGCATAATGACCGATTAATAAAGTGCACTCTTCAACCCATGGTGTATAAGCCCATGGCCCTGAATATACTACTGCATTTACTAATACAACATATTTGTGACTACATAAACCACCAATAGTATTTGAACCGGTAGCAATTAAATTCGTTAGGATTCCAGATGGACTATATATGCCATAATATGTTTGCTGTCCTGCATAACCAATGTTATTGGTATCAATGTTTAATTTAAACTCACCATCACAATTGGTACCAGTTGTTGATAATAATTGTCCCATATTGATCATGCTTTTTCTTGCGGGATTAATTTGAGCTATCCCAACAGGATCCGTTAAATTACTGGGCTCAAAAGCATAACAATTAACAGTTCTATTTACTGTATTTGAATTAAATATATCGGCAATACTATCTCCTGTATATTCCAATCCGGAGGTATTATCAACTACTTTATAAGTTAGAGGTATATTTAAGCCTGGAAAGGACATTTTAATCCCGTATTTTTTTATTCCAGGAGAAGTAACAGAGTCAGTAAAAGATAAGGCCTGAAAATAAGCAACCTGGGAAGTTGCAAATAAGGTCATAAAAATAATAACGATAGTTAGTAAGTGTTTTTTCATATGATACATTTAATTTTCAATGTTTTTAAGACTTAACTAAAGTAGTAAATTATACCAAAAATTGGTATTTTTCGGGAATAGATAATAAAAGTTCTCTAATCTCCTCAATATTGTCTGTAGTTACCAGCTTCATCCTGGTATTTTTAAAATGTTCAATACATTTAAAGTAATTGGTATAATGTGGGCGCATTTCCAATACTCCTAACTTTAGTCCCTTCCACTCTATTGATTTATCAAAATGAGTACCGAGTTTAATTTTTCCATAAAATATCCTTTCTATCAAAAGTAATTGATATCAATTAAGTGATTGAAAAATTATATGGGAATAATGGCTGTTTAATGGCTAAAAAAGATGATAGAAATAGGGATCTTAATTGAGATCAATTATTTTCGAACCAGATTTCAACTTCGTATCCATTTTGATTAGAAATATTACACTTTCCATCAATTTGCTCCGTTAGGGATTTTATTAACTCCAAACCGAGAGAGTTTTCAAGAACATTTTTTTTATAATTGAAACCCGGTCCATTGTCCTTTACTTTTAACAATAGCATTTCATTAACTTTTTTAAATTCAATTTCTATATGCAGTCTTCGGTCGGGCTGTTGAGCATGCTTGAATGAATTAGTAATTAATTCGTTTAAAATTAAACCACAAGGAATGGCATAAAACAGTGGTAGATCAATTTTTTCAGTTTTAAAAACAACATCTACATTATCAGTGCCACCAATGGTTTTAATGGATTCAGCCACCAGGTCATCAATGTATTCTTTAAAATTTAAAAATGTGGTATTTTTGTTTTCGTATATTTTTTGGTGAACAAGCGCCATTGAAAAAACCCTTTCTCTACATTCTTCTAAAGCTGCCTTAACTTCTTCAGATTTAGAGGCAAATTTCTTTAAATTCAATAAACTTGTAACAATATTCATATTATTTTTTACTCTATGAAAAACCTCCGCTAAGAGTATTTCTTTTTCTTTGAGCATATTTTTAATTAAGGATTCCTGTTTCACATTTTCAATGGTTAGCATACAAATCAAGAGAGTTGTGAGAAAGAAGCTTGATAAAATATTAAACATCCTCAATCTAAACAGAGCTTCTTCTGAAAACTGTATTTTAGAAAATTCCATTTTATCACTTAATAATATGGCTATGATTGATAGAAAAAACAAACCGGCAATGATAAACAAATGCATTAACGTTTCCTTTCTTCCAAATACATGAATTAAACTCACAAATATGGGGAAATAGAAAAGGATAAAAAATGTATCGAGTCCCATTTGAATTGTCATAAAATAAAACAGCACGATACCAATCAGGTAAAATAAATAGCCTGCCCACACATAATTTTTTTTGGCGTTAAGAAAAATAACAAAAGGGCCTACTGCAAGTGTTATAAGGCATTCAAGAATGAATTGGTTAAACTCAAGAAAATAAAAAGAAACAACTGTAATTGAAACATTTAACACCCCAATTAAACTTAAAAAATTTAATTTCCTGGTTAAATAAATTTCCCATGGTTTATAAGAAGCTTTTACACCTATATTTCCTAGCTTATCTATAGTATTGATTATATTCATTATCTTATTTACTAATATGAATAATTCAAATCATACATATAACTACACGTTAACTGAATACCGGGCAGGAATAGATAATAACAACTCTCTAATTTCATCAATATTGTCAGTTGTCACCAGTTTCATCCTCATTTCTTTAAAATGATCAATCCCTCTGAAGTAATTAGTATAATGCGGGCGCATTTCCAGTACTCCTAATTTCGGACCTTTCCACTCAATGGATTTATCAAAATGGGCAAGTGCCACCTCTACCCTATTCTCCAATTTTGGTTTAGGTAAATGTTCGCCGGTTTTAAAATAATGTTTGATTTCGTTAAAAATCCATGGATAACCAATACTTGCGCGGCCAATCATCATTCCATCAAGGCCATATTTGTCTCTGTACTCTAATGCTTTTTCGGGAGTTGTGATATCACCGTTACCAAATATTGGAATGTGCATACGTGGATTATTTTTCACCGCGGCAATTGGTTCCCAGTTAGCAGAACCTTTATACATTTGAGCGCGGGTTCGACCATGCACTGTTAAAGCTTTTATTCCTACATCCTGCAAGCGTTCGGCCACTTCCATGATATTGATCATGCTTTCATCCCAACCCAAACGGGTTTTAACAGTAACCGGTAAATTCGTTGATTTAACTACCGCTTTAGTTAATCGTACCATCAAATCCACATTTTTCAAAACCCCTGCACCTGCACCTTTACACACTACTTTTTTTACCGGGCAACCAAAATTAATATCTAATAAATCTGGTTGTGTAGCATCTACTATTTTTGCAGACATCGCCATCGCTTCTTCATCCCCTCCAAAAATTTGAATACCAATTGGCTTTTCGTAATCGAAGATATCAAGCTTTTTACGGCTTTTGATGGCGTCACGAATTAAACCTTCACTGCTTATAAATTCAGTATACATTAAATCTGCACCATATTTTTTACACACATAACGAAACGGTGGATCGCTCACATCTTCCATGGGAGCAAGCAATAATGGGAAATTCCCTAATTCTATATCAGCAATTTTTACGATGTTGCAAAGGTAAGGTATTTATTTTTAATATTAATGGTTGGGCACGTTCGGCGGTAGCCGAACCGGGGTGACACTCCAATCGTTTTTATGGTATAAAAAAGGATTTCTGTTCGCATTCCTCGCCCGGGTAACATATTTCAAAACAAATTAACCTTCTAGTTGAATTAAACATGCGTTAGGGATTGCAACGAAAATCCTTTGCATCTTTTTCTGATGCAAAGATTGAAGTGAAAAGCCCGCCCGCTTTTCGCGGGAACGCCCAAATTATAAAAAAAATATTTTTAAAGATCTATTCCTCTTCTGCCTCCGGCTTAGTAGCCCCAGCTTTAGGCCCATCAATCGCGTCATAAATACGCCAAGTATTATACACACTTGTATTTAAACGATTACTCAAAACAATAATAGTTAAGCTATCTTTTAGCCTCCTGTGAAAAGAGGTACGGTAACCATGCCACCATCCATTATGGAAAACTTCTTTATCGGGATCATTCATGTTTTTCATACGCCACCCTAAACCATAATTACTCTGTTTTTTTTCTGAACTATGAGGTTCATACGCTAATTTCTGCGTTTCCTTAGACAGTAATTTATGTTGATATAAGGCCGTACTTAATAAAAATAAGTCATAAGTTGTTGTATAAATGCCTTTATCGCCCAAAACGCCATCGTAACAATCATTGGCAACACAAGCATATTTCATGGTATAACCACGGGTGATGTGTTCCTTCGTACTATCAATATTCAAAGCCGTGTAGCTATGATTCATTCCTAAAGGAATAAATAACTCGTCTTTTAAAAAATCAGAATAACTTTTTTTAGAAACTTTTTCAATGATTAGCGCCAACAAAGCAAAGTTAGTGTTGCAATAATTGAAACGAACTCCAGGGTTTAAATATGGTTTTGGTTGGTGTTTCACAATAATATCCAACATCATTTGGTTGCTAATCGTACAAACGGTATTATCAATGTGTTCTCCACAAAAATAAGTATAGTTGGGTAACCCTGATCGGTGAGTAAGCAATTGCTTTACGGTAATAGATTTGTAAGGAAAGTCTGTTAATATATCAGACACTTTGGTTTCTAAGTTTAATTTTCCTTGTTCAAATAACAACAAAGCTGCAACACCGGTAATAACTTTTGAAACAGAAGCTAATTGAAACAAAGAAGAATCATTTAAAGCCTTCTTAGATTCTTTAATTCCGTAACCAAATGATTTTTGATAAATAATATGTTCCCCTTTTGCAATTAAAACATTTCCATTAAAGGCATCTCTGTTATACAATTTGGTAAACAGAGTATCAAGCCTGTATATCTCGTTTTTATACTTGATGGAATCTATTTTTGAGTAAACAGTTGGCTTTTTATATAAAGGGGTTTCGACCACTACACTTTGTGGTTGATTGCAATTCACCGCAAGAAACGAAAATATGCAAATAGGAATTATGTATTTAAAAGGGCTCAACAAACGTTAATTTAGTGGTTTAACACAATCTTAAGAAAAATAACTTAAAATTATATTACTAAAATTTTTAAATAATTAAATAACTGCTGTTAATTAACATTCCTTTTAAAATGCGATTTAATATTCTTGTAAACGGTTAAATGTGCTTTTTTTAAGATATCCAGAAAAACTATTGCAACCAATAAATTAGTGGTTACCTCAATGTGTTCAACCATTTTTGTTTTTCCATTTGCCTCTGTGAAGTGAAAATCAATGATCAGAAAAACATATTTTTTTACCTGAGAAGTATATCGCAACTGTTTATTTTTTTCAATTTCAATAACTTTCGCTTTATAATTAGGACGAATTTTAATTAAACCAAATAATAAAACCTCTTCATCTACTTCGTATTCAACATAATCAGGACTTTTATCTTCAACCATTTTTACGGTTTTCATAACAGGGTGATGTGCGCCATATTTTATAAAGTCACAAAATTGATCATACAAGACGTTAATATTCACATCAAATTCATCTTCCAGTTTTAATCGTTGTTTATTGCTTAGCATGATACTATTTCCATCTGTTTAAACTCCATTGTATGTGTTGTGTCTCATTCATAAAACTCCAGGCAACTAATCTACTGGTTTTATTTCCCTGCGACATGTTGATTGTTTTGATTGAAACCGCTTCTACCTTTTTAAGAGCAGAATAGATTGCAGGAAGGTTTTCACTTTTAGAGACTAACGAAGTGAACCATAAACTGCTTTTTGAAAAGAGGACGCTTTCTTCAATCATTTTTTTAATAAAAGTAACTTCACCACCTTTACACCAAAGTTCAGCGTTTTGGCCTCCAAAATTTAACAACGGTTTTGAATTCTGCTTCTGTTTTAAATTTTTCCACTTACGTTCAGTACCCGATTGAGCCTCCGCGGCAGAAGAATGAAAAGGAGGATTACTCAAAGTAATATCTACTATTTCATTGGGTTTCAATATATTCTTAAAAATAGATGAAGAATCTTTTTGAATCCTTACGTCAATCGAATCAGTTAAATTATTTGAACTAACAATCTGTTTCGCGACTTTTAAAGCGAGAGTATCAATATCAGTTCCTATAAAATTCCATCCATATTCCTGATGGCCAATTAAAGGATAAATGCAATTCGCCCCTACTCCAATATCTAACACCTGAACAGCTTTTCCATTAGGAATAATACCTCCGTTGCTTGATGCCAGAAGATCTGCAATGTTATGAATATAATCAGCTCTTCCGGGAATTGGCGGACATAAATAATTTTCAGGAATATCCCAGTGTTCAATCTTGTAAAAATGTTTTAACAGCGCCTTGTTTAATATTTTAACTGCCTTTGGGTTTGTAAAATCAATCGTTTCAATATTGTATTGGTTAACTGAAACAAAAGGCTTTAAGTCAGGACAAGCAGTAAAAAGATGCTCAAAATTGTAACGATCCTGATGTTTATTGCGAGGGTGCAATGTACTTTTATCTTTGGTATTGATTTGGGCCGGTTTCACTTGATTACTTATTTACAGGACGAATTAATGAGAAAACGGCAGTGTCAAGAAATTTACCTTCAAAAAAATAATTTTCTTTATAATAGGCTTCCTTTACAAATTTAAATTTTTGAAGTACTTTTTCAGAAGCAAGATTTGCCGGATCAATTTGAGCTTCTATCGAATGCAGATTCATTGTGTGGAATCCATAATGAATAACTGATTCCAAAGCTTCGCTGATAATACCTTGTTGCCAAAAATCGGGATGAACCATATAGCCTACTTCAGCGCGGTGATGTTCTTTTATCACTTTATGAAAAGAAGCCGTTCCAATCATTAAATTATCAGTTTTTAAACAAATTGCCCAAGCCATGCCTTCGTTCATATTGATCATTTCATTAATCCTCAGAATCTTTGTTTTCGTTTCATCTCTGGTAGGAATTTTCTGACAGATATGCTTCATCGCATTCACATCAGACCTCATAGCAAAATAAGCATCAAGGTCTTCAAGTACCATTCTTCTCAGGACCAGTCGTTCGGTTTTAAGAACCGGAAAAGGCTCAAAGTTCAGTTCCAGCATATTATAAGTTTGTATAATGGTAATGGGATATTTTCCAATCTCCGGATGGATTCTTTCTCCAAATAGCGGTGTATCTTACATCTATTGCTGTTTCAGTATTCTTTTTCGCCATATAAATCAATTTGGAAATACCCGTTTCAAAGGCAATATCATTCATCATTTCTACAGATACGACATTATGTTCCCAGGCAACACCTTTACCTTCTATTTGCTTCCAGTATTCAATAATAGCTTCCCTACCTTTTACTTCCATTCCGGATCCGATAATTTTTGCATCATCCATGTAGAAGTCTGCAATTTGTGCCATTCGGTTTTTTTTAAATAATTCTTCCATTAAAGTGTATTGTCCTTTGATATCGGTTTTATTTACTGACCCACCTTTTTTTCTTCTGTAATCCAGATCATACTCTGTTTTCCACGAAAGTCCTTTGTCTTTAGAAATTTCACCATGCTGCCTAACCTTTTGATCACTTAAATTATAAAATGTCAATCGCCTCATAGCCATTGTATCTTTAGAAAAAGGAAACGGAGATGTTAGAAATTCTATTTTAGTATTGTCGAACTTGCCGATTAAATATTCATTAGTTTTTCCGGTGTTATCTACCCACGTTTGCTGCCATTGTTTGGTTGCCGCATTATAAGTATTGAAACTTTTTCCGGAATAAACAATCCCATTCTGAAGGTTCGCGCTTGTCCATTCTTCCTGCAAGATACAACCATTTAATATTGAAGTAATTCTACTATCGCCCGCCTTATTATTTCTCAGGTCATAAACTTCCCAATCACCAATCCAGAAATCAAACTGCCGATAAACAGGATCAGTTTCGCATGGCGATTGTTGTGCCATTGTTACAAAATTGAAAAATAAAAATATAAAGAAGGTCAAAGAATATTTCATAAAAGCAAATTAAAATTGTTAGATCATTGTATTAAAAATAATAATAAAATGTAAAGCAACATATAAAATTCTATAGAATATTACGCTTCATGCACTATTTAATAATTATTATAAACACCAGGTATTACTAATGGCCAAAACTAATTGAAAATTCTATTTAATTTTGATATAAATATGTTTTATGTTTCTGTTTCCTGAATCCCGTTCGTCAATAACAAATTTATCAAGGCTTTTCATAAGCGATAATAATTTCGTGAATCCATAATTCCGGGGATCAAAATCAGTTTTCTTTTTCAGAATAAAGTTCCCTAATTCTCCCAAAAATGTCCAGCCTGTTTCGTCTGCCAAATCCGAAACACTTTCTGTGAGCAATTTTATCAATCCATCGTCAATGCGGTTCAGGGGAATACTTTCGGTTTTGGATTTATTTTTTGCTTGAGCATTATTGGGCTTACTTGTTGGCTGAGCAATGTGTTTCAATATTTCGATATACACAAATTTATCACAGGCAGTAATAAATGGTGTAGGCGTTTTTTTCTCACCTATGCCTATCACTTTCATACCTGCTTCTCTTAGTCTTATTGCAAGTCTTGTGAAGTCACTATCACTTGAAACAATACAAAATCCATCCACTTTTTCAGAATATAAAATATCCATTGCGTCAATAATGAGGGCACTGTCGCTTGAATTCTTACCTGTTGTATAACTGTACTGTTGAATTGGTGTGATTGCATTTTCTAATAAAACCCCTTTCCATCCTGAGACTGTTGGCTTAGTCCAGTCTGCATAGATCCGCTTAATTGTAGGGGTTCCGCTTTTTGCTATTTCCTCCAGCATTTCTTTCACGTTGGCATATGGCACATTATCTGCGTCAATTAAAACTGCTAATCTAAGGTCTTTCATTTTAAAATGTATTAATTACACTAGCAAATTTATCATTTAATACTAATCAATAAATAGCAGGTTTTCAGTATATCATATCTAATCTTGTGTAATATTTAATGAATAAAATAGAGTATTTTCAATGCATGAAAAGTATTTTTTACTCGCTTATTTATATTATTATTTTTTCATCCTGTTCTTTAAAGCGTGTGGCAAAATTCAAGGATCAGGTTTATGATACTGACAATAACCTCAAATTGGATGTTTTTGCTCCACGAAAAGCGAACAGTTCAAAAAAAATTCTGGTTTTCATTCATGGTGGAAACTGGGTCAACGGAAAAAAATCACTTTACCATTTTTTCGGAAAAGGTATGGCCCGGAAAAATATTGTTTGTGTGGTGATCAGTTATAGGCTTAGTCCAAGAACAGACATTGAAGGAATGGCCAATGACGTTGCAAAATCTATAAAATGGATTAAAGAAAATTCTACATTGTTCCATGGCGACACAAGTAACATTTTTGTCTCAGGTCATTCGGCAGGTGGACATTTAGCAGCCATGGTAGCCACAGATGATTCCTACTTTCAAAAACTTAAAATGAGTAATCCGACAAAAGGAGTGGTTCTTATTGATGCTTATGGATTGGATGTTTACAGTTACCTGAAAGCATCCACCAATGATCGAGATTCAAAGTATTATCCAATTTTTTCAACGGATCAAAATAAGTGGAAAAAATACTCTCCCATTTTTGACCTCAATAAAAATTCACCGGCATTTATTCAATTTGTAGGAGGCAAAACCAACCAGATTATTAAAGATATGAATGGGGAGTTTTATACAGAAGTGAAAAAGTATCAACCGGAAGCCAAACTAATTGTTGTAAAACGAAAGCGTCATGTTCCCATGATATTTCAATTTTATAATCCATATATAAAGTCTTACAAAGACATTGTTGACTTTATTAAACCTTACTAGTGCTTGATCTGAATACAATTTGCCCATTTTTCAAAATCTTTTTGATATAACTGTTCTTTATTTGTTTGGCTGGTTTTTTATTTTCCAATTTTTATAAGTTTAGCATTTTTCAAAAATAAAAAAGCCATCCGCTATCGGATGGCTTTTTACTCTTTTATAATTTGAAATACTAAGCTTTGTTTTCCTCAGCCGGAGCATTTTCAGGCTTAGGTAATAAAGCTTTACGCGATAATTTTGCTTTACCGTTTTTAGGATCTGTTCCAATGTATTTTACACTAACTACATCACCTTCTTTCACTAAACCATTTAATGATTCAATGCGTTTCCAATCATATTCGCTGATGTGTAACAAACCTTCTTTGCCTGGCATAAATTCAACAAATGCACCATAAGGCATAATAGATTTTACAGTAGCATCATAAACTTCACCAACTTCAGGAATTGCAACAATTCCTTTAATACGAGCAACCGCTGCTTTTAAATCTTCCAATTTTTCTGCAAAAATTTCAACTCGTCCGCTGTTATCAACTTCAGTAATTGAAATAGTAGCATTGGTTTTCTTTTGGATATCCTGAATTACTTTTCCTCCAGGTCCGATGATTGCACCAATAAATTCCTGAGGAATGATGATCACTTCAAAACGAGGAACGTTTTCGTTATAATCAGCACGAGGTTCAGTAATTGTTTTCATGATCTCACCCATAATATGTAAACGGCCTTCACGTGCTTGAGCTAACGCTTTCTCCATTACTTCATACGGTAAACCATTTACTTTTAAATCCATTTGCACGGCAGTGATACCATCTTTAGTTCCACAGATTTTAAAATCCATATCACCTAAATGATCTTCATCACCTAAAATATCTGATAAAATTGCATAGCTGCTGTTATCTGCAGATGTAATTAAACCCATTGCAATTCCTGTTACCGGTTTTGCAATCTTAACACCTGCATCCATCAATGCTAAAGTTCCTGCGCAAACAGTTGCCATAGAGGATGAACCGTTAGATTCTAAAATATCAGAAACTACACGAACTGTATATGGCGTATCAGTTGGTACTACTTTAGACAATGCACGCATAGCTAAGTTACCATGACCTACTTCACGGCGGCCTACGCCACGGTTAGGTTTTGCCTCACCGGTTGAGAAACCAGGGAAGTTATAATGTAAAATAAATTTAGTTTCTCCACGGTAAAATGCACCATCAATCATTTGAGCATCTTTTCCTGTACCTAACGTTACAGTAGTTAACGATTGAGTTTCTCCACGTTGAAATATCGCTGAACCATGTGCAGATGGTAAATAACCTACTTCGCTCCAGATCGGACGAATTTGATTTGTTTTACGGCCATCTAAACGGATCTGAGTATCTAAGGTAGCCTGACGAACTGCATCATACTCAACATCGTGATAGTATTTGTTGATCAAGGCTTCTTTCTCTTTTAATTCTTCTGCAGAAAAAGTTGCTTTGTATTCAGTTAAAATTGCTTTAAAGTTTACTTTACGAGCATTCTTATCAGGGTTAGCTTGTTTAGCACAAGCATATACTTTATCGTAAGTTGCCTTAGAAACTGCTGCTTTTAAATCAGCATCATTTTTTTCGTGGCAATATTCACGTTTTGTTTTTAAACCAGCTTTAACAGCAAATTCTTTGATTGCTTTAATCTGAACTTTAATAGCTTCGTGAGCAAATTTAATAGCTTCTAACATTTCTGCTTCGCTAACTTCGCTCATTTCACCTTCAACCATTGAGATATCAGTCTCAGTAGCAGCAACGATCATTTCTAAGGTTGCAGTAGGTAATACATCTGCATCAGGATTGATACATAATTTACCACCTATTTTCGCCACACGTACTTCTGATATAATGCCGTTAAAAGGAATATCAGAAACGGCAACTGCTGCACAAGCTGCTAAACCAACTAATGCATCCGGCATTGTTTTTTTATCAGAAGAAATTAATGATAACATGATCTGTGTATCTGAATGATAATCATCCGGGAATTGCGGGCGCATAGCGCGATCAACAATACGGGAAATTAATACTTCATAATCAGATAATTTTGCTTCACGACGGAAGAAACCGCCAGGAAAACGGCCTGTAGCCGCATATTTTTCTTGATAATCTACCGTTAACGGTAAAAAATCAACGCCTTCTTTGGCATCTTTATTACTAACTACAGTTGCTAAAATCATGGTGTTACCCAATTTTACAACTACTGCTCCATCAGCTTGTTTGGCTAATTTTCCTGTTTCCAGTGTTACGATACGTCCATCTCCTAAGTCGAACGAATGTTGAATTCCAATTTGTGACATCTTTGTTTTTGTTTTGTGTACCAACGTTTTTGATACGGGTTTATATTTGTTTTCTTTCTTTTCGGCTTAATTTTTCAAGAACCCTGAGGTTCTCGAAGGGTTATAATAAAAAAAGCATCCCGATTACTCGAAATGCCCCTTGATTTTAACAAAAATCCATTATTATTTACGGATATCTAAAACTTTAATAACCGCACGGTAACGCATAATGTCTGTGTTCTTTAAATAATCCAACAAGGCACGACGCTTACCAACTAAATTTAATAGAGCACGCTGTGTTCCAAAATCTTTTTTGTTGTTTTTTAAGTGACCTGTTAAATGGTCTATACGGTGAGTAAATAATGCCACTTGAGATTCAGCTGAACCAGTGTTTTTATCGCTACCACCGTGTTTTTTAAAAATGTCTTT
>JAZKDO010000006.1:0-290844 GCA_040387555.1 Bacteroidota bacterium | reverse complement strand
AGCGCAGATGGTACTTGGTCTAAAACCTGGGAGAGTATGTCGATGCCAATTTTAATAGTCAGAAAGCCTTGCAGTAATGCGAGGCTTTTTGCGTTTTGGATGGTTTGTTTTATTAGATTACAATTAAAATATGGTACATTTGATAGTGTCGTAAAAAATGATTTTGCAGTGAAATTTTTAGTGCTTTTCCTCTTTCCTTTTTATTTATTGTCTCAACCTTTGGATGTTCCAAATCCTTTGCGGTTTCTTGCTCTGGGCGATTCATATACCATTGGGCAAAGCGTTTCTTATGAGAATAACTGGCCGTCACAGTTAGCAGATTCTTTAAGGCAAAGAGACATTGTGCTAGACACCTTGACTAATTTTGCTACTACAGGCTGGCAAACAAATGATTTATTAAAGGCGGTTTCCAACCTGCAATTTGAAAAATACCATTACAACCTCGTTTCGCTCCTGATAGGTGGTAACAACGTATACAGAACAACTCCTGTTTCTCAATACCTTGTTGAATACAAACAGCTGCTGGATTCAGCTATCCGTTATGCCGGTGGGGATACCTCTCATGTGTTCGTTGTTTCGATCCCGGATTTTTCGCAAACACCATTTGGACAAACAAAACATCCCAAAGCTCTTGGGAAAAGTATCCAGGATTTTAATGCCGTTAATAAACTATTTGCGGAGAAATACAATATCCGTTATTTTGATATTACTCCTATATCGGCTTTTGGACTTTTTAAACCTTACCTGATTGCCGGAGATGATCTTCATCCTTCTGAAGCCCAATATAGCGAATGGGTGAAGCTTTTGCTGACTGGTAGTTTACAGGAAGTTTTAAGAGACCTGGAAACTAAACCAATGATTCTGTATTCAAATCCTGTTATGGATAAGCTTACAATAAAGTACCCACTAAAATTAGCTAAAACGGTTGAAGTGCTCGATTGTTTAGGGCGTATCATACACCAACAGCAAATGCACGGGGAAGAAATTGATTTATATCTTAAAGATTTGGATCAGGGTTTTTATATAATTCGCATTCGTTATAAGGGTGAACAGATTTCGAAGAGAATAATTAAGCAGTGAACGTACTATTGCGCAAGGGATGCAAGCGAAAAGCTCCCGTATGTAGCTTCAGCTAAATACGGGACTTGCAGTGACAGCCCGGCCCGACCTAAGAAGGGTGCGCCCACATACTTCTTTAACAGATATCTTAAAAATTTATTTCTCGAGAGATTAAACCTTTTAATTATCTTCAAGTCCAAGATACATTATGCAGCATTATTCTGACGAGGAGATATTAGCTTTATTCCGTGATGAAAATTCACGAAACATGGCGCTGCACCATTTAATTCAAAAATATCAGCAAAAGTTATACTGGCACATCCGAAAAATTGTAATCAGCCATGATGATACTGATGACGTGTTGCAAAATACGTTTATTAAGATATGGAAAGGCCTGGCGGGGTTTAAAGAGGAATCTCAATTGTTTACTTGGTTATACCGTATTGCAACGAATGAATCGTTAACTTTTTTAAAACAGAAGGCAAGAGCGAACACCACTTCTATTCATCCTATTGAGTATCAATTGTCCAAATCATTGGAGAGTGATACATTTTTTAGCGGTGATGAAATTCAATTAAAGTTGCAAAAAGCCATTTTAACTTTGCCTGAGAAGCAACGCATTGTGTTTAATATGCGTTACTATGACGAGACACCTTATGAACAGATGTCGGAAGTGCTGGAGACCTCTGTTGGAGCCTTAAAAGCTTCGTATCACATTGCGGCCAAAAAAGTAGAAGAATTTTTAGTGACCAATTAAACTTTTTGAATAAAACAGAGTCAAATTACCAATGAAAAATAACGATCATAATTCAAACGAAGAACCGAACTTACCATTTGATGAGAATGGGAAAAATCCTTTTGGTTTGCCGATGGATTATTTTTCGAAGTTTGGAGATAAATTAAATAAACGGCTGGAACTGGAAAATGAACTACATGAATTCCCGCTTTTATCTTCCATTGAAAAGTCTAACGTTTTTATTGCCCCTGTCAATTATTTTGAATCTATTGAAAACAATCTGGAACATAAAACAGAATTAGCTTCTTACCCAAATATACAGGCTGTAAAACCTATTGTTTTTTCTGAGTTAGAAGAAGAGTACAAACAACAGTTGCAATCTGCTGTAAATTATAAAATAGAATTAGTTGAAGAAATCAAGTCCTACCAAACTTTGTTTGCTTTAGATAAGGTTAATTCGTTTCATGTTTCTGAAGGGTATTTTGAAAATGTTGGAGAACGCATTAAAGCGCGCATTCACCATGTAACAGAAACTAAAGTTTCAGTTTTAAACAAAATTTTAGATGTACTTTTTGGAAAAGCGATGGCGTTTTCATTTGGACTTTCTTTTATTTTAGCCTTAGCCATTTATTTTTATCAGTCTCCTGTAAATATGTTGGAGTCTGGTGATTGCAAGACCTTAGCCTGTTTAGAGAGAAATGAAATTTTAAACAATAAAGCAATTAATAATTTTGATGATGATCAATTGATGGATCTGGTCGATGTTAATTCACTAAACCAGCAACTAAATTCAACGGACAAGGAAAATGATGCTCGTACACAATCTGATATGGATAGTATCAGCGAAGAGGATCTATTAGACGAGTTATAATGAAGAAAATTAATAAATATTTATACGTGTTTTTGTTTGCGGTTGTGGCTATGGCAGCCATAGCTCAACCTGCAAGCAAACGGGATAAGATAGAAGCCCTGCGTGTAAATTTTATTAATCAAAAAGTAAATTTTACAAACCAGGAAGCTCAGTTATTTTGGCCTTTGTATGATGAGTACAATGATAAAGTGAACCACGCCCGTAAAACATTTAGACAACAATTTATTAAAATGGTTGATTTTACAACGCTTACAGATCAAGAGGCTGAAGCTTTTGTTAACGCTGAATTAATTTTAAAACAAAAAGAATACGAACTTTTTAAAGAATATTTTGAACGGTTTAAGAAAGTACTGCCTATTAAAAAAGTGGCTTTGGTGAGAAGAGCTGAAGAGGAATTTAAAAAGGAACTGATTAAAAACATTAAAGGCAGTTCTTCGGAGTAATGAAGCAGGCTAACTCCATAACTCTAATCTTAAGCTTTGTACTTTTAAGTACAAAGTTTTTAGCATTTAAGCATGACAGTCTTAAGATTAATAAACCGGTTAAACCCGCCAGGCATTACTTTAACACGTCTGTTTATTTGGATTATTATGGTACTGGTCAGCGTACTCTTTCAGGTAAAAATTTTGTTTCCAAAAAATTACAAACTTACCAGGTCAACCAATCGGTGTTTGGGTTTAATACACCTTTGTTTACGAAAGATTTTTATAATAAAGACAGTACTGTTATTTCTAATTTTCATTTGTTGTTGACCGGAAGTTATTCTGTAGTGACACCAAAATTTTCAGGCATTGCTAATGATCACAAATTGAGCAGAACCTCTTTAGGAGTACGCATTATTTATAACACCGGTAAAAGAAGTTTGTTTTATGCTGAATTCACACCCTTTGTAACGCAGGACAATGGATACCAGTATACACGCAGATCCCGCCTGGCATCAACATTAATTTATAATTTTACAGCGAATAAATACTTCAGTGTTCGCGCTGGATATTCCCGTTCATTTATGTATGGCAATCGCTTAAATTTGCCATATATCGGCATCAGAGTTGGTAAACTGGATGGTGTTAATTTAAGTATTCAGTTTCCTCGAAGTGTTATTTTTAATGTTCCTCTTGGGAGGTTTGTGAAAACAAGTCTTTATACCAAAGCCCAGGGAGGCATGTATTCCTTTGCCAATACTGATTCTCTTTATTACCTGAACAATGATAAGAGTTTAAGTTTTGGCCGTTATGAGTTTGTTGGCGGTACCCGATTGGATATATTACCAAGTCGTTTTTTTAATTTTTACCTAAGCACAGGACTAACTACTCAAAACAATATTGGTTTGTTTTCAGAAACTTTTAATAAAGGCAACAAAGGACAGCTAAATTCATTTTATAAGGAAAAGCTCAGAGGTTCACTTTTTGTAAATTTTGGATTAGTGTTTAAATTCGGTAAAGTGAAGTCTGTTTATAATAATTATAATTTATACAATGCCCACGATTTGAATTCAACAGATCTCAATAACAGCACCAATCAGGGAAATAATCAGATTCCGGCAAAAGAGCGCAAAATAAAAAACGTAGCGCCTACGGAAGTTCAGGATTTGATTGATGTTCAGGATTTCTATTAACCTCGTCAAGCTCAGCAACCTAAATATTTATTGACTATGTCATTTTGAATTATCGCTTCTCGACTTCGCTCGAAGTGACAATTCAGCCTTACATTTAATCCTCAAACTTTTTAAGTTCTAATTTTTGGCCATCAAACTCCGCAAACGTGCAGTAGTTGATCCATTCACCCAAATTGATGTAACGGGAGTTTTCGGAAGGTTTTAAATCCAAAGGTAAATGCCTGTGACCGAAAATGAAATAATCAGTATGCTCTTTTTTAAGTTCTTCTTTGCAATAAGTCATGAGCCATTCGTTTTCCTCACCTAAAAATTGTTTATCAGAATCTCCGGTAACAATTCGGCTGCGTTTACTGGAGCGACGGGCAATCCAGAATCCTAAATTTGGATGCAGTATTTTAAAACACCAAATCAAAAAAGGATTTAAAAAACATTTCTTTAAAAATTTGTACCAGTTATCTCCGGGCCCTAAGCCATCTCCATGGCCGACAACAAAGGATCTACCATCATATATTTTCCGGATAGGATCGTGGTTAACCGTTACGCCTAATTCCTGAACAAAATAATCTTTCATCCAAAGATCATGGTTGCCGGTAAAGAAATGCACTTTAATGCCGCTATCACAAATCTCCGCAATTTTACCAAGTAGACGTGTTTGTCCTTTAGGAATGGTGTATTTGTATTCCCACCAAAAATCAAAAATATCGCCCACTAAATAAATTTCCTCTGCAGTACTTTTAATAGAGTCGAGCCACCGAACGATTTTTTTTTCACGCGCCAAACTTAGTTCAAAGGTTGGTACCCCTAAATGAAAATCGGATGCGAAATATATTTTTTTTCCGGGCTGCATTATAAAAAGCTATTGCTGATAAAATTACGTGGGTTAATGTTATGCAAATTTAATGTAAATCGGATGGTATCAAAAAAGCCGCTTCTATTATTTGCTATCAGGTTTGTTTTAATATCCTGACTATAAATAAACGGGACATATATTTCAAAAATGTTTTTCCATAAGCAAAGATCTACACCTGCGGCATATAACACCCGTTCATTTTTTAAACTGTTTGGAGTAGTACCCACGCCATATAATTTTCTTGAAGTTATTAAGCTTTCGCTTGTACCCAAATCAACAAATAATTTTAAAGGCAGTTTACCAACTTTAGGTGATTTGATGTTTAATGCGATTAGCCATTTTGCAGACTGGCCTAAGTAAGTTGGCACTTTAAAAGCTCCGTCTTGCTCTACTATTTGCGCAGCGCCTATTCCGTTGGTTTCATATCTTCCCTCGTAATTGTAGTCAAACAAATAATCCTGGTAACCACTCAAACCTGTCATTCTGAATCGATAATCACCTTTTATATTATTAGATTGAAATACAAAGGCACCCGCAAATAATCTAAAGTCAAGACTGCTTTTGTTTTTCGTTGTTATTGCATAATTCATTGTTAAACTTGCTTTCCCAAATTGATCATTATGCTGAAAATTAAACGTAGCATCAAAAGGATTAATAGCTCGTGTGTTTTGCAAGGTATAATAAAAGTTGTTGATCATAGTAAATTTGTTTTCGATACCAATTGTGGATAACGATGAATCAGAAAAATTGATTTTGTAATTTTCCTCATCTACAAACAAATAATTATTAGTATATCCTATGTGTTGGGTTAACTGACTTCTAGGATTTCTTTTTTTTATCTCAAAATCCAATGTGGCTGAGATTTTATAATAGTTTAAATTAAACGGTTTAATATTAGTTGTATTGGCTCCATTAAAATATGTAGTTTCCACATGGTTATAAGCAAATGATTTTGCTTTTGCTATAAGTGTGATTTGCTGAAATACATTATTGTTCTGAGTAAAGTTCCTGGTTAAATCCGCAAAGCCTACAGGCGTTTTACTTCCAATGGCATACATAGGAGCAAAGGTAAATTCCGTTTTCTTTTGCAATAAGGTGTAATTATAAAACGCGCAACCAAGCATAAATTTATTGTATTCATTATAGCCTAAAATAGGTAAATAATTAATTTGTGTTTTGTTAGGGTTGTCGAGTTTTCCTATAAATGAAACTTGTAGAGGATCTCTTTTTCTTAAAATTCCATGGGTACGAATGTTATTATTCTTGCGATATAAATCCGGCATAAATTCTTCATAATCAATTTTGAATTCATCAATATCTGCCGGTGGAAATTCAAAAACTTTTTTTCCAACAAATCCATTATACCAAACGGTACCCACTAATTTTCCATCTTTTATACCTGAAACAGATATAGGTCCCAATAAATCATTATTGTTCTTTACAAGAATGGCATGGCTGTGATCTTCTAACTGTTTGTGACCAACCATTTTATAATCCAGTTTCTTATTCGTTGAAAGGAGACCATCAACAAACCATTTCAGATCCGTATTCAGATGAAACTGAAGTGTTTTGATCAGATCTTCAGGAGTAGGATGTTCAAATTTCCATTCATTAAAATAAAAGTGCATGGCCTCATCAAACTTATCTTTTCCCAGATAATTCATCAGGTAATCAAAAACTAATGCAGATTTGCTGTACACAATTCCTCCATAATTATAACCAGTAAAATCTTTTGAATTGGTGGCAATAGGTTGATCGAGGTTTTTTCGGGCAGCTACAAAATACGATAATTCATACTGCGCTTTATGTTTAAACTTATTAAGACCAAAAAACTTAAATGTACTATCTTTTCCAACGAGGCTGGTTAATTTTAAGTTCGGATATTTTGTACGAATGTATCGCATTTCATAAAAGGAGTTTAAGCCTTCATCCATAAACGGATAGTCACGCTCGTTACTTCCAAGTATTCCATAAAACCAATTGTGGCCAACTTCATGCATTATTGTTGTTTCCAGTGTAAAGTCATTTCCGCTTTCCCCTACAATAGTTATGTTTGGATATTCCATTCCACCACCGGCACTTATCGTTCCATCCACAGCTGTAACATGATTGTAGGGATAATCACCATTCATACTTGAATAAAACAAAGTAGCATCGTTGATGTACTCAATAGATCTGCTCCAGAGCTCCGGCTCATTGTTGGTAAAAAATGCCCAGGTATCCACATCTTTATTACTGTTAGGTAAAACGATGGCGCCCTTTAAAACATGAAAGCGCTTGTCTGCAAACCACGCAAAATCATGCACCCTGTATTGTTTGAATTGTATGGTTTTGTATTCAGTACTCGATGATGGAAAAGAATTATCATGTGAATATTTTTTTTCGGCAATCATTTTCTGCGTTTCTTCCGCTTTTGCAAACAGCCATGATTCTTCTTCTGGTTCGTCAATTCGGTCCCCGGTTGCAGCCAGCACATAGTTTTTGGGTATAGTAATCTTTACATCGTAAGCACCAAACTCACTATAAAACTCTCCCTGATTTAAATAGGGCATTGGATGCCAACCTTCCCTGTCATACACTGCCGGCTTGGGGTACCATTGCGTAATGGCATATGCCTGCCCAATGTGACCTAACCTTGATAATTTTGCCGAAGGTAATTTTACGTGAAATGGTGTGGTAATGGTGATGGTATCACCGGGATTAATTGGTTTGTTTAAATACAATTTACAAATGTCTATATGTTCCTTGTCAAATTCCCATTTGATGGATTGGCCATTTACTAAAAAGTTAAGACTATCAATATAACCAAGCTCCTGGGGTTTAGCAAAATGCATTTTTGTATCACCTTCTTCCAGTAGTTGCTTTGCAAGGGCTGTTTCCTGATTTTTATATGCATTTGCCCAGAGATGAAAATAAATAAAATCCAGGGAGTTTTTTGAATTATTAATGTATTCAATTTTTTCAAAAGCACTCAATTCATGAGTTACATCATTAAGAGTTACATCAATTTTGTAATTGACTTCCTGTTGAAAATAATTTTGCTGAGCACAAACAATTGAAGAGGCTAAAAGAAAACTAATAATAAAAAATAATCTCAACATGTTTTTAAAGATACTATTTATAAGTCTTTTTAAGTCCCTTAAGTCAGAAAGTCTTTTAGGTCTGTTACTTTAAAACTTCCGATAATTTTTTATCCAATTGAGCACCTCTTAAATCGGTAGCTATGATCTTCCCTTCTTTATCCACTAATACTGTGTAAGGGATCGATTGAACTGCATAAATCTGACAGGCTTCGCTTTGCCAGAATTTTAAATCGCTTACCTGCGGCCATGTCATCCCGTCTTTTGAAATAGCACCTAACCAGGCGTCACGGTCTTTATCAAGAGAAACTCCTAAAATCTCAAAACCTTTGTTTTTGTATTTTTCGTAAGCACGTTTCACGTTAGGCATTTCTTTGCGGCAAGGGCCGCACCAGCTCGCCCAAAAATCAATTAATACAACTTTACCTCTTAATGAAGATAAGGCAAGGTCTTTATCGTTAGGCATTGGTAAAATTAATTCCGGAGCTTCAGCCCCGACTTTAATAGCTTGTGTACGTGATACCATCATCTCTGTTTGTTGTACCATTGCATGGTAGGATTTAATATCTTTATTATCAGGATATTTTTCACTTAAGCCTTTGTCCAAAGCTTTGTAAACATCCAGGTAATTTTCAGGGCGTAACTGTTGAATGGCCATGATGGATGCAAAAGAAGAAGGGTTTTCTTTAATTTTTTTCGCTAAAATATCGCTGTACTGAGCAACCATGACTTCGTACGGCTTTTGTAATTCTTTCGATAATGAATCAGCGCGCAAGGAATCCAGTTTCATTACAACCATCGCGGTTCTGAAAATATTTTCTAGAGAATCAGTTCTTACTTTTTGCCCCTGAGCTAATTTATTATATTCTAAAAACAACTGTGTATCAGGTGAACCTTCAGCTTTAAACGTATTTCCTAAATCACGGGCATCAGCAGTAACAAATACTTTTTGTGCAGAATCCAATACCATCATTGCAAAGTTTGAATTACTGATTCTTAAACGGTAAAAACCTACACTTGGTGAGTAATGGTTCATTTTAAATTCTCCTTTATCATCAATAGTAGTGCTATCTACAGAGGTTACTCCTGTTTGAGATAGTTTTTCAAGAAAAATAGCTTCACCTTTTGAGTTGGATAAATTTCCCTTGATCTCAAATCCCGAATTTCCGGAATCAGAATTATTACATGAACTAAGTGCTATTGTTGCTAAAGCAAAAAGGATTATTTTTTTCATTAAAAAATTTGTTTTTATAAGACGGCAAATATCTTATTTATTTTGGAATAACAATACAGGATAAATGGTGAAGAATTCATAACTAAAGACCAAAACACCAAAGAGTCTTAAATTCTTTGTCATTTATCTTTTATCAAATAAAATTTAATTCAACCTCGCAGGAAGAGTCATTAAAAATTCTGGAATTAATACATTAAATTCAGTTTGATCAACTAATTTTTTCATCATGTAATAACCACTCATTTTACCAATGTCTGTAGAAAAATCACAACCGCTGTTATAAGAAAAAGAATCATTCGGTTCTAATGTTGGTGTTTCTCCAACAACTCCTTCTCCTTCCACATCGCGTTTTTCTCCAAAAGCATCCGTGATATCCCAATGACGCTTCAATAGCTTTACGGTGTAATCGCTTTTGTTGGTAATGGTTATTTCATAAACAAAAAAATAATGGTTGTTTTTAGGGTCAGATTGAGGTGCATAATACCGTGTTTTAACGGAGATTTCTATGCCATGTGTAATGATTGAATTCATACCCTTAAGTTTAGTCAGAATTTATCGAAATATATAACATATAATCGTACAAACAAAGGTCTGACTTGATTTTAAATGTCTGGTTTGCAGTGTTTTAAAATAATTTTTATTTTCCTTATCCAATCAAAAAGTTACATGAAATACTGTATATTTGTAGCCCGCTTTTTAATCAGGGTAAAAAGTCGGAATTAAAAAATAAAACTAACCGCTTCGGTAGCCTTGAAATACCGAATACAATTATTAAATAAATGGCAGACAAAAATGCATCAGTTGGGAATCCGGATTTTGACTGGAATTCAATTGGGAAGAAAAACGACAATTACTCATCAGAAGAGCGTACAGCTTTAGATGAAATGTATGGTAAATCATTAAGCACTATTGCTGATGCACAAACTATGCAAGGTACTGTAGTATCTAAAAACACACGTGAAGTTGTTGTAAACATTGGTTACAAATCTGATGGCGTTGTAGCATTATCAGAATTCCGTTACAACCCGGATTTAAAAGTTGGTGATTCTATCGAAGTTTTTATTGAAAAAGCTGAAGATGCAAGTGGTCAGTTAATCTTATCTCACAAAAAGGCTCGCGCTGGTAAATCTTGGGATAGAGTTAATGAGGCGCTTAATAATGACGAAATCATTAAAGGTTTTGTTAAATGCCGTACTAAAGGTGGATTAATCGTTGATGTATTTGGTATTGAAGCTTTCTTACCAGGTTCTCAAATCGATGTGAAACCTATCCGTGATTACGATATTTATGTTGGAAAAACTATGGAATTTAAAGTTGTGAAAATCAACAACGAATTCAAAAACGTAGTAGTTTCTCATAAAGCATTAATCGAGGCTGAAATTGAAACTCAAAAACGTGATATCATTTCTAAATTAGAAAAAGGACAAGTATTAGAAGGTGTTGTTAAAAACATTACTTCTTATGGTGTGTTTATTGATTTAGGTGGTGTTGACGGATTAATTCATATTACTGACCTTTCTTGGGGTCGTATCAATCATCCTGAAGAGATCGTGAAATTAGACGAGAAAATTAACGTTGTAATTTTAGATTTTGATGATGATAAAAAACGTATTGCTTTAGGCTTAAAACAATTATCTTCTCATCCTTGGGAAGCTCTTTCTCCTGATGTTAAAATCGGTGATAAAGTAAAAGGTAAAGTAGTTGTTTTAGCTGACTATGGTGCATTTGTTGAAATTGCTCCGGGTGTTGAAGGTTTAATCCACGTTTCTGAAATGTCTTGGTCTCAGCATTTACGCTCAGCTCAGGAGTTTTTAAAAGTTGGTGATGAAGTTGAAGCAGTAGTTTTAACTTTAGACCGTGAAGAGCGTAAAATGAGCTTAGGTGTTAAGCAATTAACTCCTGATCCTTGGAATATGATTATTGATAAATATGCTAAAGGAAGCCGTCACACTGGTACAGTGCGTAACTTCACAAACTTTGGTGTGTTTGTTGAATTAGAAGAAGGTGTTGATGGTTTGGTACATATCTCTGATTTATCTTGGAGCAAAAAAATCAAGCATCCATCTGAGTTCTGTAAAGTAGGTGATAAAATGGATGTAGCTGTATTGGAAATTGATGGTGAGAATCGTCGTTTATCTTTAGGCCACAAACAATTAGAAGATAATCCTTGGGATGTTTTCGAAACTGTATTCACCATTGATTCAGTTCACCAGGGAACAGTTACTTCTGTAAATGATAAAGGTGCAACTGTTGGTTTAACTTATGGTGTTGAAGGATTCTGTCCTTCTCGTCACTTAGCTAAAGCTGACGGAACAACTTTAAAAGCTGAAGAAGTAGCAGATTTCAAAGTAATTGAATTCTCTAAAGAATCAAAACGTATCGTTGTTTCTCACGCTCGTTTACACGAAGAAGTGAAGGATGAAGTTCGTAAAGTTGAAAAAGCAAGCAAAGCTGCTGAATCTGACGAAACGAAAAAAGCGGTTAAGAAAATGAAAGATAACCAGCAGCAAACCACTTTAGGTGATATTTCTGCCTTATCTGATTTGAAAGATAAAATGGACGGTAAGAAATAATTCCGTTCTGAAAGTACCGAACGTTGAGCGAAGTCGAAACGCTCGGTACTTTAAAAATAATCATCTGGTACGTGTACCTAATGAGAAAAACTAAAAATCCGCCATGGTTTTTAGTTTTTGAGAGCCAACAAGCCCTGGGAGAAATTCCGGGGTTTTTGGTTTTTAAAAAAGATCATGTTATTTATTTGTGTAAATTAGAATTAATTTAAAAATTAACGTGATGAATTTATGCTTACTAAGAAGAATATAAGTTTTTATATGGTTTTATTGTTTGGTTTACATGCTAGAAGCCAAACGAATATTAGTGGAACTATTAACACCAATACTATTTGGACTAAATTAAACTCACCTTATATAGTCACTGCTAATACAGTATTATTACCAAATGTAGTTTTAGATATCCAACCTGGTGTTGAAGTTAGATTTAATTCTAATGTTCAACTTATGATTAGAGGAATTTTAACAGGAAAGGGAAATAAAAATGATAGTATCAAATTTGTTGCAAATAATGGAGTTGTGCAGTGGAATGGCGTATTTGTTGACAATTCTTCATACAATGCCAAAGTTTCATTCAAATATTTCTTAGGGTCAAATGCGTATAGTTTATTTAAAGTCGCATCAGTTGGCTCAAATGATACGCTAATGAAGTTTTTAAATTGCAGTTTTAACTATAATCATTCTGTTTTTGAAGAATATGATGGGGTAAAAACACACATGGTGTACGTTGACTCATGTCTGTTTGCAAATACTTCTTATTATTGTAATATTGGAGCATCTAATAACATTATTAAAAATTCCAAGTTTACTGGAAATTCCTATCGTGCATTATACAATAATACAACCCAAAATACAGTCATCGATAATTGCGAATTTACCGGGTTTTCAGACGCCGCATTATTAGTGAATGGTATTATTACAAATTCTAAATTTCATAATAACTATATCGCAGTAGCAACAATGTCAGATAATTCACCCGTTATTACTGGGAATTCTTTTTATGATAATAACATTGGCATTCATGCTTGGAACTATTTTGGTGTGAACCCATCAACACAAATTAACTATAATGAGTTCTGCAATAACACATATGCTATTAAAAAAGTTTATTCAGTTGATACCAGTGTGCCAAATAATTGTTGGTGTACAACTGATAATTCTCAGATAGATGCTACGATATATGATTTTTTTGATGCCCCAAGCTTGGGTATCGTAAACTATTTGCCTAAATCATCAGGTTGTCCAATACCAGCATCTGTTAATGAAATTGATTTTAGCGATAGAATAAATGTTTTCCCAAATCCTACGAAAAATGGTATATATATTGGATTCAAGCAATTAAATTTTAATGATGTAGATATTGAATTAATAAACCCAATAGGAGAATTCTTAACGCCTAACTTTAGTGAATTAGTTGCCGACGATAATTTATTTTTAAATATGACTAGTTTGGCTTCTGGAATATATTATCTGCAAATAGCTGTTGGTAATAAGAAAATAATGAAAAAAGTAGTGAAACTTTAATTAAATGCTTTACTTCATTTTATAGTAAACGCTTATATCTAACAACACCATGAAAAAAACAGCCCTACTACTCCTCATCATAGCCGCGTCTTTCCTTTCCGGCTTCGCCGTTAAGACTTTAATTACAAAAAAATCCGAAAACAAGGAAAGGAAAAAAGTGACCGGGATTGGTGGAATCTTTTTTAAATGTAAAGATCCAAAAGCATTCAAGGAATGGTACAGTAAGCACCTTGGACTCAATACAAATGAGTACGGATCTGTGTTTGAATGGCGCCAGGGCACAGATACTACTAAAAAAGGATTTACGCAATGGAGTCCGTTTAAAGAGACAACAAAATACTTTCTACCCTCTACAAAAGATTTTATGATCAACTACCGGGTTGAACATATGAATGAATTGATTGCAGAATTAAAAATGAGTGGTGTCACAGTAGTTGATTCTATTGAAACGTATGACTACGGAAAGTTCGTGCATATTCTTGATCTGGAAGGCAACAAGCTCGAATTATGGGAACCCAATGATATGGTGTACGAAAAAATGGGTAAGGACATGGGAAGCAAAACAACCAAGTAGGGACATTTATTTAGTACAGGATAAATTCACTTTTATAAGCAAACTACTAACAAAACTGGATTTTGACAAAATCCCTGCCTGGGTGTTTAACAATTTGACAAAAAATCAACCTATTTGTTACTGTTTTAATAATGTGATTTTTTATTAACGCGGATATCGTTGGAGATATGCGCTAAAGTATACAGCGATTAAAAATCCATTCTCACCGAAAGATGATTAAAATAGTAGATTTTAGCTATTAATTTACAAAATGAACCATCATAATTTATTAAAAAATGGTTTATGATAATAGAATGAAATCTCCTTTAACCAGAACTCAATATAATACTGATATACTGGCTAAAAGGTATGCAGAAAGGGTGATCCTTAATAATCTTAAAATTATTGATTGTCTTGCAAGAGAACAATATGAGCAAGCTGCAAAATTACGAGACGAAATTAAAAAGGATTTGGAAGAAACCGCTGTTTACATAGCGGACCTTACTAAAACAGATATTCAGCAAATAAGAGAAATGCTTATTAAAAACAATCAAAAAATTTTTGATACACTAAGCGAACAGAAATAAACGTTTTTTAGTATTGCGTTTTGAAAAATTAATTTCCTACGCTTTTTTGGTAAACAGGTTTACTTTTGATTCCTGACGCTTTAGCAAGCGGGAAATATTCTTTTTATGCGTAATAATCAAAAGTACCGCAACAAATAAGGAGAAAATCAATAGTGTTTCGTTTTGATTTTTCAAAACTACATTTAAAAAGAAGGGGAAACTCAATCCCGCGGTTATGGAAGACAACGATACATAACGGGTTGCCAGTAATACAATCAAAAATACGCCTAGAACCATTAAGCTGGTAAAGGGGGTAAGGCAAATTACAATCCCTAAAATAGTAGCAACACCTTTTCCTCCTCTGAATCCAGCAAAAATTGGAAACACATGTCCAACCAGGGCTGCAATACCTAGTCCTAATTCAAGATTAACAAATTCATTAGTGTCAAATAGATAGGGTGAAAAGTGAGCCAATAAAACAGCAGCCGTACCTTTTAGAATATCAACTATTAAAACAGGAATGCCTGCTTTTTTTCCTAAAACTCTAAACGTATTGGTTGCACCCGAGTTACCACTTCCAAATTCCCTAACATCAATCCCATAATAACGTTTTCCCCACCAAACAGCAGTTGGAATGGAGCCTAACAAATAAGCAGCCACTAGAAGAATAATTATAGTCAGAGTTTCCAAATCGTTAAATTTTGGTTAAACAAATATAAGAAATAATTCAAAGCATTAAAAATGCTAAACATTTTAGACAAGCTTCAAAATGTGAACAGCTTTTTGTTCAAAATTAATCGAGGGGTAAAAAAGATGCTTTTTAAATCAAAAAAAACCGGTTTTGTAAAATAATAAACCCAAAAATATTGCTTAAACTACTACATTATTTATGAATAATATTTTTTCATCAGTTACAAAAGTTTTGCTATTTTCACACCTCTCTTATGATAAGTTATGTTAACGGGCAAATAGCCGAACTTAATCCTGCCATGGCAGTTATCGAAACCAATGGTGTGGGATACGGATTATTAATTTCTTTAACTACCTATAGCCATATTCAAGGGAAACAATCCGCTAAATTGTATGTTGAAAGTGTATATGTGCGGGATGATAATCCGCGATATTTTGGATTTGCAGATTTGGAAGAACGGGACCTGTTTCGAAAACTCATTTCTGTGTCGGGAGTAGGAGGAGGCAGTGCAATTTTGATGCTGTCGTCGTTAAGCGCTGCTGAAATCGCAGGGGCTATTAACACCGCCAATGTTGCTCTATTAAAAAGTATAAAAGGTATTGGTGAAAAAACAGCACAACGTATTGTAGTAGACCTGAAAGGAAAAATGGGTAAACACGAGGGCGGAATTTCTCAAATTTTGAACCCGTCATACAATAAAAACCGGGACGAAGCGTTAATGGCTCTGGTTACATTAGGTTTTCCTAAAGCAACAGCCGAAAGAGCAATTGAAAAAGCGATTAAACAACAAGGAATAACTACAGATAATGTTGAACAGTTGATCAAGTCAGCTTTAAAAAATATGTAATTTAAAAGTGATAAAAGGAGTCGTAAAATTTCTTGTTGTAGGTTCTGTGTCTGTTGGCTTAATGAGCATTGTAGTTGGTTCCAAAGCCAAGAACGCTCCGTTAAGCAAGCCACATTATCTATATACTCCGGTTTTAACTGCCGATTCCCCTATCGTAACACAAGACGACCTTCCTTTTAAATTCAGTGATAATAACGGAAGCCAGCCAAATTATGACGATAAAAGTGGTTTGTATTTGAGCAACCCTGCTAATATCAAAACAGAAACTAACTACAACCCAAAAACGGGTAATTATGATATTACCCAAAAGATCGGTGATATGAATTATAGGCCTGAAACTTATGTAGAGTATCAGGATTATCAGGATCAGCAGTTTAAACAGGCGGTAAAAAACCATTGGAAATCAAAGATAAAAGCGGAAGATTTACAGAATCAAAACAAGAAGGCAACTATTCCTAAATTAACAGTTGGCGGTGATGTGTTTGATCGTATATTCGGAGGTAATACCGTGGATATTAAACCAACCGGAACAGCAGAATTAATTTTTGCGCTCAACCGAAACAAAACACTTAATCCAGCCATACCTCAGCGTCAGCAAAAAGTGACCAACTTTGATTTTAATATGCGGATCCAATTAAACTTAATTGGTAAAATTGGGGATAAATTAAAAATAACGACAAGCTATAACACAGAAGCTTCCTTTGATTGGGAAAATCAAATGAAACTTGAATACACTGGTTATGAGGATGAAATCATTAAGAAGATTGAAGCAGGTAACGTGAGTATGCCCCTGAACAGTTCTTTAATTCAGGGAAGTCAGAGTTTGTTTGGGGTTAAAACACAATTACAATTCGGTCGTTTAACTGCTACTGCCTTATTTTCTCAACAACGTGGTAAAAAACAGGAAGTGTCTGTTCAGGGTGGAGCTCAAACCATGTACTTCAATGTAAATGCGGATAACTATGAGGTGAACAAGCATTACTTCTTAGGGCATTATTTTCGTGATAATTATGATCAGTGGATGACAACGCTACCAGTAGTAGCTACCCCAATTATTATAACGAAAGTAGAAGTTTATATTACAAACCAAACCGGGAGCACAGAGCAGGTAAGAAGTATTGCGGCATTTACCGATCTAGGAGAAGATTCAGCCCATGTGAATTCTGTATTAAATTCATCCTGCCAAACAAATCCGATTTATCGTATTGCGGATAACCCTGATGTATTCCCGCATAATGGAGCAAATAGCCTTTATAATATATTAACCGATACAGGATCCACGGCTATCATGCCTCCCCGATCAAATGCGAATGGTTCTTTAATAAATAATGCCCTTTTAAATACTTCACTTGCTTCAAATACTTGTGATGGTGGTAGATTTTTGCAGTCTGCCAGAGATTTTGAGGTTGCTCAGAACTGCCGTAGACTGAATCCTTCAGAATTTACCTTTAATAGCCGGCTTGGGTTTATTTCAATCAATCAATCCGTTAATAATGATCAAACTGTTGCTGTTGCCTATCAGTATACTTATAATGGACAGGTTTACCAGGTTGGTGAATTTTCTGATCAATATACCTCTGGCCCTCTTTATTTAAAATTATTAAAATCAGGATCGGTAACCAGTCCTAAATTCAGTACCTGGGATCTGATGATGAAGAATGTTTATTCCTTAGGAGCATATAACCTAAATTCGGCAGACTTTAAATGCGATATTTATTATAATAACATCGAAACAGGGGTAGACATTCCTTATATTCCCTACGGAAGTGTGAACGGAAGATTGCTAGTTCAGGTTATGGGGCTTGATAAATTAAGCGTAAATGGTGATCCTTATTCCGATGGGGTTTATGATTTTATTAAAGATTATACTATCAATCCAAACAACGGACGGATTTATTTATCTTCTAAAGAACCATTTGGAAATAACCTGAGAAGTAAATTTAGTGGTTCTGATGACCCAACCCAATATAATAAATATATTTATCAGGAATTGTATGATTCCACCCGAACGGTTGCTCAGCAATTACCTGAAAAAAACAGGTATAAAATTAAAGGTCAATATAAATCAGCATCCGGATCAGAAATCTCTTTAAACGCACTTAACATTCCTCAAGGAGCTGTTGTTGTAACTGCAAATGGACAAAAACTAACAGAGAATGTTGACTACACGGTTGATTATACCTTGGGCCGTGTTAAAATTATAAACGAGAGTATTTTAAATTCGGGAGCTAATATTAAAGTGAGTACTGAGAGTAACTCCTTATTTAATGTTCAACAAAAGAGTTTAATAGGAACCCGTTTGGATTTTAAAGTAAATAATGATCTTACTTTAGGGGGTACTTTACTTCACCTAAGCGAAAAACCCACTACTCAGAAAGTTAATATTGGTGATGAACCGGTTTCCAATACTATCTGGGGCTTGGATTATAATTATAAAACCGATGTGCCTTTCCTGACACGGCTGATTGATAGAATTCCATTGATTAATACGAAGGAAATGAGTAGCATTGTAACACGAGGAGAGTTTGCTCAGCTAGTTCCAGGGAATGCTAAAGCTATCGGAAAAAATGGAAATTCTTATGTCGATGATTTTGAAGGAAGTATTTCTTTAATTGATTTAAGAAGCCCAAATGCCTGGTCGTTTGCGAGTATCCCTCAAGGGCAGCCATCGTTGTTTCCTGAAGCTATTTTTAATGATGATATCAGAGCGGGCATAAACCGAGCTCAGTTTAACTGGTATACCATTGACCCTTTATTTTACGGGCAACAAAATACAAGTTCTAAGCCAGGGAATATCCCTGAAGCTACTTATTCCAATAACTTTATGAGACAGGTTTTAGAGACGGAATTGTTTCCTAGTAAAACTCCTCCTAATGGCCAGCCGGTAGTATTGTCAGTAATGGATCTTGCGTTTTATCCCGGCGAAAGAGGGCCTTATAATTATGACGTTGCGGGAGTTGGTGGAATATCAAGTGGTATTACATCAAACGGGCGTTTAAAAGATCCAGCCAGTCGTTGGGGAGGAATTATGCGTCGTTTGGAAACGAATGATTTTCAGGCTGCAAATATTGAATATGTTCAATTCTGGATGATGGATCCTTTTAACAGTGATTATAATAATACAACTTACCCGGATATGGATGCAAACAGTTTACCAAGTGGTGAAATGTATATCAACCTTGGTAACATTAGCGAAGACATTGTAAAAGACGGTAAAATGCTTTACGAAAATGGTATTCCAAGTGCCAGCGGAACCAACTCTGTATTGCCGGTAATTGAGTCTAACATCGGTAAATCCCCTTTAATTAGTCCAATATCCAACTCCTTTGTAAATGATCCAGCCGATAGGCCATACCAGGATGTTGGTTATGATGGGTTTGATGATGCCGGCGAAAATGCAAAGTTTTCATCTTTTGTAAACTCATTGAATGGATATTCTGGTGCTGATATTGATGCAGCTAAAAATGATCCAAGTTCAGATAAGTATCACTTTTTCAGAGGAGGTGACTATGATGGCTTGTCTAATTTAGCAGGAAATACGTTGCATCGTTATAAAAAGTACAATAACCCAGAAGGTAATTCTCCAACTGAATCTCAATATCCTGATCCTAGCATTCCAAGTGCAGCTACTAATAATCCAAATATTGAGGATATCAATAAAGATAATACCTTGAGTGAAGCAGAAAACTACTACCAGTACCGCATTAAAATTTCGCATGACGACCTTGACCCGAGTAAAGTAGGAACTAATTATCTTGTAAATGTTATCGATGGGTCCGCAACAATAGGTAATACGCAAAAGAATGTAAAATGGTACCAGTTTAAAGTGCCTGTAACAGAATTCGAAAAATCAGTAGGGGCTATAGAAGGCTTTAACTCGATTCGTTTTATGCGTGTATTTATGAAAGGTTTTGACAAACCGATAGTATGTCGTATTGCCAGAATGGAATTAGTGCGTAGTGATTGGAGACGTTATACATTTGATCTTCAAAAACCGGGAGAGTATATTGCGGATGATGATAACACAACTACATTCGATGTCTCAGCGGTAAGTTTACAGGAAAACGGATCTAAGGTTCCTGTCAATTATGTGATTCCTCCGGGAATTAGCCAACAACAAAATGTTCAAACCACTAATAATACCTTATTGAATGAACAAGCCTTATCGTTAAGAGCTTGTAATTTAAAGGATGGAGATAGCAGGGCTATTATTAAAAGTACAGAACTTGATGTGCGTTCTTTTGGTAAATTGAAATTATTTATGCACGCAGAAAAATTAGGAACTGATCCGTTGAATGATGGTGATGTTTCTGTATTTGTTCGTTTGGGGTCCGATTATAACAACAATTATTATGAATATGAAATCCCTGTAAAAATTACACAACCTGGTTATTATGATCCTGTGGCAGAAGGTGACCGGGCAATTGTTTGGCCATCAGACAATGAATTTGTAATAGATTTTGAAAAGATTACTTCTGCTAAAATAGAAAGAAATGCAGATGCAGGTATTGATTTGGTGGCGATGCAAAAGCCGTATACAAAAACGGATGGATCCAATACTATTACTGTAGTAGGTAACCCCAATTTGGCCAGCATAAAGAGTATTATGATTGGGATTAGAAATCCGAAGGACAACAGTAGTTTGCCAAAATGTGTTGAAGTTTGGGTAAACGAATTGCGCTTAACAGATTTTGTTAATAAAGGAGGTTGGGCCACTACAGGTAGTGTTCAGGCTAAATTAGCAGATTTAGGGCAAATATCATTGGCAGCAACATATAGCAAACCTTTTTTCGGAAGTATAGAGAAGAAAATCAGTGAACGAAGCAGGGAAACAAATTTTCAATGGGATGCCACTTCAACATTCCAGATGGGTAAATTTTTCCCGGTAAAATGGAAGGTTAATTTACCGGTGTATTATGCTTATGGGCAAACACGTATTACGCCTCAGTACAGCCCCTATGATCCGGATATTAAAATTGATAATCCTAATATTGATCCGGCGTTAAAAAAGGAAATTAAAAAGAATGCGCAGGATGTAACTGTTCGTAAAGGCTATAATTTTTCAAACGTAAGAATTGATGGATTTAAAAAAGATGGAGCAAAACCAATGCCATGGGATGTGTCTAACTTTTCTGCAACATATGCCTATAATGAAACCACGCGGCGTAACGTAAACATTGAACGAAGTATTCTAAAATCGTATCGGGGAGCCTTATCCTATAATTATGCGATTACATCAAAACCATGGGCGCCATTTAAAAAAACCAAGTCAAAAATATTAAACAACAAATGGATGGCGCTTGTTAAAGATATTAATGTCACACCACTTCCTAGTAGAGTAGGTTTTAATATTGAGTTGAACAGAAGCTATAGTGAATTATTAAATAGAGATATTACCAGTTTTTATACCGGTAGCTCTGATAATTTAACCAAAGCTCAGTTTAATAAAACATTTAATATTACCCGTAATTATGATTTACAGTGGAATTTTACCAAGAATTTGAAATTTGATTTTACAGCAAATAATGATGGACGTATTTTAGAACCATTGGATAAAATTGACACTCAGGAAGAAAAAGATTCTATTAAGAAAAACATTATTGGCTTAGGAACCACAACTTCTTATAGGCATCAGGCAAATTTGAATTACCAAATTCCAATTAATAAGGTCCCCATTTTTGATTTTATTAATGCAAGTGCAAAATATAGCACATCCTATACCTGGACAAGACGCCCATTTGCACAGGAATCGGTTGGTAATACCATTCAAAATACCAATACAAAAGGTTTGAATGGAACCTTTAATATGACGACTTTATATAATAAAATACCTTATTTTAGAAAGTTAAATGTTGGTGGTAATAAATCAAAAAGTAATACTGCAAAATCAAGTTCTACTAAAACACCGGCTGATTCTGCTAAAAAACCTGCACCTGAAAGTGTTAAAGATATTGGTGAATTTTTAGCAAGGGGCATTATGATGATAAAACAGGTTTCCCTTACCTATCAACAAACAAATGGTACGGCGCTTCCGGGTTTCTTTCCCAGTTCTCAATACCTTGGTATGGATCCAAGTAAAAATATGGCACCAGGTCTTGGTTTTATAAGTGGTTCTAATGATAGCATTCTTCGAAATGCGATTAATAATGATTGGCTAGTAAAGAATCCCAATCAAAGTTTGCCTTATACGACCACAAGCACTAAGAATATTACTTACAGGGCAAATGTTGAGCCGCATGGAAGTTTGAAAATTGAATTAAATGGTACTAAGACGTTCGGAAGAAATGAATCTACTTTTGTGAGGTATGATTCTTCGCAGATAAATAATGGAAACAGAGGCTATTTATTTGAAACACCTAATAATTCGGGAAATTATAGTATCAGTGTATTTACTTTAGGTAAGTCATTCAAGGATAAAGGGAATGTTAAAGACGGAACTTCTAATTTATTCACCGAGTTTTTGGCTGTCCGTCAGGATGTAGCAAAGGAACTCGCAGCGTCGAACAATACCGGTATAGATGATCTGCAATCTGATGGACAAGGCGGATCATATTATGACGGGTATAGCAATACGCAACAGGATGTATTATTAGGAGCATTTTATCAAACATACACAGGCAGAAAAGTAAAAGGAGTGGGTACAGATAGAATGTTTAAACAGATTCCTATGCCAAACTGGACTGTGAGCTGGGATGGACTCGGAAAGGTAAAGTTCATGAAAAAGTTCTTCCAGTCAGTAACATTGCGCCATGCCTACAGATCAACTTATACTATTGGTGGTTATGCAAACAACTTGTTGTTTGTGGATAGAGACAATGATCAATATTCTGAATCAAGAGTTCCGGTGCAAAATTCAGTTTTTGGCGGAGTTCAGCAAACGGCTAACTTTAATCCTAAATACACAATACAGGGAGCTACGATTACTGAAGCGTTTAGTCCTTTAATTAAGTTTGACTTTAAATTTAATAAACCGGGATTATTGGCAAATTTTGAAATAAAAAGAGATAAAACGGTTAATTTAAATATTACAGGGCCTCAAATTATTGAAACAAAAGGTCAGGAATATGTGATTGGTGTTGGTTATCGTATACCAAATCTGGTTCTTCCAGGTGGAATTACAATTAAAGGCCAGCCGGTAAAAAGTGATTTAAATTTTAAACTAGATTTATCTTATAGAAAGAACATGACTATAATTAGAAGGATTGTAGATGAAATTAGTACACCAACCGGAGGACAAAATATTATCACCTTAAAAACAGCACTTGATTATCAGTTGACCCAGGCCATAAATCTGAGATTCTTTTATGATTGGATCAGAACTACGCCGCAAACATCAAATTCATTTCCAACAGCCAATACAAATGCCGGATTTAGTTTGAGGTTTAACCTTCAGTAAATTTTATCAACTACATAGAAACATGGGTAAATTTGAAAGATAAAAGAATAATATAGAAAACATGCTTTTGCACATACATTTCTATATGTAAAGCGTTACTTCTATCTCCATCTTTGCCTCATATAAACTATGTGCCTATGTGGTTAAAACAGATGGATAACAGAAAATCATGAATGAAAAGTTAAGTATGAATGACCTTGGTCGTTTAAGTTCGGATGAATTTAAGGCTTCACATAAGAACCGGATCATTTTAGTATTAGATAATATCCGGAGTTTAAATAATGTTGGTTCAGCGTTTCGAACTGCTGATGCTTTTTTAATAGAGGCCATTTATTTATGCGGTGTAACCGGCACTCCGCCAAAACCAGAAATAGCAAAAACAGCTTTGGGTGCAACGGAAACTGTTTCCTGGAAATATTTTAATACCACACTGGAAGCTATTAACGAATTGAAATCTTCAAATTATTACATTGCAGCTGTAGAACAGGCAAAAAATTCGGTAATGTTAAACCAATTTGAAAAACAGAAGCAACCCATAGCTTTAGTATTTGGAAATGAAGTTTATGGAGTGGAGCAGGAAGTTATAGATCAAAGCGATGCGTGTATTGAAATTCCGCAGTTTGGAACAAAGCATTCTTTTAACGTTTCTGTTAGTATGGGAATTGTACTTTGGGAAATGCTAAGGTAGTTTTTTAGATAAAAAGATTAAAGAATTAAGATAAAAGAATCTTTTATCAGAAAAATGCAAATCTTACTTCTTAGATCTTTAATCTTTTATACTTATTAATGGTATTTATTAAACACCTCCCAGCTTTCAGCATAGGCCTTTTTTAATTGCTCTTTATCCAAACCTAATGGTACACGGTAAGTGTCAAAATATACTTCAAGGTCTTCTGTTGCCAAATTACCGGTAAGGTCATCTTTAGCCATGGGGCAACCGCCAAATCCATGAATGGCAACATCAAAACGTTTACAGCCATTTTTATAAGCAGCTTCAATTTTTTCAAGAGAGCTTTCTTTAGAGGAGTGCAAGTGAGCCCCAATCTCCACGTCTTTAAATTCAGGAATCATTGTAGAAAAAAGATGCGAAATGTTTTCCTTATTCGAAACACCAATGGTATCAGAAAGAGCTATAATTTTAATTCCTAAATAACTTAACTTCTTTGCCCAGTTTATGACGATATCATTGTTGTATTCATCCCCATATGGGTTTCCAAATGCCATGGAGATATATACCACCAGTTCTTTATTGTGTTTCACGCACAGGTTTTGTATTTCTTCAACTCTAACCAATGATTCAATAATGCTCGAATTTGCATTTCGTTGCTGAAAAGTTTCCGAAATAGAAAAAGGAAATCCAAGATATTTAATTTGGTCAAAAGCACAGGCATCCTGAGCACCACGGGTATTGGCAATGATAGCTAATAATTTGCTTTTTGATGATGAAAGATCCAGCTGATCTAATACCAACGCCGTATCATGCATTTGAGGAATCGCTTTCGGAGATACGAAACTCCCGAAATCAATTGTGTCAAACCCAATTTTTAAAAGTGAATTTATGTATTTTGCCTTCACATCTGTTGGAATCAGTTCTTTGATACCTTGCATGGCGTCTCTCGGACATTCAATAATTTTCATGATTAAAAGATGTTTTGTTTAACAATTTCTTTATTAATTCTTTTAATTAAGCCGGGGCCTTCATACACAAACCCTGTATATAACTGAATTAAATCAGCACCAGCTTTTAATTTTTCAATCGCATCTTCCACGCTGTGAATTCCCCCAACTCCAATAACAGGAAATGCATTATTTGATTTGTTTTTTAAGTATGCGATAACTTCAGTACTTCTTTTGGCTAATGGTTTACCGCTTAAGCCTCCCATTCCAATCTTATCTATTTCTTCTTTAGTGTAATTTAAAGGTTCCCGTGCAATGGTAGTATTTGTTGCTACAATCCCATCTATTTTAGTAGTGGCAACTATCTCAATGATATCATCCAATTGTGAGTTCGTTAAATCAGGGGCTATTTTCAATAATAATGGCTTCCGTTGAGGTTTGGAATTATTAATATTTTGAAGATGATTAAGCAAAAGAGTCAACGGTTCTTTATCCTGTAACTCTCTGAGGTTAGGAGTATTAGGGGAGCTTACATTAACCACAAAATAATCTACTACATCAAATAAAGCATTAAAACAATATTCATAATCTTTGATCGCATCCTCGTTGGCTGTTATTTTATTTTTTCCAATATTTCCGCCAATAATGATCTTCGGGTTTCTGTTTTGTAAACGTCGAGCAGCAGCATCAACCCCTTCATTATTAAAACCCATCCGGTTTATCAGCGCTTCACTTTTTGGTAATCTGAATAAACGAGGCTTTTCATTTCCTTGTTGAGGTTTAGGAGTCAACGTTCCAATTTCTATAAAACCAAATCCGAGACTTGCTAGTTCATTAAAAGCCTTAGCATCTTTGTCCAAACCGGCTGCTAAACCAACCGGATTTTCAAAAGTTAATCCGAATAATTGTTTTTTCAGTTTTGGATGTTTAAATCCAAACATCGCAGAAGTTATTAACCGTCCTAAGCTATTTCCCAGACCAATTTTAAGGAGATCAAATGTTAAATAATGGGCTTTTTCAGGATTAATTTTGAATAATATAGGTTTGAATATTTCCTTGTACATACACTACAAATGTACGTTTAAAGATGTTTTGAACTGATTGAAATTGAGAATGTTGAAAAAAAAAAAGTTTTTTTTTGATTTTTTAACTCAGATTCAAAAAAACATGTATTTTTGCAAACAAATTAATAAAACCTAAACAAAACTAAAATGAAAAAAGTATTATCAATCGTTGCTGTAGCTGCATTATCAGCTGCATTTGTATCTTGTGGTCCTTCTAAAGAAGAAATCGAAGCAAAAGAAAAAGCTAAAGCTGATTCAATCGCTGCAGTTGCTCAAGTTCAAGCTGACTCTTTAGCTAAAGTTGCTGAAGCTGAAGCTGCTGCTGCATCTGAAGCTACTGCTAAAATGGCTGCTGATTCTACAAGAATGGCTGATTCAGTTGCTGCTGCTTCTAAAGGTGGAAAAAAACACTAATATTTAGTTAGCTAAAAATTAAGCCTGTTTGTTAATTCAAACAGGCTTTTTTTATGTCTCTCGTCCTGAAATAGGTTGTTTCAAAACAAATTAAAATCTGGAAAATCAAATCTAACAAAGCATAAGAGAAAACAGTGAGATTATAGTTTAGTTTTTAAATTAAGTTAATCTCTTAGGAAAGGTGAGTAGTTTTATAAGCCAGTGTATTTCCTGAATAGTTTAATAGCTAATGCCAATAAAATAATTCCGAATACTTTTTTAAGGATCGCTATACCACCTGGCCCGATTGTCCGCTCTACACGGTCTATGTTTCTAAGAACTATGTAAACAATAATTACATTTAAAATGATTGCAGTAATAATAGACACAATATTGTATTCTGCTCTGATCGACAATAATGTAGTTAATGTTCCCGTACCTGCTATTAATGGAAAAGCCAATGGAACAACAGAAGCAGTCGCTGGCATATTATCTTTTGAAATCTGAATTCCCAGAATCATTTCAAAGGCAACAATAAAAATTAAAAGCGAACCAGCTATTGCAAAATCACCAATGGAAATACCAATAATGCTTAAAATAGATTGACCAATAAATAAAAAAACAATCATAATTCCCATCGACGTCAAAGAAGCCTTGGAGGCATTAATTTCTCCTGTTTTTTCTTTTAAACCTATTATAATAGGAATGGATCCAATAATATCAATCACCGCAAAAAGTACCATAGTAACTTTTAAGATCTCAATAATATCAAACTGTAGATTCATAGAATTATTTCATTTTTTAACAAATGTAGTATTTATGATAAACTTATAATGTTCTCTGACTTAAAATTATTTGTATGTTTATAATATGAAAAAAATTGTTTTATCAACACTAATGACCTTAGTACTAATCTCGTGTACTCAGGTAAATTCAAATGGAGAAAAAATAGTTACTAAAGGAGATGATACTGTGGCAGACGTGAACATCAATTTGTCGAAATACGATGCTATAACTGAATTGGCGGAAATTAAAGATCCGTCGGAGTTATTATTCAAGGCAAGCGGAACTGAGCCAGGTTGGTTTGCGGAATTTTATAATAATAAACTGCGATTAGTTGTTGAGTACGGTAAAGATAGTATTTGGATTGACGACTCTTTTGAAAAAATTAAAGATGAAAATAGTTTTACTTATATTAAAACCATTAATGGAAAATCAGTAACAATGAGCATTGAGAATAAATCATGCACTAATGCTGCAGGTGAAAAAGCAGACCGTTCCGTTATCATTAAATTAAATAGTAGTGTTTATAAGGGTTGTGGTAGTTTTGTGAAATAATTTCAGATCGCGATTAAACCTTTTCTTTTTTGGCTGGTCATAGATACAAATAAACATAAAACGATAAATTATGAAAACCAGAAAATTAACTTTAGGACTTGCTTTAGCGGCTATCGTAAGTGCCGGACTTTTTTCATCTTGTAAAAAGAAAGAAAAAGAAGAAAAAGACAGCGATACTGCGGGTGCGGCAGATCAATCTTTTGCCTCCTCAACTGAAAATGATATGACCAGCATTTCTGATGAAGCTTCAAAAACCTATTCGGTTTCAAGTTTCAGAACTTCAGATGCAAACGGTATACTTGCAACATCTTGTGCAACAATCACTCTTGACACTTTAGCGGCAGCAAAAACGATAACCGTTAATTTTGGGACTACAAACTGCTTGTGTAATGACGGAAGAAATAGAAGAGGTTCGATAATAATTTCATTTACAGGAAAATACAGGGATTCGTTAACCGTTATTACAGTTGCTCCTCAAAATTATTTTGTAAACGATAACCAGGTAACGGGTTCTAAAACAATTACCAATAAAGGACATAATGCAGCACATCACTTAGTTTATGAGATTAATGCCAATATTCAAATCATTAAAGCGAGCGGTGCGGGAACTATATCCTGGCAAGCTAACCGCCAAAGAGAATGGATAACCGGTGAAAACACGATGCAATGGAATGATGATATCTATTCAATTACTGGAACGGCCAGTGGCTCGACTTCAAATGGCAATTCATTTTCTTCAAACATTACTTCTCCATTGATCAGGAACATGTCATTTGGATGTCGCCGACACTTTACACAGGGAACATTGGAACATACACCCGGTGGAAAAGCAACAAGGTATATTGATTTTGGAAACGGCGCTTGTGATGACCAGGCAACTGTTACTATAAATGGTAACACGTATACCATTACCCTTCAGTAATAAAGTATTTGTTTTTTTAAGTTCAAAAAGGCTGAAGCAATTCAGCCTTTTTTGTTGATAACCATTGATTTTTAAATCTTTTTAAGATAATTTTAACCCCGAATTTCTGTAATATTGTATTATGCTCTATAATTGGAAAACAGCTTTTTCGGATAAACACTTTAGAAATAGATTTTTTATCTCTGTTTTTGTAGTCAGTATTATTTTAACTGGCTTTGCCTCATTATTGGCATATATTGAAACGCGCCAGGGACATACATTTTATGATCCCATTCTGAATTTTATTAAGCCGAGGGACGTATCCGATTTTATTTTCTTTGCCACTTATTTAACGGCATTGGTTGGGTTAATTTATGCTTTTGTATCACCTTATCGTTTTTTGCATTTAATTCAGATGTATGGTACTCTTACATTATTACGTGTGGTTACGCTATTCTTTGTTCCCTTGGATCCTCCAACTGCAATTATTCCTTTACGTGACACTTTTTTAACGCATACATTTTATGCTGGAAACGAGAATCTGAAGGATCTTTTTTTTAGTGGACATGCAGCTACCTTGTTTTTATTCTATTTTTTCGCTTCCAATAAAATATTAAAGTATCTGTTCCTGATTTCGGCAGTGGCAGTGTCAATTGGAGTGGTGGTTCAACACGTGCATTACAGCTATGATGTGTTGGCGGCGCCTATTTTTGCCTATATAGCTTACCGTGTCATCACAAAATTCTCAAAACATTATTATAGCGAGACAAGCACGGAAATTTAAACATCTGTTTGTATAAAACATTTTTCAAATTCTGATTTTTAACTTTATTTCCTGGGTAAATTTAATCTAGTGAAAGCTATTTGCAAATACTTGTCCCTGATCGTATGCTGTTTTTATATAGTATCCTGTAAACATCAACAAACGGTATCAAAATCTTCGGAGACTGGCAGAAAGGATCAAACAGTTCGCTCTGTTAAAAAACAATACGCTGCCAAACTTGGTGTTTCTGAATCAGATATCAAAAATGAAAAGCTTTATCTATTCATCGACGAATGGCAGGGGGTAACTTATAAATATGGTGGGAAGGATAAGAGCGGTATTGATTGTTCGGGATTGACCTCTACTTTATATTCAAAGGTATATAACAAAACAATTTCATGCTCTACCAAAGCTCTTGTGGGAGAAGTGAAAAAAATTAAGCAATCTGAATTGAAAGAAGGTGATCTTGTTTTTTTTGAAACCAATGGAAGAAGTATTTCTCATGTAGGTGTCTATCTGCAAAATAACAAATTTGTTCATGCATCAACCAAAAAAGGCGTGATGATTAGTGATATGAATGAACCCTACTTTATTAAAACATATGTAAGTTCGGGTAGGGTTAAATAAAATGCGATTTTTTAAACATTGATTTAAAAATATTTAACGCTTCTCTATCAATAGCTGTCTGTTAAAAACAATCTCTTTTAGTAAATTTAAAAAAGGCTAATCAGAGTATCTTACCAACATGATTCAATTTTTTTATAAGCTCCTTTTTGCATGTTCCATTGTTGCCATAATGGCTTTTGTTACGAATAAACAAGCACCTAAAACTGACCCGGACTTTTTGCGATCGGAATCGCGTTGGGTTGACTCTGTGTTTGCTTCTTTGAATTCAGATCAGCGTTTGGCGCAATTGTTTATGGTAGCTGCTTATAGCAATAAAGATATGAAGCATGTAGCAGAAATCAGAGAGCTTGTTGAAACCTATAATATCGGTGGATTGATCTTTATGCAAGGCGGGCCTCTTCGGGAAGCAAAACTGAATAATTACTATCAAAGCAAAGCCAAAACACCTTTATTGATCTCTATTGATGGCGAGTGGGGACTTGCGATGCGTTTGGATAGTACTCCAAAATATCCCCGTCAAATGACATTAGGCGCAATAAGAAATGATTCATTAATTTATTACATGGGAAAACAAATTGCTCGTGAGTGTAAGCGAATGGGCATTCATGTGAATTTTGCACCTGTGGCCGATGTTAATAATAATCCCTTGAATCCTGTTATTGGCATGCGCAGTTTTGGCGAGAATAAATACAACGTTGCCAACAAAGCGGTAATGTATATGAAAGGATTACAGACAGAAGGTGTGATGGCTAATGGTAAACATTTTCCGGGCCATGGTGATACGGATAGTGATTCGCATAAAACATTGCCGGTAATCAGTGCCTGCAAAGAAAGGATGGATACTTTAGAATTGTATCCCTTTAAACAATTGTTCGATCAGGGTTTATCAAGTATCATGGTAGCTCATTTATTTGTTCCGTGTTATGATACAACAAAAAATACAGCATCAACTTTATCCCCTTACATTATACAGGATCTATTAAAAAAGCAATTGGGTTTTCAGGGATTGATTTTTACCGATGCTTTAAATATGAAAGGCGTTGCTAGTTTTTATGAACCTGGAATGGTAGATGTAAAAGCTTTATTGGCCGGCAACGATGTCTTGTTATTTGCAGAAAATGTTCCAAAAGCGATTGAGCAGATTAAACTCGCTGTAGTAAACGGACAAATCACACAAGAAGAAATAGATGCACGTTGTAAAAAAATATTAAAGGCAAAATTTTGGTGTGGGCTAAATCACAAACAATATGTGAATCCTAAAAATTTATATGAAGATCTGAATACAAAATCGTCATTTGTGATGAATAGCAGATTAGCTGAAGCGTCTGTGACCTTATTAAAAAATGAAAATAATTTAATTCCACTGCAAAGGTTGGATACGATGAAAATTGTTGAGGTTTCAATTGGTGATGAAAATGAGAATCTGTTCTCATCCACGCTTAATAAATATTCTAAAATTCCCCACCTGGGAATTGATCATGATGCTACAAAAAAAGAGAGAGACACTTTACTGGCTAGAATAAAAAAATATGATGTGGTTATTTTGCAGGTTAATAAAACCTCCTATAAGCCTGATAAAAATTTTGGTTGTTCAGAAGGAAGTCAGGATGTTATTTCTAAGATTTGTTCTAAAAAAAATACCATAGCCTGTTTGTTTTCTAATCCTTATTTAATAAATAAATTGGAGAACATTGATAAATCAATGGCTATTCTGGAATTATATGAAAATAATCAGTTCAGTCAGAAAGCCGCCGCAGATGCAGTAATGGGAGCAGTGTCCGTGAATGGAAGCTTGCCCGTGTCAACAAATTTATTTAAAGCTGGTATCGGTATTGAAATTAAAAATTCAATCAGGGTTCAATATGTAGTTCCTGAGCAAATTGGAATCAACAGTAGTAAGTTGTTGAAAGTAGATTCCATCGCTTTGATGGGGATGAAAGAAAATGCGTACCCGGGATGCCAGATTATTGCCATTAAAAATGGTAAAGTATTTTACCAGAAAAATTTTGGAAAACAAACCTATGATGCTTCTTCTGAAAAAGTGAATGACAATACCATTTATGATTTGGCCTCTCTCACAAAAATTTTGTCTTCATCACTAGCGTTAATGAAGCTGAGTGAACAAAATCAATTTAATTATAATGAGCACCTGGAATATTATTTTCCTGAATTAAAGGGAACCAATAAATCTGCGATCCAATATAAAGATATGCTCACACACCAATCTGGTTTACCTGCGTGGTTACCTTTCTGGCAGAAAACAATGGATAAGAAAAGCGTTTACAAAAGCGGTTATTATAGTGATGAATATTCTGAACAGTTTCCAATACCAGTGGCAAAAGGATTATATGTGGTGAAGGATTTTAATGATTCAATTTATAATCAGATCATGGCTTGTAAAATGGAGGAGACATGTAAATATGTGTACAGTGACATCGGCTACTATTTTTCAAAAATATTAATTGAGAAATTGACCAAAACCTCTTTAAATAATTTTGTCTATTCCAATTTTTATAAGCCTTTGAATTTAGGTCTCATTTATAATCCACTTTCGGTTTATCCGGCAGCGCAAATTGCTCCAACAGAAAACGATCTTAAATTTAGAAAGCAATTAGTGAGGGGATACGTTCACGATCAGGGAGCTGCTTTGATGGGTGGAGTAGGAGGACACGCTGGTTTATTTGGAAATGCGAATGATGTGGCTTTGATTATGCAAATGTTATTGAACAATGGGAATTATGCTGGCCAAAACCTTTTGGATGGTGATATTATTAATCAATATACGCGTACGCATTTTTCTGATAACAGAAGAGGTTTATGTTTTGACAAACCAGAACCGGATGATAAAAAAGAAAGCCCCGTAACTAAAGAATGCAGTTTGCAGAGTTTTGGACATAGTGGGTTCACAGGTACATTTGCCTGGGCAGATCCTGCTAATGGTTTAATATTTGTGTTCTTATCAAACAGGGTTTACCCTAGTGCAGACGAAAATAAGTTGGCAAAATTGGGGATCAGAGGAAAAATTCATCGAATATTGTATGAATCAACAAATCAACCGTCCTTTCTTTTAAATTAATTTTTTTTTAATTATATTTATTCTACAAAAACATTATTCTGTACCATGAGCCACGATGTAAATACTCAGAAAGAGCAAATCATTAAGTTGTTGAAGGAGAAATCCGTTATGAAACAGGATGTGTTCAGAAATACAATCGGTGCTTTTGCCATGGTGAAGGAATGCGTGAGAGACATCGCTACTGAATTGAGCATTGAAACCCATGAAATAGATAAAAGGATTATCATTTCCGCTACTGAAACTAATGTGTATGCCACTCAGTTAAGAGTAGCAGGCGACATGCTCGAATTTTTTATGCATACAAATGTATTTGAATTTGAAAAATCGCATTCTATGTTTAGAACAGGTTATATTAAACAAAATGAGTACAACTCTTATTGTGGTATTATTAATGTCTATAATTTTTTATCAGATTCATTTAAATTTAATCGATTAAATGACCTTGGCTATTTGGTTTGCCGTATTTTTATCAATCGTGAAATGAAGTTTTTCATTGAAGCAAAAGGTCCTGTTGGAGTTAAATATTCTTCTTTTTCTTCTGAACCATTGACTAAGGAGCAGATGAGTGAAATTATTAATGAGCTTATTATCTATGCAATCACTTTCGATCTTTTTACTCCTCCAATTGAGCAAGTGCGTGAAGTTTCAGTGAATGAGATTCAGGAAAAAGTAAGTAGTATCAATCTCCGTACAGGCAAACGTTTAGGTTATGGTACAAGTGCATCCTATGATGAGGATACCAATATGTACATTTAGATTCATGCTGAATAAAAATAAGTTATATACTATTTCTTTTATTGAAGGCGCGTCTGTTATGGCAGCCGAAATTTGCGGAGCTAAACTATTAGCTCCTTTTTTTGGGAGTAGTTTGTATGTGTGGAGTTCTGTAATGGCAATTACGCTGGCAGGTTTAGCCAGTGGTTATTTTTTAGGTGGTAAACTAAGTAAAAGTCAAGATAAAGATAAACTGCTTTTATTTGTTTTAATAGCCGCGGTATGTTCTTTGTGTTTTATGCCCTTCTTAACTTCATTATTTGTGATTCTTGCTTCGGCCTTATCGTTGATTCCCGCAGTGGTGGTATCTGTATTTTTTCTATTATTTCCAACAACCCTATGTATGGGAGCAACGTCACCTTTAATTATTTCTATATTAACACAGGAAGCAAAAGATAGTGGAGAAAATAGTGGAAGAGTTTACGCGGTTTCAACCGTTGGCGGAATACTTGCTACGTTTTTATGCGGATTTTACTTAATTCCAAATTTCGGGGTACAACTTAGTCTGATAAGTTTTGCTATAATTTTAGGGGCGGCGAGTTTATTTCTTATTCTTAAAAAAAAAAATAAATTAAGCATTTTCATACTACTGCTTGTAATTTCCATGACTTTATTTGGCTTTGTAAAGTCCAGAAATAATCAATATTCTATTTATAAATCTGAAGGAATTTTAGGAAAATTGGAAGTCAGGGATGAACCTTCGGAAAGTAATGATGCAGTTGTTATTAGAAAATTATTAGTCAATACAACCATTCAAACAGAAATGAATGTATCGACACGAGAATCTGTTTCTGAATATGTGCGATTATTAGAAAAGAATATTCAGTACTTCTCTAAAGGTAAAGCATTAGTTCTAGGATTGGGAGGAGGTGTAGTCGCTAATATGATTTATCATCATGCTTATGATGTAACAGCGGTTGAGTTTGATGAAAGAATTATAAACATGTCAAAGCGCTATTTTTATTTAAATGATTCTGTAAAAACTATCTGCGAGGATGCCCGTTATTTTATTAATGAGTCAAAAGAAAAATATGATTTAATTTTCTTCGATTTATTTAAAGCAGAAGAACAGCCCGCTCACGTAATTACAAGCGAGAGTTTGGTGAAGCTCAAAATTATGTTGAACAAAGATGGCGTTGTTTTGATAAATACCCACGGTTATCTTACAGGGAAAAATGGGAAAGGTACACAATGCTTATTGGCTACTTTAAAAAAAGCAGGATTTGATTTGAAGATTTGCACGTTCAGTGAAAATGAAGATTACAGGAATTTGCTACTTGTTGCCACTTTAAAACCGATTCATTTTAGTTTAAATAATGAATTATACCCATTTATGATTTATAATTCAGAAGTCATAAATACGGATGATAAACCAATTATGGAAGCTTTAAATGCCCCTGCCAATCAGACTTTCAGAAGTTTGTATTTGAAGAATTATATTTTATGGAATTATTGATTAAGCCTCTTTAAACGCTTTATTCAATCTCTTTAATAATGACATCATCACAATAAAGGCCAGCATCAATAAGGCGAAATTTAACCAAAAGAAATAGGCTTTATTGTCAAATTTATCCCAGTTCTTTGCGAGCACACCACTTAACTTATTGCCTATGGAGGTTGCCAAACTCCAACCGCCCATCATTAAAGCTGTAAATCGTAGAGGTGAGAGTTTTGATACCATTGATAATCCCATTGGACTTAAACACAATTCACCGATAGTAATAACTCCGTAGCTTCCAACGAGCCACCAGGCACTGGCCTTATTAATTCCATTATTTGTAAAGTGAACAGCAGCAACCATTACCAATGTAGATAAGGCACTAATCAATAAACCATATGCAATTTTAGTTGCAGTGGTTGGTTCCTTTTTTCGTTTTCTTAAAAATCCAAAGAAGAGTACTACAACCGGAGTAAGAATAATGACAAAAAATGGATTAATAGATTGGAATAATTCGGTAGGCATAAGTGTGAGATTTTCCCCTTTCGCCGGATATTCTTCCGGAGACATGTTCTTAAAGTAAGACGGGTAGTCCATACACTTTAGAGCATTTCCACTGGCATCTTTGATCCTTCTGAAATGTTCGTCTAACTGGTAAACGGAATCATTTTCTGCAACAACAGATTTATCACATAAATACAACGAATCAGCTAATGGTACCATGGCTGCTGGCATTGCTCTGTCAGTATAAGAATTTGCGTAGGTTGTTAACGCAGTACCATTCAATTTAAAAATTGCCCAGAAGATAATCACAATTCCAAAAATGGTATACATGGTTCCAACGGGTTGTTTTTCTTCGGTGGAACAACTTTTGTAAATGGTATAATAAAAATAGACAACAGGAATACAAGCACACAAAAACGCATCTGTACTGTCGCTCCCAAAAATAGTACTAGGTATAAACCAACCCAATAAACCAAAGCCAAAAGCAATTCCAAGCACTTTTAAAAAGCGCATAATGATTGGCTTATCTTCCGACGTTGGTTCTTTCCTCACGTCCACATGTTTATAATGTTTCATCCCAATCCAAAAAGTGATTACACCTAAGAACATACCTATTCCTGCTGTTATAAAAGCCAAATTCCAACCATATTTTATACGCATAAACGCCGCGATAAAATTGCAAAGGAAGGCTCCAATATTTATACTCATGTAAAATAAGTTATAACCGGTATCCTTATTTGCTTTGTATTTTGGATCATTGTATAGATTTCCAAGCAGCGTTGAAATATTAGGTTTAAAAAAACCATTACCAACAATCATAATAACTAATGCTGTATAAAACGCCCATTCTTCATGAACAGATAAAAGACAATATCCGATTCCCATTAAAATACCACCTATAGTAATTGCAAACCGATATCCAAGCTTCATATCAGCTAACAAACCGCCAATGAATGGAGTCAAATAAACACAGGCAATAAACGTCCCAAACACATCAGACGCTTTTCCACTTTCCCATCCAAAACCTCCGGTTTCAGTATCGGTCATATAAAGGAAAAAAATTCCGATCATCAGGTAATACCCAAATCTTTCCCAAAATTCAGTAAAGGCTAGAAAAAATAATCCCGTTGGATGTTTAGAGGTTGAGCTCATTTGCGACGTGTTTTTTATAAATATAAGGAAAGGTTTTATTTAGCAATAAAATTGTTTTGAAGAATCTTCCGCTGCGTAAGGGTGTTAATAAACTCAATTGAAATGTTTTTTGAGGGATTGCAATTCCCTTCAAGCAAAGTATGAAATATGGTATCGGGCTGTGAATGAGAATATTTCATCCCTCGTACTGCTCTTAACTGATAAATAGTATCGTTATCTGTTTTGATGAATTGACCGTTGTGAATGAAGATTTGGAGGTGTTGTTTTAGGCTATCAGGTAACTTAATGAAAAACAGATCAGTTTTGTTTTTAACGATGGTATCGCTCTTACCATTCTTTTGAAAAAAGAGGAAGCGGTTATCCTCTTTTTTTACCTTAATAGCATATTGAGCATTTACCTGAAAGCAAAATAAAATGAATATAATTACAAATGCTTTCATGTACCAAATTTACTCCTGCCTTAATATTCCCTTGCTACAGTGAAGAAGAGGGCATTTATTTCAAAGCGTCAATTAGTTTTTCTGCCAGTTCAACTCCAATTCTTTCCTGAGCTTCATTAGTAGCAGCACCAATATGTGGAGTTAACGAAATTTTCGGGTGTTTTAAAATTGTTTCATTGGGTGTGGGTTCGTTTTCATAAACGTCTAAACAAGCATGAGCAATTTTTCCGGAGTTCAATCCATTTATCAGCGCAATTTCATCGATGACGCCACCACGGGAAGCATTGATGAGTATCACACCATTTTTCATAGAATTTATTTCTTTTTCAGAAATCATATTCCCTCCTGGAACGTGCATCGAAATCATATCTGAATTGGCAATTAATTCGTCCAGACTAACAGTAGTGATTTTTATATCTACTCCACTTGTACCGTGTATATCTAATTTTAGAAGAGCTTCTTTTACAAAGGGATCATAAGCTAGTACTTTCATGCCACAACCTAATGCAATTTTAGCAGTATATTGACCAATGCGTCCAAATCCAATAATTCCTAGAGTTTTGTCTCTCAGTTCGATTCCTTTCGAATAATTTTTCTTTAAGTCGTCAAATTTCGTGTTACCTGTAGTTGGCATATTCCTGTTACTATCGTACACAAAACGAACGGCATTAAATAAATGTGCAAATACTAATTCTGCTACAGAATTACTGGAAGCTGCAGGAGTATTGATTACCTGAATTCCCTTGGAACGGGCATAGTCAACATCAATATTATCCATGCCAACACCGCCGCGACCAATTACTTTTAAACCTGGACAAGCATCAATCACAGCTTTTCGAACTTTTGTTGCACTGCGAACCGTTAAAGCTACGTAGCCTTTATCATTAATTTCCTTAGCTAAATTTTCCTGAGATACTTTTTCGGTAATCACAGTAAAACCACCTTTTTCCAATAAGCTTTTTCCTACTGCATCAATGCCATCATTGGCTAAAATTAATTTACTCATATAACAACTATATATTAAAATTTACCTGAAATACCTGCCTGAATAAGTGGACCACCAATACCTGCTTCAACGCCAACACCAAGATTTTTGATAAAGTAATAACGCATCCCAATACCCAATCTAAATGCTACGGGAAGAATATTTAATGCTCGTGATGCTTCAGCCACACCTTGCTGGTCATTAATATTGCTAGAATAAACATTTGTATTTTTATAGCCAATCCCACCAGTTGCATAGGGGTCGAGATATTTTGAGGTAGCAAAATGTATATTGATTTTGGCCAACATTCTTTGTTTATTGATTCCAAGAGTATAACTCTCAGTCTGGTTGTCATACTGATTAGTTGAGTTATTGTAAACAGATCGAGTTTCAACATATTTAGCGGTTACTGATGCGAAAGTGTATTCAAATCCTAAACCAATCATATCGTTAAGCATATATTCGAATTTGCCTCCAAGATGATTAAGGTTTGTGACGTCTATGTTTCCGGCACCGGATCCTGAAACAATTGTTTTAATATATTTGCCAACAACGTATGGATAGCCATAATAGGCATCAATTATAAATCTCCCTTTGCTTACGCAATTTTCAGAAACTTCTTTTTTATTGGTTTGAGCATCCTGTGCCATTAAATTATTAAAACCGAATAGAAGCAAAGATGCTAGAGTTACAACATTGATTTTTTTCATGTGATTTATTTTATGGTTTATTTTTATGATTTATTTTAATTGTTCAATAATTGCTTCAATGCTCATACCGTCTGCTTCCGCTTTATAATTACGAATTATTCTATGTCTTAATATAGCGTTAGCAACAGCCTTTACATCTTCGATGTCGGGACTATATTTCCCATTTATTGCTGCATGGCATTTTGCGCCTAAAACTAGAAATTGTGAAGCACGCGGTCCTGCGCCCCAGGCCAAATATTTTTTAGTCACGTCCGAACTAAACTCGGAGTTTAATCGTGTTTTGTTAACCAGTTTTACTGCATATTCTAAAACGTTATCTGCAACAGGAATTTTGCGAATGATGTTTTGAAAATAAATAATTTCTTCAGATGAAATAATCTTTTTTAGTTCAACTTTTAAATCTGTGGTGGTTAGTTTCACAACCTGTAATTCCTCTTGAAAACTTGGATAATCTAACCATACGTTAAACATAAATCGATCCAACTGAGCTTCTGGAAGGGGATAGGTACCTTCCTGTTCAATAGGGTTTTGAGTTGCTAAAACAAAAAAAGGATTTCCTAAATCATATTTTTTACCTGCTGTTGTCACACTTTTTTCCTGCATGGCTTCTAATAAAGCGGCCTGTGTTTTTGGAGGAGTACGATTAATCTCATCAGCCAAAACAATATTTGCAAATAAAGGCCCTTTAATGAATTTAAAATTGCGATGTTCATCCAATATTTCAGAACCTATAATATCACCTGGCATTAAATCAGGTGTAAATTGAATTCTATTAAATGATAGCCCCAGTACCTCGGCAATTGTATTTACTAACAAGGTTTTTGCTAATCCAGGTACGCCAACTAATAAACAATGTCCCCTGCAAAAAATAGAAATCAGAACATCCTTTATTGTGTCATTTTGACCAACAATCACTTTAGCGATTTCCGCATTAAGTTCTTTATATTTTACTACAAAAGCATCAATTGCTTCTACATCATTTTTATAATTCATAAATTTTTTAGTCTTGAATTAAGGTGTAATCGTCCAGCTATATTCTAATTTGCAGCTATTATATTCACTGTCAATTTTAATATAGGTAGACCTTGATTTTTTTACGATCCAATCTGTAATAGATTTCTTTTGTCTTTCAAAAGTTGCCATGTTTAGTAAACGCGTATAATCATCTTTCAAATTTGCCTTATGTGGTTCTGTTCTGGCCTTCAAATAAATGATACGCCATGCTTGCTTTGCATCAACAGCGTGTTGAATAACAGGACTCACATCTCCAACTTTCATTTGATTCTCCAACATAAAAACCAGATTTTGATCCATTTGACCAATCTCATCAAGTTCCCATTTCGCGCTGTTAGCAGCAGGGTTAATTAAAACCCCACCATTTTGTTTGGTTTCATTATCATTACTATATTTTAAGGCCGCATCTTCAAATTTCAATTGGCCACTTATAATTAATTCCCTAATACTATCTAATTCTTCCTTTGCTTTTATAATTTCCAACTGAGAAATTTTTGGCGACATTAATACATGTCTCACATCAACCGATTCCCCTTTACGAGCTACTAATTGCATAAAATGATATCCATAGGACGTTTCAAAGATCTCTGATACTTCGCCTGCTTTTAAACGAAAAGCCACTGCTTCAAATTCGGGAACCATTTGTCCGCGCATTACTGATTCATAACGTCCTCCATTTTTTGCAGAACCTGGATCCTCACTATATAGAGCAGCGATTACGCTCATGCTCTCTCCGTTAACAACCCGGTTTCTGTAAACTTCAAGTTGAGAGCGAACAGCTTTTTTTGCTTCATCAGAAATGGGTGGTTTTCTAATAATATGGCTTATTTCTAATTCTGAATTAATGAGAGGCAAACTGTCAATAGGTAATGTGTTATAAAATATTTTTACTTCGCCAGGAGTTAGTTTTGCATCACCGGTTACTTTCTGCTGCATTTTCTGAGCAAGTAACTGATTTCTTACATCATCTCTTAATTCATCTTTAAATACACTAATTCGCTTACCGTAAAATGCTTCAAATTTTTCTTCACTGCCAAGCATTCCAACATAGTACTGTATCCTTCTGTTTAACTCGCCATCAACCTCTGCATCTGCAACAACAATACTATCTCTTTCTGCCTGTGATAAAAGTAATTTTTGGAATAGAACATCTTCAAAAACTTTACACCGGTCTTCCTGGCTGAATTCTTTTTTTTCTTTTTGCTCTCTTTGCTGTAGCAAGTTGGTTTCCACTTCTGATAAAAGCAATGGATTTTTTCCAACAATAGCAACAACCTTATCCAAAACCTGTGGTTGAGCAAAGCAAATCGTTGTTAAACATAAAAAGGTAAATGCAAGTTTTAAGTTCATTTTACTAAGTTAATTATAAATTTCTAAATCTTTATTTGTTTTAGCTTTATCAAAAAAGTCTTTTCTGATGGTATTAATTAATTGTTGTTTTCTTTGGTTAATCAGCATGTTTTTGATATTATTTTTTTCAAAATTTATAGGAGATAAAGTATTTTTAGATTTCACCTCAATAATCTTCAAAAAATAGAAACTTGTGGCATCAGTAAACTCAAATGTTTTACCGTTTTGAATATTATATTCCGGAACTTCATTTAACTGATTGATCTCTTTTTTTAGGTCATCAAACATCAACCAGGTGTTATCATTCATGAAAAAATTATTGGCATATTGAATACACATACTTTTCAACTGCTCGGCATCATTTGGATTTGTTGAATAACACAGTTTTTTTAGTTTTGCTAAATTAGGAATATTCAAAGGGGTTTTCACGTACAGCACTTTTACAATATTGTTTTTTAGTAGAAAATTTTGAGAATTTAAGTTATAAAAGCTTTCAATTTGTGAAGCAGTTATTGTGGTATCGAGTTTTTCTTCAATCAGCTTTGTTTGAAATTTGTAAGACAATAATTCTTTTTTGTATGCCTCTAGTTCTTTGGTAATATCCGCTTCTTCCTCCGTTAAATAATTTACGGCTTGCTGATAAAATACTTCATTATAAGCCCATTTATTAATAAAGGTTTGGACAAATGCAGTACTGTCAGCCATTGATAAACCCCTGGGAACTATTTGCTCTAAGTCCGCTGCAAATAAATTAGCCGCATTTACTTTCGCAATCACTTTTCCTTTATCTTCAAGAGGATCAGACGATTTGCTGCAGGAAAAAAATAAAAATAATATTCCTGATAAAAGAAATGTCTTTATGTTCGATGGATTTAGCAAGATCTCTTATAAAAAGAAAAGGCTGTATAGCTACAGCCTTTTCCGTTGTTTTTACTTTTTTTACTTTACGGTATTTAAAACGTCTTCATTTACCTTAACTGTATATTTATTTTTAAGATAAGCTAACCATTCTTTTTCAAGGTAATTCTGATAATCTGCAGTGATCATTCCTTTTGCTTCTGCAATTGTTTTTGGTGTTTTGCCCATTAATTTATTTACTACTAAAACAGTTACTTTGTTTTCTTTAATATCCTTAATATCGGATGACGCAACACCTTGTTTCCAGTTAGCATCTACATCTTTATTTTCTCCTTTTAAGTAGGTGATGTTTTCAACAGAAACATTTAGTTGAGATGTTTTGTTAATAGTTTCAGTTATTTCTTTTTCAGATTTATTTTTCTTAAGGATGGCACGAACCTCTTTAGCCACTTTTTCGTTGGCACATTTATACATGGTTACATCAGCACGCTCATCCCACAAATAATTGTTTTTATTTTTTTCATAAAATGCTTTTAAACCCGCAGTATCTTTTACTGCTTTGCTCCATACTTTTTGATCAGTTAAATCAAATAGCAGGATACCGTCTCTGTATTCTTTCAATAAATTTCTGAATTCAGGATATTTAGCATCTAAAACAGCGTCTTCATAATTAATCAATGTTTCATCTACAAACTCCTTATAAGACTGGTTTAAGAACATGTTGTAGTCCGTTTTAGGCCTTGCAGTTTGATGCGTTTCAATGTACTTAGCGAAATCATTCTGTCCGTATATCATTGTTGTTTCTTTTCCGGTTTTATCTTTGTTGGATAATCTAAACAATTCTTTTTTGCCTAATTTTTCCGCTTTTTTTGCTTCCCATCTTCCCTGAAAAACAGTAGAATCTATTGCTTTCAAAAATTCTTTTTTAGCAGATGGGTTTTCTTTAAAGTTATTGTCTTTCTTAATTTTCTCAATCAAAGAAGATTTACCAGCCTGGGTACGACTATCTTTACCAATTCGTTGTTTAAGGTCGCCTTTCATATCAGCAAAAGACGCTAAACCTTTTTTGTCAATCCGTTTAACAATATGCCATCCGTAAGTAGTTGTAAAAGGCTCGCTGAAATCTCCATTATTTGCTAATGCGAATGCAGCTTTTTCAAATTCAATTGGCATACGACTGCTGCCAAACCACTGGAGTTGACCACCTTTTTCAGCACTAGGCTTATCATCAGAAAACTGACGTGCAAGATCTTCAAATTTTTCACCTGCTTTTAATTTAGTATAAATCTCATCAATTTTAGTTTTCAGATTTTCTTTGTCTTTGTCACCCATGTCTTTTGAAAACTTAACCATAATGTGTGCGGTTAAAATTTCTCCCTGGCTAGGACGTTTATCAACTATTTTTAAAAGGTGGTAGCCAAAACGGGTTCTAACAGGCATCGTGATATCACCAACATTTGCTTTAAAAGCAGCTGTTTCAAAGGGATACACCATTTGTAAAGATGTAAAATATCCAAGATCACCACCATTTTCAGCGGCCGAAGGATCTTCAGATGTTTTTTTTGCTACTGCAGCAAATTTGTCATTTCCAGAATTTAATGCTGATGCAATGCCTTTTACAGCATTTAATTTGCTGTTATAGTCAATTGAATCTTGACGTGTAGATGTTTTTGATAAAGCAGAACTTTTCTTTAAAAGATTTTCGTACTCTGTGATTTTAGCAGGAGTAGGGGTTTTGCCCATTAATGCGTCACGAATAATCATTAAGCGTGTGTAAGCTTCAATAGTATCTTTTGGTAAGGCGTCTTCCGGCACACGAATTAAAATATGAGAAGCTCTTATTTCAGTTTTCATGCGCTCATATGCTTCCTGTAATAAAGCATCGTTCACATTTTTATCTGTTAAGTATGGTGCCGCTAATTGTTTGCGATATCCAGCCAATTCTGTTTTAAAAGAATTAATTGTATCCAGACCGTTAGCTTCAGCTTCAAACACTTTCATTTTAAATGTAGAAAATAGGTCCACGTATTCCTTCACTGATTTTTGTTCTTTATTTACTTCCTTTCCGCTGTTCTTTTTATAAACATTCTCGAACTCACTTTTATAAACGGGTTTTTCGTTTATAGTCATAATAACTGGTTCAGAAATTTGTGCAAATGCAGTAAAACCAACTGCTGTTAATGTTAAAAATCCAAGCGTACGTTTCTTCATAAATTTTATTGTTTTTTTAGGCTAGCAAATTTATAATTAGTTTTTAATTTTTTACTGGTAAAGTATTATTTAATCACTTCTTCAAGTTTAGCATCTAAATCAGCACCTCTTAAATTTTTTGCGATGATCTTTCCTTCTTTATCCAACAATAAATTTTGAGGGATGCTTGTAATTCCATATAATTTACCCGCTTCATTGCCCCAGCCTTTCAAATCACTTATTTGTGTCCAGGTTAACTGATCTTTCTCTATTGCCTGAATCCATTTCTCTTTCACCTGATCAAAGGAAACTCCTAATACAGTAAATCCTTTGTCTTTGTATTTATTGTAGGCCATAACGACATTCGGGTTTTCAGCTCTGCAAGGGCCGCACCAACTTGCCCAAAAATCAACCAATACATATTTTCCTTTAAGATCAGTTAAATTCACCATTTTTCCATTAGGGTCGGCTTGAGAGAAATTAGCTGCCGGAAAACCAATGGTTGTACCTCGTAGTTGGGTTAATTTTTCCTGAGCCAGTTTACCATATTTAGTTTTTAAAATACTTTTGTCCAGTAAACCAACTACTCTTTCCAGTTCTTCTATTGTGGCATTTGAATTCTGATTGTTAAAATAAATGGCGTAACCACTTACCGCGGATTTTGGATGGGATTTGATAAAGTTTTCCATAGCAGACTTCACCTCCTTATCCATTGCCTGATATTCAGCTACTTTTTCGTTCATGGCAGCGGCGTCACCCTTACTTTTTGCTTCATTATAAGCGTTTACAATAACCTGCTGTCTTAAACCAAAATTTCGCATCATATCATTATAGTCTAAGTAATCTTGTTGAGTTTTTCCTCCAACTACTTTTGCCTGTGCTAAACTATCTATATGGCCTGAAATCGATGTTTTTCCACCATCTACAAAAAATACCAGATTGGGTTGTTCATTGATATTATTAGTTTTGGTAAGCCAATACATATTAGCTTCAGAACCTTTTCCATTAAGGATAAATTTTCCACCTTTAATTTTGGCGCTGTCCGTAATATCTTTTCCATCCCACTTATGGTGAATATAGGTATATGAATTCTCCGGAGCATTTTTTAACACACCATTGATCGAGAAATTAAAAGAAGACTGGCTGTTGGCTGAAAATGCAAGTGTTGATAGACCTATTAAGAATAATTTTGTCATTTTTTTGTGTTTAACAAGCAAATGTAGTTTTTATTGTGAGTTTTGGAATCACCTATTCGTTAAAAAATGAAAATTTTTCTTGCTAAATCAGCACTCAGGAAACAGTTGTTTTGAAAAAAAGACTGATAAAGTAATTGTTAAATGTTTCTTATTTAATTATCATTTTTATTCACAATTGTTTGTGAGTGGATCAAATTATCTTATTTTTGTTCCGCTTAAAAGTGACCACCCTATAAGAGGAAACCTATTCTGAGATCCACCTTAAACCACTTTTAGAAATAAAAAATAACACCTAAAAATTATAACATGAAAAAAACTTTACTTAGTTTATCATTAATGACTTTGGCTTTGTTTGTAAAAGCGCAAAATTGTTCAGAATTATTTATTTCTGAATATGTTGAGGGAGGAGGAAATAATAAAGCTTTAGAGTTTTATAATCCTACTAGTAATTCTATTAATATGAGTAACTACCGTTTGGTTCGTTATTCGAATGGATCCCCTATAGGTGCTGATAGTACAGATTTATCTGGAAACGTAGCTGCTTACTCTACTTTTGTTATTGTTAACGGGCAAACTACTGGAACTGGAAGCTCACCTGCTTGCAGCCCTGTACTGCAAGCTTTAGCTCAGCAATTAGATCATGCTTATCCTGCTCCTACTTATGTGAATGGTGATGATGCAATGGTTTTGGCCAGAATAAATCCTTATAAAATTTTGGATATTTTTGGAGAAATAGGAGTTCAGCCTGCAACAGCATGGAGTGATGCTTTCCCTTATAATGGTACTGCAGGTAAGTGGTGGACAAAAGACCTTTCTTTACAAAGAAAAGCAACTGTCCAGATTGGATTAATGACAAATCCTTCGCCATTTAACGTAACTTTAGAATGGGACTCATTACCAAAAGACAACTGGACAGATGTTGGTGTTCATGATTGTGATTGTAAACCTGTTGGAGTAAAAGAGAATTCGAATCAAATTAGTTTAAGAGTATTTCCCAATCCTTCAAACGGAAATGAAATGGCTTTTGTTTCTGATAAATCAATCAAAGAAATTGAAATAACTAATGCTATTGGACAAGTGGTTTTCAGAAGAACTATTAAATCAGTAGAAAAAACTATAATCCTTAAAGATATGGAACTTTCTACAGGAATTTATTATGCTACGGTAAAGAGTGATGCTGGTTCTAAATCTGAAAAGATAATTATAAAATAAAATTAGTTCATTCATATTTCTAACAGGGCTGATGCAATATTCAGCCCTTTATATTTAAAACAATGCTTAAATACAGTTTTTTATTTCTTTTTCTTTTTAATTCAATTTTATTTATAGCTCAAGATAGCATTAAGGTTTCCTTATCTGGAACAATAAAAGATTCTGAATCCGGAGAAGGCTTAATTGGGGCTGTTATTATGGTGAAACCGGGAATTGGTACTGTAGCCGATCTTGACGGGAATTTCAGTATTAAGTTGCCGAAGGGAGATTATAATATTGAAGTGTCAATGCTCGGTTACGGAAAATTCAACCAGAAAGTTAAATTATATTCCAACAAGAAAATTGAAGTTAAATTAGAAAATGCTGTTCTTGATGAAGTTGAAGTGGTTGCTAACATGGCACAGATCAGGGAAACCCCAGTTGCTTTTAGTTCAATTTCAGCCACTAAAATACAGGAAGAATTGGGAGGGAAGGACATTAGCATGATTGCGAATACTACACCTGGAGCTTATGCCACTTCTCAGGGCGGCGGGGCAGGTGATTCACGCGTTACCATTCGAGGATTTGACCAACGGAATATTGGTGTTTTAGTCGATGGTATACCAGTAAATGATATGGAAAATGGCCAGGTATACTGGAGTAACTGGGATGGATTAAAAGATATTACAAAATCAATGCAGATTCAACGCGGTTTAGGTGCCTCTAAATTAGCGATTTCTTCAATCGGGGGAACCATGAATTTTATAACCAATGGTATCGAAGGAAAACAACAAACAGTGGTGAAAAAAGAATGGTCTAATAATAGGGGGAATGTGATAGGTTTAGCTCATAATTCTGGATTAATCAATAATAAATGGGGTTTTACTTTAGCTGGAACCTATAGAAATGGAGATGGATGGGCAGAAGGGACCTGGTATAATGCCTATTCGTATTTTGCTAAAGTTCAATATATGCCAAATTCACGACACATAATTAGTATTGGAGTAAATGGAGCACCTCAATCACATGGTAGTAGAAGTTCTAAAATGCCTATAGCAGTTTATGACAGAGAATATGCTGCAAAATTAGGTGTTAATATAGACGACGCTTATTGGGCAAACATGAAAGGCGTTGGGTATACAACAAAGCATCAGGGTGATAGGGATTTAAGATGGAATGGGGATCAGGGAATTTTGGATAAAACCACAAAGTTTAATGACAAAGTCAATGTATTTCATAAACCTTTATTTAATTTAAATCATTTTTGGAAAATTTCTGAAAAGACAACTCTTTCCACTGTTGTATATGCTTCTTATGGAAAAGGTGGAGGAACAGGTTTTGTTTCATCTGTTACTACAAGAGATACTGTGACCGGCTATTATATCAGAACCTCTCCGCCAGTTAATGGGTCAACTTCAATTTTTCCTGGAGAAAGAAAATCTTCGAATGTCATCATGCTTCGAAATAATAATCATAAATGGTATGGTGTATTATCTACAGCTACTTCTAAATTAAATAAATTATTCACAGTCACTTATGGGGTAGACTTAAGATATTACAAAGGTGAGCATTATAATACTGTTTATGATTTATTAGGTGGTGATTATTATAACGAAACTGTAACATCAACTACTCTTATTAACCCATTATCAGATTATAAAGATTTGAAAGCTAATGCAAAAAGAAAAAATGATTTATTTGGGGCTAAGTGGGAAAGTCAAGTAAAATGGGGTGGTGTATTTGGTCAGTTAGAAATTAAAAAAGGGAAATGGACCGGCTTCTTTACAGCGACGGGTTCAATATCTTCATATAATCGTGTAGATTATTATCGAAAAAAAGATTTAGTAATTGCTGGTCGTACTTTTGAACAAGCAATACAATCAGGTGAAACATTTTATTTTAATGGTATTGATAATATCACTGCAGTTAGAGGCTCTACTATATCTGTAAATGGCGATACTACTTTTATAAAAAACTCTGGGGCCTCACCAAAAGCTTTTATTTTAAATGCTACAGCTTATGATATTGATTCAAAGGAGTCAAGAGCTTCAAATACAGGTTGGGTAGATCAACTTGGATATACAGTTAAAGGAGGAGCGAATTATAATATTAATGATCACCATAATGTTTTTGCAAATGTTGGATTTATGCAGATCCCTCAACGCTTGGATAATACATTTTCATTTGCAAATAAATTAATTAAAGGGTTTAAACCTCAATACATACAATCTTTTGAACTTGGTTATGGTATAAAATACAGCCGTATTTCAGGAAGTATAAATGCTTATTATACCGCATGGCAAAACCAACCGCAGCCTTCAAGATCAGATATAGAGGGAAACTTGTTTGTATCAAACGGTATTGATGTAATTTATAAGGGTTTTGAGTTTGAGGGAACGTACAAGCCAATTAGACAAATTGAAATTGAAGGGATTTTATCATTAGGTGATTGGAGATATAATTCAGAAGGAGTTATTTATTCATATAATAATGAGGGTGATATAAGAGACTCAATAGTTTATAATGCAAAAAAAGTACATGTAGGAAATACTGCCCAAAACCAAATAGGTTTGGCAGTTAGGTATATGCCTTTTAAAGGATTTTATATTAAACCTAGGATTACACGATTTGATAAAAATTATGCGAATATCAATATTTTGGATTTAAATAATAATAAAACTAAGGATCCTGTCACAAAAGAACTCTTGGATAATCGCGGAAGAGAAAGTTGGAGGTTACCAGCTTACTATTTGTGCGATCTAAGTGCGGGCTATGAATTCTCATTCAAGGTTTTTAAGATAAATTTATATACAACGGTAAACAATGTTTTAAATTTGAGATATATAACAGATGCAGATAATAACCGAGCTACCCAAAATAGTGTAGGTTTCGATGCAGAATCAGCTTCCGTATTTTTTGGTGCCGGTAGAACCTTTATCATTGGAACTAAATTAACTTTTTAAAGAATTGATCACTAAAATAAATAACATGAAAAAAATAAAACTATTTGCAGCAATGCTTGGACTGAGTTTTGCAACTGCAAATGCACAATGCCCTTTACCATCAGGGTACAATTTCGAAAACTTTATTTCTGCGGCTAGTTTCACGCCCTGTACAACAGGATGGTCAACTAATATCGGTGGTTCCTTTACCTATGCTACAGGCCAGGCAGGATTAGCAGGAAGGTTAGATATTGCAAATGAATATGTACAAATAAATACAGCAGATGCTATTGGTGTTGTGAGTTACTATCTTAAAGGCTGGAACACAGGTGGTGCCTGGCAAGGTACTTTTAAACTACAGGAATCAACAAATGGCACTGCCTGGACTGATTTAACTGTTTTTGTAGGAACTATAAGTAGCACTGCTTATACAAACTACACTGTTACTCCAAATGTAAATTCAAGGTATTTAAAATGGATATTATCTACAAAGGTATCCGGTCATAATGTTGGTTTGGACGAAATTAATATTTCTCCCGCACCAGTTACAGCTCAGGAAATCAACGTAAAGCGATCAGGCAATACAATTTTGAATGGAGGAAACTCTTCTTTATTTAATTCTGCTGTTGGAACACCTACAACAGTTGCTTTTGTTATTGAAAACCTTGGAAGTGTTTCTCCTTTAACAATTAGCTCGTTTGGATTATCTGGAGTTGCTGCAACAGATTATACTGTAACTGCTCCAACAGCGCCTTCAACAGTTAATCCTGCTTCGAATGTGCCTTTGACGATTACTTTCAATCCCTCTTCTGCCGGAACGCGTTCTGCGGTTTTAACCATTAACAATGATGATTCGAACGAATCAGCTTATCTCATTAACTTAAATGGTATTGGTGGAAATTTTGTCACTCAGCCTTCAGCACAGCCATCAAACTTATCTTTTTCTAATATAAAATCATATCGTGCTTCTGCGTCATATTCAACTGCTTCAGGAAGCCCTGATGGATATTTAATTTTGAAAAAGCAAACGTCTTCGGCAATAACAGATGTACCGGTTGATGGTACCTGGTATAAAGTTGGTGACGCTATAGGAAACAGTAAAGTTATTTATGCAGGCAATTCAACTAATATCGGCTTAAGTAATATTTATGCGGGTTTGCCTTATGAATTAGCAATTTTCTCCTATAATGGTTCCGGTTCATTTACTAATTATTTAACAGCTGGTCCCTTAACAGGAGGATTTACTGCTTTGGCAACAATGCAGCCTGTTTCTGAGTACACATCATTAAACGTAACTAACACTAATTTTTTAACTTCTCTTTCTGCACAAGTTTATCCTCATACTTCCATTTTTTACGGGAACTATGATGAAACAATGGTTAAATTATTTACTGCGAGAGATACCACTGCTGGACAAAAAGTGGTTACTTGTGTTTATAGCGGCGAACAGTATTTATATAATGAACCATTCGATTATTCATATTTTAGTAGAGATCATAGTTATTGCCATCAGTGGATGCCAACAAATCCTGCTGACGGGTCAGGCGCTTCACCCAATAATGTGGAAAGAAAAGAGTATAACGATCAACATCATTTATTTCCAATTCAGCAAAATGATGTAAATGGTGTCCGAAGCAATTTTCCGGTTGGCGAAGTTGCTACACTTACAAACCAATATTTAGAAGGTAAATTTGGCCAGAATAATTTGGGTCAAACGGTATATGAAGTGCGTAATGCTCATAAGGGGGTTATCGCTAGAGCAATTATGTATATGGCTACAGCTTATAATGGACAATTAGGAGTCGATGGACTTGCTAAAAACTGGAAATTAAAAAATCCAATAAGTGGTACAATTGCTTATGGCCAAGATCAAAATTTGTTAAAAAAATGGCATTTGCAATACCCTCCAACGGCGTGGGAAATTTCCCGTAACGACTTTTTGGATTCCCTACAAGGTAACCGTAATCCATTTATTGACAGTGTACGTTATGCGTGTTTTATTGATTTTTCGAATATGACGTATATTGCTGCACCTACCTATACTACAGGTGTCAATTCTCCTTGTTATGTTGCTGTTGGTATCAATGAAAATGTATCCACTCAATTTGAATATATATTGGCTCCAAACCCTACATCAGGTGAATTTTACTTAATGATTGATGCAAAAGTGGCAGAGAGATTTAATTTGGTTATTACTGATGTAGCCGGTAGAAAAGTTTATCAAAAAAATGTGGATGTCATTAATGGATTTAATAATGTTCTGATTAACGATATCAAACTTCAGAGTGGGATTTATTTCGTTGATCTTAATTATAAAAATGAAAAAATCACCCGAAAACTTGTGATTCAATAAACAACATTGTAATTGAAAATAAAAAATCCCCGCTTTAAACGGGGATTTTTTGTGTGTGTTAAATTTCACCATTTACGGGGACATAGTGTTGACGTACTGCATTATCACGTTCTATAGAAAATGCACGAGTCGTTGGTTATTATGTCATTAAATATAGGTCACAAAAAAAGCTCCTTAAATAATTAAGGAGCTTTCTTTATATTTATTTTGGATTAATCTTTCAATAATTCCCTGCTGATTACCAATTTCTGGATCTCGCTGGTTCCTTCTCCAATCGTACATAGTTTACTGTCACGGTAATATTTTTCTGCCGGAAAATCTTTTGTGAATCCGTAACCACCAAAGATTTGAACTGCTTCATTTGCGTTTCTTACGCAAACTTCAGATGCATAATATTTAGCAAAAGCGCCTTCTTTAGTCATTTTTTGATGACGGTTTTTTAAATCGGCTGCTTTAAACGTTAATAATTCAGCAGCTTCCAATTCAGTTGCCATATCTGCTAATTTAAAGCTGATAGCCTGGAACTGAGCAATTGGTTTGCCAAACTGCTCACGCTCTTTCGCATATTTTAGAGAACATTCATACGCACCACGTGCAATCCCACAGCTTAAAGCCGCGATAGAGATTCGTCCACCATCCAATACTTTCATGGCCTGAACAAATCCCTGGCCTTCTTCACCTAACATCTGGTCTTTATGAACTCTACAGTTATCAAATATCAACTCAGCAGTTTCGCTGGCACGCATTCCTAGTTTATTTTCTTTTTTCCCTGATTTAAAACCAGGTGTACCTTTTTCAATAATGAAAGCACTCATTCCTTTACTGTCGCCTTTGTTACCAGTACGTACAATTACAACCGCTACATTACCGGAAATAGCGTGAGTGATAAAGTTTTTAGAACCGTTGATCACATAAAAATCTCCATCTTTTACAGCAGTAGTAGCCATTCCACCAGCATCAGATCCTGTTCCGGTTTCAGTTAAACCCCAGGCACCGATCCACTCAGCAGTTGCTAATTTTGGTAAGTATTTTGCTTTTTGCTCTTCATTACCAAAGGCTAAAATATGACCAGTGCATAATGAATTATGAGCCGCCATAGATAAACCTATAGAGCCACAGATTTTGCTTAATTCAATAATCGCCGTTACATATTCTGTATACGATAATCCTGATCCACCGTACTCTTCAGGAACTACAACTCCCATCAAACCTAATTCCCCTAATTTCTTAAAAACTTCTACAGGAAAGGTTTGTGCCTCGTCCCATTCCATCATTTTTGGATAAATGTGTTCTTTACCAAATTTGCGGATCATATCCGCTATGGCGTTCTGGTTTTCATTTAATTGGAAATTCATTCCAACATTTGGTTCTAATACTGCGCTAGACATGTGATATTGTTTGAGTGTATATTTAGTTTTTGTTTTCCGTTTAAAAATTCTAATCCAACCACAAAGCAAAATCCGCTCACATTGGCTTCCTGGTCCTTTACTAATCTGGCCGCTGCATCTGCTGTTCCTCCAGTTGCAAGCAGATCATCATGAATTAACACATTCCATCCTTTTTTCAGGCTATCGATATGCATTTCAACTACAGCAGAACCATATTCCAAAGCGTATTCGCATTGAATAGTTTTGTAGGGCAATTTACCTGCTTTCCTGATCAAAACAAAAGGAATATTCAGTTTATTTGCCAGTAAAAATCCAAATAAAAATCCGCGGCTTTCGATACCCACTATAGCATCCGGTTTAACAGGAAGCTGATCAATAAATCCATCAACAATTTCGTTACAAAGGCTTTGATTTTCTAAAATAGGGGTAATGTCCTTAAACATGATGCCTGGTTTCGGAAAATCAGGAACGTCTCTAATAACTGCTTTTATATTGGACTCTAGTGACATTGTTTTGTTAGGATTACAAACTTAATAAAATTTTAATAAAAACTATACTATTGATCTATTTAAACCATTGTTTTTCAGTTTTTTCGACCAACTAAAAGGCTTCTTGCCTAGGCGCGTCCCCTTCTTTTCTTTTTTCTTGTACTGAAGAATTACAAAAAAGTCCCATACATTTCGGTATGGGGCTTTTTGAATAAAATTTTATCTTTTTGTTCTCGACTACGCTCGAACTGACAATAAATTAGTTCAGCAACACTTTTTTTACATCTGCTAAAATATCAAAAGCCTGTTCTTTGGTAGCTGCCTCAGCGTAGGTTCTTAGTACTGGTTCTGTACCTGACGCCCGGATCATTGTCCATGTATTATCATCAATGAAAAATTTAAAGCCATCCAGATCATCTAAACGCTGAACTTTGTATTTGCCAAATTCTTTATACGCCCCGCTTTTACAATTAGCTACGATTTTATTCTTAAGTTCTTCCGTAATAGCAAGGTCATTTCTCTCGAAAGAAAACGGTCCTGTAATCGCGTAAACCTCGTCAATTAATTCAGTCAGTTTTTTACCGGTTTTTGCCATAAATTCCCAAAGCACCAATCCCATCCATATACCGTCGCGCTCAGGAATATGACCTTTGATGGCAATACCGCCACTTTCTTCACCACCAACCAATACATCTTCGGTAATCATGATATTACAGATGTATTTGAAGCCGATCTTAACAACATCTAAGGGAAGATTGTAGTGGTCGCACATGTTCTTAATTTTAACCGTAGAACTAAACGCTGTACATACTTTGCCATCCATTCCCTTGTATTTTTTAAGGTAATGAATGAGTAATAAAATGATGTGATGAGAATCCACGAAGTTTCCCTTATGGTCATATAAACCAATTCTATCCGCATCTCCGTCGGTCACTAAACCGCAATCTATGTTACCGCTTTTTTTAATCAGGTTAGAGAACTCTGTTAAATTTTTATGAATAGGCTCAGGCGCCTGACCATGGAAACCAGGATTCTGATCATTATGCAAATGCACAATTTCCGGAAACAGGCGAAACATTACACGCTGACCTGCACCATACATACTATCGTAAGCAAATTTAAGCCCTGAGTTTTTAATGGCAGCTAAATCAAAATTATCTTCCACATGCTTTACGTACATATCTTCTAAGGCGGTAATTTCAACTGTGCCTTTTTCTTCTGCTACTTTCAAATCAACAGATTCAAGCTTAACAGAACTTTTTTCAGGAATCATATCCTCAATTTCCTGAACTTTTTCCGGACCTAAAGGCCCGCCATAATATCCTTTCAATTTAAAACCATTGTAGGAAGGAGGATTATGAGACGCTGTAATGATAATACCCAGGCTGGCTTTATGCCTTACAGTACCCAGAGAAATCATAGGAGTGCTAACAAAATCCTTAGCCAGAAATACTTTAATGTTATTAGCCACTAATATTTTTGTTACTGTTTGCGCGAATAATTCGCCTGCAAAACGACAATCGTGTCCAACAACAACGCTAGGCTTTTCGAAGTTTTTCTTTAACCAAACAGCTGTTGCTTCTGTCACTCGCGCAACATTTTCCACTGTAAACTCTTCTGCGATGATAGCTCTCCAGCCATCTGTTCCAAATTTTATTTTTGTCATAACTAAGAATATATATAGGGTTTAAATATATCTAATAAATAATGTTCGAGCAAAAGATTTAACTTATTCCATGATGGTTTTTAGGTGCTCAACCGTTGACTCATCATCCCATTCAATGTAGCCTAAGTTATTGTAAACGATTTCACCTTTTGTATTTAAAAGATAGGTCACGGGTATTGCATTAATACCAATACTGGAAAACGGTGCATTAAAACTTAAGAAAGTAAAAGGGTATTGTTTTTTTGCTTTGAAATCAATCATCTTAGCCATTCCTTCGTCTGTGATTGCCAGAATTTCAATGCCTGCCAGCTTTTGATCTTTGATCCTGTTCAGTGTTTTTAATTCATCCAGGCAGTTAGGGCACCAGGATGCGTAAAAATTGACAATCACTTTTTTTCCTTTTAAAGATGCAAAGTCAAATTTTGTAGTGTCTTCAGCCATCAGATCCAGCTTAGTAACGTCCAAAACGGGTGCAACTTTAAATTTATTATAATAGTAAAGTCCAATAACTCCGAGAACGGCAATTAATAGAATAATATAGGTGGCTTTTTTGCTCATGTTATTAAAAGGATGATGTTGCTAAAATTTTGTATGAGTGCAAACTTAAGGGAAATAATACAATAGTTTTACTCTTTTATGATAAAGTTAGCAGGACGAATCTGGAGGATAATATGGAAAACATGCATTGCATTTGTGGTTCTATCTATGGCGATGGTGATTCTTTACAGATGGGTTCCGGTGCCGATTACACCTCTTATGATCATTCGTAATATGGAACAAATAGGTGACGGTAAAGGTATCATCATGGAACATGACTGGGTGCCATTGGAAGATATTTCCCCTAAATTGCAGTTAGCTGTAGTATGTAGTGAAGATCAGAATTATTTGAAACATTTTGGGTTTGATTTAGGCGCTATTAAAAAAGCCATGAAAGAAAACGAAGAAGGAAAGCGTTTCAGAGGAGCTTCAACAATAACCCAGCAAACTGCTAAGAATGTTTTTTTATGGCAAGGCAGAAGTTACTTAAGAAAAGCTTTTGAAGTATGGTTTACTTTATTGATAGAGGTTTTTTGGAGTAAAGAGCGTATCATGGAAGTATATTTAAACAGTATTGAAATGGGTAACGGTATTTATGGCGCTGAAGCAGCATCGCAACACTGGTTTCATAAAACTGCTAAAAAATTAACGAAGGACGAGGCGGCTGCCATCGCTGCTATTTTACCTAATCCAATACGTTTAAAAGCAAATCCGGCAAGCAGTTATGTCAGTAATCGCAAAGGTTGGATCAAGCAACAAATGAATTTTTGGGGTAATAAGCTAGACTACGATAAGTACAAGGATGAAGATGAACCATCCAGAAAAAACAAATAATTTTCTATTTGTTCAAATAAACCATTTTGCATTCTTAACACCCATTTTATTTTCCTGAGTCAACAATCTTTGATTTTTGTATAGAAATCTATTGAATAATGTAATGAAGAACAGCTTAATTATTCGGTACTTTATCATCTCCAAAAAACTAATTTAATAATATTTTTAAGCCAAAAACCAAGCATGGAAACAACAAATTCAAAAACTTCTGCTAACGAAACTTTACAAGAAAGCACAAAAATGATTAATCAATGGTGCAATGAAGTAACATCTTCAATGACTGACCTTTATAAAAAACAATTAAATCTTGTTACCGGATTCTATGGTAATTTATTCGGTTCAATTTCCGGTGAAAACAAGAATGCAATGTGGAATCCAATGAAAAGCTATACTGACTTATTTTTAAATAACTCAATGAAATCAGGATTCACACCTTTTGGTAATTTTGGCACAAACGAAAATCCATTTGAAAAAATTATACAGCAGATCACGGAGTATAATCAGAATTTGTTCAATAGTTTCACGAAAAAATTAGATAATGGAAATATTGACTGGACAAGCATCAATGAAAAATACCAGCAAACGATTGAGAAAGAATTTGAAGCTTCTCAAAATATGCTTAAATCTTTAATTGAATCTTACAATAAGCGTATGGAAAATACCATGGAGATCAACAAGGATTTACAAAAAGAATTTAATACCCAGTTAAACGACTTTTTTAATCTGAACAAACAATTGTGGGCAGATACTACCAAAGCTGCTAAATCACAATCTGAAGAAACAACAGAAAAATTTTCTAAGAATGGCAGTTCTCAAGAGAACGAAGTAAAGAAAAGTCAAAAGATGACTGTACATAATTAATTAATTGATTAACAAAGAGGCTGTTTCAAAAATCTCAGATAGTTAGAACAAATTCTGAAACAAGTTTCAGAATGACTAAAAATTAGATTTTTGAGACAGCCTTTTTGTTATGAAAAACTGTTTATTTATGCAGGAGAATAAAGATTTTACTTACCAGGATTGGATGCAAGGCTTAAGTAAATCAAGTCAACACCTGGTTGAAGATTATTCTAAAAATTATAAAGGGTATCAACATGATAGTCGTTCTATTGTGATCACCTATTTAAATTTTTGGTCTAAAATTGCTATCAATCCTCATGAGATACAGAAGATCAACTTTTTTTTGTTGGATTATCTGAAAAGTCAGCAAGAAATATGGAACAACCTTTTTGTAAAATCAGAGAACGGAGAAAATTCCTCAGGCATTCTTCCTGAAAAAAATGATAAGCGTTTTGTTGCGGTAGAGTGGAACATACCTTATTTTAATTTTATCAAACAAAATTATTTGCTCACTGAGCGATTAGCAGAACGCATCATCTCCCAAATTGAAATTGGTGACAAGGCCCGTAAAAAAATGGAGTTTTATAACCAACATTTTATGGATTTGTTTTCACCCGCCAATTTTTTAGCAACTAATCCGGAAGCTTTGAATTTAGCTTTCCAAACTAAAGGGCAAAGCCTTATAAACGGTTTTCAGAATCTGGTTAGGGATATTGAAAAAGGTCAGATCACACAAACCGATGAATCAGCTTTTGAAGTTGGTAAAAATTTAGCAATTACTCCTGGAGCCGTAATATTTGAAAATGAGCTAATGCAGCTGATTCAATATGCTCCTGCTTCCAAAGAAGTATATGAAACTCCTTTATTAATGATACCTCCATGGATCAATAAATTTTACATACTTGATCTACAGGCTCAAAATTCCTTTGTGAAATTTTTTGTTGAAAAAGGCATTACAGTATACGTTATTTCCTGGAAAAATCCGTGCCCTAAAACCGCACATTTATCGTTTGATGATTACGTAAATGAAGGAGCCTTAAAAGCTATTGAAATTGCAAAAAATGTTTCTGCAGTCCAAAAAATAAATACACTTGGTTATTGTTTAGGAGGAACTTTGTTAGGCGTGGCTTGTGCGATACTCTCAAAAAAAGAAAAAAATAATTCCATTAATTCCGCTACGTTGTTAGCTGCGATGATTGATTTTATTGATGTAGGGCCCATGGGAAATGTGATTGATGAAGCTCTTGTTAAAAAACTGGATAGAGGTGAATTATTACATGATGGCGTTTTACATGGACATGATATGGAACTGGCTTTCAATCTGATTCGCTCACATGATTTGATTTGGAATTATGCAGTGAATAGTTATTTAAAAGGACTGAGACCTTCAGCCTTTGATGTATTATACTGGACGAACGACAATACTAATCTTCCAGCAAATATGTATAAATATTATATACATCGAATTATACTGGAGAATGGTTTGAGCAGGAAAAATGCCTTAACCATTTGCGGAACACAGATTGATATTGGAAAAATAGAATTTCCTGTATACGTGATAGGATTGACCGAAGATTATATTTCACCGGCTAAAACTGTTTTCATCACTACTCGCATGGTCAGCGGACCTGTAGAATTTATACTTGGCGGTTCAGGCCATGTAATGGGCGCAATTAATCCTCCTTATAAAAATAAATACGGTTATTATCTGAATGGTAAACTGGAGGGTGATTTTGATAAATGGAAAGAAACTGCCCAATTTTTTGAAGGTAGCTGGTGGAATGCTTACAGTGAAAAATTAATCAAGCAATCCGGTAAAAAAGTTCCTGCAAAAAAAGTATTGGGTAATAAAACCTATTCGGTGATAGAGGATGCACCTGGACGATATGTGATGGAAACGTGTTGATTTTTTTAGATGTCCCAATATCTATAAATCCAGTCCCAGTTTTTCTCTGACTGTAATAATAAGAAAGCAATCTCAAACGATGCTAAATGTGAGATTGCTTCACTCCGTTCGCAATGACATTTACCAAGATGAATGAAATTTTAAAGATACCCCTTCATTTCATCAGCCATTTTTTTAGCTTCTTTGCCTGCAGCTTCAGCAAAATCTTCACCATTAGATGCATAAATAATAGAACGGGATGAATTGACCAATAAGCCTATGTCATTTTTAATCATGCCATATTTACAAACGTCTTCTAAAGTTCCTCCTTGTGTGCCAACTCCAGGAACCAATAGAAAATGATTAGGAATAATTTTTCGAACATCATCCAGCATATTAGCTTTTGTAGCACCAATAACATACATCATGTTTTCAGGCGTTCCCCACTGGCTGGAAACTTTTAAAACCTGCTGATACCAAAGACCTTCTTTTGCTTCTGTCATTTGAAAATCGGTTGAGCCTTCATTGGATGTTAAAGCTAAAACAATGGCCCATTTTCCGTCAAACTCCAAAAATGGTTTTACTGAATCACTTCCCATATAAGGAGCAATAGTAATAGCATCTGCATGAAGGCGTTTAAAAAATGCTTTGGCATACATCGCGGAAGTATTACCAATATCGCCTCGTTTAGCATCTGCAATTAAAAAATGATGAGGGTAATTCTGACGTATGTATTTAATGGTTCTTTCAAGGCTGGTATAACCACTTACGCCATAAGCTTCATAAAATGCCGTATTGGGTTTAAAGGAAACGCAATATTCTGCTGTGGCATCAATGACTTGACGATTGAATTCAAAAATAGGGTCATCCTCTTCCAATAAATGCTTTGGTAATTTTTCAACGTCAGGGTCTAAGCCAACACATAAAAATGTTTTCTTGGCTTTGATCTCTTTTATAATTTCTGCTCGTGTCATAAATTAAAGTTTTAATGTTTAGTGTTTAGTTTTGAATTGTTCTGTATTAAACACTCAAAACTAAAAACTCATAACTATCTACAATCCTCCTTCTTTTAGTCGCTCTGCGTTTTCAGCAAACTGCAAGGCATCTATCATTTGTTGAATGTATCCGTTGGTAAAGTCAGTTAAATTATATAGAGTCAAACCAATTCGGTGATCGGTTATTCTATTCTGAGGGTAATTATAAGTCCTGATTTTTTCTGAACGGTCACCAGTACTTACCATTGTTTTTCTTCGTCCTGTAGTTTCTGCCAGGCGCTTTTGAAACTCCAAATCATATAATTTAGAGCGAAGCATCTCCATGGCTTTTTCACGGTTCCCCAGCTGGTTACGTTGTGTTTGACAGGTCACCACAATACCGGAAGGTTTATGTGTTAAAATTACTTTCGATTCTACCTTATTTACATTTTGTCCACCTGCACCACCACTTCGCGCTGTAGCCATTTCAATATCTGCGGGTTTAATTTCAATATCCCATTCTTCTGCTTCCGGTAACACTACTACGGTGGCGGCTGATGTATGAACCCTTCCGGCAGCCTCAGTGGAAGGAACACGTTGTACACGATGCACACCGCTCTCAAATTTCATGGTGCCAAATGCGTTATCTCCTTTCACGTTAAATACGATTTCTTTATAACCGCCCATGGAGCCCTGGCTTTCGTCAACAACCTCTAACTGAAAGCCTTTAATCTCACAATAGCGACGATACATTTCAAATAAATCACCTGCAAAAAGGGCGGCTTCATCACCACCGGTTCCACCGCGGATTTCCATCGTACAGTTCTTCGCATCTTCCGGATCTTTCGGGATTAATAACAAGCGTACTTCTTCCTGTAATTTTTCTTCAGCTAAACGGTTCTCATCAAGTTCCGCTTTGGCCATATCTAAAAATTCTTTGTCTTTCTCGGTGGCTAAAACTTCTTTTGCGCCATTAATATTATCAGTAATTTGTTTGTATTTGTAATAGGCTTCTACCACTGGCTGCAAACTCTTGTATTCGATGTTTAATTTTTTAAACAGGCGCATATCGGCAATAACGCCAGGATCTCCTAATTTAGCTTCAACATCATTGTATCTTCTCTTAATCTCTTCTAATTTATCTAGCATACTCTATTTTATCACTATAAGGGCTCTAAGATACTAAATCAATTGTGAATAGGAAAAATACCCAATAACACTTACCGTTTTTCCTGATAAAAGGATCATTTTTGTATAAAAAAAATGGCGACCGGATTTTTATATTAAATTTGCCGCTAAATTATTGAATTTTAAACAATTATATTATTTAAGTAAATCATGGCTATAAAAACGTTTAAACAAGGGATCCTGCCTCTGATAATAGCAGTGGTTACATTTAATTCATGTGTCAAAAAAAATATTGACATGGATAATATGGCCGACCAGCAATGGACACCTGAACTCGCTATACCATTAGTAAACAGTTCCTTCACCATCCGCGACATTTTATTGGAAACAGATAAAAATGGCCAGATTCAGGTAGATGGAACCGGCTTTTGTACCTTGGTTTACAAAGGAAATTTGTTTTCTGTTAAAGGAACAGATCTTATTCCTTTAACTAATAATAATGTAAACACCAATTATAATTTAACTGCTGGTGATGCGGTTGCTTTGAATACATTGCCAACAGGTTCTACTTACACCATGAATTTTAATACCATGGTAAATTATTCTACAGGGAATGCTTCTGTGCAGATTGATGAGTTAACTTTAAAAACATGTGATTTCAATATCAGTGTTAATTCTACATTTAAACAAAGTTCTTTACTTACTATTTCAATTCCTAATGCTAAAAAAGGTGGAATTCCCTTTTTACAAACAATAGCAATTCCGGCATCCAGCGGTGGAAACATCAATGTGAATCAGTATGTTGATCTTTCAAATTATATATTTGATATGACAAATGGCGGAACGACTACTAACCAGTTTTTGGTAAACTATAAGATTGTAGCTACTAAAACATCTGCCGTTTCAACGGTTGCTGAATCTTTCCAGATTTCTCAAACATTTTCAAACCAAAGTTTTTCTTTAATTAAGGGTGATGTTGGCCAGCAAAGTATTGGGGCAAATATTGATACGGTAGCAATTTCTATTTTCAAAAACGTGGTACCAGGTGGCGGTGATTTCCGAATCAATTACGCTACCATTGATTTTACTGTGGATAATTCTTATGGTATTCCAATCCGTTTAAATAACATTCAGTTATTTCCTTATGGGCCGGGCCAAACGTTTCCTTATTCGTCTGTACCATTACCATCAGCTTATAATAACCTTGATATTAATGCGCCGGTTGTAGTAGGTGCATCGGCAATTACAACTCCAACAACCATTGGCGGGCCTTCAGCAACGCAACTCAACGCCATTATTAATTCTAAGCCTAAAAGTTTTATTTATAATGTAGCTTCACAAACCAATCCTAACGGTACACCTTCTGCATCTCAACGAAATTTTATCACAGATCAAAGTCAGTTTAAAGTGGATATGGAACTAAAAATGCCCTTATATGGCGGGGCCTGGGATTTTATTTTCAGGGATACCATTCCTTTTGATTTTGGAGAACAAACTTCAGATAATATTAACACAATGTTATTTAGAGTATACGCTAATAATGGATTTCCGTTCGATGTATCAATGAACCTTGATTTTGTAGATACAAATTATGTGGTGATGCAAACTCTGGCGCAGGGAGCCTTGTATGCCGATGTGATTAAATCTGCTCCAATTGATGGAAACGGTATTGTGATTGGTAAAACTGAAAAAACCAATGACTTTACTTTGTCAAAAGCTCAGATTAATAATTTAAAAACGGTGAAGCATATCATTGTGAGAGCCATTGGAAGTACTACGAATTATGGAGCGTCTGACATTAAGATCTATGATCATTATCGTCTCGATATAAGAATGGGCGTAAAAGGAGAATTTAATTTCCCCTTAAAAAAATAATTAAAAATATTCATACAATCTTATAACTGTTTATGAAATAGCAAAGTGTTAGTCAAACACACATTGCTATTGTCATAAAACAAAAAATATAATAACATTAACTATTTATGAAACTAAAACAACATTTAATAAGCTTCTTATTTTTCTCAGTTTTGTCTTTTTCGGTAATGGCACAGCAAAATTTAACGATGTACAACATTACATCGTTGCAGCAAACCCAAGTTCATGCAAACCCGGCTTTTACCCCAACAGCAAAAATAAATATCGCCATCGCGCCTTTGTTCCCACCGTTTCCTATTCCTTCAGCATACATAAATATTAGCAACAGCGGATTTAAGTTATCCGACTTGGTTAAACAGGATAGCGATGGAAAGACTTATTATGATTTTGATAATATGATTTCTAAAACTAAAAAGAATAACTACTTAACTACCGCGCTTCATATTGACTTATTGACTTTTGGTTTCAGAATTAAAAAGAAGAATTATTTAAGCTTTAATGTGTCCAATAAAATGGATCTCAGAATGAGATACCCACAAGATTTTTTAAATGTATTGATTAATGGTAACGGAGCAGATGCAACGATTGGCCAGGAACAAAAATTTAATTTTGGTGTGGATATGATGCATTATACGGATGTAAGTGTTGGTTTCAGCCGCGAAGTAATTGAGAAAAAATTGACCCTTGGTGTTAAAGTAAAATATCTGATGGGCCAGGAAAATATTTATACAAAAAAATCGGATGTATCCTTAACTACAGGAGCGCAGAATTTTGACCTGACTGCTAAATCAGACATCGCTATTTACACCTCTGGTCTTGATACCAATTCACGTTCACAACAAAATTTTTCTCCAATGCGCTATTTCTTCAACACTAAAAATTCAGGTGTAGGAATTGACCTTGGTGCTAATTATATCCTTAATAATAAATGGTCCGTATCGGCCTCTGTTTTAGATCTTGGTTTTATTGAATGGAAGGAAGCAACAAAGAATTACGTGAGTGCCAACCCGGGTTCTTCTGTAACATTCTCAGGTGTTAACTTAAAAGATTTTATTAACGATAGTACAACCCTTGCAGAATCCTTTAACAAAACTATTGATTCTATTGCTGAGCAATTTAAGATTGAAGAAAATGTTAATACGTACCGTACCAACTTAAGCACCAAAATTTACCTTGGAGGAAGCTACCACATTAATGAAAAGAATTTTGCGAGCTTATTATTGTATGGCCAGTTTTACGATAAAAAAATACATCCTGCTGCCAGCTTATCATTTAATACAACTGTTGGTCGTTGGTTAAACGCATCAATTTCTTACTCCATGTTAAACAGAAGTTATAACAATGTAGGTTTAGGTTTAGTATTAAATCCGGGCTGGTTTCAGTGGTATGTTATCAGTGATAACGTGCTTGGTGTTTTAGTGATGGATAAATACAACAAGGCTTATGTGCCTGCCTATACCAAAAACATTAATGTGCGTGTTGGTTTCAATCTAACCATCGGTAAAAAAATGAAGGACAAGGATAAAGATGGTATTGCTGATAAAAAAGATTTGTGCCCTGAAACATTTGGTTTAGAGTCCTTGCAGGGTTGTCCGGATAAGGATGGTGACGGCATCAAAGATTTGGATGACAAGTGTCCGGATATAGCAGGTTTAAAAGAATTGAATGGTTGCCCTGATAAAGATGCCGATGGTATTATGGATTCGGAAGACGCTTGCCCTGAAGATAAAGGTTTACCTGCTTTTAAAGGATGCCCGGATAAAGATGGAGATAACATTATGGACAAAGAAGATGCCTGTCCTGAAGAAGCCGGCTTAATTGATTTTAATGGTTGTCCTGATCGTGATAACGATTTAACTCCGGATAAGGATGATGCCTGCCCTGATGTAAAAGGCCCTAAGGAATTTAAAGGTTGCCCTGATAAAGATGGTGATACAGTATTGGATAAAGATGATGACTGTCCTGAAATTATTGGAGCAGTGGATAACAAAGGTTGTCCTTGGCCGGACACTGATGGTGATGGAGTTGTAGACAGGGAGGATGATTGCCCTTCATTAGCAGGATTAAAAGAATTAAGAGGTTGCCAACCTGCACCGGTATTAAAAGCCGAAGAGCAGAAGATCCTGGAGAAAGCGTTCTCTAGCTTAGAGTTTGCAACCGGTAAGGATATTATTAAGCCTGTTTCGTTTAAATCATTAAACGAGCTTGCTGGCCTGATGAAACAACATGCTGATGATTGGACATTAAGATTATCAGGTCACACTGATAACCAGGGTGATGCCGCTAAGAATCTTTTATTATCAGAGAAACGCGCCAAAGCAGTGAAAAAATACTTAGTAACTAAAGGGGCAAAAGCCGACAAAATTAGTACTGAATGGTTTGGCCCTAATATGCCAATCGCAGATAACGCAACAGAAACAGGCCGTCAGAAAAACCGTCGTGTGGAAATGAAAGTAGAATTTAAGAGTAAGTAAAGTTAACCGCAGGTTGAGGCTCTCGAAACCGGCGGTTTAAATTAAATTTTTTATTGAAAGCCCCGCTGAATAGCGGGGCTTTTTTGTTTTGCAATGGTTTCGGTAAATAGAAATAAAGCTGAGGCATGGATTTTTGTACAAGCCTATGCGGAAATGGTTAAGATCGGCTACTAGATGTACAAATTGGAATTATTGAATCACCATTTTTTTAATGATCTGATGATCGTCGGCAATCACCTTTACAAAATAAACACCTTTTGAAGCGCTGCTTAAATCGATAGATTGATTTAACAAGGCAGAGGAATGTTTTTGATAAATACATTTCCCGGTCAGGTCATAAACACCAATGGTCATATTGGTGAGATGATCGTTCTCTATGGTAACTATTCCGGTAGATGGACTTGGATAGATCTGAATGCCGGTATTAGAAGAAGTGAGGTTACGCACGTTCAGATTAGCGCAGTTCGTGCTATAAATGGCAGTGGCATCTTTTCCGTTTATCCAGGTTGAAGTTGAATAAGCAGGGTTATCTACTTCAATACAGGCAAGATTCGGGTTGCCGGTGGCATTGAAAAAAGCAAGGCTATTATTGTTTCCATTTTTTACATTTAAACTCGTTAGCTGGTTGCCGCTACAAACCACTTCTGTAAGAGAAGTATTGGCGCTTAGATTTAAAGCCATTATCTGGTTATCAGCACAGGATAAACTGGTGAGCGCCAAATTGGATGAGACATTTAAGCTGCTTAAATTATTGTTGTAACAGTCTAAATCCTGCAGCGCTGTATTTGCAGACACATTTAAACTGCTTAACTGATTGATGCTGCAATGCAAGGATGTTAGAGCTGTATTGGTTGAAACATTTAAGTTCGTTAATTGATTACTGTCGCACCACAGGTATTGAAGGGCCGTGTTGGCGGCTACATTCAAACTTTGCAAAGGATTGTAAGAACAGTACAGGCGAACCAGGGAAGGAGTCGCCACATTCAGACTCGTGAGTTGGTTGTTGCTACAGTCGAGATAAGTCAGAGAATTATTTGTGGAAACATTTAAGCTTGTTAATTGATTGATATGACATTTTAAAGTAGCCAGAGCAGTATTCGTGGAAACGTTTAAACTGGTTAATTGATTCGAGTAACAATAGAGCTCCGTCAGGTTTAACAGTCCGTTCACATTTAAACTCGTTAATTGATTAGAGTAGCATGTTACATCCGTCAGGGCAGGATTCGCTGATACATCCAGACTCGTTAACTGGTTGGAGAAGCAATGTATATAATCCAGGGACGAAGCACCGGTAACGTTTAAACTGGTGAGTAAATTATTTTCACATTCTAAATTTTCGAGTGCCGTATTGGAGGACAAATTTAAACTCGTGAGTTGATTGTTGGCGCAGTATAAGGTGGTAATGGCTGTAAAAGCTTCAATGCCTGTGAGGTTCGCTATACTCTTACTTGAAACATTCATTAATCCCGTATAAGCAGCAGCTTCCGAAACCTGGATTTCACTATCCATGTTTGTATTGATCAGTATATTGCCAAGCAGGTACGATTTAAAATTGGCATCCGGTATATTAACGTTTTGTGCGTTTGCGATATAGGTTATTCCAAAAAGTATGAATGTGAGACCTAAGAGCGTAAATTTATTTTTCATGTAGTGATTGTGTTAATATTTAAAGCCACAGATAAAATTAAGGCATTGCATACAAAACGACCTTATATAATCTTTATAATACCTTTAATAAATTGCATATTCCTCGCATTTCAAAAGAAGATCATTCAATTATTTTAAAACAGAATTTTATAGCTTAATACGGGAATCAATCCAAGTTGATAGCGGGTCTCTGTTTTTTGCGTAAAGGAATCGTAATAATGATACGCCACATTTTTTGTATTGCTTGCGTTTTGAATATCCAGTGCCCAGATCACAGTACTTCGTTCCCTGTTTTTGCGGTAGCTGAAGCGAAGATCGATTCTGAAGTAGGAGGGGAGCTGAACATCATAGTGGTATTGATTGTCAGGATCATTCGTTCTTGTTTCTTTATAGCCATTTCTGGAAATAGCCCGAAGATCAGCACTTAAAAATTTCCTTCCGTCTTTCAATCTGAATTCTTTACCCGTTGTGAGTACTGCATTATAGTTGGTGTTGAAACGTCCGTCATAATAAGTGTCACCACCGGTTGTATAAGAACTATTATAAATGCTCACTGAAGGAATGATATAAAATCCTTTAAATTGTTTTTCAAAAATAAAATCAACGCCAGATACTTTTGCTTTACCATTTTGAGTTAACGGAATGTTCAGGTACTCATTAAAATAATTAAAGGAGGAAAAATGTTTCTCTGAATTTACAGGAAGCTGATCATACCACTTATAGTAAATTTCTGTCTTAAAAGTATTCGCACGGAACTTTAGATTATAAGAAAAAGAAAGTGAGCGGGAACGAACCGGTTTTAAATTTATATTGAAGGAATTACTCAGGTAAATGTTCCCGGGGTGCAGCTGACTGGCCTCTCCATAATTAATGGCTACATCCTGAATATCAGAGAGCGTATATTTAACCATCGCTCTTGGCTGTAAAGAAAAATAATTAATGCGTGGCTGATAAAAACCATGAAGCCCTAATTGTAATTCAAATTTCTTTAAGAGGCTGCTTTCTAAAGAAATGAAGGGCTGCACCAATGGCTCATTAAGCTTTCCTTTCATTATTGGCATGTTGTTTAAAGTCGAAGTAATTTCAGTAGTAAAAACATTAACATAAGAGCCTGCTTTCATGCGGGTATGATGACTGATACGTTTTGAAATAAAACTCACGGCACTTATTTTTTCCTGTTGATAATCATCCGATTCAGAATTTTCACTCAGCCATAATACACTGCTTGGCACCGAAGTTCTGTTGGTTTTCTTCGTGGAGTAAGCCAGTACTGTTTTTATAAATAAAGTATTCGAAAGCGAAGTGGTGACATTTAAACCTCCAATAGCCGTAAACGAATGATAGTTGATGTTATGCAATTCTTTTTGAATCTCCACTTTAGAACTGTCCTCTTTCCCCTTAAATAGTGTTTCACTGTTGCCTATGATGCCGAATAGTTTTATAATAGTATGCTTCATTGGATAAGCCACTAAAAAAGAAAGGTCTTTATAATTTGTTTTTTCATCTCCAAAATTAACGCCCAACTTACTGAGTAAACCGATGGTAGAATATCTGAAATTAATAAGATAAGAGGTTTTACTTTTTTTGGAGAAAGGGCCTTCAAGACAAATATCTGTTCCCAGAAAACTGGCTTGTACTGTTCGTTCCATTTTTTTTTCATTTCCGGTTCTTAGTTTAAGATCGAAGATGCCTGATAAGGCATTGCCTGAAAGTGGATTGAATGGCGCAAAATGAAAACCGGATGTCTCTAAGAGTTGTGCGCTGATCATACTGACACCACCTCCGTTTAAAGCAGGACGGTCATTGAGCGTGCCTGAATTTTCCAGATGATTGGGGTTAACGACTTCCACTCCTTCAATTTTCCATTGAATGTAATTGGGGGAAGTGCCCCTAATCGTAAGGTGATTTGCCTGGTCGTCGCTGTTCACGACTCCTGCATGCGAACTAACTACTCTTGCCGGGTCATAAAAAACAGCTGCATACTGTTGCAGATGCCAGTTAGATAATTCAACATCATTACTTTTAGCGGGCTTAACAGTTACAGGTGAAAGATCAACCATTAACTCAATGAGTTCGAAATTCTGGACCTGTTGTTTACCTGCATCTATCCTGATGTTTTCTATGATAAAGCTTTTGAAACCCGGATGCTCAATCATCATCCTGTATATCCCCGGTTGCACTGCTATTTCATAATTGCCGCTCGTATCGGTTTCGGTTTTATAGTCTTCAGTGCCCGAAAAATAAATGATAGCGCCAGGGACAGGTCGTTGTGTGGACTCATTGACACAGTGTCCCCTAATAAATTGTTGGTTCTGAGTGATGACCCTCAGAGGTAATAAGAGAAACACGGTATAGACTAAAAGCCATTTCATTTAAAAGACAGATCTGCCGGACTTATTTATCTTTTTTTTCCATGTGTTTCAGGTAGGCAATCAAAGCATTCAGTTCTACTTTAGAAATTTCATGTTTATCAAAGGAGGGCATTTTACCAGTCCATAAAAAGGTTGCCCGGCTTCTGATTCTGGCGCGAAGAATAAAGGCGGGAAGTGATTTATTATTTAAGGCTGGGCCAACACCTGCTTCACCATTGGGGTGGCATTTCTGACAATGCGTTTTAAATACCAACCGTCCATCAGCAATTTTTTGTTCGAGGGCCGAGTTCGGTGTCATGTCTTTTTTTACCCGCCTCGAAGAACAGGAAACGAAATACGTTACGGAAAGCATAAGACCTGTCAGGAGGAGTAGTGTGGTTTTTCTCATGATCTTATTTTTTAGTTATTTTCCATATCACACCGGTATGCTGTTTAGGAGCCGGGCCTTTTTCCGGCATTTCCAATACTCCAAAATCTACAACGTACAAAGTATTTCCATCTTCTGAAAATTTTAAAGAAATGGGTCTTTCCAGCCCGCCGTTTTTTAAAGTAGAGGCAGGGCCATTCACGCGACCTTTATTCACTGCAAAATCTGAAATATCACCTGTCTCTACATTTACTTTGACAACTTTAAAACCTACGGGTCCGTAAATGTTTCCAACGTTCGGCGCCATATCTCCAAACTGGGCAACAAATGCTTCACCTTTATGTCCGAAGTTTGCCGACGTTGAAAAGTCGATGCCGTTTGAGGAAGAGTGAACACCAAAGGTAGCAATAGGCGGGGGTGGAATATTCGGGTATTTCTGAAGAACAGATTTGGGGCGAATTTTGTGGGCTTTATAATCTTTACCTGACAGTGAATCCATTCCTGAAAAATCGGGCCAACCGTACCATGTTTTGCTTTTTACTTTCCATAATAAATCACCTGCACCAAAAACAGGGCGACTTCCGCGTTCATCAAAACCATTATCCGTCACATACAAATGACCGTCAGGGGAGAAAGCCAAACCAAAAGGGTTACGAAAACCCCAGGCAACCAATTCAATCTGGCCACCATTCAACGGAATTCTCATCACTGCTCCGTTGCAAGGAACACTTCCTTTAATAACTTGACCTTTCAGTGTTTTTGTTCCGAAGGGAACATAGGCACCGGTTTGTACCTTTTCTTTATCTTCTGAAAGTAGATTTACTGTTTCATAGTTTTCGCCGGTGAGTATCACATCCTCGCAAGGGATATCATGAAAATCTTTTTTGCGGGAGAGCCAGCCAAAATCAAAATTATCTTTTCCTACAATGCCAGAGTTGGTTGCAGTCCCTTGTCCGAAATAGATATAGCCATCATCTCCCACAACAACCCCATCCGTATGATGATCTCCATAACTTGGTAAATTTTCAGCCAGCCTTGTTATTTTTCCATCAGGAGATACTTTTAATATTCGTCCGCCTTCCATTGAACCACCTTCCGAGATATAAAAATGGCCTTTATAAAAATCAACGGCGGTCCATGGACCGTTTTTTGTTCCTTCCGCAATCAGGGTTGTTTTTCCATTTGACTCAAGCTTTAGTAATTTTGGGATCGTAAAAATTTCACCATAAGAATATCCTGCTTCCAGTATATAAATAGTCCCTTTATCATCGATGGTAATTCCTGATGGAAAATTAAAATTCCCGGGCACCTGTTCAATTGTATAACCATCGGGTAATAAAATATCAGATGGATTTACAGGACGGTTAACAGCATCGTAACTTTTCGTACCATAATGTCCGCGTAACTTAAAACAACCGGTAAGGCCTAACATGATAGGAATTAAAATGAAGCCAAGAGGTAAAGCTGATCTTTTAATAATAAGTAATAGTTGCAGCATAGATTTCAAAACTATAATGCAGATAATAAAACACGGATCATATTCGGTGAACCAAACTTTTTTTAGACTAAAACTTAATTAACCTTTTGAAATATATAATTTGCATGTTATTTTAAGACCAAGATTTTTTAGCAATCTTTGTGGTTGTAATAAGAATGTATTTATCCTATCATGTTTAAAATGGCACCCACTTTTTTTTCATCCCCATCAGAGTTTAGAAAATGGTTACAAAAAAATCATAAAAAAGAAACAGAGCTTCTTGTGGGTTTTTACAAAGTAAGTTCCGGCAAACCTTCCATTACCTGGCCTCAATCGGTTGACGAAGCACTTTGCTTTGGTTGGATAGATGGGGTTAGAAAAAACATTAATGAAGAAAGTTATTCCATTCGTTTTACGCCAAGAAGAAGTACAAGTATATGGAGTACCATCAATATTAAGAAAGTAGAAGAATTGACTAAGGCGGGCTTAATGATGGCAGAAGGATTGAAGGCCTTTAGTTTAAGAACAGAAAACAAATCGAACATCTATTCTTACGAAAAAGAAGCGGTTTCGCTGGAACCAGGATATGAGAAATTATTTAAGAAGAATAAAGTGGCCTGGGAGTTTTTTAGCAGTCAGGCACCTTCCTATAAAAAGCAAATGATTCATCGGATTATGGGTGCCAAACAGGAAAAAACAAGGCTTTCAAGGCTCGAAAAAATTATCAAGGAAAGTGAAGCCCAAAGACGTGTAGCTTAATTACTGCATTGAAACAGAGTCTTCCGGGGTGTTGTCATATTTCTTCAGACAGGTATCCAATGGAAGTCCCTGTTTATGTATACAGTCACAAAATTCGTAGCAGGCTTTGGATTTTTTACTGTCTTTACATTGCTCCTGGCAATCGCGCAGAGTATTGCGCGGCATGATTTCGCAAGCAGTTGAAAGTAGCACCATTGAAATGGAAAGTATAGTCAGGTATTTCATTTTAATTTACGAAATGGAAGAATAAATTTTAATTTATCGTAGTCCCAGCACAGGAGGTATAAATTGGCCAGTACCATCAACGGTGCTGATACCCAAGATCCTTCAAATCGCACGGCAAGTGATAAGACCCAGATATTTAAAATAATGGGAAAATAGATGAGTGCCCCGAGCGTTGCAGTTCTTGGAATTAATAATAGAATAGCGGCGGTCACCTGCATCACTCCAACAAAAGTGTAATAAAACCCGGTTCGGTGTAATGCTTCCAGGTAATTTCCCATGGGATGATTCACAGATAAGGTGGTAAAGCGCTCACCTAAAATTTTTGTAAAACCGGATGGTAAAAACCCCATCGCCAACAGTGCACGAGTGAAAACAGTGAAGTATCGGAGCCATTTTTTTTGCCTGGCCTTAAAATGAATTTTGTCAAGTGTTGAATATATGCTCATACTTGGATAAATGATGTTTTTTAAAAGTACTTTGTACTGCAAAGTAAATAATAATTACTTAAATGACCAAATGATTTTTGCTTGAGACTTCAAAATATTTTCTTTTCTTTTGCTCTATTCTGGAATAAAGGCTAAAAAAAAGAGTCTAGACTTAGGCTATCTTAGATATGCACAGATTTCTTTCACTTTACAGAAGTTTAGGGAAAGCAGAGTTCAGGCGATTAAATTTAGCGCTTGAACGATTTATAAATACCCTTTCATTCCTCTTCTCTAACTTTAATTAAAACGCTTTTTCCTGTGATGATAAATATTCCTTTATGAAAAAACTTTTTACTTCAATTGTGTTTTTTCTTGTTGGTTTGGTTGCACTGAACATGCATGGACAGATCAATCGCACCAATACGAAAAAATCAGTACCATATAGAGCTAATTACCAACGGATATCTTCAAGCTATAGCCATAGTTTCGAAATAAGAGAAGGTACACTATGGGCCTGGGGATTAAACACTAGCGGGCAGTTGGGTGATGGAACCACAACAAACCGCGCTACTCCGGTGCAAATCGGACCAGACAATAACTGGGTGAGCATTGCAACGGGCTCTGAACAAAGTATTGGATTGAAAGCTGATGGAACCTTATGGGCATGGGGTTCTAATGCTTTCGGGCAATTAGGTGATGGCACAACCACTCAACATAATAGTCCTGTTCAAATTGGTACGGATCATGATTGGGTTAGTATTTCTTCGGGTGCAAGCCATAGTTTGGGTATAAAAGCTGACGGCACCTTATGGGCTTGGGGACGAAATTATTATGGTGAAGTTGGAGATGGGACAACAGTACAAAAAAATTATCCAATACAAATTGGTAACGAAAATGACTGGGTGAGTATTTCCACTTTTTGTTTCAGCAGCCATGCGCTGAAAGCAAATGGAAGTCTTTGGGCATGGGGAAATAACGCGAATGGACATTTGGGTGATAATACAAATATTCAGAGAAATAGTCCTATCAGAATAGGTACTGATAATAATTGGACTGCCGTTGTATCAGGGCATAGTCAGGCATGTGGTTTGAAATCCGACGGCACAATCTGGGCGTGGGGTCTAAATATCAATGGTCAGTTAGGAGATGGAACCACTGTAACCAGATTGAGTCCTGTAAAAATAGGAATCGATAATAATTGGGTAACTGTAATCACTGGTTATATGCATACGATAGCCTTGAAATCGGATGGGACATTCTGGAGTTGGGGAAGTAATTCAGATGGACAATTAGGAGATGGAACTGCTATCTCTAAACATAGCCCCACTCAAATTGGAACCGAAAATAGTTGGATAGGTATAAGTATAGGGTTATTTAATAGTGTGGGAATAAAATCAGATGGTACAGTTTGGGCATGCGGCGCGAACTGGCATGGCGAATTAGGTAACGGAACTACTGTTTCTGAGCATTCACCCGTCCAAACGAGCACTCCTGCAAATGAATGGTTAAGTGTTTCATCCGGTGAAAGCACTGTATTAGGTTTAAAAACAGATGGAACCATCTGGGGATGGGGAAGCAATTATGTATGGCAATTAGGCGATAGTTCAGCGAAGTATAAAACCACTCCTCAACAAATCGGAACAGATTCAAACTGGATTTGTATTGAAGCTGGCGGCGGATATAGTTTGGGTATACGTGCAGATGGAACCCTATGGTCATGGGGGAATAATACTAATGGGGAATTGGGTGACGGAACTACGACGAATAAACTTAATATGGCACAGGTTGGCACTGATCATAACTGGGTAAGTGTTTCGGCCGGTGAAAAACATTCAACAGGATTGAAATCGGATGGAACCCTTTGGACCTGGGGTGCCAATTTTTATAGCCAGTTGGGCGACGGAACCACCATCCCCAAAAGCTTACCATTGCAGGTTGGAACAGATCATGACTGGGTCAGCGTTTCTGCATCCTATCATAACCTGGCCTTAAAATCGAATGGCAGTCTGTGGGCATGGGGCTTGAATACCTATGGTGAATTAGGAGATGCATCAAACACCGACAAAACCATTCCCGTGCAGGTAGGAACAGATCATCACTGGAAAAGCATCTCCACAGGTTTGTGTCACTCCAGCGCCTTAAAATCAAATGGTACACTCTGGACATGGGGTCGCAACGATAAAGGGCAATTAGGTGACGGGAGCAAGGTGAATAAAAGTGTTCCCGTGCAAATAGGAAATGAACAGTCATGGTTGCTGGTTAACAATACTTATCTCCATTCTGTGAATCTGAAGTCGGATGGCAGCCTCTGGGTTAATGGCTGGAATTTTGCTGGCCAATATGGCGATGGGTCGTGGCAGGTTGATGTAAACTACCCTGTTCAAACTGCTTTCAATAATTATTGGGTGAGTGCTGCTGGTGGTTATGGATCAACCATAGGCTTAAAATCAGATCGGAATCAGTTTTGCGCAACAGGATGGAATCAAACCGGCCAATTAGGAGACGGAACAACAACGGGCACCTCTACTTTCGTGTGTAATACCAATTGCGCTTCACCTTCCGCACCAACGGCTTCTAATATTACTATTTGCTATAACAGTGCGGCCACTTTAATCGCATCCGGAAACGGAACGTTGGAATGGTATAGTCAAGCAAGCGCAGGAACAACTTTAGGAAGTGGATCCGGTTATACAACACCAACTTTAACTTCAAATACTACTTATTACGTACAGGACAGTACCTGCGCCGTTAGTCCACGAAAAGCCGTTCAGGTTACAGTGAACCCATTGCCTTATGTTAATTACCATCAATCGCCTGCGATAGTTTGTAGTAATAATAATTCTGTTCCTTTAGGTCCATATGCGCCAGGTGGAACATTTAGTGGTGCCTACGTAAGCGGCCCTTATTTTAATGCGGTAGCCGCAGGCCCCGGAACCTTTGCTGTGGTGTATACCGTTACAGGCACTAATTCCTGTACTAATAGTGCAACGTCGACTATTACAGTGAATGTCTGCGCAGGTATCGAGCCACATCAAGCCCTTAATTCATTTGAAATATATCCCAACCCAGCCAATGAAAATGTGTATGTATTTACAAGCACAAAAGGCCCACTAAAACTTTTCAATGAACTTAGCGAAGTTTTTTTCATCTCAGATTTATCAGTTGGAGAAACTATCATTGACATAAATGATTTGCCAACCGGGATTTATTTTCTTCAATTAAAAACAGACAGTGGATGTGTCACAAAAAAAGTAATTAAAGAATAATAAGATGAAACTAAATTTAAATGGTCACAGAAACACGATTCTATTCTCCATATTAATAGGTTGTGTTTTTTCAACTTATGCTCAGGAAGCCAATTTTTCGTGGGCAAAAAGTTTGGGTGGTAGCCATTGGGACGTAGGAGAATCGATCACTGTTGACAAAACAGGTAATGTATTTACAACCGGTTTTTTTATTGGCACTTCGGATTATGATCCGGGTCCAAATGTATACAATCTTACGGCACAGGGAGATAAAAGTGTTTTTATCAGTAAACTGAGTTCGAATGGTGCATTTGTATGGGCAAAGGAAATAGGAATGGTTCACTCATTTGCAGTTGGAACAGACGTAGCGGTGGATCACGGAGGAAATGTTTATGTAACCGGTTACTTTTCGGATTCAATTGATTGTGATCCTGGTCCAAACATCTATATGTTAAAATCAAACGCTGATCGTGCTTTTATCATAAAACTGGATTCAACAGGAGAATTTGTTTGGGCAAACGCACCCATATCGCCCGGATACTCCCAGGCAAATGAGATTAAAGTTGATGCGAGCGGAAATGTCTATTCATCCGGGGCGTTCTCCGGTGTGACCGATTTTGATCCGGGTATAAATGTTTACAACCTGAGTGCTAACGGTACCGACACATACCTTTACAAATTAAATTCAACCGGCACTTTCGGCTGGGTAAAATCATTTAGCGGATACAATGCGCAGTATATTATGGATTTCGGATTGGATTCAATTGGAAATATTTACTGTAGTGGGATGTTTCATGATTCTACCGATTTTGATCCTGGTCCCGGTAAATATACCATCATACCTCAAGGAGTTTGGGATGGTTTTTTGGTAAAATTAGATAGCTCAGGTAATTTTATAAGTGTCCGGAATTTTGGCGGTTCAGGAAATCATTCCTATCCGTATTGTCAAGCTACTGATAAGGCAGGTAACGCATACATAGCAGGTCGGTTTTTAGGTACTATTGATTTAGATCCAGGAGCTGGTGTTTACAATGTAACGTCCACTTCATCGTTTGATCTATTCGTAAGCAAATTAGATGCGGACGGATTATTTGTATGGGGTAAATTGATACCAAGTCCAATGCTAGATAATGCGCAATCAATTGTAGTTGATGAACAAAACAATTCATACATTGGTGGCACTTTAGGCATAATAAAACTAGATTCTGTTGGCGACATTATCTGGACAAAGCCTCAAGGCGGAGAGGTTTTAGATATTGCAATTGACCATGATAATAATTTACTTAGCACCGGTCAATTTTTTGAAACTGTAGATTTTGATCCGGGATCAGGAGTTTATAATCTAATTGCTGACGGTAGTTCATGGACCGATGTATTTGTAGTTAAATTATGCCAAACGCAAACTGCAGTGATATCCAAAAGCCATAGCGCTATATGTCAAGGCGGCGTTGCTGTTTTATCGGCCAGTGGAGGAAGCCATTTTATATGGAATACCGGTGATACCACACAAACTATTACAGTTAGTGCACCTGGCAATTATTCTCTTGTAATCACTAATGGCAAAGGATGTAGGTCAATATCCTCCAATGCGACAGTCACTCAGTATTCATTAACACCTGTCAATTACCATCAATCGCAAACAGTAGTTTGTTCTAATAATCCTTCTGTTCCTTTAGGCCCGTATGCGCCAGGTGGAACATTCAGTGGTACTTATGTAAATGGACCTTATTTTAATGCTGTAGCTTCAGGCCCCGGAACGTTTGTTGTTGTATATGCGGTTACCGATGCTAATTCCTGCACAAATACTGCAACCTCCACCATCACCGTAAACGTTTGCACGGGAATACCTTCTTTAACCGACACGTATTCTTTTACTGCTTTTCCAAATCCCTCATCAGGTTATCTTGTAGTTTCTTCATCAGAAGAAGGAACTTATAATTTATTAAATGAACTTGGACAAACATTTCAACAGTTCAAATTAAGCTCATCAAATAATTACTCAGTAACACTGGAAAATTTAAGTTCCGGTATTTATTTTATTGTTGGCAATAGCAAAGATCAAATGATCAAACAAAAAGTAGTGGTTACAAAATAAAAATGAATTTTTTCACATGAAAATAAATTACTGTAAGTTACACTAAGCGTTTAAATTTTTAAAACTTCAATACAAAATGTTCCTTATTCTTTTGTTCGGTTCTAAAAAATACGATCCCGAAATGAAAAAGATCGAGGCTCAATGTTACTTCCGGATGTGAGCAAATTTCTTTCCATGCTTTTTGCATTTCATCACTCCAGTAGATATCATCAAACAGAAAAATACTGTTCGCGTGCTTCTTCTCTAAAGCCATCCTGAAATAATTCATAGTTGGTTCATAGGCGTGGTTCCCGTCAATGTATAGAAAATCGAGGGCATTTATACTTTTTAAGAGATGTGGAAAAGTAGTATTAAAATTTCCACTGATGTTTTGAATATTCCGCGCCTCGTGTTCATTGAATAATTTTTTAGAAAAATCAACCAGTTCCTTGCAACCTTCAATGGTATAAATACTGGACCTCGGCGCGGCTTTGGATAAATACAATGTGCTTAAACCAACGGAGGTCCCTAGCTCTACAATAGTAATTGGATTAAATTTATTGATGAGGCGGTATAAAAATTCTGCTTGTTTTCTTTGTGCGATGCCATGTCGTGCAATTTGCTTCACAAGTCGTATATCGGAATGTAATTTTTTTGATCCTGCGCCAAGGTCCTCGAAGGTAATGGCTGTAGAATCGATCAGTAATTTCTTTCTGGCTTCGTTCAATTCATCGAAATCGCCAAAAGGAAATTTGTTCCTGATAAGCTCAATGTAAAAATTATATAGGAACGGCGAATGAAGATCATGCTCGGTGTATGAAGTAAGGCGGTAGTTAATGTATTTTATTATTGTCTTAAACTCCATTTATTAGTAAACAGAAAAATTAAAATTCTAACCACATAGTTACATAGTTTTTTTTAAACGTAAAAGTAAGTCAAAAGAAAGCTTCGTTATTATAGATAGTAATATTTTATATGTCAGATTTTAGTTCTTTTCCTGGCAATAACACAGCGTTGTTTTAACAACAGGCTTTAGGTGATAATCCGGTAATGTAGTTTCTTTCATAAAAAAGATAGCCAGATCAGAAATAGTATTATCCGGATGTTCTTTATTCCATTGGCGAAGCAGGTATTTACAATAAAACGGCCTCATGTAATTATTGTTATTAAAAGTATAATTTTCATGGAACTTACGCCAACGGTCACTTTCAAATTCAGTGACACCTGTTTCGGGTTTTTTGAAAGAAACGGGATTGGTGTTGTGCTTAATGTCAATGTATTGATGTTTGCTGTTTAAACCACTATACACAAACCATCCATCATCTTTTAAAATACTTGGCGAGAACATACCCCAGTTTTGTTCCAGTCTTAATACTTTGCCGTAAGCAATTATTGCAGGTTCGAGTGTATAGGGGAATTTTCGAACACTACTTAAATTCATTCCCAGGCAAAATAGCATCACTGCAATGATAAAACAATTTTTAATGACAACCGTAGTTTTAAAAAGTGTAGGTCTAGCCATGTTATTAAAGAATTCATCATAATACGTATGATTTTTGTAAAAGCGATTTTCAAACCAATCCATTGTTGAAGAAGGCAATAGCCCAATAAGGGCGACCAATCCAATAATATAAAACAAGCCCACGTACAAAGTGCTTCCAATGCCAATAAATAGCAATGCATAGGCCACTAAGCCAATACATCGAATTTTGATGGGTACAAATGGCATGAGGAGTAGGAAAGGAGCAAGCAGTTCGATGTAAAAAACCACAAACGTTAAAGTTTTTAAGAGGGTTGGAAAATGATAGATCAATGAGCCCAAAGGCATTTTTATCTGGTCAAGACTTAAGGCGTAATAAAGTGCCGTTCCTTCGGTACGCCATTCGGGAGAGGTTTTGAGCATGGCCGAAAAAAAGAAAACAGAACACACTAATAGAAGGTAAGCAAAGCCTGACCAGGAAACATAACTATTTGGATAGACAGATTTTTTTTGAATGGAATAGCGCTCACCCCAGGGTAAAAATACAGACCAGAATAAAAGTATACGCAACATATCATCACCACCTTGTAAAATAAAAGGGTTCCTGTTTTGGAGAGAGGTTAAAAATACCCAGCAAATAAAAGTAAAGAAGCGAGTTCTGAAACCAATGATTAAAAATAGGACACAACACGAATTCAGTATAAATAAAACGATTTGCCACCAAAGTTCCCCACTTAAGGCATGAAATGAAAAATAGACCGGACTCCAGTTATATTCTTTTAATGTCTCTAGCGGCAACACACCTTCATTTGTAAAGAAAGCCCTGATGGATAATGAGCGGACAAAAAGATCAATTAATAAAATAATTCCCACACCAATGCGCATGAGGGAAAGAGCCCTTACATCCAGCGTATAAGATTTTTTTAAGCGGGCGATTATGTGATTTATTGTTTCCGTAAAATAAAAAAGGCCCTACAATTTGTAGAGCCTTAAATTAATATTCTTTATGGTTATAAGCAACCAACTTGTCCGGACACAGTTACCGAGTAGAAAGAACCAGGTGTTTTATAGCAGGCAATGTTTGAAAAAGTTGCTTTAATATCTGTTGCTGGAGCAGGGCTCACAGTAACATTCACAGTTCCGGCAGAGGAATACCATGTACTTCCCGCATCCTGGCTAGGAGGATTAGAAACAGTCATAATTGCTTTTCCGGTAGTTAAGGGAGTGTTTTGGTTTACAAGTGCATAAGTACCTGTAGTAATAGTTCCTGAAAAACACACAGAAATAGTTGTACTTGTGCTTGTATTGATATTTGTTAAACACGTTTGTCCTGCCTGGCATCCATAACTAGTCCATGCAGCACCAATACCAACACTACTCATGCTTGAATTTTGCTGAGTGGATGTGGTAGCAATAGTTCCGGTAGTAGTTACGTTAGTAATGTTCGGATTATTTCCAGTACCCGTTTGCGCTTCATCCTTGTAAGTTGGAGTAATCGCATCGCTATCGTTTTTTGATTTACAGGAAATAAAAACAATGCTTCCTATTACTAAAACTGATAATGCAGATAAAATGATTTTTTTCATTTTTTTAATTTTTGTTATCCAAATCTAGAGATTATAATTTTAATTTCCAAACGGTTACACTCAGTCGTTTACCACATTGGCTGGTTAATAAAACCGTTTACCCGCTTTTGCCATTTGTCTTAGCAATACACATGCCCGGTATCGATCCTCTTGATAGTGATCATAAAGTTCGTTCATAGATGCCAATATATTATCTAATCCAATTTCATCAGCCCATTTTAATAATCCTTTTGGATAATTTACTCCTTTTGTCATCGCAAGATCAATATCGGCAGCAGAGGCAATACCTAAATAGTTTGTATCGCATGCTTCGTTTATTAACATACTAATTACCCGGTCCACAATTTTCTTTCCAAGGATTTCATCTTTATCCGGCACCGGCATAACAGCTCCTTCCTTGTAATTATAAAATCCACGACCGGTTTTCTTTCCAAGGAATTTTGCTTCCAATAAACGCTTTTGGGTCAAAGAAGGCTTAAAACGTGGATCGTAATAAAATTGCTGCCAAACTGTTTCTGTAACAACATAATTCACGTCATGGCCTATCAGGTCCATTAATTCAAAAGGCCCCATTTTAAATCCGCCAATTTCCCGCATTGCCCAATCGATGGTGGCCATATCAGCTAATTGTTCATCATAAATTCTTAAAGCTTCGCTGTAAAAAGGCCTTGCTACACGGTTCACAATAAATCCGGGAGTATCTTTAGCCATCACTGTTACCTTTCCCCAACTGTTTATCAACTCCTGGCATTGGTTAGCAAGATCCGGATCTGTTGCTACTCCTGGGATGATTTCCACTAAAGGCATCAAGGTAGCGGGATTAAAAAAATGAATACCGATTACTTTTTCCGGATTGTTACAAGCTGAAGCAATGGAGGTAATAGAAAGTGAAGAAGTATTGGAGGCCAATACACAGGTTGAGAAAGTTATACTTTCCAATTCTTTAAACACACTTTGTTTTACTTCACTTTTCTCAACAATTGCTTCTATGATAAGGTCACAGGATTTAAAATCACTTATAACACCAGTATAACTTGTTAAGTCTAAAATCGATTGCGCTTTTTCCGGAGTAATTTTTTGTTTTTCAACCAGCTTGTTTAAAGAGGATTGCAAATTAATTTTTGCTTTTTCAAGCGCGGCCTCGTTAGTATCGTAAACAATGGTTTTGTGTCCTGCTGTTGACGCTACCTGAGCTATGCCACTTCCCATAGCACCTGAACCTACTATACCAATAATTGAATCTTTAGTGAACATACTTATTTTTTAATCTCTTTTATTTTTGAATGAATATTTTTTTGGTTTCATTGATCTTATCACCTTTAAGGTTAATAAAATAATACCCGGTATTTAATGCTTTTGTGTTGTAACTGGTTTTGTAAAGCATTCGGTTAACATGCCAGGTTTCTTCTGCAATGTTTTTCCCCAGCACATCAGAGATGGTAAATTTCAAATCACTACCATTATAATTTGCAATGATGCAGTTCAACTGATCAGAAGCCGGGTTTGGGAAAACGGAGAAGGTTGAAAAAACCTTAGGCATTTCTGCATCTTTAATTCCCACAAAACTTTTATAAGTATCGTCTCCCTCCAGAATAAAAATTCCATGTTGTATATCACATGCAATAATGATTTTACTTGGTAAATAAGGGTACGCACCCCAGTTTCCACTATAATTGCTGGTGCCGGTTTCAGGTTGTGTATCAAAATAGCCATAGATTGAAGTATTGGAAGGATTTGAAATATCATACAGGTATAAACCATCCTGGTAGGAACTAATCCAGCACCAACGGTTACCAATAATATAAGGGTTATGGGCTGTTGCAAAATAACTTGAACGAATAGTATCTACTAATGTAATGTTATTTAAATCTGAAACATCTATGACCTTGGCAGGTAAGTGTGGTCCTACTTCATCTGCAAAAACCATTGTTTTTCTGTCATCTGTTTGCCAGGAACTGTGGTTGTAACCACTGTAAGGGTAATTAGTATATGATTGCATCAATGAAAATGTACCTGCTGCAGTTAGTTTTAAAATATGAAACCCTTTATCTCCGCAGGATGCATAGACGGTATCGTTTCTCACAAACATATCATGTACCACATTAATAATAGTTGTGCTTACATCCTGTTCAAGGCTTCTTACCAAAACCGGTACTGAAGGCGTTGCTAAACTATACACACGCATGGTAGAATATCCGGAACCCATGGCAGCTGAATTTTTAACCGACCCACAATATAACTTATCCTGATCAACAAAAATTGTATGACAGGTTTTAAAAATGGTGCTATCATTATGCACAACATGAACAGAGTCGGGTAAATATTGCATGTCTACAATTTGCAAACCGTTTGGTAAACATATGTCACTTACCATATAGCAATAGTTTTGATAAGTTTTTATTTCCCGCCAAGTGCAACCTGTGTGCATAGCCCTTACTGAATCAACGATTACAGGATTTGAGGGATTAGAAACATCAATAAAATAAGTTTGTTTACTTGTTCCAACAATCGCATATTCTTTATTCTTTGAAGTCTGATACCAGCCCCAGCATCCAGAATATTTTCTTTTGTCACCGCCAGTTGTATCAGTTTCAGGATTGAGGTGGGCTAACAGGGAAATATTCAGACTCGGATAGGATTGAGCCGAAATGCTTTTGGAACTCACTATCAGAACCAAAATAAGCTTAATGAAATTTCTCATGAAGTGAATATTAAGTAATCACAAAGTACAAAAATAAATAACCGATTGTTCAGAAAAGTTAAAACCTTCGCATTTTTTGCAAGAAAGGAATATTGTAATCAAATATATTAGTGATTTGAACTACTTTCTAACCGCATCTACCGAATGAGTGAGTGTTTAGATAAACGGGTTTATACCTTTAAATTAATTTGGTTTTAATTTTACACAAAGTCTATGAAAAATAAAATTACTTTATTTTTACTCTTATTTATTTGTGTCTGTTTTGGTGAAGGCGGGAGCGCAAACGCACAAAACGTAAACATCCCGGATGTTAATTTTAAAACCGCTTTAATTAACAACCCATCCATTAATACTAATGCGGATGCCGAAATACAAGTGTCCGAAGCAGCTGCTTTTTCTGGGACAATAACATTAACCTATTGGAATATTTCTGACCTAACTGGCATTGAAGCATTCACAGCACTTACTAAATTGGATTGTTCCGTCAATCATTTAACCAATTTGAATGTTTCTGCCAATACCGCTCTAACTGTATTGATTTGTAACAACAATTTAATAACCAGTCTGGATGTTTCTTCCAATACGGCTCTTACTGTGTTGTGGTGTAAAGTGAATCAATTAACGAGTTTAAATTTATCTGCCAATACTGCTCTTACCTTTTTATCATGTTATGGTAATCAATTAACCAGTTTAGATGTATCTGCCAATACAGCTCTTACTAGTTTGGATTGCCACTTAAATCAACTTACGAGTCTGGATGTTTCCTCCAATACATCTCTTACTGATTTGTATTGTATAATGAATCAATTTTCGAGTCTGGATTTTTCCACAAATACCGCTCTTACTAAATTGAATTGTGGCATGAACAGATTATCCTATTTGAATGTTTCCAACAATATGGCACTTACTGAATTGTATTGTTATCATAATCAACTAACTAGTCTGGATGTTGCAAACAATACGGCACTGAAGTATTTGTGCTGTGGCTCTAACCAATTAACAGGATTAGATGTTTCTGCCAATACAGATCTTATATATTTTGATTGTGGTACCAACCAATTAACAGGATTAGATGTTTCTGCCAATACAGCTCTTACTGTTTTGCGTTGTCGTGAAAATCAATTATTGAGTTTGGATTTATCAGGCAATACGGCGCTTACTGATTTAGAGTGTTTCAATAATAAATTAACGGTTATGAATGTGAAAAATGGAAACAATACAAATTTTACCTGGTTTATAGCATACAACAATCCTAATTTAATGTGTATACAAGTGGATAATTCGGCTTATTCAAACAGCAATTGGTCAACAGTTAAAGATGCAACTGCAATTTATAGCGAGAACTGCACTATTACAAGTATTGATAGCCCAAGCAATGACTATGAAATATCGATTTATCCTAATCCCGGGAACGACATATTCACTTTAAAAACAAATATGCCATTCGATTCAAAACTTAAAATTGAGATAGTGGATATAACCAGTCAATTAGTAAAATCTATAAATCTGCCAAAATTTAATGAAGGTGGTAATTCAATTGAAATTGATATATCTGAATTATTAAATGGTATTTATTTTCTTAAAGCTTATAATAATAACTTTAATCAAACCTTAAAAGTTTTGAAAGAATAAGACAAACACGTTTTTCAATTTATTATTTCTTCTTTCCTGCAAAAAAGTAAACCCCTCTGTAATTTATACATTGGGGTTTTATTATTCAAAAAATAAAAATATTTCTATCTTTTATTTTGTGCATCTACAACAGCAATCGTAATCATGTTAACGATCTCACGCACGGAGCTTCCTAATTGTAAAACGTGTACCGGTTTTTTTAATCCCATTAATACAGGGCCAATGGCTTCAGCCCCACCTAATTCCTGTAATAATTTATATGCTATATTTCCAGATGCGAGGTTAGGAAAAATAAAGGTGTTCACATCTTTATCCACTAAATTACTGAACGGAAACTGTTCTTTTAAGAGGTCATTATTTACCGCGAAATTCGCTTGAATATCTCCGTCCACAATAAGGCCCGGATAATTTTTATGAAGGATCTTTACTGCTTCCTGAGCTTTTTTAGGAACATCACCTTCGGCTGAACCAAAATTGGAGTAAGATAACATTGCAATACGCGGAATGATATTAAATTGCTTCACTGTATTAGCGGTTAAAACGGCAATATCGGCTAACTGCTGAGCATTAGGATCTGTATTCATTGTTGTATCCGCAAAGAAATAAGGGCCGCGCTTGGTGATCATCATATACAAACCCGCTACCCGGCCCACGCCTTCCTGAACACCAATCACATCTAAAGCGGGTTTAATAGGAGCACCGTATTTTCGAGTTAATCCTGAAATCATTGCATCCGCTAATCCCTGATCCACCATCATGGCACCAAAATAATTCCGGTCGCGCATTAGCTTGCGCGCATCGTATTGCGTTAAACCGCGACGTTGTTGCTTTTTCCATAATAGGTCACCAAATTTATTTCGTCTCTCTTCTTCTTCCGGTAACCAGGTATCTATAATAGGGGTATCACCCATATCAATTTGATGTTCTTCAATTAAAGCAAGTATTTTTTCTTTATTTCCTAACAGGATTGGTTTTGCAATACCATCATCTTTTGCCACCTGTGCGGCTTTTAAAATTTTATAAGTATCTGCTTCAGTAAATACAACACGCTTCGGATTTGATTTTGCCTTGTTGGCAATTGTCCGCATTAACTTGTTGTCTTTCCCTAATCGGTTATCTAATTCTGTACGATAAGCATCCCAATCAGTGATGATGCGCTTGGCAACACCACTATCAATAGCAGCTTTTGCAACGGCAGAGCTTACAGTGGAAATCAAACGACTATCAATTGGCTTAGGAATAATATAATCTGTTCCAAAACTTAAATTCTTAGAACCGTAGGCCAGGTTCACATAATCAGGAACACTTTCTTTCGCCAATGCTGCAATTGCTAAAGCTGCCGCCAGTTTCATTTCCTCGTTAATGCAAGTGGCACGAACATCCAAAGCTCCTCTGAAAATAAATGGAAATCCAAGTACGTTATTCACCTGGTTAGGATGATCGCTACGACCTGTTGCTACTATAATATCAGGACGTGCAGCAATGGCTTCATCATAAGAAATTTCAGGAGTTGGATTTGCTAAAGCAAACACTATACAGTTTTTGGCCATGGAGCGAACCATATCCTGCGATAAAATATTTCCTTTTGATAAACCTACAAAAACATCTGCCCCTTTAATAGCTTCTTCCAGCGTATTGACTTTTACATTATCAGAAGCGAAAAAGGCTTTATACTGATCAAGATCTTTACGGTTTTTATTAATTACACCTTTACTATCGAGCATTAAAATATTTTCTTTCTTCACACCAACAGCAATGTACATTTTAGCACATGAGTTAGCAGAAGCACCAGCACCATTGATAACAAGCTTAACTTCGCTCATTTTTTTACCAGATAATATTACTGCGTTTAATAAACCGGCTGATGAAATAATGGCGGTACCATGTTGATCGTCATGCATTAAAGGAATGTTTAATTCTTCCTTTAAGCGGCGTTCAATTTCAAAACATTCAGGTGCTTTAATATCTTCCAGGTTAATGCCACCAAAAGTGACTGCTATATTTTTTACAGTATTAACAAATTCGTCAATGTTTTTGGTATCCACTTCAATGTCAAATACATCAATGTCGGCGAAGATCTTAAATAATAATCCTTTTCCTTCCATTACCGGTTTTGAGGCAAGCGCACCAATATCCCCTAATCCCAGAACTGCTGTACCATTAGATATTACCGCTACCAGGTTTCCTTTAGCTGTATATTTATAGGCATCATCCGCGTTTTTTTCAATCTCTAAACAGGGTTCTGCAACACCTGGGGAATAAGCTAAAGTTAAATCTCGCTGGGTACTATATGGTTTGGTAGGAACTACTTCAATTTTTCCGGGTCTTCCCTGAGAGTGATAATCAAGGGCATCTTGTTTTCTGAATTTAGCCATAAATGTTAAATTTAAGAGAACGAAAGTACATTTTTTAAAGCAAAAAAGTAAATTATTATTGGTATAAACAATACTGTAATTTTTGTAAACCATTTTAAATTGTTTACATTAGAACTTCTATTAAAAACAATGATCATATGAAAAAAAACTTACTTACATTTATTTTTTTCTCAACTTTAATTTTTTCTCAAGCGCAAACTACTTTTGTAGATAGTATTTTTGTAGGTGGAATTTACAGGACATATCGGTTATATGTTCCCGCAATTTATACCGGGGCAACTGCCAGGCCACTCATTTTAAATTTACATGGTTATACCAGCAATGCCTTGCAACAACAACAATACACTAATTTTAAGCCTATTGCCGATACAGCTAATTTTTTAATGGTGTATCCACAAGGTACAAAAGATGGTTCAAATCAACCTTACTGGAATGCAGGGTTTTCTACAACACAAGTTAATGATATTGCATTTTTAAGCGCTTTAATTGATTCTTTGGATCTCACTTATAATATTAATTTGAATCGTGTTTATTCTACAGGTATGAGTAATGGTGGCTTTATGAGTCATACTTTAGCTTGCGAGTTAAGCAATAGGATCACAGCCATTGCATCTGTAACAGGAGGAATTTTTACAACACAATATGGCAGTAATTGTCATCCAACAAGGCCTGTGCCCGTTATGCAGATTCATGGAACTGCTGATGCAACAGTGCCTTATGCAGGAAACATGTCACAAGGGATGATGCCAATTGATTCGGTTGTGAGATACTGGAGAAAGAAGAACGGATGTAATCCAACGGCTACATTTAGTAATGTTCCCAATACTAGCACAACAGATGGTTGTACAGCCGAACATTACCTTTATAGTGGTGGTAATTCAGGAAGTACAGTTGAACTGTTTAAAATTATTGGTGGAGGTCATACCTGGCCAGGTTTTCCATTTGGAGGATCAGGTACAAATATGGATATAAATGCTTCCAAAGAGATCTGGCGCTTTTTTAATAAGTACACGTTGTCTCTTTTAACCTCTGTGAATGACAATGAAGTATTTGCTAAATCATTAACTCTTTTTCCGAATCCAGTAAACTCGGTTTTAAATTTAAAGTCAGAAAATGAGGAGAATCTTTTTATAGAAATTACTGATGTTTTAGGGAAAATAGTTTTGTCAGAAAAAACAATGTCTCCTTCGATATCAGTGGCTGGTTTTTCCTCAGGCATTTACTTTGTTAGTGTAAAAAATGAAAGTGGGGCAGAAGCTAAACTTAAGTTTATTAAGGAGTAATGCAATAGGAACACAAATTTGAATCTGCGTTCTTATTTATTACTTCTTTAAAATTTCTTTCTTATAAGTTGACAATAAACTTAAAAACTCATCAAGTGTTTTTTGCAGGTCGTAAACGTTGCCTCTTCCGCCTGCAGCATTGATATGTCCTCCACCATTAAAATGTTTACGGGCAAATTGATTCACATCGAAGTCGCCTTTGCTGCGGAAAGATATTTTTATTTTACCATCACCTTCCGAAAAGAATGCACAAAAACGGATGCCTTTGATAGAGAATGGATAATTCACAATTCCTTCTGTGTCTCCTTTTTGATGACTGAACTTTTGAAGTTCTTTTTCAGACAATGAAATATAGGCAGTTTGAAATTCAGGCAGCACCACCATCTTTTCAGAAAGACAATAACCCAATAATTTAACCCTGCTTTCATTGTACGTATCATAAATAGCAGAATGGATATCGCTTGGTTTTAAGCCGGTAGCCAATAATTCGGATAATATACTATGGGTTTTAGGTGTTACACTGTCATAGCGGAATGAGCCGGTATCAGTCATAATTCCTGTATACAAACAGGATGCTATATCTTTATCAATTAATTTTTTTCCACCAAGGCCAACAATAAATTCATGTACTAATTCACAAGTAGAGCAGGCTTTCACATCATGGAACATTAAGGTTGCGTAGTTATCAGGTTGTTGATGATGGTCGATCAATATTTTTTTTGCGGTAGACTTCTCTAACAATTCACCTAAGCCTTCTAAACGCGAATAATTATTAAAGTCTAATGTAAAAATCAAATCACTTTTAGATATAAGACTTGCTGCTTTTTTTTGATTGTTACTGAATTCAATTACTTTTTTATTGCCAGGTAACCACCTCAAAAATTCCGGGTATTCATTTGGAGTAATAACAGTTACATTTTTATCAGTTTTGATTAGATAGTTATAAAGTCCCAAAGAAGATCCCATAGCGTCGCCATCCGGATTGAAATGTGTAACAATGACAATATTGCTAGATTTTTTTAAAAGCGCTTTAAATTTAGGGAACGAGTCTTTTTGCATGATGTGGTTTTGAATGGCAAATTTAGGTTATTTTACTTCGGTAATTTGATATAAAAACAATAATTGTATCTTTGCAGCCTAAAAAAATAATATGGCAGGAAATATCACTTTCACAATGATTAAGCCCGATGCAGTTGAAGCTAACAACATCGGACCAATTTTAGCTAAAATAAACCAATCTGGTTTTAAAATTGTAGCTATGAAATACATGAAATTAAGCAAAGAAACTGCTGGTAAATTTTATGAAGTTCACAAAGAGCGCCCTTTTTATGGTGAACTAGTGGATTACATGAGTAACGGACCAATTGTAGCGGCTGTATTATCTAAAGATAACGCAGTAGCAGAATATAGAACTTTGATTGGAGCTACAGATCCTTCAAAAGCTGATGAAGGTACTATCCGTAAATTGTTTGCAAAATCAATTGCTGCTAATGCAGTTCATGGATCTGACAGTGATGAAAATGCTAACATTGAAGCTAACTTTTTCTTCTCTCAAACAGAGCGTTTCTAAATAAAAAAACGATTTATTCTTAAAAGGATTTACTGCATAGTGAATCCTTTTTTGTTTAATTTTATGTCATCACAAATCACGTATTTTCAGGTGAGTGCGCCGGCATTTCGATCTCTATTTAATCATGCAATTTCATCTTAACTATAAACCCGCAATCAGTGTTCAAAAGATTACACACCAAGACCAGGTGCTGATGATTGGCTCTTGTTTTAGTCAACATATTGGGAACAAATTAAATGATTTGAAATTCAAATTGGAAACCAATCCATTTGGGATGGTTTTTAATCCGGAAAGCATTGTAAAAGCCATCATTCGAATCGTAGAAAAAAAATATTTTACTGAAGAAGATGTTTTTGTGCATGATGAACAATGGATCTGTCTTGAATCGCATAGTTCAGTTTCAGCTGCAAGTAAAGAAGAATTACTGAATTCACTCAATAGGTTGATTGATGTGTGGCATGCTCATCTTAAAACAGCTCCATGGCTTACAATTACATTTGGTACGGCTTACGCCTATAAATATTTGTCCTCGGGGCAGATTGTTGCTAATTGCCATAAATTACCGCAGGCACAATTTGAAAAGATACTACTTGAACCGTCCGCCATTATTTCAGCCTATCGGAACCTGCTAATCACACTTGGGCAATTTAATCCGAATTTGAAAGTAATATTTACAGTTTCTCCTGTTAAACATTTGAGAGACGGAGTAGTGGAGAATAGTTTGAGTAAAGCTATTTTATTGCAATGCGTTCATCAGATCATTAAAGGAGCTAACCATTGTTTTTATTTTCCGGCTTATGAAATTGTAACGGATGATCTTCGGGATTATCGTTTTTTTGAATCCGATATGGCTCATCCAAATAAATTAGCAATTGATTATGTATGGAAATTGTTTGGTGAAGCTTATTTTAATGAGGCCACTCAAGTAATTAATGAAAAAGTGATGCACATTCACCAGGCCTATAATCACCGCTTGATTAATAAAGCAACTGGTCCTTCGGTTAAGTTTAGACATAATTTTTATCAAAAGTGCGTTAACCTTCAGGCAGAATATCCTTATTTGGATTTAGTTAAGGAATTAAATTATTTTAATACGATCGAGGATTAAACAAGTTAAACACATATTTTTTGACCTGGATAATACTTTGTGGGATTTTGAAAAAAATTCGAGGGAGGCTTTATTGCATTTGTTTTTAGAACATGATCTCAAAGAACATTGTAATACAGACTTTTTAAATTTCATTACTGTATATGAAGCCATTAATCATAATATGTGGCATTTATATAGTCTGAATCAAACAACAAAAGAAGAACTTCGTTTTCAAAGATTTCATAAAGCGTTTTTGCATTTTAAATATGATAACCTTGATTTGGCAAATACCTGGGCAGATGATTATTTAAAGTTATCTCCTTTTAAAACTCATTTGATTGAAGATGCCTCGGCAGTTTTACAATATTTACAGGAAAAATATCATTTACATATTATTACTAATGGGTTTAAAGAAGTGCAGCATATTAAACTGGACGCTTGTAAATTGAAACCACATTTTAAACACATTATTATTTCGGAAGAACATGGTTTTAATAAACCTGATGTACAGATCTTTCGTTTGGCGCAGGAATTGAGTGGAGCGCAAATGCATGAATCAGTGATGATTGGTGATAATTATGAAGCGGATATTCTGGGAGCTTTAAATGCTGGATGGAAAGCAGTTTACCTGTCTTCGGTGCCTAAAGAAAATCCCAGCAACAATTTCTATCAGATTGATCGGTTGAATCAATTGAAGGATATGTTTTAAAAAATTTAAGGTTTAGCTAACCATTTCTCTATTTCAGTCTGATCCAGATGAACATAATCTATCCAATGTTCTACCATCGAATTGTTGACCATATAAATAGCGGGCAAGTCTATACCAGCGAGGTAAACGAAGTTTCTTCCGTTTAAAATACAATAATCAATATTGCGTGCTTTCGTGTCTTCAAAAAACGATTGAATTTTTTTGTATTCACCATTTAAAACGAGGTAAATTGAGATGTCAGGATTCTTCTCTTTCAACAACCTTAGTTTTTTTGCTGCAACCCGACAGTGTGAGCAGGTTAAACTCATAAAAGCAATCACGTGTTTACCTTTGCTTAATGATCTTGGAGGAGTGTGAATTTTCGCATCTTTGTAAACGCTATCAAGTTCTAATTTAAATGTATCTTCTTTCTTTGTGAGATAAGCTTCAGAATAACTTAAGTCTACGTAATTCAAAATATGAGGCATAACAAATGACGCTAAACAAAAAATCCAGAAAATCCATTTTCCTGCTTTCTTGTAATTCAATCCGTCATAAAATTTATAAATCGCCAGCGATACGATACACATTACCGCATTTTTTATCAATGCTTGAAGCGGAGTCATCACAATAGCGGTTCCAAAACAACCGCAATTGCCGTTATTACCTTCGTTAATCATTACGAATACAAGATAAAGGGAAAAGAAAATAAGGGACGCAATGGTCAGTTTGATAGTAAAGCGACGAATATAGAGCCCAAAAATTAAAAGTAGCCCAATAAAAAATTCAAGACCAATCATGAACCTTGCAATGAAAGGTGCACCACGCCATCCTCCGATTCCAAGATCAACAAACGTGTATTCAAAAGGTTCAATGGGATATAATTTCGTGTAGGCACTATATAAAAAAACCAAACCCATTAGTGAGCTGACAATAAAAAAGAATATTTTTATAAGGATAGGTTTCATAATTTATCACATAGGACTGTGAATTTTAACGCGAATTTACCATTTATTTGACACGAAAATTAATTCAACTAAAAAGCTAATAACAAGCAACTTTTTTTAAGGATCTGAAACCGATGACTATTTTAGAACACAATCCTTTTTAAAAGCATCAGTTGTGGTGTCTCCGTAAGGATCAGTATATACAGAAGTGTAATTGCGTGATATGCAATTGGCGCGTGCTTCTTTTTTAGTCACTTTTGGCATAGTCGACATATCAACAGTAGTTCCGTATGGACCGGAATTTTCGTAAGTGACTCCCGCTGTAACTCTTGACGATGAAATTTTGGTAGTTTCGCATGTACAGGTCCTGTCTTTTTTACAAGAACTAAGAGAAAGTACAATTAAAGCGATAATAAAGATGAATTTCATTTTAATTTTTTAAAGAGATGAGTAAAGAAAACATTTTTTTCATCCATAAGCAAAAAAAAGAGCTGTTATTAATAACAGCTCTTTTTTATTTGTATTAATTACAAATTAGTTTTGTAATTCACAAGAGTAACCAGATCCACTAGTAGAACCTTCGCACCAAGTTTTAGCATCTTTCTTGCTTAATTTAACATCCGAATCAACTGTAATAGATTGACCACCATAAGTACATTTACAAGTACGGATTTTTTTACAAGATGCAAAAGATGCAACAACGATAACAGCTGCTAATAAAGTAATTTTTTTCATATTAAAGTTTTTTAAAGTTTATGCAAATTTATAATGATTTTCTGATACACCAATACCCAACTCAGGGTATTTTTATATTTAGATATATTCTAAATAATAACGTATTTCGACATATACCAAGGAATTAGCCATGAATTGTTTCCTTTTTTCCAAATTGTTTTATCAAATTAGCTTCATAATTAAGCCATTCTTGCCACCTTTTGTCTATATCTTCCACGTGATTACCGTATTTTTTGGCAAAGCCAATAAATAATGTGTAATGAGTAGCTTCACTTATCATTAAATCCCGGTAAAATTTTTTTAAATCGTTGTCATTAATTTGTTCTGAAAGTAGTTTAAAACGTTCACAACTTCTTGCTTCTATCATAGCTCCAAAAAGGAGCCTGTCGATTAAAACAATTTCTTTGCGGTAACCTTTTCGCATGAACTTATATAATTCTCCTACGTAATCATCTTTTCTTTCAAAACCAAGTTTTAAACCACGATCCTGAATTTTTTGATGAACCATTTCAAAATGAGATAATTCTTCTTTTGCCAGTTTCACCATTTCTGCTACTAAATCTGTATGGTAAGGATAACTTATCATAATAGAAATGGCATTTGTGGCAGCCTTTTGCTCGCAATAAGCGTGATCGGTTAAAATTTCTTCAATATTGCTTTCAACAATATTTACCCAACGCGGGTCGGTTTCTAATTTGAGTCCTAGCATGTTATTAGTTATTCAACAAATGTAGGAAGTTTTAATGAAAAGGTTAAGCTATCCTGAAGATGTATTAATCTCTCAATTTATCAAGAAGTGTATTAAGTTGCCTAACTTCCTGAGACGAAAGAGAATTGAAAATATTTTTTGAATTTTCGTCAATATGATCCAATGATTTCAGTAATTCCAGCCCCTTATCTGTAATAACCACATCCACACTTCTTCTGTCATTCGGACATTCTTTACGAAGCAGGAGTTTTTTTGTTTTTAATTTATCTACAATCCTCGATGCATCACTCATTCTGTCGAGCATGCGTTCTTTAATTAGCTTTATACTGCAAGGGTTAGGATATTGACCTCTTAATATCCGCAATACATTGAATTGCTGTATGGTAATATCAGAATCCCTAAAAAACACATCATACTTTGCATTTAACCAATTGGTTGTATATAATAAATTAACCATCAGCTTTTGTTCCTCTGATTTGAATTTTTGTTGTTGTATTTCGTCTTCTAGTTTCAATTCTATAATATAAAAAGTCCCGCTGTTTAGCGGGACTAATTTATTAATTAAATATTATTTCGCTTTAGTAATTTCGATATTTATATCTAACCTAACATCTTCACTTACAGCAACCCCTCCTGCTTCTAAGGCAGCATTCCAGCTTAATCCATAATCTTTACGATTTAAAGATCCCGTTACTTTAAAAGCATAACGCTCCATTCCGTATGGATCTTTTACGATTTTAGATGCTCCAATTGCCGATAGAGTAATTGGTTTGGTTACTCCATGCATGGTTAAGTCGCCCATTAAAATGTATGTTCCTTTTATTTTTCCTGGCTTCATTGATTTACTTTTGAAAGTAATTGTTGGATATTTAGCAACATCGAAAAAATCTGGACTCTTCAAGTGTCCGTCCCTTTTTTCATCATCTGTATTTATACTGGCTGCATCAATGGAAAAATCAATTTTTGCATTTGTAAAGTCAGCATCTGCTTTCTCTGAAGTTACTTTTCCTTCATAGATTTTAAACTTTCCTTCAGTTTCACTCACCATCATGTGGGTTACTGCAAATCCTAATTTACTATGGGATGCATCTACATTCCAGTTTGTTTGTGCTTTTACGGCTAATGAGAAAATAGCGACAGTGGCTAATGTTGTTAATGTTTTCATACTATTATTTTTTTTAAATTAAATTTATAGTACAAATGTATGTTATAACATTTAATGTTACAACATCTAATTTGATATTTTTGCTAAGTTGCTATTTATCAGATAAATAAATTTCTTAAAAAAGACCTAAGCAATGGTTTGAGGCTTCTTTTCTAGTTTTTAAAAATTCTATTTTAAAACCAATATTTTTTGACTTGGCAAAATAGTTTTATCAGACGAAAAAATTACATGATAAGTTCCAGAGTGAAGATCGATAGGGAAGGTTAATGAAGTTTCACCTTGATTAAGATTGAATTTTGTTTCCAAAACAACTTGACCCACATTATTTAGAACTTTCAGAATGTTTCCAGCAGAAATGTCATTCATAGTAAAGTATATATTTAATTCAGTAGAAGCGGGATTTGAAAATACGGTCATTTTATCCTTTGCATTATTACTGCAATTAACATCTATAGCCTTAAATACCGTTTTAGTTTGGTCTTCATCTATTTGTGAAAGTTGATAATAGAGTAACTCACTTGAATTAATATTGTCATCTGTATGATTATAATGATGAGTTACTCCGGTTGTGCCATTACCTGGTATCTTAGAAACAAATTGCCATTCCATACCATTAATACTTTTTTCAATTAAAAAATAATCATTGTTTTTTTCGGTAGCAGTGGACCAGTTTAATTGTATCCCATTTGTAACACAAGTTCCATAAAACTCAATTAACTCAATTGGTAATGAACCATTTGTCATAATTACCGGACCAAATAGCGTTCCATCGGTGCTATTCCATTCTGAACCGCCACCCGTACCGATGTTGATCTTTTGAGAATTGTTGGTTGAATCCGCGGTAGATATTTTTCCCCCCACGTTAACCACTATCGCTGATGATGCCACCATATTTAATCTGCTTGAATTTCCCGAAAAAAATAATACTCCGTTTATAGTGAATAAAGTATTGGCAGGGGCGGGAGGGCCACCCGTCGTTAAATCTATTGTTGATGTAATTGTTACTGTAAAATTGGAAGGAATAATGATCTGATCAAATCCAGTTGGCACATACCCACAGGACCAGGTGGTAGCATTTGTGAAATTTCCGCATGCACAGGCCGTACAAACGCTGGCCTTTAATTTTGAGTTTATGATTACTATAAAAAGTAATAAGTAAATTTTTGTTTTCATTGTAAAATAATTTAAATGAGAGAATATTTTGAATATTATATTCAAAGTTACGGTCTCATTAAAATTTTGCCATTATACTGGTTTCTCCCGTAGATTGTAACTTTGAGACATCCTAAATACCTATGCGTACAATTGATAAATGAAAGTTTTAGAGGTTTTTTTCAGAAGATTTATAGTTTTAAATTATAAATCCTTAAAACAACTGTGATTAAGTTTGTTCTAACGAAAATTTGAAATTTGGATGTGTTTCAAAAACTTGATTTTTAAGTTGAAATTTAAATAAGGCTTGATCCGTTGCAGGAAATAAAAAAGCCTTAAACAAATCTGTTTAAGGCTTTTGGAAAATATGTTTGTTTTCTCTATTTAATGATCAGCAATTTTTGGCTAGGAAGAAAAGTTTTGTCCGAAGAAAAAAGAATATGATAAATTCCAGTGCTTAGTTCAAGTGGAAAAATAAAAGTATTTGACCCTTTGTTTAAATTGATATTTGTTTCCATTACAATTTCACCCATATTATTCATTATTCTGATGGTGTTATTGGCAGAAATATCTTTAACACTCAACAGAATACTTAATTCAGTAGAGGCTGGATTTGAAATTAAGATCATTTTATCAGGTACGTTATTACTGCAATTAACATCTATTGCCCTAAATACCGTTTTCGTTTGGTCTTCATCTATTTGTGAAAGTTGATAATAGAATAAATCACTTGAATTAATATTGTATTCCGTATGATTATAATGATGAGTTACTCCGGTTGTGCCGTTTCCTGGGATCTTACCCACAGGTTGCCATTCCATCCCATTAATACTTTTTTCGATTAAGAAATAATCATTGTTTTTTTCTGTTGCGGTACTCCAGTTTAATTCTATCCCATTTGTAACACAAGTTCCATAAAACTCAGTTAACTCAATTGGTAAACCGGCATTGGTAATAATTAAGGGGCCAGTTAAATTTCCCTGGCCACTGTTCCATTCTGATTGACCACCACCAAGATCAATTTTTTGTGAACTGTTATTTTGATCTGTAGTTACATTTCCACCAGGTGCAATAACAATTGCTGCAGAAGAAACCATCTCCAAACGACTTGCATTTCCTGAGAAAAACAACGCCCCGGAAATACTCAGCATTGTATTAGTTGGTGCCGGTGGACCCCCTGTCGTTAAATCAATTGCGGTATTAATTGTTACAGTATAACCAGTGGGAATAATAATCTGATCATATCCTGTAGGTACTCGTCCACAAGACCAGGTTGATGCCAACGTGAAATTAGTAGAAGCAATTGCCGTACAGGTTCCAGCAAATGATTTTAATCCACAAACAGCAAGTATTAGTAAGTATAATTTATATCTCATATTCAAATATTAATCAATGTTGTAAAAAGTCTGAATTTTAACCAAATATATAAAAAAAAGTAACATATGTAAGAATATTATCAAATTTGTAACAACAATGTAATGTATTTGACAAGTTATCTTTTTCATTCTTCTGAAGACTTCTTATTTATTGATTATTCGCCTCATATCTGCAATATTTAAAAAAATCTGATAAGGGGTAAATAAATCCTTTTATTACTAAAAATCTTGAAAAAAACATATGTGAGCTAACGGAAATGCTGTTTAAACGAAATTAAACTAGGTCTGAACCGGTGACAAAGTAATTTAGATACGACTTAAAAATAACAATATGAGTTGTATAAAATATCTTTTTATCGGATTGTTTCTCATAGCAAACAACTTGATTTGTCAAACAGCCAATATAATTCCTACTAAACTAATGGTTTCACCAGATAAAGTTAAAGGCCAGCTCAACGTGGAATTTGATAATGAAAAGCAGGTTGATAATTTATTGGTGATATTAACTGATAGCACAGGTAAAACAGTTTTCCTGGAAAATTTATACAGGTTTAAAGGCTTCTATAAAAAAAATATTGACCTGCCTTATAAAGGGCGTGGAAATGTTTCACTTCATATCATTAAGGATGAAGAGAAGATCATAAAAAAAATATCACTGAAATAAAACTATGAATAAAATAATACGAGATTACTTATGTGTCCTGTTATTGTTTGTTGCTACTGCATCTTTCAGTCAATTAAAATCTTTAGTTTATGATTTTGACGGGGCTGATGTTGGACAAACAGATCTTCCGGAAGGTGATTATGGGTTTGGTGACTTAACCTATCAAACTGTTGCCAGTCCTTTGCCTTTTAATGATATGATATCTGACAGGGTTTTGAAAATTAATTTGAACTGGAGCGCTAATTATGGTGTTTTCGGACGTGGTATTTCACGTTTTATTGAATTTAATCAGCAGCAGGATGTTCTTAATTTTTATTTTTATAATCCTGCATCAAATAACCAAAACGCAACTTTAACAGTGGCGTTAGCTGATGATGATAACCAGAGCAATGCTTTTGAGAATTCTTCAGATGATCAATGGGTAAAAAATGTGGTTATTCCAATGGCTTCTGGCTGGCAACTTATTTCAGTTCCGTTGAAAGATTTTACCGATGGTAATGCCGGTGGAAACGGAGTTTTTGATATGGCATTCACACAAAATAAGGGAATGCTTGTTTTTGCTGAGTTCAGATTTACTAAAAATACTTCCGGTTTAAGTAACCCTGCTTTTTATATGGATTTCATCAATTTTTCAGAAGGGGAACTGCCACATGGCGCTACAATTCTTGATCTTCCGCCAAAAAATGCAACTGATTATGCACGCCTTGGTGCTTTTGAATCCTATCCGTTTGGCGAGGAATATAAAATTCCCCAGCATTTTGAAAGTTTGTTCCCTTCTGATTCAGCAAAAAAAATTAAGTACGTTAATTGGTTCATGGGTTGGTCAAAAGATGGGGGAACGGTGGCTAATAATTTACCGGGTGCAGAAGTTCAAACGCTTATAAATAATGGCTACACACCAATCATTACCTGGGAACCCATGTTTGCAGGGCACGATCGTTTAAGCAGTGTTCAGCCCCGGTTAAATGATATTATTGGCAGTAATTACAATGCATACATTGATAATTTTGCCAATAAATTAAAAAGTTATAATGATACCGTTATCGTTCGTTTTATGCATGAATTCGAAGGTAATTGGTATCCGTGGTCTATCGTTCATAATGGAAATGATCCAAACCGTTATGTTGCGGCGTATCGAAAAGTAGTTGATCGTTTTCGTGCTTTAGGCGCTACCAAAGTAAAATGGATGTGGTGCGTAAATTCTGATTATTATCCTTATCAGAGTTTTAACTGGATTGTGCCAGCTTATCCTGGAGATAACTATGTGGATATTATTGCAACAGATATTTATAATAACCACTATCCGGAAGCTTTGCCCTGGTGGAGATCATTCCGATGGCAAACAACAGAGACCTATTATTACCTGAATAAATATTTTCCTAATAAGCCGCTTTATATTTGCGAGGTTGGTTGCAGGGAGCGAAAGTCAGTGGAAAACCCTGCTTCTGAAACCAAAGGCGCGTGGTTTGAAAGAATGGATAAAGAGCTTCATTCAAATTTCAGTAAAGTGCGTGCACTGATCTTTTTTAATGCTGCCCCTGACCAGAATTGGTTTGTGAATTCTTCTCCATCAGCCTTACAATCCTTAACCACTAATGTTTGGCGCGATAATTATTATTTTGGTGTGAGCGCGCCACCACCGCCCCCACCACCCACAGCTACTTGTAGTGCTTCCGGATCTATTTTAAGGGAAGTCTGGAATAACGTATCGGGCGTTGCTGTTAGCAATATTCCTGTTAATACTTCGCCCTCTGCCAGTGGATTCATCACATCTTTTGAAGCTCCTCCCAATGTTGCGGACAATTATGGACAAAGAATACGAGGGTATGTGTGTCCGCCGGTTACCGGCAATTACATTTTTTGGATAGCCAGTGATGATAATAGTGAGTTATGGTTAAGTACCAATGATCAGCCTACAAGCAAAGTTAAGATTGCTTCCGTAGTTGGTTGGACATTCTCCAATGAATTTACTAAATATGCGAGTCAGCAATCTGTATCAAAATATTTAGTAGCAGGGCAAAAATATTATATTGAAGCATTGCATAAAGAAGGAAGCCAGGGAGATAATCTTTCTGTTGGCTGGCAATTACCTTCAGGTTCTTTGGAACGACCAATTCCGGGCTCCCGATTATCGCCTTTCTCTAGCCCCTTATCAGTTAGTATTATTTCTCCTTCTAATAACAGTTCCTTCACTAGCGGTTCTAACATCTCAATTGATGCTGCCGTCTCCGGAGCAACAGTCGCTATTCAAAAAGTAGAATTTTTCTCAGGTGCCAGTAAACTTGGCGAAGATTTAACCAGTCCCTATTCATATAACTGGAACAGCGTAACAACAGGAACTTATGCATTAAACGCTAAGGTTACAGATACCAATAGTAACACAGCAGTTTCTTCAACCATTAATATTACGGTAAGTAATGCTGAAGTTTCCTGTCCTGGAAATGGAACTATTGCCCGTGAATTGTGGAATAATGTCAGCGGCTCTTCTGTTTCAAATATTCCTCTGAATATTAATCCAAATTCTTCTTCTCAAATTACAAGTTTTCAAACGCCTGTTAATTTTGGTGATAACTATGGGCAACGATTACGCGGTTATGTTTGTCCGCCCACAACAGGTAATTATACATTCTGGATTGCAAGTGATGATAATAGTGAATTATGGTTGAGTACGAATGATCAACCCTCTTCAAAAGTTCGGATTGCTTATGTTGCCGGTACAACATTGGTGAATGAGTGGACCAAATACAGTACTCAACAATCTACAGTTAAGTATCTCGTGGCAGGACAAAAATATTATATCGAAGCGCTACATAAAGAGTCGACCGGCGCTGATCATCTGGAAGTAGGATGGCAGTTACCGAATGCAACATTGGAAAGGCCCATTCCGGGAAACAGACTTTTGCCTTATACCTCAGCTGTGTGTGCAGCGTCGATCCAGGCAAATAGTTCAATCACCTTTTGCAGTGGTGGAAATGTGACGCTAACAAGCAGTACCGGTCCCAATTATTCTTATCAATGGATCAAAGATAACACGAATATTAGCGGGGCTACTAATCAAACCTATAATACATTTTCATCAGGAAATTACCAGGTTCGCATTTCATATCCTGGATGTACTGCCTGGTCAGCACCCACAAAAGTAACAGTGAATTCAACATTGGTTTCACAAATAACACCTGGAGGTTCAACAACTTTTTGTGCCGGAGGAAGTGTTACTTTATTCGGAAATACCTGTAACGGATACGTTTATCAATGGATTAAAGATGGAGTTAATATCTCTGGCGCCACGTCGAGCAGCTACCTGGCTACTGCCTCAGGAAGCTATCAGTTAAAAATTATTCAGGGTTCGTCCGTGCAATGGTCGGCCAAAGTAAAAGTCACTGCAAATAATTGTGGTAAACTTGCTCTGCCGGACTCAGCATTTACTGATCAAAAAATTGTGGAAGATAATTTTAAAATGAATGTTTTTCCAAACCCCACTACCGGATTATTTACATTTGATTTTGGCATGGATGAGATAGGTGATGCCATCATGGAGATCACGGTAGTTGATGCTGTTTCAGGAAAAAATGTTTACAATTTGCCACCAGAAAGAGTAAATGGGCGAGTGAAAAAAAATATGGAATTACCAAATAATCTGGTTACCGGTGTTTATATTCTTCAGATTCAAATTGGTGAAAAAGTAGAAAGTATAAAATTGATATTGAGCAGGTAATAGTGCTTAAATTTTTATTGTCATTCTACATTTTATTCTAAATTTGCTGACTAATTTAAAACCCACGTTGTAAGTGGGAACAACTATGATAAAAATTACTCTACCAGACGGTTCCATCCGCGAATATTCAAAAGGAACCACCTCAATGCAGATTGCATTGAGTATCAGCGAAGGCCTTGCAAGAAATGTATTGGCAGCAAAAGTTAACAATGAAGTAGTAGACTCTAACAGGGCTATCCATCAGGATAGTACGGTAAGTTTATTGACCTGGAATGATACAGAAGGTAAAAATACACTCTGGCATTCTTCAGCACACTTATTAGCGGAAGCACTCGAAGCGTTATACCCGAATGTGAAATTCTGGGTTGGACCTCCTTTGGAAAATGGTTTTTATTATGATGTTGATTTGAATGGCGAAGTTTTGACACCAGCTGATTTTGAAAAAATTGAAGCAAAAATGTTAGAATTGGCTCGTCAGAACAGCAAGTTTGTTCGTAAAGAGATTAGTAAAGCAGATGCTATTAAATATTTTGGTGATAAAGGAGATTCTTATAAACTGGATTTATTAGAACGTCTTGATGATGGTAATATTACGCTTTATACTCAGGGAAATTTTACTGACTTATGTCGCGGACCACATATTCCAAACACCGGATTTATCAAAGCTGTAAAGGTTTTGAATATCGCCGGCGCTTATTGGAAAGGTGATGAGAAAAATAAAATGCTGACCCGTATTTATGGAATTGCTTTTCCAAAAGATAAAGAGTTAAAAGAATACTTGGTTTTATTGGAAGAAGCTAAAAAGCGTGATCACCGTAAATTAGGTAAGGAGCTGGAATTATTTTGTTTTTCTGATAAAGTAGGAGCAGGGTTGCCATTATGGTTGCCAAAAGGTGCCATGTTACGTGAACGTTTAATTCAGTTCATGCAAAAGGCTCAAACGAAAGCCGGGTATTTGCCGGTAGTTACGCCTCATATTGCCAATAAGGATCTTTACGTTTGTTCCGGACATTATGAGAAATATGGTGCGGATTCGTTTCAACCGATTAAAACACCTCACGAAGGAGAGGAATTTTACTTGAAACCGATGAATTGTCCTCACCACTGTGAAATTTACAAGTCCTCGCCAAAATCTTATAAAGACCTTCCGGTGCGTTATGCCGAGTTTGGAACCGTTTACCGTTACGAGCAAAAAGGTGAATTACATGGATTGACTCGTGTGCGTGGATTTACTCAGGATGATGCCCATTTATTTGTTCGTCCCGACCAGGTAAAAGAGGAATTTTTAAAGGTTATTGATCTGGTATTGCATGTATTTAATGCATTGGATTTCAGAGAATATACCGCACAAATTTCTTTACGGGATCCTGAAAATAAAACCAAATACATTGGATCTGACGAAAACTGGGCTTTAGCAGAGCAGGCTATTATTGAGTCAGCCGCTGAAAAAGGTTTAAAAACGGTAACCGAATTAGGGGAAGCCGCTTTTTATGGTCCTAAACTGGATTTTATGGTTAAAGATGCTATCGGCCGTAAATGGCAGTTGGGAACTATTCAGGTGGATTATAATTTACCGGAGCGTTTTGAGCTGGAATATACAGGTTCTGATAATTTAAAACACCGCCCGGTAATGATTCATCGTGCGCCATTCGGGTCTTTGGAGCGTTTTATAGCTGTATTAATTGAGCACTGTGCGGGGAAATTCCCATTATGGTTAACACCTGACCAGGTAGCGATTTTACCTATCAGCGAAAAATACAATGATTATGCAAAAAAAGTTTTAGAATTGCTAAATAATTCCGATATTCGCGGCCTTGTTGACGAGAGGAATGAGAAAATTGGGAAGAAAATTCGTGACAATGAAATAGGGAAAATACCGTTTATGTTGGTTGTTGGGGAAAAAGAGGCGGAAGACGGAACGGTAGCAGTGAGGGAGCAGGGTAAAGGAGATATAGGAACAATGACTATTGAAGACTTTGCAAAGCTCATAAATAGCACGATTGAGAATGATTTTAAACAAAAAAATAGTAATTAATAACTAAAAAGCGGAGGTCATTATTAGCGTTTTCAAGAAACCAATAAACAACAATAACAAGAATACCGGGCCAATCAAACCAGGAACAGGTCCTGCTGCGCCGGTACCTTTCAAACGCCCGCGTGGCTTGAGAGAAGGATTTAAACGTCCTGGTGTTAAGGAAGAACAGCATCGTATCAATAAAAATATACGGAATACGCCACAAGTTCGTGTTGTAGGTGATGATATTGAAGCAGGAGTTTACCCAATTGAGGAAGCCATTAAAATGGCTGAAGATTTAGGTGTTGACTTAGTGGAAATAGCACCAAATGTTGATCCACCTGTTTGTAAAGTGGTTGATTATGGTAAGTATTTATACGAGCTTAAAAAGAAAGCAAAAGAAGTAAAAGCGAAAGCTTCAAAAGTTGTGGTAAAAGACATTCGTTTTGGTCCACATACAGATGAACATGATTATCAGTTTAAGAAAAATCATGCGATGAAGTTTTTACAGGAAGGTAGTAAAGTAAAAGCGTTTGTGTTTTTTAGAGGTCGTGAGATCGTTTTTAAAGAGCAAGGAACCATTTTATTATTACGTTTTGCGTCTGAACTTGAAGAGTGGGGTAAAGCTGAACAGTTGCCGGTATTAGAAGGTAAGAAAATGTTAATGGTACTTGCTCCTAAAAAAGTAAGTAAATAAAAGAGAGTACTAACAAATAAATAAATAAACAAATGCCAAAAATGAAAACAAACTCTAGTGCAAAGAAGAGATTCTCTGTAACTGGGACCGGCAAAATTAAAAGAAAACATGCTTTCAAAAGTCATATCCTGACTAAGAAATCAACTAAATCAAAACGTGCGTTAACCAAATCAGGCTTAGTACATGAGCGTGATATGAATAACATCAAGTTTTTATTAGCAATGTAATTTTTAAATTAACCCGAGTGCAACGGTTATTCAATTAACCAGAAACTACGTTTAAAAGCGCTAAAACTTAGCCACGTAAAATCAAAAATTAAGAAAAGAAATGCCACGTTCAGTCAATCATGTAGCCAGTAGGGCTCGCAGAAAAAAAATCCTAGCTTTAACAAAAGGTTATTGGGGTGCAAGAGGTAATGTTTGGACAATCGCCAAAAATACCCTTGAAAAAGGTTTAACTTACGCTTACCGCGATCGTAAAAACAAAAAACGTACAATGCGTTCATTGTGGATCCAGCGTATAAACGCAGGTGTTCGTCAGTATGGAATGAGTTATTCTGAGTTTATTGGAAAAGTAAACGCTAAGAATATTAACTTAAACCGTAAAGTATTAGCTGATTTAGCAATGAATCATCCTGAAGCTTTTAAAGCAGTAGTTGAGCAGGTAAAATAATTTACATAAACTATAAATATAAAGGCATCTGCTAACCAGCGGATGCCTTTTTTTTTATCCAATTGTATTTGAGGGGAACATAAACGATATCAAAGAATCCATATTCAAAAGTTCAGTTGGTTACCCAAAAAAAATAAATACATTACAACACTGGATTTCTTTAACATTGAACTCGGGAGCCGAACAGACTCTTCATCCAGCATATAATAGAGCCACCGGTAATAACGCTTAGTTCAAATGAAGCAGGCACAATCATAATATTCAATTTAAGATATCACTTAGAATTTCATTTAAGAATGATCTGTGGAAGAGATACTTCTTCCGACTAACACCCATAATTTAGCGATTAATATATGTAAAAAGTAGTCGAATAAAAAATATAGTTTTCATAATGTTTACTTTACTTTTAATCTATAGTCCTTTTTTTTGTATTCCTTATGAAAGATCTTAGAAAAATATCAAATAAAGTACTTCATGAAAGGTTAAAACACTTACATCAGCGTGTTACAGACTTTGAATTAATTATAGGAGATATAAAAAATCCGGATGCGAAAATTCCCTTATTAATTCAGGTTAATAATTATAATACAGCTATTGGTTTTTTGGAAGCAGAGCTTAATAAAAGATTAAGAGCTCAGGTTAATCTTTTTTCAGAAGAGACTTTTAAAAATCCCGTGATTATAAGTACTACTGAAGATGACAATATTATTTTATGATAAGAATTAAATTATCCCAGTATTCCAAGTATCATTAATAAGCCTATCATTATCATAAATATTGTCACGAACCACTTAATAAAACTGATGGTTGTTTTCTTAATTAATTTATTCCCAATGAGTGCGCCAATGAATGCTGCTAACACAGCAATCAATAATACCGTTGCATTATTTGAAACATGTATAAAATTAAAGGTAAGAGCATAAATGCTCATGCGTGCTATATCAACAATGCAGGCAATAGCCGTGCCGGTAGCAATAAATGACTCTTTTGATAATTCAAGTCGCACTAGAAATGCACTTCTTAAAGCGCCCTGATGACCACTTAGTCCTCCAAAGAAACCGCTAACCAGTCCTCCAGCCATTAGTTTATCCCTACCAAAGCTCAGGTTTTTAAAATAGGGAATGACCTCAAACATTGAAAATCCTATAATTAAAAAGCCAATGATCATATTGAATAACTTTACTTCAAATAAACGATCGTTTACGTAATAAGAAAATAAAATCGGTGTATGATCAGACATGAACTTTAAGAGGAAAGCCCCTATAATCGCGGCGATTAAAGAGGGCATTCCAAATTTTAGAACCACTGACCAGTTAATGTTTTTGTAAACCAGGCCAATCTTAAAAGTGTTGTTTAAAAAATGAACGATAGCGGTTAATGCAACTGCAATTGGTGGCTCATAGTAGATAGAAAATACGGGCAACAAAATAGTTCCTAAACCAAAGCCTGAAAAAAAAGTTAAGAAAGAAGCCAGCAATGCCGTTAAAGGAATGATGACTAATGGCATTAGTTATGGTATTTTATTAATCCATCAATAGGAGACTTAATAATGTTTCCCATCACGAAACCACGTTCTTTGGCAGCTTCAGTTAAGAGGTCTTTATAAATAAACCCAACAGAACCCACAGAGTTTATAGCCAAATTTTTCGCATTGGTATATTTACAAACTTGTGAATCAAAAAAATCTAAAAAACAATTTTTGATCATAGTTGTAACATACGTATCGCTGCTATATTCAGTTAAGAATTTCATAATACCCGCCAGATACCTGCTTGGCATAGGTTTTTTATAGACGTTTTCTAATATAGCTTCACGGTGATATCCGGCTTGTTCAAACGCTTTGGATAAGTGAACCGGCAGCTTTCCGTCAAAATAATGTTGTATAAACGTTCGTCCAATAGTGGCACCGCTACCATGATCGCCAAAGAAATAACCTACAGACGGTATGTTTTCAATGATGCTTTTTCCATCATATAATCCGCTGTTACTTCCAGTTCCTAAAATACAAGCTACACCTTTTTCTCTTCCACATAATGCCCGTGCAGCAGCAAGTAAATCATGATTTACTTCAGAATAGATATTTCCAAACGTTAGATATAAAGCTTCTTTTACAACCTGCATTTTGTCAGAGGTAGAACATCCTGCCCCATAAAAATAGATATGTTTAATCCCCTCCATTTGACCCTGTAAAAGAGGGACTAAAGTTTTTTTTATTTCATGGGAAATTTCTTCGCTGCTTTGAAAATAAGGATTAAAGCCGATTGTTTGGGACTGTATGATTATATTGTTATTGTCTAACAGAACCCAATCTGTTTTGGTAGAGCCACTATCGGCTATTAAAATGGACATATATTACGATTATAAAGCAAGTTCAACTACAATAATATATTTTTTCAAAATTAGAAACATTTGATTTTCAAGTTTACGGTTTTTTTCTTGTCTGTTAAAGGTTTTGTTTATGTTTTTTATCACAATGATTCTTGTTTAAAATTAAGATCTGATAATGGTTTTTTTGGTTTATTTTTTTTGAATTTTCATTATCAAAAACCCCTTTTTTACTATCTTTAAACCCTATGTTTAATTTTTCCTGGTTCATATATAATTTCTTTAAAAAACGCCAACTTGTATTTTTAGTTCTCATTTTAGCGGCCTGTGGCGGATTAGGATTTCTGGCATCTAAAATAAAACTGGAAGAAGATATAACCCGCTTTGTTCCTTCTGATAAAAATTCCAGGTCCATCAATTCTATTTTAGATAATTTAAAATCAAAAGATAAATTAATCATTCATATTTCTTCAAAAGATTCAAATCACATCGATCAATTGATTGAACGCAGTGATTCGGTTTATAATAATTTATTGTCAAATTTAAATAAAGAAGATTACTCTGATATTACATTTATTATATCAGATGATCGTTTTCAGCAGATCTATGACCTGTTCTACCATAATCTGCCTTTATTTCTGGAAGAAAAAGATTATGATCCAATTTCAGGTCTGATAAAAAAAGACAGCATTGAAGCAACTCTTGAAAGGGATTACGCCACTTTATTATCCCCACAGGGAATGGCATTAGGAAAATACATTCAACGTGACCCTTTAAATTTCACACCCATAGCTTTAAAGAAATTACAAAACATTCAGCTCGATGAAAATTTTGAAACCTATAATAACCATATAATTACAAAAGATCATCAGCATTTGTTGATGATCATCACGCCTTCACATTTACCAAATGACACGAAAGGAAACAGGCATCTCATAAATAGAGTTGACAGTGCTTGCCATGTTTTTTCGGATGATAATATACAGGTTGAATCATTTGGGGCCTGTGTGGTTTCAGCAGGAAATGCTAACCAGTTAAGAAAGGACAGCATCTACACATCGTCCATTGCAGTTATTGTAATCGCATTGTTATTAGGTATTTACTTTAAAAATCCTCTGGTCACTATTTTTATACTTTTTCCAGTGGGCTTTGGAATGGTGTTTGCCCTGAGCTTTTTGTTTTTATTGAAAGGTGTAGTATCTGCCATAGCCATTGGTGCAGGTGCAGTTGTTTTAGGAATTGCCATCAATTATTCCCTGCATTTTTTTACGCATTATAAACATACCCGCGATGTAAAAACTGTTTTAAAAGATCTTACGGTTCCCATGTTAATTGGCTGTACCACTACCGTCGGTGCCTTTTTGAGTTTATTGTTTGCAAAATCAGAAGCTTTGCATGATTTCGGATTGTTTGCCGCATTTTCTTTAATCGGGGCCATGTTATTTTCAATTCTCGTGTTACCACAATTATTAAAATTTAGTTTTAGAAAAGACAAGGTTTCAGACGAAAAGGTTGACCAGAAACATTCCTGGATTGATCAAATAACGGCCTATCGTTTCGATAAAAACAAAGTGATTGTTATTTCGGCATTTATTTTAACTCTGGTGTTCACTTTTTTTGCCGGTGATGTAAAATTTGAAAGCGACATGAACAAAATGAGCTTCATGACTAAAGAAACCCGTGAAGCTGAAAAACACCTCGACGAGGTCAATAATTTTGCTGCCCGTTCTGTTTATGTTTTTAGTAATGGCAAAAACCTTAACGAAGCATTGGACAATAACCTTATTGTATCTGACAAACTGGAAGAATTCAAGAAACAGGGATTGATAAAAAAATATTCATCGGTGAGTTCATTATTTATTTCGGAGAAAGAACAGCAAATTCGTATCGCACGTTGGAATAACTTCTTTACTTCGGTCAGGAAAGATAGTATCAAAAAGAATCTGATCTCAGCAGGTTCAGCTTATAAATTTAAAGAATCTGCCTTCCAATCGTTTTATCAATTGATGGATGCCTCGCCTCAAATCCTTTCTAAAGCCGATTCTGATACTCTCAATAAGTTATTATTTAAAGAATGGATCGGGAAAGTCAATGGAAATCCTTCTATCATTAATCAGATAAAAGTAGATCCTGAAAACCGTGAGCTTATTTATAAAGCTTTTGAAAATAATCCAAACATTGTAGTGTTTGATAAACAAAACCTCACTGCCAAATTCGTAGAGGTGATCAGTTCAGATTTTAATACTATTTTATTAATTACTTCCATTCTTGTTTTTGGCTTTATGTTGTTGAACCATGGACGTATAGAGCTGGCCATCATTAATTTTCTCCCCATGTTAATCAGTTGGTTATGGATCTTAGGAATCATGGCCCTTTGCGGCATTAAATTCAATATTATCAACATTATCATCTCAACCTTTATTTTTGGTTTAGGTGATGATTACAGTATTTTTATCATGGATGGTTTATTGAATGAATATAAATTTGGGAAGAAGAACCTGGATTCTTTTAAGTCTTCCATTTTATTATCTGCCCTCATTACTATTATCGGAATAGGAGTTATGGTATTTGCTCAACATCCGGCCTTACATTCCATTGCGGTTATTACCATCATCGGAATGGTTTGCGTTGTTTTTATTTCTTTTATCGCACAACCTTTATTATTTAACTGGATGGTGTTGAACAGACGCTATAAAGGAAAGCTGCCTTATTCTGCCAAATATATTCTGATAACTATTGTTGGCTTTTTTGGATTTATGATTGGGTCATTATTGATTACTTTTTGCGGACTCGTTTTATTTACCGTTTTTCCGGCAAAGACTTCTACCCGTAAATTAATATTTCATCACATCATCATGTACACGTTTCGTTTTATACTGGCATGTTTTTTTAATGTGAAGAAAACCATTATTAATACCCAAAAGGAAACTTTTGAAAAACCCGCGATTATTGTTTCCAATCACCAATCGCATATTGATTTGGCACTTACTCTTCAGCTTTATCCTAAGATTGTAGTTTTTACAAATGATTGGGTTTACAATTCCCCATTCTATGGATGGATTGTGAAGAAAGCAAATTATTATAAGGCATCTGACGGATATGATAATTGTATTCCTTCCTTAACTGAACTGGTAAAACAAGGTTACTCAGTATTAATTTTCCCTGAAGGAACCAGAAGTGTTACCGGAGAAATTCTACGTTTTCATAAAGGTGCATTCTTATTAGCGGAGCAGATGCAATTGGACATTATCCCGTTGTTATTGCATGGAGCAGGGGATGCCGTTACTAAAGGTGATTTTCATTTCAAAGATGGTTCTTTAACTGTTAAAATATTGGATCGGATAAAACCCACCGATGAATCATTTGGCACTACCTACCAGGAAAAATCAAAAGCTATTTGCAAACTGATGCGCAAAGAGTATCAATTATTGAAAAAGGAACGTGAGACTGTAGATTATTTCAGAGCTCGTTTGATTCGCAATTATATTTTTAAAGGCCCTGTATTAGAATGGTATTGCCGGATTAAAACGGGATTAGAAAATAATTATCAATTGTTTGAAAGCCTTATGCCTAAGGTTGGCAGAATAGTTGACGTAGGTTGTGGATATGGATTTTTGCCTTATATGTTGATGTTTAAAGGAAGGCAACGTGAAATTTTAGGAGTAGATTATGATGAAGAGAAAATAGCACTGGCAGATAATTGCGTGGATAAATCTGATAAATTATCGTTTGATGTAGGAGATGTAACTGTTTATGATTTTCCAAATGCAGATGGTTTTATCATTAGTGATGTGTTACATTATTTAAAAGAAAAACAACAAATACAAGTCATAGAAAATTGTGTCTCTAAATTAAATTCAGGTGGCGTACTCGTGATTCGTGATGCAGATAAAGATATTTCTGGCCGACAAAAAGGAACCTGGTACACAGAATTCATGAGTACCAAAGTGTTTGGCTTTAATAAAACCAAAAGTGATGGTTTACATTTTGTAAGCGGTACACTTATTAAAGACACCATTGCAAGGTTCCCGCACTTAACATTAGAAGTATTGGATAATACCAAACTAACATCCAATATTATTTACGTAGCAACATATAATAAGTAGAAATTCCCTGTCTATTGTGGTCTGTATATTTTGAACTTTCCTTTAGTGACCGTTGAAATGTCCATGGGGCTAATTCCCACTTTCTTTCCTGAAAATCCGTTGTTTTGATGGGCAATAGTAAAAATGGATTTATCTTTTACTGTATATATGATTGCCGTATGATGCGTCATTTTTTCAGTGTATTTCGATCCATTCATTTCGTAGTTTAAAATCACTCCTTCCAACTGTATTATATCTCCGGCATGAACAGGCTCTTTTTTGTAGTCAATTTCTCGACCGAATTTATATTGTCCATCCCAAGTGGCATTTGCATGCTTTAAAGCACCGTTTGCAAGGTCCCAGCATTCACCGGTTCCAACTTTTTTCTTCATGTTTCTATTTACAAAATCTAACACAAGCTGATTCATTTTAGGAACGCTGTCTGTTTGCAACTGATGATTTATTGATGGATTATGTATGGCAGTTTTATTAAATCCAACAAGTAGCAAGCCGCTGATAAGGATAGATATAGAAAAAATAAGTTTCATGTTTAAAAACGAAAGAGTTTAACAAAATTACAGGAACTGATCCGGATTGGCCAGCAAAAAAATGTTAATCCTTCAAGCAGTTCAGTTTGTCGAATTCCTTTGGGAGATACTGTAAATAAAGCCTTATCTTTGCCGCGCAAAAGAATTGCTTAAAAACACGGCAGTTCTTAAATCAAAAAATAAGAATGAAAAAAGTTATTGAATACAGGAAGTTGTTTGGAGTGGATAAAGCCGTAACGTTAAGCGAATTAAAAAGTCTTTACCGTAATTTTATGAAGGAATACCATCCTGACAGGATCCAGGACAATGAAGAATTGAAAATGGAAGTGGAGGAAAAAAGTAAACGTATCATTGAAGCGTATCACTTTTTAGTAAGTATTGCACCTGAAACAATTGAGGCTACTCTTCCTGATTATAATGAAACTACTTCAAATTCACATATTGCCGACATTACATACACTGGAAAGCGTTTGCGTATCGACTTCCAGGATGGCAGTGGTTATGAATATTTCAGTGTTCCCGAAAACACATATATTAAATTGGTAAATGCCGATTCACAGGGGCGTTTCGCCCGCAGGCATATCTATACTTCTTTCTTATACCGAAAAGTAAGTAATACTAGTATGGTTGTTTAATTGCCATTTGTTAGGAATACATTTTTGCAACTTATTTGAGTAATTAGCTGGTCATTTTTTTTTTAATCGTAGTATCTTTAGCGTGGCCTAAAGCTGACTTTTAAACAGAATTACATATGACTAATCCTTTTTTATCCAAGTATAATACCCCATTAGATACCATTCCGTTTGATCAAATAAAAGTTGAGCATTTTTTGCCTGCGCTTGATGAAGGGATTAAACAAGGTTTAGCCGAAATCGATTTGATCGTAAACAATAAGGAGGCTGCTACTTTTGCAAACACCATTGAGTCTCTGGAAAGAGTAGGGCCTTTGATGGAAGTTGTCAGCATGACTTTTTCCAATTTGAATCTGGCAGAAACATCAAAAGAAATGCAGGCTTTGGCCAAAGAGATTTCCCCGAAATTAAGTGATTTCTCTAACGATATTATGTTGAATCTGGAGTTATTTAAAAGAATAGAGCAGGTTTATAATAGCAGACAAACACTCAATTTAAATCATGAACAAAGCACTTTGTTGGAGAAGACATATAAAGGTTTTGTGAGGAACGGTTCGAAATTAAATGATGTTCAAAAAGAAAGATTAAGAGCTCTGGATAAAGAAAAATCTGCATTGTCTCTTACGTATAGCGAAAATGTATTAGCAGAAAGCAATGCGTATGAACTCGTGATTACAAATTCCGCTGACCTTGCCGGATTGCCAGAAGGAATTGTTGAGGCAGCAAAAATGACTGCGAAGGAAAAAGGAAAAGAGAACGCCTGGGTATTTACATTGGATTATCCTAGTTACGGTCCATTTATGACCTATTCAGAAAAACGTAATTTAAAAGAGCAAATGTTTAAAGCATACGGCTCCAAGGCATTCAAAAATAACGAACATGATAACCAGGATGTTTTAAAACGGTTATCTCAATTAAGACATGAGCGTGCCGTTTTGTTAGGTTATAAATCACATGCAGATTTTGTTTTGGAACAGCGAATGGCTGAATCGCCGGACAAAGTATTTTCTTTTTTAAATAATTTGCTGGATAATTCCTTGGCATTTGCGAAAGAAGAACTCGAAGAATTAAAAGACTATAGTAAGTCTATTGGTGGACCTGAAGACCTGAAGAAATGGGACGTGCCTTTTTACGCCGAAAAATTAAAGAAAGAAAAATTTGCTATTGATGATGAATTGTTAAGACCTTACTTTAAGCTTGAAAATGTTATTTCCGGTGTATTTGAAACTGCCGGGCGATTATATGGATTGTCGTTTATCCAACGAAACGATATTCCATTGTATCATAAAGATGTCACTACCTATGAAGTAAGAAACGCCAACGGTGAATTTATGGCGGTATTCTATGCTGATTTTTTTCCGAGAGCAGGCAAACGTCAGGGTGCATGGATGACATCTTTTGTTAATCAAAAAATGGATAATGGAAAAAACATTCGTCCTCATGTATCCATCGTTTGCAATTTTACAAAACCAACGGAGAGTAAGCCATCCTTGTTAACCTTTAATGAAGTAACTACTTTGTTTCATGAATTCGGACATGCCTTACACGGTATGTGCGCCAATGGTCAGTATGCAAGTTTGTCAGGAACAAATGTGTATTGGGACTTTGTTGAGTTGCCTTCTCAAATTATGGAGAACTGGTGTTATGAAAAAGAATGTCTTGATTTGTTTGCGCGTCATTATGAAACCGGAGAAACAATTCCTGCAGATTATATTCAGAAGATTAAAGATTCCTCTAATTTTCAGAGTGGCCTAGCCACCGTTCGTCAGATAGGTTTAGCAACATTAGACATGGCCTGGCATAGCCAGGATCCGAAAGATGTTGCCAGCGTAAAAGAATTTGAACAAAGCATAACGGCTAAAACAGATTTGATGCCTTCGGTTCCCGAAACATCTACCTCCTGTTCGTTTTCACATATTTTTCCGGGTGGATATTCTGCGGGTTACTATTCTTATAAATGGGCAGAAGTGATTGATGCGGATGCCTTCGAAGCGTTTAAGGAAAAAGGAATTTTTGATAAAAAAGTAGCAGGTAGCTTTTTTAAACATGTATTATCTGCTGGCGGAAGTGAACATCCTTCAGTTCTATACAAACGATTCAGAGGCAGAGATGCTGATCCTAAAGCGCTGTTAAGAAGATCGGGATTGATCAAAGAAAAAGTTTAGATTATTTAATGATACAACAACAGAGCCCGCTTCAATTGCTACTCCGTTAAGCTGAGTTGAATATGTTTGCGGGATTACTTCACCTTATGTCTTTAACTGAAGCAGTTGAAACAATCAGGATAAGATTTAAAATTTATATCTGTCATCCTAATAAGTATCTGAAGTTAATTTGCTAAGAATTTTTTCTTATACATTCCTTTGTTATGCTCAAATGTTGCAATGTAAACGCCACTCTTTAGCACAAGTTGCACTTTTTCGGCTTCATTTCGAATGACTGAATTGAACACTTCTTTCCCCAAAGCATCGTAAATAATAAGTGAGCCTTCAGTGTGAATTCCTTTCATGTTTATTTCTATATTTCCATTTTGCTGATCAGAAATTATAGTAAAAGGAATTTCCTCATTTTCAGGAATGCTTGTAATTGACGAAGGAGTAAGGCGATAAATTTTGCCGTTAGCAGGCAAGCCGTTTAAATGACAGGAAGGACCACAATTTACCAAAGTAGGAGTATTAACCGATCCCATAATGTCATAATAGGATGAACCGTATAAAATCATGACCAAAGGATTTGTACTGCCAAATGAACCCGTATACCAAGCATTTGGTCCAAAATGCCATTCTATGATATTACTTGTTTCATACAACCACATCTGGTAAGAAATGGAATCATTATTGGCCGCGCTTCCGGTTAAACCCTGATGCTTCCACTCAATTTTTAGAATTCTGTTAGGCGATATCCCATTTACTTCATAGGAGTGTTGTGTATTGACATCAAGATAACCCATCTTCGCAACCATCGATACAATTCCTTCAGATCCAAAATTTATATAACCATCGTTTGAGGTATTAATGGTTGCAGTGTTTATGGAGGGACCGGACATTTTAAATGTGAAAGGTAATGTAAGATTATAACTACTGCCGGGCATAATAGTTGGTGCACTTAAATATTGGAAGCTTTCTATCCGTGTATCCAGAACGTAAGGCATCTGGGCTTTAGAATATGAATTTAAAAAAAGAACACAAAATACTAAATAGAAATGGTATAGGTTTTTCATGATAACTGTATTAAGAATTACTAAGTTATATTTTTTATTCATTATAACAACTTACATCTATTTGCATCACTGAGTTCGGAGCTCCGTATGTATCGAAGCGATGCAAAAGATTGGAAAGTATTACCTGACCCAAAGAGAGGGAGGGTAACGAAAAAATAAAAAAACGAACTTTTAAAATTACTTTACAGCAATCACTGATATTTCCACATTAACGTCGAGTGGTAATCTTGATACCTGAACAGTTTCACGGGCAGGATAATTTCCACTAAAGAAAGAACCATATACTTCGTTCATGTCTCCAAAATTATCCATGTCTTTCATAAAAATCGTAGTTTTTACAACATTGGTCAAATCCATTCCGGCATCTGTTAAAATGGCGAACACATTTTCCATTACCTTTTTAGTTTCGCTTCTAATATCGCCGGTAATTAATTCGCCGGTTTTTGCATCTTTGGCTACTTGGCCGGATACAAATAGCATGTTCCCGGATGCGGGTACCATGTTGGCGTGACTATAAGGACCGATTGGCGCAGGAGCATTTTCAGAGATAATAACTGTTTTCATATGTAGATATTTATTGTTTTTTTATTTGCCATTTGGGTTGCCCATCATCTTCATCTGAGTTTGTTCTTTCGGAATGATGGGTATTCATAAATAAAATTTTGAATGTTTTTCTATTTGTATAAATATACATGCTTTGAATATTATAGCAAATATTATGTTAGTTTTAGTATGTTTACATATGGTTTTAAAAGATTTAATTGACGAAATAAGGAATTACAAAAATACGTCTGCTCATAAGTCCGCTCTCGATATTCATCGGCTATTAGATAGCAACAAGGATCTCTTCCTTGAAAAAATGAATCCCGACAATTTTAAACATTTACTGATCGGTTTCGAAAGCTTATCCTACGGCAATCCAAACGACTATAATACACCATCGTTTATCAGAGAATACGATACCCTTTATAAACTTTTACTGTTTTATCTAGACCGGATCAATTAGGTAAATACCTGCTTAAATTCAGTATCTTTACAGGCTGATAGCACGATATGAAATTTGAAGATTACCATATAATTCCTGAGTTAAAACAGAGCTTAAATGAACTGGGTTTTAAACGTCCAACAGACATTCAATTTAAAGCCATTCCCAATATTTTAAATGGCGAAGATGTTCTGGCTATTGCACAGACCGGTACAGGTAAAACGGCCGCATTTGCTATTCCTATTATTCATTTAATTGAAAAGGCTGGAGTAGGGCACGGTGTTCAGGCTATTGTTATGGTTCCAACCCATGAACTCGCTATTCAGATTACAGAAGTATTTGAAAATCTTGGAAAATATACTGATGTTCAAACCTTAGGGGTTTATGGAGGTGTGGATCAGGAACCACAAATTGCAAAATTACATGACGGAGTTGATATCGTTATTGCCACACCGGGCCGTGTGTTTGATTTAGTAAATCAAGGACATTTAAAGTTAAGGGATATTAAAGTATTGGTTTTAGATGAAGCTGATCTTATGTTGGACCTGGGCTTTTATAAAGACATTGAAGATTTAATAAAATATTTGCCACGCCACCGTCAAACCTTGTTCTTTTCGGCAACTATTAATGAGAAGATAAAAAAACTAGCCTATTCATTAGTGCGTAATGCCATTCGTATTCAGATCTCGCCAAAAGACCCGGTATCAAAAAATGTAACGCACTCGGTGATGTTTGTGAGCATGGATGATAAGCGTTTCTTTTTGGAGCGCATCGTGAACGAAAATCCGGAAAGCAGGATTTTAGTATTTGTGAGAACCAAGGTTCGTGCAGAACGCGTGTTTGAAGCAATGAATCGTGTTGGTATTAAAAGCCAGACGATGCACGGTGGTAAAGATCAGGACAGTAGGATGGAAGTGATGAATGCTTTTAAGCAAGGTGATTTTAAATTATTAATTGCTACTGACATCAGCGCACGAGGCGTTGATATTGCCAATGTGGATTACGTTGTGAATTATGATTTACCGGATGTGGCAGAAAACTACGTGCATCGGGTAGGGCGCACCGGACGTGGGAATAATAAAGGGGTTGCTGTTTCTTTTTGCAGCCCCGAAGAAAAACCTGTCCTGGACGAGATTGAACAATTCATGGACAAAAAAATTACTGTGTTGGAAGTAAATAAATGTGATTATTCTGAAACACTGGCTTTAACTGAAGACGTCAACGACAACTGGAAAAAATTAATTTCAGATTCGGAGAATGAAGACAAGGCGTACAAAGGAAAAAAGAAGAAAAAGAGATAATAAGTATTGCCGTTAGTTACTTCAAGTACCTGAACAACTATTTCCATTCCAAGCCATTAATTGAATAAAAGTAAAACGAGATTATTCAATTGTTTTCATCATCTAAATTAATTTTAATGCATTCAGTTTAGAGCTAAGTATTGGGAACAATATGGTTTACTATAGATGAAACCACCAGAAAAATGTGAATCATATAATTCTGAGGATGAATTAAATAACAACTTTCGGCCATTGAGAAATTAACTTTGAGTAGCGGTATTTCTGCTATAAAATTAAACTCTAAACTCAAGGTCATGGAAAATATAAATAAAGGATATAATTTATCATTGAATGTAAATAGTGTAAGACTTTGTTATGATGATGTAGGAGAAGGATCCGTTCCTGTTATTTTTCTACATGGTTTTCCGTTTGATAAAAGTATGTGGCACTCTCAGGTAGAATCTTTAAAATCGTCTCATCGTGTTATTGCTTACGACATCAGAGGATTTGGAAAATCACATGACCATGGTTCTGCTTTAAGTATTGATCAGTTCAGTGAAGATCTGATTCGCTTTATGGATATTTTGAACATTGATAAAGCCGTTGTTTGTGGATTATCGATGGGTGGTTATGTTGCCATGAATGCCCATAGAAGAGCACCAAGTCGTTTCGAGGCTTTAATCTTATGCGACACACAATGTGTGGCCGATACTGCTGAAGGAAAGAAAAAACGTTACCAGAGCATTGACGAAATTAATGCAGAGGGTATCAAAAATTTCGCGAAAGGATTTATGGAAAGAGCCTTATGTAAAGATTCTTTCAACAACAAAAAAGAAGTTGTTGATCAACTGACAGAGATGATCTATTCAACTTCACCTCGCATGATAACTCAAGGATTAAAAGCACTTGCTGAACGCAGGGAAACCTGTTCTACATTATGTAAGGTAAACGTTCCAACATTAATTATTTGTGGTAAAGAAGATGAATTGACACCTGTGATTCAATCCGAATATATGAAACAAAACATTGATGGATCTCTCCTTTGCGTGATTGAAAACGCGGGTCATGTGTCCAATCTTGAACAACCCGAAGAATTTAATAAACGTGTAAATGACTTTTTAGGGATGATAAAAAATGGGGAAGATCATTTGGTAGGCAAGCAAGAGGCAGAAAGATCAGCATAAATGCTAATTAACTAAAGTATTCTGTTTACCAGTATTTAATATCAGCAAACAATATTGAGCGCAAGTGGCATAACTGAAATGGAAATGCTATCATTTGCCGTCATCGGTTCACCATCATAGTGCACAGCGAGGTCTCCGTTAAAGGCAATGTCGATCTGTTTTCCTTTTTCTGATTGTAGGCTTTCTGACGTATGAATTTTTTTGGAGAATAGTTTGACGCCGATGGAGGGAATTAAAAAATTAGGAAATGGTTTTAAAATACTAATGTTCAGAATGCCATCGTTCAATTCGGCCTCGGGTGCAATAAATACATTATTTCCCCATTGTCCGGCATTGGCAATAGTAATTAGAAAGGCCTTAGTCTCTACAATTTTTCCGTCAATTATAATTTTATAAGTCTGTGGTGCATAACTGAAAAATTCGCGAAGGGTTGTCGTAAAATATGTAAGGAACCCACGCTTGCTGCTTGATGCAAATTCATGAGCAATATGCGCGTCGAACCCTATGCCTGCCGTGCAAAAAAAAGCTTTACCATTAATTAATGCCCCGTCTATTTTTTTGACAGTTCCTTTTTCAATGACTTGCAATGCTTTTTTAAGATCCAGGGGAATATCATTACTCCTGGCGAGCCCGTTGCCTGAACCTAATGGAAAAATACCCAGAGCCATAGTGCTGTGTGCGATTACAGAAGCCACCTGGTTTACGGTTCCATCACCACCGCAGGCAACCACCGTTGAATAATTTCCCCCCAGAAGTTTCTGTCTTATAGTTTCGAAATCATTTTTATTTTCCCAAACGATAGTGTCATAAGGAATGTTTTTTGAGAAATGCTGTTTAATAAATTCAACAATATCAATTTTCTTTTTGACCCCGGCCTTTGGATTGATAACAAACGCGATTTTATGACTCATGTTATTTTTTAGCAGTGTGAAAGAAAAAATCCTTTAAATAGTTTGGTTCCGAATAGGCTATATCCGCAAAATCTTTGGCCATATATTTTTCAAAGGCCATGGCGATCATGCAGCTAGCAGAAGCACTGATAGATTCAAGAAAATGGGTGCTGGGTAACTGGTGTAATAATTCTTGAGCCTTTGGCATACCATCTCCAAAAAAATAGAGTGGTTTATTTAAATTAAAAATATTAATGGTTTCTTCATTCAGAACCAAGGCTTGTACCGGTAACAATTCATTCAGGGAATTGCTATAGGCAGCGCAATATACTTCCATTCTTCTTGCGTCCATTAAAGGAATCAATGCCGCGTCCGGTTTTATGTGTTGTAAGGCATTCACACATAAAATTTTTAATGTATCGATGGTGATCAATGGAATGTTTAAAGCATAAGCTAATCCTTTGGCAGTTGAAAAACCAATGCGCAAGCCTGTGTATGAACCTGGACCGGAGCTTACCGAAACTGCATTGATATCACTCGCTTTTAAATTTGATGTGTTAAGTACTTCCTCAATGAAAACATGAAGATTCTCTGCATGAGTGTATCCATTGTTCAGTTCTTTAAGGGATAGTAATTCCGTGTCTTTAGAAATAGCAACAGAACAAACTGTAGAAGTACTTTCAATATGTAAGAGGTAAGCCACGGGCTGTTATTTTTTATTGGAAAACAACTCGTCCTTATCTACTACTTTAATTTTCTTTCCGTCTTTTAATATTTTTGATACCGCACCATAAGGGCCTGAAATCACTTCATCCCCAGCATTGATTCCCGTTTTAATTTCAATAAAATCATTATCCTGTATTCCGGTAGTCACGTAAACCATCTTGGCTACTCCGTTACGATTCACAAAAACACATTCCTTAATTTCTTCTTTCTTGGCGTTGTTCATCTTCTCTTCTTTCTCATCCTTTACTACAACATCTCCGTCTTCCTCACCAAATTGCTCTTTGGTTTTGGTTGTATCAGAACTACGGGTGGTAACTGCAGGAATTGGAACTGTAATTCGGTTAGGAGCACGCATGGTTTGAATCTCCACACTGGCACTCATTCCCGGTCTGAAGGGAGCAGGATTTTCTAGAGTTACTAAATCCAGATATGATTCACGGATCATGCGGATTTTCACTACAAAATTAGTAACCTGATCAATAGAAATGCCGGTTGAATTAGCCGAGTTCGCTACTTCAGTTACAATACCCCTGAATTTTTTTCCAATATAAGCGTCAACTTCAATAACAGCTGTATCGTTTTTATGAATGCGAATGATATCATTCTCATTAACTTCTACACTGGCTTCCATTTCATTCAGGTTGGCCAGGCGAAGAATCTCAGTTCCCTGTAATCCTTGCACACCTACAACACGTTCTCCTTTTTCTACATTTAATTTAGAGACTGTGCCATCCACCGGTGCGTAAATAAATGTTTTATCAAGGTTTGTATTTGCTTCTTTTAAAGAGGCTTCCACACTCTTAACATTGTAGTCTGAGGCCTTGATGCTTTCCATCATACCTTCCACGTTTGCTTTCGCAGATTCAAAAGCAGCCCTGGCAGCATCCATTTCCTGTTGAGAAATTACATTTTGGTCAAATAATTTTTTGCTTCTGGCGTATGAGGCTTCTGCATTGGCCAGATTTGCCTGTGCTTGCGCCAGTTGAGCAACAGTTGTTTTTAAACTCGCTTTAGAACTGTTAACGGTAGCATTTACCCGCTCCAGGTTACTTTCATAAATATCAGGTTTGATACGACAAAGTAATTGTCCTTTTTTTACATTATCACCTTCTTTTACCAGCATCTCAACTATTTCACCTGATACATCCGAAGTAATTTTAAGCTCTGCTTCCGGCTGAATTTTTCCGTTAGCGGAAACAGATTCAATGATGTTACGCGTGGCGGCTTTTTCTGTAGTAACTTTAGTTGGCTCGGCCCCTTTAAAGAATTTGAAAATGATTACTACAAATAATATAGCAATGCAAATTCCGATGATCCAATATAATTTTTTCATTTATGATTTTATTAGCGCAGAGACACGAAGTTTTTTCGCAAAGTCCGCAGAGTTTTTGTTTTATTTTATCAATTTTCCTATTCCTGACAAGCAGGTTACTATGCAAGCCTAAGAGCAGGTATTTTAAAATTTCAATTCTTTTCCCTGATAATAATCCAGTACTTTTAATTTGAACACATAATCGTATTTAGCCTGCACCATATTACCCTGTGCATTTTGGGACCTTACCTTGGCATTGTTATAATCAAAGGTGCTGATGACACCCACATTGAATTTTTGTTCTGCATAAAAAAATGATTGTTCAGAGGCTTCAACGGCAGACTTGCTGGAATTGTATTTATTGAGCGCAGCTTTTGCATTAGCATGTGCCTGAGCAATTGTCTTATATAAATTTTGCTCCAAAAGATCCTGGGAATACTGAGCATTTAAAGCATTAAGTTTCGCATTTTTTATTCCGGTCACTGTTTGTAAACCATTAAAAATAGGAATGGATAAAGTAAATCCTACACTTTTGTTTACGTTGTCCTTGAACTGATCTGCAAATGGTTTTTTTGAAGTTTGAATGTCTAATTTCGGTTGATATACAGGATACTTATTACCAGCTCCGTCATCTAAAAAATATTGTGACAGTTCTTTATCCACATATTCCACATTATCCACCACCTTGTCAAGTTCAGATGTTCCGGTTCCTAAACTACCTGTAGCAGATAACGTAGGGCTAATTCTCCCTTTGGCTACGTCTAAACTTTTTTCGGCCGCTAACACATTATATTGTGCACCTTTAACCGAATGTTGATTGGTTAATGCGGTTTCATAAATCGTTTGAACAGATAAGGTAGCCAACTCATTATTTAATATGTCAACGTTTGGTCGTGAAATATTAAAATTATTCAGGCTATCTAAATTTAATAATTGTTTAAGACTCAATAGTGCAATCTGGTAATTGTTATCAGAGCTAATTACGTTAACCTCTTCATTAGCTAATTGGGCTTTTAAATCATACACGGCACTTTTTGCCAGTGTTCCCGCATCGGATAGTTTTTGGGTACGATCCAGCTGTTCCTTTGTAATCCTGAATTGAGACTTTGCGATTTGCAAAATCTCGTCGCTGAAAATAACATTGATGTAGGCCGTAGCAACATTGAGGGCAAGATCGTTACGTTGTTGAAGGTAATTTTCGGCACTTGATAAATATTGGTATTGGTTGGCTTTGATGTTGTTGTATTGGGCCAAACCTGACCAGAGAATAACATTAGAAGACACATAAAAATTTTGCGACAAAACCTGAGAGTTTGCAAATGTATTGGTGTAACGGTCAATCGTTCTACCAAAGTTATAGGTATGTTGAGCACCTGCGTTCAGGGTTGGTAAAATGGCAGCCTTACTTTGCATTGCATTGTTATGATTGATCTTCGCACCGATCTCAGCCTGTTTTAAGGCAATATTATTTTTCTGGGCATAGTCCACGCATTGCTGCAAATCCCAGGTAGAGCTCTGAGCGGAAGAAATAGTTTGAATGCCTATAAAAAGGAATATTGATAAAATGGTCTTCATATGTGTTTAAAATCATGGCAAATTTAGTTAAAAAAGCCATTCCTAACACTCAACTACACAAACGGAAAAAAACATGGGTGGCATCGATCGCTTAAATACCATTTATGGTAGTTTTCAGTAAAAAGCTATGATTTTATTTTAATAAGGCTTCTATGCCTCTGGAAGAAACCAATCAGTGGTTCTCAACTACTTAATTCTATTTCAAATTTTAATTCACGAAAATTAAGTCCGATATTTAGAGCATAATCCAAGGGATTGGATAAGCACCTAACGAAGAAAACATAGTCCTAATAAAGTAACAATGAAAGTAGATAAGTATATAGGTCAATCTGGGTTTGCATCAAGGCGTAAAGCTTATGATATGATTGAAGAAAAAAGAATAACGGTAAACGGCAAACTGGCAACTTTCAGTACTAAAATAAAAGAAGGTGATGTTATTTTAATTGATGGGGTAGAGTTGGAGAAGAAGGAATTTATCCCGACATACATTGTATATAATAAACCTAAAGGGATTGAATGCACCTCTGAAAAAATTGAAAATAACATCATTGATGCTATCGGTCATCCACAAGCTATTTACCCTGTAGGGAGATTGGACAAGGATTCTGAAGGATTGATTTTACTGACCAACCATGGTGAAATTATAAACAAAATCGGTAACTCCAAATTTGAACATGAGAAGGAATACATTGTAACCCTGAATTTACCGGTAAGAACCGCTTTTATGAAAGAGATTTCGGAAGGGATTGAGATTGAGGGCGTGAAAACCAAACCCTGTGTGGTAACGAGGGAGCCTAATTCTAAAAGGATCTTCCGGATTATCCTGACCCAAGGATTGAATAGACAAATTCGTCGAATGTGTAATGCGTTTGATTACCAGGTTATAAAACTTCAGCGAATTAGAGTCATGAATATAAAGCTTGATAAGTTAAAAGTGGGCGAATGGCGTGATTTAACCGAGCAAGAACTAAAGGACTTATTCGCTCAGCTAAACTAGGTTTCTGCTTGTTCATCTTGTAGTTTCACGATTATTCAGAAGTCGTAATCAATTTTTTTTTCTAAATTTGTAGCCGGAGTAACAACCGTTTTTATCAAGAGAACCAAGATTTAAAGACCTTACGAATGGAAAAATATACGATTGCCGCTACTGCCAACACACCTGATATTAAGTTTGATATGGATAAGGGCGAGTTAAATATTTCTGGACGTTCCATTCCCGAAAACTCAATTGAATTTTACAATCCATTGTTTTCTGCGCTTGATAGATATCTTTCCAATACAAATAATAGTACCGTATTAAATATTCAGTTGGAATATTATAACAGCAGTTCTTCAGCATGTTTATTAAGTGTGTTTAAAAAACTTGAAAAGTTTAATAAAGGCGCAGGCTTGCCGGTTAATGTTAACTGGCTTTATGAAGAAAATGATGAAGATATCTTAGCTGCCGGGAAAAATTTTGAAGGCATGGTTGATTTACCTTTTACCATGATTCAGATTTCTGAAAACTAATTGCTCAATTATTTTTACCTACTATTACTGCGCTGAAACGTTTATGCGTCTGTATAGGAGATTGAAACCAACTACCTGATTTCTTGTTATTTGAAAACAAAAAAGCCCGGATGTTTATCCGGGCTCCTAAAACTATTTCTAGTTATGTAATATCATTTCTTTGAGGTTTGGAACCACACTTTTTAAGTCCGGTACCAAATTTTTAACCTGTTCCCAGGAATTGATTTTAAAATATTTTGCGGCATAAGCAAGAGCTACTCCTGTTAATGCCAATACAATCAATGTTTTCATAATTTCAATGTTTTAGATTAATACTAAATCTGATATAAAGATACAACTGTTTTGGAGTGTTTTTTGTGTTTTTCGTTAAATGAGAATAAGTGCTAGCCCACCACTGGCAATCGTTTCCTCGATTTTCAAACGTGAAAATATGCGAAAATATTTCTGTCGATTCTTGGAGCAATCCTAAATGATTTGTCTCTCTTCTTCATAGTTTGTCTTCAAATTTAAAAGTTTAATGACCATTCGTAAAATCGAAATGTTTCTGAATGGTTTCAAACTGTAACTTGGTGGTCGCAAAATTTAAGGGAACTATAAAAAAAAAGCCCGGATGGTTTATCCGGGCTTACTTTATTTCTAGCTATATGCTAGTGTTTTCTTCACTTGAGGTACTATATTCTTTAAATCAGGTACCAGTTTTTTAACTTGTTCAAATGAAGTGATTTTAAAATATTTCGCGGCATAACTAAGAGCTACTCCTGCTAATGCCATTACAATTAAATTTTTCATGATTTCAAAGTTTAGATTAATAAATCTAGTATAAAGGTACGAACATCTTAAGCCTTTTAATGTGTTTTTCGTTCGGAATGGATTTGATGTAGCCTAATGGCTGCAAAGCTTTCGCAGAATTTTAAATTATTAAAATAGGTTAAATTAACGTTAGAAGATAGACTCTGGTCCTTTAAAACTAAAGAAATAATCACCTAATGTTTTATCCTTTAAAAGTTTCCTTAAAAAGATTAAGTGGAATTGTTTTGCCGTTATAGATAAACGTTTGGTTTGCAGGATCAATCTCTACTTCATATTGCTTTGCACCAATAGGGAAGATCTGAAACCGCACTTTGAGCTTATTTCCTGTTTCCTCAAAAGAATCCAGGTTAATTGAGTTTTCCATATTCAATACAACATTTCCAGAAGCATCATTTATCCCAAATTCTTTTACCCATTGACTTGCTCTTGCCTCTACATCTTCTGTGATCAATCTAAAATGGCCATTTAAAATGGCTTGTTCTTTAAGGTAAGGGTTTTTCATAAATCATATTTTCTGGATGAATACTTTATTTTGGAAGAAATCAATTAATAATTTCTCTTTTATTATTCGCTAATGTAATAATTTCTTCAAGCACCGGACGCGTACTTTCAACAGATCAACAACAAACGATTCTGTCCATTTTTTTCGGTTGGTGCACGATGAATACAAGGAGGTATTTTACTTTCCGGATGATCAACCGCTAACTTCCATAAGTGACCAAGACCTAAGCTGATTGCCCTTGAATTGGGTTTAGCCTGGTAATGCAGATCAAAGAAATTTTCACTTAAATAAGATTCAAAACCATCAGCCTCTCCCTGATATCGTTTTTTGAGTTCGTCCCTTATTTCGGGAACAAACACTTTTTGTTCGGCTTGTGAATTTGGTAAGATCTCACTCGACTCGCCATAGTAAGTGCACAAAAAAGTGTCAGTTGCTATAGGAGAACGATCCACATGAAAAGAATAAACATCGGTTGGGAAAAACGAGACACTATCATCTCTCTCATAACACTTAATCACATTAAGTGTTGGAGAGGCACCATGCTCTTTCAACAGCAACAAATCGTTTAACAGAATGTTGCGGGCCTGCTGCCCTTGGTCGCTTAACTGCATGTCACGTAGTTCTTCCTGACTCAATTCTACTATATTTTCGGGCAGTTCTACCTTTTTAACGATCTCCGAAAAATCACCTTCTAACTTACGAGACCAACACATCGCATTAATGTTTCCATGAAAAGGTGTGGAAACCAACTCTTGAAAATTCGTTACAATTTGAATGTGATCCTCGGTAGGAGATAGGTTAATCATAATTACAAAGATATTCTAAAATCAGTTAACGTCATCGCGAGGCACGAAGCGATCTCATATACAGGTAATCAGCGATGTTTGAGATGGTTTCAATTCATTCGCAATGACGAGAGGTAAGAGCCACAGCATTGCATCCCGAAAGCTTTCGGGAACAGTGGAGCGATATCAGGACCTTTCTACTAAATAATTCAGTTCCGTAACTCCGCAATTAAATTGGTGAGTATTCAATAGCTTTAAGTTTATTTGGTTTTTAATATCCTTAAACAATGGAATACCTTGTCTAAGAATAATAGGGTTTACAAACAGCCAGAAACCATCAATTAAATTCTCTTGCATAAGCGTATGTGTAGCTGTTGGACTACCAAAAAGCAGGATCTCGCTACCGGCCTGTTGTTTTATTTCATTGAGTCTGGTAGAAAGATCATCACTGATGACGGTTGTATTTGGTAAATCTTTGCCTTTCATGGTTTGGGATAACACCACTTTGTGAGCGCTCTTGTACCACTTTGAATGATCTCTGTCATGTTTGCTTGCGTTAGGTGCGTCTCCTGCGGTTGGCCAGTAACCTTCCATCATATCATAAGTTACCCGCCCGTATAAAGCTGTGTCGGTTTCAGTGATGCGTTTACCGACATAATCAAAGAGTTCTTCATCCACTTTGATCCAGTTCATTTCTCCGTTAGGTCCTGCTACAAAACCATCGAGCGATACATGCATAAATGAAATTATTTTTCTCATAGAGTTTGTTTTTTGCGTTTTGCTGACGCAAAGGTAATGCAAAATCCCTTGTCGCGGACTTGCAGTTCGTCACAAACAAATTAATTGAAAATTGTAAATACAGCGGAGTGGGTTTTAAAATTTAGTTGGGTATAATTTTTAAAAGAAAATGACGTTATTAATGTATTGAAAAAAAATCTTGCTATAATCGCCGTTTTTAATTGTGTTTGGCTATACGCTCAGCATAACTCCAAGTCGCCCTATCGCGCCGGGCTTAAGCTGGGATATTCGTATCATACACTCTCGGGAGATCTTACTGAGAGTAGTCCTAACGGAAACCTTTTAGGGGGATTCTGGTTCCAGCTAAAACTGAACAAGAAATGGACGGCTCAGACGGAACTTTTACTGATAGATAAAGGAATCGGTGGTACACTCGGCGGAAAGAGTCCCCATGAGGTCAACCTCCATTATTTTGAAGTTCCTGTCCTTTTTCAATATTATAGAAAGAAGGTCTATTTTGAATTTGGTCCGGGTTTGGGATATCTGATCAATTTTCATGAACATTTATATGGTAATGTATCACCCGACCTGGTAAATGACCATCCATTTGTCAGAAGCGAATTGTCGTTCAACCTTGGTATTGGTTGCCTGTTAAATGAGAAGTGGACACTCGGATTAAGACTTAGCCATTCTTTAGTACCGGTGAGGGGCGCTGTTCCTTTAGTCTCTAAAGTGTCTTATAATCGTTTAGTAGCTTTAAGCCTAACCCGCCAGCTAAGGAAAAAGAAAGCTGGTGATCAACAGGAAGAATAAGCAAATAAAATTTATTTATTTCCGCAGCATTAATAATGTGGCGAATAAATTATTTTAAATGAGGTTTTAAAAGATCAAGGTTGTCTCGACTATCTTGTTTCACGGAGCTTAAAAGGTCTTTTACATTTCCATACCTATTACTTTTTGTCATTGTCTGACAAACTAATTCATCGTTTTTAATACAATATCGGTTGTCATAACTATTTGTAGTTTCATCTCGATTAAATTTTTCTTGCTTTTCATCCCATTTGAAAGTGCTAAATGTTTCCAATACAAAAAACAGATTTTCATTTTTGAAATAATAGTTGATAGTTTCAATGCCATTAGAAACATATATTTTCATCAAAATTCTTTCAATATTTTTGGACTTATAATACCCAATAAGCTCACCACCGCCATCTGTATATTCCTTTAAAAACTGTTCATTCGTTAAAATAATTTTTTTTAGTGATGTGTCGGTGCCAATTTTATGTGCCATTAGGATGCTCTCTAACTGAATATTTGAGCGTTGAGCATATGTTTTGATAGATAAAAACAGTAGAATTCCCACAATAATTCGTTCTATTACCATATTTGTTTTTTTAAAGGAATCTGAAAAATATCTTTTGTGTTAAAAGGAAGATCGTCATCATTGTTATACCAGCTAATATTTGATCCAGTCCATTTCTCCGTTTGGTCCGCTACAAAACCGTCGAGCGATACATGCATAAATGAAATTATTTTTCTCATAGAGTTTTGTTTTAGTTGTCAGCAGCATTACAAATGCGGCGGAGCGAGTGCACATTTAATTTATTTCTGGTTATGTTTTTTAATAACATTGTCCGCATTACTGTTATCTGGGTTCAGTGCTAAAGATTTTTTATACGCTGCAAGACCTTCTTTTTCTTTACCCACTGCTAATAAACATTCTCCATACCCATCATAAGCATTAGATGATTTTGGATATAGTTCAGTGTTCAATTTAAAAAACACTAGAGCATCTTGAAGTTTTTTTTCCTGTAGTAACTGGTAAGCTAATTCATTAATAGCTACTTCCGAAATATTATATGTCGGTGATGTTTTTTTTGATTCTGTTAAACACAGTTTAGAAATATCTTTTGCTGTCTTGTTTGATAAAAGGTCTATCAATGGTTTTTTGTCACCCCACATTACATAATTTTTGTAATAGTTAGCTAATTCACTTTGAGAATAGTTTTTTACGTTTAGGTCGGCAAAGGCAACCGCTTTATCTTTCATGCCTTTGCTTAATAGCAGATCAATAATTTTTATGATAACACCTTCTGGTGGTAGAACTTTTAATCCCATATTTGATGAAATAATATCATATTTCTTAGTTATAATTTCAACTGCAGAGTTAACACAAGTTACATTGTCATAAATTTTATTTATATTCTCGTTATAATACCATGAGAAAATTGATTTTAAACCATCATACGCTCCTTCAAAGGTTACTTCACCGTGTGTTAAATTAGGGTAGTATTTCCAATTGAAATTTAGTCCTTTGTTTTTATTTGTATTTATATCATTTGCAAATCGCATAATCGATCTCATGTGTCTTGACATACCAGTTGTGTCTTTTTGAATTGCACTTGAATCCATTGATTTAGGCATTGTTTGAGCCATAGCTAAATAAAAAGATTTATTTTCGAATGTTTTACTTTTCATTATGTCATGTGTTTTATTTGACCAAATGTTCATGTCATGGCCTAGGCTCGGGTCTAATGCTATATACGAATTGAATACTTGAGGCTGAAAAACTAGTGTATTTGCGGAACGTAAACCACCTAGTGAATGTCCTAATAATGTTCTGTATTGTTGCGTCGGATATTTTTTATCAATGTATGGTATTAACTCTTTTGCCATAAAGCTTGTAAAATCATCAATATTATCTTGTTTATCTTTTGAAGTAATAGGCAACAAGTCTTTGAAGCGATTAGAATTAATGATTCCTACAACAATAGTTTTCGGGCATCTTTCGCTACCGTAGTCGCTACTTAAATGTTCTAGCATGCCTACTGTCTTTGAGAAAAGAATATCGCCGTCTAAAAGATATAGAACTGGGTATTTGTCTGTTTGAACATAAGGATTTTCATTACGCGGTACATAAACAATTATTTCTCTATTTTCTTTTAGAAAGTTAGAATATAAACTGTCTTTTTTACCAATACAAATATTTCCGTTTGATTGTCCAAATATTGTTGTCGAAATTGATAGCAGAAAAAATATTATTTGTCTCATAGTTTAAGTCTGCTTATTAATTGTGCATAGCAACATATTTGAATGATTTTTTCATCTCTTTTTATTTTAAATATCAATCTATTCACCATTGACCATCTCCAGAAACTCATCTTCATTGATGAGTTTCACACCCAGTGATTGAGCTTTCTTTAATTTTTCTTGGCCCATGTTATCACCGGCTAAAACATAAGAGGTTTTTTTGGAAATCGATCCTGAATTTTTTCCTCCATGCAATTCAATTAGCTCTTTGTATTGCTCGCGGCTATGCTTGGCAAATACACCACTGATCACAAAGGCCAAGTCCTTGAGTTTTTCGCTACCACCTTGTTGTTGTTCTTCGGTTAATTCAAATTGTAAACCGGCTTCTTTTAAGCGGGCTATGATCTGTTTATTTTTTTCGTTGCTAAAAAAATCATGAATACTGATGGCAATGATTTCGCCCACTTCATCAATTTCCAGTAATTCTTCGCGGCTTGCATTTACTAATACATCCAGTGATCTTACTTTCTTCGCAATTTTTTTAGCGGTGGTTTCTCCCACGTGGCGGATGCCAATCGCATATAACACGCGTTCAAAAGGAACTTGTTTGCTGGCTTCTATACCTTCTACTAAATTGTTGGCGGATTTTTCGGCCATGCGTTCCAAAGGAAGCAATTGTTCTTTTTTTAGATCGTAGATGTCGGCAATTGTTTTTACTAATCCGGCATTAAATAATTGCACCAGGGTTTCTCCTCCCAAACTATCAATGTTCATGGCTTTCCTGGAAACAAAGTGTTCCATTTTCCCAATCACCTGTGGCGGACATTCATTCTCATTAGGGCAATAATGGTTGGCTTCTCCATCGTCGCGTTTCAGTTCGGTATTACATTCCGGGCAATGCGTAATGTATTGGGTAGGAGGAGTTGCTTCTTTGCGTTTCGTGAGGTCCACACCAATAATTTTAGGAATGATCTCGCCGCCTTTTTCTACAAACACATGATCGCCCACACGAACATCCAGTTTCTCAATGATGTCGGCATTGTGCAGGGAAGCACGCTTTACAGTCGTACCACCTAAAGGAATGGGTTTTAAATTGGCTACCGGTGTAATGGCTCCGGTTCTTCCAACCTGATAGGTAATCGCCACTAATTCGGTACTTACCTGTTCGGCTTTGAATTTATAGGCAATGGCCCAGCGCGGTGATTTGGCCGTGAAGCCTAAATTCTTTTGTTGTTTGTAATCGTTCACTTTCACCACGATGCCATCAATATCATAAGGCAGGTCGAAGCGTTTTTTATCCCAGTCATTTATAAAGTCGGTTACTTCATTTATGCTCTTGCATAATTTTGCTTCTTCTGATATTTGAAAGCCCCATGATTTGGCTGCCTGCATATTATTAAAATGCGAAGAGTAGGGGAGGTCTTCTCCCAATACATAATATAAAAAACAATCCAGCTTACGTTTAGCCACCTGCGCCGAATCCTGCATCTTCATGGTTCCGGAAGCTGCATTACGGGGATTTGCCATTAAGGCATCACCAATTTCTTCCCGTTCTTTATTCAATGCATCAAATACCGGGCGGGGCATAAATACTTCTCCGCGAATTTCAAATTTTCCAGGATAGTTACCTTTTAGTTTTAAAGGAATAGATTTAATGGTTTTAGCATTCGTAGTTACATCATCGCCCAGAACACCATCGCCACGGGTTATGGCTTGTTTCAATTGTCCGTCTTCATAAATTAAACTGATAGATAAACCATCAAACTTTAATTCGCACACATAATCTATCTGTGCATTGAGCGGAGTCGACTGGGCACTGAGCGGAGTCGAAGTGCTAAATAAATCGTTCGCTGATGGGGACTGAGGTTCTCGAAGTCCCGAAGTCAGCCCCAATCCTTCCCGCACTTTTCTGTCAAAATCCAGAAGGTCTTCTTGGTTATAGCTATTACTCAACGAAAGCATCGCAAATTGATGCTTTACGCTTTTAAAAGTTTTAGTGATGGTTCCCCCAACCCGCTGACTTGGTGAATTTTCAAAAAGAAATTCCGGAAATTGTTTTTCAAGGTCAATTAACTCTTCCAGTAATTTATCAAATTCAAAATCACTGATAGTAGGATTGTCCAGTGCATAGTAATTATAGTTATGCTGTTCCAGTTCTTTGGAAAGTTGTATTATTTTATGTTGAGCTTGGGAGGCGGTCATAAGTTTGCATTTCTTTAACAAATTTGTTATTTTTGGATTAGATTATCGTATAAATTTGTGACGAGAAATTAACAGCTTTGAAAAACACTTTTTCTAAAATATTTATCTCTTTTGTTGTTATCATATACGTGATGTCGACCATTGGTGTCTCTGTGTTTTCTCATTACTGTGGAGGAGAGCTTGAGAAAGTTTCGGTATTCTCTAAAACTAAATCCTGTTGTGGTGAAGAAGAGGAAGCAGATATGGAAGACGGCTGTTGCAAAAATGAAATGGTGCACGTGGCCTTTCAAAAAGACTTTACCTTTTATACGTTAGCTAAAGATCTTAAAGCACCTGTTAATCAGCTGTTTATCATTACTGCTTCAATGGATCGTTTAAGTTTGAAACAATTAGAGAATCGCTTTTTTATTTCCAGTAAAAAACTTCATCCACCAGACCTGGTGCAAGAGGAGATCGTGTCGTCCTCTGTGATTAGAATTTGATTTTGTCCTGCTGAACTTGTTTCAGCATCTTAAGAGACTCTGAAACAAGTTCAGGGTGACAGTACAAAAAATCAGACTTTAATCTAAACAAATGAAAAACCTTATCATATTATTAAGTATATTATGTTCCATGAACGTCATGGCACAAACCACCATTACCACTTCTACAATTTCAGTAAAAGGAAACTGCGGCGACTGTAAAGAACGTATTGAAAATGCGGCCGATATCAAAGGCGTGAAAACCAGTAATTGGGATAAAGACAAAAAAGTACTGTCGGTGACTTTTGATTCCAAAAAAGTAACGCTGATTCAAATCGAAGAGGCCATAGCTAAGGCCGGTCATGCAACGGCTGCCCATAAAGCAGATGCTACAGCTTATAAAAAATTGCCGACCTGCTGCCAGTATGAACATGGCGAGTGCAAAGAGCCTAAAAAATAATTATGAAGACGTGCTTATGGTTTGCCCTTTTTGGGCTTCTTTTGGCTATGCCGTATTTCGGACAGGTGAAAGGAAGAGTTGTTGAGACTTTAAAGGATAAGAAAACGTTCACTCCACTTCCCGGAGTAACGGTCTTTTGGGATCATACCTCTATTGGTTCAGCAACGGATGAAAACGGATTGTTTTCAATTCCATCTTCACCCGAAACTAACCGTTTGGTGGTTACAGCCGTGGGTTATAAAAGCGATACCCTTTTAATCAAAGACACGACAAAATTTATCACCATCAAATTAAAAGGTGGTGTGGAATTGAACGAAGTGGAAGTCCTGTATGAATCAACCGGTACGGAACTGTCTTACATGAGTACAATTAAAATGGAAACGCTGAATGAACATTCACTTATGAAGGCCGCTTGTTGTAATTTATCAGAGAGTTTTGAAACCAATCCCAGTGTGGATGTCAATTTTGCGGATGCAGTAACCGGAACCAAGCAGATTCAAATGCTGGGACTATCGGGACAATATGCTCAGATCACCAAAGAAAATATGCCTTTCATGCGCGGCCTGGCTAACGGTTACGGCCTTAGTTTTGTTCCCGGAACGTGGATTCAGTCTATTCAACTGAGTAAAGGTGCAGGTTCAGTAATCAATGGTTATGAAAGTTTAACAGGACAGATCAATACAGAATTGCAAAACCCTGAAACCTCTGATCGCTTAAATTTTAACACGTATGTCAATCAAAATGCCCGCAATGAATATAACCTGAATGTGAAGCATCGGTTTAATGAAAAATTAGCGGTTGGGTTATTAACACATGCTAATTTTAATCCTTTAGTGCAGGATATGAACATGGATGGCTTTGCTGATATTCCTATTGGGAAACAGTATAATGTGATGAATAAATATGCGTTTAATTCGGGCAAAGGTTTTGAAGCGCAGTTTGGTGGTGGTTATATGGAAGACTATAGAAAAGGTGGTCAGTTCAGTTCAACGATGAAAATGGATACGATGCCATTATACCAGTTGCAGATTGAAAATAAAAAATGGGAACTTTATAGTAAAACCGGATTTGTATTTCGTAAAAAACCAGGTACCAGTATGGGCTTACAATTATCGTATTTAAATCATGATCAAAATAATACCTATGGTTATACAACTTATAAAGGTTTACAGAAAACGTTTTATGCCAATTATATTTTTCAGGGCATTATTAAAACAACCAACAATACGTATAAGTTAGGGGCGAGTTTTATGAATGATAAGGTGAGTGAATCATATAAGTTATTCAGGTTCAATCGTAATGAAAAAGTAGGCGGTGCCTTTGTGGAAGTAGCTCATAACCAGGGTGAAAAATTTAATGTGGTAGCTGGATTACGGGCAGATTATCATAATTATTATGGATTGTTTTTTACTCCACGTTTGCACCTGCGGTATGCTTTGAAAGGAAACAAAACTGTCTTTAGAATAAGCGGCGGCCGTGCTTTAAAAACCGCCAATATTTTAGCAGAGAACACCGCTTTGATGGCTACCTCCAGAGATTGGATTCTAACACCTAGCGACCTAAGTATGCCTTACGGATTGAAACCGGAAACAGGTTGGAATTATGGATTTAATTTTACGCAAAAAATGAAATTGAATTACAAGGATGCGTATTTGACTTTTGATTTGTATCGCACAGATTTTACTCAACAGGTTGTTGTAGATGTGGATAATAATACACAGCAGGTGTCATTTTATAATTTGAAAGGACCATCTTTTTCGAACACCGCACAAATTGAATTTGGATGGGAGGTAAGAAAGCGTTTAAATATTAAAACCGCTTACCGTTATGTGGATACCAAAGTAAATTATAATTCCGGGCTGTTACAAAAAGCCTTAGTTTCCATGCATAGGGCTTTTATCAATATTGGTTACGAAACAAAAGGAAAGCATTGGTTATTTGATGCCACCTTACAATACAATGGTAAAAAACGATTACCTCAAACAAATTCAAATCCAGAGAATTATCAGAGAGCAAGTTATTCGCCTGATTTTTATAATGTGTTAGCGCAAATTACATATGTCACCAAAATAAAAAGAGCAGATTTTAATATTTATGTTGGAGTAGAAAATGCTATGGATTTTAAACAACAAAATCCCATAGTAGCCAGTGATGCGCCATTCAGTAAATACTTTGATGCGAGCATGGTGTGGGGGCCGATTTACGGAAGAATGTTATACGCAGGATTGAGATTTAAGATTAAGTAGATTTTTTGACCACAGAGAGACAAAGGGACAGGACTGAAATTGTGAAGTCACCCTGAACTCGTTTCAGGGTCTCATTACAAAAAATGATTGAGAGTCGAGATACTGCTTCTCGACTCAACTCGAAGTGACAATTCAAATGAGAAATGATTAATGTTTCTTTTTTTTCTTGGTATGATTAAAGCTAGGGCAGGTATCACACTTGTTTTTGCCTCTGAATAAGAAACAACTGGAAAGTAACAGGGAACTGCTTATGGCAATAATTAAAACGTAAATATATTTAGGGCGAATCATCATCACGAAGTTACAAATTCTTATTTGAAAATAAAACGGGCACTTCGGCTACGCTCCGTGCCCTAGATTTTACCTAGAATTAGCTGGAGGCTGGGCGATCAGAGTCATTGAATTAACTGGAGGCTGAGCGGAGCCGAAGCCGCCAGTTTGGATTCAAAAATATCAAGCCATAGATGTTAATATAATTCCAAGGTTTCATCAAAAAAATGCCTAAAAAACATACATTTGTGTATGAACTCAAATGAACAATTTTTTAAGGAAGCGTATATTCCTCTTTTAAAAAAACTGAATGGAAATGAGACGGGTGCATGGGGTGTTTTATCTCCGCAAGGTATGATTGAACACATGACCGATGCTTTTGCAAATGCTTATGGAAGAATTATTTTACCGGCCCAAACACCGGAAACTATTTTACCGAAGGTGAGAGCTTTTGCCTTAAGCGATACGCCTTTTAAAGAAAATACAAAAAATGTATTGATGGGTGAAACTCCTGCTGCATTAAGAAATCAATCGATTGCAGATGCTATTTTAGAACTGGAGCATGAAATTAAAGCATTTATGGATTATTACCAATCAAGTCCGGGTTCAAAAAACCTGAATCCTTTTTTCGGAGAATTTAACTACGAGGAATGGTTACACTTACTGCACAAACATGCGAATCATCATCTAAAGCAATTTAATATAGCCTAATGGACAATCACAGAGGAAGAGACCACCGACAGAAAGAAGAGAACCTGGAGAATTTAATTTTTGGGACACGTGCTGTGATTGAAGCCATCCATGCCGGAAAAGAAATTGATAAAATCATTATACAAAAAGGTTTATCCAATCAGCTATACAGTGAATTGAGAAAAGCTATCCAGGATATGGATATTCCTATTCAAATTGTTCCACCGGAAAAAATAAACCGTATTACCACAAAAAATCACCAGGGCGTTTTGGCTTTTGTTTCGCAGATTACGTACTACGATGTGGAAGATTTATTGACAGCTGTTTTTGAAAAAGGAAGAGTGCCTTTGGTTTTAATTCTGGATAGAGTAACGGATGTGCGGAATTTTGGAGCGGTTGCCAGAAGTGCAGCTTGTGCCGGTGTTGATTTTATTGTTATTCCTAGTCGCGGTGCTGCACAAATTAATGCAGATGCCGTAAAAACAAGTGCAGGTGCTTTAAATAGTTTGAAAGTTTGCAGAGTGGATAATTTAAAAAACAGCATTGAGTATTTAAAAGAATCGGGATTACAAATTATTGCCTGTCACGAAAAAACGAGCAGTTATCATTTCAATGCGGATTTTACAAAACCCACAGCGATAATAATGGGCTCTGAAGAAAATGGAATTTCCAATGAATATTTAAAGCGCAGCGATATGCAGGTAAAGATTCCAATGGTAGGAAATATTGATTCGTTGAATGTGTCTGTAGCAACCGGTATTATTTTATTTGAAGCTGTGAAGCAAAGGTTATGATAAGTAATTACGAATCTTATACGAATATACGAATCTGGGTTTTGACCAGCTTCGATTCGTATATTCGTAATAATTCGTAATCATAATCTTACATGAAAACAGTTGAAGATATTATAGAAAGAAAACTCATCAAAGAATGTGTCTTTAAAACGGCGCGTTCCGGTGGAGCTGGGGGACAAAATGTCAACAAGGTTGAATCGAAAGTAGAGCTATGGTTTAATATTTCAGAATCAGAATTATTAACAGAGGAAGAAAAAGAAACTCTGCTTAGAAAATTAGCTAAGAAACTGGAGAAGGAAACAACGATTCATTTGCAGGAGCAAACCGACCGAACGCAATTAAAGAATAAGGAACTGATCAAAGAGAAGTTTTATAAATTAATACTCTCCGGATTTAAGATTGTCAAACCTCGTAAACCTACAAAGATCAGCCAAGCTAAGAAAGCAAAGCGGCTGGATAATAAAAAGATCAAAGGAGAAATTAAACAACTAAGAAAGAAAATGATTTAAAATATTGGTGCCTTCGAGAGCTCAGTCACCAGTTAAAATATAAAGGTATGCCAAAAATATTAATCATCGACGATGAGAAAGCGATCCGCAGAACGATCCGTGAAATTTTAGAATTTGAAAAATATTTGGTGGATGAAGCGGAAGACGGACAGCAGGGTTTAGATATGGCTTTGAAGGGTAACTACAACGTAATCCTGAGTGATATTAAAATGCCGAAGCTGGATGGTACGGAATTGTTGACGAAATTAATGGCACATGGAACAGAGTCTTCCTTGATCATGATGAGTGGACACGGTAATATAGAAACCGCCGTGGATGCAGTTAAGAAAGGCGCTTTTGATTACCTCGCAAAACCAATTGATTTAAATCGCCTGTTGGTAACGATTCGTAATGCCATGGATAAAACAAACCTGGTAACAGAAACCAAGATTTTAAAAAAGAAGATTGGAAAATCTTACGAGATGATTGGAGATTCCAAAGCATTGAATAACATTCGTGAGATGATTGAGAAAGTAGCGCCAACGGATGCGCGCGTATTGATCACTGGAAGTAACGGAAGCGGAAAAGAATTAGTTGCAAGAGAAATTCATAATAAAAGCAGTCGGGCTAATGCACCTTTAATTGAAGTGAACTGTGCCGCGATACCAAGTGAGCTAATTGAAAGTGAATTATTTGGACACGAGAAAGGAGCATTTACAAGTGCAGTCGCAACACGTAAAGGAAAGTTTGAATTAGCGGAAGGAGGAACTATTTTTTTGGATGAAATCGGAGACATGAGTTTATCGGCACAAGCGAAAGTGTTACGTGCCTTGCAGGAAAATAAAATTACCAGAGTAGGTGGTGATAAAGAAATTAAAGTAGATGTACGAATCATCGCTGCTACGAATAAAGATCTTAGAAAAGAAATTGAAAAAGGAGAATTCAGAGAAGATCTGTTTCACCGTTTAAGCGTGATTCCGATCCAGGTGCCATCTTTAAATGATCGTAAAGAAGATATTCCTGTATTAGCAGAGCATTTTATAAATTTAGTTTGCACCGATTATGGCATGTCACATAAAACAATTACAAAGGATGCGTTGAAAGCCTTACAGCAAAAAGACTGGACCGGAAATATCCGTGAATTCAGGAATGTAATTGAACGTTTAATTATTTTATGCGGGAAAGAAATTACAGATAAAGATGTGAAACAATTTGCTTAAGTGATATAAAAGTATTTATGTCAGTTCGAGCGAAGTCGAGAACAAATAATAACATGCAAAAAACAACAGAAGCAGATTCATATTATAATAATCTGGAGACCATGAGTGTTCAGGAATTATTAATGAACATGAATAAAGAAGATCAGTCGGTGCCATTGGCTGTTGAAAAATCCATCCCGCAGATTGAGAAATTGGTGGATGTGATTGTCGAAAAAATGCAGCAGGGTGGCCGTTTATTTTATATGGGCGCCGGTACCAGTGGTCGTTTAGGGATATTAGATGCGAGCGAATGTCCGCCAACTTATGGGATTGAACAAGGGATAGTTGTAGGATTAATTGCAGGTGGTGACACGGCCATTCGTAAAGCAGTGGAGTTTGCAGAAGATGATGTGAAACAGGGCTGGGCAGATTTACAGGAGTATCAAATTAATGCTAACGATGTAGTAATTGGTATTGCTGCTTCCGGAACAACACCTTATGTGATTGGCGCTTTGGAAATCTGCAATCAACATACTATTCAAACGGGTTGTGTTGTTTGCAATGGAGGATCTCCTGTGGCAGCTGTTTCAAAATTCCCGGTGGAAGTGGTCGTTGGTCCCGAGTTCGTTACAGGCTCCACCCGTATGAAATCAGGCACCGCTCAAAAGCTGGTGTTGAATATGATCTCAACTTCCGTGATGATCAAATTAGGAAGAGTGAAAGGAAATAAAATGGTGGATATGCAATTAAGTAATGATAAACTGGTTGATCGCGGGACAAGAATGGTAATGAAGAATACAGGATTGGAAGATTACCAAACGGCTAAGGAATTATTATTAAAGCATGGTAGCGTGAGAAAAGCAACGGAAAGTTTTAATAAATAATGTCTGAGCAAAAAAATAACCCACTACACGGAAAAACTCTTCAGATGATCCTGGAAGAATTGTTAGCGCGTTACCGTTGGGAAGGATTGGCTTATCACATTGACATTAATTGCTTTAAGGAAAACCCAAGTATTAATTCGAGCCTGAAGTTTTTACGTAAAACTCCCTGGGCAAGAAAGAAAGTCGAAGATTTGTATCTTGAATTACACTCATAAAACCAAAACATGAACGACCCTAAAATATTAGTCCTGATCTCCAAACATATTGAAGGGAAAGAAAACGAGGAAGAAAAAACAGAGTTTGAAAATTGGTTAAATCAGGATAAAAACAACCAGGTCATTTATTCAAAAATAAAGAATACCTGGTTAGGTATTGAAGAAGTTCCAACACCGTTTTTCAAAAGGTTTACTCGCAAATACATGACCAATGTCGTCATTCAAAAAACGCTGGGGAATCTGGTGGGGTTTGCGGTTGGAGTGTTGATCACAAATTCCTTTACTCACTATGTAACCGAAAGAAGAAGCGCGAAGAACCTGTTCGGGCTGGTTGGTAGAAAGAAAGTACTGGTAAATGATACGCCGGAATGGATTCAGTATAGTTTATCTATTTTACTGGGGTTTATTGTAGTAGAAATCATCAATCATTTTTTTGCATCCAAAAAGCATATCCTCATCTGGAATTTTATAAAAGGTAAAATTCATAAAAATTAATGCTGTGTTCTTTTGGAGACAGGTCCTTTCTAAATAAACTCTTAAAAAATGTTATAGGATGTTATGGAACCCTGTACTTTAGTCAAAGTTTTTACCTTTGAAAACATTAAACTAAACTTAAACCTATCAATATGTTATTAAACAAACTAAAAACCATTACAGGTGCTTTGGCTATCGCTGCCATCACTAGCACTTCATTAAACGCACAATTAAAAGTACCTGCGCCAAGCCCTGCAGCAACTGTTAAACAGGCAGTAGGCTTATCAGATATTACTGTTGAGTATTCACGTCCTAGTGCTAAAGGCCGGGTTATTTATGGTGATGTTGTTCCTTTTGGCAAAGTATGGCGCACAGGTGCTAACTCAGCAACTAAAATTACTTTTGGCGAAGATGTGAAAGTGGAAGGAAATGCAGTTCCTGCAGGAACCTATGCAATCTACACAACTCCTAACAAAGACAGTTGGGAAGTTATGTTATACAAAGATTTAACGATGGGTGGAAATGTTTCTGATTATAAAAAAGAAAATGAATTAGTTCGTTTTACAGTGAAGCCAAAAACATTAACTGATAAAGTTGAAACTTTTACAATTGATATGGCTGATGTTACCTCAAATTCAACCAATGTTCAGTTAAATTGGGAAAAAACCAGCGTTGCTTTTGCAGTAACGGTTGATATTGATAGCAAGATCATGAAAAACATTGAAACAAATGTGATCAATGATAGCCGTCCTTACTTCCAGGCAGCAACATACTACTATGAAAATAATAAAGATTTGAAACAAGCATCTGAGTGGGCTGACAAAGCAATGGCTGCTAATCCTAAAGCATTTTGGATTGTCATGTTAAAAGCTAAGATCCAGGCTAAACAAAACGATAAAAAAGGAGCAGTTGCTTCTGCTGAAAAAGTAATCACCTTAGCTACTGAAGCTAAAAACGATGATTACGTGGCAATGGCTAAAAAATTAATTGCTGAAAATAAATAATTAGTACACTCATTTTATTATAAGATCCTGTCAGAAATGGCGGGATTTTTTTTATCCCAGGCATTGCAAACTAAGAGACAGCACCATCGTGCTTTGCGTTTTATTAATTTATTTTAATTTTAATTGTCTTTTCTGTTCCATTCACAATCTTACACCTTTCATCCATTCGGTAACCAACTATCCAAAGAATATGTTCTTTGCTTTCCAGAATCCAGACACGCTCTTTTTCAAAAAGGGATAATTTCTGATCCTTAAAAAAGTCACTTAGCTTTTTAAATCCCTGCATTCCAAAAGGTTTAAACTTATCACCGTTTTTCCAGCGACGAAGTTTTAAGGGAAATAAATTATCCGGATAAGCTATAGTTATTTCATTTTTGTTGCTTGAAAATTCTGATTGCTTTGTTTCTTCAAATTGTAATTTAATTGGCAGATATTTAATGTCATCTATTGAATTTATAATAAATTCTTTGTCTAAAATTTCTTTATCAATGGACTGAACAATAATAAATTTCCGGTCAATAACTAATTCATGACTTGCTGTAGAAAATTGTTTTCCGGTAGTGTTTTTCGAAAGCAAAGCTTCGCATAATTGTTCTATCTGTGTGGTTTTGAATTGTTTGTCGTAAAGCCATTCAAACAACAACGTTTCTTTTTGTTTTTCCTGTTTCAGTAAATTAATATCAATAAACAGCTGATTATTTTTCTCATGACAAATGGATTCATATTTCAACTGAGTAAATTCTGTTATGATTTCCGACGTTTGTTTAAAAAACTCAATAGATGTATGAATGGTTTTTTCAATAGCAGGATTTAGAATTTTAAGGCCAGGAATTATTTGATGCCGGATGAAATTCCGTTTGTATTTCACTTCCTGGTTACTACTGTCTTCCCGGTAAGCTAATTTTTGTTTCAAGGCATATTCTCTTATTTCTTCTTTGCTAGCAAACAATAATGGCCTTACCATAAAATTTTGTTTCTCTGGAATTCCCTGCAAACCTTTTATCCCTGTACCACGAATTAAATTCACAAATAAGGTTTCAACGTTATCACTCGCATGATGAGCAGTTAAAATATAATCGAACGCATGTTCCTGTTTTAGTTGTTTGAACCAGTTGTAACGCAAATCGCGGGCTGCCATTTGAATTGACAAGTGATGTTCGGCTGCGTAATCCTTAGTGTCAAAATAAACTACATGAAATGCTCTACCAATTGATTCAGCATAATTTTTACAGAACTCTGTATCGTCTTTGGCTTCTTTTCCCCGTAACTGAAAATTACAATGTGCCAGTTCAAATTGGTAATCAGTTTTGTGAAGTAAATCCGCTAAAACCACAGAATCAACACCACCGCTGAAGGCAACCAATAGTTTATCAGTCTTGTTAAATAAAGCGTTTTTATGTATGTTTACTTCGAGTTTTTTAAGCACAACCAAATCTACATTTATTATCGCAAAAGTAAAACATAATCCAGATGCTCCTGCTTTAATCGATGAGGGAATTTCCCAAATGGAACCCTTTGCGCAGAAAATTTGTAAGAAATTGCGTAAGCTTATTTTAAGTGCGGATACTGAATTGATTGAAGATTGGAAATGGGGGCCAAATTATTACCTGAATGGAATGGTTTGTGGATTCTGGGGATTCAAAAAACATGCGTCGCTTGTCTTTTTTCAGGGTTCTTTATTAAAAGATAAGAAAAATATTCTGGTTGAAAACCCGGGAAATGTTCACAACCGACATATCAAATTCACAGATGTGAAACAGATCGACGAAGAAATAATTCTTGAATATTTGTTTGAAGCCATTGATAATAGCAGAAAAGGATTAAAGATCACGGAAGCGAAAGATAAAACGGTTTTTGTTCCTGATGATGTAAAGAAAGCTTTTAAAACTGCAAAGGTCTTAACTTACTTTGAGTCTTTGGCTTATTCGCACCGCAAAGAATACATGATGTGGATTACAGGTGCAAAAAAAGAGGAAACACGCTTGAAGCGGATTAACCTATCTATTGAAAAACTGGCCTCTAAACAAATGATGCACGACAAGTATAAGAAGTAGTGTTTTTTTTTGGGCGTGCCGGCGCTAAAAAGGCAGGCGCCGTCAGGCTTTTCGTTTCAATCTTTCGTCTGCGCTTCGTCTGCACTTCGGCTCCGCTTAACTCCCAACGAAAGGATTTTCACTTCAATCCTTCACGCGGGTTTATCTTTAAAATTTAAATTACCCTTCCAAAATGGTATTCATCTGCGCAAGGGATGTAAGCGGGAAATCCTTTTGCCGAACACTGAGCGGAGTCGAAGTGAGGCAAAGAATTGCAGCGGCAGCCCGGTTTCTGCTGCCTCTTTGCAGGAATGCGCCCTCCGGATATAAATCACTATTCAAATTTTAAGTTATAAAATTATCTTAATTATAAAAGAAAAGGATAAATTAGCTGTGTTAGAAATTTAGATCAGATTTATGAGTACAAAAAAGAACATTACAGTTGTTGGGGCAGGATTAGTAGGCTCCCTTGTTTCAATTTACCTCGCAAAGAAAGGGCATAAAGTAGATATATATGAACGCCGACCTGATATGCGTAAAGCAGATATTATTGCGGGCCGTTCCATCAATTTAGCATTAAGCGACAGAGGTTGGAGAGGTTTGGAAGGAGTAGGCATTGCTGATGAAATCGAAAAAATCGCTATTCCGATGTACGGAAGATCTATTCATTTAAAAGATGGTTCATCCACCTATCAGGCTTATGGAAAAGATAACCAGGCAATTTATTCGGTTTCCCGTGGAGGCATTAATATGCGGTTAATGGATTTGGCAGAGCAACAACCGAATGTGAATATTCATTTTGAAGAGCGCTGTGACAAAATTGATCGTAAAACAAACCAAGTGTCTTTTCATAATACTAACACGGATAAAACGTCAGTTATTGAATCTGATTTTATATTGGGATCAGATGGGGCTTTCAGTGCGGTTCGAACGCAAATGCAATTACAGACAGACCGTTTCGATTACCAGCAATTTTATATTGATTGTGGTTATAAAGAGTTGGTTATTCCTGCTGGTTCAAATGGAGAACATGTGATTGAAAAAAATTGTTTACACATTTGGCCACGGGGAAGTTTTATGATGATTGCTTTACCAAATATGGATGGCAGTTTTACCTGTACTTTATTTTTTCAAATGGAAGGAAAAGTTTCTTTTGATGCTATTAAAACCGAATCGGACGTGCTTCAATTTTTCAATACGGAGTTTTCATCGGCAGTGTCTTTAATGCCAACATTGGCAAAGGACTGGTTTGCAAATCCTATTTCAAGCCTGGTAACGGTGAAATGTAAGCCTTGGGTATGGGACGAAAAAATTGCATTGATAGGGGATGCCGCGCACGCCATTGTACCATTTTACGGACAAGGAATGAATTGTGGTTTTGAAGATTGTGTGGTGCTGAATGAATTGATGGAAAAACATGGTGACCTGAATGGTGCTTGTTTAAAGGAATATGAATTGTTACGAAAACCGGATGGTGATGCAATCGCTGATCTTGCTATCGCGAATTTTTTTGAAATGCGTGATAAGACTGCAGACAAAACATTTTTATTACAGAAAAAAATTGAAGCTTATTTTAGTTCTAAACATCCGGAAAAATGGATTCCATTATATAGTATGGTGACTTATACACCTTCTATTCGATACAGTGAAGCTTTGGTAGCCGGTAATAAGCAGCAGTCTATAATGGATCAGATCATGGCCATGCCCAATATTGAAAGTAAATGGGATAGTGCAGAAGTAGAGAACGCTATTTTAAAATTAATGTAATGGATGAACGATTAGTTGCGTTTGAAAGATTACTCAATGTGATGGATGATTTAAGGGCTAAATGTCCCTGGGATCAGAAACAAACAATGGAGACTTTAAGACACTTGACGATTGAAGAGACTTATGAGTTAAGTGATGCCATTTTAAAGAACGATAAGAACGAAATCAAAAAAGAAATCGGAGATATTTTGTTACACCTCGTTTTTTATGCAAAAATTGGGAGTGAGACGAATGACTTTAACATTACAGATGTGATTAATTCCTTATGTGAAAAAATGATTTTTCGCCACCCTCACATTTATGGAGATGTAAAAGTTTCAGGCGCAGAAGAAGTAACTACCAACTGGGAAAAGCTCAAACAAAAGGAAGGTGATAAGGGTGCGCTGTCAGGAGTTCCTAACAGTATGCCCTCTTTATTAAAAGCGTTACGTATTCAGGATAAAGCTCGTGCCATTGGCTTTGATTGGGACAGGCCTGAACAGGTATGGGAAAAAGTGCAGGAAGAATTAGGTGAGTTTCATGTAGAGGTGACTTCAAGATCCTCAGTCACCAATGAACTTGAACAGAAAGAAAATCAGAAAAAACTCGAAGGTGAGTTTGGAGATGTCTTGTTTTCACTTATCAATTATGCCCGCTACCTGAAAATTAACCCCGAAGATGCTTTGGAGAAGACTAACAAAAAATTCATATTCCGTTTCAATTATATGGAACAACAAATTAAATCACAGGGAAAAACTTTGGAAGGTTCTACGTTAGAAGAAATGGATAAATTTTGGAATCAAGCTAAGACAATGGAACACTAACAAAATTAACCTGATTTCTGGAATTTGAAATTGGTTTTTATTCGATCATAACCTTCTTGTAATTTTTTTCAATGCCATTTGATATTTCAACAAGGTACTGGCCTTTTGACTCTTTGCTCAGGTCAATAGTCTTTATAAATCCATTTTTCTGTTCAAAAAAAGAATCATTATAAACCATTTTGCCCTTCTCATCATAAATACAGCATGTAATCCATTCATTTTTATTATTGTCAAATTTTAATTCCAATAATCCAGTGCGTGTACCTTTATAAACTGTTGTTGTTTCCTCTCCACTTTTTACGTTTGCGCTTGTTACAAGCAAGTCATTATAGGATTGCGATTTTTCCTGAATGGTCAGGTTTTGAGAGAATGATTCTCCGGAAATTAAAAGGAAGGTGATAAAAAATAGATAAAATGCTTTCATGAAACAGAGTTAATTCATTTAAAATTACTGTTGTGAGCTTAGATACTTTATTTTAATCGTTGGAATAGTATTTTTCTTAGCTGTTTAGTATTTTTGCTCAACTTAAATATAACATTGTCAATTATTAAACAAATATCGAACTGGATTCTTTCTAAAAAAGAATTGAAAAAAAGCCTGAAACAGTTTCTTAATTGGAGCCAATTATCACATGTTTTGCTTATAGCACAGGATAACCAATTGAGTAATTGTAAGGATTTTATAAATGCTTGTAAAGAACATAACATATATGTACGAGTGGCAGTAATTTTTGATGGTAAATTGGAAATGGCTCCCAAACCGGATTTTGATCACATGATTCTTGACAAAAAACAATTTTCTTTTTGGGGATTACCTAAAGAAGAATGCCTTCGAGAGTTAAATTCAAAGCCCATAGATGTTTTAATAAACTTAGCGGATTACAAGCAAACAAAAGCTTTTGCTTTAAGTAAGTTAATCCCGGCAAAATGTAAAATTGGTAATTTTGAAAACGATGTATTTGACATTACAATAAATAGTGATAAAACAATCAAGAGTTCTGATTACTTAAAACAAGTAATAGTATATTTGAATATGATTAATCCAACCAACTAATTATGAAAAAATCTTTAAATATTACAGGCACAGGAGTTGCCATAGTAACTCCTTTCAATTCAAAAGGCGCTATTGATTTTCCGGCATTAACAAAACTAGTTGAACACCTTATTAAAGGTAGAGTTGAATATATAGTAGTGATGGGAACAACCGGAGAAACTGCGACTTTATCTAAAGAAGAGAAACAACAGGTAATTGCTCACATAGTTAAAACAAATAAAAAGCGATTGCCTTTAGTATTAGGCGTTGGTGGAAATAATACTGCTGAACTTGTTGAGCAACTAAAAACTGATAATTTGTCTGATTTTGATGCGATTCTTTCTGTTTCGCCATATTATAATAAACCGTCCCAGGAGGGTATTTATCAGCATTATAAAGCTATTTCAAAAGCGAGTCCTTTACCTATTATTTTATATAATGTACCTGGACGAACAGCTTCAAACATTGCCTGGGATACTACGATTAAATTAGCCAATGATTTTAAAAATATTATTGCGGTGAAAGAAGCGAGTGGAAACATGGAGCAAATCATGAAGATAATTAAGTACCGTCCTGATAATTTTCTCATCATTAGTGGAGATGATAATTTGACTTTACCGATCATTGCAAGCGGTGGCGATGGAGTTATTTCTGTAGTGGCAAACGCCTATCCAAAAGAGTATAGCGATATGGTAAGGCATGCTTTAGTGCATGATTTGAAAACAGCCCAAAAATTACATTACAAATTGATGGAGATCACAGAACAGTTATTTGCTGATGGTAATCCAGGTGGTGTAAAAGTTGTATTGGCTCAAAAAAAGATTACTCTGGCTAATGTTCGTTTGCCATTAGTTGAACCGAATGATGCTGTGAAAGCTAAGTTGAAAAAAATCGCATTCTAATTTTATTTCACATATTCTGAATTTTCATCCTATGATGATTTAAATACGGAAAGAAATAACCGAATACAATTCCTAAATAAGTATTATAAATTACTCAACATTATTCTATGGATTTATCACTATTAAAAACAATGTGCGGCATTCACTCACCAAGTGGAAATGAAGTGGGCATGAAAGAATTTTTACTTGACTATATCAAAGCCAATCAAAAAAACTGGAAGCATAAACCAAAAGTGATTCATGGTAACGGATTCCAGGATAATATTATACTGGTATTTGGCAAACCACGCACTGCTATTTTTGCACACACTGATAGCATTGGATTTACAGTACGTTATGGAAAACAGCTTGTAAAAATTGGAGGACCGCGTTTAGAAAAAGGATATGAATTAGTTGGGAGTGACAGCAAAGGGAAATGTGAAGCGACCCTGAATATTGTAAATGAAACTTTAGAATATAAAGCCAAGCGTAATTTCGATACCGGAACGGAATTAGTATTTAACGCAAATTGGAGAGAAGACAAAGAGTATGTGCAGTGTTGTTATATGGATAACCGTTTAGGATGTTTCAATGCTCTAAAAGTGGCAGAGACTTTGAAAGATGGCGCGATCGTATTCAGTACCTGGGAAGAACATGGAGGCGGAAGCGTATGTTATCTGCAAAAATATTTAGCTGATAATTATAAAATTTCCCAGGCGTTGATCTCTGATATTTCGTGGATTTCTGATGGTGTATTTCCTGCTAAAGGACCTGTAATTAGTATGCGTGATAGTTTAATTCCAAGGCGTAGCTATATTAACCGTATTATTGACGTTGCTAGAAAACATAAGCTGGCGCATCAGTTAGAAGTTGAAGGATCGGGTGGAAGTGACGCTAAAGAATTACAGATGGCAGAGAATGTTTGGGACTGGTGTTTTGTAGGTGCAGCCGAACAATTTGTGCATACCCCAGATGAGAAAGTTCACAAGAAAGACATTGAAGGTATGATAGAACTTTATAAAGCGTTGATGAAAGAATTGTAATAAAATTACTTATTGCAAATTATATTGATTTCTACCCTTCTGTTTTGTGCCATTTCTGTATCCGATTCAGTGTCGGGAAAGAGCATGTTCCGTGCACCAAATCCTATGGTGGAAAGTCTCTTCGCATCAATACCTTTATTTATTAAATAAGAATAAACGGCCTTTGCCCTGTCTTCTGAAAGCCATTGGTTAAATTGTTCATAGTTCATACCTGGTGGCACATATCGTTCTGATTTTGCTTTGATACGTTTTGGATCACCCCAGTGGTGAGGAAAGTTCACATGCCCTTCAATACGTACCGAAAGGTTTTTATTTTTCTTCATCAGTTTATAAAGTGATTCTAAAGATGGTAGGGAGGCTGCAACCAATTGCGAGGTATCTCCTTCAAAATTTAGATTTTCTAAAACATATTTGGAGTTGCATTTTAATTTTAACAATACGGTTCTTAAATTCTTATAGGGCAATCTTGGATTAGTTGCATTAATTTGCTTTGCACTGACAAATGAAGAGTCGTTGTAAAAGGTTAATGAGTAATTGTCTTTTTTATTTAATACAGTTTTAAAATTATACTTCCCGTCTTTATCACTTATGACTGTTTGCAGTTCATTCCCGTTTTTGTCGTTTAAAGTAATTTCTGCTACTATAGGCTGTTTGTTTTCGTCTAAAACAATGCCGTTAATAACCACTGCAGTTTCATTAGCCAATACATGGCTCTTAGTTTCAGTTTTTATCGGCTCTTTTGGTTTTACAACTGGTAAAGTTTTGTAGATGATTTCAATTTCTACCCTTCTGTTTAAAGCTCGTTCTTTGTCATTCAAATTCTTATTCAATGCCACGCGTTTACCCAGGGCTTTTATTTCAATGAATGCTTCAGGGATATTTTTAGATAAAATATAGGTCTTTACTTCATTAACCCGTTTTGAGGATAACTGATCATTATAAGTGTTGCTGCCAATGGAATCGCAGTGTCCTTGTAAATAAATTTTTTCAATAGTGGTGTTTTTCAAAAGGCTGTCAATAGTTGCTTTTGCTTTTTGACTTAAATCATGTTTATTGAATTTAAAATATACAGACGTCTTTTGAGAAAAGATCGAAGAACTAATTGCAATTAAAAATGCAAAAATGACTTTATTAAGACTATTATATAACTTTTTTTTGATCATTATATGTTTAATAGAGCGAATTAGTTGTTAAATATACTGTGTTTTGAAGATAAAAAACTTGTATAAATTCTTTAATTTTTAAAAGCATTACTACTATTTTGCGTAAACGATTTTAAATTCCATTATGATTGAAATCTCCTTTTTGTTTCCGAAATATTTTTCTATCTTGTTTCATCATTTATGAGGTTTAAAAATTATTTCTTTTTTATTGTTCTTTGGTTCAATGCTTTATTTCTTTTTTCAAGAGAAGATTCCTTGTCTTTGCATAAAAAAATGCAACAGGCTGTAACTAATGAACAAAAAGTTGATGCATCAATAAATCTTGCGAAATATTACCTGGCCAAAGATTTGGATAGGGCTATGGAGTTAGTTAATTCTGCTAAAGCTTTATCTGAAAAATCTAAATATGAAGAAGGTATGGCGAATGCTTTCGGTATAGAAGGCGAAATCAATTATCTTCTATCAGAATATGCATTAGCAAAAACTAATTTCACTGAGGCCTTATCTCATTATAACAAAAAGAATCAATCCAATGGAATGGCGGAAGCTTATGAAGGGCTTGGTAAAATTTCGTATAAAATGGATGAACTGGATGCGGCTTTAACGCATTACAGCGAAGCTCTTACTATTTTTGAAAAAAATAATTATAAAGACGGGCTTGCGGGTTTATATATTAATCTTGGTTTGTTATACGAGGATACCCGCAACGAGCCACAGGCAATCGAGTTTTATAAAAAGGCAATGGCATTGGCCAATGAAACGAATGATATTGTCTCCGAGGCGAGCTGTTATACTAATCTTGGAAACATCTATTCGAACCAGGGAAATTATGAAAAGGCTATTGAATACCTTGAGATTTCTTTAAAATTAAAACGAAAAGTAGGTAACAAAAAAGGGGAGGGTACCTCATTAAATAACCTCGGCGCTATTTATTACGGCATGGGTAATGAGGATAAAGCCCTGGAGTTTTTTCAGGATGCTTACCATATTTATCTTGAACTTGGTGATAAAAAAAGCAGTTTTCCTTCCTGTAACAACATTGGCTCAATATATTATGATAAAAAAGATTATCCTAAAGCCAAGCAATATTATGATAAAGCCTATGAACTGGCAATTGAGTTAAATTCTCTTTCTAAAAAAATATTAAGTCTGGAGAATCTTACCTTGCTTCACCGAGATATGGGTGATTTTAAGAATGCGGTTGATTATAGTGTGAAGTGCTGGAGTTTAAAAGACACGTTGTACAATAAAGACCAGGCAGAGGTCACAACAGAAATGCAAACTAAATTTGCTTCTGAAAAAAAGCAACAGGAAAATGAATTATTGAATGTAAAAATAAAGAGTGAGTCTTTCGTTAAAACAATATTCATTATTGCTGCTTCTATTTTGTGTGTATTGGTCTTCTTTGTGTTTAGAGGATTAAAACAAAAACAAAAAGTAAACCTTGCCCTGGAAGAGAAGAACAAAATAATTGAAGAACAGAAAAAGACAGTTGAAAACCAAAAACATATTGTAGAAGAACAGAATAAAGATATTACTGACAGCATACGCTATGCAGAACGTATTCAAAGTGCGATTTTACCACCTGAAAAACAGTGGAATGCTTTGTTGCCACAATCATTTGTTTTCTATAAACCTAAGGATATTTTAAGTGGCGACTTTTACTGGATTGAACAAAAAGGTGATTTAGTATTTGTTGCAGCAGCAGATTGCACCGGACATGGTGTTCCGGGAGCGCTGATCTCTATTGTGAATTATAATTTACTTAACAAGGCTGTTCTGGAAAAAGACCTGAATGACCCTGCGGATATTTTAAACTATGTGAACAACCAATTAATTATTGCATTGCACCAAACTTACCAGGAATCCTCTGTAAAAGACGGGATGGATATTTCCTTATGTGTATTGAATACAAAAACTCTTGAACTCACTTATTCGGGCGCCAATAATCCAATTTATATTATTACTAATAATGAGTTACAACAAATCAGTGCCGATAAATTTCCGGTAGGTGCTTTTGTGGAAGAGCAGATTCAGACCTTTACTACGAAGCAAATTCAATTGCAACGCGACGATCTGGTGTATTTATTCTCTGATGGTTATGCGGATCAGTTTGGTGGAGAGAAAGGAAAGAAATTTAAATACAAACAATTGAAAGATATACTTCATGAAAATAAACTGTTACCTATGGAACAACAATCTAAACTACTTGCAGATCGTTTTCAAACCTGGAAAGGTGTATTAGAACAGGTAGATGATGTGTTGATTATTGGAATACGTATTTAACATTTAAGAATTTGACAGCTTTCTTTAGTTGTTTAAATACCAGATCGCACCATTTAAAACGCTTGCAAAACTAACCCATAATAAATAGGGTATTTGTAAATACGCGGCAGTTTTGTTTATTTTTTGAAAGACATAAATCATTGCTGCTATTGTTAACCACATGGTTATTATTTCAACCAGTGCCAGACCAAGGAGGTGATATTTGAAAAATATAAAGCTCCACCAAAAATTAAGAAAAAGTTGAATAATAAATATTCCTACCGCTTTTTTTCGAATTTGTGAAGCTGGTGCTTCTATAATTAAATAAAATGATATCCCCATTAAAATATATAAAGTTGTCCACACAGGGCCAAAAAGATAATTAGGAGGATTGAAAGTGGGCTTGTTTAATCCCAAATACCAATCCTGAATGCTTGAAGTTGTTGCGAAGCCTCCGACTGCACCAACAAGGAGAGGTAGCAAAATGCAAAGGCTTAATTTGAAAAATTTCTTCATTTTATTGCTTTTGTGTTTAAATATAATACGTTTATTTTTATGAAATTCGACTTCTATTTATGAAATATAGTTTCAATTTTTTTGAAACGATAATCAAATATCTGTTTTAATTGGTTTTTTACAAATAACATATTCAATAATTTTCCTATCAAACCAAATGGTAATTTATAGTGTACAATGTCAACCATCTCAACGCCGCCTTTTACAGCCTTTATAAAATGTTGATGATGCCAAAATGAATAAGGGCCAAACCGTTGTTCATCTACAAAATACGATTTATCTGCCACATGGGTTATTTCGGTTACCCAGTTTAGCGGAATCCCTAAAATGGGAGAAACGCGGTATTGAATTATTTGCCCTGGATACATCTCTTCGGTAGTTGTTGATGATTTATCTATCACGGTGAAATTCATGTATGCAGGGGGTAATTAACTTTAAATTATCAGGAGAACTGATAAAATTCCAGATACTATTTATATCACTATTAATAAATTGTTTTGTTTCGAATGTATGTAATATCATGGTTGAATTTTTCTTGGAAAATTTATAATACTATTTTGTTTAACAAATATATTTAAATTTTAAACAAAATTTCTCTTATTTTTGTCATATGAAACAAAATGAAATAATTATTGATATGGAAAAATCTTTGAAGTCCGATGCAGCTGTTACGACAGAAAGTGAGAAGATAGTAAAAATTGAAGGGTACTTTAAAAAGATTATGGAGACATTGGGTTTAGATCTTGATGATGACAGCCTTAGAGGAACGCCAAATCGTGTAGCTAAAATGTATGTGGAAGAGATATTTAGCGGTTTAAATCCGTTAAATAAACCGGTATCAAAATTATTTGAAAATAAATACCAATACAATCAAATGTTAGTTGAAAAGGATATTACATTTTATAGCAATTGCGAACATCATTTCGTTCCGTTTTTCGGGAAAGCGCATTTAGCATATATTTCAAGTGGAGAGGTGATAGGCTTGTCAAAACTTAACCGAATCGTTAATTATTATGCAAGACGCCCGCAGGTTCAGGAACGACTTACCATGCAAATTGCAAACGAATTGATAGATGTTCTTAAAACAGAAAATGTTGCCGTAATAATTAATGCAAATCACCTATGTGTTTCTTCAAGAGGAATAAGAGACAACAGTTCATCTACGGTGACTTCTTTTTATGGAGGTAAGTTTGAAGATGAGGAAACTAAAAGAGAATTGATGAATTACTTAAACACCAAAACCTACTAGATAATGAATAATCCCATAGATAAAGATAAAGTTGCTGAGTATCCTGGATTAATTGCTTATCCACACACTATTGGAAGCTTAGCGATAAAGCCGGATGATGTTGGAAAGCTGAAATCAAGGGCACTTTCAGCAATGCATGAGCAAACGCAAAATCAGTTGTTCCATATTCAAAACCAAGTTGAATTGTTACTTAAGCAGGCCAATGAAATTAAAAAGAGAGTGGATGTGAGTGAAAAAATATATACGGCTGTAATGTCTTTCGAGCCTTTTGTGGGAAATAACTATCATTTATATAAGAAAGACGACGTTTACAAGCTCATGTTAATTGGTCCCGACGAATGGGGAACGCGTGTGTCTCATTCTCTTGAGTTTATAGGGTCTGTGCGTTTATTGAGTGATCATACCTGGGAAATTTTATAGATAAGAATTTATTTTTAAATTTATAGATGAAATGAGACTATACCAAATAACAGAGCTGGAACAATTAACAGGGATAAAAGCTCATACAATTAGAATATGGGAGAAACGGCACAATCTCATTGAGCCCGATAGAACCACTACTAATTACAGACGATATAATGATGAGCAGGTAAAGAAGCTTTTGAATATATCTACTCTACAGTCAAAAGGTTACAAAATTTCTAAAATTGCGGCCTTAACTGAAAATGAAATTCATAAAAAAGTCCTTGAGATAAAATCCTCCGATACCGACGATGTAATATGTAATAGCTTTGTGAATGATCTTATTAAAGCAATGATATGTTTTAACGAGGCTTCGTTTGAAAAAACATATTCAGCAGTTTTAAACAGGTTTGGGATGTTTGATTCCATGATCAATGTATTTTATCCACTATTAAATAAAATTGGTTTGTTATGGTCGATAAATGATGTGAGCCCGGCTCAGGAACATTTCGCATCATGTTTAATGAAACGGAAAATCATGTCTGCTACGGATGGATTGGCGATGTCTAAAGGCAAAAAAAATAAATTTTTGTTGTTTTTGGTTCCAGGAGAGCTCCATGAAATTAGTTTGCTGTTTGCAAATTATATCATTCGTTCTAAAGGGTATGAAACCGTTTACCTCGGGCAGGATGTGCCCTATGAAAATATTTCTGTGGTTGTTAACGAGATAAAGCCGAAGTTTATTCTTACTTTTTTTACAACACCGCAAGATGAAAAATTGATTTATAATCATCTTAAACAATTACATCTAAGTAAAGATATAAATTTGCTGGTTTGCGGTAGAACAGATATTTCAGAGTATTTAAATTTAAAACTCCATTCTCAAATAGTTAAAAGTCCCCAGGAACTATTGACTCTTCTATAAGCTTTTTTTGATAATTTCTATTTTCACTATTTGCAGTGTGAAATTTGGTTTTGTTTAATATTTTTGTATATTTGTTAAACAAAAATATCTTGATATTTTTTAAATATTAAATAAATACTAAAAATATTTTTTCATTGAAAACAGTAGGAGTTATAGGATCAGGTATTAGCGGCTTAAGTGCCGCTGCTGTTATTGCTGCTGCGGGCTATAAAGTTTCTGTATTTGAAAAGAACGATCATATCGGTGGCCGAATGAGACAATTTGAAGAGATGGGATTCACTTTTGATATGGGTCCAAGTTGGTATTGGATGCCAGATGTGTTCGATCGCTTCTTTGAGAGATTTGGTTATAAAAGTTCAGATTTTTACGACCTGGTTAAATTAGACCCCGGCTTTCAGTTAATATTTAATAGTGAAGAAGTGATAAAAGTTCCCGAAAACTGGGATGATCTCCTACACTTATTTGAGGAGCATGAAACCGGTGCGGCTGATAAACTGAAAAAGTTTATGAAAGAAGCAGCTTATAAATATGATGTTGGAATGAACAATCTTGTTTACCAACCAGGTTTATCAATTTTCGAATTAATTACACCGGTTACTATAAAAGGTGTTTTAAGACTCCAGTTGTTTTCATCTTATAGTAAGCATGTTCGAAAATTTTTTAAGAATGAAAAATTGATCTCTTTGATGGAGTTCCCTGTATTGTTTTTGGGTGCGCGCCCTGAAAAAACACCAGCTTTATATAGTTTAATGAATTACGCGGGCCTGAAACAAGGGACGTTTTATCCAATGGGCGGCTTTAAAAAAGTAACCGATGCCATGGTTAAAATAGGTCGTGAAAACGGCGTCGATTTTTTTACATCAGAAGGCGTTGAATCCATTGAAAAATTATCTGGTTCAAGAATTGGAATACGGACTAATTTAAGAAAGTTGGAAGTTGATGGGGTAATAGCATCTGCAGATTATAATCATGTCGAAGAGAAATTATTAAAAAGTGGGTCTAGGAATTATAATGAGAAGTATTGGAATGATAAAGTGTTCGCACCATCCTGTTTGATTTTCTATTTAGGTGTTAAAGAAAAAATTCCGAAACTGGAACATCATAATCTTTTTTTTGATGCTGATTTCAATCTTCACGCCGAAGAAATCTATAGTAATCCACAATGGCCTACGAAACCGTTATTTTATGTTTGTTGTCCATCTAAAACTGATTCGGGTGTAGCGCCAATCGGTATGGAGAATTTATTTGTTCTTATGCCTATTGCTGCAGGTTTGGAAGATAATGAAGCGTTACGACAATCGTATTTCACGCTGCTGATGTCAAGACTTGAAAAATTTACGAATTCAAAAATCGTAGATAACATTCAATTTAAAAGAAGCTATTGTATTACTGATTTTATTACAGATTATAATTCCTTCAAGGGCAATGCTTATGGTTTGGCAAATACACTTTTACAAACCGCGAATCTAAAGCCCAAAATAAAGAATAAGAATATTGAGAATTTTTATTACACCGGTCAGCTTACTGTCCCGGGTCCCGGTGTTCCTCCGTCTATTATCTCCGGGCAGGTGGCAGCAAACGAATTATTAAAAGATTTTAAATTAAGTATATGAAGCAGGTATTTGATTCTATTTCGTCAAAATGCAGTGAGTTGGTTACTAAAGAATATAGTACCAGTTTTTCATTAGGCATTAAATTTTTAGATAAACAATTGCATCAACCCATTTATGGGATTTATGGTTTTGTTCGCTTCGCTGATGAAATTGTAGATTCTTTTCATGATTATGATAAGAAAGCATTGTTATTAAAGTTCCGGGAAGATACGGTTGCTGCAATCGCTGATAGAATAAGTGTTAATCCTATATTAAATTCTTTTCAAAAAGTAGTGCATGCTTATAATATTGAATGGCCTTTAATAGATTCATTTTTAAATAGTATGGAAATGGATCTTTGTAAAATTGATTATGATCAAATTGATTATGATGCCTATATTTTAGGTTCTGCAGAAGTTGTTGGTTTGATGTGCCTTCGCGTATTTGTAAATGGAGATGATACAACATATGCGCATCTTAAACCTTATGCCATGAGCCTTGGAGCGGCTTTTCAAAAGGTAAATTTCCTGAGGGATGCAAAAGCAGATTATGAAATATTAGGGCGCATTTATTTTCCTGGAGTAAACCTTGAAAACTTTGAAGCGAAAAATAAAGAAGAGATTGAAGCAGATATTGATAAGGATTTTCAAAACGCTCTTATGGGAATAAAACAACTTCCTGTTGAAGCGAGAAGAGGAGTTTACTTAGCTTATTTTTATTACAAACACCTTTTTTATAAAATTAAAAAAATGCCATCTCAACGTATTTTAAATGAAAGGGTTCGAATTCCTAATGTACAGAAATTTGGATTAATGTTTCAATGCATGATACGACACCAGTTTAATATGTTATAAAGATTGTTTATTTTACAGAATGATTTATTTTATAAATACACTTATTGTTCTTTCTGTTTTTTTTATGATGGAAGGAGTGGCGTGGATTGCTCATAAATACCTAATGCATGGTTTGTTATGGTTTCTTCACAAAGATCATCACGAACCTCGATATGGTAAGGATTATGAGAGGAATGATTCGTTCTTTATTATTTTTGCTACCCCGGCAATTGTTTGCTTTTATACCGGTTTTCCTGATTTCTCGTCCTCATTTTGGATCGCCACCGGAATTACTTTATATGGCATAGCCTACTTTTTTATTCATGATGTATTTATACATCAACGATTAAAGTTTTTAAGAAATGCCAATGGATTATATTTTAAAGCAATTCGTAAGGCACACAAGGTGCATCATAAGCATTTAACTAAAGATGATGGTGAATGTTTTGGTATGTTATGGGCGCCGCTTAAATATTTTATTGAAGCAAAAAAGAATGTCAAATAAACTAACATATCTTCTCATAGATGGGGGAGCAATATTATTTCCTTTAATTTTCAGTGTTCACAGTAAAATTAATTTCTATAAAGAATGGAAAGCGTTTTGGCTGGCAAATTTAGTTACCAGTTTCATTTTTATTTTATGGGATATTTATTTTACGCAAATTGGTATTTGGGGATTCAATGAAGATTACATAACCGGATTAAAAATTTTTAATCTACCTGTTGAGGAGGTTCTGTTTTTTATCTGCATTCCTTATTCAAGCGTATTTACCTATTATTGTCTGAAATTGTTTTGTCCTGATTTAAGAAAAAATTTCTCGTCAACAATCTCGGTGGTATTGATTTTTATATTGCTTTTGATAAGCATCTTCAATTTTCAAAAACTCTATACACTTGTTACCTGCATTTCCCTCGCATCTCTCATCTGCTGCATTACTTTTGTCTTTAAAAATAAATGGCTCAATGTTTTTTATTTAATGTACCTTATTATTCTGTTACCTTTTTTTATTGTAAATGGCATTTTGACAGGCACTGGTCTGGACGCTCCAATAGTTTGGTACAACAATTCAGAGAATATGAGTTTGAGAATCTTAACCATTCCTGTGGAAGATGTTTTTTATGGAATGTTGCTTCTGCTCTTAAATGTCTTGCTTTTTGAAAGATTTAAAAAAGAACCTCCTACAAATAATTTAGAAGGATCAGTCTAATTTCCGTCACCCATAATTTTTATAGTAATATCATTCAGGTTGTCAGCCAATTTTAACTGACAGCTTAAACGTGAGGCATCTGTGATATTGGGTAAAGTATCCAGCATGGCGTATTCGTCACCGGTAATTTCTGTTAACTGATCAAATCCTTTAACAATGCTCACATGACACGTGGCACATAATGCCATTCCTCCGCAGGTTGCTAAAATATCGTATTCGTTTCCTTTTAAAAATTCCATTAAGCTTAAACCCATATCGGTTGGTGCTTCTAAAGTGGTAATGGTATTATCCGGATTTTGAATGTTGATCTTAATATCTGTCATACTGCAAAATTAAAAAATCCCTACAAACTGCAGGGATTTTTATTAAGTTTTGTGTGAATTAAAACTCATTCACACCCTGTACGGTTGTGTACTTCATCGTATATTTCACTCCAGGGTTAATGTATTTATAAGCGCTATGGCTCATTAAAGCTGCTTCGTGAAAACCGCACAGGATCAATTTCAATTTGTTCTTATAAGTATTGATATCACCAATGGCATAAATTCCTTCAATGTTGGTAGAGTAGTCATCAGTGTTCACTTCAATAGCGCTCTTGTCAATATTTAATCCAAAATTTTCAATTGGCCCCAATTTGGGACTTAAACCAAATAAAGGAATTAAATGATCCGTATGAATAACCTGTAACTCGTGAGTTTTGGTATTAACCATCGATACTGTTTCAAGGTGTTCTTTTCCATTTACAGTTTGTAAATTGGTATTCAATAATAAATTGATCTTCCCTTCTTCGGCTAGTTTCATCACTTTATTCACACTGTCTGGCGCACCTCTGAAAGATTCGCTTCGATGAACCAAAGTTAACTCTGAACATATCTCACTTAAAAAAATAGCCCAGTCCAAGGCACTGTCACCGCCACCGGCAATAACCATCCGTTGACCACGGTATTTTTCCGGATCAAGAATCATGTAATTAATTCCTTTTCCGTTTTCAAAGTCACTTAATCCGGAAACCTCAGGTTTACGTGGTTCAAAACAACCAAGTCCTCCTGCAATTACTACTACCTTAGCATGGATTTGGGTTCCTAAATTGGTTGTCAATAAAAAGTCACGGTCGTTGCGCTTTTCAAGAGTTTCTATACGTTCACCAAAAGTATATGTTGGGTGAAATGGCTCAGCTTGCTTAATTAGATTGTCCACTAATTCCTGTGCTAATACACTAGGATAACCCGGAATATCATAGATAGGTTTTTTAGGATAGATTTCAGATAATTGTCCACCGGCCTGCGGTAAATAGTCAATTAAATGACAACGCATTTTTAATAGTCCTGCTTCAAAAATGGCGAACAATCCCACTGGGCCTGCTCCTATAATAGCTAAATCGGTTGTAATCATGATGTTTTTAATCTCAAAAATGTGGTGCAAAAGTAGTAATTAGAATCAATATAAAACAGGAATTTATAAACCGGTTAACTCGGGCTGTATTTCACAGAAAGCCTGTAAATCGTCAAAAAACAGAAAAAATTCTTCTTCAATTTCCTTGTATTCTTTTTCAAGAATTGGAATAGCTTTCTGAAGTTCAAAACGATTGCGGATCCGGTGACTTAGGTGTGTTAAAACAGTTTCAATACCATCCAAAGTTGAATAATGAAATAGGATATTTCTTTCCGTCATGTAGCCGTAAAATCGTTTGGCATTTTCAGGTAGGTATTGGTAATTGTTCCCGATTAAATCATAAATAAATGAGGCATGTTCCTGTAAACTTTGTGTAGAGTAACGATTAAAATTCTTTGCCAGGTAATGGTCGTAAATAATATCCATTAATACTCCACTGTATTTATCAAATTCTTTACTGAAACGGTGTTTACTCGTTAAATAGATAGGATGTGAATCTGTAAACACATCAATTTTCCGGTGTAATCTGATACCGAGGATTATACCTTCCGTTAATCCTTCAAAGTTGTTGCCTTGCATGGAGTCTGCAATAAAATTGCCGATGATGAGTTCCGGATGTTTATAAGAAAGATAGCTATGAGCGAGGTAATTCAGATTGGTATAAATATAGTAGTTACAAACAAGTACGAATATACGAATCTGCAGTCTAAAATTAGTAAGTCACAACCTGTGTTTTAGTGCAAATTCGTAATTATCATTCGTATATTCGTAAATCAAATATGAATACATTCTTTGGGATTATACAAAACAATGCGGCCATTTTAAATGAAGATGAATCTTTGCATTGTGTTAAAGTATTGCGACATAAAGTAGGGGATACGATCAGGGTAATAGATGGGAAAGGAACCATTGCGATTGGAAAGATTGAAGCGGCTCATGCCAAACAATGTGCTGTTTCACTTATTGAAAAAGAAGTGGTAAAGCCAACTCGAAATTACACGTTGCATATTGCCATTGCACCAACTAAAAACATTGAACGTATTGAATGGTTTGTGGAAAAAGCTGTAGAAATTGGTATTGATGAGATCTCTTTTACTAAATGCAATAATTCGGAACGAGCGGTAATTAAAGACGATCGTTTAAAAAAAGTGGCCGAAGCTGCTGTGAAACAAAGTCAGCAGGCTTATATTCCAAAAATAAATTCATTAATTACATTTAAAGAATTTATAAAGCTAGATACATCTGATATTAAACTGATAGCGCATTGCGAAAAAGAAAACAAACAATCGCTCAAACAGCACATTAGTACTGAAAAAAGGTTCACTATGTTAATTGGGCCGGAAGGTGATTTTAGCAAGGATGAAATAGCTCTTGCACTATCAGTCGGGTATCTTCCGGTTACTTTGGGCGAAAGCCGGTTAAGAACTGAAACTGCCGGCTTGTTTGTATGTAATGCTTTTGCTGCAATAAATTGTTAATATTGCCACAATAAAAACCGGATCTGAACGTATCTAATTAAACTGATTTTATGGACAAAATAAATATTCTATGGGCAGACGATGAAATTGATCTGCTAAAACCACACATTTTATTTTTAAACAGCAAGGGTTATGAAATTATTACCGCACTAAGTGGTGATGAGGCCATTGATATTGTTAAAGAAAACAACGATTTGTCAGCTGTATTACTTGATGAAAACATGCCTGGTATTTCAGGATTGGAAGCCTTAAGTAAAATCAAACAACTTAAATCGGATCTTCCTGTGATCATGATTACCAAAAGTGAGGAAGAATATATCATGGAAGATGCAATTGGTAGCAAGATTGCGGATTACCTGATTAAGCCGGTAAATCCTAACCAGATTCTATTATCATTGAAAAAAGCATTGGATAATAAACGATTGGTTTCTGAGAAAACAAATACCGAGTATCGAAAGGAATTCAGAGAAATAGGAATGACCTTATCGGATAATCTTACCTGGCAGGAATGGCAGGAAGTATTTAAGAAAATAGTTTACTGGGAACTGGAAATAGACAAAAACCAGGATAAGGGTATGTTGGAAGTTCTAAAAATGCAAAAAGCAGATGCAAATCACCAATTCTTTAAATTCATTGAAAAAAATTATGTTAGTTGGTTAAATGGTTCCAATACCAATGCACCAACAATGAGCCATACTTTATTAAAAAATAAGTTTTTTAGTCACTTTGATAATAACGCCTGTACATTTTTATTAGTTATCGATAACCTGCGTTATGATCAATGGAAAATGATTCAACCAATTATTCAGGATTATTTTAAAGTAGATAACGAAGAATTGTTTTTCAGTATTTTACCTTCTGCTACCCAGTATGCACGTAATGCTATATTCTCAGGTTTATTGCCTAGCGAGATGGAAAAACGTCATCCGGATTGGTGGAAGAATGATGAGGATGAGGGTGGAAAGAATATGCATGAGGAAGATTTTTTAAATGCACAGATCAAGCGTTTAGGCAAAGACATTAAAACGAGTTATAATAAGATCACCAATTTCGCTGCCGGAAAAAAATTATCAGAGAACATGAGTAACTTAATGAACAATAAGTTAAATGTAATCGTATATAATTTTGTTGATATGCTGAGTCACGCCCGTACAGAGTTAGAAATGATCCGTGAATTGGCGGATGATGAGCCGGCCTATCGAAGTCTAACTGTTTCATGGTTTGAACATTCACCGTTGTTGGAGATGATTAAATTCATTGCATCCAAAGGGGCTAAAATGGTTATAACAACAGACCATGGTACAGTTCATGTGAAAGAGCCTACAAAAGTTGTTGGAGATAAAACTGTGAATACAAACCTCCGATACAAACAGGGTAGGGCATTGGATTATAATGCGAAAGAAGTATTTGAGATTAAAAATCCGGCAGATGCTTTTTTACCAAAACAGAATGTAAGTACCCGTTATATTTTTGCGAGGGAAGATAAGTTTTTTGCTTATCCTAATAACTTTAATCACTACGTACAATATTATAAAAACACTTTTCAGCATGGAGGAGTGAGTTTGGAGGAAATGATCATCCCTTACATAACTTTAACTGCTAAATAAGTATTATCCTATTTAAATTTCAACAAAAAGCCTCACTAATTTTTAGTGAGGCTTTTTAATAGCATATTTTGTTTCTCTTAGAATTTATAGTTGAATCCTACTCCAAGCACTTGTTTGAATTGTACATCAGGGCCAACTGTACCTTTTTGATCACCGCTTGTTCTTAATACCTTAATATCATCGTCATAGATCAACTGCGTTGTTAAGGTTGCTGAAATAAATTTATTAACTTTCAGGGTAGTGAGTGTTGACCAGTTCACGTCAATATTTTCCGGGTTATTAAAATAATTAGAAAATAATTCAAGAACCGTTTGGAAGGTAACATTCTCCATTACTTTTGTCTGGTATTGCATTTTTAAATAAGCACCAAACTCTTCACGGTGAGTTTTGTATGGTTGAATAATATGGCCATCATAAGAATCTCTTATTTCTTTTTGCACACCAAATGCTCCATATTTCGCTAAGGTATCGTCTATCACATAAGTGAATTTCCCAGTGGCCGGAGCAATTAATAATGAAAAATTATCATTGGGCTTGTAATCAAAACCAATAGCTGCTAGACCATACGCCGGAGCCATAAACTTTGAAATATAAACAGAGTCGTTCGGGTAATTATAACCATTCGTAAACTGGGTTCTAAAATCAGCCAGCATAGTAAGGTACCAGTGTTTTTTTAATTCTCTCCCAAATTTTGTAGAGAACTGAATTTTATCATCGTTCTTCCACCATTTTTTTGCATTTCCCTGGTTAATTACACCGTAACCTAAATCCAGATTGGTTTCCCAATTGATTTTCCCTTTTTTGTATTTAGCAAATACATTTACTAAAGCTGCTAATGAGATAGAATTATTACCGCCTGCAGACCAGTTTGTAAGCGATACTTGTTGCCCATTCAAAGATATTAATCCTCCAACTTTCCAGAATTTTGCTGAATCAACCGTAATGTCTTTAATGCTGAGAGAACTTTCGACAAGCTTCACCGCTTCTGATTTTTCCTGAGCGAGAGATATGAGGCTGAAAGTAAATAAGGAAAGAGTAAGTATAATTGATTTCATGCTGATTTTAAATTGAGTTGTAAATTTATATTTACGTTTGATTAATTTAATTGCCCTGGATTTTAAAATATTTAGTAGAATTTGCAGGATCTACTGTTGTAAGTGTTTCTACAATTTTTGCTTTCTCATCAGGAAACCCCTTTGAAAATATATTCACCATTTCATCAGCCTTAGCATCGAAAAACAATTCCATGATAAAGGAAGCCGGTCGGTTTTTATAAACACCTAATAATAATTCTGTGGATTTTAATATTTCTTTTCTCCCCTCATCAGCTTTTTCATTCATAATATCCAAACCTAATCTGTGGTATTTATACATGCATTCCCGTATTGGTTGAAAAACCGGTTGTAAGGCATTTTCCACAATCCAGTAGCGGTTTTTATTACTTTCAAAAGATTTCCATCCTGTTTCAGCAGCACCTTGAGCGTTAGAGACCACGACTTGAGCTTTTTGAAAATATTCTGTTCCACCAAGATTTGAATAGGTGTCATAATCATTAGCAATAATAATATATGCATAATAGGCTAGAACAGATGTAATATTATTGGAAAATGTATTTAGATTAAATTCCAGTTGTTGAAACTGCTGGTAGCGGAAAGCAAAATTTTCGTCTATGTAATTGAATGCGGGAGAAAAATAAGAACTTTTGAATACCGGTCGTCTACTTTGAATTTGAATAGTTGCTCTATAATCATCAGTACCTGCTTTTGCAGTAACATTAATTAAAATAGAGCAATCAATACGTTCCGACGTTGTAAAATTATCTTTGGTCCATTTAGTGTTATTCATGAATTCAAAAATAGACTTTTGCAACTGTTCAAAAATCTGTTTTTCAGTAGTTCCCTGAATTTGTGGAGAAACCACACTTACCTGACAGTTTAGTTCCTGAGAAAAAAGAACCTGTCCGGTAAGTAAAAAAAGAAAAAAATATATGTATTTACTCATTCGTTTTTAAATAATTAATTGTAAAATGTACAATATCTTTAGCGACTTCCTGCTTGTTTTTTAACTCAAAATTATACAATTTATTGTGTTTATCAATAATAGTTATTTTGTTAGTGTCAACACCAAAACCGCTTCCAGGTTCAGTTGCAGAATTAGCGACAATGAAATCCAGATTCTTTTTCACTATTTTAGCTTTTGCGTATTCAATGACGTTATCTGTTTCTAGTGCAAAGCCAACGAGCAATTGTTTCGTCTTTTGTTTTCCTAAGGTTTCAAGCACGTCGATTGTTTTTACCAGCTCAATCGAAAACTCCTCATCTTTCTTTTTGATTTTAGAATTGGCCACTGATTTAGGTTTAAAATCTGCAACCGCAGCAGAAAGTACAGCGATATCACAAGTTCGAAATAGCTTATCACAAGCATTAAACATTTCCTCGGCACTTTCAATGGCTATGATGCTTATTGATCGTTCTAGTGGTTTTTGATGAGATGGTCCTAATACAAGCGTAACATCTGCACCTGCTTTAGCAAATTCATCAGCCAGGGCAACGCCCATTTTTCCAGAAGATCGGTTTCCAATAAACCTTACAGGGTCAATTGCCTCATAAGTAGGGCCAGCGTTGACTAAGACATTCTTACCGCTTAATGGCAAGCTGTTCTCAAAATAATGATTTACAAATTCAATAATATGTTCAGGTTCGGCCATGCGGCCCTCTCCTGATAAGCCACTAGCAAGCTCCCCGCTTTCAGCAGGGATGATTAGGTTTTTATGTTTACTAAGAACCTCAAGGTTTTTCTTTGTAGTAGGATGTTGATACATATCAAGATCCATGGCCGGTGCAACAAACACATTACTTCGGGCAGACAGGTAACATGCAGTAACAATATTATCACAGATACCCGTCGCAAATTTTGTTAATGTATTAGCTGTTAAAGGAGCAATAATAATAGCGTCAGCCCATTCTGCTAATGCTACATGATTATTCCATTTATTATCAGAATCAAAAAAATCGACAATAACTTCATTCTTGCTTAAAACTGACAATGTTTTCGCTGTTACAAATTCTTCGGCAGCTTTTGTCATGATCACTTTTACGGTTGCACCTTCTTTTATTAGTAAACGCACTAAGTGAGCACATTTATAAGCTGCAATACCACCAGTAATACCTAAAAGAATATGTTTATTTTTTAATGCCATATAAATTAAAAACCCATCTGCCAAAAGGTGGATGGGTTTTTTAAATTCAATAAACTAAAATTTATTTTTCTTGTTCTTTAGAAGGATTTCTGTAATATGTTTTATCTTCTAAAAACTCGTTGATAGAAATCAAAGACGGTTTAGGTAATTTTTCGTAAAATTTAGAAATTTCAATTTGTTCCCTGTTTTCAAAAATCTCTTCAAGGTTGTCAGAATGACTAGCAAATTCAGCTAGTTTTGCTGATAACTCTTCTTTCATTTCAGAACTGATCTGGTTAGCACGTTTAGAGATAATAGAAATTGATTCATAAATGTTTCCTGTAGGACCATCAAATCTTCTGATATCACGTGTTACAGTAGTAGGCTCTGCGTTTGTTTTTTTAAAATCCATTTTTGACTATTAATTAAGATTACTTTTTATTTTCACACAACTCTCATAAACAGATTCTGCCTTCTGCAAATAACTGCTTTTAGGGTACAAATCTACTAATTTTAAATAACTTTCCATAGCTAAATTTAATCTTTCTATCTTTTTGGTTTCCAGGCTATTAATTGCTAATAGATAATATGAATCAATCATGGTAAACATAATTTCATCTATATAATTGGATTCAGGAAAATCTTTAATAAAATTTCGACTTGATGCAATTGCAGCTTTGTAATCGCCAATATTAAAATATTGATTAGTAATATCCCGTTCTTTTTGTTCCAATTTACCCCTTAAAATATCATTGATTTTATTGCAGGAATCAATTCTCGAACTTTCAGGATAAAGATCAATAAAATTTTGTAATTCAGCCATGGCATTTTTAGTATCAGTTTGATCCAATTTATAAATGGGAGAATTTAAATAATAGCAATATGCGTTCATAAATAAGCATTCCTCTGCGTGTTTTCCCATTGGAAAACTTCGGAAATAATTTTTAAAATGGTATTGAGATAGTGCGTAATCTCCCTGGTAATAATTACAATAAGAAAAGTAGAAATAAATCTCTTCTGCCTTATCAGTTCCTTTATAAACTGGGATTAATTCTTCAAATAAAGCAGTAGCTTTTACATAATTTCCTTTTGCATAATATTGTTGGGCTCTTTCAAGTTTCAATTCATAATTGGAACTTTTTAATAAACGATTATACCCATCGCAACCAACACTAAAAACAGTGATTAACAGAACTATGTATAGAGTAAATTTTTTCAAGTTGGGGCAAAGTTAGCTAATTTAACGAAAAGGTTAATGTTTATTTGTTAAAGAAAGTTAGTTGATAAGATCAATTCATTGTTATGTACTTCTCTTAAAATTGATGTTTCCTAAAAAGTCCAGCACTTTTTTAAATACATCAAAGTAGAGCATTACCATTAATGAAATACTCATTAACCAAATCACACATATATTAAACCAATAGGTTGGGAATAATTTACCCATGAATCGTTTATTTGGCGCATAAAAGTGTGCAGCTCCTAAATTAGAGTCAATAGGATCTAAATAAATAGGTTCAGTACGCTGTATCAATTTCCCATCATGTTCCAAGCATCTATCGCCAAGATCGTTACTATTAAGCATAAACTGATCTAGCGCTTCATTCGTATAATCATCTTTTAATTCAATGAATTTTTCATTTCCTAATTGTTTGATCAACTTTTGAGTTACTTCATCCTCCTGTTTTCTGGCTTTATTTTCAAAATTAATATAATGCTCATTAATTTTTGCCAGGAATTGTTTTAAGGATGAAGCAATTGCAGGTGTATATTCTTTAGGATTTAATTGATCGATTCCTTCAAATTTGTATTTATTTTTAAGGAATGCTTGTTCTTTCAGTATTTCATTTCTCAATAATGAAAGGTCTTTTTCAAGTTCTTTATTATCAATAGTTGATTTTAACAAAGAACCCTCGATCTTCGTCATCTTATTTTGAAGTTTTGGGATCCAGTATACTTTTTTATAATTTGACGTACTAATTGCCTTATCGAACTTATAATAATTTCTGTGATATTTATTAGCCTTAAACTGGTTAACAGCCAATGCTTCAAACGCCCATCTACTGGCCATAATTTCACCTGCTAAAGGCACTCCTCCTTGTTTAGCTAAAGTTGGATTTAATTTATCAAACTTTACTACAACACCAGCCAATAATAATTGAGGGATAATTAAAAATGGAATTAAAATATAAATGGTAACAGCACTATTAAACGCGCTCGAAATATTTAATCCCAGCATGTTTGCAAAGCAGGAAGCGGTGAATAAAACCATCCAGTAATCAGCTAACATTCCATTTACATCAAGTATCGAATTTCCAACAATTACAAAAGTTAAGGTCTGTATTGCAGATAAAACAAACATAATAATGATTTTACTCCAGAGGTAACTTCCTTTGCTCAGATTTAAAAATGATTCACGCTTACGGATTTTACGATCGCGGATGATCTCTTCTGCTGACACTGTTAAACCAATAAACAATGCTACAACTACCGACATGAACATATACGCAGGCATGTTTTCATTCTCACGATAAATGTATCCTTTGGTGTTATCAGCATCCGCATTGAAGAAACGAATAAGATAAGCTAATATAAAAGCGAGTAGGGGAGCTTCAATAAAATTAATCAACAAATATTGAGTATTTGTTAATTTACTTTTTACATCCCTTGTAATAAATACTTTAAATTGTTTGAATGCATTTGGGATTTTGAAGATTGCTTCAGGGATTTCATCTTGGTGCTTGATATCACCAATTGAGGACTCAATTTTTTCAACATAATTTTTATTCCATTCACCTGGACTTGTTTTACGGTTATGAGTTAAGTTTCCGTATTCATCCAATACTTTGCTTTCAATAATATTAAAAATCAGTTCAGGATTGACATTACCACAGTTCCAACATTCACTTTCTTCGGCATTTACGTGTTGAACCAGTGTTTTAAAGTACGACACAGCGTCAACGGGATTTCCGTAATAGATCGGGTATCCACCAACATCCAAAATTTTCAACTTATCGAACATTTTAAAGATGTCAGATGATGGTTGATGAATTACCACAAAAATTAGTTTTCCTTTTAAAGATAATTCCTTTAAAAGATCCATAATGTTTTCTGAGTCACGGGAAGATAAACCTGATGTTGGTTCATCAACATATAAAACAGATGGTTCACGAATTAATTCTAATCCAATATTTAAACGCTTACGTTGTCCGCCAGAAATAGTTTTTTCTAAAGGTGATCCTACTTTTAATTCTTTAGTTTCGGATAAACCTAAATCAGCCAGTAAAGAGTGGCATTTTTTAGCGATTTCTTCATCAGTTAAATTTCCAAAACATAATTTGGCATTGTAAAACAAGTTTTGATAAACTGTTAATTCTTCAATTAATAGATCGTCTTGTGTTACGTGCCCAATAACGCCTTCCACAAATTTTTTGTCAACATGAATATTCTTTCCGTTAATTAAAACCTGTCCACCGCTAGGTATTTCAACACCGTTTAATACATTCAGTAAAGTAGATTTACCAGCTCCCGAACCACCCATGATTCCTATGAGCTTTCCACTTTCTTCACGAATATTGATATTGCGAAGGCCTAATTTTCCACCTTTAAATTTATACTCAATATTTTTTGCTTCAAATGATATACGTGCTTTAGAACTATCAGCTAAGAAACGCCCAATAATGTCGCTATAGTAAATTGGTTTTACTTTTGAGTTTCTTAAAGAAGAACCTGGTGTTAAAATATGAATCCGGTCTTTTGAAATTCCTTGTCCGTTTAATTGTAATTCGATGTTCCCGTAAATACGCAAAGCATACATGCCCACACTATCAATCTGTATAACACGAACATCAGAAGTTAGTGTGTCGCAATAGATATGTTTACAGGAATTTTCATAGCCGTTCTCTTTGTTGTTAATCACCAGGATATTTGGTGTATTGGGAATTTTTTCTGCAGTATCTTCAACAAAAGCTCTTAACTGGTTAAACTCCTCAACAGAAATGTTAAACGTGTCAGCTACTGTCACGACAAATTCATTTTCTTGTTCAGAGATTTCATCAGATGAATAAATGAACTCTAATAAACGAATTAATACAATGACCTTCTGAGGTTGTTCTAGTTCCTGGTTAATCTGGGTACAAATCTTTAATACTTTAACCGAGTTTAATGAGGTACGTTTTGCTGAACCATCCTTTTTCTTAGAGCCTGCCTGTTGTGCTTCAATAAACTCATCAAATATTACCAGGTATTTTTCAACCTGTTCCTTATTTAATTGTTGTTTTAAGAAAGACTCAACAATTGAACGACCCGTATTGCTAATTCCATCAACTTTGGCAATGATGGCAAACATCTGCATTAAGGCTCTAAGTATTCGTTCACTCATAGTATTTTAATTAAAGTAATTGTTACACATTAAGAAAGCAAGGTACTAAATATTAACTATTTAACAAATATCACGGGAATATTTTACAAAAGGATTAATTTTACATTAAATCATGGATAATTCTATTAGTAATCTTAGTCCTGCAGAGCTTGCCGCGAGATGTATCAATCAAACCAATAAACCTGTTTTTTTAACAGGAAAAGCAGGAACAGGTAAAACTACTTTTCTTAGAAATATTATTGAGCACACACATAAAAATGCGATTATTGTTGCTCCCACAGGTATCGCAGCTATTAATGCCGGAGGAGTTACAATTCATTCACAATTCGGGGTTCCTTTTGGTTTATTTGTTCCCGACAGCAGTTTTAAGCATGACAACCTACAGGTTAAAATAAATACGCCGTTTACTATGGTGAAGCATCTGAATATGCGTGAACAAAAACGCAAATTACTTCAGGAGCTCGAACTTTTAATCATTGATGAAGTGAGCATGTTAAGGGCCGATTTGTTAGATACCATAGATTTTGTTTTAAAAAATATTCGCCGTCAACAACATAAACCATTTGGCGGAGTGCAGGTTTTATTTATTGGTGATTTAATGCAGCTTCCACCAGTGGTGAAAGAAGAAGAGTGGCAGGTTTTGAGAAAATATTATACCAGTATTTATTTTTTTGATGCCCAGGTTTTGAGAAACGAAAAACCGGTATATATTGAACTGGATAAAATTTACCGACAATCGGATAATACCTTTATTGAACTGCTCAATAATTTAAGGCACAACAAAGTTTCAAAGGCCGATATTGATTTATTGAATACGTATTATAAACCCGATTTTGATAGTTCATCCGCTTTAAACTTGATTACTTTAACAACTCATAATCAAAAAGCAGATACTCTTAATAAAACTGCCTTACAGGATTTAAAAGGAAAGTCTTATTTTTTTCACGCGATAATTGAAGGTGAGTTTAATGAATATACTTATCCTGTTGACGCTTCGTTGGAGTTGAAGATTGGAGCACAGATCATGTTCATTAAAAATGACCTAAGTGGTAACCAACAGTTTTTTAATGGAAAAATTGGAGTTGTTTCGAACCTGACGGATAAGTCTATAGAAATTGATTTCAGGGACGGAACCAAACCATTTTTGCTGGAAACCTATCAATGGAGAAATATTAAATACGAATTGAATCCAGTTACTAATGAAATTGATGAGACAGATATTGGCACTTTTGTCCAATTCCCTATTAAGCTTGCCTGGGCCATCACTGTTCATAAAAGTCAGGGGTTAACTTTTGAAAAAGCGATCCTTGATATTAACCGTGCTTTTGCACCCGGACAAGTATATGTAGCCTTATCAAGATTAAAATCATTGGATGGTTTAGTGTTAACTTCACCAGTTCAGTTCAGCGCTATTTCACAAGATAAAGCTCTTGTTGATTATGCGGAAAACAAACCGGCGAATGAAGCAGTTAAACAACTGATTGATCAGGAAACCGTTTTCTTTTTAAAAGCATATGTATTAAAAGCCTATGATTTTGTATGGCTTAATACCAGTCTTAAAAATCATGTAGCAAGTTATACACGGGATGAAAACCGATCGAATAAACAGAAACACCAGGCATGGGCTGAAGAACTGTTAATCAAGTTCGAGCCATTGAAAGTCAATGCAGATAAATTCAGTAATCAGTTGATGCAGATTTTTGAAAGCACAACAGCAGACTATTTGCAAACTGTGCAAGCGAGACATACAGCTGCTAAAAATTATTTTTATCCTGTACTAAAGGAATTGTCAAAATCGATTCTTGTTTACCTTGAATTATTAAAAGATGAAAAGCAGATAAAAGGTTTCATGGAGGAGCTGTTAGAACTGGAAAGTTTGCTGTTTAAACATTTACAACAACTCGACAAAGTGACGCTGGTGATTGATAATGTGCTGAACAATCAACAATTTAATAAACATCAGCTAAAACAAAATGCCAATCAGCATGAACGTTTGGAATTAGTGAGACAAACTATTGCCATTGCCGAAAAAGCCGCTTTTGAAGAACGTAAATCTTCGAAAAAAAGCGATAAAAAAAGTAAGGAAGCAAAAGCTCCTAAAGAAAAGAAAGAAGCCAAAATTAAAAAACCTGACACTAAAGAAGCCAGTTTCGCGCTTTATAAACAAGGGAAATCAGCTTTTGAAATATCCCAGGAAAGAGGCTTTGCCTTAACAACCATTGAAGGGCATTTGGCTCATTATGTGAGTCTTGGAATGATACCGGTAGCTCAATTTGTGCCTGATGAAAAATACAAAATCATCATTGAGCAATTTAAAACTATGGAGGGTGAAAATTTGTTGACACCTTTAAAACAGGCTTTAGGAGACGATTATTCCTTCTCTGAAATCAGATTTGCTATTGCTACCCAAAAACATTTAAAGAAATCTTAAAGTTCGCTATTTTATCGATGAATAGTATTATAATTTGGTTTAATGTTACATTATTCCTAAATTAGATATAATTATGGTGGAATTTAGCAAGATTAGAACAAAATTTAACGAGATCTGGATTGATGACGAAGGTATTTTGGTATTGAAACCTAAAGAAGGAGCTGAATTGGATCTTGAAGAAGTGAAAGTATGTTTTGAAGCATATAAAGAATTAGGTGTTGGACCGCAAAATAAAGTGTTGGAACTGATTGATGCAAGGGATGGTTCGATGAGTTCAGAGGCAAGAGCCTATGCGGCAAAAAATGGAGTTGACTATTTCATTGCCGCAGCTATTATTAGCGATTCTTTAGCAGTACGACTTGTTGTAAATTTTTTTAATTCCTTTTATTCACAATTAGTCCCTTTTAAAATGTTTTCCACTGAAGAAGAAGGTCGAAAATGGTTAAGAACATTCAGAGATAACATTAAATAATAAATAATGAAGAAAATTTCTATTCATTGCGCAGACATTTCTATTGAAAGTGATGATTTGATAAAGGTTGTACTTTTTGATGACATAGATTTTGAGATAAAAGATGCAATAGAATTATTGCAAGCTTTCAAAGAATTAACAGCAGGAAATAAATATTATATGTTAACTATTACCAACGATAGTTTTAATGCTACATCTGAAGTAAGAGAGTACGTTGCTAAAAATATTAGCTCAACTGGAATTATCGCAAATGCTATTTTAATAAAATCATTACCAATTAGGTTAATCATTAATGCTTATGTAATATTCAATAAACCAAATATACCTACCAAAACTTTTAATACAGAGTCAGTAGCATTAGAATGGATTGAGGATATTCGAAAATCAAATTACTCAAAAAGTACATTGGTCAAGAGCAAAAATCAGAAAAATCTAATCTATTAATTTACTTTACGCGTTCTACGTACTCTCCCGTTTCTGTATTGATTCTAAGTTTATCACCTATAGCTACAAAAATCGGAACATTTATTTTAACACCACCTGTCATTTCAGCAATTTTTAAGGATTTACCTTTTACGCCTTCTTCAGTATAGGTCACTTCTAACTCAACGTATTGAGGTAATAATCCGCTTAACGGCTTGTCATTTTCATCAAAACGGATTTTCAGTACCATTCCTTCCTGTAAAAACTGAATACTATCGGCAAATAAAATTTTAGGAATATGTAATTGATCGTAAGTTTCCTGATTCATACAAACTAAAAAATCACCTTCCATAAAAAGGTATTGCATTTCATATTCATCAACTCTGATCAAATCTATTTTTTCACCTGAACGAAAACGAATTTCACTTTGTTTACCTGTTTCTACATTACGGCACTTAACAGAATAAATAGCATTTCCTTTTCCGGGAGTTATATGATCGTAATCCAATACCTGAACCAGTTCATTGTTATATCTTAAAAATGCGTTTTTCGAAAGATCTGAAGTTGTAGCCATTAATTTTTGTTTTGAGGCGGCAAGATACTACCAAGGATTGAGAATGACAAGATTTGTTAGAGTTTAATTCCAATAATACAAATATCATCCACTTGCTCTAAATCACCTTTCCAGGCTTTAAATGTTTCAGATAAAATAGTTTGTTGTTCACTCATAGTTTGATTTTGGTTATTTATAATCAGATCAGACAATTGTTTATAGTTGAATTTTTTTCCTTTTGGCCCACCAAATTGATCTGCAAAGCCATCCGTAAATAAATAAAAAGTTGTGCCGTTTTCATATTCAATTTCATGAGTTGTAAATGGTTTTGGATTGTCAGTTTTACCAATAGGCTGCTTGTTTGCCTTTATTTCCTTAAATTCTTTATTATCAACGCCAATCGAACTAACAGAATTGTTGATAAGCCATAATGGATTATTAGCACCGCTCCAGGATACTTTTTTGTTTTTTCTATCGATGCATAATAATGAAATATCCATGCCGTCTTTTACATCAGTGCTGCTTTTTTCAAAGGTTTCAACAACCAGTTGCCTTGTTTTATCTAAAATTTTACCGGGTTCCGTAATATGGTATTCCTTTACAGAGCTGTTAAGGGCATTGCTGCAAATTACAGATACCATTGCTCCCGGCACACCATGACCGGTACTGTCTGCAGAGGCAATAAAAATCAAATCATTCACGGTTAGAGTCCAATAAAAATCCCCTGATACAATTGCTTTAGGAATATATAAAACAAAAGAATTTGGAACCAAATCTTTAATTTGTTTTTCGGTTGGAATAATGGATTGCTGGATACGTTTTGCGTAGGTAATGGAATCGGTAATTTCTTTATTTTTTTCTTCAAGACTTTCTTTTTGGCTATTAATAAGCTCCTCAAAATCATTGTTAATGTTTAAAAAATAAAAACCCAGAAAAAAAGTAAGGATCAAAGCGACAAAATAAAAAATGATCGTAAAGTTATGCCTGTTTTCATCGCTGATTTGATAAACCGGATTTGTGTGTTCCTGTAAATAAAGCAGAATTAAATAAGAGGAAGTTGTGATCAAGAACACAATTAACCGATCTCTCCGGGCTTTAAACAGAATTAAACCAAACAAAACAAGAGGAATTAAAACGACATGATTATTAATTCCTTTCCCAACTAATGTGCCGGCACCAACAATAAAAGTATGGCTAATAAGAATACAGAGGAGTTTTGAGACCCAGAAGTACCTGTAATATTGCAGGGTGATAGGAATCAGCATTAACCCTAGGAAAGCCAGATCTAATGGAAGAACTTCAACACCGTTTAAGGCAATCTCAAATGGTATCTGTATAATAATCAGAATTGGAGAAATTATCAGGATCTTATTCAGAAAAATAACTTCCCTGAATTGAATAATGCCTTCATCTGCACGAAGTCCGTTTCTGGAAAGCTTTTCCCAAATGTTTTTGATTTTTCCCATTTTTATTTGGAATAAATTATTTTATTTCTGAAAAAGGCTTATTGGTAATTCTATACAATTGCCAGTCTTTAAAATCATAATGCCACCATTCGTATTTATAGACAGTAAAGTTTTCTTCCTGCATTTTTGAAATTAAAAGGTCTCTGGCTCTTCTTTGTTCTTCGGTTCCACCTGAATAATCAAAATAAGAACGCTCTGTCATTTCATCATATTCACCAGGCATAGTTATTTCTTTTCCGGTTTTTAAATCATACAAACTAACGTCAACCGCGCATCCTCTGTTATGTCTTGAACCTTCTTTAGGATCAGCTACAAATTTTTTATTTTCTTTTGAAGTAATATCATAAAATAATTTGGTTACATCCCATGGCCTGTAACCATCAAATACTAATATTCCATATCCTAAAGACTTTAATGAGCTATTAATTTTTTTCAGAGACTCAGCAGCATCTTTTTGTAAAAACGCCCTGGCTTCTTTATAAACTGCCTGTTTGGCAAAATTATTTGGAGTAGCATACCGTATATCCAAATGAATGGTGGAATCTAATTTTACTAATTCAACCAGGTTCGTTTCTTTAAAATCACCTTTTTCAATAGGTAGTTTCGTGGCACAGCTGCTCAATAATATAATTAGGCAGAATAGTATATAGAAGGAAATTGTTTTCATAAATGATAAATATAAAAATATTTCAGGATAATGTTTGATGAATTATTTAGTGATTTGATAACCACTTACAAGTTAGTTCCTGCCACTTACCAAGTCCTGTATCTTTTATAAACCTATCGGTTATAGCTTTGTTTTGAAATTGATTATGGAAAAAATCAATGTTTTGCGTCTAACCTATAAATCCTGAAATAATGAAATAGTCATGTTGCTGCCCACACAAAGCACAATTAGGATAACATGACTATACCATATGACCACTAACAAATTAATATAAACTACATATGAAAACTCCAAATTTGATTGTTCGTATTCCGGAACCTTGTCATGAAGACTGGAATAGTATGCAGCCTGATGCCAAAGGCAAGTTCTGTAATTCATGCAGTAAAGCAGTTTTTGATTTTTCCACTAAAACAGACCAGGAGATAAAACATATTTTAATGGAGTACAAAGATCAAAAAGTGTGCGGTCATTTTAAAAAGAGCCAGGTGGATCGCCCTTTGAATTTTAAAGTGAATTTAAATGACTTACCTAAAAACATGAGTTTCAGTAAAGCTTTTGTGATTGCTGTGTTTTTGGTTTTCGGTTCCTTTCTTTTTAGCTGTAAAGATCAGCAGGATCAAATATTGGGTGATCTTACTTTTGAAATACCAAAAGAAAACGAATCAGTGGAGGAAATATATACAGCTGGTATGGCAATAATGCAAGTTCCCGATTCTGTGCTGAATTCAATCATTAAAGATTCTGCGGCTGTTGATGAAATATTTACTGAAGGGATAATGACAGGAGATGTTGTTTGCACATCAGATAATGTGAAAGGTGACTTAAAATTTGATGAGACCTATCCAGAAGTAACTATAGGTGAAGGTATTATTATAGATACTGTTAATTTGGAAGAAGTGCCAATAATGGATTATATTGATCCGTTAATGGATGTTGTAACAATGACCGGAGCCGTTTCTGTAACAGAAACTACAAATTGTTTTGCACATCCGGATATCAACGATTCGGTAGATAAAAATGATGAATTGGAGAACAATAATATAAAAATGAGACAAATTGAAAATCAACTTAGCATTTTTCCAAATCCTTCAAATGGTGAGTTTAATGTGAGTTATGTAGTTCTTAAAAGATCCTATGTGAACTTAACTATTTACAGCATAAATGGTGCTTTGATGAATACAGTTGTAGATAGTACAAGACAGTATGAAGGAAAATACCAGATTCCGGTTAACCTGAACGAATTACCAAATGGAATTTACTTGGTGACTTTGATCATTGGTGATAAAAAATCAGTTGAGAGGTTGGTGATAGAACGTTAGGAGATAGTGGATTAGTTCTCGACTCCGCTCGAAGTGTCATGTTTACTTAAAACTATTTTAATACCTCAATCATTTTATCGGCAATAATTTTACTCATTTTATAATTCGATTCATGAGTCCACCCGGCAATGTGCGGTGTTAATATTACCTGTTCACTTTTTATTAAATACTGCATTGGCTCAGGTAGGGCAGTAGTGTCAAGGTTTTCAAAAGATACAGATTCATATTCAAGAACATCCAGGCATGCACCAATTACTTTTCCGGTTTTCAGGTGGCTGACAAGGTCAGCTGTATTTAAACATTTGCCTCGTGCTGTATTGATGATATAAATATTTTTTTTGAAAGAAGTGATAAATGAATCATTGATATAATAATTGGTTTCAGCGCTTAAAGGCAAGTGAATACTTACTATATCTGCTTCTAAAAATATTCTTTCCAAAGTGGATTCTGTAATAAATTCATTTCCAAAGCCGCTTTTGTATTTATCGTGCACTAAAACTGTACAATCAAATCCCTGAAAGCGTTTTGCAAAAGCAGAACCCATGTTGCCGTAACCTATAATAGCAATAGTTTTCCCACCAATTTCATGGCCTCTGTTTTCTGCCCGCTTCCAAATACCGTTGCGTACTTCAGAGTCGGCACGTTTTAAATTATTCAACAGCATAAGTAACATTCCTAAAGCATGATCACCAACCGCATCACGGTTTCCTTCAGGGGCACTTAAACAAGTAATATCTTTGCTGTTGGCATAGGCTACATCAATATTTTCCATGCCTGCTCCAACGCGCCCAATGCATTTGAGGTTGATAGCTGTATCTAAAATATCTTTTGTAATCTTAAATTTACTGCGAATAACAATACCTTCATATTGAGGAATTAATTTTAATAATTCTTCTTTGCTTTTGTTCCAAAAAAGATCGCATTGGAAACCAGCAGCCATGAGTGTTTCATGCAATACATCATGGTTGGAATCTATGCAAAGAATTTTTTTCATTTAAAAATTGACTTATTTAAAAGTAAACTCAAATGTAATAATTAATTTGCGTGAAGGATTGCAGTGGAAATACTTTTTGCTGTCTCTTTGCAAAAAGATTGAAACGAAAAGCCTGTCGGCATTGCCTTTTAAGCCGGCACGCCCAAATTATTTTAGAACTAAGGAATATCAATATACTTATGCGTTTGTAGTGATATCATCCAACGTGGATTTTGTTTCACGTATTCAACAATTAGTGGAGTAATTTCATTACGTTTGCTCCATTCAGGCTGAAGGTATAAATAACACTCTTTTCCAACTTTTAAAGCCTGTTCTTCTGCCCAAATAAAATCATGTTTATTAAATACAATGATTTTTAATTCATGTGCAGCTTTGTAGTTTTCTTCTTTAGGCAACATGGTTTTTTTAGGTGATAAACAAATCCAGTCCCAATCACCACTTAAAGGATAAGCACCGGAGGTTTCAATATAAGTTTGTATGTTATGATGTTTAAAGAGACCAGTTAAATGAACAAGGTTATAAATTAAAGGTTCTCCGCCTGTTACAACAACCGCCGGCGTTTTGCTTTCTAAAACATGTTCTAAAATTTGTTCGGCACTGGTTAAAGGATGTAAACTCGCATCCCAGCTTTCTTTCACATCGCACCAATGGCAACCAACATCACAACCACCAATTCGTATAAAGTAGGATGCTTTTCCGGTATTAAATCCCTCCCCCTGAATGGTGTAGAACTCTTCCATTAAAGGAAGTAATTTACCTTCGTTTAATAGAACTTCTTGTTCAGGATTTAATCCGCTTAGTTTATAGGACATTTTTTTAGTTTTTTGTTATTGGATTTAAGTTGTTAGATATTGTTTAATCTTAAAACCAACAACCTATCTCAAACAACGTCTAAAGACTCCAGTAGGTTAAGCCTTTCATTTTGTTTCTATACATTCCTTTGATATCAACGATCACACCTTTTGTGGAAAGAATAGACTTAAAGAATTTTTCATCTAAGGTTTTATACTCTTTATGATTAACAGCAACTATAACGCCATCATAACCTTTGGCTAGTTTATTTAAACCAAAACCATATTCATGTTTCAGTTCTGCACTATCAGCATGTGGATCTACGATCTCAACTTTTACACCAAAGGATTTTAACTCTTTAACTATATCGGCTACTTTAGAGTTACGGATATCGCTCACATCCTCTTTAAAGGTAGCGCCCATAATTAATACTTTTGATTTGGAAATATTTTTGCCGGCAGCAATGATTTTTTTTACGCAGGTTTTAGCTACATAAAAACCCATACTATCATTCACATAACGTCCGCTATTAATAACGCGCGCATGGTAACCAAGAGATTCTGCTTTATACGTTAAGTAGTAGGGATCAACACCAATGCAATGTCCGCCCACTAAGCCCGGAAAAAACTTTAGGAAATTCCATTTTGTTCCTGCCGCTTCCAATACATCATACGTATTGATATTCATTTTATTGAAGATGATCGAAAGTTCATTCATTAGAGCGATGTTCACATCTCGCTGTGTGTTTTCAATAATTTTGGCAGCTTCTGCTACTTTAATACTTGCAGCGCGGTGAGTTCCAGGCTCTACAATAATTTCGTATGTTTTGGCAATTTCTTCAAGACTTTCCTTATCGCAACCGGAAACAATTTTTAAAATTTTAGTGATGGTATGTTCTTTATCTCCTGGATTAATTCTTTCAGGTGAATAGCCAACTTTAAAATCTTTTACAAATTTTAATTTTGATTCGCGCTCTAAAACCGGGATACAATCATCTTCGGTACAACCGGGATAAACAGTGGATTCATAAACTACATAATCTCCTTTTTTCAAAACTTTACCCACTGTGGTAGATGCGCCAATCAAGGGTTTTAAGTCTGGTAAATTATGTTCATCAATTGGCGTTGGTACAGCAATGATAAAAAACTTCGCTTTCTTTAAATCTTCCAACTTGTGAGTAAAAGTAATATCCGAATCAGCAAAGTCTTTTTTTGTCAACTCATTACTTGGATCAACACCTTTGTTCATCATATCAACGCGTTTAGCATTGATATCAAAGCCGATCACTTTTACTTTTTTTGCAAATGCCAAAGCGATAGGTAAACCTACATACCCTAAACCTATGACTGCTATTGTAGCTTTCTTATCAACGATGTCTTTATAAATTCCCATACTATTTTTTATTTCTTTATTTATTTTTAATAACGGTTTCAGGACGTAATGCATAGATGCGCTCAATGATATCCACGACTTTTAATCCTTCCAGGGCATTGGTGGTGATCATGTTTTTTCCGGAAATGGTGTCTACAACATTTTCAATTACATTATGATGGTTGTTAGCAGAGCCTTTATACGCTCCATAATCGTTAGCAGGATTTGTTGCTTCCAGTACAGGCATGTTGTAACCTTTTATATTGCAAACATCAACCTGATCCATATACTGGCCACCAACTTTGATGCTACCTTTACTTCCTATAATAGTAAGAGAGGATTCTAAATTTTTATCCCAAACTGCAGTAGAGTAATTGATGCTTCCCATACCACCATTCACAAAATCAAAACTTACAAAACCGCTATCTTCAAAATCAGTAGTATTTTGGTGGTTAAAATCAGCAAATTTTGCCTGTATATTTTTAATATCTCCGAACAACCAATACATAATATCAATCCAGTGGGAAAACTGGGTGAATAATGTTCCACCATCCAGTGACTGTGTGCCTTTCCACCCGCCACCTTTATAGTAACGTTCATCACGGTTCCAATAACAATTTAACTGGACCATATAAATATCACCAATTGTTTTTGTATCCACCATTTCTTTTAACCACACGCTTGGTGGGGAATAACGGTTTTGCATGACACAAAATACCGTTTTGCTATGTGTTAAAGCAGAATGAATTATTTTTTCGCAATTAGCTTTACTTAAGGCCATGGGTTTTTCAACAACCACATGCTTGTTGGCCTCCAGTGCAAGTAATGAGTGCTCAGCATGTAAACCGTTAGGCGTACAAACATTGATGACTTGTATTTCAGGATGATTCTTTATTAATTCTTCTGCTGAAGTATAAAATTCTTCTTTTAAGTCATCCAATCCTAATTTTTCTTTTGGTGTGGCATCACAAACAGCTACCAGTTCACAATTTGGGTTACGACGAACCATTTCAGCATGACGTTTTCCAATGTGGCCCTGGCCAATAACTCCAAATTTTATTTTTGTCATTTTAAGAAATTCTTTTTACAATATTATTTTCAAGCCTGTAGGTTTGGCCACTTTCTGAACAGGTTGCTTTACCACCGCCATCAAACTCTAAGCGATGCCCGAATTCACTCATCCAACCTATTTGACGGGAAGGATTACCTACAACAAGCGCAAATGCTGGAACGGTTTTAGTAACAACAGAGCCGGCACCAATGAACGCAAATTCTCCAATATCATGTCCGCAAACAATAGTTGCATTAGCGCCTATTGTAGCGCCTTTTCCTACATGTGTTTTTGCATATTCAGATTTGCGGTTAACAGCACTTCGCGGATTAATAACATTAGTAAAAACCATTGAAGGCCCCAGGAAAACATCGTCATCACAAATTACCCCTGTATAAATAGAAACATTATTTTGAACTTTCACATTTTTCCCCAAAACAACACCGGGAGAAACCACTACGTTTTGACCGATATTACAGTTCTCACCTAATGTACAATCCGGCATAACATGGCTAAAATGCCAAATCTTAGTCCCTTTTCCAATCTCGCATCCTTCATCAATTATTGAGGTAGGGTGGGCATAGTACGTTTTTTCCATAGTTTTTTAGACCAACAAACTTAAGAAATAATGCCGAACTAGGGTAATTTTTGTGATGTTTAAAGAAAAAAAGATAACATTGTCAAAAATTTATTGATGTGAGTTACAGACTCAATATAAAATATTATCTGGTACACAATTTAGGCTTCACTAATAAAGAAGCAATACGTGCTATTGAAAACAGGAAATTAAAAGTAAATGGTCTGGTAATTACCGAAAACAGTGAGTTTAATGAAACCTGGGATATTTATTTTGAGGATAAACTTTTAAAACCAAACACACCCTTTACCTATATTGCCCTTTATAAACCAAGAGGTATAGAGACTACAAATAATGAGGCCATTGCAGATAATTTAAAAACCATTTTTAAATTTGAAAAGCACCTGGGCTATGCCGGAAGATTGGATAAGGAATCGGAAGGTTTATTATTGCTTTCTAATGATGGAAAATATATTCAGCTTCTATCTAGTCCCATAAAAGAGAAAGAAAAAGAATATATCGTAACAGTAAACAAACCTTTAACTGATATTTTTATTAAAGAAATGAGTGAAGGTGTAGAAATAATAATTTGTAAAACAATTCCCTGCTTTATTGAAAAAATATCAGAATTTGAATTCAGAATTATATTAAAAGAAGGCAAGAACCGGCAGATACGTCGTATGTGTAAAGCATTAGGTTACCTTGTTTCCCGGTTAATTAGAGTAAGGATTGATACTGTTTTATTGGGAGATTTAAAGCCAGGAGAATACAGGGAATATACAATTGAAACATAAAAAAAGCGCCTTAAATTTTTAAGACGCTTTTAAAATATATGAAGTAAAAATTATTTTTGGATCACCAGTTTTTCAGTTCCTGCAGAGTGTTTTCCACTTACTTTCACTGTATAAATACCTGCGCTAAGATCAGCAGTATTAATTGTTTCGTTATACATACCGGGTTGCAAATTATTTAAAACAACGGTCTTCACCACTTGTCCTAAAGTATTCGAAATCTCTAGAGAATAAGATTCACGTTGAGCTAGCACGAAGTGAACGTTGATCTCATTATTAGCTGGATTAGGATATGTTTTAAAAATCACATCATTTTTTAGTTTGTTTTCTTTAACTCCGATAACAACTGATGAAAGTATGCTTATTTGCGCCTGTACCTGATCAATGCTTGCAATTGGCAATTGTAAGTGCGAATAATTAGCCGTAAATAATGGAAATTTCGACGAACTATTGTAAAAATTGTATACCGTTAAATCTACGGTGCCAGACGCTGGAAAAGGAGAAGTTAAATCAAAACTTATATTTTGTACTGTTTTGAGTCGCACACAGTTAGTAAAATTGGAAACATTATTAAGGTTTAATGTGCCTGTTCCATCCACTTGAGTAACAACGGTTCCTGTGAATGTTCCAGCAGCTGCGCCAAATGGAGTAGAAGCGCTGATGGTTCCTCCAACAGAGTTATCGGTATTTAAAAAACCAAAAGGCATTGGATATGAAGCGATAGTAGCGCTTCCTGCATTATAGTTTAAATCAAACTGTCCAGCATCCACTCCTAATAATTCCATCATGTTGGCTGAGGAATTAAAATAGGTAATTGTTGTAGAGTCGTATTGTACTAAGTTTGTTCCAGGATAATTTGATGAGTTAGAGTAGGTTGATGCAGTAGAAAATGTATTTAGGGCAATAATAGAATCTGTAAGAGTTAATGAAGTTATGCTCCATGTAACTCCTGCACCTGAAATATCCATGGGAAGTGTTACTGAATTGGTGTCAACATTAAGTGCTCCATAAGAATCGCCAATAACTGGTTGATTGTTTACCGCTGTTAATGTGTAAGTCTGTGCATTTGCTTGACTCAAAGTGAAAATAGAGAAAATTAAGAAGTAGATTTTTTTCATAGTGTTTGTTTAAAAATTTAATTCAAAGATAAAATCATTTTACCATAATCAAATTTTAATCTGATTTTTGATAATAAATAGACAATAAATCTCTAACTTATTATCGGATCAGGCTATTTTCCTTGATCTCATTTAACAATTGTTCTTTTGCTTTTGATCTTGCTTTGATATGAATGAAATTGCCATTTCCAATATCTGCAATTTCTTTGAGGTTTTTAATAGCGTCTTTGTCATTTCCAAAAGCTATAGTGGAAAGTTTAATTGTTTTGGCCCCCAGGTTGGCTTTATATAACTTTTGATCGTCCGGATAAAATCTAAACTTACCATCTGTGGCAAGGATAATTTGGTTATTTCCGTCAGCAATATAATTTTTAATAGCTACATCCAGACTAAATAAAATGGCTTTATTACCTTTTGTAAGCCCCTTTGCCTTTAGTTTGTCAACTACTTCGTTTAGTTCTATTTTATTGCTTCCGTTCGTTACCTCTTTCAAGACTTTTACCGAATCGGCATAGGTTATAAAAGTAATTTTATCCTCCGGTCTTAAAACATCAATGAGTTCGTGAAGGGCGTACTGCATTATTCTTAGCTTATTGGTGTCTTTCATAGAATTAGAAACGTCCACCAGAAAAATAATATTGTTAGGTTTATATAGTTTCTCATCCAGCAGTTTATCATTTTTTTGTTTAATTGGTATTATAACTTCCGGCTGTTTTATTGGGTCTTTAAGTTCTTCGTAAGGCGTATAATCAGGGATTCTATTAGAAACGTCACGTGGTTTAGTTGATTCTACAACCACTATTTGTTCAGGGTTTTTAATACCTGGATTTTTTGGTTTTTTGAAATAAAAGCAGGCAGTTTTATCATCTGTTTTAATTGATTTTACGTTTCCCGACAATGATAATTTAAAAGGAAGTCCATCGGCACTGGTAACAAGATTTAACACTTCAGTGAATTTCCCCGTATGTTGAGGAATAAATTCAATAACAATTAAAGCAGTGTCGTTAGGTTTGATAGTTTTTTTTGAAGTATGAATAGTTATTCCTTTTAGTGCGTCAGCACGCAATAAATATAAATTTTTAGTCTGATTATTTTGAATGATATAATCTGCCTTTATTTTATAAATATTTTCCTGAGTACCAATATCTTTATTTGGCTCATCAACATTTATCAAACTATTTTGAGAAAATAATTGATTGATAAGGCAAACAAAAAATATAAAAAGGGCTTTTGACAATATTTGATTTAATTACTTCAATTTATCATTATTAATATGTCTTTCACTATCTCTTGCTGTTTTCTTTTCAAGGTTTCTTTTTAAAGCATCCTCCAGATTAATACCTGTTTGATTTGCCAAACAGATGAGCACAAAAAGCACATCAGCCATCTCGTCGCCAAGATCTTTGTTCTTATCCGATTCTTTTTCACTTTGTTCGCCGTACCGGCGCGCAATTATTCGCGCAACTTCACCAACTTCCTCTGTAAGCATGGCCAAATTGGTTAACTCACTAAAATAACGGATCCCGTATTGTTTTATCCAATTATCAACCTGCTGTTGTGATTCTGTTAAAGTCATATTAGTTATGTTAGTAAAGTAGTGGTTAGTATTTAGTAAAACTCACTTGCCACTTTTCACTGATTTACTTCTTTATACTATCAGTCTCATATTTTTCAATGATCGCTTTTACTAAACGATGCCTTATAACATCAACAGTCGTTAACTCCACAATATCAATTCCTTCTGTCTTCTTCAATAAACGTACCGCTTGCGCCAGGCCTGAAGTTTGATGCCTTGGTAGGTCAATCTGTGTCATGTCGCCAGTTATAATAAATTTGGCATTGGCTCCCATTCGTGTCAAAAACATCTTCATCTGACTTTCCGTTGTGTTCTGCGCTTCATCTAAAATTACAAAGGCATTATCAAGGGTTCTTCCCCGCATAAAGGCTAATGGCGCAATCTGAATTATTTTCGCTTCAATATACTGATTCAGTTTATCCAAAGGAATCATATCATACAATGCATCGTACAGTGGCTGCATATATGGGTCTAGTTTTTCTTTCAAATCACCAGGCAAAAATCCAAGATTTTCACCGGCTTCCACAGCAGGCCGGGTTAAGATAATCCTTTTAATTTCCTTGTTTTTCAAAGCTCTTACAGCAAGAGCTACTGCGGTATAAGTTTTTCCTGTACCAGCTGGTCCAACTGCAAATAACATGTCGCTTTTGCCAACAGACTGCATCATTTTCCGTTGATTATCAGTGCGGGCTTTTATTACCAATCCGTTATTTCCAAATACGATAATATCTGAACCTGTGGCTTCTTCTTTAGCATGTAATAAATTATCACCAGTTTGTCCTAATAGCCTTTCAATAACTGTATCGGTTAATAATCCATTTTTGTGGTAATAATCAACCATCATGGTTAATTTCTTTTCAAAGTATGCAATATCATCTGCGTCACCCAGTACTTTTATGGAATAACCGCGGGCAATGATTTTAAGTTTCGGGAAATATTTTTTTATAACGTTGAGTTTCACATCATTTACGCCATATATTTCTACAGGTTCAACGCTTTCTAATGTAATCGTTTTCTCTATCAAGGTTAGTAGGATTTATGTTAATAATCGTGTTAATCAATTACTTTTTTAGTTAAAAACTGACCCTAATTTATTACTTACTTTTGAGTTAATTAAATAAAGTTTTCAATATGTCAATTATTACCATTACTACTGATTTGGGTTATCGTGACCCTTATTTGGCAATGGTAAAAGGTGTTTTATACGGAAAGCAACCGGGCGCAAAAATTGTAGATTTAGCCTGCGATGTAAATCCTCATGCTCATAATGAAGGTGCTTTTGCTTTAAGAAGTGCATTGCCTTATTTTCCGGAAAATACAATTCATTTATTTGCATTAAAGTTTTTAAACTCTTCTGAAACCATTAGTAATCTTGCGGTTGACAATACACGGTATCTTTTGACAAATTATAAAAATCAATATATTATTTGTCCGGATAATGGGGTTTTGACGTTGCTGGATAAGGCTTTTAATGAGCCGGTTTATCAGTTGTACTTTGATAGCGACCGACAACATTCTTTTTATTTAAGGGATATTTTTACTGAAGTGGCAAGCAAAATTATAAATGGAGTACCTATTGAAGAATATTGCTCTGAAACAGGTGATTATTGCAAGTTATATGCTTTTGAAAGTTTTTCAACTCCCAGTAATTTACAGGGGATGGTATTATATGAAGATGATTTTGGTAATTTAATTACTAGTATAACTAAACAGGAATTTGAAAAACAAGTAGGAGATAAGCGTTTTTCAATAGCTTTGCCTTCGTATAATGTAACAAAACTTCATAATACTTATGATGATGTAAAGATAGGAGATGTAGTATGCTTTTTTAATTCTATGGAATTGCTTGAAATATCCTTGTTGGGTCAATCGGCAAATAAAGTGGCTATGAAACCAAACTTATTGAATAAATATAAAATAGACCGGATAATTGTAGACATATATGATTAAGAGATTTGTGAAAATGACGTTTAAGGAAGATTCTGTTGAACGGTTCAAAGATATTTTTAAAGCTAGTGAAAATTTAATTGCTGCCATGGATGGCTGCCAGCATGTTGAGTTATTGCAAGATATTAATAACCCTTGTATCTTTTTTACCCTAAGCATTTGGGATTCCCCTGAATATCTGGAAGCTTACAGAAAGTCGGAATTATTTGAAGGGGTTTGGTCAAAAACTAAATTATTGTTTGATGACAAACCGGAAGCCTGGAGTCTAAGATAGTTTTTATGGTTGAGCGATCGTTTTAATAAAAAAAACTCACTCATCATATTAAAAGCTAAACACTAATAACTAAACATTTTATAATGATTACATACGCCATATTAATTCTAACAGTTGGATTTTCGTTGTATGCCATGAATAATCATGACATTAAATATAAATACATTTTCCATCCATATTCAATCAATCATTACAATCAACATTACCGTTTTTTAAGTCATGCTTTTTTACATGGTGATTACCTTCACCTGGGATTTAATATGTATGCTCTTTGGATGTTTGGACCCATTGTAGAGAAACAGCTTTTTCCTCTTTTGCTTGGAGATATCAGTGAACCGGATTATAAAATGGGAACGGCCGCTTTTATTTTGTTATATACAGGATCGATATATGCGTCTTCCATCTCCGAGTATTTTAAGAATAAAGATTATAAGGAATATACATCTCTTGGCGCAAGTGGCGCTGTTAATGCTTTAATATTTAGTTTTATTACTTGCTCACCATTGTCGCAACTGGGTTTCTTTTTTATACCAATGCCGGCCTGGGTGTTTGGAGTCTTATATTTAGGAATCAGTTATTATTTGAGTAAACGCAATACCGGTAATGATTCAGTGGATAGGATAGGTCATGAAGCGCATTTTTGGGGCGCCATGTTTGGTATAATATTTACATTGATTTTAGGTTTTTTAAACCAGGACGTTTATCTTAGACTGATTAATAATCATTAGTATGAAGGTTACTTTTTTAGGTACAGGCACTTCCCAGGGCGTTCCTCTTATTTGTTGCGAATGTGAGGTATGCCGTTCATCTAATCCAAAAGATAATCGGTTAAGGACTTCTATTTTAATTCAAAGCGAGCACGCTAATGTGGTGATCGATTCAGGCCCTGATTTCAGGCAACAGATGTTGCGTAAAAAAATGAAAACGTTAGATGCTGTTGTTTTTACCCATGAGCATAAAGATCATATCGCCGGACTTGATGAAGTGAAAGCTTTTAACTTTTTCAATAAAATGCGTATGCCGGTTTATGCTACCGAAAGAGTACAACAAGCCATTAAGAGAGAATTTGCTTACATTTTTTCTGAGGAAAAGTATCCTGGCATCCCTGAAGTTGATTTGTATACAGTGCATGACAAGCCAATTAAAATAAAAGATATTGAATTGTTGCCTATTGATGTGATGCATTTTAAATTACCTGTAAAAGGCTATAGGATTAATGATTTTACTTACATCACCGATGCAAATTTTATTTCTGAAGAAGAGAAATTAAAAATTAAAGGTTCAAAAATTATTGTTATAAATGCGCTTCGGAAAGAAGAACATGTTTCCCATTATACATTGCAACAGGCCATTGAACTGATGACAGAATTAAAACCTGAGAAAGCCTACTTTACTCATATTTCTCATCAATTGGGTTTACATAACGAAGTATCAAAAGAGTTACCGCCGTTTATTGAACTGGCTTATGACGGTTTAGAGATAGAGATTTAATTTTTTCTCCTTTTTGTTCAAAAATCCATGAATTGTTAATTTGTTATTCAACCAAAGTTTCGTGAGAATTGTAAATTTGATCGCTTTCAAAAAAGTGTGAAAATTATGATCAAAGCTGATGTATTATTAGGCCTTCAATGGGGCGACGAAGGAAAAGGTAAAATTGTTGATGTTTTAACTCCGAAATATGATATTATTGCCCGTTTTCAGGGTGGACCAAATGCGGGCCATACTTTAGAGTTCAACGGAATTAAACACGTATTACACACAATTCCCAGTGGAATTTTCCACCCAACAGCTTTAAATGTGGTTGGAAACGGTGTGGTAATCGACCCGGTAATCTTCAAAAAAGAAATTGATGCGTTAACTGCCATGGGCGTGGATGTAAGTAAGAAATTAGTTATCAGTAAACGTGCCCATTTAATTTTACCAACACACCGTTTAATTGACGCAGCAAGCGAAGCTGCTAAAGGAAAAGATAAAATTGGCTCTACATTAAAAGGTATTGGCCCTACTTATATGGACAAAACCGGACGTAATGGTTTACGTGTTGGAGATATTGAAAGTCCTAATTTTAAGGATAAATATAAAGCGTTAGTGGAAAAGCACAAGCAAATTTTGGAGTTTCATAAATACGAATACAGCCTGACAGAACTAGAAACTCCATTTTTTAATGCCATTGAAGAATTAAAAAAATTAACGTTTATCGATAGTGAGCATTTCATTAATGACGCTATTAAAAAAGGGCAAAAGATATTAGCAGAAGGTGCACAGGGATCATTATTGGATATTGATTTTGGTTCTTATCCTTTCGTTACTTCATCAAATACAATTTGTGCAGGTGCTTGCAACGGATTAGGAATTGCGCCAAATCGTATTGGTAATGTGATTGGTATTTTTAAAGCATATTGTACACGTGTGGGTAGTGGCCCTTTTCCAACTGAATTGGATAATGAAGTAGGGGAGAAGATGCGTCAGATCGGACGTGAATTTGGAGCTACTACAGGCCGTCCGCGTCGCTGTGGCTGGTTAGATATTCCTGCTTTGAAATATGCTATTGCTATTAATGGTGTAACTGAACTCATGATGATGAAGGCAGATATTTTATCTGACTTTGACACATTACAAGTGTGTACGCATTATATGCACAAAGGCGAAAAAATTGATTATCTTCCTTATAGTATTGAACCTTCAGATGTCACTCCAATTTATGAGGAAGTGAAAGGCTGGAATGTTGACCTGACTAAAATGACAGAAAAAGCAACTTTGCCAAAGGAATTAATTGATTACGTAAAATACATTGAAAAATTAGTAGAAGTTCCTATCAGTATTGTTTCAATCGGTCCTGACAGAACCCAAACTATTTTTATGTAATTTATTCTCTCTCTCATAAAATAGGGATTAAGAGTGTATAAACAGTTAGGACTTTATTATTTAGAAAAAAAGAATTACTTTTAAAAAATTAAATCGGTGAAGCCAAGAGTTTTATTAGAAAATAAACAATTAGAAGTTACTCTTACACGCCTTTGCTATCAGTTAATAGAAGTTCACAACGATTTTAGTAATACCGTTATTATTGGTTTGCAGCCAAGAGGTATTTATTTAGCCCATCGTATTCAAAAATTGCTCGAAGGGATCCTTAAAAAGAAAGTTAACTGCGGCGATCTTGACATAACCTTTTACCGTGATGATTTTCGTAAAAAAGAGCTAATTCCCAATCAAACCAATATTGATTTTATTATCGAAGATAAAAATGTAATCCTGGTGGATGATGTATTATTTACCGGAAGAACCATTCGTGCTGGTTTGGATGCGATGTTAGCTTTTGGGCGCCCCAATGATGTAGAATTATTGGTTTTGGTTGACAGACGGTTCAGTCGCCATGTTCCAATTCAGGCAAAATATATAGGTTTGATTATTGATTCCATAGAAACACAAAATGTAAAAGTAGACTGGAAAGAAACTGACGGAAAAGACAGAGTAACACTAATAGATAAATAGACTAATTTTAAATGTTAATCAAGCCTGCTATTTCAAGGGGAATCGAGAAGCGAGAACAAAGTAAAATCAATAAATAAAAAATAAATGAGACCATTAGTAAAAGATCACATTCCATATTTCCTTAAATACATTGATTTAATTCCAGAAACAGATGTTATTTCAGCTTTAAAAGCCAACCATCAAACAACTCTTGATTTTATAGAATCCATTCCGCGTTTAAAAGTAAATCATTTTTATGATGATGGTAAATGGACAGTAAAGCAGGTTATTAATCATATTATAGATACAGAACGTATTTTAAGCTACCGTGCATTACGTTTTGCAAGAGGAGACGCACAATTATTACCTGGTTTTGATGAGAACTTGTATGCTGCTAATGCAAACCTTGGAGAAACAAACATGCAGTTACTAATGGATGAATTTGATTCGGTGAGGCTGTCTACCATCTTGATGTTTAAACAGTTAGCTGAAAAGCAATTGTTATTGAAAGGGAATATGGCTTCAGGAGAAACCAATGTATTATCGATAGGATACTTTATTTGCGGGCATGCGCAACATCACGTAAATGTAATTAAAGAAAGATATTTATAAACTATGAGCAACTTAAGCGTCAATCATCTTTTAGGAATTAAGTATATCACTAAACAGGATATCGAATTAATATTAGAGACCGCTAAAAATTTTAAAGAAGTCATTAATCGACCGATTAAAAAAGTCCCTTCTTTACGGGATTTGACAGTTGCCAATTTATTTTTTGAAAATTCAACTCGTACCCGTTTGTCTTTTGAACTTGCTCAAAAACGATTAAGTGCTGATGTCATTAATTTTTCGGCAGCTTCTTCATCAGTTAAAAAAGGGGAAACCTTAATTGATACGGTCAATAACATTCTCGCCATGAAAGTGGACATGGTTGTGATGCGTCACGCAAGTGCGGGTGCCGCTGAATTTTTATCAAAAAAAGTAAATGCTAAAATAGTGAATGCCGGTGACGGTGCTCATGAGCATCCTACTCAAGCCTTATTGGATGCTTTTTCGATGCAGGAAAAATTGGGTGATTTAAAAGGAAAAAAGATAGCCATTGTAGGAGACATACTTCATTCACGGGTAGCTTTATCCAATATTTTCTGCCTACAAAAATTAGGAGCAGAAGTTAAAGTATGTGGACCTACTACTTTGATTCCTAAATACATAGAAAGTTTAGGAGTTAAAGTTGAAACTGACCTTCGTAAAACATTAGAGTGGTGTGATGTCGCAAATATGTTACGCATTCAATTAGAGAGACAGGATATTAAATTTTTTCCTTCCATTCGTGAATATACCATGCTTTATGGATTGGATAAAAATATGCTGGATTCCTTATCAAAAAAAATTGTTATCATGCATCCGGGGCCAATTAATCGCGGTGTTGAAATTACCAGCGAAGTTGCAGATAGTAGTCAATCTATTATTTTAGACCAGGTGGAAAATGGTGTTGCAGTTCGGATGGCAGTTATGTTTTTATTGGCAGGACGGCAATAATTATTTTTTCTGTTTAAAACTTTGAACTATCTTATTGTTAAAACCTTTTTTCCCGCCTGGAATAAGATTAAATTTACCTTAATAACCAGTATATTATTAACTAAATAAACATCAATGAAAAAAATCTACTTTACTATTATTGTAATTTCTGCAACAGTTGCATCTGTATTGGCTCAAGTACCTACCTGTTCATTAAATCCAACATTTATTGCAAGTAATAAAATTGGTGTATGGCCGGATAGTGCAACCAATTTTATTTCTGGCACTGTTGGGGTTCCATACGTTCAAAATTTGACCGTGAAGGTTCCAAAAGATACTGTTCAGTCAAATATTCGTTTTTGTTTTAACCGTTTTGAATTAACATCTGTAACAGCAAACAACTATAATTTACCTCCAGGTTTGAATCTAGGATCATCTACAAATTCAGTAGCAACAGGCTCTGTAGTTAACGGAGCACCAGTTTTTGTTTTTCCTGGTAATTCGGCTAATTGTGCTAGTATATATGGGACACCCACTGTTGCCGGAACATATACTTTACAATTAAAGGTACAACCCTTTTTAAGTTTGGCAGGCGGAACCGGTATGGGCACATGTCCTTCAACACCAAATACATCTGGTGGAAGTTCAAGTATTGCCGCTCCTCAAACATTAAATTACTACATCATTAATATTGCACCAGCTATAACTACTGGATTGCGCAATATCGGAAAGGATAAAATGACTTTATTGCAAAATGAACCAAACCCTTTTTCTGATTTTACAGAAGTGAAATTCTATGTGGAAGGAGAAGATAATGCTACGCTTACAATTTATAATGCGCTTGGATCTGTGGTTAATCAACAAACTATTAAAACCTCTGTGGGAGAAAATAAGCTTATGATCAATGCCGCTGAAATGGCTAACGGTACATATATATATAGTTTAAAATACAAAAATGCCATTACAACGAAACGTATGATGGTTATTAATAATTAATGACTATTTTCGAAGGCATACATTGTAATGTCAACTCAAACCTTCGAATTATTAATATTAGGCAGTAGCGCAGCAACACCTACAGCCAATAGGAATCCAACCGCTCAGTTATTAAACATAGCTGAGCGGTTTTTTTTGATTGATTGTGGAGAAGGAACTCAAATGCAGTTGAGAAAATATAAGGCACGGTTTCAGAATATAAACCATATTTTTATTAGCCACTTGCACGGCGATCATTTTTTAGGTTTACCCGGTTTTATTGCCAGCATGCACTTGCTGGGACGAAAAAATGATTTAACTATTTATGGTCCAAAGGAATTAGAAGAGATAATTAACCTCATTCATAAATTCTCTGAAACGCAATTAAGTTATTCTTTAAAGTTTGTATACACAGATAATAGCTGCAAGCAATTATTATTTGAAGATGAAAAAACGGAAGTGTATAGCATTCCATTAAAACACCGGATAAAAACAACAGGATTTTTATTCTGCGAAAAGCCTTTACCAAGAAATATTGATAAATACCGTCTGGAAAAAATGGATGTTTCTTTTGCTGAGATTCATAAATTAAAGCAAGGATATGATGCCATTGATAATGCCGGCAATACCATCAAAAATGAACAACTTACCACAGATCCCTACAAAGCCCGGAGTTACGCCTTTTGCAGCGATACTAAATATTTTGAAGCTTTAGCAGATGACATTAAAGATGTTGATTTGCTATACCATGAATCTACTTTTTTAGAAGATAAGAAAGACCGCGCTAAACAAACCTTTCACAGCACTGCACAACAAGCAGCTCAAATGGCTGTTCTTGCTAATTCCAAACAATTATTACTTGGGCACTTTTCAGCCAGGTATGGTAATTTGGAAGATTTTTTAAAGGAATCACGACCTATTTTTGAAAATACTGAACTTGCTGTTGAAGGAAAAATATTTTCTCTGTAACTTTTAGTTTTTTGGTGGTTATATAATTTAGAAAAGGATTCATACCGATTATTTTTCGGACCACTATAATTCTTTCTAAAATTAATGATCATATCAATCACTACATTGATAGACTCATTTTTAAAACTAAAACTTCTATTTAAAAAGTAACCCGCGTTAGGGATAGAACGTAAATCCTTTTTGTGTTTCTTTTACAAAAAGATTGAAGTGACGGCCCGGCCCGACTGCCTCTTAGGAGGGAACGCCCAAATAAACTTTAATAAACATAATTTTTCTATGTAAGCAACATTTACGTTATCTCTAAATCTAACCATTATGAAAAACGTAAACCGATTGGCTTTCGCAGGCTTAGTTGCTTGTTTTGTACAAAAAGGATTCTCTCAATTAAATAATCATCACAAAAACTATATTGATATTGGTATAGTAGGAGGGATGCAACACCATGATTCTCCGCTTGCAGGTTTGTATGGAAGTTTTGGTACTTTTTTTATGGCGTTTGGCAGACCAAGTTCTATTGATGTTCGGGTTAAAGAATTATACATTGCTAATCCCGATCAGCAGGGAACATTGATTACTTTAACCTACAGAGTAAGTGTAATAAAAGGTTTGTTTGTTGGAATTGGGGGTGCTCATGGCCACCAGGTTGCGATGGGGGAATTCATGACACATACCGGTTCTTCAATAGGTGGAACCAATTCTCATATCATGCATAGTTCCGGTTTTAATACTGAGCTGGGTTATAATTTCAATTCCTTCATTAAAAATAAATACCTGGGAATTTATCCGATTGTACAGTTAGCATACACGCAACTATTTATGTCCAATCATACCATGCCTAATTTAACTTTAAGCGCAGGTTTCAGGGTTGGATTTAAGCAATGGAACTAACAGTTTTTGATGATAAAAGTCAGTTTGATTTTTGATAATTTTTGAAATAAAAATTTTGATATTCCGTATAGTCATGTATCTTTGTTTAAAATTAATCTAAATAAGATATTTCTCTATGATTTCAGTACTAATAGCCGATAAAAACTACCTGAGCAGACTGGGTCTTTTTACGTTGTTAAATACGTCATCAAACTTTGAAGTGGATTACACAGAGGATGAAAATTTTGAAAATTTAGTAGACTGTATAAAAAAGAATAAGCCAAAAATCTTAGTGCTTGATTTTCAGTCTTTGGGATTTAGCTCAAAACAAATCTCTTTATTGACAAAAACATTCAAACGTCTTCAGGTGCTTGCCATTACTGATTACATGAGCAAAAGCGAAATGCAATCGGCCTTGGATAATGGTGTAAGAAGTTATTTATTGAAAGAATGTGATAAGGAAGAAATTATTGAAGCTTTGCATGCGACCTACAACGGGGAGCGTTTTTTATGCGGTAAAGTTGCTTATTTCCTTACCCAAACAGATGATACACATATTGCTAAACCTGTTCTTGATAAAATTTCCTGTCAGGGTCTTGGCATCACGGATAGAGAATTGGATGTGATCCGTTTGATCTCTGAAGGTTTGTCTAATAAACTGATTGCCGATAAATTAGAATTAAGTACACACACGGTTAATACACACCGTAAAAATATCATGACAAAATTAGATCTTCCAAACACGGCAGGTATTGTGATGTTTGCGGTTAAGAATAATTTATTAGTGGCTTAGTAACATGAAATATCTATGTTTTCCGAAACGCAAACGCGAATGAAGAAACTGGATAAACCATATGACAACTAAAAAAAATAAAATCTGCATATGAAATCCGATCTGGAAATTAGCGATTATTTTATCCTTTTATTTGTTGCGAGCATTTTTGCTTTGGGAATTTATACCCTGGTTAAATTCATGAAAAGCAAGGATTGATTATTTACTTTCTTTTACCACAAATTTTCTAGTCAATCCCTTTAAAACAAAAGATTTATCTATCTTTGTTAGCTATTATGCAAGAACAAATTTTAATCCTCGATTTCGGTTCACAATTCACTCAATTAATTGCCCGCCGTTTGAGGGAAATGAATGTCTACTGTGAGATTCATCCCTACAATAAAATTCCTGAAATTACATCAAACATTAAAGGCATTATCTTATCCGGTAGTCCGCATAGTGTGCGCCAGGAGGTTCCTTTAAACCCGGATATTGCGCACATAAAAGGTAAATTGCCTTTATTAGGGGTTTGTTACGGCGCTCAGTTATTATCCCATTTTTATGGTGGCGAAGTAGGAAAATCCAGTTCCCGTGAATATGGACGCGCTAATTTAAGTTTTGTGGATTCTTCAAATGAATTATTTAAAGGCATTTCCGAAAACTCACAAGTGTGGATGAGCCATGCAGATACGATCATAAAAGTTCCTGAACATTATAAAGTAATTGCGAGTACACAAGATGTTAAAGTTGCAGGCTATGCAGTAACAGACGAACAAACCTGGGGAATTCAATTTCATCCCGAAGTTTACCATTCAACCGATGGTGCTCTCTTGCTCAATAATTTTGTAAAAAATATTTGTGGTTGTAAAGGAACCTGGACTTCAGATTCTTTTATTGATACGACTGTTGCAGAATTAAAAAATAAAATAGGAACTGATAAAGTAGTTTTAGGCTTATCTGGCGGTGTAGATAGCAGTGTGGCTGCTGTTCTATTGCATAAAGCTATAGGCGCAAATTTGCATTGCATTTTTGTAGATAATGGTTTGTTACGTAAGAATGAATTTGAAAATGTTTTAGACTCATACAAACATATGGGACTGAACGTGAAAGGTGTGAATGCAAAAGATCGTTTTTATGATGCTTTAAAAGGTGTTTCAGATCCTGAATTAAAACGTAAGGCAATTGGTAAAGTTTTTATTGATGTATTTGATGATGAATCAAAACATATTACTGATGCCAAATGGTTAGGACAAGGGACAATTTACCCGGATGTGATTGAAAGTTTATCAGTCAACGGTCCTTCTGCTACTATTAAATCTCATCACAATGTTGGAGGTTTGCCTGATTATATGAAATTAAGCGTGGTTGAACCATTACGGAGTTTATTTAAAGATGAAGTTAGAAGAGTGGGAACTGCATTGGGTATAGATGCAGGTTTAATTGGCCGTCATCCGTTCCCTGGACCAGGTTTAGCCATTCGTATTTTGGGTGATATTACTCCTGAAAAAGTTGACCTGTTACAGAATGTAGATGCTATTTTTATTGATAACTTAAAAGCTGCTGGTTTATACGATACAGTATGGCAGGCAGGAGCTATTTTATTGCCAATACAAAGTGTTGGAGTTATGGGTGATGAACGTACTTACGAAAAAGTAATTGCGTTACGCGCCGTTTCTTCAACAGATGGTATGACGGCTGACTGGTGCCATTTACCATATGAATTTTTGGCAAAGGTATCTAATGATATTATCAATAAAGTAAAAGGAGTGAATAGAGTAGTGTATGACATCAGCTCTAAACCCCCGGCTACCATTGAATGGGAATAATGTTAGTTTTTAGTGCTTGGTTTTAAGTTAGTAGTTAATGCTATTAAACACTAAGCACTCAACACTAAAAACTATATAAATGATCAAAATAAGAACTACATATTTAATCATAACGACATTATTTGTTTTATGTTTTTTTTCATGCGCAACTCTTGCCCAAACGAAATCCTCTCGTACAGAAGTTATTAGTGGAAAAAAATACTATATACATAAAGTAGAAAAAGGGCAGAGCTTATATGCCATAGCTAAAATATATAGCATTGATGTTAATTCCATTTTAGCGGAGAATGATGACGCTATAGATGGTTTAAAGGCTGGTCAGGAATTAAAAATTCCTGTTGAAAGTCTTTTGCCAAAGCAAGCTCTGGTAATTGATACTAATAAATATGTTTATCATAGAATTGCAAAAGGAGAAACGGTTTACGGAATTACAAAAAAATATTCCATCGATGAAAAAAAACTGGCTTCTTATAATCCAACTTTACCTGGTGGGCTTAAGGAAGGTGAGTATTTAATTGTAGGTGAAAAGAAAAAGAGCAATTCTACAAAACCCTTAAATTCTGGTTCAGTGAATTTAAGCAGCTCTTATGAAACCTATACCGTATTGCAGGGAGAAACTTTATACGGTATTTCTAAAAAGGTAAATGTTTCGCAGGACGAATTAATTAAATTAAATCCCGAATTACAAAACGGCGTAAAACAAGGACAGACATTAAAAATTGCTTTAAAAAAAGCATCTGCAGTAGTGTCAGTTCCCACTTTGGTGTCAACCACATTATCACCTTCTGCTCCAGTTGACACAGCATTGTTACATAAGCCTAAAAAAAATCAATACCACATTGGTTTATTTTTGCCTTTTAAATTAGCAGAAAGTGAAAGCATAAATATTGATGAGTTAGCTAAGGCTGAATCATCTTTTCCGCCAACACAGGCCCTTGCGCTTGATTTTTATTCAGGCTTTAAAAAAGCAGTTGATTCATTAACCGCGAAAGAATTTGAAGTAAACATTCATTTATTTGACGTTGAAGACAGGGATTCGGTCAAGATCGAGGCGATGTGTAAAACTACTGAATTTAAGAAACTGGATGCAATCTTTGGGCCTCTGTATGCTTATGTTTTTAAACTGGTATCTAATCGCGCCAAAGAGTTCGGAATTCCAGTTGTCTCCCCTTTAACACAGCAAAACAAAATACTCTTTAATAATGTATTGGTAAGCAAGGTTAATCCATCCCAGTATACTTTAATTGAAGGTCTTGCAGACTATTGTACGGATTCTTTAATGAACAATTCTAATATAATCATAGTTAATTCAACTATTAAAGACCTGCAATATGTTAAAGCTTTTAAAACCCGCTATAATGAATCACTTTTAAAGCTTGGCAAAAGTTTAAAAGACAGTATTTTAGAGGTAAAAGGGATTAATGGTGTAAAAGCAGCTTTTGTCCCCGGTAAAAAAAATGTGGTTATTTTACTTACCAATAACCCTGTATTTCTTCAGGATTTTATCACGCAACTTTATGTTTTTTCAGATAAAAAAGACATTGTTCTGATGGGTTTTAATAGTGTAGCAAATATTGAAAATCTGGATCAGGATTACCTCAATGCTTTACAGTATCATTTTGCTGCTCCTAATCATATTGATTTTAAAGATTCAGTAATCCGGCAATTAGCCAAACAATACCAGGAGTTCTACCTTGCAGATCCATCCGAGTATTATTTCCAGGGATTTGATATTGGAATGTATTATTTATTGAACTTAAACACACAAGGTCCTGATTTCTTCTTAAACCTCGACAAAACCATCTGGGAAGGTGTTTCAACAGGATTTAAATTTTACCGCCCTGATAATGAAACGGGATTTGAAAACAGGGCAGTATATATTTACAGATATTCTAATTATCAACTACAGAAATTGGGATGGAAATAAATAAGGAAAATATTACGGAGTGGTTAAAAAGCCTTCAGGATTCTATTTGTAACGCTCTAGAAACTGAAGATGGCTCAACGAAATTTAAAGAGGAAAACTGGAGTAGGGAAGAAGGTGGCGGAGGTAGATCCCGGGTTATTGAAAATGGAAATGTAATTGAAAAAGGAGGAGTTATGTTTTCAGCCGTAAGCGGTAAAACCCCTGATTTTTTATTAAAAGAAAAAGAACATAGCATCTCCTCCAATTCCACCCAACCTGAAAGTACATTTTTTGCCACAGGTGTGTCTATTGTTATCCATCCACAAAGTCCTTTAGTACCAATTATTCATATGAATATCCGTTATTTTGAAATGAGTAATGGCACAAAATGGCTAGGCGGAGGTATTGATTTAACTCCACATTATATTATTGATGAAGATGCTATATTTTTTCATACTCAATTAAAAAAAGTTTGCGACGATCATCATTACACGTACTACCCTGAATTTAAGACCTGGGCAGATAATTATTTTTATATCAATCATCGCAAAGAGACCCGAGGTATAGGTGGTATTTTCTTTGATCGCTTAAACAATAATGAGCATCTGAATTTTGAACAGAACTTTGCTTTTTGGCAGGATATAGGAAAAGTTTTTGCGCCTATTTATGTTGACCTGATGCATAAAAATAAAAACAAACCTTACACTCCCGAACAAAAACAATGGCAGCTTTTGCGTCGTGGCCGTTATGTGGAATTTAATTTAGTGTATGATAAAGGAACTAAATTTGGTTTGGAAACTAATGGAAGAGTGGAATCTATATTAATGAGCCTTCCCTCAACGGCTGGTTGGATATATGATTATAAGGTAAAAGAAGATTCTGAAGAACAAAGCACGTTAAATAAATTAATAAAAGGCATTAACTGGGTATCATGAATAAATTTTTGAAATATTTTCTGCAAGGCCTGGCTTTATTTATTCCAATTGGTATTACGCTTATTGTGTTTTTTAAAATCTTTCAGTTTTTTGAAGGCATGTTTTCATTTGTAGCCGTTACCACTAGTCCTGCTCTAAACACATTAATTTCAGTTATTTGCCTGGTATTTGTGATCACCTTATTTGGGCTTTTGGCTTCGTCATTTATTTTTAAAAAACTATTTGATTACCTGGAAGGAAAGCTTGAGCATATTCCGGTTGTGCGGCATATTTATTCACCTATTAAGGATTTTATGAATGCTTTTATGGGTAACAAAAAACGTTTTACAAAACCCGTGTTGGTGTTAACCAATCCGCAGGCTAATATAGAGGAAATAGGTTTTATTACGCAGGATGACCTTTCAGAATGGGGAATAAAAGAAAAATATGCAGTATATTTACCTTATTCCTATTCGTTTTCTGGTAGGCTGATAATTGTACCAAAAGAACAAATATCGTTTTTAAATACAGATGGTGCAGATGCAATGAAGTTTTTGATTTCTGGCGGAGTAACAGATGTGGATTAGAATTGAGATTAACCTTTAAACTAATATTATGAAAAAAATTATTTTAAGTGTAGCATTGTGTTTTGCTTTAACTATCGCTAATGCGCAAAAAATTTCAGTAAAAGATGGTTCCGAAAAATTCTCTTCGGGCAGTCATAATGCTTATTCTTCTACCATTTATGAAACATCTAAAGATGATGTAGAAAGTAAATGGAAAAGTTATTTAAAAGACTTTAAAAATGAAAAAGTGAAAAGTGATAATGGCGAAATTTTTGGAGATAACGTTGTAATAAAAGATTGGGGAAACAACCCGGTGGATGTGTACACAAAATTTGAAGAAGATAAAATTGCTAAAACTGTTACAATGCATGTGGCTTTTGATTTAGGGGGAGCCTATTTATCTTCCTCTGATGGTGAGAAACACAGTGGAGCAAAAAAAATGATCAAAGAATTCGCAGTGAAAACTACTAAAGAATCTATGGGTGATAAATTGAAGGAGCAGGAGAAAGTTTTAGGTAAACTGGAGGATAATCAGAAGGATTTGGAGAAGGATAACAAGAATTCTAAATCAGAAATAGAGAATTATAAAGCTAAAATAAAGAAAGCGGAGGAAGATATTACAAAAAATGAATCAGATCAGGCAAAGAAGAAAAGTGAGATAGAAGCACAAAAGAAAGTAGTTGAGACTGCAAAAGGCGTAATGAGTAAAGTTGATTAATCGCTTTTATTTTTAGGTTATTTAAAACTGATGACAAACGTTATCAGTTTTTTTATTTAGGTATTTATATCTTGACAATATTAACAGAATAGCATAAAATAGTTTGGGAATTTTAAGAACGATATTGGCATTGGCAGTGGTAGTTTACCACTCTTATAAGATATTTGGCTTACGCATGTGTGGCGGTCAGGTCGCAGTTGAATCTTTTTATATGATATCAGGATTTTACATGGCTCTGATCTTAAATGAAAAGTATGTTGGTAAGGGGCATTATAAAAAATTTATCATGAGTCGTTTTTTTAGGATCTTCCCTGTATATTGGATTGTGCTGTTTTTGGCGCTTACTTTATCATTAATTGGATATGGTGCTTTTGATCATCCATATTATATTGCTCGATATATTAGCAATTATCAGTGTCTGTCAACACTCACTATATTTTACTTCATTCTGGAAAATATCATTGTGCTTGGACAGGATGTGCTTTACTTTCTACGTTTAGATGAATTATGTCAGCCAATCTTAACATATAACGTACTTTCTTATAAACACACTGGTTACCAATACCTTTTAGTACCACAGGCATGGACAATAAGCGTTGAATTCATGTTCTATCTTATTGCACCTTTACTTGTTACCAGACATTGGAAGTGGCAAATATGTTTGATAATACTTGGTTTTGCTTGTAAATTTTATTTTGCTAAGACTTATTACCTGTGTTTTGATCCATGGACCTATCGTTTTTTTCCTTTTGAACTTGCTTATTTTATGGCAGGAAGCCTTAGCTATCCCTTTTATAAGTATTTACAAACCAGGAATATTTCAAATCTGCCAGGCTATTTTTTATTACTTGTAATAGTATGTGGAATTTTTATGTATGAGAAAATACTTATTGCTGACCAGATAAAGAATAGCCTTTTTTATTTACTTATACTACTCTCGTTACCATTTGTGTTTATAGCGTTCAAAGACAATAAAGTAGATCGTTTTATTGGGGAACTTTCATTTTCCTTATACATTAGTCATCATTTAATAGTAAGTATTTTCCGGGCTTGGTTTTTTGATAATCCTCAATATCTCTATTTTTACGGATATACAGTTGTTTTAGCCTCCCTAATTTTCTCTTTTTTACTCCAAACCATAATTATACAGAAGATAGAGTTTTACCGACAAAAAAGATTTTCATGATTTTCTTAAATATTTTTTTGGAAATAAGAAAATTATCTTAAATTTGCACTCCATTAATTAACAGCCTAACGGTAATTAAGAAAATGGCCCGTTCGTCTAGGGGTTAGGACGTTTCCCTTTCACGGAAGAAACACGGGTTCGATTCCCGTACGGGCTACCAAAAGTAGATAGTTAAACCGCTGATACCAACAAGTTCAGCGGTTTTTTTATTTTAGTTCGAAGCAATAGCTCAATAAACACTGCCAAAAAAATATAAGACAAAAGAAGTTCAGTCACAAAAGAAACACTAACATTCTATTATTTGTCACTTTTATTTAGCACTCTTAAACTAATTTAAGATAACAAGAGGATTTTTAACAATATTAATGTTTAATTAATATCTATTAAGGTAAAACCGCTGTTTCCGCCTTTTTTCTAAGTTTAGATATCCTTAAATTTGATAATTGTTTCACTTAAAAATATAATCATGAATTTAAAATATTTTAATTTACTGGATTTATCTGCAAGATCTTTTTTAGTGTTTAAGTTTGGAGAACTTGTTTCGTTCATATACGATTATGGTTTTAGAATTCATTTAGTTGTGTTAAATGGTGTTTACCTTGAAGTATATAAAAACTTATTTTCAGGAAATATTGAAAAGATTGAAGTTTTTAATTCTGCAAGTGACAGATTGCACTTATATGCAGAGCCTGTTTGCATAAAAAACGCATTTCAATAAAATAAAAAAAAGAGGCCGCCCCGACAGCCTCTTTTTATCTTTACAAAAACTTTAAAAGTTTAGGTAAAGAATTTTTTGATCTTATTTATTTATTGATGATGATATCATCAAGAACTATTTTTTGTTTTTTTTCCTTTATATCAAATTCTTTAATTACTGCGAACTCAGTATCGTTACCTTTTACACGGTATGCAGTGTCAACAGAATTAGCGTATACTTTATAATGTCCTTTATTTAGATATTTGAATTCAAACGTTCCATCAATGGCAGTAGTCTGAGTATTACCAATGCTTTTTTCATCACCATAAACAATGTATACCTTAGTTCCGGAAGAATATTCCTTTGAAATTAGATAGTTGAAAGTGTTATCGTAATCATAAGCAAAGACTTTACCAATTACCGTTGCCTGACCTCCAGGACCGGCTTTCTTTTTGCAAGAAATCAGAAAAAGGATTGTGATTATTAATGCTAATAGTTGAAAATAAATAATTTTTGATTTCATAACAGGGTTTTTAGTTTATAATGAATTTATTAATTACAGATTGTGTTTCAGATTCGCTTTTTACAAAATACACTCCCGTTTTACTATCTTCTAATCTAATTGTAAGTATGTTTTCATTTGTTATATCTTTGCTAAAAATCTCAACACCTAAAATATCAGTTACCGTTATTTTTTTAGCCTTAAAATTGCTTAGATCCAAGTTTAAATTCCCTGAATTGGGATTGGGATATAATTGAATGGGAGAAGAATTAGCCAGTTCATTTAAGCCAACTGTTAATGTACCATTAGAATTAATTTTTAATAATATCGGGTCCATTGTTGGTCCATAGCTTCTTGTTTTTCCAACGGAAATATAACTTCCATCTGATAATTCTCTGACAGTATAAGCATGTTCGTTATCGTTTCCTCCATAATGTCGTGTCCAGGTTGTATCTCCTACACTTGTCAGTTTCAGTATCCACATATCTGGGTTAATCCATCCAAAACTTCTGCTGATTGCCGCTACAACATATCCTCCGTCCGAAGTTGCTTGTATCATTTTTGGGGTGTCTTTTTTATCTCCCCCATACGTTTTATCCCAAATGATGCCGCCTGTTGAATTTGCCTTTATTATTCGGGTATCAATATCTCTTCCTGCATTACTACTATCTCTTATTACAAAAGTAAAACTATCGTCATTGTTAACGGTCAATGAAATTCCTTCATCGTTTTGTGCACCTCCAAAAGTTTTTGTCCAGGTTGTATCTCCGGCTGAATTTAATTTTACTAACCATGCATCACCATTTCCAATGCCGTAACTGTATGTTTGTCCTAGCATAATATATCCACCATCGGAACACTGCTTAACAATGCACCCATGATCGTTAGCCGGCCCACCGTATTTTTTATCCCATATTACGTTTCCTGAAGGATCAATTTTTATAAGATTAGCGTTTTGACCTGTTGTGCTTTGGCTATTTGAAGAGCCTACGATCATATAGTTTCCGTCAGAGGTGGGGGTCACATCTCTGGCGTAATCATTTCCGAATCCACCATATGTCTTTAACCAGATTTCGTTTCCTGCAGGGTCAAATTTTTGAAGTAGAATATCCATGTCTCCGCCACCATAGCTTTGAGAGAACCCTACTAAGAAAAAATTACCATCACTAGTGGCTAACATGTGATATGGAAAATCAGGTTTACTACCACCATATGTTTTAGTCCAAAGTTTGTTCCCAACTGCGTCCGTTTTAAATATCATTAAATCGCAATCATAAAGTATACTTGTATTCGTATATCCTACAATGAGGTAACCACCATCAGATGTTGGTAATACATCCTGCCCCTCTTGATCAAGAGGCATGTTATAGGATTTTTGAAAATATGTTTGTGAAAAACAAACGGATGACAGACTAAAAATATATAGAAAGAGAATAAATGTTGCCTTCATAGTAATTTTTTAAGTAAAAGTATAGCTGAAACAAAAATTTGAATTAACAGTTCGTTTAAAGATAGGGAAACTGAGTTTAGAGCAGATAATTAATCGTTGACTGCGCTATTAATGCCTTACTATTGATCTAATTTATTTTTTTATACAGGAAGTAGATGATGGAGTTATCGTAGCTCTTATAAATGATTAATTTTTTATTTATCGTTTTTTTTTCTGCTTTCAACGAATACATATCATATTTTATTGGTATCGCCATATATTTGATATAACTCTTTTTTTTCTGGTTTGTGGATGAAATCTGTTTAAAACTGATGAAAGGGTTGCGTAAAGTGTTCCAGCACGTTACTAAATAGTAACATCTCGAATAAAGTTAATACCATTTCAAAAGTAAAATTTAGAAATCATATAAAATTAAAATTATGAGCGCAACAGAAAATCATGGGTTCTTCGGATTAATTAAGAGGTTAATTAATCGAATCTTCTTTCAAAAACATAGTAATAAGAAAGAGCAATTATTTTGCGAACGAATATCCAGGTCTATTCAACCAAATGTTACTTCATCAAATTCTATACATGGAGATGAGGAAGCTTTTTGGTTTATATAGTAGTGTATATAGTAGCATAAATACATCCACAGTAGTTAATGCACTAATAAATTAGGGTAATCTATTTAATAATTTTATTAGTAGTTCTACCAACACTTCTATGTAAATTGCTATTGTTTTATAGGTTGCGCAGAATATAATTAATTTCTTATTTAATGTAAGTATGTTTGATTTAAGTATCCTACATTTAAACAACAATATGATATTGTAGCGACCAAATTAAGAGCAGTAGTAACAAAAAATGCTGGAAACCTTCTTTTTTTTATCAAAATAGCATTTAAAGAGATTAGAGTTATAAATATTTTAGTCTATATTATAAGTTATTTCATAGTTTGTATTTATCGTTTTGTCGACGTTTTTTAACATTTGTGAATAGGGTGTTAACAAAAAATAAATTACTTTAGTGTTTTATTATTATGCCAAGCACAAAACAACCAGACAAAAATAAAACGGATTCAAGATCCATTCATATATTATTAGCAGATGATAATAGGGATGACCGTTTCTTTTTTAAAGATGCTTTAAGTGACCTGGCAATTCCAACAACTCTTACAACAGTAGAAGATGGTGAAAGACTTCTAACCTTTCTTAATGTTAATACCATTAAATTACCAGATGTATTATTTTTAGATATTAATATGCCACGCATTAATGGATCAGAGTGTTTAAAGGCAATAAAACTGAATAAACTTTTACAAAATCTGCCGGTTATAATTTATTCTACATCATTACCTGAATTAGTAGCGGACGAACTATACAAAAATAAAGCACATTATTATGTACCTAAAACTAATTTATCTGATCTTAAAAAAGTTTTGAAATCAATTCTCACTCTAATTGTAGATAAAAAATTTGAAAGGCCACCTCGAAGTAAATTTATGTTTGGAATGGCTAAAGCATAAAAAAAGGGCATCTACAAAAGTAGTTGCCCTTTTTTTATGCGATTTATATCTAGAAGCAAAGTGTTAAGCCTGCATAAGCCCCTTGAGTTTGTCTTGATGTTCTGATTAAGACGTTATAAGTATCCGGATTTTTGGAGGATTGATTTGCATTTCCATCAACTAATCCATAAAAACCTCTATATCCAAAATCAAGTCTTACCGTATGCATTTTATTTAAAGCAATTTCTAAACCAGTACCATATGCCAATCCAATATCTGTACCAGATGCTCCAACAGTTGCTCTTATAGTCTCTGTATCTTCAGTTCCCGTAGTACTAATGCTTGATCCTATGTTTATTCCAAACTGTGGACCAGCAACAAAGTTTAAGTTTACTATTCTTGTCTTATCTGTATTTAGTGACAATAGAATTGGTATATTTAAATAGCTTACATCTACTGATCTCTCTAAGTTTTGATCTTTATATTTTTGAGAGATTTGCAGGTAACTTAATTCGGCTTGTAAACCAACATTTTTCGAAAAGTTAGTTCCTAACATTATTCCAAATCCATGGCTCATCGAAACTTCCCCCTGTATCTCATTATCATATTGGTTCCTGAATCTTAAGGTTGAAAACGTTGGCATATACCTTACACCAAACTCACCATGTCTTAAAGGAGGCCTTTCATTGTCTTTAACATTACTTTGTGGTTCAACAGGAGCAACCGGTGGAGGAGGCGCAGGAACTTCTTTTATGACAGTGTCATGTTTTATCACTGTCTCTTTAATAATTTTTACCGTATCAGTTTCTTGAGCTTTTACAGTTGTGGATAATAGAGTGGATATAGCTATTATCGTTCCTAGTTTCAAATTTGTTTTCATGACTTTTATTTTTTATTTTTTTTAGTATTCAAAAGTTTATGATTCAAAATTACTCTGGGAATAAACCGTTTTCTCTTTTTTTCGTTTATAAATTAATTTATGTAGCCAATTATTATAATTAATGATCTGAATCCGATAATGCTTATAGATAAATTAATTATAATGTTTTCTCTTATTTAAAAGAAATATTTATGTGAATTTATTTTTTAAAATTATTTTATAATCCACATCATAATCTATGTCATTTTAATTTTATTCTTAAGCTATGCAATTTACCTTATTAACGAAAAGAGACATATAATCAGAGTTGTCAAAGTATTTTTAATAATAAAATTGATTTGCCATGAAAAATTTTAACATTATTATTCTTCTTTTTATTATAAATATTTCAGGTCTATTTTCCAACCCAGGAAATATAAAAAAGAACACACCGGAATTATATAAGCAATTTGCAAAAGCCGAAAATTACTTAAGGCATGACAATTATTTAGAGGCTCTTGGAATTTATAATAAATTATATGAAGAGGATCTGAATAATTATAATTTATGTTATAAGCTTGGTGAATGTTATTTAAGAATTAAAAAGAGAGAAAAGGCAATTTATTATTTGCAGAAAGCTTCGGTTTTTGTGTCACACTTGTATGATGATGGATCTCTGGAAGAAAGACACGCTCCCCTTTTGACATATATGCTTCTTGGTGAAGCATATCATCAAAGTGGTAAATTTGATAAGGCAATTGATACCTATAAAAAATTTAAATCACTTTTAAAAAATGCAAAGATTAAAGAATCTGAGGTTTTAAGAGAAACAAACAGACAAATTGATATGTGCTATACTGCAAAAAAATTGGTATCAAGACCAGTAAATGCAATTATTAAAAATATGGGATCAACAGTTAATTCTCAATATCCTGATTATGCTCCTGTTTTTACTGCTGATCAATCCACGATGTTGTTTACAACGGGAAGACCAACTAATGTTGGAGGACAAACATATGATGGTGGGAAATATTTTGAGGATATTTATATCTCATATAAAAAGGATTCAGTTTGGATGCCAGCTGTAAACATAGGTATACCTGTTAATACAGTTGATAATGATGGGGCAGTTTGTATTTCCTCTGACGGGCAGGAGATATTAATTTTTAAAGATGATAAAGGGGACGGTAATATTTATTCTACCTCATTAGAAGGAAATTTCTGGTCTGTTCCAAAGAAACTTAATTCGCATATAAATAGCAAATCGTGGGAACCTAGTGCTTTTATTGCAGCCAATGGTCGAACTTTATATTTCACAAGTGACCGTCCGGGCGGATATGGAGGAACAGATATCTACAAGAGCGAGAAGAATTCGTCAGGAGAGTGGGGTAAAGCAATTAATCTTGGACCGTCTATTAATACTATGTATGATGAAGATGCTCCTTTTCTTCATCCTGACGGTATTTCCCTGTACTTTACCTCAAATGGGCATGAGACTATGGGAGGGTTTGATATTTTTGAAAGTAGTTTATTAGAAGGTGGGAAATGGTCAGAGCCTGTAAATGTTGGGTATCCTATCAACTCACCGGATGATGAAGCTTTTTTTGTCTTATCTCCTGATAAGAAAACAGCGTATTATACGTCTATAAGAGAAGATGGTTTGGGTGAAAAGGATAATTACATGATTACTTTTACAAATGTTACAGAAAATTCTTTAGAACTTCAAAAGGGATTGATTCTGGGCCAAGGCCTGCTTGCTGCTAAAAATGTGAAAATTACCGTGACAGATAATCATACACATGAATTGGAAGGTATATATTATCCAAACGAATCAACTGGCAAATACTTATTTATCCTTGAGCCAGGCAAAAGTCATAACATTACTTACGAAGCAGATGGATTTCTCTTTTATTCTGAAAACAGATATGTATCAAAGGCAGATGATTACAATGAAATTATAAAATCAATTAAATTGCCGCCAATAGCTTTGGGTTCCAGTGTTACGTTAAATAATATCTTTTTTGATTTTGATAAATCTACACTCAGGCCTAATTCAAAAGCGGAATTATTAAAGCTTTATGAATTTTTATTTAACCACCCAAATCTATTAGTTGAAATTACTGGTTATGTTGATGCTGATAACGCTGATGAATACACTCTTAAGTTATCTAAAGAGCGAGCAAATGCTATCATAGATTATTTAGTGGAAAAAGGTATTAACAAAGAAAGACTAATTTCTGATGGTTGTGGGGATTTGGGTTCATTTGCAGATAGGAAAACTAATGTTAGTTATTCGCCCCGTGTTAGGCAAATGGATCAAAGGATAGAATTAAAAATATTAGACATAAAATAATATGGACGAGCTACAGGAAAAATTATTGGAACGATTGGCACTTTTGAAACGACAAATTAAGAAAATGTATCCTGAATTATCTGATAGGTTAAAAGATAATCCTATAAATGAACCAGAAAAAAGGAGTATAAAAAATTCTAAAGAAAATAGTTAGGCTTACAATAAATCGTTTTTAACGAATATCAATAAAAACAGTACTTGTAGTCATTATCTTTAAAAAAAACAAAATTAAGTTAAACAATTTAAAAAACAGAAATTATGAACGCAGGTAAATTTGTATTGGGTGTATTAGCTGGCGCAGCCGTTGGTGCAATTGTAGGTGTTTTAATGGCACCGGATAAGGGAACTGAAACCAGAAAGAAAGTAATGAAAAAAAGTAGCGATTATACAGACGCCCTTAAAGAAAAATTTGATGATTTGGTAAGTTCAATGTCAGACAAATTTGAAGCTGTTAAATCAGATGCCAAAGAGATGGCAAGTAACGGTAAAGCCAAAGCAAATGAATTCAAAAGAGGAACTTCAATGTAAAGTACACTTTTTTTGAAATATAACTGTCAAAAGTAATGCGCGTGGAATTAAGGCCTCGCTCCTGGTTTGTTCCTGACTACTATCTGATCCGGATAATAGGCGAATAAACCAGGTTACTTTTGACTTTTTTTTGTTTAATTTATTCATTCCACTAAATAATACTAATATCAATATTATTCTTATTTTTGTTTATAAACTTTTTAAATGGACTGTATTGTAGTAGATGATAGTTTAGTTGCCCGAAAGGCTTTAATGCTATTGATTGAACAGGTTTCTTATCTGAAAATCAAAAAGGAATGCTCTACTCCTTTGGAAGCTTATAATTATCTAAAGACTAATCATGTTGATCTTATTTTTCTTGATATTGAAATGCCGGGAATGACGGGTATTGAATTGATAAGAAATTTAAAACACCGTCCGATAATAATTTTAATTAGCTCAAAAAAAGATTATGCTTTGGAAGCATTTGAATTGAATGTAGCCGATTATATTTTAAAGCCTGTAGCATTAGCTCGTTTTATGGTTGCAGTGGAAAAAGCCAAGGAAATTTTTGAAGGCAGCGATAAGAAAATAGAATTTAGTGAAAAAGATCAGGATTATATTTTTGTTAGATCAAACTCTGTTTTGGCTAAAATTAAATTGAGTGATATTTTATATGTCCAGGCTTACGGAGACTATGTGAAAATATTTACACAGGAAAAACAAAACCTGGTTCATTGCACCCTAAAAAGCATAGAAGAAAAACTTTCATCTGGCAAATTTTACAGACTTCATCGTTCCTATATTATCTCTATTGATCATATAGATAAAATTGAAGAAAACGATGCTTATATAGGAAAACATGCCATTCCCATTGGTGAGCAATACAAAAAAGAGCTTCTTGCGAAGCTCAATTTATTATAATTCTAAATTTTTTTGATTTTTATTGTTTACTATGCTGAACGCTGTAATCTCCCATGCTTAATTCAGAATAATGATTTTTAAAATCTGTATAATTACCAAACATTGAATTTCTAATATTTGCTGAAGAAATCTTTGCATTACTTTGAACAAGGCTGTTTTTAATAATGGAATCTTCAATGATTGAGTTGTTTCCAATTGATACATAAGGTCCAACTACTGAATTTATCAATATTACGTTTTCACCAATATAGCAAGGTTCAATAATAACGGAATTATGCGAAGTATGCATTTTTGAAACAAGATCTTCTTTTTTATTGAACTCAAGAATTCGTTGATTTGTATAAACAGTAGAATCCTTATTTCCACAATCTAACCATTCTGTTACTTGCCCTGGAGTAAATTTTAAGCCTTTGTTCTTCATGTTTTCAAGTGCACTGGTCAATTGAAATTCACCTTTGTCTTTGATATTATTATCTAACAGGTATTGTAATTCTTTTTTAAGATTTGCGCCGTCTTTAAAATAATAAATTCCAATGATTGCCAGGTCTGATACAAATTGCTCTGGTTTCTCAACAAACTCAGTTATCACATTTTTTTCATTTATTTTAACCACCCCAAACGATTTTGGATCATCAACTTTTTGTACCCATATAATTCCGTCTTTTGAGTCATCCAATTTAAAATCCGCTTTGAAGAGCGTATCAGCAAAAGCCACTATAACTTTTCCTTTTAAAGATTCCTGAGCGCATAAAATAGCATGCGCAGTACCTAAAGCTTCATCCTGATAAAAAATTGTAGCCTTTGCTTTAAGATCAATGGCAATTTTTTTAAGTTTATCTTCTGTTTCTTTTCCGAAATGACTTATAATAAAAGCAATTTCATCAACCTTCTCGTTTGACACGCTCACTATATCTTCTACTAATCTCTGAACAATAGATTTGCCCGCAATAGGCAACAAAGGCTTGGGTGTTGTAAAGGTATGAGGCCTCATTCTTTTTCCCATACCGGCCATTGGAACAATTATTTTCATGATATATAGTTTTAAGTGTTTATTAATGTTTGATGTCTAAAATTAATTTTTACTTGTGCTTAATTCATAATATTTCGGTAAAAGCATGGTTTTAAATGCTAAGACAATAAAATCAATTGTTATGTTCAATAAATAAAATATTACATATTCTTTAATAAATTCTTGCATCATCAACACACTCCTTTCCTGTTTCGGCTATTTTTATTCTTTTCTCATCGAATGCTGGAAAAATTGTGGAACAATCGTCATAGTTTAGCAGTGTATTTTAAAGTATTCAACATGCAAACAACAAAACCAAAACAAATGAGATGTATAATAGTTGATGACAACAAAATGTCACGTGAAATGGTAAAACAACTGGTTGACCAGGTTGATTTTCTTGAACTAAAAGGTGAATGCGAATCTCCTATGGAGGCATTTAATTATCTGAAAAAAGAAGATATCGACCTTGTGTTTTTAGATGTTGAAATGCCTGGTATGACGGGAATTGAATTGATGAAAAATCTTGAGAAAAGACCTATTACAATTCTCATTACATCTAAACAGGACTATGCAGTAGAAGCTTTTGAATTGAACGTGGCTGATTATATCATAAAACCGGTAACCTTATCACGTTTTATGGTTGCTATTGATCGCGCTAAAGAATTATTTGAAGGTAAAAACCCTAAGGTAGAAGTTAGTGGAAAAGAAAAGGATTACATTTTTGTTAGATCCAATTCTTTACTAACGAAAGTTAAGATTAAAGATATTATTTACGTACAAGCCTTAGGGGATTATGTAAACATATTTACCAGCGATACAAGATTAACTGTGCATATAACATTAAAAGGTATGGAGGAAAAACTGCCATCTGATAAATTTTATAGATTGCATCGTTCTTATTTAACCGCCTTACATCATATTGATAATATCGAAGAAGGAACGGCTTATATAGGAAAACATCCTTTACCTATTGGTGAACAATACAAGAAAGAATTATTGAGAAAAATCAATTTAATTTAATCTTATTGATAAGAGAATTCGTAAAATAATTCTGATTATATTAGCCGGGATGCACCAACTATTTTTTGAGTGCTCCCGGCTATTTTTTATGCCGTTTCACCGAATATGGCTCTTGCTATTGGTAGTATTTTTTAAATTTAAAGGGTGCTTTATTTTCAATTATATTTAAGGTAGTTGAATTGTTAGTACCAATCATCGATATTTTTTAACATTAGACCCAACACTTTTATAAACCCCCGTGTATGAAAAGTAAAATTGAAAAACCAAAAGCTAAACGTCAAATTAGTAAGGGAAGCGCTGCACATAAAAACAATGGTACTCAAAAAGTTGTTATTGTTCGTAATAAAACTGCGAGTAGTACTCCAAAAGAAAGTGGTACAAACTCAACCAAACCGCACCAATCAAAAGCGCTTAAGTCTTCTGCCAGGAAACCAATTGCTCATAGAATTAAATCCCACGGCAATCATTTAAACGGTAATATGCATGAAGATCGTGTTTTAAGTGAGTCAGAATTTTTAAAGCTTCTTATTAAAGTTAAAAATGGAAATTTTTCCACACGTTTACCGGCTGGTCAAACAGGAATTAAAGGAGCAATTAATGATACTTTGAATGAGATCATTGATTTGAATGAACGGATGGTTTTTGAGTTTGAAAAAGTTGGTACAAGCATTGGTAAACAAGGTAAATTGACAAATAGGGTTGTGCTTGATGGTGCAAGAGGTTCCTGGGGTTCTTGTGTTGACTCTGTAAATCTTCTTATTTCCGATTTGGTACATCCAACTATTGAAATCGCACACGTAATCACCTCTGTGGCAAAAGGTAATCTGTCACAGGAAATGCCTTTGTCAATTGAAGGAAATCCTTTACAAGGTGAGTTCTTGAGAATTGCAAAAGAGGTTAATGGAATGGTTAAGCAGCTTAACTTATTCTCAATGGAGGTAACACGTGTTGCCCGTGAGGTAGGTACTGAAGGTAAATTGGGTGGTCAGGCGAAAGTTAAAGGTGTTGGTGGTGTATGGAAAGATTTAACGGATTCAGTAAATAAAATGGCCTCGAATTTAACAGGCCAGGTACGTAATATTGCCGATGTAACAACAGCCGTAGCAAAGGGTGACTTATCTAAGAAAATTACGGTTGACGTAAAAGGAGAGATCCTTGAGTTAAAGAACACGATCAATACGATGGTGGATCAGTTAAACTCATTCTCTTCTGAGGTAACACGTGTTGCACGTGAGGTAGGTACCGAGGGAAAATTAGGTGGACAAGCACAGGTAAAAGGTGTTGGTGGTACATGGAAAGATTTAACGGATTCTGTAAATAAAATGGCATCTAACTTAACAGGTCAGGTGCGTAATATTGCAGATGTAACAACTGCTGTAGCAAAAGGAGATTTATCTAAGAAAATTACGGTTGACGTAAAAGGAGAAATTCTTGAGTTAAAGAATACCATCAATACGATGGTGGATCAGCTGAATTCATTTTCATCAGAGGTAACCCGTGTGGCGTTAGAGGTAGGATCAGAAGGGAAACTGGGCGGTCAAGCTAAAGTACGTGGTGTTGGTGGTGTATGGAAAGATTTAACGGATTCGGTAAATCAGATGGCATCGAACTTAACTGGTCAGGTACGAAATATTGCCGAGGTAACAACAGCAGTAGCAAAAGGGGATTTATCCAAAAAAATTACAGTAAACGTTGCCGGTGAGATCTTAGAATTAAAGAACACAATCAATACGATGGTGGATCAGTTGAACTCATTTGGTGCAGAGGTAACTCGTGTTGCCCGTGAGGTAGGTTCTGAAGGAAAGCTTGGTGGACAAGCAAAAGTAAAAGGTGTGGGTGGTACATGGAAAGATTTAACTGATTCGGTAAATCAAATGGCATCAAACTTAACTGGCCAGGTACGTAATATTGCAGAAGTAACAACAGCGGTAGCAAATGGTGATTTATCAAAAAAAATAACAGTAAACGTTGAAGGAGAAATTCTTGAATTAAAGAAAACCATTAACACGATGGTGGATCAGTTGAACTCATTTTCATCTGAGGTAACTCGAGTTGCGTTAGAGGTAGGAACTGAAGGAAAACTTGGCGGACAAGCAAAAGTAAAAGGAGTAGGTGGTACATGGAAAGATTTAACGGATTCGGTAAATCAAATGGCTTCCAATTTAACTGGTCAGGTACGTAACATTGCCGAGGTAACAACGGCGGTAGCTAAAGGTGATTTATCACGTCAGATTACAGTTGATACTAAAGGAGAAATTCTTGAATTAAAAAATACAATTAATACCATGGTGGGTCAGTTGAACTCTTTCGCTTCCGAGGTAACCCGTGTAGCGAAAGAAGTTGGTACTGAAGGGAAACTTGGTGGCCAGGCTCAGGTAAAAGGAGTAGGTGGTACATGGAAAGATTTAACGGATTCAGTAAATTTAATGGCATCGAACTTAACCGGTCAGGTGCGTAACATTGCTGAAGTAACAACAGCGGTAGCAAAAGGAGATTTGTCCCGTCAGATTACTGTAGATGTAAAAGGAGAGATCCTTGAGTTGAAGAACACGATCAATACGATGGTGGATCAGTTAAGAGGTTTTGCGTCCGAGGTAACACGTGTGGCGAGAGAAGTAGGTACAGAAGGAAAATTAGGTGGACAAGCTGATGTACCGGGTGTTGCAGGAACATGGAAAGATTTAACGGATTCTGTAAATCAAATGGCCGGTAACTTAACCGCACAGGTACGTAATATTGCAGATGTGGCAATTGCGGTAGCAAGTGGTGACATGTCCCGTAAAATTACGGTTGATGTAAGGGGAGAGATTTTACAATTGAAAGAAACACTGAACACGATGGTGGATCAGTTGCGTGCCTTCGCATCAGAGGTGACTCGTGTAGCAAGAGAGGTAGGAACTGAAGGGAAATTAGGTGGACAAGCTAACGTACCCGGTGTTGCTGGAACATGGAAAGATTTAACTGATTCGGTAAATCAAATGGCAGGTAACTTAACAACTCAGGTACGTAACATTGCAGAGGTAACAATTGCGGTTGCGAACGGGGACATGTCTAAGAAAATTACGGCCGATGTACGTGGAGAGATCTTACAATTAAAAGAAACAATTAATACCATGGTGGATCAGCTAAGGGCTTTTGCATCAGAGGTAACACGTGTGGCGAAGGAAGTTGGTACTGAAGGAAAATTAGGAGGACAGGCATTCGTGCCGGGTGTTGCCGGAACATGGAAAGATTTAACTGATTCGGTAAATCAAATGGCAGGTAACTTAACAGGCCAGGTACGTAACATTGCCGAAGTAACAAAAGCGGTGGCAAGTGGTGACTTATCGAAAACAATTACGGTTGACGTAAAAGGAGAAATCTTTGACTTAAAGAATACCATCAATATCATGGTGGAGCAGCTGAATTCATTTGCATCCGAGGTAACTCGTGTTGCGAAAGAAGTAGGTACTGAAGGTAAATTGGGTGGACAAGCTCAGGTAAAAGGTGTTGCAGGAACGTGGAAAGATTTAACGGATTCAGTAAATTTAATGGCATCCAACTTAACCGGTCAGGTAAGGGGAATTGCGAAAGTTGTGACATCCGTTGCAAAAGGAAATCTGAAACAAAAATTATCAATCCAGGCAAAGGGTGAAGTAGCACAATTAACTGATACAATCAATGAAATGATTGATACACTGGCAACTTTCTCCGATCAGGTAACAACTGTAGCACGTGAAGTAGGGGCAGAAGGAAAATTAGGCGGACAGGCAAATGTGCCGGGTGCATCAGGAACATGGAAAAATCTGACAGAGAACGTAAATCAATTAGCTGCGAATTTAACTACACAGGTACGTGCTATTTCTGAGGTGGCGTCAGCGGTAACGCAGGGTGACCTTACTCGTACAATTGGTGTTGAAGCAAAAGGAGAGGTTGAGGCGTTAAAAGATACCATCAACCAAATGATTTCAAATCTTAAAGCGACGACTTTAAGAAACCAGGAGCAGGATTGGTTAAAATCCAACTTAGCGAAGTTTACTCAAATGTTACAGGGTCAAAAAGAATTAAACTCAGTAACAAAAGCCATCTTAACTGAGTTGGCCCAAGTTGTAACAGCGCAGCATGGATTATTTTATATTTTAGAAGAAGGCGATAAGTTTGAAACTTCAAGATTAAGACTTATTGCTTCTTACGCTTATAGAAAACGTAAAAATGATACCAATAGTTTCTTAATGGGTGAAGGATTAATTGGACAATGTGCTTTACAAAAAGAAAGAATCTTGTTAACCAATGTTCCAAGTGATTATGTAGAAATAAACTCAGGGCTTGGTGCTTCTAAACCCTTAAATATTATTATACTACCGGTATTATTTGAGAACAGATTAAAAGCTGTAATTGAATTGGCTTCTTTTGATTCTTTCAGTCAAACTCATCAGGATTTCCTTGAAGGATTAACAGAGAGTATTGGTATTGTATTAAATACGATTGAATCCAACTCAAGAACAAGTGAACTTCTAGTACAGTCTCAGTCTTTAGCAAGTGAGTTAAAGAGTCAGCAAGAGGTACTTCGTAATACAAACGAGGAATTGGAGGAAAAAGCAGTGCTATTAGCTGCACAGAAAAACGAAGTTGAGTTAAAAAATCAGGAAGTTGAGGAAGCCCGTAAATCGTTAGAAGAAAAAGCGAATCAGTTAACGCTTACTTCAAAATACAAATCAGAATTCCTTGCAAATATGTCTCATGAGTTGAGAACACCACTGAACAGCTTGCAGATTTTGGCGCATGAATTAATTCAAAATCATGACGGAAATTTAACTGAGAAACAAATTCAATTTGCAAAAACAATTAACGCCTGTGGTGAAGATTTAATTCAATTGATTAATGATATTCTGGATCTTTCTAAAATTGAGTCTGGATATATTTCTGTGGACTATTCTCCTGTTCGTTTTAGTGAGATCACAAAATATGTGGATAACACATTTAAGCATATTTCTGAAGCCAAAAATCTTGGTTTCACAATTGAAGCAGATGAAAAATTACCGGAAATTATTGAAACCGATCCACAACGTTTAAATCAGATCCTTAAAAACTTACTTTCAAATTCATTTAAGTTTACTGAAAAAGGTCAGGTTAAATTAAAAATTTACAAGGCTGAACATAATTGGAAACCGGGAACTCCAAGTCTGGATAATGCAGACACGGTTATTGCATTCGAGATTTCTGATACAGGAATTGGTATTTCAAAAGATAAACAGAATATTATATTTGAGGCTTTCCAGCAAGCAGAAGGTTCAACAAGCCGTAAATATGGTGGTACTGGATTAGGTTTATCCATTAGTCGCGGTTTATCTGATTTGTTAGGTGGAACAATTGAATTGGAGAGTGTTCCTGATCAGGGAAGTAAATTTACATTATTCTTACCTATCAAAGTTTCTGCAAATGTTGAAAATAAGCAATTGGAAATGGAGAATAAAGCGATTGTTAAAGAGGCTCTTAAATCTTCCACTCCAGACACTACTTTCCACTTGTCTGAAATAGAGCAATACTTTATAGATGAAGTAGGTGATGACAGGTTAAATATTGCGGCTGGTGATAAAGTTATTTTGATCGTTGATAAAGATATTAGCTTCGCTAAAATGATGCTTGAAAGGGCACATGCAAATGGAATAAAGGCTGTTGCTACCACAAAAGGTAGTGATATGATTGATTTTCTGAATCAGTTCCGTCCTCAGGCAATCATTCTTAATATTAATCTTCAGGACACAAATGGATGGAAAATTATGGATAGGCTTAAAAATGATTTGACGTTGAGGCATATTCCGGTATACCTTTCTTCTGTGGAAGAAGATAGAGATAGTGCGTTAAAACGTGGAGCCAGGAATTTCCTTGTTAAACCTGTAAAAGAAAAAATGTTGACCCACATATTCGCTGATATTACTGATTTTACTGAGAAGAAATCTAGATCTCTATTAATTGTTGATGATAATCCACAAGAACTAGAGACAGTAGTTAATGCTGTGGAAGGTGAAGATATTGAGATAACCACTGCGCAAACTGCTAAGGATGCTATAAATTATGTTCGTGAAAAGAATTTTGATTGTATTATTCTTGATTTGGTTTTGCCTGATGCTCAAGGTTTAGATATTATTAAAGAATTAGAGAATGATAAATCTGAGCACGAAACTGCGTTGATAGTTTACTCTGCAAAAGATTTGAATCCAAAAGAAAAGGAAAGGTTAAAGCAGTTTGCGAATAGCATCATTTTAAAAAGTGCTCATTCGTTACCAAAATTAGTTGATCAAACCGCTTTATTCCTTAACCGTATTCAAAAGGATTTGCCTGAGAAGATGAAAGGAATTATTGATACTTATTATTTAAGTGATGATTGCTTAAGAGGGAAAAAGGTTCTTATTGTTGATGATGATATGAGAAACCTTTTTGCGCTAACAACGGCACTTGAGCGATTTGGATTAAATATTATGAATGCAGAAAGCGGACAGGAAGCTATTAATACGCTTGAAAAGAATCCGGATCTTGATATTATACTCATGGATATCATGATGCCTGAAATGGATGGTTATGAAACAATGAAGAGAATAAGGAGCGAAGAAAAAAACAGAGATTTAACCATTATTGCGTTAACAGCAAAAGCGATGAAAGGAGACAGGCAAAAATGTATTGAATCAGGTGCGTCTGATTACATTACAAAACCTGTGAATGTTGAGCAATTGCTGAGTTTGATGCGTGTATGGTTAAAGTAGGAATTGATTAACAATACTTGTACAAAAATGGAAATAGATCACACAGTTAAAATATTAATGGTTGATGACAGACAGGAAAACCTGTTTGCGCTTGAGGTTATTTTAGCGGATAGAAATTATGTATTTGTTAAAGCTAATTCAGGAAAGGAAGCTTTAAAGATTTTGTTGCAGGAACAGGACTTTGCAATTATTTTAATGGATGTTCAAATGCCAATTATGGATGGCCTTGAAACTGCAAAAATAATTAGAGAGAGTGATAAGTTTAAACATGTACCTATTATTTTCCTTACTGCTAATATTGATAACCCTGAAGACATCTTTAAAGGTTATGAAACGGGAGCGGTGGATTTCATGGTTAAACCATTATCGCCTGACATTTTAAGGGCTAAAGTTTCTGTTTTTGTTGAACTTTACAAAAAGAATCACGAACTGACTGTTCAAAGTGAATACATGAAATCACTGAATAGTCAGTTAGAAAAACAGTCCCGTTATGTAAGAAGCTTAATAGAATCAAGCCTTGATCCGATGGTAACCATAAGTTTGGAAGGTAAAATTACGGACATGAATCAGGCATTGGAGAAAATTACAGGGCTTTCCAGAGAATCAATTACTGATACTAATTTCGTTGATTATTTTACCAGACCAAAAATTGCAAATGAAGCGTATCATGACGTATTCGAAAAAGGATATATTGCTGATTACCTTTTGGCTATTAAGGATAATGAAGGGAAAATAACAGAAGTTTTATGTAATGGTTCTGTTTACAGGGATGAGCACGGTAAAGTAATTGGAGCAGTAATTGTTGTTCGGGAAAAATTGCTTTCAAAATATTCCAGAAGTCTTATTGAAGCGAGTTTAGATCCCTTGATTACAATTAGTTCTGAAGGTAAAATTACCGACATGAATGAAGCATTGGTAGAAATTACCGGGATTACAAGGGAAAAAATAAAGGGAACTGATTTCTTTGACTATTTTACAGAACCAAAAGTAGCAAAACGGGTTTATGAAGAAGCTTTCTCTAAGGGATTTGTCGTTAATTCTCCTTTAACCATTCGTCACAAAGACGGACAGGTAAAGGATGTGTTATTTAACGGATCGACTTATAAAGATGAGCGTGGAAACATTTTAGGAATTGTTATTGTGGCTCGAGATGTTACAGAACAAAAACGTTTTGAGAAAGAATTGATTGAAGCTAAAAGTAAGGCGGAGGAAGCTATGCGCGCCAAACAGCAGTTTCTTTCAAACATGAGTCATGAAATAAGAACCCCTCTAAACGCTATTATTGGATTTACAAATGTAATTGCCAAGACCCATTTAGATGATAAACAAAAAGAGTACGTAAATGCAATTAAATTATCAGGGGATTCTTTGATAGTTCTAATTAATGATATTCTTGATCTTGCTAAAGTGGATGCGGGTAAAATGACCTTTGAAGAAACTCCGTTTAAGTTGAACGACTCCATTGAGTCTATGTTAAAGATGTTTCAAGCCAGAGTATCCGAAAAGGAAATTGATCTGGTAAATGAATATGATGCTTCAATTCCTGAAGTGTTAGTTGGTGATCCCGTTAGATTGCACCAGGTATTAATGAACCTAGTTAGCAATGCAATTAAGTTCACATCTGCAGGAAAAGTAACAGTAGGAGCTAAGCTTCTTAATGAAAATGATGAAAAAGTTACTATTAAATTTTCTATTCAGGATACCGGTATCGGTATTCCTACTGATAAAATGGAAACGATTTTTGAAAATTTTCAGCAGGCTACCACCGGAACAACAAGATTATTTGGTGGAACTGGATTAGGCCTATCAATAGTGAAGCAATTAGTGGAAGCACAGGGTGGAAAAGTAAGCGTTGAAAGTGAGGACGGGAAAGGATCAACTTTTTCTTTCACATTGAGCTTTTTGAAAACAAATGAAATTATAAAAAATAATGATGCGAATGATGTAACACCTAGAGCAGATAATAAGGAAATTAAAATTTTAGTTGCTGAGGATATTAAGTTTAATCAGCTTCTGATGAAAACAATATTAGAAGGCTATGGTTTTTCTTTGGACATAGCTGACAATGGCAAGTTGGCCGTGGAAAAAATGCAATCAAATCCCTATGACTTGATTTTAATGGATTTGCAAATGCCTGAAATGAATGGTTTTGAAGCAACAGAATATATCCGAAAAAATATTAATAAAGAAATACCAATAATTGCTTTAACGGCAGATGTTACAACTGTCGATGTTAAAAAATGCAGAGCAATTGGAATGAATGACTATATCTCCAAGCCGGTTGATGATAAATTATTATATAAAATGATTATGGATTATACAAAATCAGGAAATTCAAATATTAATATGGTTGAAAGCAATGAAGAAATGAATGTTGTTGAAGTAAGTTCCAAATTCACTAACCTTAATTATTTAAAAGAACTTACAGGAGGAAAACAGGAAGGTATGGTGTTAATGATTAAAGCGTATTTGGAGGAAACACCAACCCTTCTTAGTGCTTTGAAAGATAACGTAAAAATAAGTAATTGGGATGCCGTAGGAGCGGCTGCTCATTCTATTATCCCTTCTTTTTCAATGTTAGGAATGGATTCAAAATATGAGAAAATGGCCAGGAAAATACAGGAGTTAACAACTACCAAAGAAAGTTTAGAGACGGTTGAAGGTTTAGTAGGAGAAATTGAAAAGGCTTGTTTAACTGCTATGACCGAACTGGAAGGTGAATTGGTTGTTTTGGAAGAACTTCAATAGGTTTTAAATACAGAAAAACGGCTTTTGGCTTTAAAAAAATCGTCCATATCGAATACAAAACTAAATGCATAATACAGTTTATACTTTCGAGAAAACTAATTTATTAATTTAAAAAAACAACGTATGAAAAAGGCACTAATGATTATTTTCCTAGCTGTAGCAGGAATGGGCAACACCATCATGGCACAACAACCAAAAGTAGTTGTAAATGATAAAACAGGATGGCACAAAATCGGTGAAACAACAGTTAAACTTGAAAAGGAGACAGATGAAATCATTATCATGGGAGCTGATAAATTTGCTTCATTGAAATTCAAAGTGACTGATGCTGCAATTGATTTAATTAATGCTGATGTTTACTATGACAATGGTACATCAGAAAAAATTAACATTAACATGCCGTTAAAAATGGCAGGTGAAACTAAAGTTTTTAATATTAAAGGCGGCGAGCACGATTTAAAAAAAGTGGTTTTAACATATAAAACGATGCCAAATTCAAAAGATCAAAAAGCTCATGTTGAGATTTGGGGTTTAAAAACTAATGCCGATAAGAACCATAAGTAATTTTATATTACTTTAAAAAAGCTGTTTGTTTAGGGAAAAGCCATCTTGCGATTTTGCAAGGTGGCTTTTTATTTTGCAAACATCACGCTAAACTGTCTAGTTGTAATAGTGATTTTTCTATTAGATAATATATTTACTTAAAAAAGAAAAAATGGATAATCAAAATTCAAAACCGTTTGATAGCAAAGTGACTTCCGGAAAAAATGAATCTTTCTGGATTGAATCAGAGCCAACTTTAAAATTTGAAAAGTTAAACAAAAATAATGTTACGGAAGTTCTAGTAATAGGGGGCGGCATCTCAGGTTTAACTACTGCGTATTGTTTACTTAAAGCCGGAAAGAAGGTAATATTAGTAGAAGACGGATATTTAGGAAGTGGTGAAACGGGAAGAACAACAGCGCATATAACATGTGCATTGGATGACAGGTATTATAATTTAGAAAAAATTTTTGGTAAAGACAAAGCAAAGCTTATCGCAAACAGTCATATGGCAGCTATTCAATGGATTGAAAATACTATTCTTCATGAGAACATTGAATGTAATTATAAAAGAGTAAAAGGCTATTTATTTCTCAGTGCAACTGATAAGAAAGGCTCGATTGAAAAAGAATATGAAGCCACGAAAAGTGTTGGCCTCTTAACAAAAATGTTGAATTATGTGCCGGATATGAAGGCAGAGGAGGGAGAATGGAGTATAGAGTTCCCTGATCAGGGTCAATTTCATATCATGAAATACCTTAAAGGGTTAGCCGATGCTATAGTGAAAATGGGTGGTGAAATTTATACTGAAACCCGTGCTGAAAATATTTCATCAACAGGAATTAGTGCTAACGGATTTGAAATTAAGGCAAATGATATTGTTGTGGCAACTAATACACCAATAAATGATTGGGTAACTATGCATACTAAACAATGGCCATATCGTACCTATGTCATAGGTGCTAAAATTCCAAAAGGAAAAGTGAGTTATTCCTTATGGTGGGATACAGGTGATATGGAATCTAAATGGATTAGTGAGCCATATCATTATATTAGATTAGAACCATTTGATGAACAATATGATCTTCTAATATCTGGTGGCGAGGATCACAAAGTGGGTCAGGGAGACCATGAAAAAATTTCTGAAGAAGAGAGATACATTAAGTTGGCAAAGTGGACCAAGAAAAGATTTCCGGAAATGGGAGAAGTTGAATATAAATGGTCCGGACAAGTTTTAGAACCAATTGATTCGCTAGCCTTTATTGGAAAAAATCCTGGTAACGATAACATCTATATTGTTACAGGTGACTCTGGAAATGGTATGACACATGGTACCTTAGGAGGGATAATTATAACAGATCTAATTGTGGGCCGGGATAATCCATGGGCCACCCTCTATGATCCTTCTCGAATAACTCTTAAAACTACAGGTGATTATTTACATGAAACAGTAAATATGGCTGCGCAATATGTTGACTGGATATCATCTGGGGATCTGAAAGATGCAGAGAAATTAGTTCCCGGGCAGGGAGGGGTAATTTCTTCTGGCTTAAAGAAAATAGCTGTTTATAAGGATCTAAATAATGAATTGCATGCTTGTTCAGGAGTTTGTCCACATTTAGGAGGTGTCTTGCAGTGGAATAACGATGAAAAGTCATTTGATTGTCCTCTTCATGGCTCCCGATTTACAGTAGATGGAGAATTATTAAATGGACCAGCGATAACATGCCTCAAAAAAATAAACATACATCAGGATATAGATGTGAAATAGGTTTAAAACCACATCAACTTCTTTCGTTTATAGCTATTAAATAAACTATGCTACCGAAAATTAAATTTTATTTTAAAGTGAGAATGTAATTTTAAAAAAAATTAAAAAACTAATATTATGAAAAAAATTACATTATTATCTATTTCGGCATTGTTTTGTGCATCCTTATTAGTAGCACAACCATCGGCTAACAATAAAGAATCGGTTAAAAAATCAATTAGTAAAGAAGATGTAAAGGTTGATAAGTCTTTTATGGAAAGGTATTATGCAATAAAAGAATCGTATCCCACCATGAAAAATTTACATGGAACTTTTGCTGCAACATCGCTCTCTATGGAAAAATACATGGAAAGATATTACGCGATAAAAACTGCATATCCTGATATGAAAAATGCGCATGATAATTATGCTGGTTCGGATTATTCATTAGATGAATTTGCTTCACGTTATTTTGAGATAAAAGATACTTATGCCGCTAATATGGGTAATTATTATGGCGATTATGCAGGTTCGAAAAAAACTCTTCCTGAATTTATTAAGCGTTATTATGAAATTAAGGAATCTGCACCTGCCTTAGCGGAGTGCTTTGGTCAATACGCTGCATCAGATAATACTTTACCTGAATTTACTAAACGTTATTATGGATTGAAAGCAAGCAAAACAGGAATGGAAAATTGTTCTGCGGATTATGCAGGATCTACTAATAAACTTTCAAAACAGTAGGAAAAAATACATTTGAATTTATAAAGCCGTCATATGGTATATTTTACCAATGATGGCTTTTTTTATAGATAGATTACAAACTCTTATAAATAATACACCAGCGACTAATTTAACTTGTTTATTCCTCCAATATGTATAAGAGTTTTTATATAACTATTCCATATAAAGGTTCGGCTAACCAAAATCCACGATTAACGAATATTACAATAAAGAATTCTGTTTGCTTATAGATTTGCAATAAACAACTAATAATATAAATATGAAACCAACAATTTACCATTCAGACAATTTATCAAATTCAAAATTTAGATTATTGCAACAAAAAAATGCTTGGATAATAATTCTACTTTTTATGTTTGAAATAAACGTAACTTTTAGTCAACAAGCGGTTTATGATAATTTTGACGGAAAAAAATTTGTTCATTATGGGGAGAGATCAGGAATTTTAGATTCCATTGCGAAGAATCCTATGAAGGATTCAATTAACAAAAGTCCGAAATGTGCTTCTTATACTAGAAACGCCTCAAAGAAATTTGATAATATCAAAATGTGCGTACACGGAAGATTAAATAATGTAAATGAATTCGCAACTTATTTGGGTATACCTCCAAAATTTAAAATTAAAGTTTTTACATCAGCACCTGCCGGTACATTAGTTGAAGTATTGATTGGTAGCAAAAATGGTAATAATGATTATCCTGCAGGTACAAATAGCCAATACCAGACTTATACGACAAAATCAAATGCCTGGGAGGAACTTGAATTTAAGTTTTCACAAATTCCCCAAGGAAGTGAAACTCCTTTCGATCAGATTGATCAGGTAACATTGTTGTTTAATCCTAATTCTTCAACATCAGATACTTATTATTTTGACGACCTCACTGGACCAGGAATAATTGAAAAACAAGCACCTGTTGCCACACCTATTTCACCAAATACAAATGTAGAGCCTCAAAAAAAATCAGAACCTCAAAAAAAGAATAATCAAGTTAAAAAAGAATCAAAATAGTAAATAAAGAATAAAATTTATTTTCCCATAATGACTCTATATCATAAAATTAAGACCTCAAATTAAATATAAACGATATGCACAGAAAAGAAAAATTTGCCTTTGGTTGGCCAGGAATTGATGCTAGATGGACAACAAGTGCTAAGAGTGCAGTTGGAACTTCTTTGAACTCAACCAGCAAAGTTTGGTACTCAATTAGTCACGGAATTTTAAATGAAATATATTACCCTCAAGTAGATCAGGCTTGTACGCGTGATTTAAGTTTGATTGTTACTGATGGAAAAGACTTTTTTTCAGAAGAACAATTTGATACAACACACCATATTAAATATCTGGCGGATGGTGTACCTGGATACCACATTACTAATTCATGTAAAAATCATCACTATCGCATAGAGAAAGAAATTATTCCGGACCCATCGAGGGATACCATTCTGCAAAGGATTAATTTTTTTCCAATGAATAAGAAAAGAAAAGACTTTAAGTTGTATATGTTACTTGCTCCTCATTTAGGAAATTCTGGAGCTGGCAACACAGCCTGGGTTGGTGATTACAGAGGTCTTCCAATGTTATTTGCACAAAGAGGAGAGGTGTCTCTCGCACTGGCATGTTCGGTTCCTTGGAAAAGGGGATCTGCTGGATTTGTTGGTACTTCTGATGGATGGCAGGATTTACATAACCATAAAGAAATGCGATGGGAATTTGATCGCGCAGAAGGAGGAAACGTTGCTTTAACAGGAGAGTTTAATCTTGAAGAATCAAATGGTAACAGTTTCGTGGTAGCACTGGGATTCGGTAGAAACCCTGAAGAAGCTGGTCAACGGGCACGTGCGAGTATTTTTGAAAGTTTTGAAAGTGCAAAATCAATATTCATTTCTGAATGGGAAGGTTGGCACAAGAATTTATTCACCGTTAAGAATGTAAAGAAAGAATCTCCGAAGTTTTTGAAATTGAGTGCTACGATGCTTCGCATTCATGAGTCTAAAAGACATCCGGGTGGATTAATTGCAAGTTTATCCATCCCTTGGGGCTTTAATAAAGGAGATGATGATTTGGGTGGTTACCACTTGGTTTGGCCAAGGGATATGGTGCAAACTGCTGGTGGGTTGCTTGCTGCAAACGCTGGTAAAGATGCAAGAAGAGTTTTGAATTACTTAATGGTTACTCAGGAGGCCGATGGCCATTGGTCACAGAATATGTGGCTGGATGGTGCTCCATACTGGATTGGAATTCAAATGGATCAAACTTCTTTGCCGATAATGTTATTAGATCTTGTTAATCGTGAAACTAAACTTAATGAAGTTGAGTTGAAACATTTTTGGCCGATGATTAGAAAAGCTGCTAGCTATCTCGCAATAAATGGTCCAATAACGGAGCAGGATAGATGGGAAGAAAATGCAGGGTACTCAACCTTTACTTTAGCAGTAGAGATATCGGCGCTTCTTATAGCTGCCGAATATGCTATATATAATAATGAACCGCAACTGGCTGAGTTCTTAAGAGAAACAGCTGACTCGTGGAATTCGTGTATAGAACGCTGGACGTATGTGTCAGGATCTGATCTTGGTAAATTTGTGGGTGTTGATGGATATTATGTTCGTATCAGTCCTAAGGGTGTGATGGATTCTCCAGATCCGGAATCAGATTTACTTAGAATTTCTAATCGTGTGCCTGGTGAAAATATTTGCCCAGCCAGTGAAATGGTTAGTCCGGATGCGTTAGCTTTAGTTCGTTTTGGCTTAAGGGCTGCCGATGATCCACGAATTTTAAATACAATCAAAGTAATTGATGCTACTCTTAAAATGGATCATACACTCGGACCGGTTTGGTATCGGTACAACCGTGATGGTTATGGCGAACAGGTTGATGGCCGACCATATAATGGAACGGGTATTGGTAGACCTTGGCCTTTGTTAACCGGTGAACGTGCTCATTACGAAGTGGCTGCAGGAAACTATAGCGAAGCTGAGAGGTTAATGAAAACCATGGAAAATTACGCTAATGAAAATGGCTTATTTCCGGAACAAATTTGGGATTCGGCAGATATTCCAGAATATGGGTTGTATTTAGGTAAGGCTTCTGGGTCAGCTATGCCATTGGTTTGGGCGCACTCCGAATATATCAAATTGTGTCGCTCGATTAAGTCAAAAAAAGTATTTGATATGCCGCCCCAAACTCATGAACGGTACGTTAAAGAAAAGAAGACTTCGAATGTTATCATATGGAAGTTCACCAATAATTATCACCATATTCCACAGGGTTCTATATTAAGAATACATTGTCAATCATCAGCATTGGTGAGATGGACTAGTGATAATTGGGAAACCTCAAATGATACTTCAACGCTTGACTCTGGTATTGGTGTTCACTATGCTGATTTACAAACCGATAATCTCGCTGTTGGCCAAAAAATATGTTTTACTTTCTATTGGAATGACTCAGAAAATTGGGAAAACAGGGATTATACAATCGTAATTGAGGAAGACAAAAAAGCAGTAGAAGTTCCAGAACACGCCGCAGAGGATAAGAAGGTTAGCAGGAATAAGACAAAAATATATTATCCTTCATAAAAACCAGGAAATGAAAAAGAATAAGGTATATGGATTAATTCTTGTCTTTCAGATACTCTGTTTGACTCCGGGATTTTCATTGCCTTATTCTTTTGATGTTCCAAAAAAAACTCAAAGGGATTCAGCTTTAACATACGTCTCATATGGTATGCAAAGAAATAATTTAAATAATTTTCATGAAGCTATCGAGTTTTTTACAAAAGCCCTGGAAATTGATTCAACATTAGTATCGGCATACATAAATCGCGCCTTTGCCAAAAATAAATTATTAGATTATCAAAGTGCTTTGGACGATTATAATAAGGCTCTAAAACTAGAGCTAACATGGGAAGAGTCTTATGAAATACACTTTAATAAAGGTTTAACACTTGTTTCTTTAAATAATTTAAAGGGTGCGATGGCTGGATTTAATAATGCTATCAGAATAAAACCTGACTTCGCAGATGCTTATTATAATAGAAGTATTCTTCGTGGGATAATTGGCGATTATCAGGGAGAACTGAAAGATATTGAAAAAGTAATTTCTTTAAAACCAAATGATGCAAACGCGTACAATAGTCGTGGGATTATTAAATCAATTATGGGTTCTACACAAGAAGCGTTTGAGGATTTCAATAAAGCTATTGAATTGGATAAATCTAGTCTTGACAGTTATTTTAACAGAGCATTGATTTATTACCACCAAAAGAAATACCACGAAGCTTTAAATGACTTTAACATAGTGGTGCAATCTAAATCAGATGCAGAAGTTTTAAACAGAAGAGGTAATGTGAAGTGCAGATTAAAAGATTATCGTGGTGCATTTGAAGATTATAATCAAGCTATTAAACTCAGGCCGGCAGACTATCTTGCATATCTGAACCGTGGTCAGTTGAAGTATGAATTAAAAGATTATCAATCTGCAATTGACGATTATTCAATTGCTGTTCAGTTAAAGCCCGATTGTTCTCTCATTTATTATTGTCGGGGATTAGCCAGGCGCCAGTTGAATGATCATAAAGGTGAAATTGAAGATTATTCATATGCGATAGAATATAAGCCAGATTATGAAAATGCTTATAAGGAGAGAGGTATTACAAAGTATGAAATAGGTGATAAGTCAGGTGGTTGCGAAGATCTTAATGCAGCTGTAAAATATGGAAGTGACGTAGCCTACAGTTACTTAATTGAACATTGCAGATAATGAGTTGAAATAAAAATATTAATTAATTGGAATCCACTATTAAAATGTTATGCTATTAAAAAAAATCTTTAAATTCTTTTCAAAATATCAACATCCAAATTTTTATAGAATATGCAATATCTCAATTATTGTATTTCTTTTTCAGATAAACCAATTGTATGCTCAAATTGTTATTGAGGAGGAGCCAAAAAGACTATATTATGAATTTGCTATAAAGCGAATTAAAGATCCCAAACAATGGAAAAACTTCCGGGATGTTTTTCATAAAGATAAATTCTTAATGGGTAAAAACAGAATTCTGGGTGGTATTTCATACAACACAGGAAGAGTTTTGGTTACAGGCTTAGACGGAAAAACAAAAGAAGAATATCGCCAAGCGCTCGCTTTTAATACAAGAATACGGTTCTATGAACAATTTAGTTTTAACACAACTTTTTTTGTAGATTTTAACAAGAGAGCCCACGCCCGGTGGATCTCCGATTTTTCCTATACTCTTGCGAGATACCACTATAAGCTTTATAAGTTTAACTATGGCTATGAAAACTATATGGATAATAAGTATAGTGATAACCGTCATATGTTTTGGGAAAAGTTTCTTGAAGGTTATTATTTTATATCATATAATTACGGCATAACAGAGATTTTTAGAAAGAAAATTGCTTTTGATGAATCAACAAATATTAAAATTGTACCTTTTGTTAGATATGCATTTAGATACAGAGATGAATTAGAAAGAGAGCATGGAAGCCCTGTAAATGGAAAGTCTACTTTAGGACTCGCTTTGCGTTATACAATTTTTAAAAACATCTATGTAGAAGGAGCTGCCTATTATTATCCTGAAGAGCACAAACGACAGGCCTGGGACCCGGATTATTCCTACGGTTTTGGAATGTTTGATTGGCGTGCTTTCCGGCTTTCTTTAACGTATGGAAATTGGGCAATTAATCGCTGGCCTGGAAAAAAAACCTACTATCCTGCCTATGGATTTCCTGATGGACAATTCAGGCTTGTTGCAAACTGGATTTGGTAAAAATATTAATGAGAGTTATAATCCAATTAACCTTATATGTTTTCTTATTGATTGAACCTGCGTTATCACAGGTAAAATTTATTATTGATGATTTCGAAGGATTTGCAAATGGTTCTACGGATTTGAAAATGAACGGCGTATTTGCTTTTGGAAACATTAAGGTAAATATTGATACTCATAAAAATAATTCAAAACATAATCCGAATTATTTAGGCGGAAGATATATTGAAACAAAAGTGGATAATGACAAAGAATATGGTGGTTGGGGAAAAGGTATTTGTTTAAGCATAGATTTGGATGTAAGGCAGGATTATCTTAATTTCTATATACTTAAACCTTCAGAGTATGTTGACAACAGAATAAAAATCCAGTTGCAGGAAGATGATAATAATTCAAAAGTTTTTGAAAAAGAAGTTGATGATGCCTGGATATATGAAACTGATTTAAGCCAGATTAATAATGATTGGCAGTTGGTTTCAATTCCCTTAAAACAATTTAAGGATGAAAATACCGGTGGTGATGGTGTTTTCAATTGTAATTATAAGGAAGGAAAACTGCTATGCTTTATAATAACTTTTCCAGAACATTCAAAAAGTAGAAAAAGCAGAAAGAAAGAAAGTGAAATGTCAATCTGTTTTGATTTTATTTCATTTTCAGAAGGACCAATTGTTGAGACGCCTATATCTAATGAAAATAAGTTCTGTGCACTTGGTTTATGGTCAACTGAAGGTAACTCCGGTAACTTTACTGAAATACCAACGGAATTTAATAATATCTTCAAAAATGAATCTGATAAAAATATTGGTGTAATTCATTTTTTTCAACCATTTGCCTTTGATGGTGGTAATACACAAAATAATTATCCATCAATTAACAGAATAAACAAAGTAATCCAGGCAGGTTTTATTCCAATGATCACTCTTGAAAATCATTTTGTGAATTTACCATCAAAAATGATGCGTTCCGATATTAAGCAACCTAACTTATATAACATTATTCAAGGTGAATGTGATAACTTTTTAATGAATTGGGCTAAACAAATTAAAGAGGTGAATGGGACAGTTCTTTTGAGGATTTTTCATGAATTTAATGGAAACTGGTATCCCTGGTGCATTTCTAAAAATGATAATAAACCCGAACTACTTGGCAAAGCTTTTAGGCACATTTATGTTATATTTAAAAACCAAAATGTGACTAATGTTAAGTTTATCTGGTGCCCTAATTCTATGTCTGTTCCACAAGAAAGCTGGAATATAATGGATGCATATCCAGGTGATGAATATGTTGATTTTGTAGGATTGGATGTATATAATGGCGCTGGAGAATCAAAAATATGGACCTCTTTTAGAAAAGTTAGCATAGAAAATTACTTCATTTTAACAAAGCAATTACCTGATAAACCTTTATTCATTTGTGAAACAGCATCCAGAGAACGGCGCATTGGTGAATCAGAGTCCCAGACTAAAGCTGAATGGATTAATCAAATGAGTGAAGCTCTTACATCTGATATGTCAAATGTAAAGTTACTTTCATGGTTCAATGAAAGAGATTATTTTAAAATAAATTCATCTGAAAATTCAAAAAATTCATTTTTAAATAACGTATTGAAAAATGATTTTTTTAAATCAGGACCTGATCAATTAACACCACTTATACGATGATTAAAATTCAATAGAATATCCTATTCCTAAAGCAATGTATCTGTCTAGTGGTGTATTTTCATATGAAATATCCTGATCGAACCAATCTCCATCCTGTAACTGTAAATGATGCATTAAGTATAGATCCAGTTTTTGACGTTTGCTAACATTAATGTTCGTTCCTATGAAAGTTCTGCAACGGTTTATTCCTTTTAGTTGCGGATTATTTATAGGAATACTTAAATCCTCCTTAATGTATATTGAAAGTCTTTTGGACATCTCATACTTTACTGTGAATCTGTTTCTATCATATAAGTAGGCTATGTAACCATCATAACTTGTTAAAGGACTCTTGTACCGGCACATAAATAAATTGCGGTAGCTGAATTCAAATCTTCTCAGATCTTTTTTTAATTCAATAGCACCGTAATATGAGTGTCTGGTTTTAAATATATCTTTTTTATTTCTTTTTTCAATAAATGAATATCCTGCTAATAATTTGATGCTCTTATTGACCTTGTAAGAAACCCGAAGATTAGATGAGGCTCGGCCTATTTCAGACACATTATTTTTAATACGGGTTTGAAGTTTAAGTGTCACATCTAGCTTTTTTGTAATTTTTTTTGTGACTTTAATATGTGCCCATAGTTGCGAATCGTCTGAATAAGTTTGTGAGATAACTGTTGCCCAATTAAGTAAGATGATAAAGCTAAGACCGTATTTTAAAATTGATTTAGTCATAAAAATAGATTTTAAGTTGTGCAGAGTCTTTAAGGAAATTTATTTTTTGAACAGATACTCTATGTACATTAATTCCTGTTCTTAATCTAATATCTGCAAGTAGTTCATCCTGTCTGTTGGATTGTATCAGTTCAATATTTTCATACACAATGGTATTTGTCTGCTCTTTGCGTGAAATCATCTTGCTTTCTAATACATAGGTAACAAGCAGAATTGTAAAGTTAACAACACCTAAAAACATGTATTCTTCAAAATCTGAAGCACCTTTTATTTTAGTAACTGCAGAAACTAATCCAACAGCGATACATAAAAATAAGTAGGTCATGTCTTTTATTGAGATATTATCTGTCCTATAGCGAAGCATACTAAATACAGCGAATAATCCAAAAGCTGCCCCCATAGATAGATCCACTTTATTTAAAAGAAAAGACACTAGGAAAATAATAAGATTAAATATTGCAAACATAAAAAAGAACTCTTTATTTTTGTAAATGGGAAAATAAATGAACCTGATCAGTACAAAAACCGTAACCAAGTCCACAAGTATTCTGATTAGCATTTTGGAGGAAATTTTTGTAAATGCGTCTACATTTTCAATAGCTACGTTGTCGTTAATAATTTGTAATAGTGTCATGGTTGAGGATGTGTTTTAAGGTTAGCAGTTTTTTTTTGAAATTGTTTTTTTTTATTCCATCACAGGTCAGAGCAATACCCATACAGTACTTACTTATGGATCCCTCTCTGATGTGATATTTTTTCATCATTTTTAAAAAAGCGGTTGGTTTTTTCTTTTCTTGTTTTACTTCAGCAATAACTAGTCCCTCTAATTTTTTGCATACTGAATCTTTAACAAATTCAAGATTTACATCAATTGTAAGTCTTTCAAGTTCTGTTTTATGCACAAGAGTATAACGACAGTAATTAACCCATATAGCTGGAATCAATGTATTTGGTTCATAAGGCTGAGTTTTGTTTAAGAATACTTTACTTTCGCCGTCCCAATTTGTAGGTGGCAATGGTTCACTTATTCTTTTTTTAATAGTTCTTCCTTTGTTATTTTTGAATTTAACTTCAACAAAACCAGTATCAGACTCAACATAAGTTCTGTGTCTGATTTTATATCTGTTTAACTTCCCCGTTTGATGTTGGGAATACAGATTTAGATTTTCTGTATCATAATAAAGTGTTTTATACTGGCTTAGCCTTTTTCCATTGACTTCTAATACCCGATAGTAATCTTTTACTTCAGCAAGCACAGTTTCAAATTGTTTCATCGTGAATAGGAACTTCGTGTCAGTTCTATTCATTAATTTAACTGCGTCCATTTCTTTTAAATCAATGGGGTCAAATTGCTCTAATATTTGGTTTGATAAGCTCAATTGAATGTGTAATTATAAGTGCGCAATGAGATAGTTCTTCCCGTGGCATCAAGGGTTTTTTTCTCTGTTTTAAGTCCTTTGGAATTATATGTATAGTAATGAATTTTTACTTTTTTTCCTAAATGATCGTAAACTTCTTCTTCTGTTTTTTCCCCTAATGAATTAAATTTACTGATTCTTTTCTCTGTTAATTTTGTTTTGGCATCATACTCTTCCTCTTCCTCTACCTCGCCATCTTTATTATATTTGAATTTCCGGGATGACTTAAGATTACCATCTTTATCATAGTCATATTCCTCTAGAGTTTTGCCATTTTTATCAAATATTTCTTTTCTATTATTAAGAGATTTGCCATTTTCATTATCTACAATCGTTACTGTTTTTATATTATTCTTCTTAACTTCTTTTTTGTTTTGTGCTGTTCCAATTGTGATTGAAAATAGGAACAGAAGGAAAATATTAATAAATAGTTTCATAACAGTTTTGTTTTATGGTTTATTATTGAACAATTATTTTACCAGTAGTTGTAGTATTATTTATTTCCAATTGATATAAATATATTCCTGATTGCATCTGATTTCTTTCCAAAACAATTTTTGATTCACCCTGTGGTACATTTGTATTTATAAAACGAGAAACTTCTTTGCCAACAACATCTGTTATACAAAGTGATACATCTGATTCTTCTTCTAATCTCATAGTGAACGTAGTTTGTGTTTCCATAGGATTTGGATGAATTAGAAGATTATTAGTTAAGAAATGATCATTAATGCCAACAATACAACTCCCCTGAATATTAGCATCCATCCAGTTTGTTCGGTTTGTAATCCAATTTTTGAGATCTGCAACCTCATTCGCATAGGTTGCTCCAGATTGGCTTTGGGGATTTGGATTTATGTAGGCACCTATAATAGGCCATTGTCTAAAATTTCTTTGTTGGGATTCCTGTAAGGCGGCGGCAGAAACATTAATGTAATTATGTAAATAATTGGTACTTAAAATATCTTGTCTTAATGAAGTCCATCTGCATTTTACTTTATCGGCAAAAGCATTGTCTGCCATCAAGCGTCCCCACCATGTAGGAACGGGATAAGAATTATCCTGCAACTGATATGCCCATCCAACAGGATCAAAAGACAAATTACTGTTGCTATTGTGCCATGCAATGTCATAGTCCCAAACTGGCCCTATTGAAAGTTTACCACCTTCAAGAATGCTATTTTTATACATGTATGTACTAAGTCTGTAACTATCAATATTTTTGCTGATTTCATTAATAATAAAAAAATCTACAAAAGAATTTACGTCTATGTATTTTGAATACCCATTTACAGGATCTGCATATCCTGGAGAGTTCATCATAGTTTCAAAGTCATTCATGTATCCTTGAATATAATTCTTCTGTGATACTGTGATGTCAGAATCGTTTGGGTAAACGTATTGAAAGAAGAACTTTGAATTTGCAGGACAATTACCGGCCAAGTTTGAATACCAACCTGGTTCTATCGGACGATCTATTTTGAAAATGTATCCTCCGCTAACATACGGTAATGTATTTTCTGTTTTGTCAAGTTTTTCAATATTTATGCGATTGATATTGCGCTTAGGTTTTTCAGCTAATGTATATATCCCTTGGTATTCATTATTAAGGAATACTTCTACATTTTTATAACGAGATGAATAGTGCCCCATTAACCTATATAAATCAAAAGTCATTGGGTTTCTTATAAGTGTTTTATCTAAGTAAGAAGCAATTAGCACCCAGTCACTTTCTGCAGGCATTCCTATCAAGGGCGCATCAAGTTCTTTTCCTAAAGCATCTTGTGTTTCGAGTGAAAATGATTTTTTTTCAAAATTTTTACTTGTATTTCCACGGATGTTTATCTGTGTTTTATTATTGTAGTTATTTCTGGTATCATTAATATTATTTCTACCAGATCCGTTATATACTATTCCTAAATTAGCTACTGTATTATTTTCAGTAATTGGTTGAGTTGTATTGATAAAGACAAGAGGTAAATTAGAAGAATTAAGTAGTACCGGATGAGCTGGAGTATTACCAAATTTTATATTCCATGAAACTACAGATCCTGAGTTTGTAGATGGAAATCCATCGTGGACAATCAGGTTCCAAACTCCATTTCCTGCTTGTCCTGTATTAAATCGCCCAAGATAACCTACTGCCTTATAGTTGCCGGCATAGGGTGCTGTCCCTAAAGTAATAGAATTTCCCGAAAGATTGTCAAAACAACTATTTGTGAAGTTGGCTCCGGAAGAACTGCTTCCAAGGGTTAATTCTACAATAATCCCAGCTGGTGATTTTAGATATATATATAGTTCTGATACATCAGGATGTGTAATAGAGAAGCATATCTGTTCTACTCCAAACACACTGTCTACTAGAGAAGGATTTAAACCAGAAACATTTATTGGAAAGTATGTGTCCTGGCCATTATTAAGAATTGCTCCTCCTGTTCCTGTGAATACTTGAGCATTACAAAAAATAGTGAAAAGTAGACATGAAATAGTAATGATTTTTTTCATATTTTAATTATTTGCTTTTACAGAGCCAATGTTTGCTATATAAATACTTCAAGCGTCCTTTTCTTATTTAAATGAATAACAATCTTATCTTCTTGCAGTTCCTAATTTTGCATTTATACTTAATGTGGAATGGGGAACAGCTTTTAATCTTTCTTTAGCGATTAATTCTCCGGTAGAGCTGCAAATTCCATACGTTTTATTTTCTATCCGAATCAAAGCATTATTTAAGTGTTCTATGTATTTTTGTAATCTCAATGCCTGACTAGATACTTCTTCTTTGTATATGGCATCATTAACATCTTCAGCAACATTATATGTAGGGCATGTATCATCCGTTCCATTATTAGTTTTATGAGAAAGAATTTCCCTTAATAATGCATATTCATTTTGTGACTCAGCTAGCTTATTCAAAATCAATTCTTTGAATTCTTTTAAATCGCTATCCGAATATCTAATCGGGTTTAATTCTTTTGAAGAGCTTGGACTGATGTTTAAATTCGTGGCTGGCACTTTCAGAAATTGGGCTTGATTTTTCATAGCTACAGATTGTCTTATTTATAGTTCGGTTTGGGGTTTAGAGTAAGTTAAAATCATGTTCTCTGACGGTAAATATACTTTTGCAAAAGTCCAACGATTTTAAGATTTCGGTAAAATTCTGTTTTACCTAGCCAGAAGGGGAAAATTACAATTTGTAAAACTCTGTTAAAATCCAGCTAGATTTAGATGTGTAACTATTCTTTTTGGTTTCATTTTATTTGGTTTTTTTCATCCAAAATTTGTGGTTTTAGGTAGATGCGGTAAAATAATAGGTAGGAGCGGCAATAAAGTCGCCAATATCTGTTAAGTTTTCGATTTTCACATAACCTTACATTGATTACTCTCGTATTAATACCTAGTAACGATGAAAGGGCAATAAAAATAGCCAAGAAGGGTTGAAGAGTAGCCTGCATTGTTAAAGAGTAGTTATAAACGTTAAAACCAAAGACCAAATGAAACAAATAAAAAAATCCCTACAGATTTGTCTAATAGCGGTTAGTATTATCTTTTTTAATCCTATTAAAGCGCAAACAATTTCAAATCACTTTTTCGGGCAAAACGCCTGGATGCCAGATACAATCGGTACCTCTGTTTATTATGGTAAATTACATAAGAACTGGAGTAATATCAAAAACAGTAAATCAACTTTTATTCGTTTTGGTGGTATTGGAGCAGATAAGAGTATGCCAACTAACTATCAATATATTAAAATGATTGACTCTATACGTGCAAAGGGCATGGAGCCTATTATTCAGGTGCCTTTTGAGAACTGGAAATACAGTGCTCAGCAAGCAGCTAATATAGTTCATTATCTTAATGTTGTTAAAGGAAGAAACATCAAGTACTGGAGTATTGGTAATGAACCAGATTTAGGTTATTCATATACTAATTCAACGCAGGTAGCAAATTATTTGAAAGCATTTGCTTCTGCAATGAAAGATGTAGATCCTTCTATCCTTATTATGGGTCCTGAAACAGCATGGTATAATTATAATATTATTAATGGATTAACTACACCAAACGGACCAGACGATATTACTGGTAAAGATAGCAAGGGTCGTTATTATTTAGATATTATTTCCTTTCACTCTTATGCTTTTGATGGAAGTCAAACAAGAGCTCAGGTAACTTCAAAATTAACTTCATCAGGAGGATTACAGGATAATCTTATACACTTGAATGGTCGAATTGCAGCCTGTAACACTGCACATAACAGAACTGGTTCTTACGCTTTAAAAACAGCTATTACTGAAGCCAATATCGGATGGCAAAATAATTCCGGAGATAACTTGTATGGTAATGGTGCTAATAGTTTTATCGGAGGTCAGTTTTGGGCAGAAATGATTGGAGTTTCCTTAAAAAACAATGTTGACTTTATTAATTTCTGGAGTGTAATTGAAGGTAATTCAAATGCTTTAAATATTGGATTTTTAGATCAAGGAACAGGAACAAAGAAACCAATTTACTACCACTTTAAAATGTTGGCAGAAAACTTAAAAGGAAATTACGCTAACGGTACTACGAACCAGACTAATGTAAAATCTTTTGGTAGCAAGAATTCTCAACAAATTGCAGTGGTTATTTTAAATGAAGAATTAACGAATAATTATAATTATACAGTTAAATTAAACACAGCTTCTATTGCAGGTACTAGCGCTTTAAAAATTAACATTAATGCTAATGTGGCAAGTGAATATTCAGGTACAATCCAAGCTCAATCAACAACTGTATTAGTTTTTAATGCAATGGGTTCATTGATTAAGAAATATGAATATTCTCTTAACAATCACGCTACTGCCAACCTTGAGCCAACATTAACTCAAAACATTGCAACTGGTGTATTAGAGCAGATTAATAATGAAAATACCGGACCAGAGTTTGAGATCAATAATGTGTTTCCTAACCCGACAAATGCAAAGGTTAATATTCAGTTAAACAAGCCAAATCGTGAAGAAAGAGAATTTGGTATTGAAGTGTTTGATATGCAAGGTAGGTTGGTTTTACAGAAGAAGGGGAACTTCTTCAAAGGAACAGAGGAATTAGATCTTTCTCAATATAATTTATCATCTGCAATGTATGTAGTAAGAGTAAAATATCAAAAAATACTTAAAACAGCGAAAGTAATGTATATCAAATAGTAGGGATATTTGATTTCATTTGGTGAGCCTCGACTTAATAAGTCGGGGCTTTTTTCTATATGTTAATTTTTTTTGGATTTGACAGGTCTAAACTATGTTTTACCACTTTCAGCTATCTTAAAAACATCATCACCGAATACTATCAGAAACAACGTGCATATAAAATAAATTTGTATATAAATAGGAATTACATAATTCCGGCTTTAATGAAGTTGAATATCATTTCACATCAAAGAGATTAAAATAATATATGAATTTTAAATAGTATGGAAGAGAATTTACCGAAGGTGTTAATGTTAGGATGGGAATTTCCGCCAATTATAAATGGTGGATTAGGTGTTGCATGTCATGACCTTTCCAGTGCTATGTCAAAATTTGCAGATATCACAATGCTTGTGCCAAAATCCAGCCTTGAATTTAAAACAGGCAAGGTAAAACTTGTTGGCGCCAATAATATGGATTTAGCCACACTACCTAATTATTCTCTGAGTACAAATATGCCTTTTAACCTTCATTCTATCCCGGTAGATTTAGATCCATATTATACTTCAAGTTCTACTGGAAATGTTTCGACAGATTTTTTTAATGGAAATAAAGATGGAATTAAAACTGGTCAATTTGACATCGAACATTTATATGGTGGTGATGTAATCAAAAAAGTTGTTCAGTTTAGTGATATAGCAGCTGCTTACGCTTCAACAGTTGATTTTGATGTGATCCATGCGCATGATTGGATGACTATGATTGCGGGTATGAAGATAAAAGAACAAACAGGAAAACCATTGGTCATGCATATTCATTCTCTTGAGGTTGACCGCAGTGGACCACAAAGTAAAGGTTGGGTATATGATCTTGAAAAGAAAGGAATGGAGTGTGCTGATGTATTGATGCCTGTGAGCAATTTTACAGCTGAAAACATTCATCAATACTATGGTATCAACAAAGATAAAATGTCTGTGATACACAACGGGAGCATTGCCGTACCCGCGTACAAGAGTAAAAAGACTTTTAAAGAAAAAACAGTATTGTTTGTTGGCCGACTTACACGTCAAAAAGGCCCCGAGCGTTTCCTTGATATTGCTTCCAGAGTTTTAGAAAAAGATCCCAATGTTAGATTTGTAATGGCAGGAACAGGTGATTATTTTAAATCAATGCTTGAGCAAAGTTCTTACAAACATATTGGGAACCGTTTTCACATGACAGGTTTCTTAAATTCAGAAAAACTCAGGCATTTGTTTTCTATTAGTGATGTATACTGCATGCCATCAGTTTCTGAACCATTTGGTTTATCTGCTGTTGAAGCTGCTCAATTTGGAATTCCATGTGTGATATCTAAACAATCAGGAGTTGCTGAAGTATTAAAAGGAGCATTAACTTTTGATCATTGGGATATAAATAAAGCTGCAGATCATATTTTGAGCTTATTACGTGATCCTATTTTCAAAGAGAAAATTGTATCTGATGCATATCAAAACCTTGATAGCATTACTTGGGATATCTCTGCAAAAAAAATAATGAATTCCTATTCATCAAATAATTTTATTCAATAATAACTTAAAACAAATCCCCATGACTTCAATTTGCTTTTACTTTCAAGTGCACCAGCCATTCAGAATCAGAAATTATTCTTTTTTTGATATTGGCACAAGCAATCCTTACGAGGATGATCTAAAGAATGAAGAGATTCTTCATAAAGTTGCAGATAAATGTTATCTGAAAACAAATCAAAAAATGTTAGAGCTGATCCGACGTCATGAAGGTAAATTCAAAATCAGTTATTCCATTAGTGGAACTGCGATTGAACAATTTGAAAAATATAGACCTGATGTATTGCAATCATTTATTGACCTGGCAAATACTGGTTGTGTTGAATTTCTTGCAGAAACATATTCACATTCACTCAGCTTCGTATACTCAAAAAAAGAATTTGTAAGACAAGTAAAGAAACATGGTAAAATGATTAAAAAATATTTTAATCAGGAGCCGAAAATTTTCAGAAACACTGAGTTAATCTATAATAATGAATTAGCCGCATTCTTAGAAGGAATGGGTTACCAAGGTGTTGTTTGTGAAGGTGTGGATCGATTGCTTGATGGCAGAAGTCCTAATTTTGTTTATAAACCTCAAAGCTCAGAAAAAATAAAACTATTACTAAAAAATCACTTGCTATCTGATGATATTGCATTTAGATTTTCTGATAGGGGATGGAAAGAATTTCCATTAACTGCAGATAAATTTTCTACCTGGGCTCATTCAATAGCTGGGCAGGGAGAAACAATAAATTTATTTATGGATTATGAAACTTTCGGAGAACATCAATGGGAATCTACAGGAATTTTTAATTTCCTTGACCATCTTCCAGCACAAATTTTGAAACATCCGGATTTCGATTTTAAAACGCCTTCTGAAGTTATAGCTACCTATCCAGTTAGAGATACTTATGACGCACATAATTTTATTTCTTGGGCTGATACAGAGAGAGATTTATCAGCTTGGTTGAGTAATTCCATGCAGCATGAAGCTCTTAAACAAATTTATTCTTTAGAAGACAAAGTAAAAGCGTGTGGCAATAATGAAATGCTTAAAATATGGGAAAGACTTCAAACTTCCGATCATTTCTACTACATGTGTACAAAATTCTGGAGTGATGGAGATGTTCACAAATACTTTAGCCCATTTGAATCGCCTTACGATGCATATATGTATTATATGAATGTTTTTAGTGACCTGGAATGTAAATTGCGCGATATGATTGAAAGAATAGAGCAGCCATTTGCAGTTGAACAACCCAATCAAATCAATCTGGAATTTCCTGGGGATGCACAGGGACTGGGTGTGGTAATAGAGGGCATTGAACATTCAATGCATATTCAAAACAATACAAAAGCAACTAAACTGCAGGTAGCGTGAACCATTTTTTGTGAAAATTAATTAATCTAAACAATTATAGCCGTCAATCATGACGGCTATTTTTTTTCCTATATCTTGTACGTATTCAACCTTTGATTAATAAATTAAGAATAAGACTTTAATCATATCTTGCTACTTACTTTGATAATTTTTGAATGATCATAATATCTCTGCAAAAACAAGAGATAAATGTTCTATTTGTCTAAGCTCTTTATGTGTTAGATTATTAATTTGTTATAATAAGACAGCATTGGTAACTTCACAGATATAATACTCTATTATGGTTAACCACAAAAAATAAGCCGATAGGAGCATTCCTATCGGCTTATTAAATAAATATTATATCTACTATCTCTGTTGATAGGCAGAATCGCCACCAGAATGTGTATTTAAATTTCCTAAATTAAAAAGTACCGGGTTGTCCTGTAAAATTGTAGGTTGACTTGCAGGTAAAGATTCAGGAAGTTTGTGAGTTTTAATGAATTCACTTTTAGAGATAGAAGCCAAATACTGAGAGGGGCTTAACCCTGTGATTTTTTTAAATTGATTTGACAAATGCGCTAAACTGCTATAGTGCAATTTATAAGAAATTTCAGTTAATGTTAGTCCTTCATAAATTAATAATTCTTTAACTCGCTCAATTTTTGTTGCGATGATAAAGCTCTGGATACTACATCCATGAACTTTGGCAAATAAATTTGCCATATAGGTATAATGATAACCTAATTTCTCACTTAAATAGTCTGAGAAATTTGTTTTAATTTGCTCCTCTGAATAGTAAACCTGCTCAATAACAGTTTTCTTTATCTTTTCGATAAGAATGTTTTTCTTTTTATTGATTAATTCAACTCTTACTTTGTCTAAAGCAGCATCAAGATTTTCAGACGTAGAAGTGTCTTTGTTTAAAGCTGTGTTGCTGATTTTTTCAAAATAATGATTGTGTTGAATAGGATTAGGGACATCGGAGTTCTGCATAGATTTTTCGTTTGGATTTTGCATGGACTTAATGATTTAGATTGTTAATATTTAGTAATTTATAATAGCTTTAAGTAACCTGGGTTTTCAATGTTAAAGGTAAATTAAGATAAAGGATATTGTAAGGTTTATCGTTAATAGGGCAAAATATAGGGCTAAAAAAGGGACTATAATCGGTGCAACTTTTCATTTTTATAGTTAGAAGCTATTTTTTTATCGTTTAAATTAAATACTTTCATTTATTGGCGTTATTTCGATTCTAAATAGCTTTCGAGTTTACGCTCAAGTTGCAAACTATCTAGTTTGCCAGATTTGAAATCTATAATGATGCTTTTTAAATGTTTTTTCTTATAACCAACAGAACCCGGAGGGTCTTCAAATAATGATCTATATTTTCCAAAATCTGATGGCGAAATTTCTTCAATTTTGAATACAAGCCATGTGGCAAAAACTAAATTGAATAAGAAAAATACTGGTTTTAGAAGGAAGGTATAATTTTTCATTTTAATTAGTAATAGAGGGTTTATTGATTGGTTTCCAAAATGCTGCTCTTATCATTACACTTAACGAAATAATATTAAATATGCACCAAAAGGCATTTGCAGCAAATCCGGAAGGTGAAGGATGATGGCCAATAGTGATTAAAAAAATATTATAAAATATACCTATTAGAATGAGTGCTATAATTACCATATGGGGAATAACGTGCTTAATATTATTGTTACTAAGTTGAAGGTCTTTTCTAGTTACATTAAATTCTACTTTTTTTCCTCTGATAACAGAAAGTAGAGACATAAGCATGAACCAAAAGCTTGATATATAGTACTGATCTCCTCTTTTTGTTGAAATACCCCAACATCCCAAAGTTATGGTTAAGGTGTTCATAAATTGGAAGGGTAGAAAATACTTGAAAAAGTCAAAACTATATGCCCTTACAGGTAATGACAATGTAAAGAAGAAAATTATTGGACTAATTAAAAATACCAGAATCCAGAGCGGTGCAAAATAGGACCAGATAGTATTAAAATAACAAATCTTCTGCGCCATTGTTAGACCATTTTTAAATACAGGATTGTCTTTCAATGCAATGTCAAGCGATCCTTCAGCATATCTTTTATGCTGTTTTATCCAACTATCAAGATCTTGAGTTGAAAGCATTTTACATTCAATATCAGCATGCTGTATACTTTCCCACCTGTTTTCCTTGTCGGCATGAAGCATAATAGACGTATAAATATCTTCGGAAGCGTGAAATTTAAACGGAATTACTTCCTGATGCAATATCAACTCATTTGTTTTCTCACGAATTTCCTTTCTACTTTTGTGTTGACTCTCAAGATCCTCTTCCAGTTTTTTTATTTCTTCAGAAAAGTCTTTTACGGCCAAACTCATAATTGCTTCTCGTCTGTGAATAGAAGCAGCGCCGCAGCAAAACGCAGCATTATGATAATTTCTTTTTCTTAAAATGGCATCGTAAAATAACCTAGGATCATTACCATATATGTCTTCATTGATCAATATTTTGCCAAATAATAGCTCTGTAATTTTTTTAATGGTATGATTAGAAATATTAAATTTTAAATTAATAACATCACTCAGTTTTTCGGCCTCTGTTGTATCATAGAACCATTGTGGAGTTTGCACCCAGGCTACTTTTTTTCTTTTAAAGTAGCCTGTAGTATTTTGGAGGAATTCTGGAAATGCCCGTGTATCAGCATCTAAAATTACAAACAAATCACCATCTGTGTGCTCTAAAGCATTTTTTAGATTTCCAGCTTTGTAGCCTTCATTATGTTCCCGAATCAGATAATTAACACTTTCTTCCTCTGCTACTTTTTTCATATTCTCTTTCGCAGGGTTTCTGCCATCTCTTCTTCCATCATCAAGTACATACACTTTTACCTCTACATCCGGATAAGGATAAATGATTTTTTTTGCATCAATAATGCTTAATCTTACAAGCTCAACTTCTTCATTATATGTAGCTATAAAAACATCAATCTTAACAGGTCTGTCAGGACGACCTTGTAGACTTTCGATTTCAGAAAGGAAATGTACAGGAGTGCTTTTTTCAGGGTCTTTATTAGACCAAAAATTGAAGACTAATAAAAGTGTACTTACAAAGCTTAATGTTTCAGCTATTACCAATAATAATGAAAACCATAATACATCATAATTAAATGAGAATTTCCACCTCCAGTTTAAATAAGCTATTCCAAGAAATATGGTAACTATTCCTGAAAATTGAAATAGTAATGTCCGGTATTTATTTTCTGGGATAGGTTTATATGGTAACCTCTCATCAAATTTGCTAAAATAAAATTCTTTCTTGCTCATAGATATTAGCTGCAATTAATAAACTTATCTAAACCCATTGTTTTAATTTTAATCTGTATTCGTTTATTAACGTTTACAAATTTTAATTTTATTCCATTTTTCATTGATGACTTCAAAATTCTAATCAAACTGGCTAAACCATTATTATTGATAAATGACACATTTTTAAAGTCATAATATTGTACTCCCTGACAAAGTACTCCAGCAAGTGCTCTTTCTTTTTCCTGATCATCGGTTATTTCGATACTACCATGATCATATATTTGTTCATTTAAAAGAAATAAACCAGGTTCATTTGGATTTAACCCTGGCGGTATATCTACTTGTTTCTCCAATTTTGTTTCCATGATTTCTATTATTAAAATATTACTAATTCTTACGACAAGCAAAACTTATTTCAAAAGTATATCCGCATTTAAAATAATATTTCATAATTCGTTAATGGCTTGATTCTAATAGCCAGAGTACTACATTTTTCTTTGCATATATTATATGATTTTAATTTCTTCAAAATTCATCTTCAATGTCATTTTTAGAATGCATTAATCTATAAAAACATATTATAATGCTTGATAAAGAGTTTTAATCTATTCAAATGCCATAATAAACGAATACCGGAATCTTATCGGGAAACTGAGTTTATTTTTGGAATTAGTATTATTCAGTTTAACATCTAAAAATATTTTAAAGTGGAATCAAATAGATCAGCAATAAAAATTTTACTTACTTTATTTATCACTGTCATATTAATTTTCTTTTTGGAGCGCAAGTTTCTTGTTGCAGAAATAAGGGGTGAAACACTGGGAAATTATGGAAATATTTCATGGATTGATAAAATTGTACTATTGATTGATGATTTTGAAGGCTTTAAGTCTGATTCTATAGGATTGCAAAATGCTGGTTTCTTTGGTTATGGTAGAATAAAAATATCATTGGATACTCTACACGTAGATCGTGATTTAACGGCATCTAAAACCTGCGTTAAAATTAATTGGAGAGGAACAGACAGTTATGCCGGTTGGGGAAAGGGTGTTGGAAAAAATATTGATTTAAATACGAGTACTGATTATCTTAATTTCCGTGTACTTGTACCAAAGGGTACCGGTGATGAGGAAAGTTTACTAGTTAGATTAGAAGAGGATGACAATAGTAATGGAATTTTAGACGAGACGAACGACGACAGTTGGGGATATAAACTGAAAATAAAGCCACAGGATAAATGGCAACTAATTTCAATTCCTCTCAGTGCTTTTCAGGATTCAAATCAAGGAGGTGACAGTCTTCTAAACATTACCCGAAAAGGCGGTCTTCATACGGTTATTTTCTCGTACGATCAGGTTGAGAAATATAAACCAGAACACAACTGGTACTTTGATTTTATTTGTTTTACAAATAGCAAAATTAATTAATTAAAATTCTTTTATTAATATCATGGAAAACGATAATACACAACGAATTTATTTCAAGAATCTTGATATTTTAAGGTTCATGGCTGCATATATGATAGTTCTTTTACACTGTTTTTTTGGATGGCAAATTAAATTTGGCAATCCAAAAACTCTGGTGAGTTCTATTTCTCATTCATCAGTTGAGAAATTTGAACTTCTTATGCATAATTTTTCATTTGGAGTAGATGTTTTTTTTGTAATAAGTGGATTCCTTCTAACATATTTGCTGCTCAGCGAAAAAGAAAGAACAGGAAAGGTTGATGTGATTAAGTTTTACATTCGACGTGCATTTAGAATATGGCCTCTGTATTTTTTTATGATATTATTAGCGCCTATATTAAGCTACTTTTTATTCGAACAAAGTCCAACCTATATTTATCATTTTCTGTTTGCTGGCAATTTTGATCTCATTGAAAACGGTCCAAAATCTGTTGCCACAAACCATCTCTGGTCCATTTGTATCGAAGAGCATTTTTATGTATTCTGTCCTCTAATAATTGGATTTATCCCTATGAAGAGGTTACCCCAAACACTACTGTGTATTGTTTTCGCTTGTATAATCTTTAGAGGCTTCTTTCTTTCGCATACAACTGATTATGGAATGTCCTATTATGTCCATACGTTAAGCCGGATTGATGTACTTGCATTAGGAGGTCTATTTGGATATCTATTTTATTATAAAAGAATTAAATTCAATCACTCGGCTTCAGTAAGGATTATTATTTACGGACTGTTTTTATTGGTTTTTTTCAATGTAAATTATGTTGAAAGTGGCTCTTTCCTAATTGATACCATGAAAAAGTACATATTTATAATACCATTTTCTTATTGGCTTGGAAACTTTTTATTTCATAAAAAAGCATTTTTTTTAGTAGATAAACCCAATGTCTTACATTTATTTGGAAAAGTTTCTTATGGAATTTATATGTTCAATCCAGTAATTATATTCCTTGTAATTACTTTATTTCAAAAATATGGTTATCAGAATTATTTTTATTTTTTGGTAATTGTACACGTTTTATTGGCAATTTCTACTTTTTTATCTTATCGTTTTATTGAGCTTCCATTCCTTTCATTAAAAGAAAAATTTGCTGTCATTAAAAGTGGTAAGCCTTCTGAATCAATAGAAACAAATGACTCCGAACTATCTGAAGAAATACTTCCACAGCCGATTATTGTTATTGATGTTCAGGAACCAAAATAGTCAATGTTATAATTCTATTCTTTGGCTATTCTAAATACCTAATTACCGAAATTATAAATAAAAAGTTTTTCATCATAGTAAGTTTACAATAAAATTAAATATTAAAATAACACGTTATGAAAAAAATCTATTTATTGACATTATTAAGCATCGCTTTAAGTTTCAAATCACAAACATTTGGTTGGGCAAAGGGTGAAGGACTTTGGGCTTATGATTATGGAATGGGAATCGCCAACGATAATTCGGGAAATGTATACGTGGCAGGAAAGTATGAAATGGCTGCTAATTTTAGTGGAACAATATTACCATGTGATGGAGTTCCTGATTGTAACCATGATCTTTTTCTTGCAAAATATTCTTCGACTGGCGGGTTATCCTGGATCAAAACATGTGGAGGATCTTTGGGAGATTATGCTCATGATTTAGCATGCGACGGATCAAATTATTTGTATGTTGCCGGTGAAATTGAAGGAGCAGGACATGTAATTTCCTTTCCTGGTTCTACAGTTACATTAAATGCTAAAGGAGATAATGACATCCTATTAGCAAAATATGATCTTAGTGGAAATTTAATGTGGGCAAAAAGTGACGGCGGACATTATAGTGAGAAGGCATTAGGAGTTGCATATGACAATTCAGGAAACGTTTATATGTGTGGGTATTATAAAGACACGTGTAAATTTGGAGGTACAACGACTATTTATGGGGCGGGAGATAGTGATATGTTTCTCGCAAAATATGACGCTAACGGTAATTTCCAATGGGTTCAAAATGCCGGAGGCGCAGGTCGAGATGAAATGAAAAATCTAGTATGCGATGCTAATGGAAACATATATGTGTGTGGCTTCTATTCCAATGGTACCGTTTTTGGATCACAAACGTATAATGTTAGCAGTGGTTCTTATTATGATTCTTTTGTTGCGAAGTATTCCAGCAGTGGCGCATTATTATGGGTTACAACTGGAGGTGGTGATTATGATGAAGTTGCTTGGGATATAACTGTTGACAATGCAGGGCTACTTTATGTTACAGGAGAATTTAATGCCTCAGCGATGTTTGGCTCAACACAGTTAATTACTTCCGGGAATGCCGATATATTTATTGCTTGTTATGATGCTAATGGAACAACGCAATGGGCAAAAAAAGCAGGTGGGCCATTAATTGACCGTGCTAGAGGAATTGGCAGCGATGGAACAAACCTATATATAACTGGTCAGTTCGGAAATACAGCAATGTTTGGATCTGCAACAGTAACAGCAGCGGATAGTTCAGATGTTTTCTTTGCTGCATTTAATAGCTCTGGTAATTTTATAAGTGCAGCCTCTGTGGGAGGAATTGCAGATTCAGTTGAAACCCTGGGATATGAATCAGGAATAGCAATTTGTGCTGACGGTATGGGCAATGTTTATGCAACTGGAGGCTTGTTAGATGGAGGTTCCTTTGGTGCTACAAATGTTACCAACTATGATAGAACTGATGTTTTTGTAACTCAATTAACGCAGATGGTTGGAATAAACAATTTATCAAGCTCATCAAGAAACATTCACATTTACCCAAATCCTGCTACAGGAAACGTTACGGTGGATCTATCACAATTTAATAATCAAAAACTCGATATAAAAGTTCTTAATTGTTTAGGGCAAACGATTGAACCAAAAATCAACCGAGGCACTTCAAAAATAAACGTGGATCTCTCTTTAATGGACGATGGAATTTATTTTATTGAATTAAAAGATAACGAAAAAGTAATAGCTACTAGAAAAATTGTAATACACAAATAAAATTTTTTTATAAGTAATCAAACTTCTTATAATTTAAAATTGAACGTTCTTTAACAAATCACATAGGATTGGGTAAGCCCCGTAAGGCTGACCAATTTTTATAAAAGTGTAATTTAATTTAATAAAATATTAAGCAAGCCCCGTAAGGCTGATTAATTTTACTCATGCAAAACAAATTAATTACCATTGAGGTCAACCCCGTAAGGTTGGCATTATAATAGAATTAATTGTTCTGGTTATCATTTAAAGGAGCAGGCCCCGTAAGGCTGATCTCGAATTGTAACTAAAAATTAACAAAGTTAAAATAATAGACTAGTCCCGTAAGGCTAACTATTAAAAAATAACTGTGAAATACAACATAACCCCGTAAGGTTAATTGTATCCAAAGCTAGAATAATAGAATAGTCCCGTAAGGTTATCTATTAAAAAATAAAATGAATTTAAATACAACTAACCCCGTAAGGTTAATTGTATCCAAGACAAAAAATAATAGAATAGTCCCGTAAGGCTACCTATTAAAAAGAATGTGAATCTAAATACAATATAACCCCGTAAGGTTAAAGTATCAAAATCACTGTTATAAGTAATTAACTCAATATATGTTTAGATAAGTCCCGTAAGACATACTAATTATTATATCATTATTTTAAGAACAGGTAGAAGAGAGTTATCTCAAAAAAACAAGCCCCGTAAGGCTTGATCAGAAAAGCTGAGCCTTTAAATAGAGTAAAATCAATCATCAAGGATCGGCAAGCCCCGTAAGGCTTTCCGATCCTTGTTATATTTTAAATATGATAACAAAAACTTATTTTTACGATAATTTTAAATTAGTTCTTGCAATAATTTTTTTCTTTAACATTATATCCGCACAACCAACACTTGATTGGGCAAAACATTTTAAAGGTACCGGAAGTGATGAAGGGATCTGCATTCAAGTAGATAAAGCTGGGAATGTTTATACGGCCGGATACTTTTGGGGATTAACTGATTTTAATCCTGGACCAGGTATGGATACTTTAAGGGCAATTGGTACTGATGGTTTTATTACCAAATTCAATTCACAGGGAAATTTAATTTGGGTAAAGCACATCTCTGGATATAGCTCACAAACTCCTTTCGGGCTGGCCTTAGATGATTCCAGTAACATTTATATACCGCAGACTTTTAAGCAGGAAATGAAGTTTATAGTTTAATATCGGCAGCTAGTCAGGCCTCTATTAGATAACAATGAAGTGGAAGAAATAAATTCAATAATGATTTATCCTAATCCTTCGCAGGATAAGTTTCGGTTTCTGTTTGAGCAAATAGAAAATAGCACCTTAGAAATAGTAAATCTATTTGGTCAAAGTATGAAGAAATTTACTTATAAAGATTTAAAAGATGAAATTGATATTAGTGATCTGACTAATGGTATTTATTTTTTGCAATTGAGAGGTGGTATGATATAATAAGTGCGAAAATTATTAAACAATAGTAAACTAATAAAGCAAAAAAAGAGGCCATTTTAAATGGCCTCTTTTTTATGAAACAAATGCTTTTTGCAAATTGATAACCTTATTCATGTCATCTTTTATCATGAAGTAATGCCTGGTAATTAAATCCTTATTACTCAAAACAGATTGTTCTGATTTATTAAGTGCATCTTCATAGGCCTTTCTTACAACGTGGTCGCAGTAAACACTGGAATTAAAAACCAATTTTTTGTTGTTATTAATATCCATTGATTTTAAATCCTCCCATGGTAAGTAAAGTCTGGTTTTTGTAACCGTATCTTTAGTACCTCCAAGTCGCCTTAATTCCGAATCTAGTTCTTCATGACATTCCCAGCTTGTTTCTGCTAGTTTTGAAAACAAATCTTTCATTGTTGGCCCCTTTATTTCTTCAGCTACACAGTTGTAACCTTCAGCCCTACATTTATTAATTTCAATTAGTAGGTGTACCGCTTCCATGAATATTTTGTTTCCGTTTTCCAAAGTTTCTATTTTAAGCGTTTAAATATTGATCTTTGCTCGACTGATTTGATTTATCCAGAGCAGACATTAATGCCTTTTCTGCAGCCTTTAATATTAAATTTGTTTTCTTTAACGAACTTGATTCAGCATAATTTCTTAATACTGGCTCTGTTCCTGAAGCACGTATCATCAACCATTCATCGTTTGAAAAGAAATATTTATAACCATCCAGATTTTCAATTCTTTCTATTTTATAATCACCAAAATTTTTATAAGAATTTTGTTTACAGTTTTCTATAATGGCATTTTTTAGAGTTTCATTAATGTGCAAGTCTGAGCGCTCAAATGAAAAGGGGCCAACTATAGCATACACATCTTTTATTAAATCCTGCAGAGATTTTCCTGACTTTGCCATGCATTCCCAAATTGTTAAACCCATCCAGATCCCATCTCTTTCTGGTATATGGCCTTTAATCGCAATTCCTCCTGATTCTTCTCCACCTAACATCACGTCTTCGGAAACCATTGAACCAGCAATGTGTTTAAATCCGATTTTAGTCACCTGATGTTCAAGCCCAAAGTGTTCACACATCTTAGCAACTTTAGGACTAACAGAAAAGGCAGTAACTACTTTACCTCGTAATCCTTTAGTTTCATAAAGATATTTTATAAGGATTAAGATGATATGGTTTGAATCAATAAAATTACCGTCCTTGTCATATAAACCAATACGATCAGCATCCCCATCAGTGGCTAAACCACAATCAATAGATTTTTCTCTTTTAATAAGGGCCGAAAATTCCTGAAGGTTCTTATGAATAGGCTCAGGTGCTTGTCCATTAAATGAAGGGTTGTTTTCGCAATGGAGTAGGGCTGTGTTAGGAAGCAAACGACTTATTACATTTTGTCCAGCTCCATACATAGCATCGTATGCCAAATTTAAACGGGATTTTCTAATAAGTTCTAAATCAAAATTATCTTCAACATGTTTACAGTACATTGTTTCAAGATCAATATATTCGATTAATTTTTTTTCAATGAAATTTTTTATATTGAGCGTACTAAGATCATGAATATTTTCCTTTTGAATAAGGTTTTCAATTTCTTCTATCTTCTCCGGTAATAATGGCCCGCCATAAGATCCTTTTAATTTAAATCCATTGTAAGAAGGTGGGTTATGACTTGCGGTAATAACAATACCTAAATCTGCTTTTTGTTTTACAGTACCAAGTGAAACCATTGGTGTAGATACAAAACCTTTTGCAAGAAAAACTTTAACCCCATGCTTGCATAGAATCATAGCTGTTGTTTCTGCAAAGAGTTCTCCACCAAAACGAGGATCATGTCCAAGAACCACTTTTGGACTTTTATTGTTTTTTAATAACCATTGCGCCGTTGCTTCAGCAACTCTTGCAACGTTTGATACTGTGAATTCATCTGCGATTATCGCTCGCCAGCCGTCTGTACCGAATTTAATTGATGTCATAACTTGATTTTACTGTTTATATATGTTTATGTTTATTTACTTGCGAGGATCTTTAGTTCAAGAGTTTCTAATCGTCTATTTTGATAGGAATCTATATGTTGAGATTTGCTTTTTGACTTTTTATATACTTCTGACTTTATTTTTGTTGGTTCGATCCCTTTATCAGTTAGAAAACTTACGATCGATTGGATTTTAGATTCCAGCAATTTAATATCTTCTTTTTCTGTTTTTTTATCTGCTGTAAAAGATAGCTCTATACTAAGGTCTGGGTTTGATTTTAAAAAGTTGTATATTCTTTCTAATTCAAATTCCGAGTTTGATGATAATTCTGATTTTCCGTTCTCAAAAAAAATATTGTTTAGAGTAGTTTTAGATCCTTCATTAATTGGTGACAAAACAATGGGTTCTTGTGTTTGAAAAAGTCTTTTATCATTAGGTACATTAATATTTTCTGATTTAAATAAATAACCTTTTGCCTCATATGTTATATTAATATTTTCTCCCTCAGGAACCATGCATATATATTTTCCTGTGTGTTTATCAGGATGATAAATACTAGCTATTTGTTTTGTTTGGTTATTTGAAATAATTATTTCAATAGATGGCTGTTGCTGGTTTGATGCTACATTATTTATAATACCTTTTACTAATGTAATAGGTGTATTTTTTTGACTGATAAAAGTAGATATGTAATTATTCCTTTTTATATTAGTATCTAAAGTGTTTGTCTCCTGTAGATTTGATTTGCCATCTTCATGCAATGGATAGCCTATGTTTTTTGGAACAGACCAACCGGTACTATCTGAATATGAACTTGAAAAATTATCAAAGCCTCCTCTAGGTCGATTACGGTTAGAGCTAAAATATAGAGTAGCTTCATTGGGAAATATAAAGGGCGCTTCCTCATCATAAATTGTATTTATGCTTGGCCCCATATTTATAGCCTTCCCCCATTCCCCATTAGGAAGCTTTTCAGATTTATAAATATCTTTGCCCCCATAGCCTCCGCTTCTTTTGCTAGCAAAATAAAGTGTCCTGGCATCACATGTCAGAAATTCATCTGGTTCCCAGCTGCTATTATTTATTGGCTTACTTAGGATTTCGGGTTCCATCCACTCATTTCCACGTAATTCTGAAGCATATAAATTTGTTTCACCATTATCATCTCTGTAGATTAAAATTATCTGACCGTCAACAGATGATGCAACGGTTGTTTCCATTTTTGTTTTGCTCGAATCAGTAACTTTTGGTAATGATTTTAGATTTTTATGCTGTTCTTTTTTGTTTTCCTCAAACAACTCTAAATCATAAGAACCTCTTTTAAAATTAATACTATTTGAATGAAAAGCTGGCGAAGAATTTGAAACACTATATCCTATTCTTTCATATGCTGAAATATTTTTAAAACTTTTTTTTATTTCATTTTTCTGTTTAATAAGCTTGGAAGTGAGTTCTTTTAACTCTTGTAATTCTTTCGCTATTTTACACATTTCAATTTCATGATTAATATCTTCTAAACCAGAAGATTGAATAGATGATTTGGATATCATCTGATATTTTTCATAACTTGAAATCGCATTATCAAAACTGGAAGTTATATAATATGCATTGCCTAATTGTTTATAGGCTTTTGCTTTTTTTATAGAATTATTACTTTCATATAAAACAGCCCTATTTAGGTAATGAACAGCGCGATCTTTTTGTGATCTTGAATTCAAATAGCACATTCCTAGTTTGTAATTGAGATCCGGATTCAAAGAATCTACCCTAAGTTTTTCCTTATAGTACTCCCAAACCGCTGTATAATACTTTTTATTAAATAGTTCTTCTGCCTCGTATGGATCCAGATTCTGGCCAAACGATTTAACGGTAAAAACTATTATAAAATAAAACAAACCTACTTTGAACATTTTTTGGGTGGAATAGAAAGATTGTATAACAAATCTAATAAGATCATTTCTTTACAAGTTCACTATTCGGTAATTGCATATAAATAATAGCTAAAAGAGGAAACTATTGGTTTACCGACTTTTTTCAATGTCGATATTTGAGTCAAACTTATTTAAGGTTTCTGTTAGTCCATCTAATGTAAATGGTTTCACCATGAAATCGTTTGCTCCTGCTGCAAATGCTGCTTCCACAACTGGTTTATCATTAAGTATAGACATTGCAACTATTGGAGTTTTGCATAAATGCACAGTCCTTAAAATGGTTAATAATGACAAACCGGATATACCAGGCATCATAATATCGCTAAAAACTAAATCGAATTTACCATCTACTATTTTATTCATAGCTTCTTCCGCATTTTCTGCCACAACCACCTTATGTCCTAAATTCTCAATAATATGTTTTAATGAGTGTAGTGTCAATTTGTCGTCTTCAATTATTAAAATATTCATAATCAAAATGTGGTGTTTAATTAATACGAAAAATAGTTTTATTTAATAAAATTTTTAAGTATGTTAAAGGTACTCCTGATTGTATAAATAATTTTGTTATTTCGTTAATAGGGTATTTTACCTAGCTAAAAGCAGTGTCGTTTTTATACTTTTGAAAACATTAATATAATCTTAGTTTTTTCGGGCTATATATTATGCCCATTTATCGAATGCTTGAAAAAATCACTTATTACAAAAGTATCTTCGAATCACAATACATTGTATCCTTTATACCTTGAAAAAAATAAAAAAAATGCTTACAGATAGAGTAATACCAGAGGAAATAAAAGACAAAATTAATATTTTAGTAGTAGAAGATAATCTTTTAGGAAGAAAGATGATCGGATTTCTTTTAAAAAAATGGGGTTTCCACTTTGATGCCTGTGCGAATGGTAAATTGGCGCTTGAAAACCTTAAACTTAATAAATATGATTTAATTTTGATGGATATTCAAATGCCAGAAATGGACGGCCACGAAACATCAAACTATATTCGTAATGAATTAAAACTAGGTTTACCTATCATTGCAATGACTTCTAACGCGAATGAAGAGGAAAGAAAGAGATGTCTAACATCGGGTATGGTGGATTATATTGCTAAACCAATAGTTGAAGAAGAATTATATAATTTAACTGTAAACTACCTATTTACAACTGTGGTGGAAAACCCAGAAAACCATTATTAACATATCCTGAAAAAATCATTTTTTAATAATTAAAATTTATTTACATGGAAACCAAGACTGATAAAATTGAAAAAACCACTGATTTAACCTATCTGTTAGAATTGTCAGATGGAAATAAAACTTTTGTAAAAGAAATGATTAATTTATTTCTCTCCGAAAATCCAGAGGAAATTAAATTGTTTGAAAAAGGTATTGCTGAAAAAAATTATAAAAGCATTAAATCAGTTGCTCATAAATTAAGATCAACAATACCATTTATAGGATTGGATAAAGTAATTGAAAAAGATGTAACAGAAATTGAAGCCTTAGCCTCGGAAATGGGAGATATGAAAGAGATACAAGCTCATTTTTTCAAAATTAAATCTGCTTGTGAAAAAGCATATATTGAATTGAATCCTGTATCTTCTGTAATTTCCTAAATTCCTTTTATTTCTTTACACACATTTAGTAAAATAATCATTTTAGGAATATCCTAAAAATGATTATCTCCACCAAGACTGTAGTAATTATTTTCTTCGTCTTCACTTCCAATATTTTCCATATCATCATCTAATTCTGATCCTGGAATATCAAGGTCATTTCCCGAAACATCATCTTTAAAGTCTTTCTCATTTCTTTTACCGGGTATTTCATTTTGAGATTTAAGGTGTGCTGTGTCTTCCGGATCTATATCAGTTTCTTCTTTAAGCTTTCTATATATATCCTCCGATGCGGGATAATGTTTATAACCTGGTAACTTATTTTTAATTTTAAATGGAGACTCAACGTCTCCATTATTATGTGTCGTTTTCATAATTTCTATTTTTAAGTTAAATGATAATGCTGCTTTTAACTATTCATGATTTTCTTCTGGCCCCATTGCTACAGTAGATTCTTTTTTATTCTCAGTTTTGTTATTCGCAGTTTTTTCTTGTTTTTTCTCTTCTTTGCCAGCTTCTTTTCTAGACTTTTTACGTTCTTTGGCAACCATTTTTTTCTGTGATTTATAATTAGATAAGGTGCCTAGTTTATGTTTTCTCCTTGCCCTGTTTTCATTTTTTTCTGCTAAGTTATCAGTTGCGTTTTGAATTCTGTTTTCCTTTCTTAACATCTGTTTACCTCTAATTGATTTTGTATTGCTAATTCCTTCTTGTCTTGTTGCTTTTTGTCCGAAACTTTGTAGGTTAATCATAACCATTAAAAGTAGAATGTAAATTGAAGTTTTCATGATACTATATTTTAATTTGAAAATGTATATTATGCCGATTCTCGCCAATATGTAGTTCTACATTTTAAAACAAAATTAACTTCACAATCTGCCGTAGATTATTATATTCGTTAAACAATTAATGATAATAGTTAAATACTACAATATAATAGTGAAAATAGAGTTAAAGGAAAGTACTCAATATCTTATCAAAAGATGTTTCTTGGTATAAGAGTTGAATGATATTCACTCTCAAACTTTAGAATTATATTAAAAATTACTTAATGTTTCGAAAGATAATTTTTGATTTCTAAAATGATGGCACTGTTTCTTTTATCGAAATCTAATAATTTATTTTTCATTTGTAAATCATCAACTGAAAAATTATTATTCTCAATAAAAATTAGAAAATCAGTGAGATCTTTTAAGCCTAATATGGAGTAGGAGGGAATATCTTTATGTGCTGCCTTCTTTAATCCGTCAATATCATTTTTCTGAAATGCTGAATTAAGAGTCTCAGAACATTCTTGAGCTGATTGAATAAATTTTTCAAGCATTTTATTAATGAATACATCACTATTACTGATTTTTCTAAGTTGCTCTAAGTTAAATGTGTGATTATTTAATGGGGATTTCCTTTTAGGTATCAATTTCTTATATTTTCTAATAAGCTTTATAATTTCAATTTCTTTATAAGGTTTTATTAAGATTTTATCAAAATTATTATTTAGATAATCAGGTATGGTAATATTTATATTATTATTTGTTAGTGCAAAAATAAATGTTTTAGGACTTTCAGCATTTTCAGCCCATATTTTTTTAACAAGATTTTCCCATATTAATTCTATATTATTAATTCCTATTAATGCTATATGAAAATGGTTTTTTTCTAATGCTGAAATCGCTTCATCCTCGTTTGTGGTAAGTTCAAAAGCTAAATTATGCCTCTCCAATAGTGCTTTAATAACTATGATACTCACTTCATCGCTCTCAGCTACAAGAAGATCTTTCTTATCTTTTTTTAAAGTAATATTTATAAATGAACTTAAAGGTTCAGGAGCCATAGTCTTTACTTTAACTTTGGTAAAAGTTTCATCTGGATTCTTTTTAGTGTTAACCTGACAGATTATTTTATCCCTATCTGACATATTCATAAATAAATTGTATTAAACTGTTTTATAAATATAATACCAATTTTCAAATTTCTTTCAAATCATTATTATAGCTATTTAATCAGTCATAACTTTCTAAATTCTTACGAAAAAAATTAAAAAAAGAATCAGGGTTACATAAATCACAGATTGTTGTTTTTCAATATTATTTATAATATATTTAAAATGAGATAATTTTGATTGTATAATACCTTCTATTTATAATTTATTTTTTATGTATACTCGCTATATATAATTTTCATATACTACTGAAATAATTTTTCATGAACAATAAGATGGATTCAAAACCAATAAATATACTTTTAGTAGAAGATAATCCGGGCGATATCAGGCTTACAAAAGAGGCGTTTAAGGATGGAAGAATCCATAATGAACTAAATGTGGTCATGGATGGTGAAGAGGCTATTTTTTATTTGAAGAAAGAAGGTCAGTATGCTTCTGCTAAAACGCCGGATATTATTCTGTTGGATCTTAATCTTCCAAAAAAAGATGGAAGGGAGGTTTTAGCTGAAATCAAGACAGATCCAAAGCTAATGAGAATTCCTGTGATCATTCTTACAACTTCTTCTGCCCAAGTCGACATTGTTAATACGTATTCAAATCATGCGAACTGTTATATCATGAAACCTGTTGATTTTAATCAATTCCTTGATGTTGTAAGAACCATTGAAAATTTTTGGTTGACGGTTGTTAAGTTACCCAATGATATATGAGTGAAGTGTAATAGTTTTTTATAAGAGTGATTTTTTTAATATTGTTCCTGAAATTTATACGAAAAAATTACATCTTACTCGTCGTTAGATATTTTTTCACGACAATTTTTTAACTTAGGATAATGCGATATTATTAATGATGAAATGACACTAAAAAACATCACCATTTTTTATAAACATAAATAGATCATTTATCATTATGAATCCAGCTTTGCACAAAAATGATGTTCATCGAATATTACAGTCATTGACTGAAGTTTACGATGCTTTAAAAGTTGATAATAATTTTAATGGGGATGTTTTAAATAATAAGGCAGATGTTGATACTATTTGCTTGGCACTTAATTCTGTTACTGAAAGATTAAAGGAAAAGAATAAAGAGGCGGAAGAATTTAAAAATCATTTTGAAGATATATCTGAAGTCATTCTTGAATACTCTGTTTTGAATTTTACCCGGAAAGTTAAATTGAGTAATCATAATAATGTGATAAATTCAATTATATCTGGTTTAAATAGGCTTGGAGAAGAATTAGAATTCTCTTTGAATTCTCAAAATAAATATGCTCATGAGCTTGAAAAAGCAAATGAACTTCTACTTGAAAGCAACGAAAAAGTTCATGCTATTTTTAATAATACACCTGATGCAATTATTGCAACTGATTTGAATTATACGATAACTGAATGGAATAATGCTGCAGAAAGAATGTATGGATATTTGAAAGACGAGGTTGTTGGATCGCATTTAGAAAATATAATTCAAACTAAGTATATTGAGCCTTTTTCTAAGAAAATGGCTACCCTACAATTAAAAAACAATGGTGAGTGGAGTAGTGAACTAATCCAATCTACGGATAGGATACAAAACGAGATAAGGGTTCAATCCACTAATTCATGTTTAAGGAATGACGAAGGTGTTCCTACGGGTTACCTTGGAGTTAATAAAGATATTACTGAATTGAAAAAAATTGAGATGTCTTTGAAAATAAGTGAAGAAAAATTTAATAAAGCTTTTATGTTAAGTCCTGTTGGACTCGTTTTAACAAAGGTTGATACAAGTGAGTATGTTGAAGTTAATGATAGCTTTTTAAAAATCACAGGATATGATAGAAATGAAATTATTGGGCATTCTTCTTTAATTATTAATGTGCTGGACAAAGAAGACAGAAATAAAATTTTGGAAGAATTTCACGAGGATGGTTCTGTAAAAAATAAAGAAGTAAATTTTACAAAGAAAAATGGCGAAAAAGGCGTTCTGCTTTTTTCCACAGAGGTAATTGAAATTAATAATGAACCATCTACTCTGACTATCATATATGATATTTCAAAAAGAAAAGCAATTGAAATAGAACTTAATAAAAAATCTGAAGAACTAATTCGGTCAAATGCTGAGTTAGAGCAATTTGCTTATATCGCTTCTCACGATTTGCAGGAACCGTTAAGGATGATAACCAGTTATGTTCAATTACTTGAGAAAAGATATTCAGATAAACTGGATCAGGATGCGCATGATTTCATCAGTTACGCTGTAGATGGAGCTAGTAGAATGCAAACACTTATTTATAGTCTCCTGGAATATTCTCGGGTCAACAGAGTTAAACCTTTTGAATATATAGATATCCATGATGTTTTGAGCGAGGTAATGAAGGATTTGGCTATAGTAATAAAAGAAAATACTCCGGATATTAAAATTGGTGACTTGCCGGTAATATTTGGCGATAAAGTTCTTATTGGCCAGTTATTTTTTAACCTGATCGCAAATGCAATTAAATTCAAGAGTGAGAAACCGATTGAAATATTTATTGAAGGCAAAAGGGAAGGTAGTGAATTTAAATTTTCAGTGAAAGACAATGGCATTGGAATACAAAAGGAATACAGTAAAAAAATATTTACCATTTTTCAACGATTGCATACCAAAGATAAATATCCGGGAACGGGAATTGGGCTGGCAATATGTAAAAAAATTGTAGAAAGGCATGAAGGAAGAATATGGATCGATTCTGATATAGATAAAGGATCTACATTCTATTTTACAATTAAAACTGATTTAATAAGTCCAAAAAGCGTTGCTTAAAGTTATTTGCTTATCAATATTGAATTCTTATTTAAATTTGTACCATTCCATAAGAACTATTTTATATGATTTGACATTATAGTTGTACTTGTATTGCTATTTTTTTACCTAATATTACCATAATAATTTAATTTGACTTTTAACTATTGATCAATTATAATGTATGGGTGTTTTAATTGAGAAAATAGAAAAAGAAGAATTTCCATTAAATGGAATAAAAGTATTATTGGTAGAAGATAATTTTTTTAATCAATTACTTGCAGCAAAAGTTTTAGAAAACTGGGAATGTATTGTTGATGTAGCTGCCAATGGTAATATTGCAATTTCAAAAGTTAAAGACAATGATTTTGATATTATTTTAATGGATATTCAGTTACCGGAGTTGAATGGTTATGACGCTACTTCTTATATCCGGTCAAAAATTCCTGAGCCTAAATGTAATATCCCTATTATAGCTATGAGTGCTAATATTTTTGAAGAAGAAATTAAAAAATGTTTTGAGTGTGGGATGAATGATTATGTTTCAAAGCCATTTGTTGAACATATTCTTTATGAAAAAATTTTAAAGGCAATCCAACCTTCTTGATCATGCCTATCTATTTAAAGTAGATGTAGAATCCCAAAACAGGAAAAAATTCTCTATAAGGGAATATTTTCTTAAAAAAATGTAGTGAAATATATTGTTTATCAATATGTTACGCGATGGCACATTAATAGTTGTTAGCAAATCGAGCATTTCAAATTTTAGAAATACTGTATTATGCAACATAAAAAAAATACTACCGACAAAAACAATAATCCAGACTCTAAAAAAATAGAAGTAAGGAATTTGCAATTGCATGATTATTTAGGTTTATACGGTTCCATGACAGAAGCGTATAAAAACTGGCACGGATTATTATGGACTAAAGATCAGATTAGAGTATTACTTGAAATATTTCCAGCAGGACAGATTGTTGTTTTATTCAACGATAAAGTTGTGGGGGTAGCATTATCTGTTATAGTAAATTATAGTGAGTTTGGTGATGATCACACATATAAACAAATTACAGGTAATTATAGTTTTAAAACTCATAACGATTCCGGTGATGTGTTATATGGTATAGAAGTTTTTGTGCATCCGGAATATCGCGGGCTAAGGCTTGCAAGACGGCTTTATGATGCAAGAAAGGAATTGTGTGAACGCTTAAATCTCAAGTCAATAGTTTTCGGAGGACGCATACCTAACTACGCTTCTCATGCTCATGTCTTAACTCCAAAAGAGTATATCAACAAAGTAAAATCAAAGGAAATTCATGATATGGTTCTTTCATTTCAATTATCGAATGAATTTCACGTTAAAAAATTATTAACGAACTATATGCCCGGAGATGAAGAGTCAAAAGAGTGCGCTACATTAATGGAATGGAACAATGTATTGTATTCAATGCCCAGTAAACATATTTTGCAAAAGAAGAGTACTGCCAGGATAGGACTAATACAGTGGGAAATGCGACCTTTCAGTAATTTTGAAGCGTTATGTGAGCAAATCGAATTCTTTGTGGATGCAGTTTCTGGCTATCATTCTGATTTCGTCTTGTTTCCTGAACTTTTTATGGCACCGTTGATGGCTGATTTTAACCATCAAACAGAAGCGCAGGCAATTAGAAGCCTGGCTACTTTTACAGAACCATTAAGAAAAAAATTTATTGATTATGCAATAGCTTATAATGTTAATATTATAACTGGAAGCATGCCCTTTATTAAAAATGGTGAACTATACAATGTAGGTTATTTATGCAGACGAGATGGTTCTATTGAACGTTATACGAAAATTCACGTTACAAGAAACGAAGTTTCCAGTTGGGGAATTGTGGGTGGGAATAAAGTAAAAGTCTTTGATACAGATGCTGGCAAAATCGGTGTATTGGTTTGTTATGATTCGGAGTTCCCGGAACTGGCACGGTTACTTGCACTTGAAGGAATGGAAATTCTTTTTATTCCATTTTTAACCGATACGCAAAATGCTTTTACAAGAATTAAAACCTGCGCACAGGCCAGGGCAATAGAAAATGAATGTTTTGTTGCTATTGCCGGTTGCGTGGGTAATCTACCTAAAGTACATAATATGGATATTCAATACGCACAATCAGGTGTTTTCACACCCGCAGATTTCGCTTTTCCTACAAATGGTATCAAAGCCGAAGCTACCACCAATACGGAAGCAGTTTTAATTGTAGACGTTGAACTTGATCTTTTAAAAAAATTAAGGCTACAGGGTAATGTTCATAATCTGAGCGACCGAAGACTTGACTTATATGAGTTAAAACAATTGAAGCCTAATGGACGTTTATCACTTTTAAAAGAGTATGAAAAAGAGAAGTACGTCAAAAATAAAGGCAAACCTAAAATCTAATAATTAATAAAAAAATATTATGAAAACTATTATCGCACCTACCGACTTTTCTCCATCAGCAAACAACGCAGTTGATTATGCTGTAGAGATGGCAAAGCTTTTCTCTGCCAGAATTATATTAGTAAATGCTTTTCCTATTCCTGAGACCCACTATGAAATGGGAGGTACTTTTGAACTCATGTCCACTTTAAAAGATATTTCACTTGAAAATTTGAATCAGTTAAAAGAGAAAATCAACATGGGTCATCCTGAAATTATTGTGGAATGTATTTCTGATATGGGACATCCTTACGGTGTTATTGATCAATGCTCCAAAGAAAATCATGCCGATTTAATTGTGATGGGTATAATTGGTTCAGCAGGTGCGATGAAGGAACGGTTTATCGGCAGTACCGCTATTGAAGTTGCGAGAAATCAGGAAGTTCCAACCTTTATTATCCCGGAAGATGTGAAGTACCATGAAGTTAATAAAATATCATTCGCCTGTGATTTAAAAAAGACAGAAAAGACAGATTTGATTTATGTTGCGAAATATTTTGCGGAAAAGTTTCATGCTGAACTGGAAATAGTAAATGTTGATAATCCTGATAATGAAATCACAATTGAAAATGCTGTGACTAATCTGTTTATTGAAAGAAAGCTGGAAAATGTGAAGCATGAAACAATGCACATATCCGGTAAAGATGTAATAAAGGAATTAGAAAGTTACTTTAATGCTCATGAAACGGACGTTGTTCTTGTAAATCCAAAAAAGCACAATATGTTTTATTATCTTTTTAGGAAAAGCACAACAAAGGAACTAGCCTTCCATTCACACAAGCCAATTCTTGCAATACATTAACTGATAAAATAAACATACAGAACTCATGGAAACAAACGCGGAATTTAAAATTGTCGTCTTAGAAGATAATGATTTTTATAATAGTTTACTTACAAGACAGTTGCAGAATTATACAGACGAGATTTCTCATGACAAAGGATATAAGTTTGATATCAGTTCATACACAAACGCAAATGATTGCTTGAAAAACATTAAACCAGACACCGATATCGCTTTTGTGGATTATTATTTGGGCGACAATAACGGACTTGAAGTTCTGAAAGTAATCAAGCACAAAAGTCCGAATTGCAAAGTGGTTGTATTATCGCGTGATGATAATATGAAAACATCAGTTCAAACCTTAAGTGAAGGCGCTTATACCTTTATATATAAAGACCGGGACGCTCTAATTGAAAGTTGTTATTTAGTGGATGAGATTATAAAAGAGCGGCTTCATCCTTTAGTCTGATATGAATTTGTAGATGTGCATAATAACTCGTATGACTTTGTGGTAAAAAAAATAGTTACTTTAGAAGTATTATTTTTGCTAGTAACTTAATGTCTTCACACAGGATTAAAATAAATACGATGAAACTAACCTTAATAGTTGGGTTCATTTTAATGTGTTTGAAGTTTTTAGCCTATTATTTAACTCACTCCAGCGCAATTCTAACAGATGCCATTGAATCTATTGTAAATGTTTTGGCAGGCTCCTTTGCACTTTACAGTTTATACTATGCAGCAAAACCTAAGGACGAAGATCACCCTTACGGTCATGGAAAGATAGAATTTTTGTCGACCGGAGTGGAAGGCGGGATGGTTACACTAGCAGGATTAGCAATGATATTTAAAGGGGTTCAATCTTTTTTTGATCCCCACAGTCTGCAGCATATTGATATTGGTTTGGGGATTTCTGTTTTCTCCGGAATTATAAATTATATACTGGCAAAAACATTAATAAAAAAAGGAAACGCATTGTATTCATCTACGATGGTAGCTGATGGTAAACATTTACTAACGGACACATGGAGTAGCGTGGGATTGGTAATAGGACTAATTTTAATTTATTTTACCAATCTGTTTTGGATTGATTACGTCATCACTATAGGACTAGGTATTTTCATTGCAATCACCGGTTTTCATTTAATAAAAGAATCTGTATTTAATTTATTGGATAAAGCAGATTATGGTAAAATAGAGCATTTGATTTCTATTCTAAACGTAAAAAGGAATCCAAGCTGGATTGATATTCATAATTTAAGAGTTGTAAAATATGGTTCTGTTGTTCATGTGGATTGTCACATGACGTTACCTTGGTATTACACCTTGGAAGAATCTCATAAGGAAGTGGATGATCTTGATAAACTAGCAACACAAGAATTCAGCCACGAAATTGAATTTTTTATTCATGCCGATCCATGTGTTCCAAAATCATGCTCTATCTGTGAAATCCATGATTGTAAAGTAAGAAAGGATGATTTTGTTAAACGATTGGATTGGACAATTACAAATGTATTGCCGGATGAGAAACACACTGCTAATTTAACTCTGTAGCTTTTGCTTTTAAAAAAACAAGAGCTTCCTCGCGATCATTAGGTATAATACCATCAAGGATGGCATCTTTTAAAGCGTTTTTCAAGTCGCCCACTTTTTTACAAGGAGCAAGATTAAATATCTCCATAATTTCTTCACCACTCACAGGTGGTTGCCAATTCCTAATCTTATCTTTTTCTTCCAGTTCTTTAAGTCGTTCACGTACTAACTCAAAATTTTGTAAATACCGTTTTACTTTATTGGGATTTTTAGTTGTGATATCTGCCTCACATAATGCCATTAAATCTTCCACATCATCACCGGCTTCAAACAACACACGGCGAACAGCACTATCGGTAATTTCAGTTTTAGCTAATACGATGGGGCGAAGATGAAGCAATACAAGTTTTTGAACGTACTTCATCTTTTCATTCAGTGGCAAACGCAAACCCTCAAATATTTTTGGAACCATTCGAGCTCCTTTATCTTCGTGCCCATGAAAAGTCCATCCGTGATCCGCTTCAAAACGTTTGGTAGCAGGTTTAGCAATGTCATGAAGGATGGCAGACCATCGTAGCCAAAGATTATTGCTTTTCTTTGCAACATTATCCAGCACTTCCAAGGTATGGTAAAAATTATCTTTGTGAGATTTTCCATTAATGGTTTCAACACCATGCAACTTCATCATGTCTGGAAAAATCAAAGTTAAGAGGCCCGTATCGGACAATAACTTAAAACCAACAGATGGAATAGGGGACATGATGATTTTATTTAATTCATCCGTAATGCGTTCTTTAGATACTATACCAATCCTGTTTTTATTTTTGGATATTGCCTCTAATGATTCTTTTTCAATAGTAAAACCCAACTGGGATGAAAAACGAATAGCACGCATCATACGCAAGGGATCATCGCTATAGGTAATTTCCGGTTCCAAAGGTGTTCGGATGATTTTGTGTTCAATATCCTCAACCCCTTTAAAAGGGTCAAGTAGTTTTCCAAAATTGGATTTTGTTAATCCGATGGCTAACGCATTAATTGTGAAATCCCTTCGGTTCTGATCATCTATTAAAGTACCATCTTCAACAATAGGCTTACGAGAGTCTCTGTTATAGGATTCGCGGCGGGCACCTACAAATTCAATCTCAAGATCATTAATTTTCACTTGTGCAGTTCCAAAGGTTTTGAAAACAGATAAATGTGCTTCTGGTCCTAAGTGTTGATGAACCATTTCTGCCAATTCAATACCTTTTCCAATAGTGACTACGTCAATATCTTTACTTTCTCTTCCTAAATAAATATCTCTAACGAAGCCGCCTATAACGTATGCATCCACACCCAATTGATTTGCACAATCGGCCAATGTTTTAAAAATAGGATGAGTTAGATGCTTGTCCACTAGGTAAAAATAAGGTAATTTTTTAGATAAAAATTTACTGAAGCCGGTTAAATCTTTAACGTGGCAAGTTTGGAAGCCATGGTATTTACCAATTCTTTCAGTGGTTTCTCTGCCATTACTTTAATAAACGGGTTCATATCTCCTTCCAGTTCCACATTCGTGGTTTGATTCTCCATTAGATGAATATGCAGAGTAAATACAAACTTTGCAAGCCCGGTAGTTTCAAAAGTAATTCGTGATTTAGGCTGGCGCTCTTTAATCTTAATGGTTAAAGCTGTTAATCCCTTAATAGTAAATGAACATTGTTCGTTGGTACATTCAAAATTATCGATCTTGTCTTCGGGCAATAAGTGTTTAAAGTTGTTGAAATCAGCCATGAAATCAAACAATTGATCTGTAGTGGATTGTACAGGGTGAGTTTCACTAGGTATGCTGAAATGTGCCAAGAAGTTTATGTTTTATTGTTTCCAGGAAAAAGGACTCTTTCTCCATTCTTGTAATGATTCAAGATCATTTTCAGAAATATATTTATGTTTTAACGCCACTTCGATAAGTGTATTGTAATCACACAAAGTAATCAACGGACAGTTTGCTTTTTTCAAATTTTCCGTAGCCTCATCAAAACCATAAGTGAAAATAGCCACCATGCCTTTAACATTGCAGCCTTGTTCACGCAAAGCATCGACTGCTTTAATACTGCTGCCACCGGTAGAAATAAGATCTTCAATGATGACAACGTTTTGTCCTTTTTCAACGACACCTTCAACCATATTTGTTAAGCCATGTTTTTTTGCTTCACTGCGTACATATACAAAAGGTAAACCCATGTCCTGTGCAATAAGAGCTCCCTGAGCAATTCCGCCTGTAGCTACACCTGCAATAACATCTGGTTTAGTAAAATTATCGTTAATGGCATTTACATATTGTTGACGAATATAAGTTCTGATTTGAGGGTACGATAAAGTTTTTCGGTTATCACAATAGATAGGAGATTTCCAACCCGATGCCCACGTAAAAGGTTGATCAGGTTGAAGCTTGATTGCTTTGATTTGTAATAAAAATTCGGCAACTTTATGCGCTGCATCAAATGGAGTCATTGTCATAGGGGCACAAAAATAACAGGATTAACGCTATTAAATACAGGAAATTATGAACATCACCATATATTATTTGTCAAAAAAAGTTATAGTTAGAGAACTAAATCAATCATCAGAAAATCAGTCATTTATAAATATTGATAATTTAAAAAAATCAGAATTACTAGATGAATTTACAAAATTTGCCCATCAAAAAGATCAAACTTTACTAACATTCGTAACAAAAGATATTGAATTGGCCCTCGAAAAATTCAGAAAGCCGTTTAAGTACATTTATGCAGCCGGCGGTTTAATTGAAAAAGACGATAAATTTTTATTTATTTATAGATTGAAAAAATGGGATTTACCTAAAGGTAAACTGGATTTGGGAGAAGGACCGGAAGAAGCTGCAATTAGGGAGTGCGAAGAAGAATGTGGTATTACTCAACTCACAATTTTGAAACCATTGGAGCCAACTTATCATATATATGATCATAAAGGAAGTTATGCACTTAAAAAAACATACTGGTATACAATGTCTACTAAACATGAAGGTATACTTGTGCCGCAGGCAGAAGAACATATTGAGAAAGTAGAATGGTTTTCCAAAGAAGAAATAAAAACCCAGATTTTACCTAACACTTATCCCGCTATTGAAGCAGTGATAAAACACCTTATCTAAAAAATTTAGAACGATATCTAAACTTGTTTAGAATTTACTATATTTGTTTTATAGCATTAACATTTCCAAGAGATGGGTATTAAAAAAACATTATTAGAAGATATCGCAAAAGAACTGAATGTTTCTAAAACATTGGTTTCAATGGTAATCAATGGAAAAGGAGATGCCTATGGCATTAGTAAAAAGACACAGGAAAAAGTATTATCCAAAGCAGGTGAAATGGAGTACACTCCTAATGTTTTTGCCCGCGCCCTAAGAACCGGTAAAAGCCATTTGATTGGATTATTGGTAGCAGATATTTCAAATCCTTTTTATTCTCATATTGCCAAATATGTAGAAAAAGAATTGGCAGCTAAAGGTTATAATTTGATGATTTGCAGTACCGGGGAAAACATTGAGCGGGAAGAAAAATTAATCAGTTTATTTGCCGAACAACACATGATAGACGGCTTAATTATTGCCACTACCAGCACTTCCGGCGGATTTTTTAAGAAGGAACGTTTACGTAATTTTCCTATTGTTTTTATTGATCGCTATTTACCTGATATTGAAACTAACTATGTGGTTGCCAATAATTACCAGGGTTCATTTGAATTAACAGATTTGCTTATACATAAAGGTTGCAAAAACATTTTAGCACTTAATATTACTCCTTCCCATATTAGTTCATTAACCGAAAGGGTAAAAGGATATAAAGACGCATTAAAAAAGTATGCAATTCCATTTAAGGAAGAAAATTTAATGGAAATTTCTTTTGATAATATTCAAAACGATGTTCGCTCAAAATTATTAAAAAGGCTAAAATCAAACAATAAAATTGATGCCATTTATACATTAAATAATCACATTGCTACTGCTTGCTTAAATCTGTTTAATGAAATTGGTTTTGATGCTAATAAGGAAGGGATTTATTTTGCGTCATTTGATGATATCAGTTTATTTGATTTCGTGAAACCTAATATTATATCTGTATCCCAGCCTGTTGAACAAATTGGCATAGAAGCAGCAAATCTTACTTTGGAGCTCATTGATAATAAAGGAGTGGAAACTGCTATTAAAAAAGTTGTGCTGCCAACATCAATTATTTCAAGGAATTAGGTTGTGACTACAAATTTCGGGAAGAGACGATGCAAAAAGTTTTTCCTTGCAATCACTCGCTCTCATTTACAACTTAAAACTTCAACATCAGATCTGAACCTGCGTAAGGGATAGAACGAAAAGCTCTCTTATGAAGCCTCAGCGGAATGAGGGACTTGCAGTGAAAGCCCGACCCGCTTTTCGCGGGATACGCCCAAATAATTAGAAATATGAGATGAAAGTTAAACTGCAAACTCTAAACTAAATAAAAAACTTTATATTAGCACCACAAAAAAAACACACACTATGAACTACGATGTTATTGTTATAGGAAGCGGCCCAGGAGGCTATGTTGCTGCAATCCGCGCTTCTCAGTTAGGTTTAAAAACTGCGATTATTGAAAAAGAAAACCTTGGAGGGATTTGTCTTAACTGGGGTTGCATACCAACAAAAGCTTTATTAAAGAGCGCTCAGGTTTTTGAATATTTAAATCATGCTAAAGATTATGGGATTAGTGCCGATAATATTAAAGCAGATTTTGGTGCAGTTGTAAAACGTAGCCGCGATGTAGCTGATGGAATGAGTAAAGGAATTCAGTTCTTAATGAAAAAGAACAAGATTGAAGTGATCATGGGAACTGCTACCGTAAAAGCAGGAAAAAAAGTTGAAGTAAAGGCAGCTGACGGGAAAGTAAGTACTGTTGAAGCAAAACATATTATCATTGCAACGGGCGCACGTTCTCGTGCTTTACCAAATTTACCACAGGACGGTAAAAAAATTATAGGCTACCGCGAAGCAATGAACTTACCTAAACAACCAAAATCAATGGTGGTTGTTGGTTCAGGCGCAATAGGAGTGGAGTTCGCTTACTTCTATGCAACGATGGGAACTAAAGTAACTATTGTTGAGTTTTTACCAAACATTGTTCCAGTGGAAGATGAAGAGGTTTCTAAACAATTAGAAAAATCATTGAAGAAAATTGGGATCGAAATTATGACAGAGGCTTCTGTTGAAAGTGTAGATACAAAAGGAGATATTTGCAAAGCTACTGTTAAAACCAAAACAGGGAATGTTGTTTTAGAAGCAGAGATTGTTTTATCAGCTGTTGGAATTGAAGCTAATATTCAGAATTTAGGTTTAGAAGCTTTAGGAATTAAAACAGATAAAGGCAAAATTGTAACCAACGAATATTATGCAACCAACGTAGCAGGATATTATGCGATTGGTGATTGTGTTGGTGGGCAAGCTTTAGCGCACGTTGCTTCTGCAGAAGGTATTACCTGTGTTGAAAAAATTGCAGGCGTTCATACAGAACCGATTGATTATAAAAACATTCCGGGTTGTACATATTGCCAACCTGAAGTTGCATCGGTTGGTATGACGGAGAAACAGGCTAAAGAAGCAGGTTACACTTTAAAAGTTGGTAAGTTTCCTTTCTCAGCATCCGGTAAAGCAAGTGCATCGGGTGCCAAAGACGGGTTCATTAAATTAATTTTTGATGCGAAATATGGTGAAATTTTAGGAGCTCATATGATTGGTGCAAATGTTACTGAAATGATTGCTGAAATAGTAGCCATCCGCAAGTTGGAAACTACAGGGCATGAATTAATTAAAACCATTCACCCTCATCCAACTATGAGTGAGGCTATTATGGAAGCTGCAGCTGCTGCCTACGGAGAAGTGATACATTTATAATATATACATAACCAAATATAAAAACCACTTACATTATGTAGGTGGTTTTTTTGTGCAATTTATTGGGAGGTCTTTGTTTTATCACAACAATAGTATCGGGCGATTTTATTTTTCAATTTTTACTCGTTCAAATGCCCTTCTGTTCCTTTGGAATCGCTTTTTTTTAGTACCTTAAGGAACTATATTTAAGGGAACTCATATAGATTTAACTAATGGACCCTTACTGGACTCAAATGCGAATACTTACAATGGTTGAACAAGGAAAAGTCATGAATCAAATGAGTAAAAAAGATTCTCATTATAAGCTTGCTAAAAAACAACGAGAATTCAAGTTGACCTTAATAAGACATCTAAAAGATTTTACATTAATTTCACTTGGGATATTTTCTGCGGCTTTTGGATTTAAAGGGTTTTTATTGACCAATCATTTCATTGATGGTGGGGCAACTGGTATCTCTTTGCTGATTTCTGCGTTGACAAAAATACCTCTATCTATTTTGATCATTGGTGTCAACATCCCTTTTGTGATTTTAGCTTATAATATTTTAGGAAAAACTTTTGCTATTAAAACAGCCATGGCAATTACAGGGCTTGCACTTTGCCTTGCTACAGTGCATTTCCCGGATATCACTCATGATAATTTATTGGTTGCTTTATTTGGCGGATTTTTTCTGGGTGCGGGTATCGGGCTTTCCGTAAGAGGTGGTGCAGTGATTGATGGCACGGAAGTACTGGCTATTTATTTGAGCAGAAAATTTGGAACCACAATAGGCGATATTATCATTATCATCAATGTGTTGATTTTTTCTACAGCGGCTTATTTTCTTTCTATTGAAATTGCACTCTACTCCATGATCACTTATTTATCGGCATCCAAAACGCTGGACTTTATTATTGAAGGAATCGATGAATATATTGGGGTTACTATTATTTCACCACAATCAGAAAAGATGCGAAAGATGGTTATTGAAAATCTGGGAAGGGGAGTAACCGTGTATAATGGTAAACGAGGATTTGGCAAAAAAGGAGATTCAGATGAAATCGATATTATTTACACCGTTGTAACCAGACTTGAATTGAATAAATTAAATACAGAAATAGAAAAAATTGATTCCAATGCGTTTGTGGTGATGAGTAGTGTAAAGGACACAAAAGGTGGCATGATTAAAAAACGACCCTTGAACCATTAAATCACTCACTTTTTATAATTTTTTACCTCAATACACATTTACTTTAATTACCATTTCCATTTATGAAATACACTACCGAAATTGAAATCAATCAGCCCATCGATAAAGTCATTGCACTTTTTGATAACGTGGATAATATGAAAAAATGGATGGTGGGTCTTCAAAGCTTTGAACATTTAAGTGGAACACCCGGAGAAGTTGGCGCAAAGTCGCGCCTGGTTTTTAAAACAGGAAAGCGTGAACTGGAAATGATAGAAACCATTACGGTTAAGAATCTTCCACAAGAATTTAGTGGTGTATACGAGGCTAAAGGCGTGTTTAACAGCGTGAAGAATAAATTTATGCCTCTTCCCGGCGATCGTACCAGATATATTTCCTATCAGGAATTTCAATTTAAAGGCTTTATGAAATTGTTTGGATTATTAATGCCTGGTATGTTTAAAAAGCAATCGGCGAAGCATATGCAACATTTCAAAAATTTTGCGGAAAAGTCGTAGCGTAATAAAATAAGTCTATCAAGAAAACCTACCGATATCTTTTAAAGGAAACAGCGTTGCTTGTGTCCTTAACGATATTAATAGTGCAGCCTTTTATTTCAAAGGCGCAGCCATTTGTTGATATCGTAGCGCTCAACACCCAGAATTTTTTTTCAAATTATAAAGACAGCAGTCAGAGCCCTGTCTATATTCAGGATAATTTTTTAAATCTTTTTATTCCTAAAAAATTTGGAAAGGGCCATGTGTTTTTACTAAGGTTTAATTCTGAGCAATTAACCATAAACAGGGCAGGGCAACCTACAGGTATTTTTCAGTTATATTCCTTCTCCATTCCTATTGGTTTACAATTAGTCTCTAAAAATCAAAAATGGAAATACACAGGAATCATCATTCCAAAGATTAATTCAGATTTGAGAGATGATGTGAAAAATGATTTTCAATTGGGTGGAATAGGGCTAGTAGCACGTGTATTTAATGAGAATTTACAGGTAAAGTTTGGACTCTATTATAATAGAGAATTCTTTGGTAATTTTTTTATGCCACTAGCAGGCGTTGACTGGAAGATAAATAGTCGTTTTCAAATGTATGGCACATTGCCATCAAATTTCAGAATGGAATTTAAGCTGAGTCAAAAATGGAATACCGGCCTTGGATTCAGATCGTTCACACGGTCGTTCAGGTTGAGCGAAAATTACAATAACGATTTTATTTGGGTACGTGAAAACCAGGCAAAGGTTTACGTAGAAGGATTTATTTTGAAAAATGTGATTGCCACGTTTGATGTGTATAGAAGTATCGGATACCGTCTTCCAAGAAATGATTTTTATAATCACGGGATAGAAAAAATAACAAATCCTATTTTTGCAAACTTCAATGATAATTTTGGATTTACGATTGGCTTTGCTTACCGCATCTTAACAAAAAAAGATCCGGATAAGTAATCCGGATCTTTAAAGAATATTATTCTATGGAGTTCAGTTATAAAAACTGAAGCACAAATTTCCAGAATAAGACTTTAGGCTTCACTTTAGCCGTGTGGTAGGTTTCAATTTCAGTTTTCATGATACGAATGTTTTTTATTGTACAACTATTTTACTAATGGTTTTTTCTTTTCCGGCAATTATCTCAAGAAAGTAAATTCCTTTTGCCTGATTATTGAGATTGATTTCATTACTCAACTGGTTCAGGTAGGTATTTTTGATGATGTAATTCCCAAGTACGTCATAAATTGATAACATGGCAGCTTCGGGTTGTTTCATGAATGTTAGTACAAAACTTCCATTGCTTGGGTTCGGATGTAAGTCGATTGCTAATTTCTTCAGTTCTTTAACGGCTTCCTTACTAATATAACTATCAGCTTGTTTTGATGGTTGAGCCTTGAGATGCGTAAGTATAAATAACAATAAGGTTGAGAGGATCAGTTTTTTCATGGTGCTATTTCTATTTAATTCAAAAATAGCTCAACACAAAACCAATTTTAATTTCTTTCGTTAAAATGGAATTATGTATAGTTGATTTATATTATTTTTGTATAAAGCTAATCTCTGATATTGGTTTTATAGTAGTTTATGCAAGAAGATCCTTATAAAGTCACTTTTTTAACCTGGAATAAAATTGCAAGTATCTACCAGGATAAATTCATGGACATAGAATTGTACAACGACACCTATGATCTATTTTGTGAGTGCCTTAGAAAAGGTAACCAGGATATTTTAGAAATAGGTTGCGGGCCTGGAAATATTACAAAATTTATATTAGATAAATTACCTGATGCTCATATCGAAGCAATTGATATGGCGCCTAATATGATTGAGCTCGCTAAAAAAAATAACCCAAAGGCCCATTTTAGTGTAATGGATTGTCGGAATATTGATCAACTTCAAAACAAATATGACGGTATCTTATGTGGCTTTTGTATGCCATATTTGTCGCTCGAAGATTGCAGCAAATTAATTAAAGTTTCAGCTTTTTTATTGCAAACTGATGGCATATTATATTTCAGTACCATAGAAGGAAATTACAATCTCTCAGGCTATGAAACTGGTAGCACAGGTGACAGATGCTATGTTTATTATTATACGACTGAGTTTTTACAAGAGCTACTGAACAAAAATGGTTTTGAAACTATCCATATTATAAAAAAGAATTATCAGAAAACTTCCGATATGGTTTCCGCACATTTGGTTTTTATTGCTAAAAAATCAGGCCTCGTTATCTAATTTTTTGCTGTTCTGGCAAAATATGTAAGACTGCATGCTCTTCCGAATATATTGCATTTAAATCTCCCGGATGATTGAGTGCTATTTTTTGCATAAAGCAAGCCCGAATCCGGTTCCTGCATATGAGGATTGCTCAAACAACAGCCTGTAAGCCTAAAAAGGTGATTTTTGCAAATGATCACACAGAAGTGGAAAGGTGATTGAAGAAACTTATTCTTTCAAAAACTTAAAATTTGATTGGGAATGTTCATTACTCACTGAAATAAAATAAAATCCATGATGCCATTGGCTGCAATCCACTATGAAATCATTTGTCAGAGAAATTTTACGTTCTTCTATTAATCTACCGGTAATATCTGAAATTCGCAGAATACTGTTTTCTAGATGTTGGGAATTAGATTTTATTGAAAAATGGTCTTGTGATGGATTTGGAAACAAAGAAAAAGAATGGGCATATTCCAGTTCTTTAATAAAAACAGAAACGTCCATAGTCCATATACTATCTGCCCAATCAGGACGATCAATAAAAGGATTCCGGTTATTCTGGTATTTGTAGTAAATCGAATCATTTCTTGAAATTTCTTTCAAGCTTACCGGATCCTGTTGATTCCATTGCAGTAATACATTCATTTGCCATGGCAATATGATAGATTTGTTTGTTGCCGGCGAAAATGACCAGGATCCATCTTCACTGTAATACCTTGTACTCATATAAAAATACGATCTGGCAAAATCACCTTTGTATTCATTAATGGGTTCAAATACTGTTTGACTATAGCCCAAATTTGAACACGGGCCCACTTTTCCTCCATTGAGTGTAGTTAATGACGGATTAGAAACGTTACCATATGGATAATTACCACGCTCGCCATTTACTTTCCCGTCGGTAGCATAAATATGAAAAAGATCGGATACTGGTCCGGACACAGAATTGAACCAGCTTTGTGGCCAGCTATGTTCGCGGTTATAACAGTCGCCTTCTACTGCATAATTACCACATTGATCTGACACAAATGTAAAATCATAAGGCGGTGTACCTGATGGAATATCGCTGTACATATCCCATACTTTGCCATTGGGTTTTTTATCCGTTTTTTGAAAAGCAGTCCATAAGCCGTTATAAGAAATTTGCGTATGGTTATCGATAATATTATGCAAAGCAATCTTCAAGGCATTACCATTTAATCCCTGTGCCGAATTATAATAGCCTGAAGGAATTTGCGCTAAGCCAATTTGAGTTAATGCTATAAATAATGCAATGCAACTTTTATTAATTTGAATTTGAGAAAACATAGGTCGGTTTTAATGTTAACCAAAGATAATTAAAAGAAAACAAATTTGTGAATCTTAAAAATCGATGATTTTATCACGTTCTACAAAATTGAATTCCACTTCTTTTGAATCTGTTCCTGTAATATCAATCACATATTTGTGAACCGTTTTAAATATCCGGTATTCAGGCACACAAGGCACTCCAAGTTCGTGCTGGGCCCAACGCTTAATGTATAATACATGGTGGTTGTCTGAATCTGTTGCAAAATGCCTTAAATAATAAGGCAATTGCTCATAGGCTTTGTTTGACAGGATTAACTGGCAATCATTTAAATTGGAAGAATATAGAGAACTTGATAAGTAAGAATCATATTGGTTTTTTAAACTGAACATAGGAAAAATAAGCATTAGCGTAATGACAATATAAAAGCTAAGGCCTTTAAACAGAAATGATATATCAAAAAAGCGTTCCTGTTTAATATTTGCAAAAAGCAAAAGAATCAAAGCAATCATGATGATGTTCCACGGCCACACTACCATGTTGTAGTTTTTTCCCATGGGGCCAAGAATAATCAGGATAAGCAGGTGCATTAAAATAACCAGTGGAACAACAATAAAGCGCAAGGGTTTCACTAATAATAACAGGCCAATACTTATTTCAAAGTAGGGGACTACATAACCAAATTTAGTTGCCAATTGCAATTGGCGTTCAGATAAAACAGTATCAAAGGAACTAACCATCCATAAAAAAGTATCAGGAACAAAAGATTCATTCATTTTTTGTATGCCACTAAAAATATAGATCAGGGCAACCAGAATTTGTAATGAAATAAAAACAGTTGTATAATTATTTGGTTCGTCAACCCTGTGCCTGTAAAACAATAAAATAAACAAAATCAGAATATAATTAAAGAACCATGGTTGAAGGCGATTCTGATCATCAAAACACAAGTAAACAGAAAACAGAATCAGTAAAATACCAGGTAATTTTTTTTGCGTGAGAAAAGAAGATAGAATCAGTAAAATCAGAACTACCAAATGAATATAGTCGTAAGGGGCTTTGACGCCTAAGAAATTATCGAATAAAGTAGTTTTAGGGAAAAAGCGTTCTCCTGCCCAAAGATGAGGGCATAACAGGATTGAAGTAAGCAAGCCTACTAAGACAGTTAATTTTATTAATTGTAACCTTTGGGTAAGACGCATATTATTAAAAGTTTTCTTTTTTTAGTTCATAGATGAATGCGGCATGCTCATGGCATAGCTCTTCCTTGCAAAAAGTCATTCCAACTTTCTTAAGTACTTTAATTGAATCCACATTTTCTTTTACAGCCCTGCCAATAATTCTTTCTAAATTTAAAACCCTGAACCCATAGTCCAGGCAAGCCTGCGAGGCTTCTGTGGCAAAACCTTTACCCCAATATTTTTGCATAAAACGATAACCTAAATCAGTTTCTTCTGTTTCCTCTAAGTATTTTAAGCCACACCATCCAATTGGATTGTTTGTTTCTTTTTCAATCACCATCCATCGCCCGTAGCCATTTTTTTCGTACTGACACATCACATATTTTACAATATCTTCAGCTCCTTGCACATCCTTAAAGGCGGCATCACCTGTATATCTGGTAACTAAAGGATCCGAGTTCAGATCAAAAAAGAAAGGGGCATCTTCCACTACTTTTTTTCGGAGGAGCAGGCGAGGGGTTTCCAGAATGATATCGTGTTTCATTTTACAATGTTTATTCGTTACAGATCAATTTTGACTAAACAAAATAGTGTTTGCCTCGTCGAGCGTAGTCGAGAAGCTATTCGTTTTTCATTTTTACATTTTGCTTCTTCATTGTGTAATGTCTGTATACTATATATACTTTAATTTATGTTCGATAGGTTCTCCAAATACGCTCAAACTGACATGTATTATATTTGATTCTTTGAGCATCAACGAATAAACATTATTTCCTTTGCTAAAATAAAAAAAGAGATATTGCTATCTCTCTTAAAACTATAATGTTATGCACAATTACTGTTTAGTATCCGCTTACATTTTATTCACAGACTGATCTGAAAGTTTCTGTTTAGCTTGTTCTTCATCTAGAAAATAATTACCCTTACTATCTATATTAATAATAGGCAACCATTTATTCATTTCAAAATAATCATATCCTGTTTTCAGGGTTTTCCAGAAATGGATTTTACTTTTCGGATAGTTGGTCTCCAACATTTTGATATTTTCGGGAGTGAATTTTACAGGATAGATATCAATGTATATGGGGTTATTTCGGTTTCGGGCTTCCAGGCATAAAACATACAGCTCTTTGATTTTTTCATCTGTCATGGGCAGACAACCGATAGTTACACAATTCCCATGCATCATAATAGCTCCACCTGCATTTATTCCATCTTTTAAAATCACATCACTGGTGTTGGGATAACTGATCCTCATACTTAAGTAATAGTCGCTTTTAGGATTAAACAGATCTATTTTGTAAAAACCTTCCGGCACTTGTCCATCGCCTTCTTTTCGTTTTGGCCCCAAATCACCACTGTTGGCACAAATCTCATAGGTTTTGAATAATTGATATTTTACATCACCGCTATTTTTAATCCAAACTTCTACTTTCTGCTCATATTTAAAAGCGCGCATGTAAATATCAAATGCATCAGGATTTACACCGATGGATTTTAAATCTTGTTGTAATTGAGGCCATTTTGTTTCATACGCATCTCTTACCCGGGGACTTTTTAATTGTCCTGATTTAAAGGCTAATGTCTTAACCTGGGCAAAAGAACTACCTCCCATTATTAAAACTAACAATATGATATGTATAACATTTTTAAATAACATCAGACTGGTTTTAATTTGGACGTACATTTGAAATACTAAAATAATATTTTTTTGTGATGATTTTTCTAAAAATACTAAAAAATAAGTATCTGCTGGTAATCATTGGCCTGATTGTTTGGCTTTTGTATTTTGACAGGAATGATGTTTTTACACAATTTGACCTGATCTCTAAGTGCAATAAACTGAACACTGAGAAGGAATATTATATTTCCGAGATCGAAAAAAATAAGAAAGAGATTGTGGAACTTCAGACCAATAAAAAAAGCCTGGAAACCTTTGCCCGCGAAAAATACCACATGAAATTAGACAATGAGGATGTTTTTGTGTTTGTGCAGAAGTGAAATTTATTAATTACGAATTAGCACGAATATACGAATCTGAGTATGGATTCTCGATTCGTATATTCGTATAAAATTCGTTTTCTTTAATAAGCGTAATCACTCAGGTATTCAAAATCCTTCATCAGTTTACCATCTTTGCAAATGCTGGCTCTTTCGATTACACCATCAACATCTTCTTTAAATAAAAACGGTAACACGCGCTCCATTAAGTCTTTACCGAAATCATCACTCGCATCGCGAGGTAATTCACAAGGTAAATTATCTACCGCCATTACGCAAATAGTTTCTTTATTAAAGGGCACGTCTTCTTTATCTGTTTTAGGATTATAACCGTAAAATGGTTGAGCAATGGTACTGGCACGAACGGTTGTAGGTACAGATCCATCAATGTCGCAGGTAATATCGGCAATGACACTCATGTGAAAATCCGACGCTTTCATATCCTCCTTCGTAAACATTTTCGGAGAACGAGGATCCCAGAAATGAGCGGAAATAAAAATATCGGTCGCTTTTGTGAAAGGCGAAAACTTCGACACAAAATGCTCCGGGTGTTTAAAAAAATCATTCAGGTCAAAGTTATGATCATCCGGACGTTCTACATAATCTCTTGGATTTAACTGGCAATAAACCGGCTCTCTGAATGAGGCCATCAAAAATTCCTCAGGTGTTACTTTGCGAATTCTTAAAGCTGATAAGGTTTCAATCGCGCCATTTGCTACTCGTCCACCACCAGTTAAAGCAATTTTAATATTGGGCAACTTCACGCGCTTCAGTTCTTCTTCCATCTCCGCACGGTCGCGACAAAGGTTGGCCGGTTTGATTTGAAACAAATCGTATTTTTTTCCATAACCTAAAATTCCATTGTAGGCGCCAACAATTCCGGCATAACGACCAAAGCCGATGATCCGGTTATGGTTCTTATCGGTTAAGGTTTCGTAATCCACCATTTGAATTTTCTTTTCAATCAAGGTCCTCATCAAATGAATGTTGTGAGGTTGCTTTTTGATTGTATGAGAAAAGAAAAAATATTTTTTTCCTTTGATCAGGTTTTCTTTGGGAACTTCTTTTACTCCCATCAGTACGTCACAATCACTCAGGTCTTCCTGCAAGGTTAAACCAAAGGCCAGGTATTCCTCATCGCTGTAACATCTTATTTTACTGGGTTGGATGACGATCTCCAAATCAGGATAGGCACGTAATAATTCCGTACAAATTAAAGGGGTTAAGGGAACTCTTTTATCCGGTGGTAATTTCTCTTCACGAAAAACTCCTATTTTAAATTTTGGCATAATAACGTTTTTATTGGTTTATCTTATAGGCGATAACTGTACAAATATACAAGATTAATTAATTTAGGAAAGCTTAGTTAAGCGTTTGTGAGGGAACATTCTCGTATTATTATTTATATATTTGGCCGGATAAATTCCTGCCATTATGATAAAACAAACACTCAAAACACTGGTCTTTTTATTCATTTTTCAAACCGCACTTTCCCAGAATTTTATAAAAGACAGTTTGGATACTTACATTAAACGTGAAATGCAACGCTGGAACTTACCGGGTTTAGCTATTGCAGTTGTAAAAGATGGGAAAGTGTTACATATAAAAGGGTACGGTTATGCGGATGTTGCTAAAAAAACACCGGTCACTGAAAATACGGAGTTTCAGATTGCCTCTAATAGTAAAGCCTTTACAGGAACTTCTTTAGCCTTATTGGAACATTATGGTAAACTGAAACTGGATGATCAGGTAAAAAAATACCTGCCTTATTTTAAAATGCATAATGAGTATTTAACGGAGAACGTAACTATCAGAGATGTGTTATCACACCGCATTGGTTATGAAACGTTTCAGAGTGATTTATTGAACTGGGCCGGTACACGTTCACGGAAAGAATTAGTGGAGAACATGGCCAATGTAACACCTAAGTTTGGGTTCCGCGAAAAGTATGGCTACTGTAACATGGGGTTTGTAACAGCAGGTGAAATTATTCCGGCCGTATGCGATACTACCTGGGATGATTATTTAAAGGCGCATTACTTTACGCCTTTAGGAATGACCCGAACGGAAACGAAATATCAGAATTTTATTTCTTCACCCAATGCCTCCAAAGCGTATACCTTATTAGACGGGAAGTTGTTTGAGATTACGCCATCTAAAGTGGATAACATCGGAGCAGCAGGTTCTATTACCTCTAACGTGAACGACCTGATTAAATGGGTAATGATGCAACTGGATAACGGTAAATACAATGGTAAACAAATTGTTCCGGCTAAAGTGATCGCGGAAACCCGCGTTTCCAATACGATTGTAAATGGCAGAAGCCGTAAGGGACAAAATTTCAGTACTTATGGCTTAGGCTGGTTTTTAGGAGATGCTTTTGGAAAAAAGATTGTGGAACATGATGGAGGTGCTAATGGCTTTTTAAGTAAGACCGTATTGATACCGGAGGAAAATTTGGGATATGTAATTCTGACAAACAGTGACGGACAATATTTTTATGATGCCTTGTCAAAACAAATTATCGGCGACTTAAATAAACAGCCTTATCAGAATATGAGTGCTTTATATTATCAGGGTTTTAAAGAGAATTATGAAGAGGAGCAGGCAGGAATTAAAAAATTAAGAACTGAAGCCGACAATTATAAAGCTGCACAGGATGCCTATAAAAAGATAGCAGGGATTTATACCAACAAAGTGTATGGCAAAATTGCGATTGAGGCCAAAAAGGATTTCGCTGAAGTGACCTTTGAATACCATCCACAGTACAAAGGAAAAATGCATTTTAAAAGTGCCGATAAAATAGTGGTGGAATATGCCGATGCCACCTCTCTCGGAGTGAAAGAACTTAAGTATGACGAGAATGGCGAAACTTCCACGATTGAAATTAAAGTGAATGAGTTCATTGACCAGGACACGTATATTTTTACAAAAATTAGCCCTGCTTTTAAACCCTTTGTATCGAAATAAATAAGTGAAACATTAAAAATTGATGTATCTTTGCATTAGTAAAAAAGTTCTTTAACATTATGGGCCCGACCGGTTTTGACAGCGAGCGCGATTGATATGTAAGCAGGTGGTGCGTTGTGGATATGGCACCTTAAAATCAACTCTCAAACTTTCATACGGCGAAGAGAATTCTTACGCTATGGCTGCTTAGT
>JAZKDO010000005.1:0-641101 GCA_040387555.1 Bacteroidota bacterium | reverse complement strand
ATGGATCAGATAAAGCGTTTACACAACTTACCCCTACTCCATGTAAACCACCGGACACTTTATAGGTATCTTTATCAAATTTACCACCAGCGTGTAAAACTGTCATTACTACCTCTAAAGCGCTTACTCCTAACTTAGGATGAATACCTGTAGGTATACCGCGACCGTTATCTTTTACACGAATAGAGTTGTTTTCTAATATTATTACTGAAATAGTATCACAATGACCAGCCAATGCTTCGTCAATTGAGTTATCGACTACCTCATACACTAAGTGATGTAAACCTTTAACACCGATATCACCAATGTACATGGCCGGCCTTTTTCTTACTGCTTCTAAACCTTCTAAAACCTGAATGTTATCTGCACCGTAATTCGTCTTATCAATAGCTGTATTTTCTTCCATAAATTTTAAGATCTTCTGATTAAGTATATAATCATTAAATATACCGATTTTATTGGTATTTCGGGAAGTTAATTTTATGGAATTTTACTAACAACTGTTAATAAAAAATGGCCTGAAAAGGACAAAAAAAATAATAAAAATTTGTCTTTATCCAATCTCATATTTTGGAAAAATATTGCACACAATTTCATTATTTTAATGCTTATTTTTAAGCTCAATAAAACCCACACGATGTCAGAAATTTTTACAACAGAAGCACTGTTAAGTTTGATCCCATTAACGCTGATGGAAATACTACTTGGCATCGACAATGTTATTTTTGTCTCTATTATTTTAAGCCGTTTGGATAAAAGTCAGACAAAACGGGCTGGATTTATCTGGATGATTACAGGCATCATCATGCGTTTGTTGTTTTTATTCATCCTTGCCCACCTTATAAAAGGCGAACAGGAAATTTTTAAATTATTTAATCACCCAGTCGCAATAAAAGACATTATCATGTTGGCAGGTGGTCTGTTCCTACTAGTGAATTCTACTCTTGAAATCCACAATAAACTGGAAGGGGAAGATCCTGATGAACACTTGAATAAAGAGAAAAAGAAACCTGCTACTTTTAAATCTGTCATCATTCAAATGATACTTATTGACATGGTATTTAGTATCGACGGTGTTGTAACTGCAATAGGAATGGCCAACAATATTTTCATTATGATGATCGCTGTAATCATAAGCATGGCAGTGATGTTTTATTTTGCACCAAGAATCTCTGCATTTATTCATCAGCATCCAACCTTTAAAGTATTAGCTTTATCGTTTCTTGTTTTAATTGCAGTCTTATTAGTGGTAGATGGTGTTCATATTGATAAGGTAGAAATTCCTAAAGGCTATATTTATTTTGCAATGGCATTTTCTTTTTCTGTAGAATTGATCAATCTAAAAATCAGAAAAAAACATCCTCCGGTTGAATTACGATCCCCAACTTTGAAAGAGGAAGATCAATAGCACAGTTACTGATACATCATGAAAAAAACAATTTGTTTACTATTCTTTTTGATTCCGACCTATATTTCAGCACAATCACCTGATCAACGCTTTAAAGAAGGTCTTAAAATATTTTTGAATAATGACAGTTCAAGATATGTGAAAGCAACAGGTCTTGCACAGATATGGTTTCGTTACAGTGATAATAATCCCGGCTCTACCATATATGGTACTCCTAAAAAAGAAACTTTCGATGTAGGGCTAAGACGCGTGCGTTATCAAGTGATGGGGCAAGTGACAAAAAACACTTTTTTTTATACTCAAATCGGAATTAATAGTTTTAACAGTTTAACGGCCAGAAAAACACCAATCTTTTTTCATGATGTGACTGCAGAATACGCCGTATATAAAAATTTCTTTTCGCTGGGAGGTGGATTGAATGGATGGAATGGAACGGCCCGCTTTACTTCTTCCGGTGTAGGAAATATTTTATGCATGGATCTTCCGGTAATTGAGGAAACTACAAATGATGTTACTGACCAATTTGTTAGAAAACTAGGGATATATGCGAAAGGGAAAATTGGAGGATTTGATTACCGAATAGCCGCAGCCAATCCATTCCCTGTTCAAAATTCATTAAATACTGTTGCAGCGCTAACTGGCACCAATAATTCCGCATTTTCAACCCGAGCTCCTGAATTACAATACCAAGGTTATGTTATGTGGCAGTTCCTTGACAAAGAAAGTAATCAATTACCTTATATGTCAGGTTCGTACCTCGGTAAAAAAAAGGTTCTTAATATCGGTGCTGGTTTTACCTATCAAAAAGACGCAATGTGGCACCGAAATGTTGATTTAGATACCCTATCAACACCACTGCAGCAATTTGCGATCGATGTTTTCTATGATACATATTTAAATAAGGACAAACAAAACGCAGTTACTGCTTACGCGGCTTTTCTGAATTATGATTTTGGGCCTAATTACATAAGAAATGCGGGAGCCATGAACACAGCGAATGGAACCACAGCAAATGCAAGCTTTAATGGCGCCGGAAATGCTTTTCCTTTAATAGGAACCGGGCAGGTATTGTACACACAAATCGCTTACTTATTAAAAAAAGACTTACTAGGCAAACAAGGGACTATTCAACCATACGTCGCCACATCCTACGCGGACTACCAAAAACTAGCCGACCCAGTAATAATTTATAATTTTGGATTAAATTGGATAATGGCAGGTCAGAATTCAAAAATATCAATTGACTATCAAAGCCGGCCAATATTTAACACCGACGTAAATGGTACAATCCGCGAAACAAAAAATGCACGAAGAGGTCAGATTGTAATCCAATATCAGGTGATGTTTTAAGTCTTATTTATTTTCCTAAAAAGGAATAAAAGTTAAGCCAACCATTAAATTAAACCTTTGGCTTGGATATTTCTCCCATCTATAATATCTCGTATTCGCAATATTATTAAAGTTAACGAAAAATGACATCATCTTGCTGTATCGGTATTCAGCACCAAGATTAATATCCACAATTCCTTTCATTAATTTTGGTTCAGTGGTATAAACAAAATTATCCGAAACCTGAGTCAAAGCAAATTGGTTACCAATCACAAAAACATCTCCTTTAATAATGATCTTGCTTTTCAAATTGTAAACCGCTGAAAATGTCAGGTCAAAATCAGGCTTATGATAAGCTCTTGTTAGATTTTTAGTTTTATACATAAAGTAATTTCCTTTTGCAATAAAATTTATTTTTTCCTTGTACTGGTATTTAACTTGTCCTGTCACGTTAAACACATCGGTATTATCATAAATTACTTTGTATTGATTATCCAGTGTTCCATTCTCTGTGTAATCAATCACAAAAAAATGCATGCTATCTACAATACTATAACTCGCTTTTGCATCATAACTGGTTTTAGAACTAAGATTTCCTTTCAACCCACCAAACACATTGATTTTGGTATTTGAATTTTTATAATTAATAGTGGAATTGATAAATGGATTTTCGTTGGATAAGCTTCTTAAAGAGTTTTTCTGTAAACCACCATTTACACCTGCGTAAGGAATAATGACACTTTCATAAACATCATATTGCGCGTTCAACTGAGGGTAAAAATAAAATTTTGCCGAACTTTGATTAGAGAACATATCAAGTGTTGCAGCTACTCCAATATCTACCATCCATTTTTTACCATGTGTTTCAAAATAAGGATTCAATTTTACAATCACATCATTGAATGTATCGTTAGGTAATTTATGACTATAATAATCAGCATCAAAAGCCACAAATAAACGCTCTTTATTTACAAAAGAATTAAAAACAGTATTTAACTTGATATTATTCTCAGACACTTTGTAAAAGTCTGAAAGGTTATAATAACCAAGCTTTATGAAGTGATTAAGTTTACTGCTATCTGTAAGGTGGCTTTGCACCGTAATAACAGGCTCAAATAACTGATATCGTTGTTTCGTAAAATCTTTGCTTAATTTATTTTCGGTTGTATCATACCCATAAAAATGTGTCACATTTCTCTTATAGTTAAACTCCCCCGTTAATGTATGTTTTTTGTAAAATTTCTTCCCGAAGATTTCTCCTTCGTTATCACTATAACCACTATAGCCAACATCCTTAAGATGAGATGAAGAAGATAAATGTTTAAAGTGAACGCCGTATGCAACATCCCTTGTTCTTAAACTATTTATCCAAAACTCTCCATATGGAGTTGTGTAAGTACCCAAACCTAATTTTAATAATGAGTGGTATAGTTTTGATAATGGTTCATTCTTCATTTTGGCAGCGTCAATCGGCACAACTTCGTATTTAGAGATCAGTGGTTTGGATGAAATACCGTAATTGATATTCTCCATTTTTTTAACTGTATCTTTTATCTCAGGAAGATCCCCCAATTTAACAGCATCTTTAATCGTCGGCTCAAATTCGCTTGTTGCTTTTAATTCAATGTCTTTCATCCCAGTCTGTGCCATCGTAGCAGCAACATAGCCTAAAATTAAAATGGCTACAAAAAACCACTGTAACTTTTTGATCTTCCGCTTTTGAACCTGCTGGTCCTGCTCGAACATAAACGAATTGCCATACTTAGATGAAGAAAGTATTTTACCGCTTGTGAATTGTTTAGCTGTTTTCATATCTTTTATTTTTTTGGTCACCCACCACATTCTGATGAACAAATAGTACTTATTGCTTCTTTTTTAATGAATCCTGTTGTGCTTCGTATAATTGATCAAATAAATCTTTATCACCTTTTGACTCTTTAAACTCAATCTTCATTTCACCATTCTGCCTTTCTTGAGCCGCCCTTGTAGCTTTTTTAGCTTCTAAAGCTTCCATCTTTTTAGTTGCTTCATCAACATATTCTTGTCTTGGCTTACCATCAATAACTGTCTGTAACATCAATTCAGCATCCGCATCTTCGCCTTTTGCAATGTATGAATCTGCTAAGAGCAGCAATCCTTTCGTATTCCAATCATCATTTGAATATTCATAACTAATTAAACTACCAATAGTTTTTTCAACAGCTGTATAATCCTGTTTCGCTAACTGAATCTTTGCTATGTGATATAAAGCTTCAGCACCAGTAATATTTTTAGCAGATTTTTGAATCGCCTTAAATTCTATTAAAGCATCATCAAAGCGACCCAATTCAAACATTGATTTTGCTTTATCATATTTAGCTTCATTAATTTGCTGAGGAGTAATCTTTTCTGTGTTGAGTACTTTTATGGCAAAATCTAATGCGATGTCAAACTTTCTGAGATTAAATGCACTTCGCATGGCTCCTATTCTACCACTTAATTTATTAGCAGGCTCTTCAGAATATTCCTCCAGTTTTTGATAAAGCGGTAAAACTTCTTCATACTTTTTGTCTTTATATAAAATGTAGGTCAGTTTTAATAAAGATGTTTCTGAATAAATGCCTCTTGTCTTATTGACAATGTATTGATAAGAAGGAGCCGCTTTATCATACATATCCTTGCTGTAAGCACATTCCGCGTAACAGAACTGCGCTTCTGAAATATATTTTCCTTCAGGATATTTTGCAATGTAACTCTCTAGTTTTGGCATTGCTATGTCGCAATTTTTTTGATTATAATATGCATCTTTTGCAGCTTCATATAAAGACGTCTCTAATTCGGTTGTATTCAAAGGGTTTCCAACAGATGCAAAATAAGTGGCCATTTCATCAATCTTACCTTGTGCTTCAAATATTTTTTTGATCATTGGTAACACCTCTCTGGCTTCTGATCCTTTTGGATCCTTCTTTACTATTTGGTCAAAATAATAAAAGGCTTTATCATCTTCTTTCTTATTGTAATGAACGAGACCTATTCCTGCCAATGATGAATTCACAAAAGAAGAATTAGGATAAGCATCTAATATTTTCTGATAATAAACAATTGCATTATCTCCATCATTCAAATCCTTACTGTATGTTTCAGCAGTTTCAAAAATGGCTGCTGCCATGTAATTTGATTTAGGATATTTAGAGGTCAACATTTTCAGGTCATTGATTTTCTCTTGATTATTCTTTAACAATCCACTGCACAATGCTTTTTGATAAATACAGTAATCCACATCAATTTGATTCAGCGCAATGGCGGTTTCATAATAATCAGCCGCTTGTGGATATACATTATTCATAAAATAACTATCCGCTGTCCTGATATTAGCATCAGCTATTTTTTTTGAATCATAACTATTTTTAGTCAATAAAAATTTCCGAAAAGAAATGTTAGCATTTTCATAATCATTTTTATTTTTTTGCTGAAAATAAGCATATCCAATATTGTAGTTGGAAAGGTCATACTCTTTTAAACTAAAAGCGCCTTCGTTCAATTGAAAGCTTTTCCAGGTTTCAATAGCAGTTCCATAATCTTTTTTAATATAGGATATTTCTCCTAACCAATATTGTGACAATGCATTAAATGTTTTATCAAAATTAACAGTCATTGACTTTTTGAAATATCGGGCGGCGCTATCCAGTTCACTATTATTAAAAAATTCCACGCCTTTAAAATAAATAAGCTTTTGGTATGAAAGTTTTAAGATAGGATCCAATGGTTGTATTTTTTCTATGGATGCAATAGCCTGTGTATAGTTTTTTGTTGTGGAATACACATTTACAAGGTAATTGTAGGCTTCCATTTTCCTTGACGAATTTGGGTAGTCCTTAATGTATTTCTGAAAAGCCACCACTGCATCATTAAACGGCGCATATGATAATTCATAACAAAGCTTTGCATAACTAAACAATGCATCTTCTTTAATCTTCGGATCAAAATTGAAATTGGAAGCGGCATGGAAAGCACTACGCGCTTTTGTCTTATTATTAGTTTGAACATGACAATCGGCAATATGATACCAGGCATTTTGTGCAAGACTGTCATTTGCATCTGTTGCTTTTCCAAAATAAGTAATAGCATTATTGTAATCTTTGATCTGGTAATAACAATATGCAATTTCATAACTACCCTGAGCATTGAAACCGCCTCCTTTAGCCTGTGCTTTTTTGAAGAATTCCAATGCGTTTGCAAAATCTTTCAAGTTAAAATAAGATTCCCCGATCATACGGTTGATCTCGCCTTCTTTCTGAACATGACTAGTGTCATCTAAAAGAGCAGGTGCATTTTTAACCACCTCGCTGAATTTTCCCTGTATGAAATAAACCTGAGTAATATAATAAGGAGCTACAGAACCAAATGTTTCATCATTCAATAAACGGTTGAAACCCTGCAATGCCGTTTCATAATTTTTTTCCTGATAAGAAATATGAGAATAGTAATAATTAGCCGGGTGGGCATATTTATTATCTACATCTTTTATTTCAAATAAATCAAGTTTAGCCTTTTCGTTATTTTTAACAACAAAATAACTATAACCCCTTTTAAAATAAAGTTCCGCTAAATTTTCTTTATTTAATTCATAGATATCAACCTTTTCAAGATATTGTATAGATTCTTCATACTTCTTTTTTCTGAAATTAGATTTCCCTAAATAAAAATAAGCCCATTTTACTTTATTACTCTCCGGATGACGTTCAATAAATTCCTTCATCCTCCATTCTCCATCCTTATGAAATAACTCAATTCCGCAGGCGGCTGCATAATACTCCGCATCAATTTTAAGTAATGAATTTGTTTTAGCGGAATTCATGTAATCAATAAAAGTCTTTTGAGCAGACGTATACAATTTTTTATCAAAGAGTTCTAAACCCGCTTTATAAGCGGCGTCCTTATCCAAATAAATTTGTGTTTTTTGCGAGAACAATAGCCCTGAAAATATCAGAAACAAAAGGCTTATGAAATATTTTTTGATCATCATAATATATTATCAATGCTTATATAATCGTATATAAATAAAATGGTGACAGTAAAATTCGCTAAAGAATTACTGTTCCCTATTGTATTAAAATTCGTTCTTAAAAATAATGGACAAATAAGTGCGCTTAACATCTTGATTATCTAGTTATTAACCCGCCTATGTTAAAACATGAATTACATAAATTACATATCAGAATAAATACTGCCTATTTTTATAACACAAAAATTTCCTATGATCAACGATTCTGTTATTGAATTTAAAAACGCCACCATTTTCCAGGGAGATGTTCCGGTAATTACTGATTTAAACCTGGCCATGAATAAAGGCGAATTCATTTATTTATTGGGAAAAACCGGAAGCGGAAAAAGTAGTTTACTGAAAACCATTTATGGCGATCTTGAGCTGAAACAAGGCTATGGCGAAGTAGCAGGTTTCAAATTGCACAATTTAAAGCGAAAAGAAATACCATATTTAAGAAGAAAATTAGGAATTGTTTTCCAGGATTTTCAATTATTAAGCGACCGAAATATATTTGAGAACTTACGTTTTGTAATGAAAGCAACGGGCTGGACTGACGAAACTAAAATAAAAGCACGCGTGAAAGATGTTTTGTCAAAAGTTGGATTAGAAAGCAAAGAACAAACCATGTCTTTCCAGCTATCAGGTGGTGAACAGCAGCGTATTAGTATTGCAAGAGCATTGATTAATGAGCCTGAAATTATATTAGCAGATGAACCAACCGGGAACTTAGATCCTGAAACATCTGAAGAGATAATGAAATTACTGTTGGACATCAGCAAACAAGGCCGTTGTATATTATTCGCTACCCACGATTTATTGTTATATAGTAAATTTCCAGCAAGGACTTTAATGTGTGAGAATACAAAAATTGCTGACAGTGTTTCATTAAAATAAATGAATGATTCATTTGACGTTTCTTATTTCGAATCACCGATTGGCCTAATACAGATCAAAAGTATTAATCAAAAAATTTGTTCTGTTCTGTTTGTTGAAAAAGAAACGGAACCATTTACAATTGAAACACCTTTAAATAAGGAATGTATAAAACAACTCAAAGAGTATTTTACGGGTACACTCCTGCACTTTGATATTCCTCATTACCAGATTGGAACAGACTTTCAACAACGCGTATGGAACGAAGTCGATAAAATTGCATACGGTGAAACAGCAACTTATGGAATAATTGCGTACCGATTAGGTGATACAAAAAGCGTGAGAGCCGTTGGTACCAGTAATGGGAAAAATCAATTGGCTATTATTGTTCCTTGTCACCGGGTTATTGGATCAGATGGTAATTTGACAGGATATGCATGGGGTATTGATAAAAAAGAATGGCTCTTAAAACATGAGATTGAGCATGCTGGCCCAATTGAGGGACGCTTGTTCTAATAGTCCCAATAGTGACTAAATTTATTTTTCACTTTACTAACTCTATGTAGACATTTCTATTTAAAGAAATAGATTTAGTTGCGCTTTCCAAGGTAATCGATTGCCATTGAGTTGTTGGAAAAATCCAGAATTCTTTATCTGTTTTGATCTTAACAGGCATGTTAAAATCTACATTGCAGTTGGTATATTTAAACTCCAATTTGTTTTTTTTGAGTTTATACTCTAGTCGTGGGATTTTTGTAGTTCGCAAATACTGGTCAAAAAAAGGCTTTAAATTTTTTTCTGTCTTTTGTGCAATAAATTTTTCAAAGTCTCCAGTCGTAATGATCTGGTGGTAAAAATGTGTTGAAATATCTCGAAGTAATAATCTGAATTTTTCATCATCGTCCACCAATTGCCGAATCATATGAATAACATTACTCCCTTTGTTGTAAATATCTCCACTCCCCTCTTTCTTCACGCCATACTTGCCAATCAAAGGAATATCATTATCGATTTTCTTTTTTACCCCTTTGCAATAATCATTACCTGCTTCTTTTCCAAATTCACATTCAGTGAACAAAACCTCAGCGTAGGAAGCAAATCCTTCATGTATCCAATTGTCAGCAACATCCCTGGCAGTAATACTATTCCCAAACCATTCATGAGCTGTTTCATGCACTACAATAAAATCCCATTTCAGGCCCCAACCTGTATTAGAAAGGTCACGTCCTGCATAACCGTTTAAATAGAAATTACCATATGCTATATTGCTTTGGTGTTCCATTCCCAAATAAGGAGATTCCACTATTTTATAACTGTCTTCATAAAATGGATAGGGACCAAACCAATGCTCAAGACACTTAATCGTTTTGATCACATTAGGTTTTAAATGCTGCTTCGCCTTTTTCTCATGGAAATTCAAAACCCAATAATCTGTCATCAATTTTCCATTTTCACCAACGATTGAATCCTTTAACAAGATATACTTTCCAATGTAGGGAATGATATCGTAACTATTAATTGGATTGGTCACCTTCCAGCTATAAGACATCCAACCCGTTTCCCTTTTTTGCTGATCAACTAATTTACCATTACCAATTCCCATCAGAGTATCGGGAACAACCAGAGTTAAAATGGCGCCACGATCCGGTTCTTCACTTTGCAAATCTTTACATGGAAACCAAACACTCGCTCCTGCTCCCTGGCAAGCAACACTAATCCAAGGATTTCCTAATGAATCTTTTTTCCAAACAAACCCTCCATCCCAGGGAGGATTTGCTGCCACTTTCGGTTTCCCATGATAAAAGGCTTTTACAGTATGTTCGGAATTCTTTTGTTGTGCAGGTAACGTCAACATCCAGCGATTGTTTTCTTTTTTATAATTTGAAAACTTTGCATTGTCTACAAAGAATGAATCAATTTGTAAGGGATCCTGTAGATCGATCTGCATTAAAAAAAACAGACTATCCGAAATCACTTTGTAGGTGATAATACTATTTCCTGAAATCGACTTTTCTTTAAAATCAGGTTTTACAGACACATTATAATGCAACACATCCCACCATGCTCTATAAGATGTGTTACTACCAATGAGAGTATCTTCTTTAGTGAAAGTTTTGGTTTGAGAAAAAGAAAAAGTACTGAACCATAATAACAAAACGATTAAAAAATAACGGTTCATAGATATATAATTTAAAAATAACCGACTCAATTTTGCTTTTTAACAATACAGTCCGTCCATTCTGTTCCCCATTTGTTAAAGACAGTTTGAAAATATAAACTATCCCTTGATTTTCTTAATGTAGTTCGAGGATAGGAATAAAAACTCTCCAATGAAGAAAATATGCCATTTTGGAAGCTAAATAGAAAATCTTTTTGATTGTAACTAAAATTTACGACATTCTCCTTTGATGTTTTTGAGAGTGTTGCTTCTATTTGTAATGTATCTTTAACACTGGTGCTGTCTGCAAAATCCGTATGAATTTCCATCCCATTGTACAAACCTACATACATTTCCACCAAATCTAATGACTTTGTCCGTCGGTTCTCTTTGCAGCTTAAAATAAAAAATATCAATATGAAAATTAAGTGTTTCATTAATTTAAAATTCAGTGATAGAATTCATTACTTTTTAGCTTTCTGCATAGGATTTCCACCAGTACTTTGTCCACGACCAACTGTTTTACCCTTAAATACATCAAAACGATTTGGTGCATCTTTCATATTCCAGGTATTATTTTTTTCATCAATGTCACAAGTTTCTTTATATGGATCTAATAATATAGAAGCAACTTCTTTATTCTTAGAATAAGTCTTCACGACATTTTTTTCATTCTTGCGCCAGATGTACGCATTAATCCTATCAATCTCGGAAGTACCATCCTTGAAATTCCATTGAATAATCAATGGTGTAACACAGCCTCCCTTATTTGTAAAGTAAATCTCGTAATTGTATTTTCCCTTAATGCTTTCAAAAGCTGAATCGTTTACCGCTTCTACATTTTCGTAACGGTTGATTGCTTTTTTCTCTACCGATGTTTTTACTTCCGGCTTGTAATGGTAATAAAAATCACGTAAGGTGGTATCCACATCCACTAAAAATTTCATCCCTGCTTCTTTATTTCTGATTTTGGAAACAAATTCGAATTCTTTCGCTTTAGGGAAACTACGGATGGTATCCATTTTCACCGGCACTTCTTTATTATTATTAAATGTATATGCTTTTACAGAATCAACCGAAACATCCACCGGCTCGATATCATAGAACCATCCTCTCCAGTACCAATCCAGATCAACGGCACTTGCATCTTCCATTGTTCTGAAAAAATCAGCAGGTGTTGGATGTTTAAAAGCCCAACGATTACAATATTGTTTGAATGCAAAATCAAATAACTCACGCCCCATAACCGTTTCACGCAAAATATTTAAAGCGGTACACGGCTTCCCATATGCGTTTGCACCAAAATTATTTATGTTCTCGCTGTTGGTCATGATTGGTTCCAATTGATCCTTTGGTAAACGCATATAATCCACCATTTTATGCGCGGGACCACGATTAGATGGGTAATTATTATCAAACTCCTGTTCCGTGATAAACTGCATAAATGTATTCAAGCCTTCATCCAACCAGCTCCACTGACGTTCATCACTATTAATGATCATTGGAAAAAAGTTATGACCTACTTCATGAATGATCACACCTAACATACCATATTTGGTTCCTTCAGTGTAAGTACCGTCTTTTTCAGTGCGACCAAAATTAAAACAGATCATCGGGTATTCCATACCATTAGAGGCTTCAATACTTTGAGCTACCGGATATGTATAAGCAATGGTATATTTAGAATAAGTTTTAATGGTATGCGCTACTGTCTTGGTAGAATACTTTCGGTATAATCCGGCAGCTTCTTTTCCATAAAAACTCATGCACATCACTTTCTTTCCGTCCACTTTAATTGGCATCGCATCCCACATAAATTTACGGGAAGAACCCCATGCAAAATCACGCACGCTGTCCGCTTTAAAGATCCATGTCTTAGTTGTTGTTGCTTTATTTTTTTCTGCAGCTGTACATTCATCCAATGTCACAATCTCCGTAACATCACTGTAGTTTGAGGAAGCTTTTGTCCAGCGAGCCATTTGAGTTGATGTTAATACTTGAGCGTAGTTCTGACATTCACCGGTTGAGCAAACCATATGATCAGCCGGAACTGTCATTTTTACGGTATAATCCCCGAAAGCTAAAGCAAATTCACCACGACCCGTGAATTGTTTATTTTGCCATCCCTGGAAATCACTGTACACACACATTCTTGGATACCATTGGGTCATCGTAAATAAATGATTTCCATCTTCTTTAAAAAATTCATAGCCACCACGTCCACCAACTTCCATGCGGTTACCAATTTTGTACTGCCATTTTACATTGAATTTAACCTTAGCTCCGGGATTCAACGTTTTTGGCAAATCAATTCGCATCATGGTTTGATTGATGGTGTATTTTAAAGACTTGCCTAACTCATCCGTCACTGATAAAATCTGATCTCCCAAACCTTTCAAGGTTTCATTGACATCCATTCCTTTCACAGCATTTAAATCTGCCGGAGAGCTCATTCTATTACTATCAAAGAAATTATTATCCGACTTTGGGTCATGTTGATTTTCATCCAACTGCAACCATAAATAATTTAATTTATCGGGTGAGTTGTTTGTATAGGTTACCTGTTCCTTACCGATCAACATCAGGTTCTTTTCATCCAACGTGGCTTCAATATTATAATCGGCTTTTTGCTGCCAGTATTTACCTCCAGGCGCGCCGGATGCTGTTCTGTACTCATTGGCAGTTGGTAAAATAGTTCCTAGCTGCTCAAACTTATTCCCGTGGTTCGACGTCGGGTTATTTTTAATGTTTTGAGCCAAAGCAACAGAAGCTGTTAAACAAATAGCGGATGTTAATTGTAATAATCGTGTCATATTATAGAGCGTTTAATCGTTGAATGAATAATAAAAAAGATACTGCAAATACCGTAGATGATATAAAAAATACGTACGCCGGTTTCTTAATCCGGGTAAATCTAACTAAAAAAACAGAGAGTAAGAGTGTAAATGCCACGATAATTAATTGCCCGACTTCGAGTCCTAAATTGAAGGATATTAAAGGAAAAAAAATGTTCTCTTCCTTTCCCAACATCGACTTTAAAAGGTAAGAAAAACCCATCCCATGAATAAATCCAAATACCAATGCGAGGATATAATTCAAACGGTAATTTTTGCTTTGATTCAAGCCATTTTCAAGTCGTTTTCGGAAATATATATTAACCATTGAAGTCAGGATGATGGTTAAAGGAATCAGAATTTCGATATAACTTTGGTGAATTATTAAAACATCAAACGCACTGAAAGCTAATGTTAATGAATGGCCTACCGTAAAAGCGGTCACTAATACCAACAACTTTTTCCATTCCTGAACCGTAAACAATATGCATAACATCACAACATATAATATATGATCATAGCCGTTCCAGTCTAAAATATGCTGTAAACCTGTGCTAAACCATATCCAGAAATCGTTCATTTAATTTGTTATTTTTGTACTGTGTTAAAAATAGAGAATATAGCCGGTTCGCTTAAAAAAATTACACCTGCGGTAAAATGCTTATTTTTTGGGCTATTCATCCTTTTAGCATTTTCGTTCAATGTTAAAAAGCATCCCTATTATGTAAGCGTGGTGGATATGAAATATGACACCAAACAAAAATCAATGCAGATCAGTGCCCGTTTATTCACTAACGATCTCGAGGATGCCCTTCGTAAAACGAATAGCAAAACCATTGATTTGTTAAATCCGAAATTTAAATCAGAAGTAGATTCTGCATTATATAAGTATATCAAAGAACGCTTCCATATTTCATTAGATTCAAAAGCGCAAACCCTGAACTATATAGGTTACGAAAAAGAAGAAGAATCCATCTGGGTTTATCTCGAAATTAAGAAAGCTTCACTTCCAAAAAAAATAACTATCAATACTAAATTGCTATACGATTATTTGCCACAACAAATTAATATCATTCATACTGAAGTTAATGGTATCAAAAAAAGCAGTAAGGTCACAAACCCTGAGAGTAAAGTAGAATTTAGTTTTTAGTTTTGAAAAAAAACCTCATAGTTATTGCTGGTCCTACAGCCGTTGGTAAAACCGCATTATCCATTGAACTTGCCAAGTATTATCAGTGCCCTGTTATATCCGCCGACTCCAGACAATTTTACAAGGAAATGAGTATTGGGACCGCAAAGCCCAAACCGGAAGAAATGCAAGGTGTTTCTCATTACTTTATTAATAACATTAGTATTCACGATGCTTATAACGTTGGTCAATTCGAAAGAGACGCGATAGTCTGTATTGAAGAATTATTTAAAAATCATGAAACACTAATACTCGTTGGAGGCTCAGGCCTTTATATCAACGCAGTGCTAAACGGCGTAGATGAATTTGAGGAAATCCCGGCACTCATTCGTGAACAAATCATTAAAGATTATGACGAAAAAGGACTAACGTATTTACAGGAAGAAATAAAAGAAAAAGATCCGCTATATTATTCTCAAGTGGATCTAAATAATCCACAACGGATTATGCGTGCGTTGGAAGTTTGTCGGTATACTCAAAAGCCTTATTCAGGATTCCGTAAAAAAGAAAAAAAAGAGCGCACCTTTGAGGCTATTAAGATTTTAATCAATACCGATAGAGAAACTTTATATTCCAGAATAAATAAACGCGTTGATATGATGATGGAAGAAGGACTTTTAGAAGAAGCTAAATCTCTATATTCTTATAAACATCTCAATGCATTAAATACAGTTGGTTACAAAGAGTTGTTTGATTACTTCGAGGGAAAAACAACTCTTGAAGAAGCTGTTAATTTAATCAAACAAAATACACGTCGCTATGCGAAGCGCCAGTTAACCTGGTTTAACCACCAGGGAGAATTTGAATCCTTTGAACCAACTGAAGTAGAAAAATTAAAAGCATATTTAGACTTAATATTTCAGTACTCCTAATACATGTTCTCCTTTATCAAAGATTATAGTAAACTCAAACCGGCCATTATTAATGTGATCGTTTCTGAGTTTTTTATTCAATTGGTAAATGCCACTTTTATGAACATTCTCCCTCTGTATATGAGTCGGAAAGGATTCAGCGATGAAGAAATCGCTTTGTTTATTACGTTCCGTTTCCTGGGGGTTTTTGTATTAGCAGTACCGATTGGCAATCTCCTGAAAGGTCGTATCATGAAACCTTACTTTTATATATCATCGATTTTAGTGCCGCTATTTGGCTTATGTATTGTGCTTTGTATTTATTTAAAACTCACATTACTAATTTATATTTCTCTTTTACTATGGGGCGCTTCATTTACATTTATGCAAATCCCAATCACACCTTATATTTTAAGAAATGAAGCGAAAGAACATCACACTTCCGGTATTGCATTAAGTTACAGCACCTGGAGTTTTGCAGGAATTATCAGCGGAATCGTGATCGCACTTTTAGACAAGATTAACCCTTTCTTTTTTGACGAGGAAAAAATTCTGATCCTGTTTTCATTGTTAGGTTTCGGTGGAATTTATTTCTTAGGTAAAGTGAATCTGAAAGAAGAGATTAATGATTACAAAACCAATCACACAAAGATTAAAAAACAAAAAAATGATTGGTACTTGATTTTTAAAGGCTTGATTCCAACACTAATCATTGCAACTGGCGCCGGCTTAACTATTCCATTCATCAGTTTGTTTTTCGATAAGGTTCATCATATGGGCAAAGGCGACTTTAGTGTTGTTAGCGCCATTGCGGCGGTATTAGTTGCTTGGGGAGCGATGATGGTTCCCAGGATAAAAGGGAGCATCGGTTATAAAATAGCTATTCCAACAACCCAATCGCTGGCCGTTATTTCATTGGTAGCTTTAGCCACCACGCAATTTTATAGCCAATACAGCATAGCGGTTTACGTTGCCGTTGGCTGTTATCTCCTTCGTCAGCCTTTAATGAACATGGCCGGGCCAATGACTTCGGAACTTGTAATGAATTATGTGGGAGAAAAAAACAGGGAAATTACGAGTGCGCTCACGGCAGCTATCTGGAGCGGTAGCTGGGTCATCAGCGGTTACATGGTAAAAGTAATGTTTCATCAAGGATATCCATTTGTAAATGTTTTTCTGATTACTTCCGCCTTATATGGCTTTGGTGTAATTATGTATTATTTCCTCATTCTGGATTACGGAAAAAAAGAAAAGCAAGGATTAATTCAGAACTAAAAACCGATTACAAATTCAACTTCGGAGGACGATTTTTTTCCATCAGAAATTGCCGGGTTCCATGCTTTCATCAGGTTCAAAGTTTCTTTAATTTTATCCATGCAATTACAATTATCATTCGAGAGTTGAACAATTGTTTCTACTTTTAAATGGCCTTCAGGGGAAACAATTCCCGTTACTTTGTAGCGACCAACAACAACCTGGGAAATTTGTTTTGATTTTAAATAAGCCATTACATATTCTTTAATAGCCAGTTCTCCTCCCTTGTAATACGCTATTTCATTTGCTACATAAACAGCCGAAGGTGATGCATTAGCCGCAACTCCAGCGCTTATAATTTGTTCATTAGATTTTGATCTGTTTTTTGAATTTTGTTTTGTATTTTTTGTCTCAAGATCTGCTTTGTTACTCACTTCTTTAGTGTCATCCATTGCTACAGAAGTTGTGCTCACATTTTGAGAAATGCTATAGTCCTTATCCGTTTCGCTTTCTTCTCTTGTGCTTTGCTCTTTTTTTTTGGTCCCCAATTGATCCGTTATTACTATTTTTTCTGCCGGGGCACCATTTGCATCTTTACCATATTCTGATTCTCCCGATTTCGTTTCATTGTCAGACTTATAATCAATGGTACCAAAGGATGATGTATTTTCCACTAGTACTTCATCCTGCCTAATTGCGCTTTCTTTTGCCAATGATATTTTTTCAGGTCGCTTTTGTTCTACAGACACGGTTGAAAGTACGTCATTAGAACTATTCGATTCCATAGCAGTTGTGGAACCGATTACAGGTTCCATTCCTGGCGCAACAAACTGTTCATTTTTTGGTTCATTTAATGCCAGATTGCTATTTAAATCCTGTTTGCTTTGCTTAGCAAAGAAAATAGATATTAAAAAAATAACGACAATAGAAGCTGCAGCGCTAAACCAAATGATCTTGTTTTTTTGAACCCTTTTTTCATCCTCTGAAACTTTTTTAGAAATAGATTGGTTAACCTCTTCTATTAACTTCTCTGCCTTTAAGGAATCAACATTCGCATCAAAACCTTCCAAAGCTTCGCGTTCAAATTCATCCAAATCATTATTTTCATCAGTCATTTTTTTATTCAACAACTGAAGCAATTCCTCCGGATTCAAAGGTTTATGTTTATTTTCGTCACTCACTGTTCTTTTCCAATTTAATTTTCAAATTTCGTTTCCCATTTTGTATAAAGCTTTTTACTTCATTTATACTGTATCCGGTTAAATCCACAATTTGGTTATAAGACTTTTCTTTTAAATAAAACAATTCAATACACATTTTCTGATCTACATTCAATTCCTCAATGGCCTTTTCAAGAATGGTGTATTGCTTTTCTTTTTCCTCAGATGTTTTGAGATGTAAATTATCCCCTGTTTCCATAAACGAATCCGCATGCACCTGCAAATCAATTTCCTTTTTTAATTTCGCTTGTTTAGATCTGATGATCATCAAACAATGATTTTTAGAAAGCGTATATAGCCAACTTTTAAAATATTCAACATTATGTTTGAGAAGATCGGTAAGCAGTTTTTCAAAAATTTGCATGACGGCATCTTTCGCCTCATCAATATCTTTAAGATATTTTAACGAAAGTCCTAAAACCAAATGACTGTATCGTTTATATAATATCCCAACAAACACATTATCTTTTGTGGCTTTATACTCTATAATTAGCTCGTTATCAGAGTACTGGTTATATTTATCGTTATAGATCATTCTATACCCGAATATAAATATAAAACCTTCGTCAACCTCATTTTAAAACGAAAAAATACTTTGTTTACTATTTTCATAATGTTATATTTGTTGGTTCTAGGATTATTGCAAAACGACATATAAACCTTACTCTTTTAATTGAAGAATATATTAAAATATAGCATTGTATTTATTCTGGCTTCTTCTAGTCTTAGTTTTCAGCAAAACTATGATACGAATTCCAAGGTAAAAGCTGCTTTCTTATATAATTTCACTAAATATTTTGACTGGCCTGAAAAAATGAAATCAGGTAATTTTATAATTCAAATAGTAGGTTCTAATGCTAATTTGAGTCAGGAATTGAACAAAATGGCCGCCACAAAGCAGATTGGCACTCAAAAACTTGAGATTAAGCTCACCACATCACTTGATCCATCATTAAAACCCCACATGATTTATTTATTAAATGAATCATCAGATTTACTGAAAGATTGCAATTCAAAATATAAAGGAAACGGCACATTAATTATTACAGAAAAGTCAGGGTTGGCTAAAGCGGGTGCTGCCATTAATTTTGTAGTAGCCGATAATAAACAAAGATTTGAGTACAGCGAAAGTAATGCGAAAAAAGCCGGGCTAAAAACTGGCGACGGACTAAACAGTTTAGCTATTGCAGTTGATTAAAAATTTATTAAATTTGTATAGAGTGTTAACAGTGTCAAATTCATATGCTTACCTTAAAAGCTCATTTAGCTTTTTATTGGTTTTTGTTTGCCAGCAAATGTGCGCGCAAACGGATTTGCTTTTTGATGCCCAAAAACTTTGTAACGAAAAAAATTATGAACAGGCAATTCCTATGCTTGAAAAAGTAATTCTTCACCCTGAAACAAAAGCTGATCCGGCTTCTTGGCATATACGTTCTTTTGCATACCTGCAGACCTATAGACAAGCCGGGGTTCTCAATACATCTAAACTTTACTTACTGGATACTGCCATAATCTCTGCCGTTAAGTCTAAAGAATTTGATGCTGAAAAAGCTTATCTAGAAAACAATAATTCTTTTATTAAAAATGGTGCTTCTTATTATTATAAGGCTAGCGTAATGATATTGCAAGACTCTTTAAACTATGTGAAATCCGAGCAGTATTATCAGAATTACAAAAAATATATCCTTTTGTTTGACCCAACATTTGATATTAAACAAAAAGACATCGAGCATTATAAAAATATCGGAGGTGTATTTGCGGATTTGTATACGAAAAGTAACTTCAATCAAAAATATGGAGATATTGCGAAAACCGCCTTATTAAAAGTTTTAGAATTAGACAGTAAAAATATTAGCGCAAATATTAATTTAGGTATTTTATATTATAATCAAGGTGCTACTTTGATGCAAATGATGGAATACGATGTTGATTTAGCCCAATTAGACGTAATTCAAGAAAATGCTAAAAAATTATTTAAACAATCTTTACCATTCATGATAAAAGTATATGAGTTAGATCCTAAAGCCGAAAGAGCATTGGAAGGGCTTCAGGGAATTTATTCAGCATTACTTGATGATGAAAAGGCAAATGAGTTTAAGCAAAAGAAAGAAGCCTTAAATAAACAATAATAGGCTATCGTATGTCATTTAGATTCAGCATTGGTAGAAAGATAGGAACAGGTTTCGGCGTTTTGCTTTTACTTACATTAGTCGCTTTTCTTTTCACAATAGTTACCATTACTAAAAGTAAACACCAAACAGATTCTGTAGTTGGTCAGGTGACGCCTTCTGTTTCCGCATTAAAAGAATACAACTTTATCCTTCAGAAATCTCAAACATTAATTTCCAAATGGTTCTTTAAACAATCTGCAAACGATGATCCGTCCAAAACGGAATTAAGAACCCTCATCAGTAAAGACTATCCCCACATTAAAGCTAAAATTGATTCGCTTTCAAAGGGCTGGACTAAAGAAGAAGCAGCGAAAGCCAAAACTATTATTCAATTTAGTGATGGATTATTTAAACTTTACCAGGAAGAAATTATGACGCCTCTTAATTCCTGGGAAAGCTATCAGGATGCGAATGTTGGTTTCCTGGTTACAATGCCATTTGAAGACAGTCAGGATAAAATAAAAATGTTGTATGCACAGTTAAACGACCTTATCACACAAAAAGAACTGAACGCAGAAACTACGACTAATGAAATGTTCCGTTCTTTTGACTTCCTTGATAATTTCGTAAAATTTTTAGGAATTGGATTGTTTGTTGGCGGAATTTTAATTGCCATTTTTACTACCCGTTCCATTACAAAACCTATTCAACAATTAAAAAAGATGCTGCTCTCAATGGGACTTGGTATTCTTCCGAAAGAACGTATTAATTACCGTACGGATGAAATAGGTGAAATGGGAATTGCTTTAAACAGCTTGGTAGAATCGATGGAAAGCACTACCGAGTTTGCCAAACAAACCGGAAAAGGAAATTTTGAGGCATATTATAAGCCATTAAGTAAAGATGATAGTTTAGGTCACGCACTTTTAAAAATGCGTGATGGTTTATCTGAAAACGAAAGAGTGCTTGAGCAAAAAGTAATAGAGCGAACCGAACAAGTTGTAAAGCAAAAAGAGGAAATTGAATTGAAAACAAAAGAGCTTGAAATTTTATTCAAGCAGGTTACGGATAGTATTCATTACGCGAAACGAATTCAGGAAGCAATATTACCGCCAAATAATTTAGTGAAGCAGGTTTTGCCCGAGTCTTTTGTATTGTACAAGCCGAAAGATATTGTAAGTGGTGATTTCTACTGGATCGATAAAAAGAATGACTGGTGTTATTTCGCCGCAGTTGATTGCACAGGTCATGGTGTTCCGGGTGCCTTCATGAGCATTGTTGGATATAACCTATTAAAAGATATTTTAAAAAACACAGAGAGCATTGAACCTTCTGTGATTATGGATAAAATGAATGATGGTGTTGCACATACCCTTCATACTAATACCACTTCTGGTAAACAAACCAAAGACGGAATGGACATGACATTATGTGCAATTAATTATTCCACTTTAGAATTACAGTTTTCTGGCGCATTTAATCCTTTATATATTATCCGTAATAACGAATTGATTCAATATAAAGCAGATAAATTTCCTGTTGGAATGTTTATTGGCGAAAAACAAAACTTTACTAATAATCTCATTCAGTTACAAAAAGGTGATAGTATTTATATCTTCTCTGATGGCTATGCTGATCAATTTGGTGGCCCTAAAGGCAAAAAATTCATGGCAGGCAATTTCCGTCAGTTATTAGTTGATGTAAGTAAATTACCTATAGAAACACAAAAATCAACCCTCAATCAAACCATTGAAGAATGGAGAGGAAACCTTGAACAAGTAGATGACATCTTAATTATTGGTGTACAAGTTTAAGTTCACAATTCTTAGATTAAACTTATGTTTTTTAGGTGCAAACCTAATACCCACCTCAATATTTGTTTCGACGAAATGCATAAATTAAACGCTAAAATATGTTAATTTTACACATGAACCGCTAATTGGCGCATTTACTTAAAAAAAACAATTATTTTTACGTTCAATAATTTCAGTTGCAAATGAAATATAATAATTAAATTTTAACCTCTTAAATTAAAAAAATGTTTAACAAAAAATCAAAGCAAACAAAAGAAAGTAAAATTAAAGTATTAACTTCTAAAGAATTATCATCAGTTCAAGGTGGTTTTGAATACAAAAATATTGAAATTGAAAAAGCTCCACCATTACCGGATATGCCAATTGAAGAAGTTACTTTAAAACAAAAAATATAATCAATAAAAAGCCTTCCTATCAGGAAGGTTTTTTTATGAAAAGTAAAACGCAAAACATGCATACTTATATTGCAATTTTAAGAGGAATTAATGTTAGTGGTCATAAGATCATAAAAATGGAAGCGTTGCGAGCACTCTGCGAATCTCTTGGCTTCAAAAACACTAAAACTTACATTCAAAGTGGAAATATTATATTTCAATGTAAAAAGACAATACCTGCCGAACTTGAAAAAAAAATAACAACAGCCATTGCTGAAACATTTAATTTTGAGGTACCGGTAATAGTAAAAGACGCAAACGATCTTAAAACTGTTATAAAAAATAATCCGTTCCTTAAACGGAAAGAAGACATAACAAAACTACACGTTACATTTTTAAACAATGAGCCAGACAAATCTTCAGTTGATAAAATTAAGGAATGTGTGTATACTGAAGACGAATTTACACTGAGTGAAAAAGCTGTTTATTTGTTTTGTACCAATGGGTATGGTAATACTAAACTTACCAATACCTTCTTTGAAAATAAGCTAAAAGTATCTGCAACAACGCGTAATCTCAAAACTCTAACAGAATTGCTTAACATTGCAGAACAAGTTGAACAATTGTAGATTTTATGGATTATACTGTCTTAATACAAAACTTTGCGAAACATATTTCACTTAATAAAGCTGAAGAAGCAATGGCTTCATCCTTATTTGAATGCAGAAAAATTTCAGCAAAAAAATTATTACTAAAGCAGGGTGAGGTGTGCAAGTATTCCGCTTTTGTATTAGACGGATGCCTTAGAGGATATACCATAGATAGCAGCGGCAGTGAACATGTTTTATCCTTTGCTCCAAAGGAATGGTGGATCGCGGATATGTACAGTTTGATTTCTCAAAAACCTGGCAATCTGAATGTAGAGGCAATGATTGACTCTGAAGTAGTATTGTTATCCAAAACCAACCAGGAAAAATTATATAGTAACGTGCCAAAATTTGAGCGATTTTTTCGCATCATCACAGAAAATTCTTTAGTTTCCTTTCAACAGCGGTTAAACGATAATATGAGTATTACCGCGCAGGAACGGTATTTGAAATTTTGCACAACTTATCCGCAATTGATCAATACGATTCCAAAGAAGCAAATAGCAGCTTATATAGGAGTAACACCTGAATTCTTAAGTAAGCTCAGGGCAAAATATGTAAAACATAAAAGCATTTCTTAACCTAGATTAATAATTCTTAAATAATGTATCTCTACCTTTGTTGCATAAAAACAACAACTCGTGGATAGAAAGGAATTTTTAAAGAAAGGCTTAATGGGAACAGGAATATTTGTAGCCTCTCAAGCATTAGGAAACATCATCACAAACAATATTGATGAATTAAAAGAACTTGAAATTTTAGGGTTTAATCATTTACCACATACTAAATCAAACATTATGGAAAATACGATCTTACATAAATCAGAAACACGGGGCGATGCTAATCATGGATGGCTGCACAGTAAGCACACATTTAGTTTTGCCAATTACTATAATCCTGAAAGGATGCACTTTGGTGTTTTAAGGGTATTAAATGATGATACTGTTGCCGAAGGCATGGGTTTTGGAACTCATCCTCATGATAATATGGAAATTATCAGCATTCCTTTAGAAGGCGATTTAGAACACAAAGACAGTATGGGAAACATAACCGTTATAAAAAACGGGGACATTCAGGTTATGAGTGCCGGTACGGGTGTGCAACACAGTGAATATAATAAGAGTAAAGACAAACAAGTAAAATTCTTACAGATATGGGTATTTCCAAATAAAAAAAATGTTACCCCGCGCTACGATCAAATTACTCTCAAAGAGGAAGACAGACATAACAAATTACAACAGATTTTATCTCCTAACGCTGATGATGATGGTGTTTGGATACACCAGAACGCATGGTTTCATTTAGGTAAATTTGATAAAGGTACTGCAACAGAGTATAAAATAAAGTCTAAAGGAAATGGCGTGTATATTTTTAACCTCAACGGCAAATTAAAGGTTAACGAACAGCTCTTAGATACACGTGATGGCTTCGGGATCTGGAACACTGATTCTTTAAAGCTTGAGGCTGATACAAATTCTGAATTCTTATTAATGGAAGTACCCATGAACGCGCAATAGAAAAACAAAAAATGAAAATACTAGCATTTGGAGGCAGCAATAGCAAGAACTCCATTAATAAAAAATTGGCCACATATACTGCCGGGCTTTTTGCCAACGCAGAGGTTGAAGTAATTGATCTGAACGATTTTCCATTGCCTTTGTTTAGCAAAGAGGTTGAAATAGAAATTGGTTTCCCCACACAAGCCTCTAATTTTTTAAAGAAGATTAAAAACGCTGACTTTATTGTTTTATCGTTAGCGGAAAATAATGCATCGTATAATGTAGGATTCAAAAATATTTTTGACTGGGCTTCACGAAAAGATAAAAAAGTGTTTCAGGAAAAACCTATGTTGTTAATGGCTACTTCTGATGGTAAAAGAGGTGGATCCACAGTGCTGGAATTTGCAGCTAAAACCTTACCTCATTACGGTGCTCAAATTAAAGCAACATTTTCTCTTCCGGGATTTAGTACTAATTTTGATGATGAAAAAGGCATAACTGATAACGAACTCAAAAAACAACTATTAGAAAAAATAAAAGATGCAAGCTCCTAAAAAATGGAAAATGGCAATTGTTATATGGATGGCCATATATCCCTTAATAACTTTAATATTTTTTGTATTTGGAAAGCAGCTCATTAATATTGATCCACTTCCACTGAGGACTTTATTAATTACTATCATTGCTGTTCCAATAATGGTTTTTATTTTGATACCTACTTTGCAAAAACTCCTACATAACTGGTTAACTAAATAACACTATGGTAAAGTTCAGAAAAATTCATTCGCTACATAAAGCTCCTGAAATGATGATGGGTTCTATAAAATTACGCCAGGCTTTTCCGCTGCAAGGTTTGGAACAAATTAGTCCCTTTATTTTATTGCACCATTTTGATTTCACGTATGGTCCGGGTGAAAATGATTTTCATGTTCCTCCTCATCCTCACCGTGGTTTTTGTCCGATTACATTTATGTATGAAGGATCTATTGAACATGAAGATTCTTTGGGGAATAAAAAGGTGATTGGCAATAATGAAGTACAGTGGATAAATGCAGGTCGTGGAATAATTCATAGCGAAAAAGCTGACAAGGAATTTATTGAAAAAGGAGGAAGGTCACAAGGTATTCAACTTTGGATTAATATTCCAAGAGTCGAAAAAATGAAGCCAGCTTCCTATCAGCCAATCACAAAGGATGAAATTGTTTTGATTGAAAAAGAAGGTATTGAATTACGTCTTGTATCGGGTGTTTATAACGGCAATAGAGGCCCCGCAAAATCTGATGTGTTCACTGCCATGTTGCGTGTGAAAGCAGGCGGTAAGGAAAGCTTCAGTTTTACTTCGGATCATAACGTTTGTTTTTATGTATTAGAAGGGGAATTACTATTGAACGAAAACGAATCGATCAAACAACATGATTTAGTTGTTTTTGAATTGGGTGAGGGGGAAATTAAAATAGAAGCAACAAAAGATTCTAAACTTTTACTAATGACAGGTAAACCGATTGATGAACCTTTAGTGACTCACGGCCCCTTTGTAATGACATCTCAAACAGAAATACTGGAAGCGATGCGCGACTACCAGCAGGGAAAAATGGGGTTCTTATAATAAAAAAGGTGCTTGTCTGACACCCAAATTCTATTTTTTTAAAGTTTTACTTCCCAAAGATCCCAGCTACTATCAAACCGATACCAGGTTCCATGAATATCCTGCCAAGTACGATTGGTAACCTCTTTCCATATTGTGCCGTTTTCACTGCACATTAATTTATCATTATATCTGCAGATCCATCTGTCAGATCTATCATGCCACACCGCTTCTGAACTTGAATAAGTCCATTTTTTCTTATTATAAGACAGTTTAATACGATTGTCTTTTTTATCAAATTTGTACCAAACATTGTAATTGCCGATCCAGATACCAACTTCGGATTTAATCCAGGCTGATTCTGCCGGAATAGGTTCAAGTTTTCCATCTTTTTTATCAGAAGGAATAACAAAACTTAAATGCATTAAAGCCAAAATAATACATACGATAGCTGCTTTCATTTTCTTCATGTTTAAAAATTCAGAGAACTCCAACTTCAAAAAGCAGAAGTGCAATGAACAGGTTATAAACAAAAGTAAATGGGCTATAAACAGTTTTTAGGGCTTTATTAACAAGATTTCAATAGAAGACTGTTGATAAAGCGGAGATTCTGTTATTTCTTAAACTTTCCTTTTAACGCTGCCAAAGCTGACATCATATCATTAGGGTCGTAGGCTGCAACTTCTTCTTTCTTTTGAATTGGTTTTTTTGAAGAAACGATTCCTTCCCCTTTCATGGACAAGGCAATACGCTTACGTTTCACATCACACTCTGTTACATTTACCCAAACCTGCTGTCCAACTTTTACAATGGCACTAGGATCATCCACAAACGTATCACTCAACTGTGAAATGTGAACCAATCCATCCTGATGAACGCCAACGTCAACGAATGCTCCAAAATTAGTAACGTTCGTTACAATTCCGGGAAGCCTCATTCCTTCGCGCAAATCTTCAATGCTATGAACGCTATCATCAAAATTAAATACCTCAAAAGATTTACGCGGGTCACGTCCCGGTTTTTCCAATTCAGCCACGATATCTTTTAACGTGGGTATACCAATTGTATCAGTAACATATGTATTCAGATTAATTTTTTTTCTAAGCTCGCGGTCACCAATTAAATCATCAATGCTACAGTTCAAATCTGTTGCCATCTTTTCAACGATATGATAAGCTTCCGGATGCACTGCACTTTTATCCAAAGGATGCATGCCATCTCTGATTCTTAAGAAACCGGAACATTGCTCAAACACTTTTTCACCCATGCGGTTTACCTTCAAAAGATCTTTTCGTGATTTGAATGCACCGTTTTCGTTTCTATATTCCACAATGTTTTTTGCCAGCGTTTCACCTATCCCTGAAACATAAGACAACAATTGCTTTGACGCCGTATTTAACTCTACTCCTACTCCGTTTACACAACTCATTACTACATCATCCAGTTTATTTTTCAATGCTGTCTGATCTACATCATGCTGGTACTGACCAACTCCAATAGATTTTGGATCCAGCTTCACCAGTTCTGCTAAAGGATCAGCCAATCGTCGCCCAATCGAAACTGCTCCACGCACAGTTAAATCATAATCTGCAAATTCTTCGCGGGCAACATCAGAAGCGGAATAAATGGATGCCCCAGCTTCACTCACCATAATTACGGGGATTGATTTTGGTAAAACTTCAATACTTCTGATGAATTGTTCTGTTTCTCTGGAAGCTGTTCCGTTTCCTATAGCAATTGCTTCCAATTCATACTTAGCGCACAAGGCCATCACCACATGTTGCGAATCCATTACACGACGTTGCGGCTCATGAGGATAGATCACGGTTTCTTCCAATAATTTTCCTTGTGCATCTAACGCGACAACTTTGCACCCGGATCTGAAACCCGGATCAATTGCCAACATCGATTTCTGTCCAAGCGGTGAAGCTAACAGTAGCTCCCTTAAATTATCGGCAAAAACCTGAATAGCTTTCTCATCAGCGGCCTGCTTAGTAAGCAAACGAATTTCAGCTTCAATACTTGGTTGCAACAATCGTTTATAGCCATCTTCAATTGCCATATTAATCTGTTCAGCACATTCATTACTTGATTTTACAAACTGTTTTTTAATTTGTTCATGTGCTTCTTCATCATCGATCACAATATCAAGAATTAAAAAATCTTCCTTTTCACCACGGCGCATAGCAAGCATTCTATGGCTCGGACAAGTCATTAATGACTCCTCCCATTCAAAATAATCTTTAAACTTTTCTCCTTCTTCTTCTTTTCCCCTAATCACTTTTGTTTTGATAACGGCTGTTCTTTTAAAAAGCGTTCTCATACTTTCACGAACAACAGCATCTTCACTAACAATTTCTGCTATAATATCCCGCGCACCTGCTAACGCATCATCCGGATGTTCTACACCTAATTCTTTATTTACAAATTTTAATGCCTCCGGAAAAACTTCCTTAATTTCTTGCGCCAATATTAATTGTGCTAGAAGCTCCAATCCTTTTTCCCTCGCTACGGTTGCTTTTGTACGGCGCTTAGGTTTATAAGGCAAATACAAATCTTCTAAGGTTGATAAAGTTTCTGCTGCTAATATTTTATCAGTCAATTCCTGGGTTAATTTACCCTGACCTTCAATAGATTTCAAAATGCTCTCACGTCTCTGTTCTAACTGACGCAAACGCTCAATCTCGTTTTTAATAGTGATAACCTGTACTTCATCCAGACTTCCGGTAACTTCTTTACGATAACGGGAAATAAAAGGAACAGTTGCACCTTCGTCTAATAATTCCACAGTGGATTTTACCTGCTTTACGTCAATTTTAAGTTCTGAAGCAATTTTAAAAAATAAGGTAGTATCGGTCATTTGTTTTCGTTTTATAACAAATATAAACGTATAAAGGTGTTGCCCCTGTTGGATTTATCAACAAATGAAAATCTAATAGCATGAGAATCAAGCGTATTAAAATTTACTGTTGTTAAAAATAAAAAGGAAATACTCTTAGTAATTATGCACCTTCAAAAACCTCTACTTCTGCTAATGGACTGAATAAATACACTGAGCCCGTACTAATTTCTTTGCAGCGATAGCGCTTTCTCAACTTTTCTCCTTTTTCAAAAATACGAGAACCATTATATAAGAAGTGAGTTCGGTACGGCAAATGCTCCAGTAGAATCAAGTGCCCGTTTGTTTCATTTGTATCATATAATTTCAGCGTACGCATTAGTGTTGTATCACTGCAACTTGCGGCAGCGGGATTTTGAAGGTATTTTCTTAGGGCATATAAAATATCCAGAGGAAGATTATCTGTGCTTAAGAACGGCGTCATTAAAACTCTGAAGGATTGTTTCCATTCTTCGCCATGAGGCGCTACAGTATTTCTGTGTTTATTATAAGTGTGAAGATGAGCAATTTCATGAACTAATGTTATGAAAAAAGAATATTGATTTAAATTGTGATTGATGGTTATTGTGTGATTAAGCCCATCTCTTGGCGAAGTATAATCTCCTAGCTTTGTACTACGTTCCTTTGTAATTTTTAATTTAAAATCAAACTCGATGATCCATATTGCAATTTGAGGAATAGCAAACTCAGGAATATATTTTTTCAATATTTCGGAGTTTCGGAGTATTTGCTGTTCGCGGGGAGCCATTATTTAAAAGGTACTTGAGAGAATAAAAAATTAAATAAAAAATTGTCCTTTATTCAATTTATCGCTGTTTTATGGTTTGTATTTAGATCTTGATAAAATTTTCTGCGCGTCTTTTTCTTTCATAAGATCATCCAAAGTCACATTGGAATTGTGCTCCATGTAGGATTTAACTATTCTTTTACCAAGCCACATAGCAATTCTTGGAGGACAGTCTTTACTAATCGCTCTTGTAAAGGGGCCGTCACTGGTAAATTCTGAAACTAATTTTAAGTCATTATTATATAGTTTATCATCTTTTGCAAAGAAACCCCATAACTTATTTTCATACGTTTTGCAGTAAGCCATTTGAGCAGTGGTATATCCCATTTTTATTGAATCCTCAACTGATGGCAATAAAGCATCGCAAACGTAAAAAATCTTACCATAAAAAATTACGTGGTTCAAAAGATTATTCACCGGATCTGAATTATCAAATTCAGTGATAATCCAACCGCGAACAGCATCAGAAAGAACATGTTCTTTATTCATTGTTCTTGTCCTGAATTTTGGCAATTGCATCATTTCATAAAACTTATTTTTATTACCTAAATACATATCCAATCCAATTCCTAGTGTAGAATCAACATAAACAACATTATATTGAAAGCCACTTACAAAAGTTACATATTGTTTAGGAGTTTTGCGATCAGGAAAAAAAACTTTGAATCGTTTTACAGCTTCGGTCATATCATCACCAATCAATTCCACATCATTATCAGTATAGATTTTATTTAAATCATTATACGCTGTTTGAATATCTTTATTGCCTACAAACCTTAGAAGGGTTTGAGAATACAACGAATCCGCTTTCCCTCCATTATTTACAATGGACGAAACATAGCGTAAATAAAACGATGAATACTTTTTTTGAAACTCAGTTAATTTCATTGCGCAATTTTCGGGAGTCAGAGAAAAAACATCCTTATCCAATCGTTTAAATATAACCGGTTCAATCTCCACTTGACTGGTATCTATATCAAACTGATCAGAGTGGCATTGAGTTAAAAAACTTACAAGCACAACCGCTATTATGATTCTAAAAAAAAGAGGATACATTAAAAAATTGTGTTATTTTTACCATGTTAAATTATATAAAAACTAAAATATATGAAAAAGATTTTACTTATAGTTTCGAGCACGTTCATGTTAGCTAATTCTTTTTTAGCGCAGGATACTGACGATGATAAAAAATTCAGATTAGGATTAAAAGTAGCTGCACAACCAACATGGTTCTCGTCTAATGAAAGTTCCACATCAAAATTAAGCGCCGGTTTCGGGTTTGGATTTGGATTGGTAACAGAATTTCGTTTAGGTAAAACGGCGAGTTTTGTAACAGGTATTGGTGGTGATTTTGAGAGCGGAAGCATCAAATACAAATTTGATCCACTTTCTACTTCCCCATATGTTGTTAGTTATTTAACCGACAATTCTAATAACCTAAAAGAATTGGAAGATGGGGTAAATTCTGCTGACATGCTTCAAACCGGAGATGTGTATTATGCTGGAATTACAGAACGTAAAATAAAAACAACTCATGTTACTATTCCAGTGGCCTTAAAAATGATGACAAAAGAAATGGGTGGATTTAAATACTTTGGGATGTTTGGTGGCGAAATCGGTATTAGAGTAAAATCCCGAGCAACTGATAAATATACTGCATCAGGAACATCTTCAAATGGATATATGTTAAATAGTGGTACAAATAGTAATATAAATATCAATAAGGATGGCTCTTTAATTCCAATCCGTGTTGGAATGAACGTTGGCTTAGGAGCTGAATACCGTTTATCTGGTTCAACCTCTGCGTTTTTTAGTATTAATTACTTCCGTTCATTTACAAACTTAATGAGAAAGGAATCAAAATACATGGTATATGACACAAACGTTGATTCAAATGGTGATATGACTTTTTTTAGAGTGAAGCAAGGAATATTTATGAATGCAATTCGTATTAATCTTGGTATTCTATTCTAACAGTAATTCATTTTTTCAAAAATCCCGGTAAATAGCCGGGATTTTTTTATTTTTATATAAGTCTTAAAATCATGAAATACGAAAAAATTATAGATCATATCGTTCATTGGTTAAAACAATACTCTGAAAGGTCCAAAACAGATGGCTTTGTAATAGGCATTTCAGGAGGCATTGATTCTGCTCTTACCTCCACACTTTGTGCAATGACTGGTAAGAAAGTTATTTGTTTGAACCTTCCTATTAGACAATATAAAACCGAATATGATCGCAGTAATAAACATATTCAGTGGTTAAAAACAAAATATAATAACGTAAGTGATGCAGAAGTAAACCTTACATCCGTTCTTGAAACTATTGAAAAAACATATGATCCATCAATTCAGGATTTTTTAACCATGGCGAATACACGGGCCAGGCTCAGGATGACAACCTTATACGCTTATGCAGGACATCACAAACTTTTGGTGGCTGGTACTGGAAATAAAGTAGAAGACTTTGGCGTTGGATTTTATACCAAATACGGTGATGGAGGAGTTGATTTAAGTCCAATCGCTGATCTCATGAAATCACAGGTATACAGCATAGCAGGTAAAGTAGGGATTAATGATGATATTCTAAATGCTAGGCCAACAGATGGTCTGTTTGCAGATGGCCGAACTGATGAAGACCAGATTGGTGCTTCTTATGACGAATTAGAATGGGCTATGCTATATTTAGAAAATAAAGAAAACTATGCGCTCAATGATCGGCAAATAAAAGTAATGCAAATTTATCAAAGCCGGAATAATGCGAATAAACACAAAATGCTGCCAATACCTGTTTGTGAAATTCCAAAAGAATATTTAATTTAAATGCATGGAAAAGAGAAAATGTTTAGAGTGTGAAGAAACATTTAATGGGCGTGCAGATAAAAAATTCTGTAGTGATTTATGCCGCAATTCTTTTAATAATAAATTAAATAGCGACCAGGTAAATTATGTTCGCAACATCAATAATATTTTAAGAAAGAATAGAAGAATTATAGAAGATTTATTACCTGAAGAAACAGCGACGGTTTCCCAACAAAAATTAACAGATAAAGGATTTAACTTTAATTATTACACAAACGTAAGCACCACAAAAACTGGAAAAAGGTATTTATTTTGTTACGAATACGGTTACTTACCTATTGAAGGAAATTATTATCTACTGGTAAAACGTAAAAGCGAAAATTAATCCTCAATAACGATAGACACTTTGTCAACAGGCCCATTCATTGGAGGCAATATTTTAGTAACTTTCACCTTAGTTTCAATGAGTTTAGGAAAAGCGCGAATTATACGATCATAAATTCTTTTACCTACATGTTCAATTAATTTAGAAGGAATTGCCATTTCTTCCTTACAAATATCAAACACTGCGCAATAATCTATAGTTAGGTTCAAATCATCCTTAGCTGCGGCTTCATGGAAATCATAAATCATATTCACATCAACAATATATTCGCCACCAATTTTTGTTTCTTCCGGCAGACAGCCATGATAAGCATACAATCTGATTCCTTCGACATTGATTTGATTTTTCATAAGTGCAATTTAATAAAACAAAGAAAGGCTTAAGAATTTATTATCGTATTATAAATAACCACAATTAACAATTAAACTGTGATCTCGCCTCTAAGATTTGTTTCCAGCAGTTTTCCGGATTTTTCAAATGATATTTTTTTACCCATTACATACATTAGTTTTGCAACCGCACTTTCAAAAGTGATGTCGTAGCCACTAATTACTCCTATTTTTTTTAAAGCACTGCTGGTTTCATACATTCCTTGTATCACCTTTCCTTCAGAACATTGAGTAACATTATAAACAATGATTTCTTTATCAATGGTCTGTTTTAATGCCGTTATGAACCATTCTTCTGTACTAGCATTACCAGCACCAAAGGTTTCAATAATCACAGCTTTTATTCCTGGCGTATTTAAAATGGAAAGTGTTATTTTTTTGCTAATCCCTGGAAATAACTTTAAAACAGCAATATCATTTTCTAAATTTGTATGAACTGTTAGTGATTTCTTAGATGGCTTTAAAAAAGCTGTTGGATTATACTGAATATCTACTCCGGCTTCTGCCAAAGCAGGATAATTAGGAGATTTAAAAGCATCGAAATGCGCAGAATTATATTTATAAGTACGATTTCCTCTATACAATTTATACTCAAAATAAATGCAAACTTCACTAACTATCGGCCTTTTATTTTTACGGGCAGATGCAATTTCAATAGCAGTAATTAGGTTTTCCTTGCCATCAGTTCTGATAATTCCAATGGGCAACTGAGAACCTGTTAAAATAACAGGCTTATCAAGATTTTCCAGCATGAAACTTAAAGCACTTGCGGTATATGACATAGTATCAGATCCATGTAATACTACAAATCCATCATGCTTTTGGTAATTATTTTTTATAATGTTTGCCAATTCAACCCAGACGCGGGGATGCATGTTTGAAGAATCAATAGGATGCTTAAAAGAAATAGATGATAAACTAATATCAAATTTCCCCAGTTCAGGAATTTGCTGAGTAAGGGCTTTAAAATTAAACGGTCTTAATTCGCCGGAGCGGGCATCCTGCATCATACCAATGGTGCCACCGGTATATATAAGAAGAACAGAAGGTTTTGAATTGGCCATAAAATAAAAAGCCTAAGATTTTCATCTTAGGCTTTTAAATGATTTAGAAAGGAAGATCGTCGTTATCGGAGATGCTACTATTAAATACAGGAGCCGATGTGTTTTCCTGCATTCCTGAATTATTCTGAGCAGGAGCGGATGATTGTCCTGCAGCCACTTTCTCAATTCTCCAGGCTTCCAATGTATTAAAATACTTAATGCCTTGTGGACCATTCCACTCGCGTCCACGTAAATTAAATTGAACTTTTATTTCATCACCCTGATTAAAAGAATCAAGCATCGAACACTTGTCCTGAGTTACCTGAAAACTTACAAATTGAGGGTAAGGAGTACTTAGATCCGTTGCTAAAACGAAATCTCTTTTTTGAAATTTATCGCTTACTTTTTGTGTGTCGTACTTCAGTTTTAATTGTCCTGTTACTTCCATTTTCTATATATTTTACGTTATTGATTACAGATTCTTATAATAAACAAATTTACAAAAGTTCAAAGTAATTTACAGGAAAACTTAATCACAAAACGAAAGAAAATTTAAACAATTATCTTTAAAGTTGCTTAAAAGGATGCAAATCTTCAAACCTTCGTTATATTTTTGAAAATTTATAAAACAAAAAGAAAATTTATTTAAACTCTTATTCCAATCAATAAAACATCGTCAACCTGCTCCAAATTTCCCTTCCATTCTTCAAATTTCTTGTGAAGAACTTCCTTTTGCTCTTCCATTGGCAAATTATAATTACTTACAAGTAATTCCTCTAATGGTTTATATTTAAATTTTTTACCTTTTGGGCCTCCAAACTGATCAGCGTATCCATCAGTCAAAGAATAAACAATATCCCCTTTCATAAGGTTTACTTTTCTTAAAGTAAATGGCTTCATATCACTATGCATACCTACAGGCATTTTATCAGCAGGACATGAGATTAATTCTCCTTCCCTCACAATATAAAAGCTATTATTTGCCGCGGCATATTCCAGGATATTATTCGTAAAATCAAAGGCTGCAAGAATGCAATCCATTCCGTCTTTTGATTCTTCTTCACTACCTTCAGGATTTAAAGACGCAATAATTTCTTCTCTAATGTGATCCAGTACCAAGTTAGGGCTGGCAATTTTCTTTTCAATGATTGACTCATTTAAATAAGAAATATTGAGCATACTCATAAATGCACCCGGCACGCCATGCCCAGTACAATCAGCTGTACATAAGAAAAATTTTTCTATATCACTACCAGGGTGTTGATGCGCCAAAGCATAATAAAAATCACCACTAACAATATCCTTTGGTTTATAAAGAATAAAGAATTTCTTTGAATCAAGAGTCACTTCCATAACGTAAGTTATTTACTTTTTTATCAATTTATTTAAATTTCTTTCTATATACTTTTCACTTGTTAATAGTGCTCGCTGAATTCTTCGTGCATAATATATACTGTCTAATATCTCTTTGTTCTTTTCGTGAAGTTCTTCATAAGCTTTATCAACAATTTCTTTTTGTTTCTCTATTTCCTCTTTCTGAAGGTGAAGTAAGGCATTTGCTTTACGCTTATCTCTATAGGCCACAATAAGAAATATTGAAATTAGTAAGATCAAAATTACGATTCCAATAATAAAATTTGTAATGCTTTTTTGTTTAGCAGTTTCTGCCTGATGCAATTTAATTTCAACTTCCTGCTCTTTGCTTTTAAACTTCGTCTGCATCTCAGTCATATTTTTATTTGACTCTGAATTAAAGATGCTATCCTTTAAACCCGTATATCTTTCGTATACAGCTAATGCATTTTCAAAGTCCTTACTGTTTTTTAAAGTTTCCGCTTTAATTCGTAAGCCTTCTATTAAAAAATCATAGCGTTTTAAATCCCCGAGTATAACTATTCCTTTATCTAAAAATTCTATTGCTTTCTTATAAGAGCCTTGCTTTGAATAAATTTCCCCAAGATTAATATAACATGCTGCTACAGATCCCATCTCCTCAAAAGACAATACCAAATTAAGCGCTTCCAGTGTTTTCTCTTCTGCTAATTTCAATTTACCCTGAGTAAAATAAATAACTCCCATATTCATCAGGATAATTGCCCCATCATAAGTTGAGCCAAGACGATTGTTTATTTCTAAAGCCTTATCGTAAAATATTAAAGCTGAATCCAGCTCACCACGATAGTCGAAAATAATACCTTCTAAATTGTAAATTTTTGCCGACTCATAATCGTGTTTGATAGATTCAGAAATAAAAAGTCCTTTTCTTGCATAAATTAATGCCTCATCCAAACGATTCATGTTTACTAAAACCTGTCCAACTTTTTCATAAGCTTTAGAAAGTACATTCTTATCACTTTCAATTTGACTATTCTCGGCAGATTTTAAAAAATGATATAATGCTTTATCCCAGGATGCAGTGCTTTCATAATTTTCACCTAAATATAAATGTGTAAGGGCTAAACCTGAATGGGAACCTGTTTTTTTGTAAAGAGCAAAAGCACTGTCCAAATAAATAGAGGCTGTATCTGTTATTGTTTTAAATGAGTAATACACACCAATATCCCTATATGCATTTGCTATCAGGTTATCACTATTTATTTTTTTTGCATCAACTAATGCTGATCTTGCAAACAGCAATGATTTATATTGATCTTTATATTGATAGTAAACACTTAATTTCAGTTTAAGAAATGCTTTGATTGAGTCATTATGTTCATTCTTAAGGATCAACTTTAATGAATCAGGATATCTATCTGAAAAACCTGAAAAGGAAATAAAGTGAAAAATAAGGATGAGGAAAATCAATATAATATTTTTCATAAACTGGGTTTAAAAAATTAGTGTAGTATCAGATATTCTAGTTCAATAAAACTAAATGGGTCAACATCATCACCGGTAAGTAAAAATACAAAAAATACCTAGCTTAAAAACTTTGTTAGCAGAGGGATATCATCATCTTTTAGTACATTTAATTTATGAAAAACAATCCTAATGTCAGAATTTCAAAATCAAGTTTTGATTTTTTAAACCTATTAAAAAAGGATAATGACAGAGATTGGTTTAACTTGAATAAAGATAAGTTTTTAATAGAACAGGGGCTTATTGAAGCGTTTGCCGATGCATTGCTCATGAATCTGAATACTCATGATGAAATTGAAACCTCGAGTGGAAAAAAAAGTCTTCATCGAATATACCGTGACACCCGTTTTTCAAAAATTAAGATACCATACAAAACTAATTGGAGCGGAAGTTTCAGAAGAGCTACAAAATATAAGCGAGGAGGTTATTATTTTCATATTGAACCTGGAAAAAGTTTTATTGCCGGCGGATTTTGGGGACCAAATCCAGAAGATCTTAAAAGAATAAGAGATGATTTTTCCTTTGATCCTTCTCCTATGAGGAAAATACTGAAAAGTAAAATCTTTATTTCAACCTTTGGCGAATTAAGAGGTGATCAGTTAATAACAACGCCGAAAGGTTTCTTACCCACCGATGAAGCCATTGATTTACTCCGCTTTAAACAGTTCCTGTTAATTAAAAAATTTACTGATAAAGAAGTTTTAAGTCCTTCATTTGTAAAAGAAGCAAATCAAACTTTCAAGAACATGAGACCATTTTTTGATTATATGAGTACGGTGTTAATCAGTGATTTAAACGGAAGGGAGATTTAATATCCATTTATTTTTTAATCAATTTATCAAGTTCAGTTAATTTTGAAATTGCATAAGGATCTGCCGGCTTTTGCTTTAGTGCCTCTTCAAAAACAGGCTTGGCTTCTGCATAACGTTTCATTTTGAACAATTCATCGCCACGTTTGATTGTCTCTTTATATTTAGCAGAACCAAGGGCCTGTGGGATACTGTATTTTGCTTCGCCTGAACCTATTTTGTCATTTGAAACTTCCGCTCCCGAATTAATAGGAGCAATTATCTTTGTTTCTTTATTGCTCTCTGCCGCGAGTTTATCAGCAGCAATTTTCTCTGCATCAGCTTTTTCTAAAGCTAATTTATCTGCTTTTTCTTTAGTGGTTTTTTCCTTCGCGATTTTTTCCTGAGCTATTTTCTCTTTTTCTTCATCCGCCTTAGCTTTTGCCAATGCTGCATTAGTCTCTTTTTCCTTCGCTAATTTATCTTTTTGAGTTTTATCAGCAGCAGCTTTTTCCTGTGCTATTTTATTAGCAGCGATTTTATCTTGTGCTAACTTATCTGCAGCAACTTTTTCCTGCGCTAATTTATCAGCAGCGATTTTCTCTTGAGCTAACTTATCTGAAGCAGCTTTCTCTTGAGCTACTTTATCAGCAGCAGCTTTTTCCTGTGCTATTTTATCAGCAGCAGCTTTCTCTTGTGCTAATTTATCAGCTGCTGCTTTCTCTTGTGCAAGCTTATCTGCCGCTGCTTTTTCCTGAACTAACTTATCTGCTGCAGCTTTATCGTGTGCTAACTTATCTGCTGCTGTTTTCTCTTGTGCTATCTTATCTGCTGCCGCTTTCTCCTGTGCCGCTTTTTCCTGTGCTAATTTATCAGCTGTCGCTTTCTCTTGCACCAATTTATCTGCATCAGCTTTTTCCTTAGTTAATTTATCAGCTGCGATTTTATCTTGAGCTAACTTATCCGCAACCGCTTTTTCTTGTGCTAATTTATCAGCATCAGCTTTTTCCTGTGCAAGCTTATCTGCTGCTGCTTTCTCCTGTGCTAACTTATCTGCTGCTGCCAACTTTTCCTGAGCTGATTTTTCCTCTGCGGCCTTCTCCTGAGCTAGCTTTTCTTGAGCAAGCTTTTCTGCTGCTGCTTTCTCTTGTTCAAGCTTATCTGCCGATGCTTTCTCCTGTGCTAACTTATCGGCTACTGCCTTCTCTTGTGAAAGCTTATCTGTCGCTGCTTTTTCCTGTGCTAACTTATCTGCTGCAACTTTTTCCTGAGCTATCTTATCTGCTGCTGCTTTCTCCTGTGCTGCTTTCTCTTGTGCAAGCTTATCTGCCACTGCCTTCTGCTGTGCTAACTTATCGGCTGCTGCCTTCTCTTGTGCAAGTTTATCTGCCGATGCTTTCTCCTGTGCTAACTTATCGGCTACTGCCTTCTCTTGTGCAAGCTTATCTGTCGCTGCTTTTTCCTGCGCTAACTTATCTGCTGCAACTTTTTCCTGAGCTATCTTATCTGCTGCGGCTTTTTCCTGAGCTAACTTATCTACTGCTGCTTTCTCCTGTGCTGCTTTCTCTTGTGCAAGCTTATCTGCCGCTGCCTTCTCCTGTGCTAATTTATCGGCTGCTGCCTTCTCTTGTGCAAGTTTATCTGTCGCTGCTTTTTCCTGTGCTAACTTATCTGCTGTTGCTTTTTCCTGAGCTAACTTATCTGCTGCTGCTTTCTCCTGTGCTAATTTTTCTGCTGCTGCTTTTTCCTGAACTAACTTATCTGCTGCTGCTTTCTCCTGTGCTAATTTTTCTGCTGCTTCTTTTTCTTGAGCTAATTTTTCTGCTGCTGCTTTTTCCTGTGCTAATTTTTCTTGAGCTAATTTTTCCGCTGCCGCTTTCTCCTGTGCTAACTTATCTGCTGCCGCTTTCTCTTGTGCTAACTTATCTGCTGCTGCTTTTTCTTGAGCTAATTTTTCCGCTGCTGCTTTCTCTTGTGCTAATTTTTCTGCTGCTGCTTTTTCCTGAGCTAACTTATCTGCTGCTGCTTTCTCCATTGCTAATTTTTCTTGAGCGGCTTTATCTGCTGCTGCTTTTTCTTGAACAAGTTTCTCCTGAGCAATTTTTTCTGCTGCTGCTTTTTCCTGAGCTAACTTATCTGCTGCGGCTTTCTCTTGTGCTAATTTTTCTTGAGCTGCTTTTTCTTGGACAAGTTTTTCCTGAGCAATTTTTTCTGCTGCCGCTTTCTCTTGTGCTGCTTTTTCCTGAGCAATTTTTTCTGCTGCCGCTTTCTCTTGTGCTGCTTTTTCTTGAGCTAATTTTTCTGCTGCTGCTTTCTCTTGTGCTAATTTTTCTTGAGCTAATTTTTCCTGAGCCAACTTATCTGTTGCTGCTTTCTCTTGTGCTAATTTTTCTGCTGTTGCTTTCTCTTGTGCCAGCTTCTCCTCTGCTGCTTTTGCAGCCGCATCGGCAGCTTTCTTTTCAGCCAACTCTTTTTCTTTTAAGCAATTCCCTACCCTTACAAGCTGATCTCCTGGATACCGTTCACCTAGTAAAATAGACATCGCTTTTTCATAATTTGTTTTTGCTAAAAGGCAATCTCCTTTGTTTAGAGCAATATCACCGGCATTATTGGTAGACGTAAAACTCTCCAGTAAAACGTTCTCAGCATTACGAATTCCCATTAACGCCCCCAGCATTTGATCCGTATACATCTGGTTATGATTAAATTTCTTTCCTTTATCAGTATATGCAATTGTAGCTAAAGGTTTCTGCAAAATAGAATAATCAATTCCAGGAAATCCTTTAGCCATTACTACTCCTTCAATCCCAAAAGACGGTGAATATTTATCATTTACTATAGCTTCAGGAACCCCATTTGTAGAAATAGCAAATCTTTTAGCATTACAACCCGGATATGTAACAGCCAGCACATAATCACCATTAGCTGGGCAATCAATGATAAATTCTCCATTTCCATCACTTTGAACCTGAGTTACAAGCTGTGATCCTTTGTATAAGGAAATATTAGCCCCTGCCAATTTTATTTCTGTCATTTCCACCTTATTAGTTAACTTAAACGTGCGGAGTTCAACAGTGCTTTTCAATTTTAAATTCCAAGTTGTTGGAGTCTGAGAATAAATAAAGGAGCTTAATAGTAAAAAAAATAGAAAAGGGAATAAATGTTTCTTCATTGTAATGTGTAAAAATTAGCTTTGTATTTAAAAGTAATTAATTTTTAGGCAATAGAACTTCATTGTTAAGAAAAATGAAAAACTATATCTGCAAAATTACTTTTAAGGAATAGCCTTAAATAACATTGTTTTGAGTTAACACTTTCATGAGGCTTCCAATATTGAGTGGTTTTTCCAATAATTGAAGAACGAAAGGACTCTCATTTGCTTTCAATTTATCATTAAAATCCAATGAAGACGATACGATAACAATTTTACATTTATTCCTGCATAATAAAGGTAATTCGCCATATTCTTCCAGAAAATCAAAACCGTTCATTATGGGCATATGAATATCCAATAAAATAAGGTCCGGCCAAAATGAAGAGTCTTTGGTTTTTAGAAATTCCAATGCCTCTTTGGCAAAATTAAATTGCAATACTGAATTAGAAATATTCATTTTACGAATAAATTCATTATGTATAAATAAATCGATTTTGCTATCATCGATTAACATAACTGTAATTTTCTTACTCATATTTGTTTTTTACTTGGTATAATAATTTCAAAACTGGTACCTTTCATCAGTTCTGATTTTATAGTGATTTTACCCTGCATTTTCTCAATTGCTTCTTTTACAATATAGAGTCCTATACCACTCCCTTCTACATTTAACGTGTTTTCGGTTCTGAAAAAAAGTTCATATATACTTTCCAGGTATTCTGATTTTATGCCAATACCGTTGTCCGATATAATTATCTTAACATACTCATCAACGACTTCTGTATTAACAGTAATGACTTTAGTTTGATTTTCAGGTATCTGATATTTAATAGCATTTGAAATTAAATTCTCAAAAACTACTTCAAGCCTGTAAAGATCACCTATGAAATTAGTAGGCTGATTAACATTCAAATTAAAGACAATAGAATTATTGTGAACCTTTAAAATATCCCAAACCGACAAAAACAAAGACTTAAAATCAATATTATCTTTGGGTTCATCGGAACGGGCATTTCTGTAATAATCAACTATTTTTTTTATCAGGCTATCTAATTTAAAAACCCGTCCTTCTATCATTTCAAAATATTGGTCGGCTTGTTTTAACTCAGGTATCAACTTCGTCAGGTTAATGATACCTAATATGGAGGTTAAAGGTGACCTTAAATCGTGAGATACACTATAAACGAACCTATTCAATTCTTCATTAACTTTTTTAAGCTCACTATTCTTGTTTTTCATCTCCATCCGCGAAGTATAAAGTGTAACGCAATAATCTATAGCTATTGACAACTTATCCCAATCCCATGGTTTTTGAATATATTTACTGACTTGGCCGCGGTTAATAGCTTCAATAACTACTTCTATATCCGCTTGACCAGTAATCAATAATCGTATGCTTTCAGGATAAAGTTCAACAGTTTGCTCTAAAAATTCAACCCCTGTTATATCAGGCATTCTCTGGTCTGAAATTAAAATCTGAATGTGCGTTTCCTTTAAAATCTCTAAAGCTTTTTTTGCACTATCCGCTGTATAAACATCGTAAATTTTTCGAAAATTTGCACGGAAAGCAACCAGGTTATTTTCCTCATCATCGACGTAGAGTACTTTAATTAGATCAGTCATAAAAATCGAATCTAATATAAATTAATTTTTTTATTTAAAATCAATAAAACTTTTGTACCACATCCTGCTTCACTTTCAATTTGAATTCTAGCCTGATGGGTTTCAATAATTTTAAAAACAATAGACATTCCTAAACCTGTGCCTTCACCAACATCTTTGGTTGTAAAAAAGGGATCAAATATATTTGCTTTAACCTCGGGTGACATACCTATTCCTGTATCTTCAATAAGCAAATAAATATGATCGTTTTCTTCAAACGTTTGAACAATTAATTTTTTTTGCTTTTTGTTCTCAGCTTTATTGAGCGCATAAACTGCGTTATTTAATAAATTCATAAACACCTGATTCAATTTGCCCGGTAGGCAATCTATTTTTGAAATGTTACCAAGACTAACATTTAACTCAACATCGTCAGGAATAGTATTTTTCAATAACATTAATGTTGATTCAATGCCATCATTAATATTTACGGTTTTGATATCATTTTCATCCAATCTTGAAAAATTTTTTAACCCTTTAACGATTTCAGCAGTTCGTTTAGCGCCTTCTTCAATTCCTGATAATAATTCCGCCATTTCCTTTTTCAAATATTCATAATCAATACTTTTTTTAAAATCTTCTGTTACTTTAAACTTAGCCTCGCTATCATTTGCTTCAATTTTTTCATACTTACTTATTAACTCAAGTATGTCATCAATATCAACTTTCAATGGCTTTATATTTGCTGTCACAAAATTAATCGGATTATTAATCTCATGGGCTATGCCTGCTGTTAACTGACCAAGAGATGCCATTTTTTCAATAGTAACTAATTGGGTTTGAGCGTTTTTTAAATTTGTTAATGTATTAGTTAGCTCTTCATTTGTATGCTTTAATTCTACTGTTCTTTCATCGATTTTCTGTCCAAGAACAATGTTCTGTTTCCTTATTAAAATTTCATTTTCCAACAAAGCTTCTAACATCCTTCGTTGCGACTCTTCTTTTTCCTTTTTCAAAATATTGATCCTATCTGCCAATGCAAAAGAAAGTAAAATAGCTTCTATGGCAGAACCTGCGGGCATGGTATAGTTAGTGATATTATCGTATGGCAATAGACCTTCGTTTCTTAACGCAAAAACGATTACGCCCATTAAGAACACCGACCATGCAATCAAAAAGAATTTAGCCGGTCTGTATCCTTTTCTAGCAATTATGATTGCCACAATTAGTAAATACAAAGAAACAGAAAGTGCAGTAATATCTAATAAGTGAACATAGCTCCATCCTAAAATGGAAAAAACAATGCATACAAAATAACTTAAATAAAACACATATAATATATTCTTAAAAAATTTCAAATGTTCTGCAAAGTTCAGAAAAGACTTGGCAAATTCAGCGGCACTAATCCCAACAAAAGCGCCTAACAGAGCAAAACTATGCTCTCCAATCCATGGAGAATTGTTCCACAAATAATGTGAACAGTACCCTTGAAAATAACTTTGAGTTAAGGCCACAAACAATATATAAATTATATAATATAAATAATTTGGATCCTTTGTAGTAAAATAAATAAAAGCATTATAGAAAAACATCGCAAGCATAATGCCAACATACATTCCAAATAATAAATTGAGATAGCTCAAAGAATTTATAATTACCCTTTGAGAACCTAATTTTAAAGGAACAAAAATTTGCTCTTTACCTTTAATTTTCAGATAAATGCTCGCTGTATCTCCTTTAGGTATATCAAGATCAAACACATAACTGGGATAATCATAACTTCTTAAATCAAAAGACCGGTATTCACTCATTTTTTTTACTGAGACACTTCCATTTAAAACACTAAACAGTTCTACTTCATCTATCATAGGATTGGACAGTTCAAATAATAGTTTTTTATTGTCTGTATTGTTTTGAATTTTAACTTTAATCCAAAAAGCCGAATTGCTTATGCCCAGATCAGGAACAGGCTTATTAGAATTAACAAAATCCTTTGAAATAACGACATCATTTAAAGAAAATTTGTCATCCTTATCTTCCAATATTAAAACCGAACGTCCAATTAAAAGGGAATGGTGTGCGACTGAATAAATTACTAAAGGATCGTTTTTTTCTTGTGCTTGAACCAGAATAAATTGAAGCACAAAAAAACCAAAATAATAAAAGCATTTTCTCATAAATTTTTAAAAGTTTTTTTATTTTCATTAACTAAAATCTATTCTACAATTCATCAATTCTGTCTAAAGCAAAAGATGATTTTAAATAATCACTTATTCTTTTCATAAATAGAAAAATCCTGAATCAATTTATTTTTCAAAAAATAAAATACGATTATATAGATTTCTTTAAAAAAATAAAACTGATAATCATACAAAACATTAATACAAGGTAATTTTTTTTACAAAAAACTCCTAAAAATATCTAACTTTTAAAAGTATAGATATTCAGCATCAAATATTGCATGCGTTTAGGGAAGAAATATATTATTACTCTTTTAGAGTGGCTTTAAAAAATTGCTGAGTAAGGAATTCTAATTTTATAAAAGCAAAAAAAAGGCTTACTATTATCAGTCAATTTTTAAAGAAATAATGGCTAGAAAAACTAAACCAAAAAACTATCTTAATAAGATTAGACCCAAAGATTACTTTTTATCTCTTTCTGAGTTTATCTTTTCTGATTTAGAACTTGAAAGAATTTCCTGGACATTATGAGTCAATCTGTTATACTCATCACTTGCATGAAGAATTTCCTCATTCTTGTCAATTAAAAGTACTGCAATTGGATAATCTTCCATATTGGCAGATTTTTTGGACAATGATTGCGACATTTCAACTTCAAAATCAAACGTATTATCCTCCATGGATTTTAAACCTTCAGGAATATGAGTATTCACAATAACAATTTTATCCAAACAATTTTTTTTCTGAAATAAAACCGTATAGACCTTATTATAACTGATGTAAAACTTAATTGTTTTTTTGGACCTGGCATATATCGAATCGATCTTTGTTCCATCCAGGTAAACAGATACTGCATAATTCGCTATTCTTTGATCATTTAGCAAAGCAGCTCCTGTAATTTTGAGGATGTCAAATGAATCTTGCTTTCGTTGTGCAGTTGCGGTTAGAGTAATTAAATAAATAATTATAATAATCAAGTAAAGTACTTTCTTCATGGGAGATTTTTTTGTAAATGTAATGGTGGATAAAAGGGCTATCAACATCAGAATGGATCTATACCTACCGATGTAAGATTTTTTATAAAAACGTAAATTTAAAGTTTACTATGAGCCTGATAATTCCTATTTTTGAAATATGCAACCCACTGTAAATGTGAATATTAAAAGTCTATTTCTTCTAGATCCTAAAATTACTTTTTTAAACTTTGGATCTTTTGGAGCCTGCCCTAAACCCATTTTTGAGGATTATCAAAAATGGCAACTTGAACTGGAAACCGAGCCTGTTCAGTTCCTGACAGTAAAAGGGCTTGGCTATTTGAAACATTCAAGAGAGGCTCTTGCAAAATTTATCCACTGTCATTATGATGATTTAGTTTTTACGCCTAACCCTTCTTATGCCTTTAATATTATTGCTAAAAGCATGGATCTTAAACCGGGAGACGAAATTTTGACTACAGATCTTGAATATGGTGCCATGGATAAAACATGGGAGTATTACTGCCATCAAAAAGGTGCCAAATATATTCGAAGGGAAGTAACCTTACCACTTACCATGAAAGAAGATTTCATTGCACACTTTATGAATGGAATAACAAAAAACACAAAAGCAATTTTTATAAGTCATATAACCAGTACAACAGCGCTTATACTTCCCGTAAAAGAAATTTGTGAAATGGCAAAAGAAAGAGGTTTATTAACGATCGTCGATGGCGCTCACGTTCCTGGTCATATTCCTTTAAATTTATGCGAACTACAAGCAGACATTTATACTGGTGCTTGCCACAAATGGATGATGGCTCCTAAAGGTTGTTCTTTTTTGTATGTAAAAAAAGAAATCCAATCTGATTTTGATCCTTTGGTGATCAGTTGGGGATTTAACAGCGCAACACCTTCTAATTCCAAGTTTATTGATTATCATCAGTTACAAGGGACAAGAGATTTTTCAGCATTTCTTACAATACCTAAAGTAATTGAGTTCTTAGATAAATATAATTGGAAAAAACAATCTGCTGATTGCCGACAATTAGTACTTGATAATGCTTTACGTTTCTGTGAACTGTTAGGAACAAATCCTCTTTGCCCATTAAATGAGCAGTTTTTAGCTCAGATGTTTAGTATTCCAATTCACACAAATGAGCCTGAAACTCTTCAGCGTAATCTTTTTGAAGCCTATAAAATTGAAATACCAGTTATGAGACATGGATCTAAAACTTATTTGCGTTTTTCTATACAGGTATTTAATACGCAAACAGATCTGGATCATTTATACGATGCACTTAAGGAAATAATTGCCAACACAGAGCTAATTCAAATTAAGAATTCTTAGATGAAAATAAAATTCCACATTGTAATATGTGCCTTGATAGTATTTCTGACAAAGCAAAGCACCAGGGGACAGAATATAGATTCATTAAAACAAGCCCTTAAAAGTGCAACGCATGACACTACACGTTGTCATATTTTAAATCAAATGATTGAAATTGAGGCTGATGACAACATCTGGCCTAACTATAACCTTCAGCTTAAAGCGCTTTGTGAAAAGAATTTAAAGAATAGTTCCTCATCTGAAAAAACAAACTATACTTCGCGAGTCTTTTATTTAAAATATCTTGCTTCCGCTTTTAATAATATTGGATACATTTATAATATACAGGGTAACACAATAAAAGCGGTTGAGTTCTTTAAAAAAAGTTTAACGCTACAAGAAGAAATAAAAGATCAAAAAGGAATTGCAGAATCTTTAAACAATATTGGTGTTATCTACCAAAACCAGAGTGATATCCCTCAAGCTTTAGAGTGCTACCATAGAAGTTTAAGGATACAGGAAAATATTAAAGATAAAAGTGGTATTGCTTCTTCTCTGAATAATATTGGAGCCATATATCAAAATCAGAATGAGATTTCAAAAGCTATTGAGTTTTTTAAAAAAAGCTTAAAAATACAGGAAGAAATAAATGATCAGATAGGGCTTGCCTACACACTCAATAATATTGGTCGTATTTATGATACTCAGGGTAATTTCCCGAAATCCTTAGAATATCATAGACATAGTTTAAGAATAAGAAAAGAAATAAATGATAAAGGAGGAATAGCAAACTCTCTCAATAACATTGGGGCCATATATCAAAAACAAGCTGAAAGAAGTATAAACGACACCCTCTTACTCAGATCACTTGAATACCACCAGGCTGCTCTAAAAGCACAGGAAGAGATTGAAGACAAAAAAGGAATGGCCTATTCTTTAAATAGTATGGCAGCGATACAATTTAAATTAAAGCAAACTGTAATGGCAAAAAAAAATGCTACGTTGAGCCTTACAATTTCTCAAGAATTAGGCTATCCTATCAGCATCAGCAATGCAAGTTTTTTATTAAGTAAAATATTTAAAGAAAACGGTGAGTATAAGCAAGCCTACGAAATGCAATTGCTTTACAAACAAATGTCTGATAGTATTAATAATGAAAACAATAGAAAATCATCTATTCAGAAGAGTTTGCAATATCTATATGAGAAAAAAAACGTTGCAGACAGTATAAAAGTAATGGAAGAAAGAAAAATATTTGCTGTTCGGATTCAGCAGGAAAAAACGCAGAGAATGGCTTTATATCTTGGAATCATTTTAACGGGTATTTTTGCAATCTTCATGTTTAATCGTTTCAGGATCACTAGAAAACAAAAAAACATTATTGAACAACAGAAAAAAGAAGTAGATGTTCAGCGGCACCTGGCTGATGAGCGACGTATGTTAGCAGAAAGCCAAAAAAATATCATTGAAGAGAAACAAAAAGAAATCCTGGATTCAATTCATTATGCAAAAAGAATCCAACAAGCAATGCTCACAAGCGAGGATTATATAAAACAACATTTAAAGGCGGAATGTTTTATTTATTATCAACCCAAAGACATTGTTAGTGGTGACTTTTATTGGGCGCTTTCACATCACGGAAAATTTTACATCGCTGCTGCAGATTGCACTGGCCATGGAGTGCCTGGAGCATTTATGAGTTTGTTGAATATTAGTTTTTTAAATGAAAATGTAATTGAAAGAAAAATAGAAAGTCCGGCAAAAATTTTGAATGAACAACGACGAGAAATTATTAACGCTCTCAACCCAACCGGCAGTGAAAATTCCAAAGACGGTATGGACTGCGTTTTGTGTGCTTTTGATTTAGATCAAATGCAATTATCTTTTGCGGCTGCTAATAATGCATTATGGCTCATACGAGACAATGAACTGACATCTTATAAAGGCGATAAAATGCCAGTAGGCAAATACCATGAGGATATAAAAGATTTTACCGAAAAGTCCATCGCTTTAAAAAAAGGTGATATTATATATATGTTCACTGATGGTAGTATTGATCAGTTTGGCGGACCAAAAGGTAAAAAATTCATGTACAAACAACTAGAACAAATGCTTATCTCTATTCACCAACTACCTTTGGAAAATCAAAAGCAATATATTGCAGAAGCATTAACTAAGTGGAGAGGAAGTCTGGAACAACTAGATGATATTACTATTATTGGAATTAAAATATAAATACCAATACTAATTGCAACAAGTATTTTCAGTTACTTATTATTGCAAAACAATTCGTTTCGTTTTCGAAACTGATTTCGATTTTACTGTCACAAAGTAAATTCCTGGGGATTTATCTGACAGATCAATTTTTAAGGTGCTACCATTAGATTGAACTTGTTTAATTTCTTTAACAGTTTGTCCTAATGTATTGATAATCGTTATAGTATAGTCCTGCTGATTTAACATATTAACTGTTACATAAAGATCTCCGCTGGAAGGGTTAGGGAACACTTCCATATTCATTTCAGAAACATTTTCGTTAATACCTATTACTGAAGAAACATTACAAACCGTACTTGTATTGAGAGAGGTTCTTCGCGCACAATTGGCCATACATGCCTGCATTCTTGCTTTTTGTGCAGTTGTAAACATCGTCATGCATCGGTCATCAGAATAATCCATGAAATTTTGATACATTTTACCTGGAGGATTGGAAGTTACTGTACATCCTGCAACCGAAGCTCCACCAGTTGTTGAAGGACATCCTGAAGTTAAAGATCCCTGTGCTGGTGTATCGGTGCAGTAATCATTACCACAACTTGCATCTCCATTAATATGTCTTAAGCCAAGCCAATGCCCTATTTCGTGTGTGGCAGTTCTACCTTTATTAAACGGATAAGTTGCTGCACCAACATTACCCACATAACGATAATCAAATACTACACCATCTGTATTAGCGGCTCCACCCCATCCAACAATATCGGTAATAGGTGTTGTTCCCGCTGGAACTGTAGGAAACTGAGCGTAACCTAATACACCATCATTCATTGGTAAAATCCAAATATTTAAATATTTTGTCGGATCCCAACTGGAATTAACCTTAATAGTATTATCAATATATCCGCCAGGCTCAATCATCCCTTTATATGGCGGAGCATTCCATCCCTTAGCTACAGTACTTATTCTATCAACACCGGGCTCTGCCATTAATGTCCCGGATGGACTTATTCGGGCCGCACAAAAATTAATTTCACAATCTGCTGCACTATTTACAAAAGAAGTCTGTGTAACAGTAGTCGCAAAATCGGGATTGGTTTTTCTGAAATCCTGATTAAGAATGTTTATTTGAGAATTCACCTGCGCAAGGCTAATATTATAGGAAGTCCCTACCGCTTGACCTGAATGAATAATATGAAAAACAACTGGTATTGTATAAACAGTTGAAGTCTTCTTTAAATTAGCAAACTGATTTTGTTTTTGAATTGCTTTATCAATCCATATTTCGTACTCTTCATTTAAAATAGGCGTTCCACATAAACGAATAATGGCCGCGCCTTCAGTATTATTTTGTGAAAAACAATTTAAGAGCACAAAGAAAGATAAAGCGAGTGTAATTATTAATTTCATATCATTATATATTGTCTTACATAGTTACTAAAATTATTTTTAAATGTCAAGGCCTTAAGCGATTTTTGAGGTAAATTAGATGCTTTTAGAGTTATGACATTTAGAATATTGGTAATAGAAGATGAAAAAACATTATTGGAAACTCTTAAATTAAATTTAGAGTTGGAAAAATATGTTGTTGAAACCTGCAATTCAGGTGAAGATGCTATTGCCAAAATTAAATTTTTTGAACCTGATTTGATCCTTTTGGATATAATGATTCCTGTTTTGAATGGGATAGAGGTTTACAAACAATTAAAAGGTCTTAAAATACTAACTCCCGTTATTTTTTTGACAGCCAAAAACAATGTGCATGACAAAATAGAAGGCTTAAAATTGGGCGCAGATGATTATATAACAAAACCCTTTGATCTGGAAGAATTGCTTTTGAGAATAAAAAATGTTTTAAAGAGAAACTTCCCACAAAAACACGAATCAAACGTATTTAAATTTGATAATTGCGAGATCAATTTTTCAACCTTTCAGGTTATTAGCAGGGAAGGTAAAACAGAAGATATCTCGAAACGAGAAACGGCACTTTTAAAACTGTTGGTGGATAATTTGAACAATGTTGTTTCAAGAGACGAGATCCTTGATAAATTGTGGACCAACGATGAGAATCCCTCCTCAAGAACCATCGATAATTACATTTTAAATTTCAGAAAACTATTTGAGGTCAATCAAAAAGAACCCATCCACTTTTTGTCTATCAGAGGGGTCGGCTATAAATTTAAAGTTTAAATTTTCTCGAAACGGTTCACCTCTACTCCATCTATTAGCACTTTTTCATTAAACATTGCCCGCGGCCTTACCCATAAATTTTCACCTTCCGGCTGATAAGTTGCTGTATAAACTACCAACTCTTCCAGTGTTTCACTATGGCGCGCAATACCAATCACCTCATAAATGTTTCCTTTGTAGTGTTTGTAAAATCCCAACTCCATGGTCCTATAAATTATTAGAAATAACTCTTTTAATACTCTGTTCTTAACTTGTATGATCAGCAACTATAACCCAATTTCCATCTATTTTTTTCCATAATAAAGTAAAATAGCCGCCTGCAGGTTTTTCTTTTGTGAGTTCCCATTGGCCTATCACATAAATACTTGATGCGGATAATTGAGTAGCCTCTTTGATCGTAAATGTTAATATGCCCATCGCCTCTTTTGTCGGATATCCTTTCACATAATTATCGTACGTTTTTTGCCAGCCATAAGTAATTCCTTTGCTTCCAATGAATTTTAAGCTGTCATTTTTCCAATAATACTTCATAAAACCTAGGATATTCGCATTGTTCCAGGCTGTTTCCTGAGTCTTCATGTTCTCAATAACTACTTTTACCTGATCATCCTTTTTTTGAGAAAAGGAAACGAAAGAGTTTAAAATGAAAAGGAAAAGAAAAATATTCCGACGTGCCATGATATAAGCTGTTAATAATTTTGATTGATTAATTACCACAATTATAAGTAAAAATATAGTAAATTTGGCCTACGTTCTTTAACACACTTATTAAGAAAAGCAGAGGGATACGCCCAATGAAGCTTTACCAACCCTATTATTAGTGTTAAGTTTTGAGTTATTAGTGTTTAATAAAACAATTACTAATAACTAAACATTAAAAACTAACACTCTAAACAGAAGGTGGGAATTCGTCACGTTAATAGCGTGAAAAATAAGTCGGAAACAATTAGTTACATTTTTAAAAAATATAGATACTAATCCCTTCTGACTATAAACAGAAGGGATTTTTTATTGATTGAAATTTATGAGTACAATACAACAGGAATTAGAAAAAAGAGTATTAGTAATTGATGGCGCGATGGGTTCCATGATCCAGCAATATAAGTTAACTGAAAAAGATTTTAGAGGAAAACGTTTTGCTGATTGGCATAAAGACCTACAGGGAAATAATGATTTGTTATCGATCACTCAACCACAGATCATTAAAACCATTCACAAAGAATATTTAAAGGCAGGAGCTGATATTATTGAAACAAATACTTTCAGCGATACAACCATTGCAATGGCAGATTATGACATGCAGGAATTTGTATACGAGTTAAATTTTGAATCAGCTAAAATTGCCAAACAAGCAATTGCTGAATTTAAAACTGAATTTCCTGAGTTTGCTTCCATTCCAAAATTTGTAGCCGGAGCAATCGGGCCAACTAACCGTACCTTATCATTATCACCCAACGTAAATGATCCAGGATACCGAGCTATCACATTTGATGAATTATCTGAAGCGTATACTGAACAGGTTCGTGGATTAATTGATGGTGGTGCAGATCTGTTATTGATAGAAACCATATTTGATACATTGAATGCTAAGGCTGCTTTATACGCCATTCAAAACTATTGCGAAAAAATTGATAAGAAAATACCGGTTATGGTTTCGGGAACAATTACTGATGCAAGCGGAAGAACATTATCAGGACAAACAACCGAAGCCTTCCTGAATTCGGTGTCGCACGTTGATTTATTAAGTGTTGGTTTAAATTGTGCTTTAGGTGCAAAAGATATGCGCCCCTATTTAGAAGAACTTTCTAATAAAGCACCATTTTATGTGAGTGCATACCCGAATGCCGGTTTACCAAACCAATTTGGAGAGTATGACCAGGATGCACATGAAATGGGTCATCAGATTGAAGACTTTTTGAAAGCAGGTTTTTTAAACATCGTTGGTGGTTGTTGCGGAACCACCCCAGCACATATTAAACGTATTGCAGAAATTGCCAAAGACGCAAAACCACGCAAGAAACCACAGCCAGACAAATTAATGCATTTAAGTGGTTTAGAACCTTATACCTTAACTCCTGAAAGTAATTTTTTAAATGTTGGTGAACGAACAAATGTTACAGGATCAAAAAAATTCCTTCGACTAATTAAAGAAGGAAATTTTGAAGAAGCTCTTTCGATTGCAAAAGAACAGGTTGATGGCGGTGCACAGGTAATTGATGTGAATATGGATGAAGGTATGTTAGATAGCGAGCAAGCTATGACAACTTTCTTAAATCTGATTGCATCTGAACCCGATATTTGTCGTGTGCCTATCATGATTGATTCCAGTAAATGGAGCGTGATTGAAGCAGGTTTAAAATGCGTGCAAGGAAAAGCAATCGTTAATTCTATTTCGTTAAAAGAAGGTGAAGAAAATTTTATTGAACAAGCCAATAAAATAAAACAATACGGCGCTGCTGTGATTGTTATGGCTTTTGATGAAGTTGGTCAGGCAGATACACTTGAACGAAGAAAAGAAATTTGTAAACGTGCTTACGATGTTTTAGTTGATAAAGTAAAGTTTCCCGCTCAGGATATTATTTTTGACCCAAACATTTTTCCGGTTGCCACAGGAATGGAAGAGCATCGCTTAAACGCTTTAGACTTTTTCAATTCTACAAAATGGATCAAAGAAAATTTACCTCATGCTAAAGTAAGTGGTGGTGTAAGTAACGTTTCATTTTCTTTCCGTGGCAATGATCATGTGCGCGAAGCTATACATGGCGCTTTCCTTTATCATGCTGTAAAGAACGGGATGGATATGGGAATTGTAAACCCCGCCCAATTGCAAGTGTATGATGATATTGACAAAACACTTTTGGAGTTAGTGGAGGATGTTCTATTGAACAGAAGGGATGACGCGACAGAACGCTTAGTAGATCATGCGGAATCCTTAAAAGGGATTACCAAAGAAAAAGCAGAGAAAGATGAAGAATGGAGAAAAGGAACTGTTGAACAACGTTTGAGTCATGCCTTAGTAAAAGGTTTGGTAGAATATATTGATATTGATACTGAAGAAGCTCGTCAGAAATTAGGTCGGCCATTGCACGTGATTGAAGGTCCGCTAATGGATGGAATGAATATAGTGGGTGATCTGTTTGGTCAGGGAAAAATGTTTTTGCCACAGGTTGTTAAAAGTGCAAGGGTGATGAAAAAAGCGGTTGCTTATTTAGAACCGTATTTAATTGCAGAAAAAGAAGCCAATGCAAAAGCGGGTATTGTTGGCGATGGCAGAACAAATGCCGGAAAAATTTTAATGGCCACTGTTAAAGGCGATGTTCATGATATTGGAAAAAATATTGTTGGAGTAGTCTTAGCGTGCAATAACTATGAGATCATCGATATTGGCGTGATGGTAAGCTGCGATAAAATTCTATCAGAAGCTAAAAAACATAACGTCGACATCATTGGCTTAAGCGGATTGATTACACCATCATTGGATGAAATGGTTTATGTAGCTAAAGAAATGGAACGTCTGGATTTTAAAATTCCATTAATGATTGGCGGTGCAACAACTTCTAAAGTTCATACAGCTGTGAAAATAGCTCAAAATTATTCAGGGCCAGTTATTCATGTCAACGATGCCAGTAAATCTGTTCCTGTAGCAAGCAGTCTTATTTCCACAGAATTAAGAGATGCGTTTATGCTTGAGGTGAATAAAGATTATGAGCGCGTCCGCGAACAAAACAAAAATGCACAATCTCAAAATAAATTAATTTCAATGGCGGAAGCCCGTCAGAATAAATTTCCCATTGACTGGGAAAAAACTGAAATTTCAAAACCAACCTTTATCGGCAATAAGGTATTTGATAATTACGATCTAAAAGAAATCGCCGAATACATTGACTGGACACCCTTCTTCCACAGTTGGGAAATGAAAGGCTCGTATCCTAAAATTTTAAAAGATACTGAGCGCGGTGTGGAAGCGACCAAACTATTTAATGAAGCACAATCAATGCTTGCGAAAATCATTAATGAGAAATGGTTAACTGCACGGGCCGTGATTGGTATCTATCCTGCCAATACAGTAAATGATGATGATACAGAAGTGTATGATGAAAAACGAAATACAATTGCAACATTCCATTCGTTACGTCAGCAAAGCAAGAAACCTGCAGGACAGTATAACATTGCTCTCTCTGATTTTGTTGCTCCAAAAGGTCAAACAGACTACATAGGTTCCTTTGCTTTAACCACAGGAATTGGAATTGATGAACATGTTAAGCGTTTTGAAGCAGACCATGACGATTACAGTGCAATTATGCTCAAAGCTTTGGCTGATCGTTTAGCGGAAGCTTTTGCGGAATTAATGCATAAGAAAGTACGTAAAGAATTCTGGGGTTACGCCAAAAATGAAGATTTGAAAAATGAAGATTTGATAAAAGAAGAGTACGCCGGTATTCGTCCTGCTCCTGGCTATCCTGCGCAACCTGATCATACTGAAAAAAATACGATCTGGAAACTATTGGATGTAGAAAAAAACACCGGAATTATTTTAACTGAAAGTTTAGCAATGGTCCCAACGGCTGCTGTTAGTGGCTTATATTTTGCGCATCCTCAATCTCATTATTTTGGCATTGGTAAATTAAATAAAGAGCAAATTGAAGATTATGCAAAACGTAAGAATATGCAAACAGAGGAAGTTGAACGTTGGTTAGGAAGCGTGTTATCTTATTAATTATTCAATGAACGTAGAAAACATAGTACAAGAACTTAACCTGTTGCCTCACCCCGAAGGTGGCTATTATAAAGAGACATATAGGTCTGAATTAAAAGTTTCTCAATCCTGTTTGCCAGCAGATTTTTCCGGTGAAAGGAACATTGCTACAGGCATTTATTTTTTAATTGAAAAAGGAAATTTTTCAGCGTTACATAAGATCAAAAGTGATGAGACCTGGCATTTTTATTATGGAGATGCATTAGAAGTAATTGAGATTAATGAAAAAGGAGAACTCACGCAAACAAAAATAGGTCCCGATCTCCGGAATGGAGAAAAGTTTCAATATACTGTTAAAGCAAATACATGGTTTGGATCGAGGGTTAGTAGTAAAGGGAATTTTTCATTCGTTGGATGTACTGTTTACCCGGGATTTGATTTTCAAGACTTTAAATTAGGAAAAAAGCATGAATTGATCCTGCAATTTCCTGAACACTCTGGAATCATCACCGAGTTAACCAGAATATAAACTTAAACCCAGATTTCATCACGATTTTATTACATTTACGTATAATTTTATGCGATGAAAACTTTTGAAACCAATGCCTTTGTAATGAACGTTCATGACGATCTCTTAATTGAATTCAAAGTTAAAAAAAACACTAAACTTCAGGAAAGTGATGTATGGGAATCAAGAGATATGTCTGTAAACTATCTTCCTGAAAAAAAGTTTTTTGTTTTATTTGAAGGAGAAGAAGATGCTGATGTTTCAGGCGATGCTCGTAGAGCTGGTGCTTCAGAAGAATATACAAAACATGTGGCGGCTTTAGCTTTGTATAGTAGCAAAACCTATGAAATTATACTTGGTAGTTTATTTTTAAAAATCAATCGTCCAAAAGTTCCTACAAAGTTTTTTGACAACCGGGATGAAGCCATTTTATGGTTAAAATCTCTGCAAGGAAAAGCCCAATAAATCCAGATTTTATTAGCATTTTTTAGTGTCTCTTTTTTACAATATATAGTTATATTTATGAAACACAATTTTTAAAATCATGCGAATACTTCTTACTTTCATTTTATTAATTATCAGCTATTTCACTATTTGTTCGCAAAATAATCTTCCCCCGGGAACTTATACAAGCACCAATAAGAAAGCCATAAAATATTATGAAGAAAGCAAAAAAATGTTTCAGATACGGAAAGATGAAGAAGCCGAAAAGTTTGTAAAAAAAGCCATTGAAGAAGATCCGAATTTTATTGAAGCTTATTCTGCATACGCTCAATTACTTCTTGAAAAAAACAGAATTAAAGAAGCAATTCCTTTGTATGAAAAAGCTATTCAGATTAATCCAAAAATTTTCATTGAAAATAATTATTATTTAGGTATTTCTTATTTAAATGAAGCGATGTATGATAAAGCCATTCCTCATTTAGAAACAATTATTAAAACTGAACGGATCAATCCTAATTTAAAAGATGAGGCTGCCCGATATTTAAAAAATGCAAAATTTGGATCAGTAGCCATAAAAAATCCGCTGCCTTTTAAACCTGTTAATGTTGGCCCTGGAATAAATACAGCTGAATACGAATATTTTCCAGCTTTAACTGCCGATGGAAATACCTTTTTATTTACCCGTAACATCCGTGAAGGAGAAGGTGTGACTGCCCCAAGACAAGAAGATTTTTACATCAGTAAAAAAGTTAACAATATGTGGCAAACAGCAAATCCAATCAACTCAGTAAATACATTGGGAAATGAAGGCGCCCCTTCTTTAAGCGCTGACGGTGAGATCATGTTCTTTGCATCGTGTATGGAAATGAGTGGCGATTATGGTTCTTCCGATAGAAAAGGTTACGGAAGTTGTGATATATTTTATGCTCAAAAAATAAATGGGAAATGGACTAAACCAAGAAATGCAGGCTCTATGATTAATACTAAAAACTGGGAAACACAGCCAAGTTTTAGTAGTGATGGTAAAACCTTATATTTTATTCGTGGAATGGTTGGAAGAGAGGGAATTAAAAATCCTGACATTTACTCTTCTGTAATTGGTGAAGATGGAAAGTTTTCTGAACCTGTTAAGTTATCTGATAACGTTAATACATCTGAAGGAGAAGAAAGCGTATTTATTCACCCCGATAATCAAACATTATATTTTAGCAGCGAAGGCCATCCGGGAATGGGACGTCTGGATATTTTTATGAGTAAGAAAAATGCAGATGGCAGCTGGGCAAAGGCTATTAATTTGGGTTACCCGATCAATACTGTTGCCGATGAAAATAGTTTGTTAGTTGATGCCAGTGGAAAATTAGCTTACCTTGCCAGTGAACGCGAAGGTGGATTTGGGGGGCTTGACATTTACCAGTTTGAATTACCTGAATCTATTCGTCCGGAAGTAATCACCTATGTGAAGGGTCACATATTTAATGCTCGAACAAAAGATCCATTGGAAGCTTCTTTTGAATTGATTGACCTGGAAACACAACAATCAGTTACAAGTGCATATAGCAACAGTGCAGGAGAATTTTTGGTGACCTTAACTTCTAATCATAATTACCTGGTAAATGTGAGTAAACCAGGCTTCTTGTTTTATAGCGATAACTTTTCGCTAAAAGATAAAAAAGCTGATTATAATAAACCTTATAAACTGGAAATCCCTTTACAACCAATTGACACAGGAATTATAGAGTTAAAAAACATCTTCTTTGATGTAAATAAATGGGATCTGAAATCTGAATCTAAAGCAGAATTACAAAAAATTATTTCCTTTATAAAAGCCAATCCAACTCTTAAAATTGAATTTAGCGGACATACTGATAACAGTGGGGATAAAGTATTCAATAAAACTCTATCAAACAACAGAGCTAAAGCTATCTACGATTATGTCATTGATAAAGGATCAATCCCACCGACAAACCTATCTTACAAAGGTTATGGTGATACAAAACCAAAAGCACCAAATGATTCGCCTGAAAATAAAGCCAAGAACAGGAGAACTGAATTAAAAATATTATCGAAGTAATGATCATAGGAAAAAACATAAGGAAGCAATATGGCAATTTAGAAGTCTTAAAGGGAGTTGACCTTCATATACAGGCTTCTGAAGTTGTGTCGATCGTTGGTTCATCAGGCGCAGGCAAAACTACATTGTTAACTATTCTTGGTACTTTGGACCGGCCAACTTCCGGGGAGATCTTGTTTAACGGCATCAACATTACATCATTGAACGAAAGAAAACTGGCAGCTTTTAGAAATCAACATATCGGTTTTGTATTCCAGTTTCATCATTTATTGCCAGAGTTTACAGCTCTTGAAAATATTTGCATCCCTGCATTTATTAACAACGCTTCAAAAAAAGAAGCTGAATCAAAAGCATTTCATTTACTTGATTTACTAGGATTAAAACAACGCGCTGATCATAAACCTTCCGAATTATCGGGTGGAGAACAACAACGCATTGCTGTTGCCAGGGCTTTAATAAATGATCCTAAAGTCATTTTTGCTGATGAACCAAGCGGTAATTTAGATAGCGAGAACGCTCAAAATCTGCACCAATTATTTTTTAAACTAAGAGATGAATTAAAACAGACTATTGTAGTTGTTACCCATAATGAAACATTAGCAAATATGGCAGATAGAAAATTAGTTATGAAAGATGGAGCCATTCAATAAATAAAGCGTATCAGTTTTTTATCCAACATATCTATCCCGGAACTTAGGGCAATTATCCATAGGAGAAACGCTAAGAAGCTTTCAAATCTTAACAGATTATTGTTATGGATTAATTATGCACTTATAATTGGCTTGTTAAGTGCTGTTTCCTCGAAATACATTTCCCCCAACCATTTTTGGATACTGGCCTTTTTTGGTTTAGCTTTTCCTTTATTCCTGGTGGCTAATATTTTTTTTACCATTTATTGGTTTGCACAGTTCAGACTACATTTCATATTTTCTTTTATTGCTATTCTGTTAAGTGCAAAAACGTGTCTGGGTTTTCTTCAGTTCGATTTTTCTTCTGATACAATTTCAAATAAAGATATAAAGGTAATGAGCTATAACTCCATGTTATTTGACTTGTACAACTGGACCAAAAACACGCAAAGCAGAAATATCATTTTAACTTCTCTTGCAGAAGAAAATCCGGATATTCTTTGCTTGCAGGAATTTTACACCTCTGAACAAAAAGGAGATTTTAACAATATTGATACTGTGACCGGGCTATTGATTGCAAAAAATAATCATGTGGAATACACGACAACACTAAGAGGAAACGATCATTGGGGAATAGCTACATTTACAAAATTTCCTATCATAAAAAAGGGAAAAATTGAGTTTAATACCAGTGCTAATAACATGTGTATTTACACTGATATTGTTATTGAAAAAGACACTATTCGAGTTTATAACATGCACTTGCAATCAATTCGTTTCCAGAAGGCAGATTATAAATTTTTAGATCAGGTAAAAAACGACACTGTTGACACTAAGGATGAAGTAGAAAAGAGTAAAAATATTTTGCGCCGATTAAAGAGAGCCTTTGTTAAGAGGGCAGTTCAGGCAGATGCCATTGCAGCTCATATTGAAAGCTGTAAATATAAAGTCATTGTTTGTGGTGATTTTAATGATACACCAGCGTCTTACGTTTACAATACAGTCCGGGGCCATTTAAAAGATGCATTTGTTGAATCCGGTTCAGGATTCGAACAAACATATGCGGGTAAATTTCCAAGATTCAGGATCGATTACATATTGCATAGCAAGGAGTTTAAAAGTAAAGGCTACCATCATTTAGCTGAATCATTGACGGACCACTATCCTGTAGTGACGTATGTTTCTTTTTAATATTACAAAGAAAATCCAATAAACAGTTTAGAGAGAATAATGATTCTATTTCCAGCTATTCTATTAGCTACTAATCAAAAAATATCCAATTAATTCCTACTTTAAAAGCCCTGTCGTTTTGTAAATAACCAGGGGTTAAAGAATATTTATTACCAAGGAATCCCTGTGTAACATGATCAATCTTCACAAAAATTCTCACCGGTTTAATTCGTGCATTTAAAAAGAAATCTATAAATGGGTAATCGCCAACAGGTTTTGAGGTCTGTACATGATACTGGTTGATAGCAGGGTTATAAGCATACCCATAAAATTTACTGTAATACTGTGCATTAAATCCAATTTGCAATTGCAAGGCCTTTTTAAATAAATTTCCCTGGTAATACAATGCTCCATTTACAACATGGGTTGGAATGCTCACGATTGCTTCGTATGATGAACTTTGATAATTATACCGTGCATTAATTCCTAAGTGTTTAAACAACAAAATATCTTTATGTATGAATGCACCAAAATTTTGAATAGGAACCGGCGTTTGTTCAGGAACTGATAGTTCATTAAAATAAATCATGTTCTTAATATTCTGAGAAACAATTCCAATATCAAAACGATCATCAGCTGTTGAAAGACTCATGGTTGATTGAAATTTATCTATAGGAGAAAAGGTGTTATTCCATATATAGTGATTACTCACCCAGTTATTATGAATAAAGTCGGGATGGCGTTTTTCTAAATTTACATTAAAGTTTAGAGCGAAAGGAATTTTTCCAATTGTTTTTAAATACCTGTTATTGATATCCATAGAATAATCTGTGGCATTTGGTCCATTCAAAATGTAGTTAACTTTCGCAAAACCACTGTAATTATTTTCAGAAAAATAAAAACCAGCATTCACACTATTATTTATAAAGGATGAATCTATATACTGGTATACCTGATTAATCTCATTCTTATAACCAATTCTTAATTTCGCGTTCACAGGATTTAGTTTCAAGGTATAATTTAACCCATTGCTAATAGTAAGCCAATGAGAAGAATCAAGGGTTGAAATCGTATCCAGATAATACACCTGATAAAAATCCTGGTGATATGAACTATAAGGGTCTTTATACTTCGTGTAAGAGCCTGAAAAATTAAATTGGTAATCTAAAAAATGAGACAAAACAGTTGAGCTATCCTCGGTTTTATTTAAACGAAACCATGGATTGACATCAATGCTGGTGTTTCTCCACTCACGCTTAGCAGCATTTTCACGGCTTGGACTATTTAAATAAACTGGCAACAACATTTTATTCACTCTAACATCCATCAGGAACGAACTGTCATTCGAAATACCCCCATTCTCCTGGTGTTTTACCTTATTAAATAAAACATAAGCATAATATCCAGCCCTACCGTTTTTGGAAGTGTAATTTGAAGTAGTATAAAAGTTATTGGTAAAGCTTTCCTGATTTTTATAGAAACCAATTCCACTATAACGGTTAAAACCAAGAGCAATATTTAATTTATTTTTGAACGAATGAGAAAATAACATTTTAAAAACCTGCTCCTGTTTACTGCCGGCAATTCCGGTTAAACTTGCATATGGGCCTTTAGTTTGATAATATTTTATATCATTAGCACATATTACATCATTTTGGTAGGGTGCAGTTAGCATATTAAATCCTAAAGCCTTCAACTGGTATTGTATATACAAAGGAGCAGAAGGTAAACCTAAATGACCATTGGTGTTACGAGGAAAATAATTCTGGAAATTATTAATCGATGTATCAATTTTAGAATAGCTAAAGTCTTTTAAATTGTTCTTATCCGCATTAGACAAAACATTTATAAAACTGCTATCTGACGTGTATTTAACCTGGGAAATTGAAGCCAATGCGAAACATAAACAACATAGCAGAAAACTACCACGCAATGTATGTTTATGTTTGTTCAAAACCAGAAAATAGATACTTAAAATTTATCGAAGAAATGTTCTTCAACATCAAAGGTAGATTTTATTCCGACTTGTTTATAATCGGTTTCCAACCACTTTGCAGCTGTTTGTCTTCCCCGCTCCTTAAGGTTCAATAAAAATTCCCACGAAGTATTCATTTTACTACTGTAGCTCAATTGACTTAAAGCATCATACCCTGAAATAGTATGTACGAAGATCTCACGATTTGTTTTATCGTCTGATTTTAAAATTCCGTTTCTCAATAACTCATTTCTGTAATGAATTAATTTCATTTCATTAATTAAGCTGCTGTTAAAAGAAATCTCGTTGACCCTATCTGCGATATCCCTTGCTGAAGTAGGCACGGAACTAATGTTCACGGAGTTAATTTTGATCAATACAATATCGTGTAAGTTTGTATTGGTGATTAAAGGAAAAATTGGAGGATTTCCCATATACCCACCATCCCAGTAATACTCTCCGTCAATTTGAACAGCCTGGAACAGGAATGGCAAACAAGCTGAGGCTAAGACCGCGTCAACTGTAATATCCTTATTACTAAATATCTTAGCTCTATTCGTTTTTACGTTAGTTGCACAGATGTAAAGTTTCTTTTTACTATACATCTGAAGCTCCTTAAAATCAATCAGATCTGTTAAAATATCCCGTAAAGGATTATAATTTAATGGATTGAAGTTATAGGGGGACATATATTGAGTCATGTTATTGAACATCATATATCCCGGGGAATTATGAATATCGCCATTACTGAATATTTTATCAAAAGTACTAGGCTGAAACATGCTTCCCGCCTGGGCTACTTTTCTCCAAAGAGTTTCCAGTAATTCCTTGGCTTTTTTGGGGCCACCAACATGTAACCCATAAGCACAAGCCACAGCGTTTACCGCTCCGGCACTGGTTCCACACATGGCGTCAGCCACAATATGATCAACTTCCAATAATTTATCTAAAACTCCCCAGGTAAATGCTCCATGAGCTCCTCCACCTTGTAGGGCTATACCAACTTTTTTTGCTCCAGAATTGCTCATTAATATATTCTCTAAACTATTTAAAAATGTTAAACCAATTTAGCATTTCAATAGACTACCAAATATAGTTATATAATCCAAATATCAAAATAAATTAAGACGAGTAGTAAATATCAACGGATAAACTTTACGGGCCTTCTTTTTTACAAATTCGCTTTCACAAATTCAAACATTTTGTTGTATAAATGCGTTCTGGTATAACCACCATAAATTCCATGATTCTTGTTAGGGTAGGCCATGAAATCAAATGGTTTATTATTTTTGATTAAAGAATTGGCCAATTCCATAGAGTTTTGAAAATGCACATTATCATCTCCGCTGCCATGTATTAATAAAAATTTACCTGTCATTTGTTTAGTGAAATTTACCGGAGAATTATCTTCATAACCACTTTTGTTATCCTGGGGTTTACGTAAAAAACGCTCTGTATAAATATTATCATAGAACTTCCAGTTTGTTACAGGTGCAACCGCAATCGTTGATTTAAAATAATCTGCGCCTTTTGTAATTAATAAGGAGGCCATATAACCACCGTAACTCCATCCCTGGAAACCTATACGACTTTTATCAACATAAGCCAAATTGCCCAAGTATTTAGCAGCATCGATCTGATCTATTGTTTCCAGTTTCCCTAATTGCAAATACGTGCAATGTTTGAATTCACGTCCGCGTCCCAAAGTACCTCTACCATCAACACAAACCACCATATAGCCTTCCTGGTTCAATAACGAGTGCCACCAGAAATCAAACGTTTCCCAGGCATTATTGCATTCGTTAGAGCCGGGCCCATTGTATGCAAACATATAGACAGGGTATTTTTTATTTGGATCAAAATTTTTAGGTTTCATCATCCATCCATTCAATTCAACTCCCTCACTATTCTTAAAAGTAAAAAACTCCTTGGATGAAAGTGTATATTCTTTCATTTTTGCCTTTAAACCTGCGTTATCTTCCAACACCTTAATTAATTTCCCATCAGCACTATGCAATTCATAAACCGGTGGAGTGTTAGCATTGGAATAGCTGCTTACATAATATTTCAATCCTGTACTGAAGTCGGCACTAGAAGTTCCCTGTGCGTTTGATAAACGTTTTTTATTAGTACCATCCAATTTAATACTATAAACATCACGGTTAATTTGCCCCTGCTCTGTAGAAACGTAATATAAAGTATTCAATTTTTCGTCATAACCATTAAAAGAAATAACATCCCAGCTTCCTTTAGTTATTTGTTTTACAAGCTTACCATTGTTATCATAATAATATAAATGATTGAAATTATCTTTTTCACTGCTCCATATAAAACCTTTATTGTTTGGCAAAAAAGTCAGGTCATCGGTAATGTCTATATAAGTTTTCGCTTCTTCAGTTAAAATTGTTTTTGTAGAGCCATTTGTTGCATTGGCATACATCAGTTCAACCTTATTCTGTAAACGATTCATGCGTTGCAGCGATAATGTATTTTTATCGGTCGTCCATTGAATCCTTGGAATGTAAATGTCCGTTTCCTTACCAATATCAACCTGAGTGGTTTTTGAGCTTGCCAGGTCATACACATGAACGGATAATATTGAATTATCCTCTCCTGCTTTAGGATACTTAAAGGTTACTTTATCGGGATATAGATTATTATTATAAGTGTCAAATGTGTACTCTTTTACTTTGGTTTCATCAAAACGAACAAAAGCTAGCTTGCTGCCATCGGCATTCCATTCAAAATAATTGGCTTTACTAAATTCCTCCTCATAAACCCAATCAGCCCAACCGTTTTTAATCTCATTATTTTTTCCATCGTAGGTTACTTGAGTTTCCTTATTGTTATCCAAATCCTTAATAAAAAGATTATTTCCTCTTACAAAGGCAACCATATTTCCTACCGGGGAAAAAGTGGCAAACATTTGTTTTCCTCCTTCAGATAATTCAACTGTTTTACCTGTTTTTAGATCATAGACATAGTTTCTTTCAAGAGATGAGCGACGGTAAATTCCTTCGGCCTCTGTTGAGAAAAATAATTTGCTTTCATCGGGACTAAAAGAATATCCGCTGATATCAATTGTTTTATCACCAACCTTTACATCAGCTCCTTTTACTAAAACCTCTAATTTCTTTCCAGATTTTAATTCATACTTAATAATATTATCAAAGTCACCTTCTTTTTCAATATCTGTGTAATGTACACCATCTTTCATGGCGTTGAATCCTCCAACAGAGGCAGGCATAAAAGCGTATTTACTCCAGATATCTTCTACAGAAATTGTTTTTTGTGCGAGGCAGTTAAATGTTACAAACGAAACAACTGCAATTGATAAGAAAAATGACTTCATAGGAATGATTTATTAATAATGGATGAATATAGTCATTACTCCCTATTGACAAACAGTATTTTACTCAAACGGTTGCTATGTTAAATAAATGACTATAATGTTATGTGAATTTTTATTAGATTAGCGTTATAATAAACTCATCATGCAAACTTTCAAGACCATTATCATTGACGACGAGGAGAACAGCAGAAGTAATACCAAAAGTATGCTTTCAAGTTATTGTCCTGAAATTGAAGTAATTGCTGAAGCGTCCAGTGGTATAGAAGGTAAAAAATTGATACAGGAATTAAAACCTGAAGTGGTTTTTTGTGATATTAACATGCCAGGCATGACTGGCCTGGAAATGATAGATGGGTTATTGCATCGTGATTTTTGTTTGATATTTTTAACAGCCTATAGTGAACATGGGATTAATGCAGTGAAAGCAGGAGCAATCGATTACTTATTAAAACCTTTGTTATTAAGTGAATTACAAGGTGCTGTAAAAAAAGTGGTGAAACATTACGAACAAAAAGGCTCACCAGCGCCCTCTGCAAGTAATGACAAAAACTTGGTTTTAATTAATCACAGCAAAGGGTTTACTTTAATTGACTATAAAGACATCGTATGGTTAGAAGCTTCTGATAATTACACGAATATTTTTTTAAACAATTCAAAGAAAATAGTTGCTTCCAAAACGTTAAAAGAATTTGAGTCGATTTTACCAACAAATGTATTTTTCCGTATTCACCGTTCTTCTTTAATTAACATTGATTTTATTAAAGAATATTCAAATGCCGAAGGTGGAACTATTATCATGGCAGATGGAACAAGTATTCAGGTTTCGAAAGCCAGGTCTCAAGAGTTTTCTGAATTTTTGAAGACAAGGGCGGTTACTCCGAAATAATAGAATTATTTTTAATATTAAAAATTACCTAGTATTCGCCTGCGATTTTCCTTTTATTCAAATTTTAAATTATTCCGTATTTTTATAGGATAACACATGTTTATAAAACCTATATATTTTTTGTGCATTGGTATTTTTTTGCAAATACTTAATTCGCCAGCACAAAATCGGAGCTTTTCATTCCAACATTATGGGCCAGAAGACGGCTTAAGCAATGCTAATGTTTTTGCCATCAAACAAGATAGAACCCATATTATATATATGGCTACTGAGAACGGAGTCTATAATTTTGATGGGTACAAGTTTGAAAAAATACAACCAAAAACGGCTCTTAAATCAAATTACATAAGGAATATTGGATTTAATCTCAACAACAACCTCCTTATTATTAACCGGAGGGAAGGCATATACGAATTCAATAAACAAAAGAATGAGGCCTCACTCATTAACAATCTGGAGTTTCGTTATTCGGTGGATGAGCTAATTATAGATACTAGCTATTGTTATTCTTTAAATGATCAAATCTCGGTGTCAGCCATCGATTCAAAATCGGGGCAGTTTATCGACGATAATATAAGAGCACAGGATAAAAACAACCAGGCTTTTGCCATTTTTAAAACTAAAAATAACAGCGTTCTTGTGGGTAGAAGCGATGGCTTGTATCAATTTAGAAACGGTAAGCAAGAAAAAATATTATCTATAAAAAACACTCCCGTTTACTCCATCACAGAAGACTCCGACGGTTTAATTTACCTGGGAAGCGACAACGCAATCTATTGTTGGAAGGATAATAAAATTATCAAAACGATTGCTGTAAAAACGCAAAAAGTAAACAATTTTTTTAGCTCGAATAATATTGCTCATGTAAGTAAACTCATTGTAGATAAATACCAAAGAATTTGGTTTACTAATACACCTGACGATAATCTTTATCTCATTGACAACAATTTAACGTACGATGCTTTTGATTTATTAGGTATAGATAAAGTACTTATCAATTGTATATTTAAAGATTCGGATGATCATATTTGGATCGGAACTTTTAATGACGGGATTTATTTTATTCAAAATCCACAATTACAGAATATTTCATTTACATCGGGAAGAAAGATTCTACCGGTAAGCAGCGCTTCATTTATTGATAACAGTGTTGTAGTGGGCACCAATAATGGCCTTTTTATTTTTGATAAAACTAACAATATCACTCAAACCGTGATTGCACCTGATGAGCTGTTTAATGAAACAGTTTATGGCATACACCCATTTGGTAAATCGGTTATGTATTCTAAAATAAATTCCATAACTAATGCACAACGTTCCTTTTTGATAAACAATTCACTTTACAATTTTTCAGCCATTGCATCAAGGCTATTCCACTATTGCAAAAATCCCTTGGAAGCCTACATGGCAGATGGTACAGCAACCCTATTTAAAATTAAAAATTATACCCAGGAAAAATTCACTGTTATTGACACTCTTGTTTCCTTTCCGGATTATAGAACAAGGATCAACGCTATTTATGAATCCAAAGATCAATTAATGATTGGTACTTCTGATGGATTAAGTATTTATTCTTTTGAGAACAAAAACTATAAAAATTACAGAAACCAATTGTTCAGTTTCGGAATAAACCATATCGAGCAACATAATAACAAAACATACCTGGCTCACGAGAATGGCATCACAATATTTGAAGATTCATCTCTTATTCAACAAATAGGGGAACAACAATTAACGGCGGTTAAAAAAATTAAATTTTATCAGAATAGAATCTGGATAGCCACATTGGATGGGTTATTTATTTGCGACAGTAAATTTAATCCTATCGTTGTTTACAATAAATCCAATGGCCTTTTATCAAACACGATCAACGATATTGTATTTGAAGGAAGTAACTGTTGTATTTGCAGTGATAAAGGAATTACATTATGCACTACAGAAGATTTGTTAAACAAAGTCAGGGTAGCTAACAAACTATTCATTACAACCATTGATGCGGATGGTAGTTTATTAGAATTAAGAAACAACGTATTAAAACTTAACAGTGATCAGTCAGATGTAATGATTAGCTTTTCCAGTCCACTCTATGTAAAACCCAATAAACAGTATTACCGCTATCGCTATTATAGTAAAGATAATAAAGGCTGGTTTAGTTTAGAAAACAGACAAATTCACTTAACTTCAATTGAAGGCGGTTCGCATCAATTGGAAATCATCTGTTCTTATGACGGCATTAACTGGTCGGATCCAATTACAATATCTATACAAAAAGAGATCCCATTTAAGCAAACCTCCTGGTTTATCATTTCTATAATTGCCGGCATTTTAATTTTGATATTAGCAATTGTTTTTATTCTTGTAAAACAGGTTAGAACAAAAGCAACAAGGAGAGTTCAGGAAGACAGACAAGTAAATTTACTAAAACACCAGGCCATGAATTCGTTAATGAGCCCGCACTTCATTTTTAACTCATTAACTTCTATTCAAAATTATATAAATCTAAATGATTCATTAAAAGCAAGCGAATATTTGGCAAAATTTTCAAGATTGATTCGTATGATCATAGAAAAGGCATCGCAAAGTGAAATTTCCCTGCATGAAGAACTTACTCGTCTTAATTATTACCTGGATCTTGAAAGAGAACGATTTAAAGGCAAATTTGATTTCTTTATTGAAGTGGCTCCTGATATTAATACGCTTGAGATAAAAATTCCAAACATGATCATTCAACCCTATGCTGAAAACTCCATCATACATGGGATCTTACCGAAGCATGAACATGGAACTTTACATATACGGTTCAAAAAAGAAAATTCATCAACGTTGCTGATTACTATAGAAGATGATGGCATTGGTTTTAATAAAGCAAAAGAAAATACTAAAGCAGGGCATAAATCGCTTGGCACTAAAACCATTGAAAACATATTGGAGCTAAATACAAAGTTAACGGGTAAAAAACAGAAAGTAGAAATAATCGACAAATCCGATCTGCTACCCGCTGAACGTGGCACCCGAATCACAATTTCTTTGCAAATTTAAAATCGCTAATTACAACAATCTACAAAATAAAACAGACTAAATTTATATTTATTGATCAAAATAAAATACATATTTCTATTTTTATTTGCAATTCTGTTAAGATCAGTTGATGCCCAGGTAAAACCGTTGAATCTGTTGTCAGACACGATGGTTATTTGCGCTGGTGATTCATTTTTACTTAAATTTTCAGATGACCAGGTTAATAAAACCGCTACTTATACCTGGCAAACGCCACGTTCAATTATTGTGCATACCAAACAGATATACCTTAAATATAAGGGCATCCACATTGTAAAAATTAACGACGGAAAAAAACAATTGGTAGATACTACGTTTGTTAAGCTAAATGAAAAGCCCAGACTAAAACTGAGAGATACTGTATTATGCGGGGCGCCACTTATCCTATCGGTGAAAAATAAATCCTACACCTACTTATGGAACACAGGAGAAATAAGCGAACAGATAAAAATAGAAAAACCGGGAACATACTGGATTCGTGCCAATAACAAAGGCTGTTTTTTTACAGACACATTCAAAGTCATATTAGCCAATGCCGCAGTTCCCAATTTTCCTAAGGAAATTATGATATGTGAAAACGAGGTTGGTAAGGTTCTATCTGTGAAAGCTCCTCCTGATGTGAAATTATTTTGGAACACGGGAGCCAACTCTTCCAGTATAAATGCAAATAAGGAAGGAATTTACTGGGTAAAAAGCATATCTAAAAACTGCGGGATAAAAACCGACAGCGTTACGATTAAGTATAAAAACTGCGACTGTGATATTTTTATTCCTAACAGCTTTACACCTAATGATGATGATAAAAATGATATGTTTTCTCCTGTATTTCAATGCGATTATAATTACTTTCAATTCACAGTGATGGATAGATGGGGCAATACGGTTTACACTTCCAATAATATTAACGGGAAGTGGGATGGAAAATTTAAGGGTAATCCCTGTCCTGACGACGTTTATGTATACCGATTGGATGCAATTCAAAAAGGAACTGAAAAAAAAATAAGCCGCAATGGCCATATCTCTTTGTTTAGATAATGCAATCAAAGAATTTTTTTAAAATTGTTATTTGCATGCTTAGTATGTATGCAAACCTTCTTTTATCTCAGAATGATCTTGTTCAAATCCGCCCGTTCGGAACAAATCCAGGAAATTTAAAACTTTTATTTTATGATCCGGGAAACATTACTGAAAAAGCACCACTGGTAGTTGTTTTGCATGGCTGCACGCAAATGGCAAAAAGTTGTGCTGACCAATCTGGGTGGAACAAATTAGCAAAACTGCATCAGTTCTATGTTTTATATCCTGAACAAATCATTTTAAATAATCCTGAAAACTGTTTTAACTGGTATCGTTCTGCCGATCAAACCCGTGATAAAGGAGAACCTGCTTCTATTATGCAAATGATTACCCATTTGAAAAAAAATAAAAACGTTGACTCGAGCAGAATATATATTATTGGTTTATCTGCTGGTGGCGCGATGAGTAGCATAATGATGGCTGTTTACCCTGAGGTCTTTGATAAAGGCGGCGTGATGGCCGGAGGGCCTTATAAATCAGCAGAATCAGTTATTAAGGCTGGCCAGTCCATGATGGGAATGGTATCTAAATCACCTGAAGACTGGGGAAATTTAGTTCGAAAAGAAAATCCTGATTATAAAGGCCAATATCCTGAATTAGTTATTTTTCACGGAGGCGTAGATCCGATTGTGAGCACGAATAATGCTAATCAATTAATCAAACAATGGGTTAATATTCATCGAACGGATTATGAACCAGATGAGCACTACGAGCGGTTCCGAAATGATGATGACATTGAATTAACCATTTACAAAAATAATGAACAGGAAGAAGTTGTTCGCTATTACCGAGTTCGAGGGATTGGACATACCTTGCCCATTGATACGGGAATATGCTCTACGCAAGGTGGAGAAACAGGGATGTTTGCTATCAATAAGGGATTTCACAGTACTTTTTGGGCAGCCACATTTTTTGGTGTTATCAAGGCGCCGTATGTAATCGCAGGTGAAACCATCATTAAACCAGGAACAAAAGCACTTACCTACTCTGTTCCAGCTCATGAAGGCTCGTATTACCGATGGAATTTGCCGGCTGGCATGTGGATCAATGGAGAAAAACATACTAATGAAATTACAGTAGATGCTGATTACCAAAGCGGTTATATTGAAGTAACAGAAACAAATAAAAATGGCTGCCAACTTGAACCCAGCCGGTTATGGGTGGCAGTGAAAGAATAACTAATCACATACTTTTTTGTTCTTATTCGTCCTCGTTAAAAAGATTTCCTTTTTTAATTAAAACCTCCTAAATTCACTCCATTAAACTATCTTGGGTGCGTTAAAGAAAATATTGCTTTTTCCTTTTGCTATTATTTATGGCCTTATTACATCATTACGTAATTTACTTTATGACTGGAAGGTTTTAAAATCCAAATCCTTCGAAGTACATACCATTTGTGTTGGCAACCTCGCTGTTGGCGGAACAGGAAAAACACCTCATGTTGAATATCTGATACATTTACTTGGTAACGATTTTAAAATTGCAGTTCTTAGCAGAGGTTATAAACGTAAAACCTCAGGTTTTGTGCATGCCAACGAAACCAGCACAGCTCTTGATATAGGAGATGAGCCTTTGCAATACAAAACAAAAAATCCTCAGCTGGATGTATGTGTGGATGCCAACCGTGTAAACGGTGTCAAAAAAATTCTTGAATTTTCTGAACCACCAAAAGTTATTATTCTTGATGATGCTTTTCAACACAGAGCTTTAAATAGTGAGTTAAAAATTTTGATCAGTGAATACAATAATTTATTTATAGATGACTGCATGATGCCAGCGGGCTCCCTGCGAGAATCAAAAAAAGGAATCAAAAGAGCCGATATTATTATCATTAGTAAAACACCAGAGAGAGCAACGGCAGTCGAATTGAGAAACCTGATGAAAGATTTAAAACCCTTGGCCCATCAGCAACTATTTTTCACATGGTTGAAATATGGCGAATTAGCAGGGTTTCAAAATCCAAATGAAACTATTGACACTCTTAATGACCTTTTCCGATATAGAATAGTTCTCTTTACAGGCATTGGAAATCCAACACCTTTAGTGACCTACCTAAAGGAATATTCCTCCGATGTTATACATCTTCCGTATTCAGATCATCACCAATTTACTATTAACGACATTAATGATATACGAAAAGAGCTTGATGCAATTGAGGGTGGTAATAAAATTGTGATAACTACTGAAAAAGATGCTATGCGATTACGGTCTGGTGACTTGCAGGATCTGGCAAATACCTTACCTTTATACGTTTTACCGGTCGAGGTAGATTTTAAAGAAAAAACGCAGGAATTTAACGAAACAATAATAAACTATGTTAGAACAAATAAATTTTACCACAAAAAATATTCTTGAAAAAACAAATAATTTCAAGCCAGAAATCGGAATCATATTAGGAACCGGTCTTGGAGGATTAGTAAAAGAAATAAGCGCTGAATTTGTGATACCCTATGAACAAATTCCAAATTTTCCTGTAAGCACAGTTGAAGGCCATAGTGGCAAATTGATATTTGGAGAATTAGGGGGCAAGAAAGTAATGGCCATGCAAGGACGGTTTCACTTTTACGAAGGCTACACCATGCAGCAAATAACTTTTCCTGTACGTGTTATGAAGGCATTAGGAATTCATACTGTCTGTGTTTCTAATGCAAGTGGGGGAATGAATCCTGATTTTGAAATTGGAGAGATCATGATCATCAACGATCATATCAACTTATTTCCAACCAATCCGTTAATAGGAAAAAACATTTCTGAACTGGGGCCTCGCTTCCCAGATATGAGCGAACCCTACGACAAAAAATTAATTGCTAAAGCACTAGAAATAGCTAAAGCAAATGGCATTAAAGTGAGTGAAGGTTCTTACGCCGGCTTAACTGGGCCATGCTTTGAAACACCGGCTGAATACCGTTACATCAGAAGAACCGGAGCAGATACTGTAGGGATGAGTACAGTACCTGAAGTGATTGTTGCCAAACATGGCGGCATGCGTGTATTTGGTGTAAGTATTGTAACCGACTTAGGTGTGGAAGGTGATGTTCAAAATGTAAGCCATGAAGAAGTTCAGCAAATTGCAAAAATGCAGGAGCCTAAAATGACTTTATTAATGAAAGAATTAATCAGAAGCATCTAAAATAATAATTACGAATCAAAACAAATTATTATAAATACGAATAATGTTAACTACAGAATAAATAAAACATAAATAATGAAACAAACACTTTTAATATTAACTCTGATTATCTCTTTAAGTATCAAAGCGGATGAAGGTATGTGGTTGCCACAACTTTTAAATGCTATGAATATAAAAGACATGAAAAAAAATGGATTGAAATTAACAGCTGAGCAAATTTACAGCGTTAATAAATCGAGTTTAAAAGATGCGATCGTACAATTTGCGGGCGGTTGTACCGCTGAAATTGTTTCTGATCAGGGATTAATTCTAACTAATCATCATTGTGGTTATTCTGCCATCGCATTTCACAGTACTGTTGAAAAAGATTACCTAACAAAAGGTTTTTGGGCTATGAACAAAAGTGAGGAAGTATATACTCCTAACTTAAACGCTACAATTATTCAACGTATTGAAGATGTAACAGCAAAAGTTTTAAAAGGAATTACAAGTACAAGTACAGAGGCTAAAAAAGATTCAACTATTAAAGCAAATATCAAAACATTAGAAAAAGAAGCTGTTGTAGGAACACATTACGAATCGTTTATAAAACCATTTTTTTACGGAAACGAATATTATTTATTTGTTGTAGAAACATTTAAGGATGTCCGAATGGTAGGTGCTCCTCCCTCTTCCATCGGTAAGTTCGGTGGAGAAACGGATAACTGGATGTGGCCTCGTCACAATGCCGACTTCTCCGTATTTCGTATATACGCTAATAAAGATAATAAGCCTGCAGAGTATAGCACAGAGAATGTTCCTTATAAACCCAAAAATGTAATTCCAATTTCTATCAAAGGTTACAACCAGGGAGATTTCACTATGGTGTATGGTTTTCCGGGACGGACTCAGGAATACCTTTCAAGTTATGCCGTAGATATGATCATGAATGAAAGTGACCCTTTAAAAGTATCCCTTCGCGAAAAAAGGCTGAACATCATGAATACAGATATGCTACAAAGTGATGCTTTACGTATTGCCTATGCGAGCAAATATGCAAGCGTTGCCAACTATTACAAAAAATGGATGGGTGAAATGAATGGCTTAAAAAAATACGATGCTGTGACTAAAAAACAATTATTCGAACAGCAGTTTAATGAGGCTATGAGTTCTGATCCGGGAAAAAAAGAAAAATACGGAAACTTATTTCCTCAAATGCAAAAAGTATATGCCGAATACAAAATTCTAAACAAGCAGGTGGATTATTACAGTGAATGTTTAATGGCTATCGATGCATTTAATTATGCCCGCTTTTATACAACGCTTTTAAATGAATTAAGAAAAAAACAAAAAGGCGCGACTAATACTTACGAAACGCTTTTGGCCGAATATAAAAAAATGGGCTTTTTCAAAAACTTTAATAAACCAACGGACATTAAAATTTGCGAAGCCATGTTGATCGAATACATTAAAGGTGTTCCATCCACTAACCGTCCTTTTGTGTTGGATTCTTTTATTTTAGCAAATAATAATGATGCAACAAAAATGACGAATTTTTTATATTCAAACACCAATTTTGTTGATAAGGATAAAGCAGAAGCGATGCTTAATGACTTCGAAAAATTTACCAACTTATATGAAAGAGATCCTGTTTATTATATAACAAGTGCTATCGTTAAATATTACAGTACCTCTGTTTTTCCTCAATTCCAATATGACGAACGTGAAATCAACGAACTTCAAAAACTTTATATTCAGGGACAAAAAGAAATGTTTAAAGACAAAAAATTCTATCCTGACGCAAATTCTACTTTACGGGTAGCTTATGGCAAAGTGAACAGTTACAAGCCAAAAGATGGAGTTGAATACAATCACTATACAACTCTTGACGGTATCATGGAAAAATATATTCCGAACGATGAAGAGTTTGATGTTCCTGAAAAACTTAGAGAATTACACGCGAAAAAAGATTATGGTCAGTATGCAGATAAAAACGGGAAATTACCTGTAGCATTTACTGCCAGTAATCACACAACCGGTGGAAATAGCGGGAGTCCTGTATTTAACGCGAAGGGTCAATTGATAGGTACAAACTTCGATAGAAATTGGGAAGGTACCATGAGTGATATCATGTACAATCCAAACCAATGTCGCAACATTGTGTTAGATGTTCGCTATACCCTTTTCGTAATAGATAAATTTGCCGGCGCAGGTTACCTGTTGAATGAAATGAAGTTGGTTAAATAAATTAATACATTATTTTAAAAAAAACACTTGCAGGAATGCAGGTGTTTTTTATTCAAAATTATTTTTTTGGGGGCAATGCAAACGCGATTGCTTCATGATCAAAATGACCATTATGAGCACCATCACAAAAAGGCTTGTTTTTGGATAAACCACAGCGGCAAATAGAAACTATTTCACGACCTCCTAAATCATAAGCATTTCCTGCCTTATCTACTATTTCAAAATCGCCTTCAATGCGCACTGAGCCGTTATTATTAATTGTAAGTTTTGTTTTTGACATTTCGTATATATTTAATTTTCCTAAATATAAGCAAATTAACCACTAAACCCGCTTTGCAACTTTCATTGCTTCAGTTAAAATATTTAGATTGTACTTACGGTGAAAAGTTCTTAAATCCTCTTGTATTGAATTAATCTTTTGTGGTTAATTATTAAAACGTAAGCGTAAATTTTGCGCCTTCATTTTCTTTTCCTTCCGCAATAATATTTCCACCTAAACTCGTTATATGATTATAAACCAGGTAGAGTCCAATACCTCTGCTATCGACATGGTTATGGAATTTTTGATGCAAACCAAATATTTTATCTTTCACTTTTCCCATGTCAAACCCCAAACCATTATCAGAAATAATTAGTTGATTACACTCATTCAATTTTTTGGTAGTAATTGAAATAACTGGATTACGTCCCGGAACACTATATTTAATAGAATTGGTAATGAGATTCAAAAAAATGCTTTCAAGGTATTCTTTATTAAACACAACATGCTCAAAATCTGAAAAATCATTTTTAATTTCAGACTTTGAAGTTTCAACTAATAACTTTATGGAATCTAAAACACTTACCAAACAATCTTTCATATTCAATTCTTCCACCTTTACTTTTAAACCATCTTTATGGTTCAAATCATTTACATACCCATTTAGAGTTTCACTGATATTTTCACTGGCGTATTTCAATAGATTAATGAACTCTATAGTTTTATTATCTTTAATTTTCGAAATATCAAATAATCCAAAAGCTGCAAGTAAATTATTAACCGGTGACCTCAAATCGTGGGCAGTCTTATAGGTTAGCTGCTTCAAATGTTTATTAACTTTTGTAAGGTCTGTCAAAAACAAATTACGTTCATCGTCATGCTTCTTTTTATGGGTAATGTTTTTAGCAATCGCATAGATCACTTTGTTTTTGGGGTCGGGAAAGGAAGTCCAGGATAACCAAACAATGTTCCCGCTTTTAGTGATGTACCGGTTTTCAAAATTATAAAGAGGGTTGTTTTTCGTAAGTTCTGTCCTGACCTTTGAAGTGATTACCCGGTCTTCCGGATAAATAAACTCATTGATAGGCTTTGAAAAAAGCTCTTTGTTGGTATAGCCCAAAACTTTTGAAACCGCAGGGTTAATCCTCTTAAAATATCCATCAAAACCTGCTATACATAACAAATCAGGAGATAACTCAAAAAAATGCTCTAATTTATAAGGTGAATCGATGGTATTCATTTGCTCTCTCATAGCACAACAAATATAAACGAATCTCGTACTTCAAGTTGTTAAACTGTCAATCAAACTCTTTTTTAACATTTTGATATTTAATATTTAAGTCAAAAATCAAGATGAAGGCATTATAAAACGTTAAAATAACTTATCTTTGCACCCATGTCATTTTCAGGAAAAACAGTTTCATTTCATACGCTCGGTTGTAAGCTGAATTTTTCAGAAACCTCTACTATTGCTCGTTTGATGCAGGAAAAGGGTTTTCTAAAGATTGCTTTTGACGAAGGAGCTGATGTATGTGTGATCAATACTTGTTCTGTAACTGAAAATGCTGATAAAGAATGCAAGCAGATAGTTAAATCTGCCCTGGCTAAAAACCCGGAAACATTTATCGCCGTTGTTGGTTGTTATGCTCAATTAAAGCCGGATGAAATTTCAAATATTGACGGCGTGGATGTTGTTTTAGGAGCTTCAGAGAAATTTAAATTATTAAATTACATTAATCTTTCTGGTAAGAACGTTCACACCGAGATTCATAATTGCGAGATCTCAGACGTTCACACTTTTGTAGATTCTTTTTCTGTTGGTGACCGCACCCGTTCTTTTTTAAAAGTGCAGGATGGCTGTGATTACAGTTGCACTTTTTGCACCATTCCTTTAGCACGGGGTAAAAGTAGAAGCGATACCATTGAAAATGCAGTGGCAAATGCAAAACGCATTGCAGCAAGCGGTGTCAAAGAAATTGTATTAACGGGGGTTAACCTCGGTGATTTTGGTTATGGTATCGACATTGATAAAGACACAAAAAAACGCAAAGAATATAATTTTCTAGATTTAATTAAAGAGCTGGATAAAGTTGAAGGTATTGAACGAATTCGCATTTCGTCTATTGAACCAAATTTATTAACTAATGAAGTAATTGAATTTGTTGCAGCATCTCAGCGTTTTATGCCTCACTTCCATATTCCTTTACAAAGTGGCAATAATGAGATTCTTGGTAAAATGAAACGCCGGTACAAGCGTGAATTGTACCAGGAAAGAGTTGCTAAAATAAACCAGCTGATGCCTAACTGTTGTATAGGCGTTGATGTGATTGTTGGTTTCCCAGGTGAGACCAACGAGCATTTTTTAGATACTTATAATTTCATCAATGTATTGGATATTTCCTATTTACATGTTTTTACTTATAGCGAGCGCGACAACACTGAAGCTATTTCTTTAGAAGGAAAGGTTGATTATGCTGAACGTAAGCGTCGCAATAAAATGCTGCGTATTCTTTCCGCTAAAAAATTGCGTGGCTTTTATGAACACAACTTGAATCAAGAGTTTACCGTTTTATTTGAACATGAAAATAAGCATGGCATCATGCATGGATTTACAGAAAACTATATCAAGATATCGCATTCTTTTGATGAGTCGTTAGTGAACCAATCAGTTTCTATTACTACAAAATCCCTGAATGAAGAGGGTTTTGTAACCGGTGATTTGATGACTGTGTTAGCTTAATTTTTATTTATTTGGGTGTGTCCCTGCGGGCCGGGCTGCCCACTCCAATCTTTTTCGCACTTCGCAAACTCAGTGACAAAAAAAGGATTTTCGTTTACATCCCTCACACAGGATCAACTATTCTTTTCAAATTCAAATTCCAGTCTAAATTTGAATCTGCGTTAAGGATTGGAACGAAAATCCTTTTTGTGACGTTAACTGAGGCTCTCGAAGTTACGGCAAAAAGATTGCAGTGGAAAGCCTGCCCTTGCGCCGTAAATTTTGAGCAAGGGAACGCCCAAATAATATCTGTAATCATTTAATAGTAAACAATCAGAGGTTTAAAACATTTTAAGTATTTACCTTATTCTGCCAGTTCCAGGCTTATTTTTATTACTGTAAAACATGGCAACAACCAAAAATAAATTCAGGGAAAAACCCGTAGATGACACCGTCGTTCAGGAAACTAAAATCGATAAAAATGATATTGAAGAAACGGTATTGACCTCTTCAAAAAATAAATCAAAAGCGTCTCCTAAAAACATTAACGCATCTTCAAAAAAAACGGAAACTAAGAGCAGCGTAAACGAAACGAAAGCTTCTTTATTGGATCGTTGGAACAAAACGCTTGTAATATACCGTAACGAGCGTACACAAAAAATAATTGGTTTATTTCTAATGATGGCTGGTGTGTATTTATTTATTGCACTACTTTCTTATATTTTTACCTGGGAAAAAGACCAGGATAAAGTTTTGGGGCCAATCATCGAATTGTTTGCAATTGATACAAAAGTATTTAACTGGCTTGGTAAATCCGGCGCACTTGTATCACATTGGTTCATGTATAAAGGTTTCGGAGTTGCCTCTTTTATTTTAGTACCCGTACTAATTATTTACGGATTGCAAAAAGTGTTGAATAAAAAAATTGCAAAGCCCTCAGCTTTTACAGCTAAATGGTTATTCTTTTTGGTATGGACAAGTTTAGTGGCAGCCTTCTTTTTTCATGATAAATTATTTTATTTAGGCGGAGGTTATGGTTACGTTTTAAACATTCAATTAGCCAATTATGTAGGAGGTATTGGAACACTGGCTATTCTTGCATTCAGCATGCTGGCATTTTTAGTATTAAGTATCAATTTAAACTTTAATATTAAAAAAGATGTTCTTCCTAATTTGGATAATGAAGATGTGATTGAACAAGAACTTGAGAACGATAGTAATACGATCAATCCACATGCTTCCACTCTTTACGATACCACAAGAGAACCTATCTTAAGCAAGGAAGAAGAGGCAGATCTGCTGAATTTTGAAGTAGTATCTAAACAGGAACCGGTAGTTGAAGAACCAGAGGAAACAATGGAAAATATTCCGTTGGATGTAATTGCAATACCGGAAGAACCGAAGAAGAATTTGGATTTTGAAATCAATAACCCGGGAGCAGATGAAATTGTTAAGGTTCCCGAATTCGTTAAAGAAGAACCAAAACAAAATTCCATTTCACTGGATGATGAAGTGAAGGCAGCACAATTGGTAGAAGAATTTGGTCAATATGACCCTACTTTAGACTTAGGTCATTATCAGTTTCCGAGTCCTGAATTATTGATTGATTACGGCACAGGTAATGCCCGCGTTAGTAATGAAGAATTAACTGCTAACAAAGATCGCATTGTTAATACATTAAAAAATTACGGAATTGAAATTGATAAAATTTCAGCAACTGTTGGCCCAACTGTTACACTTTATGAAATTGTTCCTGCGGCCGGTGTCCGGATTTCTAAAATTAAAAATTTAGAAGACGATATTGCTTTAAGTTTAGCGGCACTAGGAATCCGTATCATTGCCCCAATTCCAGGTCGTGGAACTATTGGGATTGAAGTTCCTAATCAAACACCGGAGATGGTTCCAATGAGAAACATTATTGCTTCCGAAAAATTTCAAAATACAACGCACGACTTACCAATTGCTTTAGGTAAAACAATTAATAACGAAATTTTTATTGCTGATTTAGCAAAAATGCCTCACTTGTTAATGGCGGGTGCAACCGGGCAAGGAAAGTCTGTTGGATTAAATGCGATATTGGTTTCTCTACTTTATAAAAAACATCCGGCTCAAATAAAGTTTGTATTGGTAGATCCTAAAAAAGTTGAGTTAACTCTGTTCAATAAAATTGAGCGTCACTTTTTAGCTAAGCTTCCAAACTCTGAAGATGCCATTATAACAGATAATACCAAAGTAATTCACACGTTGAACTCCTTGTGTATAGAAATGGATAACCGTTATGCTTTACTACAAGATGCACAAGTAAGGAATATTAAAGAGTACAACGTCAAGTTCATTAATCGTAAATTAAATCCAAACGAAGGGCACAAATATTTGCCGTACATTGTTTTGGTTGTGGATGAGTTTGCCGATTTAATTATGACTGCCGGTAAAGAAGTGGAAACTCCCATTGCCCGTTTAGCACAGTTAGCGCGTGCAATTGGGATTCATTTAATTATCGCCACACAGCGTCCATCTGTAAACATTATTACAGGAACTATCAAAGCCAATTTCCCCGCTCGTATTGCTTTCCGCGTAACAAGTAAAATTGATTCGCGAACGATTTTAGACGCCGGCGGAGCTGAGCAACTGATTGGGCGAGGTGATATGCTATTAAGTACCGGTAATGATTTAATTCGTATTCAGTGTGCCTTTGTAGATACACCGGAAGCAGAAAAAATTACAGAGTTTATTGGTTCACAACGTGCCTACCCTTCTGCCTTTTTGTTACCGGAATATGTTGGTGAAGATGGCAGCGATGGTAAAGAAGAAATTGATTTAAGTGAACGTGATAAAATGTTTGATGATGCAGCTAAACTAGTCGTGCAATTTCAACAAGGTTCTGCTTCCTTCCTTCAACGTAAATTGAAGCTGGGTTATAACCGTGCTGGTCGCATAGTTGATCAACTGGAAGCCGCAGGCATCATTGGACAGTTTGAAGGGTCTAAAGCTCGTGAAGTACGCTGTAAAGACATGGCTCAGCTTGATGAGATTATCAGGAGTATTAAGGGGTAAATCATATTTATATGATAAATATTTTAGCAATGCTTTAAGTTTGTTTTTTATTTTAATTCAGTTGGCTACCTGAGGACCTAATGTAATATTTAATTTAGATTCAAACAAAACAAGAAAATTAAAACATAATCGTGAAAATATATTTTACAACGATTATATTTTAATTAAATAAAATCATTCAAGACATATCAGTTATATGTTTAAAAAACAAAAGCCTCCCGTTATCGCGGAAGGCTTTTTTAAATCAATAAAAAAACTTTAAAAATTTATTGAATCTGACAATTAATACTATAATCACCAAACAAATCAGTACCTGATGTTGTATTTTCATTACAACGGTCTTCAGCTCTTTTTCTTGAGTCCTTATAAGTATATTTAGAATAATCACTAGTTGTAGAACTGCTGCTACCTGTGTAGGTTTTAGAACATTCACATACATAATCTTTTTTACAAGATGTCATTGAAGAACCAATGGCTAATAACACTCCTGCTAATAAAATTGCTTTTTTCATTTTTGTTTTTTTAATTAGTTACGAAACAAAACTAAAGCTTTCATAATCGAATATTTTACAAATGGCATTTGAATATTTGCATTATTCGCACTTACTAAAGTAGTGTGAATATTACTTTTTCCATAAAAATGCGAATCAGAGAATAACTAAAACTTTGGGCCGATAAACATATATGAGCTTTTTAAAAATGAATAAAAAAAAGTTATTCTTTGCCTTTTTATTTCTCCTCTTAACGCAATCAATTCTTGTTCTGAACGAAATTAAAATCTTCCCCCGTACTCTGGCCTATACCTTTGCAGTAAATATTTCCACAAGCAGTTAGCTGAACAAAAGATATTAACCATAAAAACATATATTATGAAAAAACTAGCATTTACTATTTTAATAAGCCTAGGGTTTGTTACAGTAGAAGCCCAGACTTACAGCTGGGCAAAAAAAGGTGGGTCGTGGGCCTATGACTATGGCTATGGTATAGCAAATGACCCCGCCGGAAACGTTTACATAGCCGGTAAATATGAAATGAACGCTGTTTTTAACAACGTTACAGTACCTTGCCAGGGAAACCATGATATCTTCCTTGCTAAATATAACCCCTCAGGTGATTTAACCTGGATACGCACGGGCGGTGGATTTACCGGAGACTATGCTCACTGTTTAGCAATTGATAACTCATACGTTTATATAGCAGGTGAAATTGAAGGTTCCGGAAATCCTGTAAAATTTTTAGGATCTACTGTTACTCTTTATCCAAAAGGGGATAACGATATTTTCGTAGCTAAATACGATTTTAACGGAAATATTATTTGGGCAAAAAGTGCCGGCTCATATTCAGGAGAAAAGGCGCTTGGTGTAACCTCAGACCACTACGGTAACGTATTTGTGTGTGGTTATTTTAAAAACACTACTGTGATAGGAAATACAACACTTTATAGCAGTGGAAACTATGAAATATTTATCGCGAAACTGGATCGGAACGGAAACTGGTTATGGGCTAAAAAAGCAGGGGGAGCAGGAAGGGACGAAGCTAAATCAATTAAATGTGATGCGCAGGGAAATGTTTACATATGTGGTATGTATGCCAATGGGGCCAAATTTGATTGGCAAACTTTGTATACTCCTGATGGTTATGTAAACTCATACATTGCTAAATACACGACTAATGGTGCACTAGTATGGGCGAAAGGCTCCGGTGGCAAATATGATGATGTAGGCTGGTCGCTTACACGCGATAATAATAACCGTATTATTATGTCGGGTCAATTTAACTCTTCTGCAAATTTCGGAAGTACAAATTTATATACAAGTGGTAATGCTGACATATTCGTAGTCTCTTATGATGTAAATGGTAACGCAATTTGGGCTAAAAAGGCAGGTGGATATGGAAATGATATAGCCAGAGGAATTGGTACAGATGGAAACTATATTTATCTGACAGGACAATACGGTGGAACAGCAACTTTTGGATCTACAACAAAAACAGCATCCGATAATTCAGATATTTTTATCTCTTGTATGAATAACAGTGGACAGTTTTTATGGACAACAACTGCCGGAGGTTCTGCTGATGCACCTGAAGATTTAGGATACGAATCAGGAATTGCAGTTTGTGCGCAAACTAACGGTAATGTATATGCCACTGGGGCGATGCTCAACGGAGCTTCATTTGGAGGAACCTACCTTTCTCCATACTCAAGAACCGACATATTTACTACGCGTATTAAAAACAATTATATAGCAAGAGAGACAGAAAGAAGTGAATCAATTGTTCTTGAAGGACAAATTTCGGGATCTAATGTAGTTCTTAATTGGCCAGCTCAAGGAAAGACTGACAGTGTGTATTACGAAATTGAAAAGGGTATGGACTCATCACATTTTGAACCTATTGGAAAAATTGAAGATTTAACTGATAATGATTATTCATTTACTGATGGGCTCTCTAAAAATGAACACGGTACAACCTATTATCGTTTAGCAAAAGTAGACGAATCCGGACAACGATTATATTCCAATATAGTTGGTGTAGAGATAAATATTGAAAATTGTTATCAGTGTTCAGTGTATCCTAACCCAGCAAAAAATTCGTTTGTCATTTCTATGAAATCATTTGGAAAAGAACTTGACAATTCATTTACAACAACTATGTATGATGTTTTAGGTGCTGAGCAAAAACGAGCGGAAATTAAATATGGAGAGTCAGTGATAGACGTAAACAATTTAACCGCCGGTGTATATTTAATGGTTATTAAGAGTGGTGACAAAGTAATATATGAAGACAAAGTGGTTATTCAAGAATAACCGCTTCAATTTTGCTACTTAAAAAAACCTTGTGCAAATTTCACAAGGTTTTTTTTATTGCCTTTTAATATTTAAAAATCAAAGCTTACATTTGTCCGTGCTTAAAAATATCAGTAAACATCATTTTCTATTACATTTCATAGTTTTCATTTGGGGTTGGTCTCCTATCCTGGGTAAAGGCATTAGTGCGGATGCTTTGCAATTGGTATGGTTCAGAATAGCGATTACCTTATTTTTAATGGCCTTTTATCTGGTGTATATTAAGGCCAATTTATTGGTTTCACTGAAAATGCTGGCTAAACTTAGTGGTGTTGGAATTATCATCTGTATTCATTGGTTATGTTTTTATGGTGCCATTAAAGTTTCAAACGTATCGGTTACGATGGCCGCATTTAGCACAGGCACCTTATTCACAGCTATTACTGAGCCTTTAATTTATAAGCGAAAATTTGTCTGGTATGAATTACTCATCGGATTAATTATCATAGCGGCCATTTGCCTGATTTTTTCTGTAGAGATAAAGTATGGCATGGGAATTCTCTTAGGTATTCTCGCTGCATTTACGGCATCAGTTTTCAGTGTGTTAAATGGGGTGCTTATTCAAAATGAAAAAGAAAAAATAAGTTCTCCTGTTTTATCATTCATAGAACTGTCAGCAGCGCTTATTGGGTTAAGCATATTCCTGCTTTTTAATGGAAGTTTCTCTGGTTCTTTTTTTAATATTTCAAATCAGGACATTTTATTAATCACCATATTAGCTGGAGTTTGCACTGTATATCCTTTCATTGCAAGTGTTAACCTGATGAAACATTTATCTCCGTATACCATCAATTTAACCGTAAATCTTGAAGGCGTTTATGGTATCATCCTAGCCAGTATTTTATTTCATGAAAACGAAGACTTATCTATCACTTTTTATGTTGGCTTTTGTGTAATTCTGTCAGTTATTTTTCTAAACGCTATTCTTAAACAAAAGTTTAGTAAAGCATAACCATATTCAAACATAAAAACATTACTTTAGCGACGTTAAAAAACTAAGGTTATGCAGTTTGAGCTTAGCTCCGAATATCTTGACCATTTAAAAAATGCCATCTCTGAAAAAGATGATGCATACATTAAAGAACAACTTAAAGAGTTGTATGCTGTTGATATTGCCTTAATTTTAAATCAACTTGATTTAGATGAATCGATTTACTTATATGACCAGGTAGATGAAGACATCTCTTCCGACGTTTTATTGGAAATGGAGGATGAGAAGCGGGAATCTTTATTAGCGACTTTTTCTACTAAGGAAATTGCTGAGCAGCTTGACAACATGGATTCTGATGATGCCGCTGACGTTATCAATGAGCTGCCTGAAGATATACAAGAAGAAGTTTTATCCCAAATAGAAGACATTGAACAGGCGAGTGATATTGCAGATTTGATGAGCTTTGAGGAAGGTACTGCCGGTTCATTAATGGCAAAAGAATTAGTGAGCGTTTATGCTCATGAAACTGTAAGTGCATGTATTGATGAGATAAGAAGACAAACCGAAAGCGTAGATGTTTTATATGCAGTATATGTTGTAGATGATAATGAAAAACTCATCGGTATGCTTTCGCTGAAAAAATTAATTGTATCCCATCCTTTAGCACTTGTTGAGGAGATCTATGATGCGGATATTATTTCTGTAAAAACATCGACTTCAAGTGAAGACGTCGCAGAGCTTATTCGGAAGTATGACTTGGTTGTTTTGCCGGTGATTGATCAGTTAGGACGATTGGTTGGAAGAATTACTGTGGATGATGTAGTTGATGTGATGCGTGAAGAAGCTGAAAAAGATATTCAGCTCATGAGTGGCATTACAGATGACGTTGATAGTAACGACAGTTTGTGGCGTTTATCAAGAGCGCGTATTCCATGGTTATTAGTGGGTATGTGTGGCGGTATAGTAGGATCCAGAATCATTGGTAGCTATGAAGACCAAATTCAAATTCGTCCGGAAATGGCGTTTTTTATACCACTTATTGGAGCAACCGGTGGAAATGTTGGGGTTCAGTCTTCTGCGATTATCGTGCAAGGCCTCGCCAATAATACTTTGATAACTGATAAAATTTCTCCAAAACTATTAAAGGAACTAGGTGTAGGTCTTATAAATGGTTTGATCTGCTCAGGTTTAATACTTGGTTATAATCTATTGATTAGCGAATCATGGGCTCTGGCAGGAACAGTTAGTGTTGCTCTATTGACTGTTATTTTATGCGCTTCATTCTTAGGCACATTCGTTCCTTTAATGATGAACCGTTTTAAAATTAATCCTGCATTGGCAACAGGGCCTTTTGTAACAACTCTAAATGATATAATCGGAATTTCTATTTATTTTTTAGTGGGTAGAATACTGTATAGCGTTCTCTAGCCCGTAATTATCTTCTCAAAGAATTAAATCTTTTCACAGCAACTAGCTGGTCATAATAAGTTCCTCGCTGACGGTGGTATACATAAATCGTATAATCATTTTCAGTCTCCCAATGATTGCCCTCGCTAAAAGTTTCATCTCCACCTTTTTTGTCATCTTTTAAATAAACATAGGTATAGTTGTAATACCCTTGTTTGATGTATAAATTACATTCGTAACCCATTTTTTTATAATTGTAAGTCATTCGATTAGTCTTATTTAACCGCCATTCCGTCAACTTCCCTAATACATAAAAATTACCAGCACCTTGCGCATTATCATATGGCAAAAAGAAATGTACCCAGGCATAGTCTGATTCGAGATGAGGGTTTCCAACCATATCCTGGTTTTTAATTAAAAAGCCTCCATTCAAGTCGTTATAAAAACTATAATTTTTAAACGTTTTTAATTCATCTGTCTTTAATTCGATATGGTAGGTATAAGAACTATCTCTCGATATATTTGCGATTCTTTCTGTATAGGTTCTTAGCGACCGAGTGTCAAAAAATCTGAATTCATTTCCGCCATTAAAAGTTGATTTATCATCCAACGAATAAGTTAATTGTCTTGGCTCCACGAAAGTTGGTTTAATATTGTTCACTGTGTTATCCCAACGGTTATTTTGCATAATAATAACATGCATATCTGTGAAAGGATTAGTTAGTTCATACTGACTATTTATAATATTAAAATCAATATGTTGTTTTTCATATTGTTCATCATTGCCAATAGCTTGCCTAACATTCGCTACGACTGTAACTTTATTTTCATAAATCATAAAACGTTTTGTAATCACAATCTTTTCTTTGTCGTTATCTTCATAAACAAACACAATATAATTTCCAGTTTTTGAAAACTGCATATTTGACTGTGGAAACAAAATAGAATAGTGAGTAAATTTTTGAATCGTGTTAGTTGAAAAATTATAATTTAAAATATTTGCTTCAAAAAAACCATTCATGAATTCTGCGCTTACAAGATTGGATGGCTCCCAGTTAGCATCGCAGTGTATAAAACTTATCGAATAACTTTTGTTATCTGATTCCAGGTCATCGAAACTTAACTCCAGTTGTTCTGTACCATTGAACTGCAACATCGCAGGATTAGCATCAAAAGAAGATTCATGGAGCTGGACAGTTTTTATATTTGGTTTATAAGTCCAGTCTTCATATCGCATTTGTCCGTCATTCACATAGTCGTCTTGTGCAAATGCCTTATTGGATGTTAATCCTAAGATGACAATTAAGATATGGATGAGTTTTTTCAAGTGCTTAGTTTATAACGAAAAGTTGAGATGTTTAGTATCAAACATTATTCCCTGATCAAATCGCCCTTGCCATTATTCGTTAAATGTATGGCGCCAGGATTTCCTGAGTAATAGACATCACCAGCCCGGTCAATAATAATATCCATTACTCCATTTTCAGGCGCATTGATATGAGCATGACCAATCGACACGCTATGCAGATAAACGTAGTCATTTATAGTTAACTCGTTTGCATATAAATAATTCGTTCCTGTATAATCATCTTCCAGTATATCGGTAGTGCCCGACAAATATAAATCACCATTTCCATGAGCGCTGGCGACTATCTTATGCATGCTAACACTAAGTTTTAGATCACCGGAATTTTCAACACGCAATTTAATTTCATCCTGCACAATAGTATTTAAAGATTCAATTGTTCCTAATCCGGCGTTTTGAATATATTTAAAATTAGGGGCTGTAACATAAACTCTGATCTTACGGTTATACCCTCTTACCCAGTTACACCGGTTGTTATTAAACACTTTCAGCGTTTCTCCATCCAATTCTGTTTTTATCAAACGCTGGAGATTTTCCCCTGCCTCTACTCTTACTTCAAATTCTGGGCCCTGTGTTAGAAATAAATCCATTTTATCTCTGATGAAAATACAGTTGAAATCTTTTCTGTCATGATAAATTACATTAGTTTTTCTTGTGGATTTTACGCAATCGCACATACTCTCTTTCTTACAGGAGCTAAATAAAAAGAGCCAACTTAGAATTATGATTAATCTATAACGCATTTATCTTTTTCTTTTTAATACTAAAACGATAACCGATACCATAATCAAAATGTGCTGCAACAGCCCAATGTGATTTCATCGTAAAGTTAACCATCAATCCATTTTTGCAATAATACCTGATACCGATTCTGTGAAAAATTGGTCCATCCTCTTTCGGTTTGGAAATTGCATAATAACCCATTTCAATTGGCAAACTAATTCTCCCGATATTATATGCATAGCAGCCTTTCACACCTAACTGTAAAACATCTGTCCAGTTTTGTGCAGGATGGCCGGATGTTTCCAAATGATAGGCATTTTGTGTATCATAGCTCACATCCATGCCACCACCCCATTTATGAGTATTCCGAACATTATAATAATAATTAATTCCAAAAGTGTTTGCAAAATATTTTGGTCCACCAGGAGGCTCATGTTCATTAACACCGATAGCATCCCAAACCAAAATTTCATGCTTGCTTGGCCATACTGAAGTTGAATCCACAAGATCGGATTTAGGAACTTCACCATTTATCTTATAAGTCAAACCCAAATTTAAAGAAACAATGTTAAGTCCTAAGTTAGGTACCTGCGAACGACCATTGGAAGCATGAGCAAAAGACAAACCGGGCTCCAGCCTGAATTTATTACTAAGATTCAGATGCCAAAGCACCTTCCATTGAACAAAAGTATTCCAATGGCTTGCAATTGCGATATTTTTTGGATTATTGTCGATATCAAATTTTTTTGTTAAGTAAGATACGCCCCAGCAAATCCGCAGAACCGGCCGTGAAGCCCTCACTTTTTTATTCAAAGGAATTTCCACATAAGGCGATAACGCATAGCAGTATCCTAACTGCTTCGGATTTGCAAAATCTATAAAATTGAAAGACAAGCCTACCTCCAAAAAATTATTTTCACGGTGCCAACGTTTGCTACCGTTAGTAGGTCTCACAAAATCAACTTCAATTCCTGGAATATAACCTTTTACTAAATTACCAATAGTGCTCTTGTGTTCAAAAACAAAACCATAGGTTGGCGCAATTTTAATGTAAAAATCTTTATTCCCGGTAATAGATTTTTGGGCAATTCCGATGAAAGGAATTAAGAGAAATAAGTATTTAACGGATTTTACCAAAATAAGTCTCGAATTTAATGATTGATTTCCAATTCTGTCTAATTTAATATGTTATTTTCTCTATAAAAACCCTAAATTAGCGGCGAAATTTAACCCCTCCATACCATGGAAGTAAAAGACATCAAAGATTCGAGTTTAGCTCAAAATCCAGTTATTGGACAAATGCTTGTGAACAACCATGAGCAAATTTTATTTTGTAATGATAATGCCACTGGTTTAAAAGCCATTATTGCTATTCATAATACTGTTCTTGGTCCATCTTTGGGAGGAACGCGTATGTGGAATTATAACAATGAAATGGAAGCCTTAACAGATGTATTACGTCTATCTCGTGGAATGACTTACAAATCATCAGTAGCGGGTTTAAATTTAGGTGGCGGAAAGGCCGTAATCATTGGCGATGCCAGCAAAATCAAATCAGAAGCTTTATTACGTCGCTTTGGTAAATTTGTGAATAGTCTTGGAGGTAAATACATTACTGCAGAAGATGTAGCGATGAGCAGCCGTGATATGGAGATTATAAAAATGGAAACCGATTATGTAAGTGGTTTACCTGAAAACATGGGTGGAAGCGGTGATCCTTCACCTGTTACCGCATACGGTGTATATGTGAGTATGAAAGCAAGTGCAAAAGAAGCATTTGGAAGCGATAGCTTAGCTGGAAAAAAAATACTGGTTCAAGGAATTGGAAACGTAGGTATGCACCTGGTTGAGCACTTAAACAAAGAAGGCGCAAAAGTTTATGTTTATGATATTAGTGAAGAACGTATAAAAACAGCTGTAGATAAATACAAAGCAGAATTTGTGCCAGCTGATAAAATGTTTGATTTAGATATTGATATTTATGCGCCATGTGCTTTAGGAGCAACTGTAAACGATGATACATTATCAAAATTAAAATGCAAAGTGATCTGTGGAGCTGCCAACAACCAATTGGCGGATGAGAAGAAACACGGAGAAATGGTTTTATCAAAAGGAATTTTATATGCTCCTGATTTTGTTGTGAACGCCGGTGGAATCATTAACGTATTTTATGAACTAGAAGGCTATAATAGAGAGCGTGCTATGACTCATGCTGAGAAAATTTATGGAACAACTTGGAACATTATTCAAACAGCTAAAGCCCAGAATATTCCAACTTATGCCGCTGCAAATAAAATTGCAGAACAACGTATTGAGAGCATCGCCAGAATTAATGCGGTAATGTAACTTCTTGTGTAATGAAGCCGAATTGATAAAGCATTTCGACTTATTTTTTATACGAACATAATAATTAATTAAAAAAACAACAGTCCTTAAATCTCGTTCTTTATGCTAAACAGACGTTACCTCAGAATAAAAACCATGCAGACCTTATACTCCTACTTTCAGCAGGAAAAAGCAGACATCGGATTTTATGAAAAAGAATTATTTAAAAGTTTAGATAAAATTTACGACCTCTACGTTTATGTTCTTGTTCTTTTTACAGACATGCACCATGCAGCATTGTTGGTGACCGAAGAAAACAAAAATAAACGTCTGCCCAGTAAGGAAGACCTCGAACCTAATTTACGTTTTATTGAAAATGTGGTTCTTGTTTCGTTATCCAACAGCGAAGAATTAAAGAAAGAAGTTACAAACCGTAAAATTTCTTGGCAGAATGATTTTGATCTAGTTCGCAAATTATATGCAGAATTAAGATCAACCGACTTGTACAAAAATTATATGGCGTCTACTACACCATCTGCTAAAGAGGACAAACAGTTTTTAATTTCTGCTGCAACGGAATTTTTATATGAACACGAATTATTGAATCATGTTTTTGAAGAAAAAAATATTCATTGGGCTGATGATACCTACGGTGCTTTTTCTATGGTATCAAGGACTTTTGAGAATTTCAGCGGTACTCTAAAATTAGTTCCATTATACAAAGACAAAGAAGATGATCAACAATTTATTTCAACACTGTTCAGAAAAACAATAGCTGGTGATAAGGAATATGATGTGTTAATCGATGAAAAAACTAAAAACTGGGAGCTTGAACGTATCGCTTCTATGGATGTTTTATTAATGAAAATGGCCTTAGCAGAATTCATGCATGTAAATAATGTTCCTGTAAAAGTGTCTCTAAATGAATACATTGATATCTCTAAAGAATATAGTACACCTAATAGTAAAACATTTATTAATGGTGTTCTGGATAAAATTATTGCAGATCTGAAAAGAGACAATAAAATTCAGAAGACCGGAAGAGGTTTGATGGAAGGAAATTAAATTTCTTACAGATAATAAAAAATGAATGTGAAGCTATTGGTATTGGATAACTATGACAGTTTTACTTACAACTTAGTTCATTTAATTGAGAAGGTATCCGATATTCAATTTGATGTTGTTAGAAATGATAAAATTTCCATTGACGAGATAAACAACTTTCAAAAAATTCTATTATCACCTGGCCCAGGTCTTCCAAAAAATGCAGGAATTATGCCTGAACTATTGAAGCGCTATAAATCGTCTAAAAGCATTTTAGGAATATGTTTGGGGCTGCAAGCTATTGGAGAAACGTATGGAGCCACTCTCAAAAATCTTGATATTGTGTGCCATGGATTGGCAATGCCTACTCATATAATTTCTGAAGATAATTTATTTAAAAACTGCCCAACAAATTTTAAAGTTGGACGCTATCATTCATGGGTAATTGATCCCAACTCTTTACCTGACGAACTTCAAATAACTTCCATTGATAACGATGGAAATATTATGGCATTAAAACATAGAACACACGATGTAAAAGGTGTTCAATTTCATCCTGAATCCATACTTTCAGAGTATGGTGAAACAATCATCAGAAACTGGATCAACTCATAGGTAAGTGAGAAAAAAAGCTTTGTACATTTTACATTGTAGCTAATAAAAAATGAAATTTTTATTAAAAAAAATGGTTTAAAATCCTAAATTTGCTATCAATTAATTAAAAAATGAAAGTAATATCAATCCTCGTTTTAAGTCTGATAGTTCTTACCACATCCTGTAAGGAACAAAGAACAGATATTTCGACTAACGATATCATGAACACCAAGTCGGCCAATGGAAATTCAAACGCAGATTTACCGGAAATAAAATTTGAGGAGGAAACACATGACTTTGGAAGAATTACCCAAGGTGAAAAAGTAACTTACGGTTTCAAATTTAAAAACACAGGTGGAGCTAATCTGATTATTTCATCCGCAAGTGGAAGTTGTGGTTGCACCATTCCTGACTATCCTAAAAAACCTATTTTACCTGGAGAAGAAGCACTAATAAATGTTGTTTTTGCAAGTGAAGGAAAATCAGGTATTGTAGAAAAGTCTGTAACCATTGTGACTAACTGTGAACCAAGCACCCGGATAATATATATAAAGGCGAACATCATAGTTCCAACCAGTGCTAATCCTAGTGAGCTTCCAACCGCTCATTAGTAATCAAAAAAAATAACCAATAACATAAAAACAAAACATGAACAACTTAGTAATTTTAATGGGCGGTAGTGCTCAAGGAGGAAATCCAATAACACAAATAGTACCTTTAGTTCTGATCGTAATCGTATTTTACTTTTTTATGATTCGTCCTCAAATGAAAAAAGCAAAAGAAACAAAGAAATATATTGAAGCACTTAAAGTGAATGATAAAATTCTAACAATAGGTGGTATTTATGGTACTATCAGTAAAATGAATGAAGATGGAACAATGATTATTGCAGTTGAAGATGGATCCAAGATGAAAATCTCCAAAAATGCAGTTTCTCAAGATGCAACATCCACTTTAAACCAAACTTCCTAATTCATGAGGTCGTCAAATGCCATTACACGCATTAGGCGCTTGCTGATTAGCAAAAAAGTAATTACTTTTTTAATATGTTTAAGCATCGCATCACTTTTATGGGTGGTGCATGCTTTAAACAGAAACTATAGATATACTCTTAAAGTTCCGGTTACCTTTTTAAATCTTCCCAATAATAAATTAATAATTGGGGAACTTCCTGAGTTTCTCAATGTTGAAATTAAAGCGAGTGGATTAAAGCTTTTGTTTATCTCTCTTAAAAGCTCCATGGAGAAAGTCGTTATTGACTTCAACCTTCTTAAAACCAATGCAAAATCACAAGCTTACTCTATTAGCAATGGTAATTTCAATTTGAAAAGTTCCATTAATTTTGATGTAGACATTATAAAAATCAGACCTGACACTCTTTTCTTTTCTATTGGAAAAGGCAATTCAAAATTACTACCTGTAAAGGCGAACTTAAAAGTCACTTGCCTTCCGGGATACTCTGTTATTTCCAAACCATCTATTGTTCCTGCTTATATTACCGTGGTTGGAGACAGTATGGATTTAAAAAAAATGGATACTGTTTACACCTATTTTTTAAATTTAAAAGATATTCATGAGAATTATTCTTCCCAAATTCCATTAAAAAAACCTTTCTCCACCGTAAGCTATAGTGCTAAAGATGTTCAACTAAGTTTTGAAGTTGATAAATTAACAGAATCTACAATTCAGATTCCCATTACCATAATGAACAACACCAGTCGTGAAACTATCAAACTACTACCCGGCTTCGTAACAGTGAAATATCTTGTAGCAATGAAGGATTATGAGAACATTAGCACTCACTCGTTCAAAGCCATTGTTAATTATGACCACATTAAAGAAAAACAAGAAAAATTAAAAGTGAGTATCATAAGATCTCCATCAGAAGTTAAAATCAAAAAAATTGAACCAGCTAGTATTTCATATTTAATATATAAATAATGATTATTATAGGGCTTACTGGTGGCATAGGTAGCGGAAAATCAACCGTAGCAAAGTTATTTGAAACGATGAAATGTTCCATCTATAATTCTGATGAAAGAGCGAAATCACTTTACTTTACTCCTATCATCAAAGAAGAAATTATAAAATTAATTGGAAATGAATCTTATATAAGCGATACTGAGCTGAACCCAAATTTTATTTCTAAAAAAGTATTTTCAGATGCTGATTTACTAAACCAACTTAACGCCATTATTCATCCTGCGGTTAAAAATGACTTCAAGGAGTTTATCGGGCGTCAATCTTTTGGGGCATTGATTATCAAGGAAAGTGCTTTATTGTTTGAAACGGGAATATATAAAGATCTTGACTGCAATATTTTGGTTACATCTTCCGCAGAAACACGAATGAAGCGCGTTATGAAGCGCAGCTCCATGACGAAAGAAGAGGTGGAAAAGCGAATGAAATCACAATGGAACGATGATCAAAAAATCCCCTTAGCTGATTTTATTATTTTAAACGATGAGCATTCAGCTCTGATTCCGCAGGTGTTATCAATAATTGAAAAACTAAAATCCAATGCTTAAGCGGGATTATCTGGTAAAGCAGTTTGAAGAGTTCGGCAAAGTAATGGGCATTCTTCTTGGACTTAAACGAGATGGGAATTTTTCAGAACTATCCAATATGATTAATGAATCATTAAAAAAATATACTTCGCTTGAAATTGATTATGTAGAAACATTAGAAAATGAAAAGCTGCTGGAAACACTTACCCATGAAAAAAAATTAAGTGATGAACAGTTAAAAATGCTTGGCGACTTACTTTTTGAAAAAGGAAATTATTATTCTTCAGATAAAAAGACAGAGCAGCAATCTATTAATTGTTTCAAAAAAACACTTGCAATCTTTCAGTTTTTAAAAGAACATGCCACACTCAATTATTCGCTGGATATGCACTATAAACTGCAAATACTTGAGAAAATGAATTTATAGTTCCAACAGAACTTCAAGATGATGCCGTTTAATTCCAAAATATTTTTTTATCTCTCCGATTTTTTTTAATATTTCCTGCTTTTGAATTTCAGTCTTTATCTTCTTTTCAGCAACGATCATAATATTCTTAGGAGTGTGCTCGCCCGAAATAAATTCAAATACCTTAGTTGAATATCCTGCATACTCTAAAAATAGCGATCTCATTCCATCAGTAATCATTTCTGCTTCGCGCTCCATAAAAATACCATGCTTCAATAAAAAGTCAATATCATTTTTTGTCTTACTATTTTCCAATTCCCTGCGTATTTGTTTATGGCAACACGGAGCCACAACTATTAGATCTGCTTTTGCATTAATCCCCTTGTAGATTGCATCATCCGTAGCTGTGTCACATGCATGCAAAGCAATCAAAATATTTACCTGCTTCACTTCATGATCCACAATAGTTCCCTGAGTAAAATTTAAGCCATCAAAACTTGATTTTTTAGCAATATCATTACAGAGTTCAACTAAATCCTTCCTGTATTCAACACCAATAACTAATGGTTTTATATTTAAAACATTACTCAAATAATCATAAAGTGCGAAAGTAAGATAACCTTTGCCAGCACCCATATCCAAAACACTAAGCGCATCATGCTTTGGCAAATTTTTGATCAAGGGACTTAATAATTCAACATAATGATTAATCTGTTTATACTTATCCTGGGCGTTATTAAACACACTTCCCTTTTCATCGGTTATTTTCAGCCAGTGTAAATAAGACTTGCCTTTGGAGGCAATCAAACGGTTTTTTTTAATGTTATGATCAAGGGAAGGTAATTGCTGATGAGTTGGATTACCTTTTTTTAAAACAGTTTTTTCTTTGGTTACATATTCAAATAAAACATCTAACTCTAAAGTAAAAAGAGAAGCATGCCTGAATTCGCCTGTCTCTATAAACTCACTCACTAAGGAAATACCTTCCTTCATAGACAGATTCTTCACAATGTCTTTCGTTTTATAACGGTACGTAACATGTAATTTTTCTTCCTCTTTGATGAGCGTTTTTTTGATATAACAATTTTTCAGATCCTCTATGACGCCTTTATAATTAGACAAAGACAGTTTTACAAAAGTGTTTTCCGTCAAAGATTTTTCGAGTAGATCAATAAAGTCTTTCTGATGATTCATTCAGTATTTTTAAGAAATTTAAGATTCTAAAGATACGGTAAAGACGATCAAATAATATCTAAATTTTTGTAAACCAAACGATTCTAAATAAATAAAAAATTGTATATTCGTTAATACTGGACATGACAAAAATCTTTTTTTTATTTTTTATTGCATCACAACTGTGTAAAGCACAATCAAACGAGTTTGATAAATTCGGACCCTTCGGCTCACAGATTTATACAGATTTAAAAGTTGCTTTAGAAATAGAAAAAAATATTTATAAAATGGATTTGAGCTATAAAAAACTCGAACCAAAATTATACGCCAAATTAGGGAAATTAAAAGATCTTCAGGCCCTTAAACTCAGTGGGAATGAAGTAAATACATATCCTCCTGGGTTTGGCGATTTATTTAACCTTGTTTATTTCGCGAGTTATAATAATGAATTTACAACCTTTCCAACCGACCTTAAAAGGCTTGGAAACTTAAATTATCTTGAATTTTTTGGAAGTAAAATTGATACCATTCCATCTGACATTGCTTATTTAAGTAAATTAAAAACACTCAAAATATCTTCAACAAACGATACACTTAAATTACCTACCACATTAAAGTTTTTAAAAAATTTAAAAGATGTTACCATCGAAAACTGTATCCTCGATAGTTTTCCAAAAGAAGTATATAAAATTCCAAATTTAAATTATCTGAATTTAACGAACACCAATATTTTTTATCTTACCAAACATTTTGAACGCTTTGTGAATTTAGAAGTACTAGTTCTTGACGCCAATCAATTGCAAAGTCTTCCCTTTGATATTTATAAAGCAAAAAAGTTAAGGCTACTTTCCGTCAAAAACAATCATCTTCGAAAAATGCCTGATACGATTTGTCAATTAGAAAACCTGACATTACTGGATGTAAGAGGAAATAGTTTTTCTAAAGAGTACATTGAAGAGCTGAAAGCGCTTTTGCCTGGTTGTGAAATCCGGTTTTAATTTCAACTCGCTTTATTAAACATTTTTGAAAAGCCAACCATAAACCATTCAGGAGGTTGCATAGGCTTATTCTTTATTTTATCAATAAATACTAGAGTAACAGAACCCGTATTAAGTAATTCATTTTTTTGATTAAAGCATTCATAATGAAAGGTAATTCTCACGCCCGGCCTTTCTTTAACATAAGTAACAATTCTTACTTCATCATCATACAATGCTGGTTTTTTATAATTTATTGTTAAGTTAATTACCGGCATTAAAACACCGCTTTCTTCCATTTCACGATAGCTGAACCCAAGGCTACGCATGGCTTCTACTCGCCCAACTTCATAATATTGAGCGTAGACACCATAATAAACAAAACCCATTTGATCGGTTTCGCCATAACGAACTCTTAACGTTGTTTCTGTTTTAATCATGCAAATTATATCTTATCTTTAAAGCACCTAATTTAGTTCACTCTTTCATGAAATTTACATTTAAAATAGTTTTTTTTTCAGCACTCTTAAGTTTATTTGCCTGTTCAAAAAAAACATCCATTACAAATATTTCAGAATCACATATTATTGTCAATAATAATAAAATTGACAGTTCTGTTTTTAAAATGATGTCGCCATACAAAAAAACGCATGATGAACAAATGTATGCTGTAATTGCTAAAAGCGAAGATGCCCTTGTGAAAGGTGATGTGGAGAGTACCTTAGGAAATTTTTTCTGTGATGCTGTTATTTACGAAACCAAAAAACTTCTAGGAAAAGACTCTGCTAACATAGATGTAGCTATTTTTAATAAAGGAGGTTTAAGAAATTCATTACCAAAAGGAAATATTACTATTGGCAATGTGTTTGAATTAATGCCTTTTGATAATGAAGTGGTTTTACTAAAGTTAAGCGGTGCACAGTTTAAAGACATGTGTTACAAAATTGTTGAAAAAGGTGGTATTCCTATAGGGGGAATGCGTTTAACCATGAAGGGTACAACACCTGCTGATATTACTGTTAAAGGGCAACCATTTGATGAAGAAAAAGATTATTGGGTAGTTACTTCTGATTATTTAGCAAATGGTGGAGATAGCTATAATTTTTTCAAGAATGCTAAAGAGAGAAAGATCACAAAAGTACTCTTGAGAAATATGATTATAAATTATTGTGAAGACATAACAAAACTTGAACAAACTATAAAACCAAAATTAGATGGCAGAATACAATTATCAAAATAGGCGTGATTTTTTAAAATATTTTGCAGGAACGGCCGCTGTTTTAGCAGGGTTTCCCGCATTATCAAATGAAGTACTTAAAAGTAAGGATATATCACGATTAACTATTTTGTATACCAATGATATTCATAGTCGAATAGAGCCTTTTCCTGAAAACGATCCGAAATTTCCTAATAAAGGCGGATTTGCAAGAAGAGCTGCGGTGATTGATGAACTAAAAAAAGAGAATGATAATATATTATTATTAGATGCTGGCGACATTTTTCAGGGTACTCCATATTTTAATTTATATAGTGGCGAGCTTGAATACAAATTAATGAGCATGATGAAATATGATGCTACTACGATTGGTAATCATGATTTCGATTTGGGAGTAGATAACATAACCAAACAAATGCCACATGCTAATTTTGCCTTTATCAATTGTAATTATGATTTTTCTAATACGAGTTTACATGATAAAATACTGCCTTATAAAATATTTGAAAAACAAGGAATTAAAATTGGAGTATTAGGTTATGGAGTTGAGCTTGAGGGCTTAGTTGATAAAAAAATGTATAAGGAAACAATCTACCAAAATCCACTGCCAATTGCTAATGCAACTGCAAGATTATTGAAGCAAGATTTGGGCTGTGATTATGTAATTGCATTATCACATTTAGGATTTAAAGACGATAAAAAAATAAGTGATATGAGTATGGCTCCGCAGACAGAAAATATTGATTTAATTATTGGTGGACATTCGCATACATTCCTTGAACATCCCATTAAAATCTCTAACAGAGCAGGTAAAGAAGTCTACGTGACGCAGGTGGGATGGGCAGGAATTTGGCTGGGTAAATTGGATGTGTACTTCTCTTATAGTAAGAAAAAAATTTCACATAATTCAAATAATAGAAAAATTTAAAAAAGCAAGCCGTAAACGAAAATTTTATGAAATTATTTATTGGAATTTTCCTTGTGAGATTAAATAATCAGTATATATTTACAAACTCGGAATTGTTAATAACACTAAACACTATATATTTAATAACTTATTTAATACTATGAAGGAAAAGTCAGCTGAAACAGTGTGGAAGAATTGCTTAAGGGTAATTCAAGATAACGTAAGCCCTCAAAATTTTGCAACTTGGTTTGATCCTATCAAAGCAATTAAAATTCAAGACAATGTTTTAAACATTCAAGTTCCCTCACAGTTTTTTTATGAATGGTTAGAAGAACACTATATTACAATTATTAAGAAAGTAATCCGCAAAGAATTAGGTGCAGAAGGAAGAATTGAATACAGCATTGTAATGGATAACGGAACAGGTAAATCTGAAAAAGCAGTAATGCTTAAAGTTCCAAACATCAACACGAATTTAAGAAACAATCCTGTTTCGATGCCAATAGATAGTGGATCGATCAGAAATCCATTTATTATTCCAGGACTTAAAAAAGTTTCCGTTGAATCTCAATTAAATCCAAACTATTGCTTCGATAATTTTGTTGAAGGTGACTGTAACCGTTTAGCGCGTTCAGCTGGTTATGCAGTTTCTCAAAAGCCAGGTGGTACTGCATTTAACCCTTTGTTGTTATACGGCGGTGTTGGTTTAGGAAAAACTCATTTAGCTCAGGCAATTGGTATTGATATCAAAAAGAACTTCCCAAACAAAACTGTTCTTTACGTTCAATCAGAAAAATTTATTGCACAATTTATTGATTCCATCAAAAACAATAATCAAAATGATTTTGTTCATTTTTACCAAATGATCGATACATTAATTATTGATGATATTCAATACTTAGCAGGAAAAGAGAAAACTCAGGATGTATTCTTCCATATCTTCAATCACTTGCACCAATTAGGAAAACAGATCATCTTAACGGCTGATAGAGCACCTGTAGAAATGCAAGGAATTGAACAACGTTTATTATCACGTTTCAAATGGGGATTAAGTGCTGACTTGCAAACTCCGGGTTTAGAAACACGTATAGCTATCCTTGAAAAGAAAGTTTATAACGAAGGCATTCAACTACCAAAAGAGGTTTGCGAATACTTAGCGTATAGCATAACATCTAACGTACGTGAATTAGAAGGTGCTTTAATTTCATTATTAGCTCAATCTTCTTTAAACAAGAAAACAATTACATTAGAATTAGCAAAACAGATGATTGACAAATTTGTTAAGTCAACTGCACGCGAAGTTTCTATTGATTATATCCAAAAAGTAGTTTGTGATTATTTTGATCTGAACATTGATTTAATGAAATCCAAAACACGTAAACGTGAAGTAGTTCAGGCTCGTCAGATCGCTATGTATTTTGCCAAGTGTATGACTAAGTCTTCTTTAGCTACTATTGGAATGCACTGCGGTGGAAAAGACCACGCTACTGTGTTACACGCTTGCCGTACGGTAAATAACTTAATGGATACTGATAAGCGATTTAAAGCGTATATCGAGGAGTTAGATAAAAAGATCAGCATCAATAACTAATTACTCCTATAAAAATCTAAGATCCCTTCGCTAATAGCTTAGGGATTTTTTTTTAAATCATATGCTAACCGCTCAACAGATTTATTTAATATTCCCCATACTTGGGTCTATTTGCGGCGCTATGTTATGGCTAAATTATTTTAAGCGTATAGATCTATTAGAAGGAGAACGCACGAGAGATGTTATTGTTGCCTTTGTTATTGGCTTCTTAACACCAAGTCTTACTTTATGGATTTACTATGGATTTGGTTTACTGGATTTCAAGATCAATGGTGATTTTACAAATGATTTCATTTATTCACTTTTTGGGGTTGGCATGGCCGAAGAGCTTTCAAAACTTCTTGGTGTGTTTATAGCTTTTAAGTTTCTTAAAAAAAGAATTAATGAACCTATTGACTATTTAGTATTTGCAGGTATTGTTGCTTTAGGATTTTCAGTGAGGGAAAATTTTATTTACTATCATAATTACGGCTCTCAAATTATTACCGGACGCTCTTTTATAAGCTGCCTGGTTCATATTATCAATACAAGTATTTGCGTGTATGGCATTTACCGCAGTGAGGTTTTTAACAAAGGGAACAAATATTTAAATGCATTTTCCGGGGTAGGAATAGCTATCTTATCCCATGGTCTTTTTGATTTTTTTCTAACCCAGTCTTTTTTAGGCGATTTTACTCCACTGCTATCAAGTTTAATCTATCTGATTGGAATTAATTTCTGGATGCAAATGATTAATAACTCCATTAATTTTTCACCCTTCTTTAGTTATGAAAAGATAGGATCAACCACAAAATTATACTCCACCATATTTATATGGTATTTAATAATTGTGATCGTTGAATTTATATATGCCTATTACTACAAGGACTGGATTTTCGCATTAACTGAAATTTCAAAAAACATTCTTCAGGAAGGATTCCTATTAATAATTGTTGCGCTGAGAACAAGCCGTTTAAGGATTAATAAAGGCAAATATTTAAAAGTAAGATTACAGCTTCCTTTTCATTTCACAAAGAATGATGATGAAGACATTTTGTTTCTAGGCTTACCTATAAAAATAAGAGGTGAAAACGAAAAAGAATTCAGGTTTCTTCAATTTCTCGGTAAAGAGATTCTCATCTGCCCGGTAGACGAACAGCAAACTCTAAAAAAAGAAAGGCGTGCGCGAGTGATTAAAAAATATTTTTTAAAAAACGACGTAGTTACCTATCTGGTTGAGATCTTTGATGAAGATGGGACTAAGGGAAATATGTTTATCCTGAAACCAAAAACAACAAAATTCACCGATCTCAAACATAAATATCCGGTTGCCATCCTGATGGACAATGAAAGACTAACCTCGCAGTCTGAAACTGAACACCCATCCTACGATGAATTAAAAAAAATTGAATTGGTATATATAAAATTACGAGAGAAATAATTCTTAACTCAGTACAAATCAGTATTCTATTCTAAAAGCAAAAGAGCCTTCGTTATGAAGGTCTTTTTTATTTATTTAAGAAGATAAATTTATTATCAATCATATCCACCACAATTTCTTTCTCTTTATTTATCGTATTGGCCAACAATTGCTTGGACAATTCATTTAAAATATTCTTTTGCAACACACGCTTTACAGGTCTTGCCCCGTAATGAGGATCGTAGCCTAATTGAGCCAGCCAATCAATAGCCTCATCTGTTGCTGAAATTGAAATATGTTGTTCTGCTAAACGGTCTGCAATTTGTTTGAACTGAATTTTGACAATATTATTTACATCATCTCTGTTCAATGGTTCAAACATGATCACTTCATCAATTCTATTCAGGAACTCTGGACGAATTGTTTTCTTTAGTAACTCAAAAACTTCTGATTTTGTTTTTGCAAGCACTTCATCTTTATTGAATTCATCAAGGATATCAAAGTTTTCCTGTATCAAATGGGATCCGATATTAGAAGTCATAATAATGATCGTATTCTTAAAATTAACCGTTCTGCCTTTGTTATCAGTTAAGCGGCCGTCATCCAACACCTGCAATAAAATATTAAATACATCCGGATGTGCTTTCTCAATTTCATCTAATAAGATCACCGAATATGGCCTTCTTCTTACTGCTTCTGTCAATTGACCTCCTTCATCAAAACCAACGTATCCCGGAGGTGCACCTATTAAACGACTCACTGCATGGCGCTCCTGGTACTCACTCATATCAATTCGGGTCATGGCGTTTTCATTATTGAATAAATAATCTGCCAAAGCTTTTGCTAACTCTGTTTTACCAACACCTGTTGTTCCCAGGAAAATAAATGAACCAATTGGCTTCTTTGCGTCCTGTAACCCTGCGCGACTTCTTCTTACGGCATCCGAAATAGCTTCAATCGCCTGGTGTTGACCAACAACTCTTTTGTGTAACTCGTCTTCCAATAATAATAATTTTTCACGTTCGCTCTGCAGCATTCTTGAAACGGGAATTCCTGTCCAAGCTGCGATTACATCAGCAATATCTTCGCTATCAACTTCCTCCTTCAATAATTGAGAGCCACTTGCTTTAGCTTCGCTTAACTTCTCTTCCAAAGACTTGAGTTGCGCCTCAGCTTCCTGAATTTTACCATACCGTATTTCAGCTACTTTCCCGAAATCACCTTGTTTCTCATAATTAGAAGCCTCGTGTTTATAATCTTCTATTTGTGCTTTAACTTTCTGTACACCTTCAATAGCTTCTTTCTCACTTTGCCACTTTGCTTTTAACGCAATGCGTCTATCATTGTAGTCGGCTAACTCTTTATTTAAAGCTTCTACCTTTGCATCTTCATTTTCACGTTTCATGGCTTCCCGTTCAATTTCAAGCTGCATGATTTTGCGTTCTAATTCGTCCAATTCAATAGGCATGGAATTAATCTGCATACGTAGTTTAGAAGCCGCTTCATCCATTAAATCAATTGCTTTATCAGGCAAAAAACGATCGCTTATATAACGCTGTGATAATTCAACAGCAGCAATGATTGTTTCGTCTTTGATGCGCACTTTATGATGCGCTTCGTATTTTTCTTTAATTCCTCTCAATATAGAAATAGCATCTTCTTCACTTGGTTCATTCACCATTACCTTTTGAAAGCGTCGCTCCAGCGCTTTATCTTTTTCAAAGTATTTTTGGTATTCATTCAATGTTGTAGCACCTATCGCTCTTAGTTCACCACGTGCTAAAGCAGGTTTCAAAATATTTGCGGCATCCATGGCTCCTTCTCCCCCACCCGCTCCTACAAGCGTATGGATTTCATCAATAAATAAAACCACGTCACCATCACTTCCAATAACTTCTTTTACAACTGATTTTAAACGTTCTTCAAATTCACCTTTATACTTAGCGCCAGCAATTAATGCCCCCATATCCAAAGCATATACCTGCTTTGATTTTAAATTATCCGGAACATCACCAGAAATAATGCGATGCGCCAATCCTTCGGCAATAGCTGTCTTCCCAACACCGGGTTCACCAACGAGAATTGGATTATTTTTCGTACGCCTGGATAAAATCTGAAGAACTCTCCTGATCTCTTCGTCCCGTCCAATAACAGGATCTAATTTTCCGTTTCGTGCTTGTGTATTTAAATTAATGGCATATTTATTTAATGAGTTATAAGTTTCTTCGGCAGACTGACTGGTTACGTTAGAACCTTTTCGTAATTCGTTAATAGCTGCCTTCAATTCTTTTTCTTTAATTCCATTATCTTTTAATAACTGAGAAACTGAGTCATTACTTCCCAATATCCCTAATAATAAATGCTCTATAGAAACATACTCATCCTTAAATTCTTTTAAATAATTAGTGGCTTTAGCAACAGATTGGTTTGCTGAATTTGATAAATAAGGTTGTCCTCCGCTTACTTTCGGATATGAATTAACTATAGCGTCAACAGTTTTAGAGAAAACAGATTGATTAACTCCAAGCTTCTTTAATATAAAAGGCGTAACATTTTCATCAACTTCTAAAATTCCTTTCAGAATATGGCCATTTTCAATTGCCTGGTTACCATTAATTGTAGCAATTTGCATGGCCTGCTGAATGGCTTCTTGCGATTTTATTGTAAAATTATTTAAATTCATACGTCTTAATTATTTGTTTTTTTATGTCCTATGGTATAGCGTGTTTAATAATTAGTGTTTGTGTTGGGTAAACATGGCTATTTCATAACTGTATTTTTCTGAAGTGTTGTCAAATTAAATTCCAATCGAAAATACCTGAAATTTAGTCGTGAAATTAGAACTTATGTTGACTAATTGTCTGATATTTATCATACTTACTGACGAAACTTACAATTGAAACGTGTGAATAATGAAATAACATATTAGCATTCTTAATTTTTTCTTTAATTTAGTCTATGTTTTTTTTTCTGTCCAAAATACTGGCTTTTCTCATTACTCCTTATATATGGCTTTTTTTTGGTCTGTTGTATTTATTATTTAAGTTGTGGAATACAACTTATAAAAAATGGATACTAGGCTTAACAATATTCATGTTTGTGATTTCAAATTCATTTTTAGTTGATGAATTAGTAAGGGCATGGGAATACACGGATGACGATATTTATTTAAAAGATACAAGATATGATCTTGCCATTGTTTTAGGCGGCATGGGAAGAATTGATGAAAGACAGAAACGATTTGATTTTGGGTATTCAGGTGACCGCTTATTTCAAACACTGGAGCTGTATCACAAAAAACGCGTTTCTAAATTATTAGTTACAGGTGGGTCGGGAAGCATTAGTAAACCTCACCATAGAGAAGCAGCATATATCAAAAAATATTTGCAAGCCATATCAATACCAGACAGCAGTATTATTATTGAGAATGAATCAAAAAACACTTATGAAAATGGCATTTATACGAAACGCATACTTGACAGTTTACAATTTAAAGGCTCTATTCTTTTAGTCACCTCATCATTTCACATGCGTCGTTCACTGGCTATTTTTCAAAAAGCCGGTTATAAAAATTTAACACCGTATGTTACAAATAAAATCACAGGTTTACGAAAATTTGAATTTGATTATTGTTTTATCCCAAATACAGATGCACTTTTTAGTCTGAATCTTATTATACATGAAATTGTGGGCTTTGTGATGTATAAAGTAAAAGGTTATATATAAAACTTTTTTATGGAATTATCCTCCAACCTGTATCTAAAACTCAAAACTTCGCTTTATGAAAATTAAAAACTTAATGACTGTTGTTCCCCTGATGATTGCAACAGCCCTTGTTTCTCTGGGATTTTTCTCCACCACTTTTACAAAAAAAACTGAATCGCAATTAAATTTTAATAAAGACGATAATTACGAAAAATTATGGAAAAGAGTTGATAGCTGTGAGGCAAAAGGATTAACTGAATCGGCATTGAAAATAGTTAATGGCATTTACAGTAAAGCTAAAACTGAAAATAATGCACCTCAATTTGTAAAATCTATTTTACATCGCATGAAATTTGAAAGTTATAAAGAAGAATACTCACTGGAGAAATCAATTTTTAAATTACAAGATGAAGCCAATGCAGCTAAGTTTCCCATCAAACCTGTTTTACAAAACATTTTAGCAGATGCTTTTTACCAGTATTTTCAAAATAATCGCTGGAAATTTTATAACAGAACAACCACCGTCAATTTCAAAAATGATGATATTCAAACCTGGGACTTGAATGCCATTAATTATGCAATCATTTCAAACTATAAAGCCTCTTTAGAAAATAAAGATAGTCTTAAACGAACTAAAATTGATTTGTACGATGATATCCTGACAAAAGGAACTACCGAATGCCGTCAATGGCGCCCTACTTTATATGATTTTTTAGGCCATCGTGCGCTCTCTTATTTTATGAATTCAGAAGCTGATGTTACAAGGCCGGCTAATCGTTTTACAATCAATGCTGATGAATTTTCGAAACCGTATCCTGATTTTCTAAACATCAATATTACCAATCCCTCAGATTCCTTAGAGACGAAGTACTATGCATTGAAACTAATGCAGGATTTGACTAATTTTCACAAAAATGATGGGAATCCAAACGCCTTAATTGACATAGAATTATTACGACTGGATTATGTTCATGTCAATTCACAAAATTCAAAAAAAGACACTCTCTATTTTAATTCATTAAAAGCACTACAAACAAAATTTGCAAAAAGCAAACGCGTTACAGAAATTGATTTCAGGATTGCCAGCTGGTATCTTCAAAAAGCAGGTGAATATAAACCTCTTCAAAACGATACTTATAAATGGTATAAAAAAACAGCTAAAGACATTTGTGAAAACGCCATTGCCAAATTTCCCGATTCTTATGGCGCTTTAGAATGTAAAAATGCAATCAGTACAATCCTAACAAAAACTTATAATATCACAATTGAGGAGGTTAATGAGCCAGGTAACCCTTTCAGAGCATTAGTCAGTGCTCAAAACATCAATAAGATTTATTTTAAAGTTGTAAAATCTTCAAGCCAGGAATTACGGGAATTATTTAGAAAAAAACACGGTAAAGAGTTATATGAAAAATTTAAATCATTTCCAGAAGTGACAACTTTTTCACAGGACATTGAGAACGATGGAGATTTCCAAACCCATAACACAGAAATAAAACTTCCAGAATTACCAGCAGGATATTACGTGATTTTAAATTCCTTAACGGAAGATTTTAAATATAATAATAACATGACCGCTTATAGCACCTGTATAATTTCTGATATCGCCAGTACCGAACGAAGAAGGGAAGATGGTTCTTATGACTTCTGTGCCTTGCATCGCCAAACAGGTGAGCCACTAAAAAGCATTTCGGCACAGATCTGGTTTGAACATTATGACTATAAAGACCGTGAATACAAAATAAATAAAGGCCCCACATTTAAAACAGATGAAAAAGGTTTTTTAAATGTGAGTTATACCTCTTTAAATGATAAACAGTTTTTTATAGAGTTTACCAATGGTAGCGATACTTATTTTAACAATAATAACTACTATACCTACAAGCCAAACGAAAAAAATTACACAAGGGTTCAATCCTTCATTTTTACTGATCGGGCAATATACAGGCCGGGACAAACAGTCTACTTTAAATCCATTTTGCTGGAATCCACCAATAATCAAAATCATAACTTAAAAATAAATTATCCGGTGACAATTACTTTTTATGATGTTAATTATCAAAAAGTAAGCTCAATGAATTTAACAAGTAATGAATTTGGAACCGTCTCGGGATCTTTCATTGCTCCTCAAAACGGACTAAATGGACAAATGCGCATCACGGATGGGCATGGCAATGTGTATGTTTCTGTGGAAGACTATAAGAGGCCAAAATTTGAAACAGAATTTAATCCTGTGAAAGGTAGCTTTAAGCTGAATGATGAAGTGACGGTTAGCGGGACAGCAAAAGCGTATGCAGGCAATGTGATAGATGGTGCTACTGTAAAATACAGGGTAGTGAGAAAGATAAACTATCCATACTGGTATTGGTGGTACAGGACGCAAAATAGTGGATCTGAAGCGGAAATTACGAATGGAGAAACCATCACTAATGATACAGGTGCCTATAGCATTAAGTTTAAGGCCTTACCGGATGAATCCGTTTCAAAAACAAGTTATGCAACTTATAATTATGAAGTCAGTGCAGATGTAACCGATATTAATGGTGAAACGCATAGTACTAAAACAAATGTGCAGGTGGGATATCAGGCTTTACAATTGTCTGTGTCTATTGAAGATATTATCGAAGTCAACAATTCCAAGCCACTCCGCATTTCTACCACCAATTTAAACGGTGTTGATGAAAATACCAAAGGAACATTTAGAATACATAAACTAAAACAGCCACAAAAAGTTTTCAGACAGCGATTATGGACTCTACCTGACCGACATAGTTTGTCGCAGGAAGAATATTACAAGTCATTCCCGAATGATCTTTATGCAGATGAGAGCAATAAATATAAATGGGAAAAAGAAAGTAAAGTGCTGGAAAAATCATTTGATACCAGCACAAAAAAAGAATATGATCTTTCTTCAGAATTAAAATCATTTACTCCCGGAGTTTATGTTATTGAAGCACTATGCAAAGACAAATTCGGAGAAGAGATTAAAGCCTATGAATACATTACTGTATTTAATAAAAATTCAAATGTCATTCCTGAACAATCTGCCGAATGGTTTTATTATCCAAAAACAAAAGCTGAACCGGGCGAAAAAGTAGTATACATTTTAGCATCAGGCTACCCCAATATTAACTATCTGTTTGAAACTGAACATCAGGGAAAACCACAGGTTACCAAAACCTTGCAGGCATCCATGAAAAGCAATGAAATTTTGGTTGAGGAACATCACCGGGGAAACTTCGCATACCATACTTCCTTTATAAAATATAACCGACTTTATACAGGAAATAATATTGTTACAGTTCCTTATACTAATAAAGAACTGGACATTCAGTTCGAAACCTTCAGAAATAAACTGTTACCAGGTCAGGCGGAAGAATGGAAACTTATTTTAAAAGATAAAAAAGGAGAAAAAGCAGCAGCTGAATTGGTCGCAGGAATGTATGACGCATCTTTGGATGCCTTCAAAGCAAACAACTGGTATTTTAATATTTATCAGAATTACTATGTAAGTTTAAACTGGACGTCAAGTTTAGCACGCGTGGCCAATTCAATTGAGTTTAATGAGCTACCTACAGAATACAAATCGCTACCGACAAGGTACTACGACGCTTTAAATTATTTTGGACTTGGATTCTACCAAAATAACTATAATGGCTATGGTGATGGAAATTTCGCATCTGAATCTGGTGGCATGTTAGATGAAACTACGATGAGCCAACCAAAAAGCACTTCAGCTCCAAGGATGATGGCAGCCAAAGAAGAAAGCGAAAAGAAAGCCGATAAGGATTTAGAAACAATATCCACAGGAAATACTGGCTTGGCAGAAAATAAAAATGTGGCCGAGGGTGTGAAAAGCGGTGAAGAAGAAAGGAAGGAACAAGATGGTCGGGGAGATTTATCTCAAATAAAAGCCCGTTCTAATTTTAATGAAACAGCTTTCTTTTTCCCACAACTGCAAACCAATGAGAAGGGAGAGATCGTTATTAAATTTACCGTGCCCGAAAGTCTCACAAAATGGAAAGTCATGGGATTGGCGCACACCAAAGATTTAAAGATTGGCAAGTTTGAAAAAGAAGTGATTACTCAGAAAGAACTGATGGTACAACCAAACGCACCACGTTTTTTCAGAGAAGGTGATAAATTAACTTTCATTTCTAAAATATCGAATTTATCTGATAAAGACCTCACCGGAAATGCGGAATTAAAAATATATGACGCTTTAACAGACAAGGAAATTTCAAGTCATATGATGGAAGCATTACATGGAAAATTTCCTACAATTGGTTACCGGGAATTTGCTGTTAAAAAAGGATTAAGCACTTCCATTGAATGGAACCTGCATGTTCCGGAAGGATACTCAGCCATTAAATATAAAATTGTAGCAAAGGCAGGTAACTTTACTGATGGTGAAGAACAGGCTGTTCCTGTATTAACCAACCGAATGTTGGTAACAGAAAGCATGCCTATGCCAATAAGGAGCAATCAAACCAAAGAATTTAATTTTACCAAATTCATTAATCAAAATAATGGTTCAAGCACTTTAAAGAACAATTCGTACACTTTAGAATTTACAGCTAATCCGGCATGGTATGCGGTTCAGGCACTGCCCTATCTAATGGAATATCCATACGAATGTGCGGAACAGACTTTTGCGAGGTATTACGCTAACAGTCTGGCAACATTTGTGGTAAATTCCAAACCAAAGATCAAGGAAATTTTTGAAGCCTGGAAAACCTTAAGCCCGGATGCCTTTCTTTCTAACCTTGAAAAGAACCAGGAATTAAAAGCGGTTATACTGGAAGAAACGCCCTGGGTTTTACAATCAAAAAACGAAAGTGAAAATAAAAAACGCGTTGGTTTGTTATTCGACTTAAATAAAATGAGTCAAGAACAGACGCAGGCCTTTAAAAAGTTAGTAAAAAAACAATCATCTAATGGCGGCTTTGTCTGGTTTGATGGCGGTCCTGATGACTGGTATATTACGCAACATATTATCACCGGGTTTTCTCATTTGGATAAATTAGGTGTCATCAAAGCAAGAGAAAATAATGAAGTTTGGAACATGATCACAAAAGCTGTTGCCTATTGTGACAACAGAATGCGCGAAGAATACGAATACATGAAAAAATACAGTCCTAAGTACAAAACGGAAAACCATCTGAGTTATATGGCGATTCAGTATTTATACATGCGCAGTAATTTTAAGGATATTGATCTGGCTAAATTTAACAAAGAACATTTTGATTACTATAAAAAGCAGGGGCAAACTTATTGGCTGCAAAATGGAAGATATATGCAGGGAATGATTGCCTTGAGTTTACATCGATACGAGGATACGAAAACGGCAAAGGACATTTTAAAATCATTGAAAGAAAACAGCATTAACAATGAAGAAATGGGCATGTACTGGAAGGAAAATTACGGATACTATTGGTATGAAGCGCCTATTGAAATGCAGGCTTTAATGATTGAAGCATTTGATGAAATCAATAACGATACAAAAGCAGTTGATGATTTAAAAACGTGGCTGATAAAAAGTAAACAAACACAGCATTGGGGAACCACTCGGTCAACTACAGACGCGGTATATGCATTACTTTTAAAAGGGACAGATTGGTTAGCCACGGAGCCCAATGTAGAAATTACAGTGGGTGACATTAAACTGAATCCTAAAACCGATAAATCGTTAAACGCTGAACCAGGAACGGGCTACTTTAAAAAAGTGTGGCATGGTTCAGATATTAAACCTGCAACGATGGGTAAAATTAAAATTGAGAAAAAAGATGTAGGTGTAAGTTATGGTGCCATGTACTGGCACTATTTTGAACAACTGGATAAAATTACACCACATGAAACCCCTTTGAAAATTAAAAAGCAATTGTTCCTTCAAAAAAACACAGCGAGCGGACCCGTGATTGATCCTATTACGAGTACTACGAAATTAAAACCCGGTGATAAAATAAAAGTAAGAATTGAATTAAGGGTTGACCGTGACATGAGTTATGTGCACATGAAAGATATGCGGGCTTCAGGCTTTGAACCAACTAATGTATTCAGCGGCTATAAATACCAGGATGGATTAGGATATTATGAAAGTACAAGAGACGCTTCCACCAATTTTTTCTTCTCCTATTTAAATAAAGGAACTTATGTTTTTGAATATCCATTGGTGGTTAATCATTCCGGAGACTTTAGTAATGGAATCACGACCATACAGTGCATGTATGCTCCTGAGTTTACAAGTCATAGCGAGGGTATCAGGGTAAAAGTTGGTAAATAGTGCGCATACAAAAGGAGCTGAAATTACCTCCTTTTGTATGTGATTAAAATATCAAAAACAGACTCTTACAAATTCTTATCCAACATTTTCAATTCCTGAACTTTCTCAGCATAACCCATTTTATCAAAGGAAAATATTAAATTATTAATGATTCGTTTAATGATATCAAGATTTGAACAAGGCAAATAATATTTTGTTTCTGGCTCAACGTTTAATTGTTTGATAAAAGAATCAACGTCTCCCTGATTAAAGATCAATCCTTTACTGAAAGGGTTTACGTAAAATAAAATATTATCGGATAAAGTTTTATGAGAGGGGTCGAATAAATTGGTAAAATCATTCACATAAGCCAATACAAAATGCTGTGGTAAATTCACACCATATATTGGAATGCCTAATTCTTTACATACTAAAGCGTAAATAACACTCAACATTACCGGGTTTCCCTTTTTTGTTTCTAAAACAACATTGATAAAAGAATTTTGAGGTGAATGGTAATTCGTTATGTTGCCGCCGAACTGGTGGACTTCAAACATGATGTGATTAATGATCTTTACTTTTTCAATCGCCGTTAAATCATCATGTAATTCTAGCCAAACGTCCTGCTTAATCTGGTGAAGCTGTTTTCTTAATTTATTCTCATCCAAATCGGGATATTGGTAACGGGCAATAATACAACAACCCTTAAACAAATCATCCTGTTCGTTTTCTGCCCAATTTTTTAAAGCATTTTGCAATGCCTGAAATTGAATTGTATGAATAATACCTTCAATGCGCTTTTGCATCAATGCATCAAAACTGTTTTCCCAGGCTGTTTCAAGGTGTGGAATAGCTGGGGGACCAAGAATAATGAACCTATTTTTTACCTCCGAATAAATTCCGTCATCCGGATCATCTAATAGAGTAATTAAGGCAATCACTTCTTTTAGGTTCATTTCATTTTTCTTAGGTCTCATACTTAACAAAAATAGCCCCGATATGGAGCCCTTTTATAGTCTGAATTTGTTTTTTTTAACAATCAGGATGTTAATCGTTGTAAACTTTCCTGTATTAATATCTCTACACTTTTCCCATAATCACTGGTAAACTCTCTACGAACGCGGTTTGCGATGATAACACAAGCTGTTAAACAATTGTGGTTTAATAACTTTCCTAAACCATACAAAGCTGATGTTTCCATTTCGAAATTTGTAATACGATGTTGATCCAACCTAAAATCCGTTAACATCTCATTCAGGTTTGGAATGGATGCCTTTAAACGAATCTGACGTCCCTGTGGCCCGTAAAATCCGGGAGCAGTAGCTGTAATGCCAATATGTGTTCCTTCTTTAAATTTAGATATTAACTTATCTGATGCCTTGGCGCAGTATGGATAAGGTAAGTTTGGTGTCCATCCTGTATGCTTTATAAATGCATCACTTATGTCGTTTTCACAAACGCTTTCCCAATTATCGTAAAAATTCAACAATCCATCTAAACCTAGTCCGTGCGAACTTACCACAATTCCATTAACCGGAATATCGGCCTGCAAAGCACCACTAGTGCCCAAACGAATGATGTTTAACGATCTGTGAACCGGATTTAACTCCCGGGTTTCTAAATTAATATTAACGGCCGCATCCAATTCATTCATCACAATATCCACATTATCTGTACCAATGCCTGTTGAAAGTACAGTTATCCGTTTCCCATTAAAAATTCCGGTATGTGTTACAAATTCACGGTGATGTGTTTCAAATTCAATTTTGCTAAATAGTTTTGAAATTTGTGCTACACGATACTGGTCTCCTACCACTATAACATCATCAGCAATATCTTCGCCTTTTAAATTGATATGGTAAACACGGTTTTCTTTGGTAATAATTAATTCGGTTTCGGGAAATTGTGACATGTTAATTAATTTTATAAGACTTTACAGAAACAAATCTAAGATATATTTTCCGAATATCAGAGCCCCAACAATCGCAGATATTATTGAAAAAAAAAAGACTGCTCCGGCTGAAATATCTTTGATACGGCCAGCTAAAGGATGAAGTTCCGGTTGCACTAAGTCAACGAAAGATTCAATTGCAGTATTCATAGCTTCTAATGCTAAAACACCACCAATACAAAGCAAAATAAAACACCAGTCTGTTAAATCAATTTGCAGCGCAAAACCTAATGCAATTGCGAGCACCGCGCACGTCATCATTACCCTCATATTTCTTTGTTTTAAACAAAGCAGAAGGCCTTTCCACGCATAGGTAAATGATTTAAAAAACAGTTTCATTGATTTAAGTATTGAAAAATAAAAACCAAGATAGCGAAAAACAAAATATAAAGATCAGAGAAATCAAAAACAGATTAGGTTTTCTCATTCTGCCCCAGAGATAAAGTGATAAAATATAAAAACCAAATAAACACACTAAAAATGCAGGTGAACCCTATCGTATCTTTTTCCAGCAGAATACCGAAACTTGCTTTTAACAACCGCAAAGGATGAACAATGTCCCAACTGTTAAACCGCAGGTATCTTCCTAAATACAATCCGAAGGAAATTAACCAAAAAATAACCGGGGTTATAAGTGCAAAATGAATTGCATTAACATACTTCTTTAAAATTGATAACATATCTCTCAATGATTTTAAAAACAGTATCATTCCTATTAAAGCAAAAGAAAGAACTAGAATAAGATCAAACCAAAGCGGCAAATAAGAACGTTGTTTTAAATGAAACAGGTCAGTTAAAATATATGGTGCGTTAGGAATAAACAAAAGCCATATGCCCAGCAAAGGCAGATGTTTGAAAGTTATGTTTCGTGTTTTGATATAGTTACTGATACACCATGGAGTAAAAGCAAGGAATAAATTCCAAACCAGGAAAATATAGCTTAATCCCTCGCTACGGATAATACGATAAATTAATAATACTAAAGTAAATGCTGTAAACAGGTACAACAATTTTCTGAAATTTAGTTTCATACAGGTGTTTCTTAATTAATAAATATATTTAACAATCTCTTTATCTCTTAAGTCGAAGCTTCGCCAATCATTAGTATAAGACTCAACGTATTCTTTGATTTTGTCATTTAAACAATCATAATAGTTCCTATCACCACAGAATAAATTATGGTTTGTTTTGATAAGTTCCTGTAACCCATTCATTCTTGTTGTTGAATAGTTATTGAGTGAATTTAAGTTCTTTTGTTCTGCCTGGTAAGCCATGTGTATTCTTGTCTGTTTTTCATAAAGCGCTATAAACTCTTTGCTTTCAGAAATAATTTTAAGTTGAGGGATATTGGCTTCAGATAAAGACAACAAATACGGAAAATCAACCTGACTTAATGGTTTATTTTGCAGATTGTAGTTGGTAATTATTTTATCCCAGTTAAAACAGGCGCTTAATGTTAAAACCGAGAACCATACAGCTACATTACTCTTAATTAAAAACCAATTAGATCGTTCCTGCTTTAATTTCAGAAATACAATAACTAAACCTATGACTGCTAATAATAACCATACATAAACTCCAATGCGCTTGTAGGTAAAATCATATGTATGAATATACATTTGGTTTCGAAGGGCGGTAGATGACAACATTATGATGTTTTGAAAGATCCAGGCATAGGCTAATGCTTTAAACAAAGCATTTTGCTTTATATGTTTAAAGTCACTTCGGAACAAGTACATTATTAAAGCCGTAGCAACCATTATTGAAAATATGATCACACCTACTCCATTATGTACAAAATCCGAATGAGAAATCCCCTTTGGCAGGCTTCCCAAAAAATATAAAGTATTAACATCACCAATATTCAAAATTAATAACATCAGATTCAACATTACAAACAATAACACACCGGCAAAACGTTCTGCTTCAAATTGCTTTAGGTTTAATTGGTTTGCCTGTTGATTATAAATACTTAAACTGTTTTCCCACCGGGTAATGAGAGAAACAGTTTTATGATAAAATAATCCATACACTAAAATAAAACCACCAAGGGTAAAAGCGATCCATTTAAAACTAAGAAAATTCAGATTGATCCATTTGGTATTATCTGCAAATAAAGGGTTTGCGGATTGATACATCACAAAAAATAAGACTGTCAAAAACAAAACAATTAAACCTGCAAAAACTTTATAACCTTTTTTATTTTCCATTTCTCCCGGAGGTTTGTTTGCTCGCTTCACAGCATCCATTATTATAAAAACAACGCTGCTAGCCAATGAAAATCCACTAAACAAAAAGGCAAATAAACTGGAGGTAAGAGTATTATATGAAATTCCAGCCAATAAAATTAAACTTAAAATATTGGCAACAATACTTAAAGCACTCGAATGAATGAATATACAAGCTGAGCTAATTAAGCACATCGCTGCCGACCAATACCATTTTTTTGACTTTAATAATTCATTATTCCTAATGAATAATACTGATAGAAATGCCAGATTAAAAAGGAAAAAATTAATTCCTGCATTTTGTTGGTAAAATAAAAAGCTATAGGCACCTGTGGCTGATAGCAATAGATAATCATTTTTTTTCATGGTTTTTTGTTTTTAATGTCTACCTGTAAATAAGCCGAGTATTTCGCAGAGATCACAGAGTTTATATTTCGTTGAAGAGAGAAACTTTTACCTGATAAAAATCCTGATGCAACATCGTCTTAAAATTAAGCGTGGAGATATCTTTACATTTTTTTCCTTTTTCATAAGAAGCTCTGAGATATTTCCATTGTGTAGGAAGAATAAACCATGCACCAATAAAAGTACTGACAGAGGCGAATGATTTCTTGCCGTTACCGTGTAAAAAAAACTGTAAGCCAATTTCATCTTTAAAAGATATTGAATAATCAAAAAGCACATGTTGTATGTCATGATATTCAGCTCCTGCAAGCGGTTCTACATTCGATTTGTTAAGAAATTCGCCCAGGACTTTTCCCAGACTATTGTCAGGGAACTGAAGCAATTCACCAGTGCTTAGATTCCAATTTTTGTCATTTGTTCCGTAATTAAATACTGTTGGGCCGATCAATCCTGCTACCCAGGAAGATATTTTTAAATGTATGAACATTAAATGATCCAGAATTGTCTTTGGTTGTTCTGTCGTTGTTTTCATGTATATATGTTTTATTTCGTTGTTTTGTTTTTCTGTTTCACCTTAAATCAAAAGTACTTTGAATTACAAAGTTAATCCGCAAAAAAAAGGTTTATCGTCCTTTCAATAATTTTTCAAGTGCATCCAGGTGATCATTAAAAGCCTTCATTCCAATTTTAGTTACTGAATAAGTGGTTAGAGGTTTCTTGCCGACAAACTCTTTTTTCACATGAATGTATCCTTCTTTTTCCAAAGCAGTAACATGGCTTGCTAAATTTCCATCAGTCAATTCCAGAGTTTCTTTCATAGTGCTAAAATCAACGCTATCGTTCACCATCAGCACGCTCATGATACCTAAACGGATACGGTTCTCAAAAGCTTTATTTAAACTATGTATGTAATTCTTCAATAGTAATCTTTTGTTTGCTATGACTTAAGGCTTCTTAATTCCTTCACTCTCCCCTATCTTTTTTGTCACTTAAATCTCTTTTTATTTCTTTGTCTCTCCTATCCCTTCTTCTCGTATTTAAACCACATCACTGTTCCATAAACAATATGCAATACTCCAAATCCAAAAGCCCAATATAATAAACCGTTTCCTAAATTAAAAGCATTAATCAACCCCAACGTAATTTCACACAAGCCAAAATAACGAATATCATCATAAGTATACTTACTGGCATTAATAAGTGCCAACCCATAAAATAATAACATGGCCGGTGAAATATAAACGATAGCTCCATGAAATAATAAAGCAATACAAAAAACGCCTCCTGCTACTAAAGGAATAGCCAAATTAATTAACACGCGAATAGCAGTGTGATCAAATAAATTTTGTCCGGTTCTTTTAGCTTTACGGTTGGAGAAAAAATAGGCTGTGGAAATAGACAAGATTAAAACGACTGCGGCAATCAAAATAAAATTAAGGTAGATCTCATTTCTGTTCAAAGCCTCTGCATGCCCATTTATCCAATTTTCATAAATTGAGTTTAAATAAAAATATCCAACTGCGGCTCCCGATAAAGCAAATATTCCTGCAAATACACCCGATAAACCACTGAGTGATAAAAACCGGGTGGATTTTTTCATCATCTGGCGAATGTCCTGTATCGCTTCGAGGTGTTCTGCGTTTTCCTTTGTCATAATAAAAGCACTTTGAGATACAAAGTTAAGCTAATTTTTGATACGAAAAATTTATTTTAAACATTTTTTGAGAAATTATATAAACATTTAAATACCTACCTTTACTGAATGGCTAGAATTTTGGCAATAGATTATGGAAGCAAGCGTGTAGGGCTTGCCGTGACAGATCCTTTACAAATTATTGCCTCTGGTTTAACAACAGTTCATAGCAAGGATTTGATTGCCTATTTGGAAGATTATCTCAAAAAAGAATCCGTTGAATGCATTGTGGTAGGTGAACCAAAAACTTTGCAAAACGAAGCTTCAGACAGTGCCCGCTATATAGATCCATTTGTGACGCATTTAACCCGCAAGTTCCCGAATATAAAAATTGCCAGGTACGATGAAAGATTTACTTCTGCCCTGGCTCACCAAACAATGTTAATGGGTGGCTTAAAGAAAAAAGCCCGTGCCAATAAAGATACAATAGATATGGTGAGTGCAACAATTATCCTACAGGATTATTTGTCGTTTATTGGAAAATAAAAAAGGCTTTGTTTTCACAAAGCCTTTTCAAAAATAAAATTTATCTACTATTTATTGATCAGTACTTTATGGTTAAAAGAATTCTCTTCTGTTTTAATATTCAACTGATAAATGCCATTTGTAAGTCCGGATAAATCTACAACAGTTTCTAAAGCTGATATCTTTTGTGAAAGAACCTGTTTTCCATTGATATTAAATACGTTTAAATCAGCCGGAAAAACAGAGGATTGAATGGTTAAATAACCACTATTAGGATTTGGATACAGATTAAATAAATTACTATTAGTTAATGTATTAATTCCGGTACAGGCATCAACTACAATATAATCAGATGCCGAATTAGAACAACCGTTTGTCGCATCCGTATATGTATAAGTAATTGTATATGTTCCTATACCAACAGCAGATGGACTAAAAACACCGGAAGTTACGCCGTTACCAATATAAACACCACCGGATGGAGTGCCTCCTACTAAGGTTACACTATTTATGGTTACACACTGCAAATTTATTGATGACGTGTTTAAAGAAACAGTAGGTATAGCCATATCAGAACTTACTTCAGAAGTTGCTGAAGTTGAACAACCATTTGTTGCATCAGTTATTGTAACAGAATACACATCTGCCGTATTTACAACAATAGCATCAGTACCTTGTCCAGAAACTACTGTTCCGGACCATGTATAAGTTAACCCTGAACTAGGAGTGGTTGCTATGCTAATAACGACTGTTTGAGTAGAACAATTTAATGTTTGAGCACCGGATATTGTCATTGTAGGACTAGTTGTATTAGAACTTACGGAAGAAGTTGCGGTATCCGAACAGCCATTTAATGTATTTGTTACCGTAACCGAATACAAATCTGCTGCGTTTACAATAACTGCATCTGTTCCTTGTCCAGAAACTATTGGACCAGACCATGAATAAATTAATCCTGAACTTGGAGTTGTTGTTAAAGTGATAGTTACAGTTGGATTATAACAATCTAATATTTGAGAACCTGATATTGTTAAAACAGGTAAAGCATTTACTGAAGCAGTAGTAACTGCTGTTGCCGTTCCGCAAGCATTTGAAACGCTTAACGTATAATCACTTGATGTTGCTCCGGTAACAGTGGTACTCATTGAATTAACAGATCCAAATGAACCAGCACCTGTCCAAGAATATGTAAAGGGAGCATCACCTGAAATAGCAGACTGTAAATCCAACACCTGGTTAGCGCATACCGGAGAATTATTTGTTATTGAAGTAATTGTTGGTGAAATGCATGGCGCAGGCGTTCCTGTTACTGTACCAGTAAATGCAACATTATCAATACTAAAAGTACCTGCTAATGTTTCGCTATTCCAACCATAAAAACGGAAAGCAACAGAAGATGTTGACGTAGCTCCAAATAAATTAATATTACTTCCGTTTTGAGCTGTATTAAATGCATCAAAATTCCAGAAAAATTCATTTGTTCCAACAACGGATAAATTTGTATTTGTTACAACTGCAGCAGGTAAATTATTAGTAAATCCATCAACACTTGTTCTCACTGCGTAATTTCTTATGCCTGCTGATGAACGCTGCACTGTAAAGGCGATACCGTTAAGTGCTAAAGTATAACCTGATTGAGGAGTGAGAACTACTTCATAATATTCATTTGTATTGATAGAACCGCTCATAGTTGAATAGGTATCAACAGAAACAGTTCCTGATAATGCGCCTGTTGGCCATCCCACAAAAGAAAAACGATTGCCTGCATTTGGATTTGAAGATGGAGTTCCCACTGCCATAAATGAACCACAAGTTAAGCCGGTAACCACAGGCGGTGGAGTTGGATCAGTTGTACCAGAAACACTTGTTGTTGCAGCAAAACTATAAGTAGCTGTAAAAGTTTGAGCGCTAATTATCAGAGTTGAAAACATTAAAGCACTAAAAAGTATTTTTTTTATCATGTTTGTTTTTTTTTAAATGATTCTTTCAAATTTAAGAAAATTAAAGAGAATTTATTGGATTATTTTCTAAACATAGACCATCGTTTAACAAGCTTTTTTTGCTTTTTAAATTAGTATTCCTTTTCGCTAAAAACAATTCCTAAACTATTAAGTTCGCTAAGCATGGGTTCGTAAATCTCTTTAACGGTAGGAATCTGCACACCATACAATTTAAATTTTCCTGTTAAAAAATTCTTGACAGAAATAGCCAAGGGCAGGCCAACCGTTTTTGCCATGGCAGTATGTATTTCATCATCGCCTATTACCACTAGTGAAGAATCTAATTTCTTGTGAGTACCTTTTAATTCGTATTCAAACTGATGTTGCATCACAATCATATCTTTATCACCTTCTTTTAATAACCATTTTTCTTCCAGTAAACCTTGCAAAAGTTCTGCAGGTGAACCTTCTTTTATAGTAATTGGCCTGTTTGAGAATAATTCTAGATAATTCATTTTTTCCATAACCTCAGCATCCATATCTGAGCCCATAAATGCAATCAGTTTTTCTTTTACAGAATTAGTTCCTTTTGGTAAAAAAGATTCAATCAAATCTGTATATGTCAAATTATTTGCATTCTTAATTTTATAAGTATCATCCGTTAATCCTAATTTCACAAAAACATTCCATGCTTTACAATAACCCGGCATCCTTAAAGTACCTCGAAGCATCGTACTTGCATCTCTTAGTCCATAAGGTTCTTTATAACTTATACTGTCACGGTTAGCATAAGCATCAAATTTGCCATAGCCGTCTACTTCAATAGTTTCAGTCTGAGTATAAATACGGTTATAGGGAATAAATTTTAATTTATCATTCTCAATAAATTGAGCTGTGCCCTGCCCTGCTAAAATAACATTACGCGGATTCCAACTGAATTTGTAACCCCACGGATTATTATTACTCTGCGGTGCTACCAAACCACCACAAAAAGATTTAAATGAAAGCACCTTACCTCCTTTATCCTCAATTTCATGAATAATTTTCATTGCGGAAGCATGGTCAATTCCAGGGTCGAGACCACATTCATTCAATAACAAAAGATTTTTTTGCTTCGCTTCGGCATCCAAATCCTTCATATCCTGACTCACGTAACTCGCAGTGGCAATATGTTTTCCTAAACGTACACAATCTCTAGCTACATCCCCATGCATGAAAGCAGGTAACATAGAAACAACAAAATCAGCTTTCTGAATAAGCTCTTCTCGCAGAGCTACATTATTAACATCAAATTCAACTGCAGAAGCAATATCCTTATATTCACTAATCTTAGATTCAACCGCTTTTTTATTTGAATCGGCAATGGCAATATGCCATGAATGAATTTTTGCGTTTATTAATAAATAATCGATCAAACTGGAAGAAGAGCGGCCTGCTCCTATAATTAATATATTGCTCATAAAAATAATTTATGCACAAAAATAACCTTAAATTTGTTATCTAAACAGATTATATGTCCCCAAAAATCTTTACATTTTTTTATTTACTTTTTTGTGTACTTACTAGCAGGTCTCAAACCAATACACTGGTTGTATTTAGTGAATCCGGTCAGCCATTTAACTTAAGTGTTAATCAAGAAACTATTAATAAAACTGCTGAAGCCAATGTAAAAGTTTTTAATCTACCTATTGGATGGAACCTCATAGAAATTAAAGTTCCGGGACTTTCAAGTGAACTTAATTTCAAAGATTCAATATTATTAAGTGGCGACTCTAAATTTATTGGCAAAGAATTCACTTATGCTTTAGTCGAAAAAGAAAAAAAACTTTTTTTAAAGTTCAAATCAGTGTCTGAGCACTCGGGACCTGAACAGCTTTCAATACCTGAAGCGCCTAAAGAAACTATACCTTTGGTTGATAATAGTATCTATGGTAATTTATACCAAGCCGTAAAAAACAATCCCGTTTTCTTTGATAACTTTAACGAAGACTCCTCAGAGTGTAAGGTTAGCTTAACAGATAAGGAAATAAAATATGCCTTAAATCTCATGATCAAGGTTAATGATAAAGAAACGGCCTACAGATATACAAATCTGATAATTGACAACAACTGTTATAAGGTGTCTCAACTAATAGAATTATTAAACTCTGTCCCTATTGATATGGACAAATTGAATTCTGCAAAAAAAGCCTATTCCCATATCACAGATAAACAAAACATAAACGCTTTAATGACGATATTCAGATATCCTGCCATGAAAGAATCATTCACTTCCTTTTTAAAAGACCAGGAAAGTATTATCAAGCAGAAAGCCTTGCAATGTAAAGAGCCTATTAGTAACATTAAGTTTGAAAGCATATTTGTTAAAATTAAAAACACCTCCTATGAAAATGAAAAAATTAATCTGGCTAAGAAATTAATGATCGACATCTGTTTGTCAACGGAACAAGTAAAAAAACTATGTGAATTAATTACCCATGATCGTGAAAAAATGGAACTATTAAAATCCGCCTACAATGTTATTACCGATAAAGTAAATGCTTCGCTCTTAGCAGAAGAATTTCAGTTTTCAGAAACTAAAGAAGAATTTTTAAAATTTATTGCGCAGTCAAAATGAATTCAAAAAAATTAATCACCATAGGGCTGCTAGGCTCTATTGCAGTAGCTCTGGGTGCGTTGGGTGCACACTTTTTAAAAGGAAAGCTTCCCTCCGGCTTAATTACTCATGACCAGTTAAATGGATTTGACACTGCTGTGAAATACCAAATGTATCATGTATTAGCCATGTTCGGACTAATTTTGCTTTCAAAAAACAATAATCACAAATTTATCAAATGGGCGTACTACTCTTTTCTGATTGGTATTATTATGTTTTCTGGTTCATTATACTTTATGTGCACAAGAGATTTATTAGGAGCCAATTGGTTAATCGCTTTGGGACCCATTACTCCTATTGGCGGTTTATTTTTTATCGCCGGCTGGATTTTTATTGCTTTAATTGGATTTCAAAAAGAAGGAAAGCAGTGATTTTAAATTCAATTTCCACGAATGTTTAAAGACAAATTAAAAATACTATTTGCCTTCATTCTAGTTTTTGGCTTGTTTGGTTATATTTCCTTAAACCGTCATTCAGTTGCAAAAAATTTCACTTATCATTCAGAGTTATGGGCTGATAAAGCTGGCTATAATGTTTATTTACCTGCATTGTTCATTTATGATTTTAATGCTAACCAATTACCTGAAAACTTAGAGATAAAGACTGGTAGTGGGTTTCAGACTGATTCTTTATCGGGGAAGATCATTACGAAATATCCTTATGGTGTATCGTTATTGCAAAGCCCGTTTTGGTTAATAGCACATGTTATAAGTAATGAAAAAGACGGCTATTCTTATTTTTATCAAAAATCAGTGGATATTGCGGGAAGCTTTTACCTAACCCTTGGGCTATTCTTTCTATTCTTTACTATCAGAAAATTCAAATCTCATTCACATTCGTTGATCCTATCCTTAGGCATTATTTTAAGCACGGGTATTTTCTATTATGGAATTTTTGAAACGGGTATGTCGCACATTTATTCCTTTGCGTGCCTTTCAGTTATACTCTACTTATTATTTTTTCTTGATCCTAGTAACTATAAAAAACATCTGTTGATTATAGTTTTTGTATCGATCTTATATATCATTATCCGGCCGATAAACTCGTTATTTCTGATTCCACTATTACTTTATTTTTATTTTACAACGGATTATACTATTCGATCCTATTTATCTACTATCAAATTTATTTTATTAATGGCGTTAATATGTGTAATTCTCATACTACCTCAACTATTCTATTATAAATATGCTTTCGGAAGTTTTCTAACCAATTCCTATCAAAACGAACCATTCGTTTTTCCCTCTTTTAAAAGAATCGGAATCTTATTATTCAGTTCCGACAATGGCCTCTTACTTTACTATCCGGTGATGCTTGGCTTAATTTATTATTTTATAAAATTAAGGGTTGGATTCAGTAAACCGGCAATTTTTATCTTATCATGTTATGTTCTTATTTATGCTTCCTGGTGGAGCTTATCACTAGGTTGTGGATTCGGCCACAGGGCTTTAAATGACATTGTACTCATTTTTTTCATTCCTGTATTCACAAATAAAACCGACGTTTCAAAAGGCTTTATATCATTTCTTATAGCTTGTAGTTTGATAAATTTAAAATTCATATTTAGTTATGATAGTTGCTTATTTACCTCAGATATCTGGAACTATACCGAATACACATCTATACTTTTTGGAGAATTTAAGTAGTTTTCTCTGTGAGGTCTAATTTCAGTATATTTGGTGCTCATTTTTTAGATACAAGTAAATGGTACTAAACAGATTACTCGCCTGCATATTATGTTTATGCATATTTCACAGCGTTCAGGCACAAAAAGGAAAAGACGGCGGCAAAACCGTTTCAGCTTCACTTGCCAGGGTAAATGAATTCACTGCTTTAACTGCTTCGGTTGCCGCAAATAGTTCAATCTTAAATGTTACTGCTAACGGTCTAAACACAAATTCACGTTTCACTTCCACATTAACTACTGGTGACCTTGTAATGATCATCCAGATGCAGGGCGCAAAAATGAACCTGGGGACTTATGCGGTGCCATGGCAGCCAGATAGTACCTACGGAAAAATATATGATTATTCTTCTTGTGGAAATTACGAATTTGCCGAAGTCAAATCAACTATATCAAACAATCAAATTGAGTTAACCTGCGGATTAACTTATTCATATTCGAACACAGGTAAAACCCAAATCGTTAGGGTACCAAGATATAATAGTTTAAATGTCACTGGAACAGGCACTTTAACTACAGATGCCTGGAATGGATCAGTTGGCGGCATATTAGCCGTTGAAGTAGATGGTAATACAACTATTGATGGATTAATAACCACTACCGGATTAGGATTTAGAGGTGGGGCAGCTATTGGTAATGGAGGAAACGGCAACAGTAATTTTGTTACTAAAAACCCAAGTGACGGTGCAGAAAAAGGAGAAGGCGTTGGAAGTGATCGGCTAAATAATGCATTAGCAATTGATTCATTAGGGAAGCAATGCAAGGGCGCTCCTGCCAATGGCGGCGGCGGCGGAAACGCTAACAATTGCGGCGGCGGCGGCGGTGGTAATGGGGGAAACATAAACAATTGGTCTGGATATGGCATCACAAATACGACCTACAGTGTCGCATTTAATCTGGAATGGCCTACACGTTCATCATTAATTTCTAGTGGAGGAGGTAAAGGTGGTTATGGTACCTCTACGGTAAGTACTAATAATCCAAATTCAGTTGGCCCACATAATTTAGCATGGGGAAGTACAAGAAGACCTAGTTATGGAGGTTTTGGAGGAAGACCCTTACATTATGGCCTGGGAAAACTATTTATGGGCGGTGGGGGTGGCGCTGGACATATGTCTACAGGGCAATCTAATGGCACAAACGCTTGCTCTGGCGGCGCGGGTGGTGGTTTAATTTATTTTTTAACTTACGGAGTTATTTCAGGAACTGGAAGTATTAATTCTAATGGTGCAAATGGAAATAATGCATTTGGAAATATTGGTATTGGAGCCCCTCAACAAGGAATTGACGGGGCTGGAGGAGCTGGCGCGGGCGGCACTATTATCCTTAGAAGTAGCGGAACAATTTCAGGTATTACTGCTAATGCAAACGGAGGTAACGGTGGAAACCAAATAAAAACCGGAACAACAAACAGTGAAGGTCAGGGACCCGGTGGTGGCGGAAGCGGTGGTTATATAACAGCTACCAATACGGGATTTACTCAAAATGTAAATGGCGGAAGTAACGGTACGACTAATGCCTCCGCTTTTGATACCGAATTTCCTATGAATGGCGCAACTTCCGGTGATGCAGGAACAAAAAATCAGTTAATTACGTCTTCTTATTCATTAACCGCTTCAGCGAATCAAACTATTTGCACTAGTCAATCTGCAAACTTAACCGCAAGTTCAACAAATAATACAGCCACTATTGAATGGTATAATTCTTTAAATGGCAATGCTATTTCTTCAGGAACGGTTTACACAACCCCTAATTATACAACAGTCGGAACCTATACTGTTTATGCAGGTTCGTGTCCGGGTTTATATCGGCTCCCAATTATTATAACTGTTACGAGTGGTCCAACTATTACGGTAAATAATCCCACAATTTGTCCTAATCAGTCCATCACAGTAACTGCCGGGGGTGCATCTTCCTACACCTGGAATACGGGAGCTGTATCGAGTTCAATCACGGTGTCCCCCACCTTAACAACCATATATACAGTCAGTGCGTCATCCTTATCGTGTACCGTTTCAAAAACCGCAACGGTAACAATTTTGACTCCTCCCACTATATCTGTCCCGAATGCAACCATTTGTGCAGGCACATCCACAGTGTTAACTGCTTCAGGAAGCGCCACTAGTTTTACATGGATGCCAGGAACTATAAGCACCCCTACTATTTCTGCGAATTCAAATATCACGTATTCTATTACAGGATCTAACGGTGTTTGCACTAACTCAACAACGGCCACTGTTACTGTTGCTTCCCTTCCGACAGTTTCTGTCCAGAGCGCTACCATTTGTGCAGGCACATCAACAGTATTAACAGCTTCAGGAAGCGCAACCAGTTTTACATGGATGCCGGGAAATGTGCCAACATCTACCATTTCTGCAAACTCCACTAATACATATACCATTACGGGATCTAACGGCGTATGTACTAACTCTACAACGGCAACGGTTACTGATGTTGCGCTTCCAACACTATCTGTGCCGAACGCAACCATTTGCGCGAGCACCTCCACTGTATTAACAGCCTCCGGAACTGCTACCAGTTTTACATGGATGCCCGGAAATGTTCCAACATCTACCATTTCTGCAACCTCCAATACTATATATACCATTATAGGGTCTAATGGTGTTTGTACTAACACAACAACAGCAACTGTTACTGTTGTTGCCTTACCTACCGTCTCCGTTCCAAGCGCAACTATATGCGCCGGCACATCCACAGTGTTAACAGCTTCAGGAACCGCAACCAGCTTTACATGGATGCCAGGAACTATAACCACACCAACTATTTCCGCTAATTCAAACGCTACTTATAACATCACAGGATCTAACGGTGTTTGTACTAACACAACAACAGCAACTATTAGCGTAACACCTACGCCAACCCTGACTGTGAATTCACCAAGTATTTGCTCTGGACAAACAGCAACACTCACAGTGAGTGGTGCTATCTCATACACCTGGAATCCCGGTAATTTATCAGGAACATCTATTACTGCTACACCAACAATGTCAACAACCTATACAATTACAGGCGCAGATGGTGCGTGCTCAGCTTCTATTACGTCCGTTATCAACGTCACAAATTGTAATAATGTATGTTCATTTAGTTTAGGAAAAGATACCGCGTTTTGTTCTCCGATGAATTATGTCATCAACGGTCCGGCTGGATACACCTCTTATTCATGGAGTCCGACAGGTGCTACTTCACAAAATATGACAGCCACTAATACTGGCACTTATATATGCACAGGAACAATGCTGAGCAATGATTTAGTAGCGAATGGAAACTTTAATTTAGGCAATACCATGTTTACCAGTAATTATGTTGTACCGGCATCACCAGGTCCATTCGGTTTATTATCCAATCCCGGAACTTATATTATAACTACTGACCCAAATGCAGGTCATACCAATTTTGTGACTTTTGGTGATCATACAAGCGGAACAGGAAACATGATGGTGTGCAACGGTTCCGCAGTTGCGAATGATGTTGTGTGGAGTGAAACTATTACTGTGAATCCAAATACAAATTATAATTTCTCTGCCTGGGTTGCCTCTGTTTATAATACTTCTGCCGGTAACGAAGCCCAATTACAATTTTCTATTAATGGCAGTTTACTTGGTGCGGCCTATAGTGCTCCATTCACAGCTGGTGTGTGGGGTAATTTTGCTACCAACTGGAATTCAGGAGCCAATACTTCTGCAGTAATTACCATCGTGGATCAGAACTTTACTGCTCCCGGAGCAAACGACTTTGCTTTAGATGATATTTTTTATCAGCAGGTTTGTTCTTATTCCGACACTATTGTTGTTACCGAAAATGCAAGTCCAAACGTCAGTATAAATGCTGCGAATCCAGTGATTTGTAATGGCTATTCTACATCATTAACAGCAAATGGTGCTTCCACTTATACCTTGTCAGGAGGGATCACCAATGGCATTAGTTTCTCACCTACAGTTACCACAACATATTCTGTAACCGGAACATCAGTTGCAGGCTGCACCAACTCAGCAGTTCAAACCATTACGGTAAATTCTATTCCAACTCTTTCAGTTACTAATGGCAATATTTGTTCAGGACAAACCGCTACTATAATAGCAACAGGTGCTAATACTTATACATGGTCTAACAGCGTTACTGGAAGTTTCCAAACTGTGAGCCCGACAAACACGACAACTTATAACGTACAGGGAACTGATGTCAATGGATGTGTAAGCTCAGCCGCGGCCATTTCGACCGTTACTGTAACTGCCACACCAACAGTAAATATCGTTTCTTCCTCAATTTGTGCCGGACAAACTGCGACATTAGTTGCAACAGGTGCCACCAGCTTTACATGGAGTACAACAGAAACCACGCAGACAATTAATCCGATTCCTGCGTTAACTACTACGTATTCTGTTTTTGGATATAATGTAGGCTGCACTTCACCACCGACGACCGCAACTGTGTTTGTTACCTCTTCACCTACATTAAATGTAAACGCATCTGTAATAACAGGCTGCGTTCCTCTTTGCATTAATTTTACAGACCAAACAAGTTCATCCTGTTCGACCATTGCCTATAACTTTGGCGATGGAAATAATGGAAATTCAAATAATCCTAATCATTGTTACGCAGCCGGTGGGAATTATACTGTAACCGCAACCTGTACGAATACATTAGGTTGTTCATCTACCTACACGATGCCTTCAATTGTCCAGGTGCTCGCCACTCCGGTTGCTGATTTCATAATCCAGGAAGGTAATATTGTTACTTTGGGTAGTTCGGTTAACTTTAATAACACAAGCATTAATGCCACATCTTCTGCCTGGGATTTTTGTAATGGAATATCTATCTCTACAAATGCGATGACATCCTATGCTGACACCGGAAGCTGTTGTGTCACTTTATTAGCCACTAATGCTACGTGTACGAATTCTGTCACCAAATGTATTACTATTGCTAAGGAAGCTGTGGTTGTGATTCCAAACGTTTTTACGCCAAATGGCGATCAGTCGAATGATTTGTTTAAAGTTAGTTCCAGCGGATTAAAAACCCTGAACTGTACTATATATGATCGTTGGGGATTAAAAATGCACGAATGGGATGCTATAAATGGATTTTGGGATGGTTCAGCAAAATCAGGTTCCGCGCCAGCTGGCACCTATTTCTACATTATTAACTATACGGATCAGTTTGACAAATCAACAACTGAAAAAGGTTTCTTAAATTTATTCCGCGATTAATGATCTATTTTAAATGAACGAATTCAGAGAAGAGTTACTGATCAAATTATCAATTCCTATTTATGCCATTGTTATAGGGATAGAAATTTTATATAGTTATTGGCATGAAAAAAAGTATTACTCTACCAAGGGTTTATTGATCAATATTTATTTAACAACCCTTAATTTTTCTTTAGATATATTAGTAAGAGGTATTTGTTTAGGAGTACTTTGGTATTTTCAACGCTTTCAATTTTTAGGAATTGATAAAGCATTACATCCTATTATTTACTGGTCAGCTTTATTATTAGCAGAAGATTTTCTTTTTTACTGGATGCATAGAGTGGATCATTATTGTCGTTTTTTTTGGGCTGTTCATGTCACTCACCATTCCTCAGAGGAATTTAATTTAACAGTGGGATTCCGATCTTCCGTTTTCCAGCCCTTATACCGCTTCATTTATTTTATCCCCCTATCTCTTTTCGGATTTGATCCTTTGGATGTGATGTTCATGTATGCAGCTACGCAGATATACGGAATCCTAATTCACACGAAAACGGTAGGAAAGCTTGGTTTCCTGGAATTGTTTTTATCAACTCCTTCGCATCATCGGGTGCATCATGCAAGTAACGTTAAATACTTAGATAAAAATATGGGAATGATCTTTATTATCTGGGACAGGGTATTTGGAACCTTTGCTAAAGAAGACGAGGAAGTGGTTTATGGATTGACCACAAATTTAAAATCTTATAACCCACTTACGATGGTATTTCATGAATGGCATGCAATTTTCACAGATTTAAGAAAACAGACATCGTTTAAAAACAAGCTCATGTATGTTTTCGGCCCTCCTGGTTGGAGCCATGACGGAAGTAGGAAAACAGCCCGTCAGTTACGAGATGAATTAAACAAAAACGAATAGATTTGTTTATCTTTACTTTATTATGGCAAGAGTAGTCAGAACTATTAAAAATATATCTCATTTTTTGAATACCAAATTATGGCGTTTAAGGATTGATAAGCTGAATAAAAAACAAAGTTTTTTGGTTAAGCAACTTCGTATTTTTATGCTGGCTATAAAAGGTTTTAACGAAGATAATTGTTTATTAAAAGCCTCTGCTCTAACCTATTACACTTTGTTTTCTATTGTACCTGTTATTGCTTTAATTTTTGCTATTGCCAAAGGATTTGGATATCAGGAAGATATGAAATCCCAAATTCTTTTAAAGTTTGGGGATCAGCAAGACGTCTTAATGCAGGTTTTTGAATACGCTGATAAAATGTTGGCAAATACACGCGGCGGACTAATTGCCGGTATTGGTGTGATTGTTTTATTATGGTCGGTGATGAAATTGTTAGGCAGTATTGAGGATAGCTTTAATGAAATATGGGAAATAAAACGTGAACGTACTTGGGTTAGGAAAATAACTGACTATCTGTCAATCATGCTTGTCGCCCCTATTTTTTTGCTTTTGTCCGGAACAATTACTGTTGGTCTCAGAACAAGTGTGGAAGCGTTCTCATCCGCGCATGTTTATTTTGATCCTGTGAGTGCTATACTCTTAAAACTGTTGGCATTTACTCTAATCTGGTCTATATTCATCTTTGTATATATCGCCCTGCCTAATACAAAGGTAACTTTTTTAGCAGGTGCCAAAGGCGGTTTTGTAGCTGCTGTTTTGTTCGAATTATTGCAATGGGCTTACGTGGCTTCGCAGGTTGGAGTGGCTCAATACAATGCTATTTATGGAAGTTTTGCAGCCTTACCGTTATTTTTAATTTGGGTGCAATACTCTTGGTACATTATGCTTTTCGGAGCTGAGCTTTCATTTGCAAACCAAAATGTGGATCATTATGAGCTGGAAAATGATATCACCAACATAAGCGACCGTTACAAGCGCGTGATTGCTCTATTGATTGCTAATTATGTTGTGAAAAATTTTAATGAAGGGAAACCTTCCTCAACAGCTATGCAAATCGCAAAAAAATTAGACCTTCCTATTCGTCTCGCACGAACAATTATTTTTGAGTTTACAGAAACCGGTATATTTAACGAAGTAAAAACTACAGTGGATAAAGAAACCGCATATCAACCCGGAATTTCAGATTCAAAATTAACTGTTAAATACATTATCGATAAACTCGACGAAAAAGGTATCAATGAACTGCCAATTGAAGATAGTAAAGAACTGGCTATCGTTAACAGACTGATGAAAGACATGGACGATGTATTAAATACCAGCAAAGGAAACATGTTGGTTAAAGACTTGGCTTAAAATCATTTTGAAAAATTTTCTAATAGCTATCCTAGTTTTTTTCTTTCCTTTTATTTCTTTTTCTTCAGATTCTTTATCTGTATTTAAAAAAAGAAAAATTGTATTAGGTACTTCGTCAGTAGCCTTAACTGCCGGTTCACTGGTTTATTTAAACCAGGCATGGTATCAGGAATATAATACTTCAAAATTTCATACATTCAATGATAACTCTGAATGGTTCCAGATAGATAAATATGGGCATATGTTTACAACTTATCAAACCGGACGATTAATGATGGAGGCAATGGAATGGGCAGGCTATTCCAAGAAAAATCAAATTATCATTGGAGGCCTTAGTGGATTTACCTACATGAGTGCTATAGAAGTCATGGATGGCTATAGCAATGGCTGGGGCTTTAGCTGGGGCGATGTGGGAGCAAATGCACTCGGAAGCGGGCTGGCAATTGGACAAAAAGTTGTCTGGAAAGAACAACGCATACAGTTAAAGTTTTCTTTTTATTCTTCTGCTTATGCTAAATACAGGCCGGATCTTTTAGGGGAATCCTTTGCTACACAAATTTTAAAAGATTATAACGGTCAAACATACTGGGTGAGTATTAACCCTTCTACTTTCATGAAAAAAGAAACAAGATTTCCAAAATGGTTGAACGTTGCTTTTGGATATGGAGCGAATGGTATGCTGGGGGCCAGATACAATACTATTTTAGTACAAGATGAAAGTGGTAATGTTACTAATTTCAACCGTTATCGTCAAGGATATTTTTCATTAGATCTTGATTTGACAAGAATTAAAACAAAGTCGAAAGTTTTAAAATCTGTTTTCTCGTGTTTAAATATGATTAAAATTCCTTTTCCAAATCTTGAATTTAGTGAAGGAAAAATGAAGTTTAATTATTATTAGAATAGAATGCTGATGACACAGATGAAATTGATTCAAAAGATTAAAATCATGAAAATCTTTATAATCAGCGATATCTACGTTCTATAATTTCACAAAATGTAAATAATCACTATTTTTATAAAAAAACATTATGCAATTATATTCTATAAACACTGGTCATTTTAAATTAGACGGAGGTGCCATGTTTGGCGTGGTTCCAAAATCCATCTGGAATAAATTAAATCCAGCCGATGATAATAACATGTGCAGCTGGGCCATGCGCTGTTTATTAGTGCAGGATGGCAAACGTTTAATTCTGATTGATAACGGTATGGGCAATAAACAGGATGATAAATTTTTTGGCTATTACTATCTGCATGGCAATGATACTCTTGAACTTTCCTTAGCGAAACATGGCTTTCATAAAGATGATATTACGGATGTATTTTTAACGCACTTGCATTTTGACCATTGCGGAGGAAGTATAGAATACAATGCAGACAGGACAAAATTCAGTCCCGCTTTTAAAAATGCTAAGTATTGGTGCAACGAAAAACACTGGGAATGGGCTGTAAATCCTAATCCCCGTGAGAAGGCCAGCTTCCTGAAAGAAAACATTATGCCGATAAAAGAGAGCGGCCAGTTAAACTATTTTGATACGACTAAAGATTTTATGCCGGGATTTAGCATGTATGAAGCGAACGGACATACGGAAGCGATGATGATTCCATTGATAAAATACAAAAATACAACTCTTGCTTTTTTAGCAGACCTTATTCCTTCAACAGGTCATATTCCTATACCTTATGTGATGGGTTATGATGTTCGCCCGTTAAATACCTTAAAAGAAAAAGACTATATTTTAAAGCAAGCTGCAGAAAATAACTGGACACTGTTCTTTGAACACGATCCTACTATTGAATGTTGCACAGTTGCGCAGACAGAAAGAGGAATCAGAATGGAGAATAAATTTGATCTGAGCACTTTGTAAGAAATGCCTACCATTCATATAACAACTTTAATCAAGGCAGACATCAATATTTGTTTTGATCTTGCAAGAAGCATTGACTTGCATCAAATATCCACAACCAGGACAAAAGAGAAAGCGATCGATGGTGTAACTTCCGGACTTGTAAATACAAATGACTTTGTAACATGGGAAGCTGTACATTTTGGGATTAAACAACAACTCACATCTAAAATATCAAAAGTTGAACCTTACGTTCATTTTAGAGACGAGCAATTAAAAGGCGCTTTCAAATATTTTATTCATGATCATTATTTCAAAACAGACAATGGTACAGTTACCATGATTGATAACTTCGAGTTTTCCTCACCTTATGGAATTATAGGAAAACTGTTCGATAAATTGATCCTTACAAATTATATGAAACTATTTCTAACAGAAAGAAACCAAACCATAAAAGAGTTTGCGGAATCTGAAAAATGGAAATCTATTATTCCTTAAACGTTAATTCATATTCAACTCCGGCATACCTAAATGTGCCGTATCAAAAAAGGCTAGTTCAAAAATTTCCACTTTTACGTCTTTTATAATGGGAAAGGTCGCCAAAATATCCATTAAAGCTTCCTGATCTTTCGCCTGCATTGTTACCCACAAATTAGCGCGTTCCATATCCAGAGCATAATTCAAAATTACACGTTCTTCCATTAACTGATTCACCCGTTCCCGCTGCTGAGGAATTAAAGCAGCGAAACGACGCGTAAAAATATCTGGTAAAGTGATGTGAATCTGAAAAGAACTTAGTGATTGTAAAGGGCTCATTTTTATGCTTAATTTATAGTAAATGTAGTGAAGCTATGAGTATTTTGAGTTAAATTTGTCGAAATTATGACAATTTAAGATTAAGAGTATGGGACGTATTTTTCAAACCAGGAAAGCAACAATGTTTAAACGCTACGCTAAAATGGCGAAGCAGTTTACTAAAATTGGGAAAGAAATTGTTATGGCCGTGAAACAGGGTGGACCGCATCCTGATTTAAACCCAAAACTAAGAGCCTGTATAGCTAACGCAAAGGCCGTAAATATGCCAAAAGTGAATGTTGATGCGGCTATTAAACGTGCTTCCGAGAAAGATACCAGTAATTACGATGAAGTGATCTATGAAGGTCATGGTCCTTATGGCGTGCCTGTTATTGTAGAATGTGCAACGGATAACCCTACACGTACTATTGCCAACTTACGATTATATTTTAGCCGAGCAAATGGTTCTGTTGGAACAACAGGTTCTGTAAGTTTTATGTTTGAACGCAAAGGGTTATTTAAAGTAGATTCTACAGGATTAAACCACGATGATGTAGAACTGGATTTAATTGATTTTGGTGCGGAAGAATTAACATGGGATGAAGAAAATAATGAATTAATTGTGCAGGTAGCTTTTACCGATTTTGGAATGATGCAAGCTGGTTTGGAAGAGAAAAAATATGTAGTGAAAGAAACCATAAAATCTTTTATTCCAACTACTACGCAGGAATTAACAGAAGAACAGGAACTTGAATTTCAAAAAATGCTGGATAAAATGGAAGATGATGATGATGTCATGGCTGTTTATCATAACCTTGCTTAGAACATCTTAATTTCTAATGTTGTCGCTTCGAGCGAAGTCGAGAAGCGTTCTAAATTATTTTATTGTTCTCGACTCCGTTCGAACTGACATAGCAAACATCAACAAAACACATTAGTGGAAAAAAAATGGAACATACTTCAGGCGATTCATTCAGAAGATATTTCTTCATTGCAGAGCAGCCTTGCTGTTGATGAAACCATTGCCAAATTATTATCATTGAGAGGTGTCAAAAATTTTGATGAGGCTAAAACCTTCTTCAGGCCCTCTTTAGAAATGCTTCACGATCCTTTTTTAATGAAAGGAATGGATAAAGCAATTGAACGTATTATTAAGGCTATAAGCAATCGTGAAAAGGTACTGATCTTTGGCGATTATGATGTCGATGGTACAACTTCTGTTGCATTAGTGTATAGTTTTTTTCGAAAATATATTCCAGAAATGCGTTATTATATTCCTGACCGTTATGCAGAAGGATATGGCATCTCTTTTAAAAGTATTGATTACGCTGAAGAAAATAACTACTTATTAATTATTGCATTGGACTGCGGTATTAAGGCCAATGATAAAATCGATTATGCGAATGAGAAGAACATAGATTTTATTATTTGTGATCATCACCTTCCCGGTGATGAAATCCCTAAGGCTGTCGCTGTTTTGGACCCAAAACAAAACGATTGTCCTTACCCTTACAAAGAACTGGCAGGCTGTGGGATTGGTTTTAAATTAGCACAAGCTTTTTGTATTCAAAATGGAATTGATGAACAGGAAGTTTTTGAATATTTGGATTTGGTTGTTACGAGTATTGCTGCTGACATAGTTCCAATTACAGGTGAAAACAGAGTGCTCGCACATTTTGGATTAAAGCAATTGAACGCGGATCCTCGTCCGGGTTTAAAAGCATTACTGGCACTTAACAAACAGGAAAAAGAACTTGACATTAATACATTGGTTTTTACCATTGCTCCACGCATTAACGCTGCAGGAAGAATTGAGCATGGCTCAAAGGCAGTAGAACTTTTGATCAGTAATACTGACCAAGCCACTGAGTTTTCAAAAAAAATAAATGAGACCAACCTCACCCGTCGTGATATTGATATTAGCATCACTGATGAAGCTTATGAAACACTTGATCGGGATCCGATCACGCCGTTTAAAAAATCTACTGTACTCTTTAATCCTTCCTGGCACAAAGGTGTGGTTGGCATTGTTGCTTCACGCATGATCGAACGCTATTACAAGCCTACAATCATTCTCACTGAATCCAATGGTATGGCTACCGGTTCTGCCCGCAGCGTAAAAGATTTTGATGTATACACAGCTATTGAAAATTGTAGTCATTTACTAGAACAATTCGGCGGACATAAATTTGCTGCAGGACTCTCCTTGAAAACAGGAAACATCAGAGCTTTTATCGATGCGTTTGAACATGAAGTGTCCCGCACCATTAAACCAGAAATGCTGATTCCCACAGTTGAAATTGACCTGGAAATTTTATTGGATGACATCAATGATAAATTGATCCGCATTTTAAATCAGTTTGCACCTCATGGTCCACACAACATGACGCCGGTTTTTATAAGCCGTGGTGTATTGGATACAGGCTTTGCTAAACTCGTTGGTAATAATCACCTGAAACTGGAAGTATACCAGCCTAATTCAAAGCTTACAAAGGTGGAAGCCATTGGTTTTAATAAAGGCGATTATTTAAATTTTTTCAAGCGCAACATTCCCGTGGATATCGTTTACAAAATAAAAGTAAATGAGTTTAGAGGCGCTGCTTCTATTCAATTAATGATCGATGAGATAAAAGCTTCGTAATTACTTGTCACAACTTTTACCCTAATGAGCCTTCTAAATAATAAGTAGGTTAATCTTCTTTCATATTATAAATAACTTATCCCAATCAAAATCGATAAAATCCCCATAAAAAAAACAAAGACATATAAACCAACACCTTCGCAATACATTACAGTGCGAGCCGGATCATTCGGGTCAACAAAAACATTCATACGTTCCTGTATTTTATTTAATCTCTTTTCCGCATCACTTTTCATATGATTAGCTTGTCCGCCAGCCAACTCTGCAAGGTAAACATTATGGGCGATATAATTTTTTCCATCAATTTCATAAGTATACTCTACCTTCAATCCATAAGGCGATCTGGAAGTAGAATATTTAGGATGGATAAAGAGCTCTTTTGAAACAACACGGGCATTGACCCTATTCCATTTCTTAACTTTTAAATATAAACGAATCATTTTAGAACTGATCCAAAAACAACCCATTGCCATCAACAGGCTAAAAATAAAAACTGCTAAATCCATTTTATAAAACATTGTGGTTAGATTAAACTCAAACTATTTTCTTTTTTAAAAATACTTATTTTATTGGAACAGATGGCTGTAATGAATGTGACAAGCTAGAGTTTATTGTCTTGAGACACATCTAAATATTCAACTTAATTTAGCCTTCCTTTAAATTTTCTTTCAAAAGTAACCAAATAAAAAAATCCCATAAGCCAAGTGGCCAATGGGATTTTGAAGAACTATAAAATTACTAGTATCTGTAAGCGTCCCCTTTAAAAGGACCTTCAACTTTAACACCAATATAATCTGCCTGATCTTTGTTTAAAGTATCTAATTCAACACCAATTTTACCTAAGTGCAAACGAGCTACTTTCTCATCTAAAATTTTTGGTAACACATATACTTTTTTCTCATAAGCAGCTGTATTTGTCCATAATTCTAACTGAGCTAAAGTCTGGTTTGTAAATGAATTACTCATTACAAAACTTGGGTGGCCTGTAGCACAACCTAAGTTTACCAAACGGCCTTCCGCTAATACTAAAAAGCTTTTTCCGTTGATTGTATATTGATCTACTTGTGGTTTCACTGTATCTTTTGACGCACCATGGTGTTTGTTTAACCAAGCCATATCAATTTCAGTATCAAAGTGGCCAATGTTACAAACAATCGCTCCGTGTTTCATTGATTCGAAATGACGACCAACAATGATGTCTTTGTTTCCTGTTGTAGTAACTAAGATATCTGCAATTTTAGCAGCGTTATCCATTTTCATTACCTGATAACCATCCATAGCAGCTTGTAAAGCACAGATTGGATCAATTTCAGTAACAATTACACGAACTCCCTGAGAAGATAGTGATTGAGCAGAACCTTTTCCAACATCACCATAACCAGCAACAACAGCAATTTTACCTGCCATCATGATATCAGTAGCACGACGGATCGCATCAACTAATGATTCACGACAACCGTATTTGTTATCAAATTTAGATTTAGTAACTGAATCATTCACGTTAATAGCCGGTAACAATAAAGTTCCGTTTTTCATACGCTCATATAAACGGTGAACACCTGTTGTAGTTTCTTCAGATAAACCTCTGATTCCTGCTGCTAATTCAGGGTATTGATCAAACACTAAATTTGTTAAATCACCCCCATCATCCAAAATCATATTTAATGGCTTACGGTCTTCTCCAAACCATAAAGTTTGTTCAATACACCAATCAAATTCTTCTGCATTCATACCTTTCCAGGCATACACCTGAATACCTGCCGCTGCAATAGCTGCTGCTGCATGATCCTGTGTAGAAAAAATATTACAAGAGCTCCAGGTTACTTCAGCACCCAAAGCTGTTAATGTTTCAATTAATACGGCAGTTTGAATGGTCATGTGTAAACAACCAGCAATACGTGCACCTTTTAAAGGCTGAGAAGCACCATATTCAGCACGAAGTGCCATTAATCCTGGCATTTCTTCTTCTGCTAATTTAATTTCTTTACGACCCCATTCTGCTAACGAGATATCTTTTACTTTGTACGCAAGGTACTTTCCTGTTGCTACTGCTGACATGTTTATTTATTGATTTATGTTTATTTTTTTGTAATTATGCAAAGATAAGACATAAGTTTGTAACACTCAAACTATTGAATGGTTTATTTAACGATAATTGACAGAGATTTTTAACATACATGAAAGCCTTTTTTACGGGTTATTGGATCTGAAAGTCTTTGCAGAACAGCAAAACCTAAGCGCAAAGCGTGATATAGAAACCAAAGGCAGAAGCTACCTTTTAAAAGCACTTATTGACCAGGATTGTGTTGTTGAATATGATGAAAAAGGCAAGCCTTATTTGTTAAATGACAGCAGGCATATTTCAATTTCACACTCTCATGACCGTTTAGCAATTATAGTAAATAAGAGTGAATCAACTGGCATTGATATTGAACTGATTAGGGAGAAAGTATTAAAAATAAAACATAAATTTTTAAACGAAGGTGAATTAAAAGATGCAGGTGATAATGTGGAAAAATTATTGATTTACTGGGCGGCTAAAGAAACACTCTACAAAATATATGGTTTAAAAGAAGTGGATTTTATTGAACATTTATTGGTGAAACCATTTACAAAACATAATTTAGGAACAATTATCGGGGAAATAAATTTACCTGGTTTTAAAGAAATCTTTGAACTTCAATACGAATTATTAAAAGATTATGTTTTAGTATATGCTAAAACAAAAATAAATGCTTAAAAAAACTTTACATACCGAACTGATAGTTTTAATTGATCCTGATAAATATAATCAGCAATTAGTTACGATAGCCAACCAGTGCAAAGTCCGTTATATTTTTATAGGAGGTAGTTCATTGAAAAATAATACTTTTGAAAGAACAGTAAAGTCAGTTAAATCTTTGACAAAAATTCCAGTTATCATTTTTCCGGGTGATGAAACTCAGGTATCTAAATTTGCTGATGGCATTCTAATTCTTTCATTGCTTTCGGGGCGTAACCCTGAATATCTTATTGGTAAACACGTAAAGGCAGCCACAAAAATAAAAGCTTCAAAATTAAAAACCATTCCGACAGGTTATATTTTAGTTAATGGTTCAAAAAAATCAACCACTGAAAAAATCACAAAAACAAAACCCGTTACTACTACCAGAGAAATTATAGAAACTTCCATTGCTGCAGAATTACTTGGAAAACAATTAATTTATCTTGAGGCTGGGAGCGGGGCTAAGAAATCATTAAATAATTCGATTATTAAAGCAGTAAAAAAAAATACATCATTACCTATAATTGTTGGTGGAGGAATAGATACTTTCGAAAAAGTAAAAAAAATGATTAGTTCCAAACCGGATTATATTGTTATTGGAAATGCCCTTGAAAAGAGACCTGAATTATTAATGGAAATTAATCCTTTATTTTAATGAAACTTGTTGTCATCACCCAATCAAAAAAAAGCGATAACGAAATTGCTTCCATTATACAAATGTTCGAGGCGGGACTGGAAACTCTGCATGTACGAAAGAACAGGTTCTCCACAAAAGAACTGGATGAATATATTCAAGAAATTCCTACTCATTTTCACAACCGCATCATTATTCATTCACATCATAAACTGGCACTTAAGTATGATTTAAAAGGATTCCATTTTACTTCAACACATCTTAATCAAAAATTTAAATTGTGGTGGAATACTAAAATGATTTATTTAAGGAAACCGCATTTAATTAAATCTATTTCTTACAAAAGAATCTCTGATGTATACATAGAACAAAAAGTAAAAACGGATTATTGTTTTCTTGGAACAATGTTCCATAATGTATCCGGCGATTTATACAGTGGATTCTATCCGGAAACAGTTAAAGCTGCTATTGCAAAATCAGGAAAGTATATTTATGCGAGAGGTGGCGTTAATGAAAAAAGTGTGAGACTAGCTTATGACCTAGGTTTTCACGGTATTGCGCTATACGGTCATTTATGGAAAAGCACGTCGCCTTATAACAAATACATTGATTTTATAAGGTACTGCAAGGATAATAACATAACTCTTGAATAATTCAATCAACTGCTTATCTTAAAATTATATTTAATTTGAAACCATCGTACAGAGTATAATTTTTCTTGTACCTTTATGTTAATCCAGTTTGTAAATAAAAAGCATTATTAAATTGGGTTCTTTTAAAATTTAACTTCTAATGACTGAGTCAAACGATCATAAAATAAAAAGAATAGTTCTTATTGGCCCTGAGAGTACGGGAAAAACCTTATTGTGTGAGCAACTTGCAAAACATTATAATACTGTATTTGTTCCTGAATATGCAAGGACCTATTTTAAAGAACATGACGTCAATAATTATAATACGGATGATTTAGAGATCATTGCAAAAAAACAATTAGAACTCGAAAAAGAATATTTACCTAAAGCAAATCGTTTTTTATTTTGTGATACTTCCTTAATAACAATCAAAATTTGGTGTACCCATAAATTTAACAAAGTTCCAAATTTTATAACGAAGTCTATTAAAGATAATGATTATGATTTATCTTTAATTACAAATAATGATGTTCCCTGGGTTGCGGATCCTCAGCGCCGAAATGAAGATTTAAGAGAACATTTATTCAAATCGAATAAACATGAACTTCAAAAATTGGATGTTGATTATAAAATAATTAAAGGAATTGGAGAGGAGCGTTTAAAAAATACCATTAAATTAATTGAAGAGGCTTTTAAAAATTAGGAAATAAAATTTACTACACAATTAAAAAAAGCTTCCGGTTGCTCCGCATGAATCCAATGACCGCTGTTGGCAATCGTTTTTAACTGGTAGTTTGAAAACCGCGACGAAATATCATGTTCATCATTTTCCGAAATATAATCTGATTTCTCTCCTCTTAAAAACAATATCTCAGCGTCACTCACAAAAAAAGGAACGGAAATTCCAATATTATTATATTCTTTGGTAATTGTTTTTAGATCAAAACGCCAATCCATCTGTTTGGATTCATCTTCCCTCCAATAAATGTTTTTAAGTAGAAATTGTTTTGTTCCATAATCAGTAATGTATTCTCCTAAAATTGTTTCTGCCTCTTTTCTGGTATTAATCTCTGAAAAATCAATAGCATTTAATGCATTCAATACAGCCTCATGGTGTGGTTCATACGCTCTGGGTGAAATATCAGCTACTATTATTTTTTTAGCTATATGAGGAAATAAAAGCTCAAAAAATAACACAATTTTGCCGCCCATGCTATGGCCTAGTAAAATAGGATTAGATAATTGATGGTCTTCTATAAACTCTTTTAGATCTGTCGCCATCACCTCATAATTCCATTCTTCACTATGGGGAGATAATCCATGATTACGTTGATCAATTGCAAATACATGAAATTCTTTTTCTGCAAAACGCTTTGCCAACGTATTCCAATTATCACTTTGGCCAAACAAACCATGTAAAATAATTAATGGCTGGCCAGATCCAAATTCTCTGTATGCTAGTTTCATAATTTAGATATTGGTTATGGGAAATAAGTTGTTAGAATCGTTAGCAAAAAAACCCTCTCAAATAACCTTTCTTAATCCTCAATTTTTAAAATAAGTTTCCTTAACATATTCATTGCTGTTACAGCAGTCATCTGAATATTACGTTGTCTGTTATCACCAAATATAAACTGTTTTGCTATGAATTTATCATTATAAGCTACCGCTATCCACGTCATTCCAACAGGTTTTTCTTCGGTTGCACCACCGGGGCCAGCAATACCAGAAACAGCAATAGCGACATCCGCTTTAAATGTAAGTAATGTTTCTTTGGCCATCGCTAACACGCATTCTTTACTCACTGCCCCGTACTTTTCAAAAATAGAAAGATCTACTTTCAATAGTGCATTTTTAAATTCATTGTGGTAAGGGACAATACAGCCGTTATAATAATTAGAACTTCCGGCAACACTTGTAATCAGGTGCGAAATATATCCACCGGTACAACTTTCTGCCAGTCCAAGTTTTAGTCCTTGTTCAAGTAATAATTTCCCCAAAATTTCTTCAATTTTTGGTTGATCCTTTCCATATTCTTCATACCCATAAATATATTTTTCAATTAGGATCTTAACCTTGTCAACTTCAGAATCAATTCTATTTTTTAATTCTATCTCATCAAATCCTTTGCTACTTAAGCGCAGTCTCACAAGTCCTGGCGATGGCAAATAAGCCAGACCAATTTCTTTTTCTACCAGTTTATCTTCCCAGTCACTAATTAATTCAGACAACACACTTTCCCCTATTCCCTGAGTTAAAATAGTTCTATGATAAATAAAAGGAAGCGTAAATCGTTTTTTTATTTCCGGGATAACGGCATCACGCATAATACCCTGCATTTCATATGGTACACCTGGCATTGATATAAAAATTGTATTATCTTTTTCCATCCACATACCAGGAGCTGTACCATTTTTATTTCTCAGGACAAGACATTTTTTTGGCACCTCTGCCTGCTTTCTATTTATAGGAGAAAGCTCCTTATTCCTTTTTACGAAAAAAGAAGTAACATCTTCCAAAACATCATTATTAATCTCCAATTCCGTTTCAAAATAATCACAAAAAGTTTTTTTTGTGATGTCATCTTTAGTTGGTCCTAGTCCTCCCGTTATTAAAACAATGTCTGTACGTTTGGAAGCCGCAACAAAAGCGTCTAAAATAGCATTTCTTTCGTCCGCCACAGAACTCATATGAACAACATTAACACCAATCATATTAAGTTGTTGCGCCATCCACACAGCATTTGTATTTGTAATCTGTCCGATTAGTATTTCATTACCAATCGTTAGTAGTTCTGCATTCATAATTTTAAATAAACTTAAGATATTTTAAGACTTGTATTTTGGCTTCCTGAGCAATTCGAACTATATTTGACAACGTATTTATAAAAAACTTTGTAAATTTAATTATTGCCAAGTAAACATCACTATTTATTAAAATATTTACATTATGAAATCAAAAATAATTCTGATCGTAACAATTTCATTCGGAAGTTTTTTAGCTACTGCACAAAACTGGGGGAATGTTTTAAATTCTACAAAAAATGCTGCTGTAACAAACTCTACTACAATTATTGGAGCTGCTAAAACCAATTCGACAGCTGCCGTTATTATAAATAAAACAGAAACCTTATTAGGCGGGGGAACGCCTTCAGCAGCCGCACCATCACTAACAAATGATGAAGTTATTAAGGGACTTAAGGAAGCTTTAACAGTGGGAACAAATAATTCATCGGGCAAAGCTTCCAAATTAGATGGCTATTTAAAGAATCCAAAGTTATTTATTCCATGGCCGGCAGAAGCTCAGGATATGAGAGCAAAACTGATCAAATTAGGAATGGAGAAAAAAGTTATTGAGTTTGAAACATCATTGAACAGAGCTGCTGAAGAGGCTGCAAAAAAAGCCGCGCCCGTTTTTATGGATGCAGTTACAGGAATGAGCATTGGGGATGGTTTTGCCATTTTAAATGGAGCTGATTCTGCTGCGACTCATTATTTAAGAGAAAAGACCTTTTCTCCTTTAAAGGTTCAATTTATGCCTGTTGTTAAAGAAGCCATTGCAAAAGTAAAAGTTACAAGTTATTGGACTCCTTTAGCAACTGCCTATAATAAATTACCTGGCGTAAAAAAACAAAATCCTGATTTGAACGATTATGTGGCTACAAAAGCAATAAATGGATTAATGATTTTAATACTTGAAGAAGAAGCTAAAATCAGAAAAGATCCTATGGCGCGAGTAACAGATATTCTAAAAAAAGTATTTGGGTTTAAAAAATAATTTTGTGTGAAATTAAAAAGGCCATTTGTTTAAAAACAGATGGCTTTTTTAATGGATAAATTTCACATCTTTATTGAAAATTAATCAGCATGACTTTAAAGGAACGTTACGAAGGCGTTATCAATTATTTTAAAACTAATGTTCCGATTGCTGAAACAGAACTGAATTATTCAAATCCTTTTGAGTTAATTATTGCCGTTATTCTATCAGCACAATGTACAGACAAGCGCATTAACCAGGTAACGCCTAAATTATTTCAGGATTATCCTACTCCGGAAGCTTTGGCTTCGGCAAGCTCTGACACCATTTTTAATTATATAAGAAGCGTTAGTTATCCCAATAATAAAGCAAAGCATTTAGTAAATATGGCTAATATGCTTTTAAAAGATTTTAATGGCATCATTCCCAGTGAAATTGATCAATTAGTGAAATTACCTGGTGTTGGAAGAAAAACAGCCAATGTTGTGGCTTCTGTTATTTATGATAAACCAGCCATGGCAGTTGATACTCATGTTTTCAGAGTTTCTAACCGGCTTGGCTTAACAAAAGCAAAAACAGCTTTACAAAGTGAGCAACAATTAATAAAACACATTCCTGAACAATATATTGCTACAGCGCATCATTGGTTAATTTTACATGGGCGATATGTTTGCATCGCAAGGTCACCAAAATGTGAAATATGTCCTTTAACTGAATGGTGCCAATATTTTAAAACCAATATCATCAGCAAAAGTGCTCCTCATTCACTATCTAATAAAAAATCTATAATGCCAAAAACAGACCTAATAAAAACAAAAGTTTTAAAAGAAAAAGCACCAATAAAAAAATTAACCCTTAAGAAAATTCCAGCCCAAAAAAAAGCCGATCCAATTGACTTTATCGCGCATTCTACTTCTTTAAAACCAGGAGATAAAGCCCCGGCATTTTCAGCGAAAGATCAAAACGGGGACGTCATTTCATTAAAGGATTTTAAAGGCAAAAATCTTGTTCTGTATTTCTATCCCAAAGACAATACTCCAGGCTGTACATTAGAGGCATGCAGTTTAAGAGATGAACACAAATATTTGAGTAAAAAAAATTATGTAGTATTGGGAGTGAGTGCAGACGATGAAAAGATGCATAAAAAATTTGCTAATAAATTTGAACTGCCTTTTTCACTATTGGCCGACACTGATATGATAATTATTAAATCTTATGATGTTTGGGGAACTAAAAGATTTATGGGCAGAATCTATGATGGTATAATCCGAACAACCTTTATCATCAATGAAAAAGGCATTATCGCCCATGTCATTAAACAAGTGAAATCAAAGGAACACGGGAAACAAATTTTAGAACTGTAAGAGTAATTACTTTTTTGAAATGATGAATCGGGTTCTGGTTGAGTATTTGTCGGAATTATTTTTTCACGTAAATTCCCATCTTCTCCAAATCTTCTAAGTAAATCCGTTTTCCTTTGTATAAAACGGTCACGAAAGCATCTCTTTGTCCTGCTTTGATAACCTTTACATTATGAATATAGGCAGTTCCCAAGGTGTTAAAATTTCCACCAATTGTTATTCTAGTAATACCATCGTCCAAAAGCAAATTTTCAACATCTCCTAATCCTTTTAAGTGATTATAAGTGTAATTTTTTGGGTATTTATACGCGGCAATCTGCACTCTGAACACCAGCCCTTCCGCAGAAACATCTCCATATAATTCACTATAATACTTAATTTTTTCCTGTAAAGAACTGTTAGGTTTTAAAATAACTTTTTTTGTTATTGGTTGCTTCACAGCAACTTCCTTCACCGGTTCTTTAATTGGCTCTTTAACAGTTTCAACTGGCTTAACCACCGCAATAACAGTATCTTTTAATGGCTCAGTAACCACAACTGGTTCTGAAAGATCAAACTTTACATCAAATATTTTCTCTTCATAACCTTCAAGATTAGCAGTACTAATATCAAGAGTTTTGTATGGATATTCTTTATAACTGTAAACAATTTTAAACTGTCCACCGGCAGGTAATGAAATCAGATAATTTCCTGTTGTTGCATTACTGACAAACTCTCCAAATTTTTTATTATTCTGATCAACTACTTCAACTTTAATTGATGCAGCAACAGGACTACCATTCTCTGTAATCTTTCCTTTTACCAAATAAAGTGATGGTTTTTTTCCAACATATCCAGGATAAACTGTATAAATATCTTTCAATCCGGCGCCACCAGCCTTACCTGATGCATAATATCCGCGATCTCCATTAGCTGATAATACATAATAAATATCGTCATCTGTGGTATTGATTGGATAACCTAAATTTAAAGGCTTACTAAAAGACGAATCTCTCCAGTTTAATCTCGATTGAAAAATATCATAACCTCCCATACTATTTTTCCCCTGCGAACTGTAAAATAAAGTCACACCATCCGGGTGAATAAACGGAGCGTCATCATCAAGTGCAGTATTAATTGAATCTCCAAGGTTCAAAACATTTCCCCACGTACTATCCGGCATCAAAGTTGCTCTGTAAATATCTTTACCTCCAAATCCTCCTCCTCTTTCACTACTGAAATAAAGATGTTTTCCATCAGCTGTCATTGAACAACTTCCTTCCCAGGAATAGGAATTTACTTCTCCTTTTAATTTTTGAGGCACAGTCCATTCGCCAGATAAAGAGTTACTCAAATAAATATCACCATGATCATCACCATTATCTCTGTAAACAAATAAGTAAAAACCATCGGGACTCAACGCAATAGCCGCATCATGAGAATTGGTATTCACGTTTGGAATAGACATAGGTTTTTTCCATTCCTGGTCAATTCTCACAGACTGAAAAACATCTTCATAATACTTCCCGTATCTATCTGGCATTAAAAATTCATTTTGCAAACCACCCATGCTTTCAATTCCTCTGTATGTATAAATCATTATTGATTCATCAGCAGAAATAACGGGAACATATTCTTCATATGGCGAATTGATAATTTTATCCATTGCTTCTATTTTTGCTCCGGTTGGTCTCGCAAATAAATCCATACCATTAATGCAATATTCTTTTAACTGTGCCGCCTTCTTTTTGGATTCAGCTGATACCTTTTTATTAGCAATTGCTTTATCAATTAAAATCAAGGCTTCGTCAAACTTATAATTAAAATGATTTGCTCTAGCTAAATCATATTCTATGTCATCAGCTTTTTTATTTTTTTCGTAAATCTCATTCAATAACTTCAAAGCTATTTCATGCTTGTCACTCCTATATAATGCGCATTTTCCATAACAATATTTAAGGAACTCCTCATTTGGATGCTGATTATATAGATTCTCGTATAAAGGCAGGGCTAAAAGGAAATTTCCATCATCTAGCATCATTAAAGCGCTTTGCATGGAATCATTCTCGCTTTTTCGCCATTTCTTTGTATTTGTAGATTGAGAAAATAGATTGCCCCCTATAAAACAAAACAATACTACCAGGAAATAAATTTTAGATAACATAAAAATAATTTAACGTAAAAACTAAAATTACGTAAAAAAGTAATGTCCATCAACCTTTTTTTAAGGCAAAGATGATTAATTCAGAATCTCAAGGCTTCCTAATCCTTCGCGCAAAACCACGATCTCGTCTCCTGAACAATCCAAGACAGTAGAAGCATATATATTTCCGAAGCCTCCATCAATAACCATATCAACTTTCTTTTCGTATTCACGATGAATAACTTCAGGATCTACAAAATATTCCATGATCTCATCATCCTGATTATGCAAACTTGTGGTAATTATTGGATTGCCCAATTCAGTAATAATAGCTTTACAAATGTCATTATCCGGTACACGAATTCCAACGGTTTTCTTATTTTGTTTTAATAGTTTTGGAACATTATTATTTGCTTCAAGGATAAAAGTATATGGTCCGGGTAACGCCTTTTTTATTACTCTGAATAAAGAATTAGATATTGGTTTTGCATAATTAGCAAGCTGACTAAGATCACTGCAAACAAAAGAAAAATTCGCCTTCTCCGGTTTAATGTTTTTTAAACGACATAACTTTTCAATAGCCTTTGGTCTGGTTATATCACAACCGATGGAATAAACTGTATCAGTAGGATAAATAATCACTCCATCATTCCTCAAACAATCAATGATAAACTGAATGTCTTTTGGATGTGGATTATCATAATTTAAACGAAGTAACATTAAGCAAAGTTATAATAAATCAGCGGCAATTTATAGTATTACTATTTTGTAATTACTTCCTCCAAAGGTACACCAGAACAACCATTTGGAAAAGACATGTGCAACATCATAGAAATAGTTGGCGCAATATCTACCACATGAATTTTTTTAACTGAACTACCTTTTGGTATGCCCATCCCATAAAATATTACCGGCACATGTGTATCATAACTGTAAGATGCGCCATGTGTAGTTCCTGTTATGTCGTGTGACATCCAAGCAGGATTATAAGCAAAAGCCACATTTCCACTTCTAACATGATTATATCCCTTTTGTATTAAATATTTAAATGAATCATCAGAGTAACTCTCGTTTCTTAATACTTCTGAAGGATAAGCTTCAGCAACGCCTTTTATTGATAATAAGTAATTTGCTAAAGTTTGTTCCACGGCGGGCTTACTCAGGTTCCTTTCATAAATTTTTCCTTCATTTAAAAATAGTTGCTGATTTTCAAGCGCTACCACTAAACTATCTCCATATAAATTTTTACAAAATGCTTTAACGTTTTTCTCTAGATTACTTTCATTCATATATCCGCCAGGAATTTTGAGGTCCATTAAATGAGCCGGCACATCACAAGCTCCATGATCAGCCGTTAAAAAAACCACATAATTATCTTTGCCAACATTAGCATTCAAGCTATTGATCAGTTCTTCCAGATCCTTATCCAGGCGTAAATAAACATCCTCTACTTCAACACTTCTTGGTCCATAAGCATGCCCAACATAATCTGTTGATGAAAAACTGATGCACAGCATATCTGTTACTTTTCCTTTTCCTAGTTGCTCTGCTTTTAAACAGGCAAGGGCCAGGTCTTTCACTATCGTATTTCCTTGAGGTGTATATCTCAATATGGAATAATCATTTTGTTCCAATTGCGTTTTGTAGTCATACGGAAAAACAGGTTTCACTTTTTTATTTGGTGCTGCTTCATAATTATTCTGATCCGCCATACTTTCAACATAAGTTTCTATCGGATATAAAGTATTCCAACCCTGGGATAAATATTTTTTTGCCAATTGTGCGTTATTAAAATCATTCACCCAGCCAGGCAACTGATTCATGTAATGACTACTGGAAATAAACTTCCCGTTACTACCATCAAACCAAAAGGCTCCATTAGCGCTATGACCAGCTGGTAAAATAGAGCTACGATCTTTAAACGAAACTGAAAAAACTTTTGATTGTTGATTAGTGGATAATTTCAACTCATCTCCGATAGTGGTTACCAGTAAATTTTTTGGTGACATAGCTCCGGCACCATTTTCTGTACCAACTGGTTTTGCATTTTCATCATAAGTACAATAATTCATTTTTCCTGTTTCTTTATTGAACCAATCATTCGCAATAATTCCATGGGTAGCAGGGCTGGTACCTGTATATATAGAAGCATGGCCAGGGCCCGTATAAGTAGGGACATAATTATAATGCGCGTTCTTATAAAAAAAACCTTCATTGATAATCTTTTTAAATCCGCCATTCCCGAATTTATTCCAGTAACGGTAAATGTAGTCTTGCCTCATTTGATCAACTACGATGCCAACCACTAATTTGGGTTGTTTAAGTTCAGAAGAAACTGTCGCTTTTGTTTGTGCTAACAAAGAATTTGTAAAGAATATAAGTGCAAATATTTTTTTCATATTAAAAAGTTTATAGAACGCTGATAACGCTAATTTTTTATGATTGATATGACTAATTTTAATAATTCAAAATATTAAAGATATTATCTGTTTTATCTGTGAGATCTGCGTTCCTATATTTTTCAGCTTTTATCTAAAATCTGAAAAACTGAATTATTGCTAACAAACTCGGGAACAATGTCTTTCATTTTTGTAACAATACGAACATTATCCTGAGTATTAAATAGTAAGATCAGTTCATTAATAAATTTGATTACCTCAGCAAATTCATACTCGCGAACTTTTCCCACTAAAATTTGCTTGTGATGGGTGGGTAAAGTATTCTCTGAACTTGCCAACAACTCTTCAAATAATTTCTCACCAGGTCGTAAACCTGTATAAACAATTTTAATATCCCTGTCTTCTTTTAATCCTGAAAGTTTGATCATCTTACGGGCAAGGTCAATAATTTTTACAGACTGTCCCATGTCGAATACAAAAATTTCACCTCCATTACCCATGCAACCAGCTTCCAATACCAATTGACAGGATTCAGGAATTGTCATAAAAAAACGCGTGATGTCAGGATGTGTAATAGTAATCGGGCCGCCATTCTCTATTTGCTTTTTAAAGCGGGGAATAACAGAGCCGTTAGATCCTAATACATTTCCAAAACGAGTGGTGATAAATTTTGTCGAAGTTGTTTTTCCTAAACTCTGAATGTAAATCTCAGCTATTCGCTTAGAGGCGCCCATAACATTTGTTGGATTTACTGCTTTATCAGTAGACACCATCACAAATTTTTCGACATTAAATTCTACTGCTAAATCTGCTACTGTTTTAGTTCCTAAAATATTTGTAAGAATGGATTCTGACGGATTGTTCTCCATCATCGGCACATGTTTATAAGCTGCAGCATGAAAAACAATGTGAGGCTTAAACGTATTAAATACATTACGCATTCTGTCACTATTTCTAACATCTCCAATTACTACTTCATGTTTTTTCGAAAGAGTCATTTCATTAAACTCAAGTTCCATTTCATGTAAAGGACTTTCTGCCTGATCAAGTAACACCAATAAAGAAGGATTAAATTTTGCACACTGTCTTGCCAACTCACTTCCTATAGAACCTGCAGCTCCCGTAATTAAAATAATTTTATCATTAATCTGTTCATTGATTAATGCGTTGTCAAGTTTAATAGGATCCCTCTCCAACAGCTCTTCAATGTTTATACTTTTGATCTGGTTAAAACTTAATTCACCATTAATCCATTTTGCTACTGGAGGAACATTTAATACACGCACACCATACTGCAAACACTCATCAATAATGCTATTTTTTTTATGAGGAGGTAAATTTTGAATACTAATGATAACGGATTCAACGGAATTATCTCTAATTAATTCTCCTAGTTTGGAAGCCGAATAAACAAATACCCCTTCAAGGCTCCGACCCCTTTTCTTTTCATCGTCATCAATAAATCCTACCACTTTATAACGTACAGCGGCATCCCTATCCAATGTTCTTTTGGTAATGATCCCACTTTCTCCAGCACCATAAATAATAACCTGAGTTTTATGTTTTTCCGGATTTTTATTTTCAAAGTAAATCGCTTTGATGGCTAATCTAGAACTGATCATCAAAAAAATAGTTACAAGTGCATCGATTACGATTACTGAATGAGGAATAATATAATAACCTAATAAAATTTGTCGTGTAAACAAATTAACAATGAATAGAAAAAAACTACTAAGTAAAACGATCACAAATATTCTACTGGCATCTTTTGCACCGGTATAACGAACTACTCCTTTATAAATTTTTGAAAAAAAGAAAGCTATCAAACGTACACTCAATACAAGAGCATAATCATAGGGTAAATTCTTTAAATCTTCTGGTGGAATTGACTTAAAATTGAATCGTAAAAAAAAAGCGAGTGTTAAAGAGAATGCACAAATAATTAAGTCAATAATTAATATTGACCACCTTGGTAAATTATACTTCCAGAAGAATTCCAGTATCTTATGCATCTCTGTAAAAATACGGTTTTAGGGGGAATGCGCAAAATCAGGTTCGTGTTAATAACTGAGGTAAGGCAAAATTAATTTTAGCTTTTCATCACTGAATATACCAATATTTTTGATTGCCTCCTCAGTTAGCTTTCCATGTTTAAAACGGTAATTAATAATGGCTTGGGCTGACTGGAAATTAAAATAAGGGTGTTTTCTTAAGGAATTAAAATCGATAGCGTTGATGGGAAGCTTCGTAATTGCATTTTCATCTAAGGTTATCTGAGAAGAAAGTGTGAAAAATAAACTATCTGTCATACCATACACTTCCTTTAACTGATTAACTGAATGAAAACCTCCCAACATTGATCGATATTTAATAATTCGTTTTGTAAATCCTGGGCCTATACCTTTTAAATAAACAATCGCCAGGCTATCCGCAGAATTAATTTCTACAATTTCTTTGGTATATATTTTCTTTTCATAGACCCTTTTTGGATAAACAGTATCTCTTTTAAATTCTTTATGAGAATTTGGGATCAATACATATGATTCCAATTCTTCAAATAATCGAGAGGGTAAACCATACAACTTTTTTAAATCTTCGGATTTAAAAAACTTTCCACCTTTGTTCCTGAAGTTAATTAAGGTAGCGCTCAACTTTTTAGAAAAACCAAGCTTTACCGCCTCCTCCTGGGTGATTGTATTTGGATTAAAAACAAATTTTTCACTGGAAACAAAAATATTTACGTCTGAAGTTTCAGGCTTTGTAAAATTTTCGTCGGAGGAAGCAGAAGATTTATTTACTGCTAGATCTATAAACTGAATTGGATCCGGATTACTCACCATCCATGGTAATGCCTGTCGAACGATGAATAATACGGCAATGATAATGCAAAGGACAAAAACGCCATTTCGTTCCTGCTTATTGAAGTGAAAAAAATTAAATAAAAATGATCTAATTTTCTGAAACGGCATTGTTTGTGCGTTTAAACATAAAATAAACAGGTACACCTAACGCGATAATTAATAATCCCATACCGCAGTTGAAAGTTTTATAAACAAGTAAATCGACGCATATTAAGGTCGTTAGAATAATATACAAAGCAGGAACAACAGGATATCCAAATGCTTTGTAAGGCCTTTCAGCATGCGGCATTTTTTTTCTTAAAACAAATAAACCGACAATAGTTATTATATAAAAAATTAAAGAAGAAAAAGTGCAGTAGTCCAATAAGTCGCCATAAGAACCGCTTAGGCATAGCAATGATGCCCAGATAGCCTGAAAAACCATTGCTTTAGCGGGCACATTATATTTATTAAGTTCTGCTGCAGTTTTAAAAAATAAACCATCTTTGGCCATGGATTGAAACAATCGTGAACCTGCCAATATTAAACCATTATTGCATCCAAAAGTTGACACCATAATCAAAGCGGCCATTAAATATTTAGCAATATCGCCAAAAACCACAAACAGAGCTGCCGTACCTACCCTGTCCTTATCAGCAAACATAATTCCCAACTGAGATATTGTAGATCCAGAAGGACTTCCTTCTAAAGGCAACAAACATAGATAAGCCACATTTGCTAAAACATAAATCAGTGTCACAATACATACTCCAAAAAACAAACCCAGTGGAATATTACGTTTTGGATTTTGAACTTCTCCGGCAATAAAGGTCACATTATTCCAGGCATCACTACTAAATAAAGAACCAATCATTGCCAATCCTAAGGCAGTGGCCAAAGAAGTTCCGGATAAAGAAAAGAAACCTCCATCACCATCGGATTGCTTTGCGTCCCAGGCATGGGATAAGTTGTGAGAAAAAATATTTTTAGTAAAACCATAATAAATTCCCACAATAATTAATGCAAACAAAGCAACGAGTTTTGCAGAGGTAAAAATTCGTTGTATTGCCTTACCATTTTCAATGCCACGGGTATTTATAAAGGTTAATAACGCAATGATGAAGATGGCTAATAATTGTGCGCTGGTTATTTTTAATTGCGCTAATTGAAACATCACGTTTCCTTCTTCAAAAAAAGGTATAAAAACTCCGGTAAACTTTGCAAAAGCAACAGCCACTGCCGCAATCACTCCTGTTTGAATAACAAGGAAAACTGTCCAGCCATAAACAAAGGCTGTCAAATCTCCAAATGCCTTTTTTATATAAACAAATTGTCCGCCGGCCTGTGGCATCATTCCGGCCAATTCCCCATAACTTAAAGCAGCAAATAAGGTAATCACTCCCGATAATATCCATACAACCAACAACCATCCTGCTGAACCCACTACGCGGGCAATATCAGCACTCACAATAAAAATCCCTGAACCTATCATTGAGCCAGCAACCAACAGTGTTGTATCAAATAAGTTCAGGGATTTTTTCATAAATCCAAAAGTAGCAAAAAATAATTATCTATCTAATTAAAGTCACGTGCCCCACTTTTTCAATGGTTTCATTATAAATATCTTTGGCATTAAGTTTATAAATATAAACCCCTAATTCACAGTTAATGTCTTTATATTTTCCATTCCATCCTGCTAATGGGTCATTGGTTTTATAAATTAATTCTCCCCATCTGTCAAAAATTAATAATTCAATTTCCACAAACCCTGTGTACTCTGGTTTAAAAATATCATTAAGCAAATCTCCATTAGGAGAGAAACTATTTGGTATATAAAGGGTTGGAGTTACTTTAATTTCAACAGAATCCATCGCTTTACAACCATACTCATTTTGTACGGTGCTATAATAAGTAATATTTGATTCGGCTGTAACAACAGGATTATTACAATAGTTACATGATAACAAATAATCTATACTCCAGAAACAGATGGTGTCAGAAAAGCAATGTAGCTCAAACTGTTCTCCATAAAATAATTGAACTTGTTTTGGAGTAACAGTAAGTGTTGGCAAAGGCATGACCTTTATTTCAAATGTTGCTGTTGAAACGCATGGTCCATTATAGAGTGATAAAGAATAAGTTGTATTTTGCAATGGATTTACCTGAGGGTTATAAATCGTAGTGTCATTGATTTTGTAATCCGGCTTCCAGGAATAAATAAAATTTCCATATGGAGCAGTCAATTGAATCACATCTTTCTTACATAATAAAAAAGTGCCATCATTAATGTTCACATGAACAAAAGAATCAATCCTTATACTATCTTTTGCTAAACAGTTATTTTCTAAAGTTGTGAGATAGTACCAACCAGGTTGAAAAACATTTATTTGAGAACTATTTTCTCCATTGCTCCAGTTGTAATTTGAAGAAAGATGATTTGCTTTTAAAATAATGGTATCATCAATACAAGTATGTAAGGGGTCGATCAATATTTTTATATCGTTTTTATTTACTACAACATTAACCGTATCATAAGCCATACAGCCATTTTTTTCTACGATCACATGATATGCTTGATTAAGGGGTGGTGAAACTCGTGGTTGTTGAATATTTTGATTGTCTATATACAGATTAGGTGTCCAGGAAAAGGTACAACCTGTTGGTGATAATAAGTTTAATGTTATAGAATCTCCTAAGCACATATTCTGCGGCAACATAGGAGGAATAGATAAAGGTGGGAAAACAGTCAATGTTGAGTAAACGGTATCTGACAAATTGCATGAATTAGAACTAAATGAAATTAACTGTACAGTGAAAGTTCCTGGATTAGTATAAGTATGTGCCGGCGAAAAAAGTGACGAACTCGATCCGTCTCCAAAGTTCCATGAATAAGATACATCTGCCGCGGCACTGTTTGTATTATTGAAATTAACCGACAAGGGTGCGCAACCATTCTGTATTAAAGGTATAGGCGACAATGACATTGTTGAAACTACATTTATTGTTGTGGATATAGTATCAAAAATATTGCATGATAAAATATTTTGAGAAATAAGTTGAACCGTATAAACACCAACTGCAGTATAGGTATGCGAAGTAGAATAAGTATTAGCTGTTGTTCCGTCTCCGAAATTCCAAAAATAATTAGCTGATGGTGAATTTGTATTATTAAAATTTACAGTTAATGGTGCACATCCACTTTGTACTGTCAACAGTGGGCTCAAGTTCTGTAATGGAAGCACCTTGATTGATACATAAGTGGTATCCCACTTATTACATGTAGCATTGTTATTTGCAATGAGTTGTACAATATAATTACCTGCTGCCGTATAGGTGTGTACTGGTGCAAAAGCTGTTGAAAAATTTCCGTCGCCGAAATTCCAAAAATAATTAACGCCATTAACGCTGTTATTAGTTAAATTAACTGTAAAAGGCGCGCAACCAACAATGTTATTGGTATTAATAGCTGACTGCGCTACCGTTAAATTAGGGCTAAAAGCAAACTTTACAACAGCATTATTACAATTACTGGACCCGTTTTGAGTAGACCATGCTGTTGGTGTAGCAGGCATATCGTCGTTGCCGCCACAACTTTCACAGATAGCCTGGTAAATAGCACCTGATTTATCAAATCTACTTGTACCTCCATCAACATGTTCCAAACTTGAATTACCTCCAAAAAAAGTGGCATATTGCAAGGATACAGCGTCAGGATTTAATACCATAAAGTAAAAATCACTTTCATCAGTAACATTTAAAAAAGCGTTAGAAGTAATAGGCAATCCTGCAGTTGAACTGAAGATCTGATTCTCATTATACAAAAGACCACCCCAACCTGATAAATATATATTACCACACATATCTACTAAAAAAGCAGAAGGTGAGATATCCGGGAATCCATCACCAGAACCAATTACTGTTGAGAAAAATGAACTTGTTAATCCGGCATTTAAACAATGAATAAATTGTCCACTGTTAACGTTTTTATATACCCCTGTAGAAACAGGGTAAGCTCCTTCTGTTTGTCCAAAAACATACACCTTATTATTTTTGTCAATTTGTATATAATAGGATTGATCATAAGAGCCTGTTCCAATGTAGGTTGATGCCTGAATAGTATTTCCGTTATAAGAAAATAAGCTTATAAAACCATCAATGCCACCTTGCTGAGATGCATGAACACTTCCTGGTGTTGTATGAAAATTAGGACTATTGGTTCCGCCCGTTACATATAATTGATTATTAGGATTCAATGCGATATCATATGCTCCATCCATACCTGAACCACCATAATATGTACTATAAATAAGTGAATTTAAACCCGGAACTAATTTTGCAACACATGCATCCTGAACTCCACCTAAAGAACTTTGAAAACATCCTGATGTTACTGGAAAATTATTGGAAGCAGTACTTGCGGCTATATACACATTATTTGAGTCATCAACAATCACACTTCCTCTTAAATCGTCAGAATAATTATAATGTAAACCGCCTAAAAAATAAGTTGAATTTACACCATCATCTCCTGAACCCCCTAAAAAAGTACTGGCAACAAGACCGGTCCCTGTAGTATTAAATTTTGTTATAATTAAATCTGTACCTCCAGCGTTTGCTGATTGAATAACGCTGGATGTTATTGGGAAATTCACTGAACTGGATCGGCCAAAAACTATTAACTCACCGATATTATCAACCACAATACTTTGTGGCGATTCATTATCTGACCCACCCAGATATGTAGAATAAATTAAATTAGAGCCCGCCGAATTAAATTTGGAAATTGAAATGTCACCTCCATACCCAACTCCGCCCATATAATTAATTTGAAAAGCACCTGGTGAAAGTGGATATCCCGGGCCAAAACACATACCAGCCGTGTAAGCGTTTCCCTGCGCATCATATGTAGCAGTCATACCCCAGTTATCAGCTGTAGATCCTGTATAAGTCGCAAATACTAAAGTGGGATCTATTATTAAGGGAAAGTTTTTATTGTATGTGGAAGCGATTTTAAATTTAACTGTATTTTTCTCTAAAACGTAATGGCACTCAATTGGTATTTCCTTCCCCTTAATAACTTGATAAGCATAGGGAGCTTGCTGAGTAATGTTTCCAACATCTGTGTTTAAAATTAAATCACCGTCAACTAATGATAAATTATTCTGGCCTGTAAAATCCATAGCTAACTCATTAGTGTTAGCACCCGGGCTTATAATAAAGTCAAATCGAAAATTATTTTTTTCACTGAATAATCTTGCATTTATTCCCTTATATAAATTGGTATAAGTAATTTGTTTATATGATTTAACATGAGATGCCCATTTAGACTGATCATTTCCTAAAAAATAATTTTCGTAAAACGAATTAGAATCAGCCTGCTGCATCAAGGAACTCGAATTAGCATTTTTAAAGTTCATTTTAACCGCATGGTAAGTAAAGGGGATTTGCGAATGCCGATGATGATGTAATTCTTCCAGACCATCTTTTGGAAAGAAAACATAAGAAAACCCTTTTTTTTCCAGAAAAACTTTTCCTCCTCTGAATTTACCTTCATATAAAACCTTTTCATTCCATTGTCCCTTATTTTCAGCGAATAAAATGTAAGAATTTTCAGGTGTTTTTTTCACAGGATCCTGATGAGATCCACAATACCCTACACAGTATAGCAAGACAAAAAAAGATATGTAGAATTTTGTTTTAATAGTATATCAAATATATAATTATTTAGCAGATATACAAACAGTTAGGCTTTACATTATTCCTATCGTTAGCAATAAAAAAAGGCGGGTAAACCCTTAATTACGCAGGTCTAAAATAACGGCACTTTGCCTTGTTTGACATAGCTTTGTGATAAAATCAGGCTATGAAAAAAGGTGAAATTATACGGGAATTATCGATAAATCCGAATACTACTTTAATAGTATCAGTCACAAATCCAGAGCAAATAACTCCCATTGGGACGCTGTATGACTGCACATGGATTTTTACGTTAACTAATAACCCGAATAAGACTTTAGAGGCGTTAAATTCGGAAAACGGGGTTTGTTCCTTTCAAGCTTCTTGGAGGACATTATCCTTAAAACATGCCGTGGAAACGTGTATTGAGTTTTCAGAAAACTCGTTTAAGGGAACAGGATGCTTTGAATTTGAACTGCGTGAAGGAGAATTAGATATTCACGACCTAATTTACATAGCAGTGTATGTAAGGTATGCTTATATGCCGTGTATGGTTACTAATGGGAACTAATCAAGCCTCAGAATGGAGGGGCAAAAGCAAAGCCATGCCTTAAGGCATATTGTAGCCAAATTTGACGGTGATTAATCCTTTCAGATTCATGCACAAAAAGCTTACTTTTAGGAAATGATACCTCCATCTTTAAGTTATATCATGAAAAACATTTTCGGTAGGTTGTTTCGAAAATTAAGGAATAAAAAAATCCCCACATTTTTGTGAGGATTTACTTTTTTGAAAATCTTATATTTATTAATGAGCTGCTGCTTCTAAGTCAGAAGTTCTTTTTGAAATTTTATCAACTCCCATTTCAATTTTCGCCATTCTATCTTCAATCTTATAAAGTCTTTCATTTATAGAATCAATATGAGTTTTCATTGCTTTTACATCTGTTCGTATCGCAGAAATATCATTTTTAATAGGTTCAAGTTTCGAATCTAATAATTGAGATATAGCTTCTATTGTGATTGGAGTTTCCATGATTTTAATTTTATATATCAAATTTACTAAAAATTGCACATATATACAAGTTAATAAGGCTTTAATATTTAAGAATAAAAAATAAGCCTTAAAACATTTGTTTTTGGTTTTTAACAAATTCAAAACCTTTTTAACGAAAATTCAGTTTTAAATAAAATGTTGAAAATGATACACAAGTACCATTAAAGCTAGTAAGTTCTGTAACATTAGAAGCATTACTTATTTAGATTGGTTTCTCGCTGGTGCTTAATATAATTATCCAACAATCCCTGAATTTGTTTGACTGCAACTGGATTTGCGGAATGCACATAGAATTTAAGATTCGATATATCTAATCCAGACTCCTAAACCAGCCACTTTGCACATGCGTAACCATCGTGAGCAACTTCTCCATTTTCCGCTAGACCTAAATCATTGTCAAAACTAATATAAGTTGGCAAGCCTTTATCCTCAATTGCGGATTTAAAGTCATCAAAGTTTCGCACTATTAAAAAGTCTGAATCAGTCCAGTTTTTATAGACCATATCAACAGTTCTTATGTCATCCAAAAATAATTTGTATGTGCTGTTATTGTTTATGTATTCAAAAGGCATCTGTTTCACCGTTTTTGGAAGTCACATTAAATTCCTATTGAAAAGTTTCACATCTGTCAGAACATCATATAGGTTTAACCCTCTATCTGTAATTTTATAAAATCGATTGTAGGAGTCGTCAATCCTGTGTTCAATTATGTACTCTTTTGAAACCAAGCCATTGACCTGTCTATCGAAACTAATATAGAGTGGCTTAACAACGCCAAGAGTGATTCTGAAATGTTCTTCGCTTTCAAATACAGTAGGTTGAGAGTCCTTTTCTTTGATTAGAAATTCAAATATTTGCTCTATTTTATATGAGTCACTGTACATGGAAGACCAATTGTTGTTATTCGCTATACTTTTTCTTGTTTTTCCTAAAAACATCTGAATGATAAAGCTCGATTGTTGCCGTAACTCCTTGCGCCCAGTAATGTGGTAGTCCGTAACCATCTGCTTCATTACCATCAAACTTGTCAGCTATTAAAATTCTTTTCGTTGCAATGTCAAAGAAAACAAAAGTCATGGCAACATTTTTTCTTGGTTTGTAAAAGCAATCAATAAAAATAATATATCCCACTCCTTTATTTTCCTTTAATTTATACTTTGTAAGCCATTTTTGGATATCGTCAGTGCTTAGTTCTGCCTTGCTATCTCCAATAACGTCAATAGCCATAACTTTTTCTGATTGAGCTTCACCGTAATTTGTCCTCATAACAACATTATCAACTCTAAGGATTTTTTTGAAGTAACTCTCACTGTTATGCTCATTAATTATGTGTTGCCATTTCGGTATCAATTCAACAATTCTATCGCCATCTTCTATTTTTTTTTCCTCAACAAATTTCATATGAGAGAAATCGTAACCATAAAATGTTATGGTATCCACTTTGTATACATCCTCAACAGTTAGTATTGATACAACTTCGATTTCTTTTTGCTTAGACTTAGTTTGCGTTTTACCCTTAACAGAAGGCGTTACTTTTGTTTTAGTCACCTCTTTTGGAGATTCCATTAAGATTATCTTTAGAACATTATCTTCTCTGCTATACGCTATTTTTCCATTTTCTTCAGATTTATAGGCATATATTTTTTTATAAGAAATGTAACCATCTTTTTCGACTCTTACTTCTACATCTTTTTTCTCATATATTGCCAGATATGCTTTGCCAGTCCCTTTGTAGTCACCATCGATGTATATTTTTGCATCAGAAGGAGTTGAAACAATATCAAAGGCAGCGAAAAATGCTTTCCCGCTGAATGAGATAGATAATATCAAAAGTAATAAGGTCTTTTTCATTATTCTAGGATAAGAGGTGCTGCTACAAGTGCTAATTGAATAACAAGTAACACAATACAAATAATGCTTCCTGCTTTCGCAAGGCGTGGATATTGGCTTTTAAGCCCAATAAAACAAAGCCAAACTGCAATTAATGGGATAAAAAAGGCTAATATAAAACCAAGAATTGCAGCCCAGTTTCTATGCTTGTTGCCTTTTTTAACATCGGGGTCTCCATTATGTTTATCGCTATCTTTTAATTTCTTTTGCAGAATAATTACATCTTGCAGAAGCTCTTTAGTCGCTTCATTGTCAACTTTATATTTTGACTTATTCGCTCTTTGAAGAACAATTGAATTATCAGCAGAAGCAAAAATATCTTCTTGATTACTATTTTTTTTAGGCTCATCTATTTCAACCTCTTTTTTGAAAGTAGAATGAGTTGTCAAATCATTTTTTTCAACTCCTCCTTTTGCAGTCAGCTTTTCATAATATACGCCTTTTTGGTATTTTCTTTTCCCAAATATTTTTTCCGAAGTGCCACAAGACATAACACTTATTATTAATGCTAAATACATTAAATGGATAATAATTTTCATAAGTTTTGTTTTTTAGGATTTGTATTTGACCAAAGCAAATATATAATAATTCCTTAATAATGTCAAAATATTCTGTACAGTATGTACATAATACCGATACGCTCTAGTAAAGGCAGTTGTTCACGAAATTTGGAATTTAGCACAATATGGGTATACACATCGGTAAGATAATTCAGAAGGCTATAAAGCTGAAAGGCATTAGTGTAGTTGAATTCGCAAAGAAAATCAATTATACACGAGGGAACGCATATAACATCTTCAATAAACAAACTATTGATACTGGATTATTGGTTAAAATAAATTCAATAATCGGAGATAACTTGTTTTTCAATTTCATTACCAATGAGGAAATGGAAGCCCAAGTGAACAAAACCGATGACATGAAGAAAGTCAAGACCGCTCTTAAACAATGGGATGAATTTATGCAGTATGTCAAAGCAAAAGAGCCTGAAAAGAAAGTTGTAAGTTCAGCCATGAAAGGTAAATCTTCTAAAAAGCCAGTTAAGAAAATTAAGAGGTAACAAATATGGCAAAAAAGACTGCTAGGGATGAAAATTTCCATTATTTTAAAATTCCTGCTAGTTCAATGGCGCTCTACTATCGATATACGGCATATATCCAAAAGACAATTTTAAAGAGAACAAAAACACAAACTGAAACAAAGAACCTACTTAAAGTATTTAATAAATTAATTGACTTAATTGTTCCTGACAGAATTGATGTAGAACAAGAAAGAATTTGTCAAGAAAGAACAATTAGGGTCGTCAAGTATTTCAAGAAGAATAAAAAATTTTATTTTTCTCCCTATGTGGTTAAAGAATTCGATTTGCTGTTGAGTGGTACAGTTCCTACTGTTAAGTATAGCTTTGAATCGATGGTAGAAGAAGTGGTAAGCTCATTGTCAACATTTGAAAAATATAAACTAATAATAACAGAAAAGGATGAATATATCAAACATGCTTATGAGTTAATTAAAGATTACTACGAAAGAAAAGAGATAACCATACCAAAAAAACACGATTATAGATTTAAAGCAATAGCGTGTTACATTGCAATTTCTTTTGGATTTCACATATCAAAACCAATTACAAACTATAATTTGTATCAAGCATCTAGGAATGCTTTTAAGAAAGAAAAGATAACAATTGATTGAAAATAAAAGACCAAACAAATAATGTTTGGTCTTTATTTTTTTTAATTGGTTTATATCCAAATGCCTGCCTTAACAGTACGAAAATAGCAATAATTTGTCAATTCTCAAAACTAGTGTTTAAATACGCATTTTTATCACTACTAGATGTTAACCCAGTATGGTGTTCTAAAAATACCTTTGTAAGTAAGGGGTGATTAGTAGTATATGGTAAAACGTCTGCCTTAACATCAGGAATAAAGGGTTCGAGTCCCTTATCATCCACTTTAAAACTTGAGACAGTTATATTAATAAGAGTAATATGTGTAATATTAATAACAACTATATTACTTACATTTATCATTAATTAAAAGAACAAGTGTGAAAGTCAAACTAGAAGAATTAAAAAAACAAAGGTCTGAATTGCAAAAGCAGCTAACGAACGTAGAGAAAAAAATAATCGCAATTGAAAAAGTTCCTGAACCAAAAAAAGGTAGGATAGGATTTAATGGAAAGGTAATAACTAAGTCTGATATTCCATTTGAATACTCTACCAACATGACAATGCGGAAAAAGGTCTTATTTACTTTAAATAAACTAAAGCGAGGGACTGTGAAAGAGATTACTGAATCTATTGTCAAGTTGGAAAAGGATAAGTCTTATGAGAAGGTATATCCTCAAATACAACAAACTGTCTTGAAATTATTAAACAACAATAACCTCAATAAACTTGGGGACTATAACTCAAAATATGAATTGAAAATTGATAATTAACATAGTATAAACCAAAAAAAAGAATCCGATGCAGAAACAACGGATTCTCTTTTAAGTGACTTGATAATTTGAGCCGAAACACAAACTAACTAGCTCCTAAGCAAAGCAAAGATAGTCAATTCGGTTCGAAAAAGCAAGTTGCTAAAAAAACTTGTAACCGATGTCAAAAGCTATAATGACTACAGGGAATTTTACCCCATATGGCGGAGCAGTTCCTATTCTGAAGAAAATTAAGGAATTTGGTTTACCCCAAGTTATACGCTCCTCCCTTGGAGTCAGAAAAAAGCAATCTAAATATGGATATGATGATGTTTTCATTGCATGGGCTCTTACAACCTTATGCGGTGGAACAAGATTAGACCATATCACTAAACTCAAAAAGAAGTTTAATGTTATTCCAAAATTAAAACTTCCAAGTCATGATGTAATTGGCAGAGTGTTTAAGCAACTGGCAGATGATATAAATGTATATAAATCAACCTATATAAAAAACGTAAAGGATGCTCCTAAAAAGAAAAAAGAAAAAATTAAAGTGACTAAGATTGTTAGGGGAAAACATATCATAACCGATAGAAAAGTAATTAAAAATAAAAAGGAAATAAAAACTTATAAAGTTGATGCTCAAAATTTTGTTTGTGATAACATAAAGCTTAATAATATGTTAGTTAAAGCGACAAAGCGTATGGGAGGATTGAGAGAAGGTCAATCATACACGTTACATATTGATGCTACATTTGTTGAAACGAATAGCTCAAATTCTGAACAGTACTATAATAGTACAGATTCGAGACGGTATGGTTTTAATCCTATGGTTTGCGTTATACAAAAATTTCCAGTGTACATATCGATGAGGAACGGAAATTCAAGTTCGGACTTTCAGCTTAAAGAGTGTATTGAAAATTGTTTAGATATTTTATCTAAGAATAAAATTAAGGTAGGCAAAGTAATTATTGATGGCGCTGGATATCACAGGGCTACCATAGATTTTTTACATCAAAAAGGAATAAAGTTCATTATTAGCGCACCAGTCAATAAATATTTCAAATCAATGTTGGAAAAGGTTAGAAGTAATGAAAACTGGAAAAACGCTATTTGGGAGACAGGTCATGGATACAGGAATTGTGAAGTCAGCTCTGTTTTATATAGTATGACAGGCTTACCCTATGACCTAAGAATTGTTGCAGCGAGGCACTTAACTAAGGATTCAATAATTGCGTACTCGAATCTTGAAGAACAACGTCAATTGGCAAATAACGAACAAAAACTAATCGCATTAGCAAAAAAAGGACGCATAAAGAAACAGGACAGAAAATATGAAGGGGACTGGCGGGAGATAGGCAATTATAAGTACAGATTTATTATAACCAATGACTTTAGTATGCAACCTGAGAAAGTAATCACCTCTTACAATAAACGTGGAAATGATATTGAGAGAAAATTTGACGAAATGAAAAATTTTTTTGGATGGAAATTGCCTCCATTCTCTCAAATGAATGAAAATGGCGTATTCCTCATCGCTGCTGCTTTATCCAACAACATATATTATTCAATAATATCAAACTTTAAATCAAAAATACCCGAACTAAGGAAACCAATCAGACTAGGAGAATTTAAATTCCTATTCATTGATGTCGTTTGTGAATACGTTGGGAAGGGATTTTACAAATTTATAAACCCCTTAGTCCCATATGACAAATTGATGTAAAATATCCGATAAGGAAAGTTCGCCCATTTTCTAAAGAAATGGGGCAATAGCCCGTGCAATTAGTTTGCAGTCATATCCAACCTTTTTAAGGGAAACCATCCAAAAACTACTTTAAAACAAGAAAGGAATCCAATTAAGGACTCCTTTTTAACTTAAAATTTGAAACTTGCGTAATTAAGGGGTAAACCGCCTTTTTAAAATTATTGTATGCCTTGTTTTTCAAGGTTACTATTTCTCTTGCCATAAACAAAATAAACAATTATACCAATCACACCCCACAACATGAAAAAATTCCATGTGGCAGCTCTAACCTGTGTCATCAAAAATATATTGAACGCCACTCCCAAACTACCAATAAGGTAAACTGCAGGCGTCTTGTAAGGCCTTTCTAACTCCGGTTTTTTATAACGCAGGATCATTACCGCTACACAAACCATAGCAAACGCCAATAAAGTTCCCATACTACACATTTCACTTACCTTATCAATGGGAGTAAGAGCAGCAACAACAGAAATTATGGCTCCTACCAAAATTGTACTTTTATGTGGAGTTCTGAATGTAGGATGCAAAGCCTTAAAGAAACCTGGCATTAAACCGTCTTTGGCCATTCCTAAAAAGATACGAGTTTGGCCCAGCATCATCACTAACATGACAGAAGTTAAACCAGCGGTTGCAGCAATTGTAATGATAAACACTGCCCAGTTAATACCGATGCCTGAGAAAGCAGACGCTACCGGTGCAGCTTTGTCCAGCTGATCGTATTTTACCATACCGGTTAATACCAATGACACTAAAATGTAAAGCACCGTGCATATAATTAAAGATGCAATGATTGCAAAAGGTACATCTTTCTTAGGATTAATGGCTTCACCAGCCTGTGTTGAAACGGCATCAAATCCGATGTAAGCAAAAAACACGATGGTGGCAGCAGTTAATACACCACCAAAACCAAATTTTACTCCTCCAGTCAAATTCCCTAAAGCATCCTTAATAGGTTCTTCCGCAGGAATAAATGGTGTCCAGTTCTCGGTTTTGATATAAAAAGCACCAACAATAATTACAAATAATACTACAGCGATTTTAATTACAACAATTACATTATTGGTTTTCGCGGCTTCCTTAATTCCTTTCACTAAAATAGCAGTTACCACCCATGTAATCAGAAAAGCCGGTAAGTTAAATGCAAATGTAGGGGCAGCAAGGCCGAGTGACAAACTTTTTTCGGTGGCTGTTGCCAGATCATTACACAACCACACCGGGAAATCTAAACCGAACAAATGTAATAATTTGACGAAATAACCACTCCATGCAACAGCTACTGTTGTAGCACCCATCATGTATTCCAGGATAAGGTTCCAACCAATAAACCATGCAAATAATTCACCTACAGTACCATAGGCGTAGGCGTAAGCAGATCCTTCTACAGGTAAAACAGATGCAAATTCAGCATAACATAAAGATGCAAACAAACATCCGATACCGGCAATCACAAAAGCTAATGCTAGAGCAGGGCCTGCATAATCATGTGCCGCAATTCCTGTTAACGTAAAAATACCGCCACCGATAATTGCACCAATCCCCAGTGAAGTTAAACCCCAACGTGTTAATACCCTTTTCAAATCACTCTTTTTCATATCTGCTTCAAAGGCTGATACCGGCTTTACTCTCCAAACTGACATATTATATAATTATTGGTTTTTATTATACTAAACTAACTATCCAAATATATATAATTTTATTTAAAAACATATAATCCGTTATCTTTACCAAGAAAAATGACAGCTCTCATTCTAACACTCTTTATCGTTGGTTATTTCATCATTGCTTTTGAACATAACTTCAATATCAATAAGTCTGGAATTGCTTTATTAACAGGTGTATTATGCTGGACTGTGTATGCATTGCAATCAGTTGATAACCATTTTATCTCCAGCCTTAGCCATCATTTAGGGGAGATCTCGGAAATTATTTTCTTTTTACTTGGGGCAATGACTATAGTTGAACTGATCGATTCTCATAATGGCTTTGATCTTATTACTCAAAAAATTACGACTACAAATAAACGCTACTTATTAATTATTATATCTCTATTAGCTTTTGTGCTATCTGCTGTTCTTGATAATTTAACAACGGCTATTGTGATGTCTACTGTGATCAAAAAACTCATTCCTGAAAAAACGGATCGTTATTACTTTTTAGGCCTTGTAATTATTTCCGCTAATGCCGGCGGATGTTTTAGCCCGATTGGTGACGTTACAACGACGATGCTTTGGGTAGCCAATAAATTAACCCCGGGTTCAATGATTCCGCATTTGTTTTTACCTGGCTTGATTTGCATGACCGTTCCATTGGCCGTCAGCATGATCCGTATTAAAGGACATGTGGTAAAACCGATTGTGAATCCTATTGATACGACTGTTCCCGGAAAAGATAAAGCACTTATTTTTGGGATTGGAATTTCTACTCTGTTGTTTGTGCCGGTATTTAAAAATGTGACCCACTTGCCGCCATACATGGGGATCTTATTTGGATTAGGAATTATGTGGGTTATAACAGAATTAATTCACAAACGAAAAAATAAGGAAGAAAAAGGACGGTTTTCTGTGGCACATGCCATTACCAAAACAGATGTGCCCAGTGTTTTGTTTTTCCTGGGAATTTTATTGGCAGTGGCCTGTCTTGCTGAGATAGGTGTGTTAATAAATACTGCTTCCTGGCTAAATGCTACAATCGGTAATCCAATAGCGATAACCGGATTAATAGGATTATTCTCTGCCGTAGTGGATAATGTACCTTTACTGGCTGCAACCATGGGAATGTATGACTACCCAACTAACCATACTTTTTGGGAAATGATTGCATATGCCACTGGTACTGGTGGAAGTTGTTTAATTATTGGAAGTGCAGCAGGCGTTGCAGTAATGGGAATGGAAACTATTAGTTTTGGCTGGTACCTGAAAAATATATCTTTACTAGCCTTACTAGGCTATATTGCCGGATTTATAATTTATTACATACAACATCTTATTATTACATAGTGGAACAATCTGAACCTGAAAACGTCAACGAATCAAATGAACAATTTGATGATCACAAACACAATGCTGTTTTACCTAAGCCAGTATTTATTCAGGATAAAAAAAACTGGGTACGACGATCGCTTATCAGTCTTCTGATTTACGGCTTTTTATTTTATACAATTTTTGATCAGGACATTATTTACATTGCCGCTGTATTAGTTGTTCTTATGATTCATGAATTGGGCCATTTTTTTGCCATGAAGATCTATCATTACAATGATGTTAAACTTTTTGTTCTCCCATTGCTGGGCGCTTATGTATCAGGCACAAAATCAAAAATATCGCAAAGGCAAATGAGTGTTGTTATTTTATCTGGCCCCATTCCCGGAATTATTATAGGTTTTTGTTTATTACTCAGCACTATCTCTTATCCTAACGAACGCCTGGAAATGTTAGGTAATATCTTTTTTGTATTGAATCTTTTTAACCTGTTACCATTTGTGCCTTTGGACGGAGGAAGACTGTTGGAGACACTTTTTGTAAATCAAAACCATACAATTCGAACAGTATTTACTATAATTTCAATTATCATGATGACCTTGTTAGCAATCCTTTCACAAAGCATCATATTATTGATTCTTCCTGCGTTTATGATCTTTGATTTGATCATGAAAGTAAAAAATCAAAAAATTAAAGAATATTTGAATCACGAAAAAATAAATTACATCACCGATTATTCAGATCTACCCGATACAAGTTATTGGACAATCAGGGATTGTATTATTCTTTCGTTTAATAAACGCTATGGCGGAGTTCAGGCAGGAGAACATAAATATAATATTCTGGAAGGAAGTTTAATGCAGCATGTAATCAGTATTCTGGAAATACCTTTTATAAAAGACATAAAAACGTTTGGTAAAATCTTCATGGTTTTACTTTACATCTTTTTCATGGTAGTGTTACCGCTAATTTATGTTCTTATCAAATTTTTAAATTGAAATTTTCTTTTATTATAGTATTATCATTAGTGTGGTTCTTGAGCGATGCCCAAAACCTTGATTTTACAATGCTAAAAAAAATCAACCAAAATGAACATCCTCAATGGGACAAAGCTATGCGCATTACCTCTGCCTCTATTTACCCTGTAATGGTTGTAGCTCCAAGTTCTCTTTTACTTTCAGGATATATCAATAATGATAAAGTAATGATGCGGAATGGCATTAAAACAGGCGCTGCTATTGGCCTGAATTTGTTTTTGACATCTGGCTTAAAATATATAGTCAATCGCCCCCGTCCTTATAAACAATATCCTAATGATATTGTTAGGCGTGCAGAAGGAGGAATATATTCTTTTCCTTCAGGTCATACTTCCACTGCTTTTGCAACAGCAACCGCTTTAAGCCTTTCTACAAAAAAATGGTACGTGGCTATTCCTTCTTATGCGTACGCCTGCGCAGTAGGTTATTCGCGTATGCGATTAGGCGTTCATTTTCCGAGTGATGTTTTAGGAGGAATGATACTTGGTATCGGGTCATCATTATTGGTTTTCCAAATTGATAAATGGTTGCAGAATAATTAAGTATTAAATATTTTATCCTGATTACGGATAAGATGTTTGCAGATCTCTGAGATTTACGCAGAGTATTATCCGAAATTTTGTTTTGGTTCCCTTGAAATCTTTGAGATATGTGAAACAACTAATCCGCAGATGTTGTTAATTTATGTTTATTTATACCATCTGCAGTTATAAATGGTATTTTTACCTTATTGATAATTCCTATCCTATGAAACATTTATACATCATCACTCTATTGTTTATTTCAGCTATCTTATTTGGGCAAACTAAACCTCCCGTTAACGAAAAATACCTGCAAATTTCAGGTGTTGTACTCGATGATAGTTTACAACCATTGCCTTTTGTTTCTATTATGTTGAAAGGAACACGCTCCGGTACTGTAAGTGATTTTTACGGATTTTTTACAATTGTAGCGAGCCCGGGTGATGAAATGCAGTTTTTTTCCATTAATCACAAAAGCAAATCCTATAATTTAGCAGATACGCTAACAGGTAAACACTATTCTATTATACAAATCCTTACTAAGGATACTATTCAATTAGAAGAAGTAAGTGTTTTTCCCTGGCCAAGTAAAGAGCAATTTAAACGCGCTATTCTAAATTTAGATTTAAGCGACTCGGATATTGAGCGCGCATATAAAAATATGGATAATGAAGATGTACGTGCATCTATTAAAGGCGGCTCGATGGATGCAGCCGCCAATTACCGGGTAAGGATGCAACAGCAGTACACCCGTTTATATCAGGCAGGCCAATATCCAAGTGTGAGCTTACTTAATCCAGTGGCATGGGCTAAATTTATTGATGCCTGGAGAAGCGGAAAGTTAAAGATCAAGTAAGTATTAGTTTCTTAAAGACACTAAAACCGCAAGAATTCCATTTCTTTTTGCAATATTTGCAGGAACCACCCGTTATTTAACCTGTGCTGCAAAAACACTTTTATACCCTAATTCTGTTTGTAGTTGGAATTATTTCCTTCGGTCAAACCGCTATTATTTCAGGTACTATTAAAGATGATGAAGGTGTTGGTATACCCGAAGTACAGATTGCCATTTTAGAAGACGGTTCCCTGATCACGACCAGCGATGTTAATGGGCATTACTCCTTAACCGTACCTACTGACAAAGAGATCACCCTTTCTATTTATAATATCAGTTACAAACAGATTAACCAAAAATTTAAGCTGAAAAGCGGCGACTCAAAAATCTTTAATCCAAGGTTAGCGGTTAAAAATAATATTGGCGAGGTAAACATTGTTTCCGAAAACCGTAACCAGGAGATAACCCGTATTGATCCTAAAAATATTTTTTATATTCCAAGCCCCAGTGGCAATATTGAAGATATTATTAAAACACAAATGGGCGTGAGCAGTAACAATGAATTAAGCAGCGGTTACTCGGTTCGTGGTGGCAACTTTGATGAGAATTTAGTTTACGTGAATGATATTGAAGTGTACCGTCCGTTTTTAGCAAGAAGCGGGCAACAGGAAGGATTGAGTTTTGCCAATCCGGATATGGTGAGCAACATTAATTTTTCAGCCGGCGGATTTGAAGCAAAGTACGGCGATAAAATGTCATCTGTTTTAGACATTACCTATAAAAAACCTTTGAAATTTTCAGGAACCGTAAGCGGTGGATTTTTAGGCGGTAGCTTGCATTTGCAGGGGGTTTCCAAAAACCGTGTGGTAGCATGGAGTTTAGGTTCCCGCTATAAATCGAACGCTTATTTATTAAAAAGCATGGATACCAAAGGTGAATACCGTCCTCGCTTTTATGATGTGCAGTCTTTCATCACCTTCACTCTCAACGAAAAATGGAGTATTGAATTTTTAGGAAACGTTTCCAATAATCAGTACTTAGTAATTCCTGCAAATAGGGAAACAAGCTTTGGAACTGTAAACAATGCGGTTAAACTAACTATCTATTTCGATGGGCAGGAACTTACGCAATACACTACCATGATGGGCGGGCTATCCACAATTTACAAACCCAATAACCGAACAAAATTAAAATTAATAACCTCTGCCTACAAAGCTCAGGAAGAAGAAAAATATACCGTACAAGGGCAATATTACATTGATCAACTCGAAGCGGATTTTGGAAAAGATAATTTCGGACAAGTTGCTTTTAATCGCGGCGTGGGCACCTTTTTAAATAATGGTCGTAACCGTATTGATGCAACCGTACTTAATTTTGAGCATAAAGGCACGCACCGTTTTGGCAATCACAGCGAACTATTGTGGGGTGCACGTTACCAACATGAAAGTATAGAGGATAAATTGAGCGAATGGCGCACCATTGATTCTGCGGGTTATGTGGCGCCTTACAGTGCAACAGAAATCAATTTAATTGATGTTGTGAAATCAAAAATAAATTTAGAAACAAACCGGGTACAAGGCTACCTTCAATATGTTTACAGCAGGCAATTAAATGATTCTTCTTTACTGACTTTAACAGGAGGTGTAAGAGCAAACTATTGGGACTTCAATAAGCAAACCGTTATATCGCCTCGGTTGACTTTATCGTATAAACCAAACTGGAAACGCGATATGGTATTTAAAGCGTCCTGGGGCTATTATTATCAACCTCCTTTTTATCGTGAGATGCGTGGTTTTGATGGCAAACTGAATCCAACAATTAAAGCGCAACAATCCGTGCATTATTTATTATCAGGCGATTATAATTTTAAATTATGGCGCCGACCATTTAAAGTGATCTTAGCGGGCTATTATAAAGAGATGAAAGATTTAATTCCATATGAAATTGATAATACCAGAATCCGTTACTTTGCAAAAAACAATTCTGTGGGTTACACTGAAGGGATTGATTTAAGAATTAACGGGGAATTCATTAAAGGTATTGAATCATGGGCAACGATTGGTGTTTTGAAAACTATGGAAAATATTTCGGGAGATAGAAAAGTCACTTACTTTAACAGTGATGGAGATACGATTGTGAATGGATATACTTTTAATACCAAAGCTGTTGACAGCTCCATTGTGTATCCGGGTTATATTCCAAGACCAACCGATCAGCGGGTAACTTTTGGCATGTTTTTCCAGGATTACATTCCTAGGTTACCATCGTGTAAGATGTATTTAAACATGCAGTTCGGTACAGGTTTACCTTTTGGGCCTCCCGGACATGAGCGCTGGAAACAGGTTTTTCGCATGCCGCCCTATAGACGCGTAGATATTGGCTTTGCTTATCAAATAATTAAAGAGGAAAAACCCTTGCCAAAAACAAGCCCATTTCATCATTTAAAAGGAATGTTCATCAGCATAGAAGTCTTTAATTTATTGCAGGTGGATAATACTGTTTCATATACCTGGATCACTGATGTAACAAACCGCCAGTATGCCGTTCCTAATTATTTAACAAGGCGAACACTTAATCTCAAATTACAAGTAAAATTTTAGCGGGATTCTTTCCCGTTTAAACCATGGTAAAAAGGCTCCTACCAGCAGCAAAATAAAAGTCATAGTGTGTATCAGACATTTGAAAAATGTAGGGTAGTAATTGTATAAAATACTAAAATTGTGTAAGCCACACGGGCGCATTGTTATATATTTTTACAAAAAACTTTCTTATTATGACACATACTCAGAGGCTTGAATCCATTACACAGGAATTATATAACTTCAGCCAGGATTACAAAAATCAAAATGAAATTGGCCTTGGCTCAGAGTTTGAAGATACTGCCAAGGCGATTAAACAGCTTATAAAAGTTTACAATTATGGTTATGATGGCTACGAACTGGATGTAATCAATAAACATGTTACACAAAAATTAAATTCATTACAAAGAGTATTAAAGACCAAATCAACAAATGAAAATGATGTTAACAGCCATTATATTTTGGGATCTTTGAACCAGTACAATACCATTATTAAAAAAGTTAATTAAGAACTTATATTGGATCGTTTAAACTTTCTCATATAAGTTCTTGATAGATAAATTTATTGAGTTTACAAAAATCTATTAATTTTTCTGTAAAGTTTTAAATCGGAGAAGTTTGTATTACAAATAAGTTTTATAAAAAACATTAATTGATATAATGTAATCAGAGGTAATTTAATTTACTTTAGTAATAAAACATATACCATGAAACAATTTGACAAATTCGAACAGATCAAAAATGAATTGCTGGGATATAGTAATGATTTTAAGAGACAAGGGAAGATTGACATTAGCAGGTCTATCTTTGACACGGCCTCCCTCATAAAGGAACTCATCGATACTTACAAAAAAAGTTCTTATTCTTACAATGAGGTACTTAAATTAAAAATAAAAATAAATCACAATTTCAATTACCTGAAGTATTCCATGAAATCTCAAGACAATGGAAGCGATTCAAACACAAAAGCCGATATAACAAATTTTGTATTAAGATCATTTAACCGCTACTATGATTTTTTTCAATTCGATCAAACGATCGGCATGGCATAAAATTACTTTTACAAATTCTATAAATAAAAATATATGAACAATTTATTCAGAGGTCTTCTTGCAGGGTATGGAGCAAAAAAATTAGGTGGTGGATGTTTAGGAACCGTCCTTATTTTCTTTCTTTTATGGATGCTGTTAGGACAGTGTAACTAAATATACACTCTACGAAATTAAATTTAACTCATTTTTCAGAGAAAATTGAGATGAAAATCAATGTTATAATTCTAGTAATAAGATTAAGGTTTTAGCGATCTATTTTCTTTAACACTTCAATGACTTTCGCTAACATATCATCTGTAAAATCCAAATGTGTTACGAAACGTATGGTTTGCTTACCAAAAGCAACAAGTTTAATACCATATGGTTTTAATTCATCTTCAAATGAAACAGCTGAATATTTATCGGTTAAATTAAAGATCACAATATTAGTATCAACAGGCATTACACTTTCAACATACGACATTTTAATTAATTCATCGTATAAGATTCTAGCTCTAAAATGATCTTCTTTCAAACGATTTACGTTATTATCCAATGCATAAATTCCGGCTGCTGCTAAAAAACCAGCCTGGCGCATGCCTCCTCCAAACATTTTACGTGCTCGTCTTGCCTTTTTAATAAAATCTTTTGCACCTACCAAGAGAGAACCAACTGGCGCACCTAATCCTTTACTTAAACAAATTGAAACTGAATCGAACTGATCAGAAACATCTATGGCTGTATAATTATTTTCTACCAATGCATTAAAAATTCGTGCGCCATCAAGGTGAAGTGCTAAATTTTTTTGGGCACATAATTGCTTAATATTCTTTAGTTGTTCAAGTTCATAGCAACTGCCCCCTGCCCTATTTACTGTATTTTCAAGGCTTACCAAAGTAGTTTTGGTTAACCAGTCATAATCAGCATTAATACTATCTTCAATGTGTTTCGCTGTAATTCTTCCTCTATCACCTTGCACTAATTTTGCCTGAACTCCCGAATTTGCCGATATTCCTCCACCCTCATAATTATAAATATGCGAATTCACATCACAAATTAATTCATCTCCCGGTTGCGTATGGCATTTAATAGCAATCTGATTAGTCATGGTTCCACTTGGGCAAAACAAGGCAGCTTCCTTATTAAACATTTTGGAAGCCTTTTCCTCCAATGCCAAAACCGTTGGGTCTTCGCTAAATACGTCATCACCAACCGGAGCATTCATCATAGCCTCAAGCATAGCTTTTGAAGGCTTTGTAACGGTATCACTTCTTAAATCAATAATCATTTGAAATAAAATTTAATAATAAATATCACCACTACGGTATTTTTCATCAAATACACGTATATAAAAAATAAATCCGTTTTGTCTATAAAGTTCTTTTAAATAGGGACAATCTTTTTTTATTGATTCTTCGCTACTTATTTTCGCAACAAAGCAGGAAGGCTTCGGGCTTTGAATATCTTTCATCCAGTTGGCACGAACTAAACCATAGGAAGTTTCCACATTAATATTCTGACTTTGATAGCTACTTCTAACTAATTTAAGGTAATTTGTAAAGGAAACATTCTGCTTAAAAGATGGTTCGAGTTGACCGTAAAATAAAGTGGCATAACTTTTAAAGCCGATGGATTCGACATTAATATTGTGGATTGCACATTGCTTATAAAACTCTATGGCAGAACGTTGTGAATATTGCTCAATTTTTGGTGCGATAATCATGATTAAACTATACACTGAGAATAAAGATCCCAAACACAAAAGATAAATAAATTTTAAACTGCCTCTTCTTATTTTAAAAATACTAACGATGGATATACATAAAAAAATAATCCCAATCACCCACTCATAACCAGTCCAATAGACATCTGCCTTTAAATTCGCCAGAGCAAATGGATCTGCAATAAGGTTATCCAGTATAATTACTGATTTTATATGTGGTATAGTGCCAATCAAAACAAAAGCAAATCCTAATACCGTAGCAATAATAATAAAGAATACATGGAACCATTTTTTCCATTGGTATTGTCCTGCAATTAATTTCTGGATGGAGTATGTGGCCAAATAGGTCAATGGAAAATAACATAAGGAAGAATAATGGACAATTTTAGTTTGAACAATAGAAAACAAAATTAATACGACCCAGAATAAACTCATCATCCATCGTTTTGAATGAATTTGAAATGGAGTATCGTTGTTTGATTTCTTGTGTGCTAATATTAAAAATAATGAGGAAGGAAAACACCCTATTAACAGCACAACAAAATGGTAAATAAACGGGCCGCCATGATCGCTATCTTCCGTCTTAAATAAACGTATCTGATAATCGATAAATTCTTTGATTACCTGGCCATGACCCTTTAAATACATAACAGCAAACCAACTTAAACCTGTCACTAAAAAAGTGAGAAAAAAAATCATTATAAATTTTAATGAAGAAACGCTCTTTAATTTCCCTAAGACAAAAAACACTACAACTGTTAAACCAACAAGTATTAAAGCTGCAGGCCCCTTGGTAAGCAAGGCGAGGCCTAAGAAAAAACCGGAAATCATAGCAGTTCTGGACCCAAAGCGAGAAATTGGATTATTGGTATGACGAATCAGGTAATAAACGGATATGTAAATAAATAGGTTAAACCATGGATCAATAATTCCACTCTTAAAAAATAAATGTGGCAGTAAAGTACAGGTATAAACAAATGCCCATGTAAGTCCAAATTTCCTGTCATTTAAAACCTTTCCTGTTTTATAAAGTACTAACAACGTAACAATACCACAAAGCGCATTTGGTAGGCGGGCTGCGAATTCATTTACTCCAAAAACATTCATGCTTATAGCCTGAAGCCAGATAAATAATGGTGGTTTTTCCCAGAATGGGTGAAAATACAATTGAACTTCAGAATAATTATTAGAGACCAGCATTTCACGGGCACATTCTGCGAAATTAATTTCATCCCAATCAAATAATGGCATATTACCAATGAAAGGTATGTAAAGCAAAGATGCCACTAAAGCTATAAAGGCATACGCTTTAATATCTGTATTTAATAGTTTAAACACGTTTAGCTTTTCTTTGAGATAAAAACTGTTGCAAGGTTATATTCAAATGTGCCCATTTTACATTACTGAAAAACCAAAGGTACATGATCACTGAAAAAGAAACACCAATCAATGAGCCTGCATAAATATCAACTAACCAATGCTGGGATAAATAAGTACGGCTAAAAGCTGCAATACAAGCCATGGAAAAATAAAAAATTTTAAGAAAATGATTTTTACTCATAAACAGCAAACAAAAAAATACAGCAAAAGCAGATGTTGCATGACCGCTCGGAAACGAAAATTTACTTAGGATTTCAACGTTTTCTACCAAATTTAATTTATCATTCGTATAATACTTAAACATGAAATAAGGGCGGTAATAGTCTGCAAATACGAAATTTTTTAAAATAGTGGTTACCAAAGATGCTCCTGCATAAGAAAGTAACACATACATTGCATTACGGATACTAAAAAACAATAATACCAAAACCAGAACTATCGCAAAAACCCCATCACCAATATGGGTAAGGTAACTGAATAAAGAGCCAATGAAATCATTTGTAACATGGTTATTGATATAACGATGAATATCAAATTTATTAATGGTTAACAAAACGTAGCCCAAAAATATAAATAGAAATAGGTATAATCCTATGTAGATAAAATGTTGTTTAATAAAGTGCCTCACATGTTATTTTTTATAGTGTTATTCTTGTCTTTAGATTCAATTTGTACCGGTGGGGTTACTTTAATTTCTTTTTTAAATGGTTTGTCCTGAGCAACAATATCACAGGAAGTTTTAATCGCTTGTTTCATTACTCTCATCACACAATCCGAGGGTTGAACGTATATCTGTTTAATGGTACTATCAGGCATGGTAAAAGACATATCCGTTGCAAAGCTTTTAGGGCCTTCAAATAAGAAAGGATCTTTAAAATAATCTTCTAGGTGAATATCTTTAATGTGAACTTTGTTTTTTAACACCACGGTATATAATTCGAACACAGCATCTGTAATCTTAATAGATATCAGGTTTACTTTATTATCATAACCTATTTTTACATGTCCTAATACCTGGGATCTATATGCGAAAGGTCCGACCTCTACTTTTACATCACAGGTAAAGTCACTACTATCAGGTTTAAAACTGATTTTAGGGTTAACAACTTTCCACTTGTAATGTCCATCAATGATTCCCAAAACTTCATAAGCACTCTTTCCGTTGATTTCGCCAATGGCAATAAACACTTTATTCACAGCTCTTTCGCTCAACACAAATGCAAAATCATTAGGAGTTTGTGCAACCAAACCAAATGAAAAATGAATTAAAAAAAGAAGGATAAGTTTCTTAAATTGCATTCCGATAATGTATATTTTTGAACTTTCTTGGATAAATTTATATTTCGATAAAAATAAAAACTTATAAATTAAAAATCATTCATTTTTCTTTTTTTAACTAACATATTATGACCATAAAAGCCAATAATCCAGCGCTTTCATCCTGGATCAATGTAGAAGAGGGATCTGATTTCCCAATCCAAAATTTACCTTTTGGAATTTACTCTGATGATTCGGTGAACCATCATGTTTGTACTGCGATTGGTTTGCATATAATCGATATATACGAGTTGGCAAATCATGGTTTTTTATCCAATTTAAAAATAAATAAAGATGTTTTTAATTCGCCCTATCTGAATGCTTTTATTGAATTGGGTAAGGCAACCACTCGTGCATTAAGAGATAGGCTATCTGAATTATTGGACATCAACAATTCAGAACTAAAAAATAACAAAGAATTATTCGCTTCTATTTTTAAACAGCAATCTGGTATACAGTTATTACTTCCTGTAAAGGTTGGCGACTACACAGATTTCTATAGTAGTATTGATCACGCGACAAATATTGGGACTATGATTCGTGATCCAAAAAATGCATTGATGCCTAACTGGAAATATATTCCAGTTGGTTACCATGGGAGGGCAAGTAGCATTATGGTAAGCGGCACCAATTTCCACAGGCCAAAAGGACAAATGAAACCGGCCGATGCAGAAGTTCCTACATTTGGTCCCTGCAAATTATTGGACTTTGAGTTAGAGACAGCTTACATCATTGGTAAATCAAGTAAATCGGGAGAAACGATTAGCACCGAACAAGCTGACGATTATATTTTTGGGATGGCGCTATTTAATGACTGGAGCGCGCGTGATATACAGACCTGGGAATATGTGCCATTAGGACCATTTTTATCCAAGAATTTTGCATCTACCATGTCTCCATGGATTGTGACATTAGATGCTCTGGAACCATACCGCACAGAAGGTTACGTTCAGGATCCTAAAGTATTTCCTTATTTAGAATATAAAGGAAATAAAAACATTGACATTAAACTGGAAGTTGCAATTCAACCTGAAAATTGCGAAGAAACCGTTGTGTGTAACTCCAATTATAAATACATGTACTGGACAATGGAACAGCAACTCGCACATCATACAGTGAATGGATGCAATGTAAATGTTGGCGACATGATGGGAAGTGGCACAATCAGTGGTCCTCAACCTTCAGAATATGGAAGCATGATGGAACTCAGCTGGAAAGGAACAAAACCTCTCAAATTAAAAGATGGAAGCGAACGTAAATTCATTAATGATAACGACACTGTTATTTTAAGAGGCTACTGCAAAAACGACAAAGTACGCATTGGATTTGGTGAATGTAAAGCAAAATTATTACCTGCAATTTAAACGAAAAGGCTTCCAATTTTTGGAAGCCTTTTTAACACCACGTCTATTTTTTTGCAACCAATCTTGAACTAGAAATTGATAACAGAGTTAATATAATTACTCCCTGTTCTTACTATCTATCAATATTGTCACAGGACCGTCATTGATCAAACTCACTTTCATGTCTGCACCAAACTGCCCTGTTTTAATAGGTTTGTTCAATAATCCGGATAATTGTTGAATACAATTGTCATATAAAGGAATGGCCTGATCAGGCTTTGCGGATCGAATAAAAGAAGGCCGGTTTCCTTTTTTAGTGGAAGCAAACAAAGTGAACTGCGACACCAGCAATACATCCCCGTTGATATCCTGAAGAGATAAATTCATTTTATCCTCTGCATCTGAAAAAATTCTCAGAGAAATTAATTTGTTACACAGCCAGTCTGCATCTTCTTTTGAATCTGTCTCCTCGATACCAACTAATACTAAAAACCCTTTTTGTATTTCAGAATAAATTGCTCCATCAATTTTTACTGAGGCTTCAGAAACACGTTGAATTACAAAACGCATATTTACTTTTTGTAATTGTCTATTCCTTTTTGAAGCCAGTTAATGTATTCCGGAATACTTGGATTATAACCACGAATGGGAGCGAGTACTTTTTCATTTCCATCCACCAATACATATAAAGGTTGTGTACTTTGTCCGTAAACTTTTTCTTCCATGTACTTGAACTTATCGCCAATATCTGTTATCTGCCTTTCCTTACCATACCATTGAACGGTCATATACTCTTTCGGATCCAGTTCACGTTTATCATCTACATATAAAGAAACCAAAACCACATCATTATTTAATCGTTTGGTTACTTCCGCATCCGGCCAAACATAATCTTCTGTTTTCCGACAGTTTGCGCAGGCATGTCCTGTAAAATCAATCAATAAAGGTTTGCCAACTTTTTTTGAATAAGCGAGAGCATGTTCATAATCATTTTTAAAATGTACAATGCCGTTTTTATTCACCTCCATGTACTTGCCAAATTCTGCATCTGTAGATACAGATCCTTCTGAGCCTTTCATTGAATTTCCAAAACCATGCGGTGATTCTGAGTATTCCAAAGGAGGTAAAATTCCTGAGAATAATTTTAAAGGAGCTCCCCACAATCCAGGAATTAAATAAATCGTCACGAAAAAAGAAGTAATCGCAATAAAAAGCCTACCGACAGATACATGTTTCAAGTCACTGTCATGAGATGTTTTATAGATCCCTAATAAATACATAGTTAATAACCCAAAAATTACAATCCATAAACCGATAAACACTTCACGGGTTAAGATTCCAGCCTGAACTACCAGGTCAGCATTAGATGCAAATTTTAAAGCCAATGCCAGCTCCAAAAAACCAAGAGTCACTTTTACAGCATTTAACCAACCTCCTGATTGAGGTAACGAATTTAACCAGCCCGGGAAGGCAGCAAATAATCCAAAAGGTAATGCCAACGCTAAAGCAAAACCAAACATTCCGAAAAAGGGTCCGGTAATATTCCCGGTGGAAGATGCCTGAACCAATAATGTTCCGATGATAGGGCCTGTACAAGAAAAAGATACCAATGCTAATGTAAATGCCATAAAGAAAATTCCGAGGTAGCCTCCCTTATCTGATTTAGCATCAATTTTATTGACAAAGCTGCTTGGCAGGGTAATTTCAAACGCGCCCAGGAAAGACATTGCAAAGATTAACAACAATAAAAAGAACGCAAGGTTGAACCACACATTCGTTGACAAGGAATGCAAAGCGCCGGCTCCAAAAATTAAAGTTACACCCAGACCTAAACCAACATACAATACAATGATGGAAATTGAATATAATAATGCATTACGAATTCCCTGTGCTTTGGTTTTACTTTGCTTTGTAAAAAAACTCACATTCATTGGAATCATAGGAAATACGCAGGGCGTTAGCAATGCGGCTAATCCACCTATAAATCCGGCAATAAAAATTCCCCAAAAAGACCTTTCTTCAGCTGAATTTGCCGCTTCGGTGATAACAGGCGCTACGGATTCGATTTGCATAGCTGACTCTGTATTTTTCACTTGCATTGAAGATAAAATAGCTTGCGTATCACATACACAGGCCGTCGCATTGTCAGCAGTATTTGTTAGAACGGCAGTAGTAGATGTAGAAGAAATGCCTAAACACTCAGCGCTTCCCTGCAATTGAAATTCAAACGCATCAGCAGGAGGGAAAATACATTTCTCATCAGTGCAAGCCTGAAATTCATATTTTCCTTTTACAGAAATGTTTTTATCTGTCTTTAATTTAACGCGCTGAGTGAAAGTTGCAGTGCGATTAAAGTAGCGTACATTCATTTCAAATACCTTATCAAATTCTTTAACAGGTTTACTTTCTGTTGGTTTACCTATCAATTCATAATCTGATGATTTTGTAAAGGTAAATACGGTGGGATTAGGCCCGTCTTCAGAATCTCTCACCAGAGAATACATATGCCAACCATCATCAATAGAAGCGATGAATTGCAGATCATATTCGCAGCTGGATATTTTCTTTGTGGAAAATTTAAAATGAACCGGGGCATCCTGAGCTTTTAAAAACGAAAAACCAACAGTAAGAATGAAAAACAGGGAAAATATCTTTTTCAGCATAAATTTATTTGTTTGGTAAAAGTAGGGCAAATTTTACGAGAACAGCGTTGAGTTTACATTAAACTCACATAATAATGAGATTCCTAAGGGCTTATTTTTTTGCACTTGTTTGTGGAACATTCACAGGAAAATTTAAAGTTGTCGGCGGCAAACATTGCCTGTCATTACACGTCATGAATTCTAAAGATGTATTCATTGTAAAAGCTTTCGCATTTTTTTTTCTTATTTTTTGCTTAAAAACTGCTTCTCCTGCGAATACAAATACCTTTGCATCAAAGGCCGCAACATACTCTTCATGCGCATCCATTTCTTCTGTTTTCCCCACTAATTCAAAATTTGAATTAGGTGTTATAGTGAAAGACGTTGGAATAGGGCCAACATCAGTGGGACGCTGGGAATAAATATGCCATTTATTTTCAATGCTTGCTTTGAAAATAATTTCACCTTCAGTAGCCGATTTTTCAATATAAGAAACTTGCCAGGTTACCGGCTTTAACGCATTTTGAGAAAAGCTTAACAAGGTAACAACCGAAAATAAAAGTAAAAATACATTCTTCATAGTCAATAATTTTAAGTGAAAATAGTTATTAAAACTTAGTTCAAAGAAGATCATTTCTTAAAAAATGTTAGTATGCCTTTATCGAAAAAGTTCAATTATATAATTAATACATATTATATCTTTTTTGACTAATAAAAAAGTATAAGATTAGAAACTCAGAACCATACTCTAAATTACTCTATAATCATTTCGTAAGGCAAGCGGGCCTGAACACCTTTTAATTGAAGAACATTTTTCAGTTGTTTTACATATTGGTATTGTACCCCTAAATGAGCTTTCATGGTGCGGGCTTCCATTTCCTCTTCGGCGTGACCCAACAATTCCTGTAAAGGGTCTTTTTGTTTTGGAAGATCTAAAATTCTGTAATCGGTAATCTTAGCCTGTTTAGCCGCATAATGTATGGCGTCATTAATACCGCCAAGTTCATCTACCAGGTTAATCTTAATCGCATCAGCACCGCTCCATACTCTACCCTGCCCTATACTATCGATATTGTTTTTGGAAGTTTTTCTTCCTACCGCCACTTTAGAAATAAACACATCATATATATGCTCTACGCTTTGTTGAATGTATTCATATTCTTCTGAAGTGGCCCTTCTTAAAATAGTACCTACATCACTGTGTTTATTAGTATTTACAGTATCAATGGTAATTCCCAATTTTTCAGATAACGTTTTTTGCGCATTAGGTATCATCCCAAACACGCCAATAGATCCGGTAATTGTATTTGGCTGCGCAAAGATGCGATCAGCTGCACAGCTAATATAATATCCACCACTGGCGGCAACATCACCCATGGATACAATAAAGGGTTTTGTTTTTTGCGCTAATACGGTCTCTCTCCAAATCACATCAGAGGCCAAAGCACTACCACCGGGTGAATTAACGCGCAATACAATCGCTTTCACATTTTTATCAAGACGTGCGTCCCGAATCGCTTTCACAATGCGGTCACTTCCGATCTTGTCATCACTACCATCTCCGCTTTCAATTTCACCAACTGCGTAAATGACAGCGACTCTATCTTTTGATAATTTTGATTTGCTGTATGCGTCTGAATAATCGTCCATAGAAACAAAATGTATTTTATCACTTTCCCCTAAATTAATGTTCTTACGAATAATACTATACACTTCATCTTCATATTTTAATTCATCAACCAGTTTATTCGACACGGCATCTTCTGGACTTCGTATTGCCAGATGATCAGCGATATCATTAATATCTTTAACGGAAATATGTCTGCTCTTCGCCATTCCATGGGTCATGTGTCCCCAGAGAGATCCAAGATATACCTCCACCTGGCTCCGGTTTGCTTCACTCATTTTATCCAACATAAAAGGCTCGATGGCACTTTTAAATTTACCATGGCGAAATATCTGAACTTCCAAATCCAGTTTTTCAAGCATTTTCTTAAAGAACATTAGCTGCGAACTCAATCCTTTGATTTCCATTCCACCCTGCGGGTTTAAATATACTTTATCTGCTGTGCAAGCGAGGTAGTAAGCTTTCTGAGAATATAATTCAGAATAAGCGTAAATGAATTTTCCTGAAGTTTTAAAATCAATTAATGCATTACGCACTTCTTCTAAGGTAGCAAAACCAGCTATTGGATTGCTGATTTCAAGATAAATACCTTTAATGTTTTTATCATCTTTTGCTTTTTTGAGATTGTCAATAATGTCATTTAGTCCAACAGAAGATTTCTGCATAAAAGGGCCTAAGTCCAAATTTCCAAAAGGATTTTTTACACTTCGCTCTTTGATATCACCATCCAGATCAATTCTTAACACTGAATTCTCGGTTGGGTGATAGCCCTGTTTAGAGTTCATTTTAATAGCCTCCGTAAACACACTGGTAACTGACGCAATTACTATTATAATCATAATTACACCTGTTACTAAAATCCCTAAACATGAGCCAAAAAAAGCGCCAAAAAACTGTTTCATATATTGTTATAAATTATGTGTAAAAAGCAATAGAGCTAAATTAAAATTTAGTTTTTGATCCCTTATTATTAAATTAAAAATTATTCTTTAGATAGGCCAATTTAGTCTACATTCTTGTATTTTTGTAATTAATTTTATGAACGAGGCGTATTTATGTTTGGGCGGTAATATTGGAGACAGGGAAAAAGCCTTGAAACTAGCTCTTTTGAAGATCAGTGAATTAGCTGGAAAAATAGAAACTAAATCAGGCATTTACGAAACGGAGGCATGGGGCGTAGAAAACCAGCAAGCATATCTGAACCAATGTGTGAAAATACAAACCGATCTACCAGCCCAAGCCCTTTTAAAAACCCTGTTGAAAATTGAAAAAAGCCTTGGAAGGGAAAGAAATTTCGATCACACCTATGAACCGAGAACGCTTGATATAGATATTCTTTTCTATAATGACATGATTAGTGAACAGTCACATTTAGTGATTCCGCACCCGAGGTTACATTTGCGTAAATTTGTATTGATTCCGTTGAATGAAATTGCTTCAAATCATTTGCATCCTCTCTTAAATAAAACTATCTTTAGTTTACTAAAAGAGTGCGAAGACACCTCTGATGTTAAACCATTTATATCCGTAGATTAATTATGTTTATTTGTATTGAAGGAAATATAGGCTCCGGTAAAACTACCTTAGCTAAGGCATTATCTAAAAAATTAAAAGCGACTTATTTAGCTGAAAAATTTGAAGAAAACACTTTGTTACCTTTATTTTACAATGACAATCAAACCTATGCTTTTCCAACTGAATATTCTTTTTTAATTGAGCGCCAGAAACAACTGACCAATCATTTTAAATCATTAAAAAAGGGTACTATCACCATCAGTGATTTTCATTTTGATAAATCTCTCTGCTTTGCAAAAACCAATTTAGATCCTGTTGATTACCAATTCTTCAAAAAACATTTTAAGCCGATTCGTAAAACCCTACCAACACCGGATTTAGTGGTATACCTTGATACCACAACTGAATTGCTAGAAAAAAACATCCACAAGCGCGGACGCGACATCGAAAAGAGTCTTAAGCAAACTTACCTGAGAAGGCTAAAAAAAACACTTGACAAATATTATATGGTGAATGGGAATATAAATACCGTTGTTCTTAGCCTTACTATTAGACAATATAATGAAGATACCCTAGAAAGTTGTTGTAAAGAAATTCTTGAAATACTTCAAAACATAAAAAAATAAAATTACATTTATAGTATATGAATATTATAAAAACGGTTCTTTTTATAACACTTGCCTTTATCTCGTTTTCTTTTAAAGCGCAACAATACGACGGCGAACTACAGTTTGTAGGGAGAAACTTTTTGAATAACAAACCACTCAATTTTACACAGGTAAAAGTGATGAAAGGTAACACGGTCGTTTCCGAGTTTAACACCAAGGGCAAAAATGATTTCAGGACCACTCTGGAGTATGGCAGTGTATATGATATTTACCTGATCAATGCCGTTGCTCAAAAAATGTTCATCAGGGTTTATGCCGATGGAATTCCGGAAAATAAAAGACACTACCGAATCACTTACGCGCTTGACATCCCCTTCTTTACTAAAGACCAGAACATTGACACCACCCAGTTCAACAAACAATTTCATCAAATCGTATTTGACGGAAAATCAAAATTTGTAGATGATACGGTTTACATGAATAAATTTATTAGTAACATTTACAAAAAAGAAGATGTTGTTAAAAAAGACACTACTGTTCCGTTTATTAATACTGAAAAATTAAAAGAGTATGTTCAGCTGGCCGGTAAATTAAGTCTGGATAATGACAAGCAAACACCCTTAAAAAACAAAACTGTTCAATTAGTAAATAAAAAAGGAGAAGCAATCTCTACTTCTCAAACCACTAATCATGGGATGTTTGTTTTTCAGGGCGTAGATGCAGACCAGGCTGATGGCGTTTCAGTGACGTTAAGTGAAACAGAAAACCCGAATCATGACAAAATAAAATTACAGAATAGTGTACACGATAAAATCGCTATAATCAGTGGTGCTAATAATTATGTATTTAATAATAAAGATGACAATAACCTTATCTCTAAATTAATTGATAAAAATTTCAAATATAACATCGCCGGTAAACTGGTAGCAACAAATGGCACGGAGAAAAAAGTGGCTACTAACAAAACTGTTTATTTACTTGGTGAGAAAAATAATGTACTTCAAAAAACAAAAACAAATGCCTTAGGCAATTTCCTATTTTCAAATATTGCTCCAGGCAACTCCTACTCCATTGCCTATGATAGTGCGGATGACGAAACTAATTTCATTATGAATTTATATAGTGTTAAGGATAAGTTCATCAAACGCCTGGATTCCGTTTCCGGAAAAAAATTCATTTATAAATTCCTTTCCGTTTCGAGTAGCACATTTAATGATTTGGTCATGGATGAATCCGAATTAAAAATGAATGTTAAAGGAAGATTATACGGGGATAATAAAAACAATCCTTTAGCAGACATGAAGGTGTTATTGCTGAATGATCGTTTTGAACGAATAGATTCTGCAATGACTAACAAGGAAGGTGATTTTTCTTTTAAACATTTACCTTACACCAAGCAATTTTTACTGACAGCAGAAAACGAAAAAAATATTCTCGAATCATTCTCTAACATTTTAGTGTTTGATAATCAAGACAATCTTATTAAATTAGTTTCCCTGATCAAAGGCCACCGATTTAACTATAAGCCTTTATCTACAGAACAAGGCAAGTTCTCAGAATTATATGTAGATGATCCTTGGCTATCTATCATCGATCGTGAAGTTAAAAAAAATGTGCAACCGGGTGAAGGAGAGACTATCGTTGAAAATATTTTATTCGAATCCAATAAGGCAGAGCTTCAGGCACAATCTCAACAAACACTGGATAAGGTTATACTGGCAATGCACTCCAATCAGAAATTTAATATTGAATTAAGTGCTCATAGTGATAGTAAAGGAAGTGATGCTTACAATTTAAAGTTAAGTGAAGCCCGTGCAAATAGTGCAAAAAATTACATTGTCAGTAAAGGCATTAGTACCGAACGTATCATCGCTAAAGGTTACGGAGAATCCAAACTGATTAACAACTGTGGGAACGAGGCTATTTGCAGCGATGATGAGCACGCAGTAAACAGACGATTGGAATTTAAATTAATATTTAATTAGTATTCATGTTCCCGTCCTCAGATACGATTGATGCCAAACAGATTATTTACGAGGATAATCATTTGATCATCATTAATAAAAAAGCTTCGGAAATAGTTCAGGGTGATAAAACCGGTGATATGCCTTTATCCGAAAAGGTGAAAAATTTCATCAAGCAACGCGATAACAAACCAGGAAATGTATTTTGTGGGGTCTGTCATAGATTAGATCGCCCTGTTTCAGGAATTGTGATTTTTGCTAAAACGAGTAAAGCGCTCACCCGGATGAATGAATTATTCAGAGATAAAACCATTCAGAAAACATATTGGGCTGTGGTAAAAAATAAACCTCCACACATCACGCAACGCTTAACACATTACCTTATTAAGAATGAACAAAAAAACACATCTAAAGCTTTTGCAACAGAAAGGCCAGGCGCATTAAAAGCAGAATTGTCCTACACTTTAATTGCCTCAATTTCGAACTATCATTTATTGGAAATTAATTTATATACAGGCCGTCATCACCAAATCAGAGCGCAACTTTCAGCAATAGGATGTCCTATTAAAGGTGATTTGAAATATGGTTTTGACCGGTCAAACCAAACTCCTTTTATTCATCTCCATTCATATAAGGTTGAATTTACGCATCCCATTAAACTCGAACCAATAAGTGTTACCTGCAAGCCTAATACAGATGATACGGTTTGGAATGAGCTGGCAAAATTGGTGTAGGAAAATCTATTGCTTCCATTTTAAAGTTGTGAAAGCATTTGATTCATCTGCCTGTGGAAGAGCTAGTGGCACTGGAGCATCCGTTATTATTACTGATATTACCAATGATATTGCATTTATTCCACATAAACGTATAGTAGAATCAGCAGGCTTCCGGGCTGTTAAATGAGTGCTTAAGTTATTTTTCTGAAATTTTTATCCATACAGGTGCATGGTCGCTTGTTTTTTCCCAACCTCTTACCTCTTTATCTACACCTGCATTTTTTAATCGTTCAGTCAACTCTTCATTCATCAGGAAATGATCTATTCTTAACCCTGCGTTCCTTCCGTAAGCATTCCTGAAATAATCCCAGAAGGTATAAATCACCTTATCAGGGTAAAGTTTTCGGATGGCATCCGTCCACCCTTGTTTGATTAACTTTTGAAATGCTGCTCTTGTTTCTGGCCTAAAAAGCGCGTCATCAAGCCAGCGCTCCGGCTTATATACATCCAGTTCAGTCGGCATCACATTAAAATCACCTACCAGCAATACTGGTTTTTTCAATTTTTGGAGTTCCTTAGCTCTTGTTGTTAATCGCTTGAACCATTCCAGTTTATAATCAAACTTTGGTCCGGGAGCTGGGTTACCATTTGGCAAATACAGACAAAAAATATAAATACCGTTAACCTCAGCACCAATAAAACGACTTTGCAAATCCTCAGGATCACCTGCAAGTCCCCGTTCAATTTCCTTTATCTCATGTTTTCGGGAAAGAATGGCTACACCGTTCCAGCTTTTTTGCCCATGCCATATTGCGGAATAACCAGCCTCTTTAATAGCGGTTATTGGGAATTTTTCATCAGGACATTTTAATTCCTGAAGACAAACAACATCAGGTTTCTCCTCTTGCAGCCATTTTAATAATACAGGAAGTCGTCCATTAACACCATTAACATTGTACGTTGCGATTTTCATAGCCTCTAAAATAAAACATTAATATTCCATTAGTGTTGCATCCATACTAAAAAAATAGAGTAAGGCATATAATGGTTAGTTTATTACAGGCATTAGTATGGCTTCAAGAATAACTGCTACTACTTTATCTTTCAAACAAACAGGGCGGTAAGCAGTTAACAAATTATCTCCCATCAGGCTTTCGATACATTCGTTTTCGATAGTTTTATACTTAGCTTTTTTTTTCTAAAAAGATAAATATTAATGCAGAGTTACATAATTCTGCAACAATCTGTAAAATCTATATGACAAACTTTGTGAATCATAAATTTCTATAATGAAATCTGTATAACATTGTCTTATTTTGCAAAGAAAAAAGCACTATGACAAATTATGAGAAGCATGAAGCAATTAAAAATGAATTGATTCAGTACGGCAAAACTTATAAAAAACAAGGGAACCCGGAACTAAGTAAAACATTTCTTGATACGGCATCACTGGTTAGAGACCTTACTGATATTTATAGAAAAAATAATTATTCGTTAACTGATGTTATTATTCTAAGAACAAAAATCAATCATAATTTCAATCACCTCCAACGTTCAATGACTGGCCGATACCAGGTAAATGATATTAACCAGTTGGACCCTTTAACCAAAAAAGCTTTAGGGGCATTTAGGAACTATTATGATTTCTTTCAGTTTGAAAATAAAATAGGCACAGCCTAAAATTATAAATTGAAATGGGTTTAAAATGATTTTTAATAATGATCAATTTATTCTAGGATTAATGGCAAGCACCCACTTAAAAAAAACACGTGGAAAAAAACGTTAAAGACCTCATTACAAACAGGGAGAAATTTAATTTTAAATATCTCCCTGCTTTTGCAGCTTATATAATGGATAATCACCTAAAAGAGTATGTGACTATCGGCATACGCTTTGGAAGAGAAGAAGACCTTCCGGTAATGAAACCTTTGTCTAAACTTAGTGAAGAGGAACTCGTTACAAGAAGCATTGAATCTAACCGACAAGCATTAAATGCATTGGTAAAAGGAAAAGTAGTTGATCATATTGAAAAAAATCTTGAAAATTACCTCAACAATAAAATTGATATTGTTGATAAAAGTGAAATTGATATTGCGGACCTGACATTGATTTATTTCATACGCCGTAAAATGTTTTCTTATTTTCTGTACGGTTATACGCAAAATCCTAGTCTGCAGCAATCAATCACTTATGAAGTAGATGTATATACGTCCCAAGAAGAGCTTCTGACTTTAAAAGCTTTTTTATATCTAAAAGATAAAAAATAAGAGGTTTAAACTACTTAGAAATAATAAGAAATTCTGTTCTACGGTTTTTTGCTTTTCCATCTTCTGACGTATTAGGAACAAGTGGTTTATTTGGACCGTATCCTTTAGCTGAAATCCGTTTTCCATCTACTCCTTTCTCTTCCAAAAAAGCTTTAACAGTGTAGGCCCGATTAGCAGATAAAGCCTCATTGGATTTTACTGCCCCTACATTATCCGTGTGTCCTTGTATTTCAATTGAAATTGATGGATTTTCATTTAAATATTCCGCAAAAGATTCAAGTACAATAAAAGACTCCTGTTTAAGATCGGCAGAATTAGTATTGTAATATAAATTATTCAACACAAAAGAATTACCGGCAGAAGCCTGATTAACTTCTATATTAACAGACTTGGGTTTATTCTCAAAACTAGCATCTCTAATACTTACTACTTTAGAAGAAAACGCATAGTCATCCTTTTTTACGGTAATCAACAAATCATCTTTCTTTTTTAAATTCACGGCTACCATGTATGTTCCAGTAGTAGAATCCACTACAGCCAATGTTTTTTCTTTTGTAGCCGTATTGGTAATTTCCACTTTAGCACCTTCGATTTTATTTCCCTCTTTATCTTTTAATTCACCGCTCAAAAATGTAGTTTCCTGCGGACGGGCTTCCTTATATAATTCAAAAGAATACAAATCATAACGCCCAACTCCTTTACCTCTCATTTTCCCTTCATCATATGAAAAAAAGTAACCAGTCTTACTATCTGTGCTCACAAAAAATCCAACGTCATCCGCGTCGGTATTAATTGGATAACCAATATTCTCTGGTTCCATCCACTCTCCTTTTTCATCCTTACGAATAAAGAATATATCCATGGCGCCAAAGCCATAGTGCCCATCACTGCTAAAGTACAACGTCTCACTATCTGAGTGAATAAACGGTGTTTTTTCATGTCCCTGTGTATTAATCTTAGGCCCCATGTTTTTAGGAACGCCCCATATTCCCGTCATAAGATCTTTACGAGTAACATATAAATCAATTCCCCCATAACCACCTGGTCGGTCGCTGGCAAAATATAATGAGTTACCATCTGCACTCAATGTTGGTTGAGAATCCCAATAAACTGCATGATTTACATTGGGTCCTATTTTTACAATATCAGTCCAGTAATCCCCTTCATTTTTACTCATGTAAATATCGCAGTTTGGCTGTGCACCACCTTCCTGACGATTCATTGCAAAATATAAAAACTTATTGTCGATGGAAATGGTGCATCCTCCCTGGTTGTCATCTGTCGTATTAAATGGCGGCGACATTGGTTCTCCTTTATTGAAAATTCCTGTGTTATCACGGGTAGCCACCATAAACATTTCTTTTTCTCCGTCCAAAGCCTTTACTGTATTCATCGATTTCAGTGGAACCTTACGGGTAAAAAAACACAGTTTATCATCCGGAGAAATATAAGCCAGGTATTCATCAGTTTTGGTGGAAACCCCGGTTACTACTTTTGGATCAAAAGGAACGACCTTCTTCTTCAATTCACTTTCCTTTTTTGCATACTTAATCATTTCTTTTGACTGAAATATTTGCCCTTCATATTCTTTGGCAAATTTCTTTTCATCATCATCCTTAAATTTTAAAAATTTAGTTAGATATTTTATTGCAGAATCATTCTTAGCTTCTTCGTAATAATTAAACCCAATGTAATAATAAGGTTCAGAATGAATTTGCGGACAAACCGCAATTGCCTTTAAAAAAAACGGTATAGATGCACCAAATGACTTATTCTCAAGTTTACTATGAACTACAATTTCCCGAGCCATGGCAATATTCGCTTCAGCAAAATCAGGCTCCATATCCAATAATTCTCTTAAAAAACCAAGGCGTTCTACTTTCTTGTATTTCTTTTTATCTATGGCTTTCTCGTAGAGCTTCAGTGCTTTTTTATTATCAATTTCAACACAGAATTTGGAGGCAGTTTCTTCTTCCTGCGCGGAAAAAGAAATGTTTAATAGTAAAAAAGTGAAAAGTAAAAATTGTTTAATCATATATTTTTGAATTAAGCCAGGCATAAAGTAGAAAGATTAATCTTGTTCAACACTTACATATTTATTCTTTTTTAAACTTACTTAGGTTTATAAACAGGCGTTTGTTTTTTGGGCTCAGGTTTTTTAACGTTATCTGTTTTATCCTTATCTTTTCGAATATCGATTGCGGGTTCATATACCCATTTTCCTTTTTTCATAGATAAGGCGTCATAGCTACCGTCAGGGCCATAATATTGAAATTGACCCTCTAATGTTTGATCTTCCGTATTAGGTGCTAAATGGCTAAAAACAATTTGTTTTCTTACAGGATTATATTTTAAGGACATAGACACTTCGCTGGCATATTCAAACATAATACGTTTAGCAAACTTACCAGGAAATTTAAAAACATCTTTTCCAAATACTGGTGTACCATCCGGCTTAAAAGAAAGGACATCAATAAATTTACGTTGAGTTAATTTATCATTACCATCCCAGGCAATGAGTGTATAAAAATCTTCATCGGATTTAATCACATCCACATACAACATACCAAACCATTTTGAAGGATCAGAAACATAATTTTCCGGAGTTTTAATGCTTGCTGATTTATCTGCCAAAGGAAATACTTCATATTGCGAAGTCGTTTCCTTTTTTAATAATCCTTTTTTAATTGTCTTTGAATTATTGACCTGAATAAATCCAAAGAAAGCATGCGTTTGATCATCCTTTAGGAGATTCCAGGTAATGATCCTGAATTTCTTATCAGGCGCGATCAACAGTGAAATATCCTGCTTCAAGCTATCGAAAGAATAATACATTGATTTTTCATCCTTCAATACTTCATTCCATAGAGCGATGAATTCTTTATTGGCAGCAAAACGGTTGGCTTCTTTTTTACTAAAAAACACTCTTTGCTGGATGTGTTTCAATGAATCTTCCAGCTTTGCATAATGATTTCGTTCCTGCTCCGATAACTGAGCAAGAGTCGGAAATGAAAACCCCATAAACAAAATAAGAAGAAAAATAATGGGCATGAAAGTATAACTTATTATGAATGGAAAGTTACAGAAAATTTGGATAGAATTTTGATTTCGGGATTCTTAAAGAATACTAAAATAAAAGCGCTGCTGGCATATACCAACAGCGCTTTGGTATTTTTAAAAATGTTTATGCTTTAGCCATAGATCCATACAATTTCATGCGCTGTTCTTTCACACCGTCATTAGCCAGATATTCATCATAAGTCATTTTTTTATCAATGATTCCGTTTGGAGTTAATTCAATAATCCGGTTTGCTACGGTTTGCATCAACTCATGATCATGAGAAGTTAATAAAACAACACCAGTATAATCTTTTAAAGCATCGTTATAAGCAATAATACTTTCGAGGTCTAAGTGGTTAGTTGGCTCATCCAAGATTAACATATTAGGATTTACCTGCATCATACGACTAGTCATACAACGCACTTTTTCTCCTCCCGATAAAACAGAACATTTTTTCATCACCTCTTCCCCACTGAACAACATCTTTCCTAAAAAGCCACGAACGTAACTTTCATCTTTATTGGAAGAATATTGCCTTAACCAATCCATTAAATTCATATCGCCCTTAAAATACTTCGCATTATCATTTGGCAGATACCCTTTATGAATGGTGGTTCCAAATTTATAAGAGCCACTATCCGGTGTATCTTCTTCATTAATGATATCAAATAAGGCTGTGATTGCTAAATGATTTTTGGCAATGAATGCAATCTTATCTCCTTTAGCAACATTGATGTTCACATTCTTAAATAAAACACCATCCGCATTTGATTTGGTTAAATTTTCAATGTGCAAAATCTGATCTCCTGCTTCACGTTCCTGTTTAAAAATAATACCCGGATATTTACGCGTACTGGCAGGGATCTCATCAATCACTAATTTATCCAATAATTTTTTACGGGACGTAGCCTGACTTGATTTACTGGCATTAGCACTGAACCGACGAACGAAATCCTGTAACTCGGTACGTTTATCTTCCATTTTTTTATTGGCATCACTACGTTGTTTCAAAGCCAATTGACTCATCTGATACCAGAAACTATAGTTACCAGTATATGTTTTCAATTTACTGTAATCGATATCGCAGGTATGAGTACACACTGCATCTAAAAAATGTCGATCGTGACTAATCACAATCACTGTGTTTTCAAAATCAGCTAAATAATTTTCCAACCATGAAATTGTTTCTACGTCTAAATCATTGGTAGGCTCATCCAACAATAAAATATCAGGGTTACCAAAAATAGCCTGAGTTAACAAGATCTTTACTTTATCTTTTCCGGTTAAATCTTTCATTAATTTCAAGTGGGATTCTACAGGAATTCCCACGTTGGTCAATAACGTAGCCGCATCACTTTCAGCATTCCAACCATTCATTTCGCCAAATTCCGCTTCCAACTCTGCCGCTTTGTTCCCATCCGCATCGCTAAAATCAGGTTTTGCATAAATGGCATCCTTTTCCTTCATAATGTTATAAAGGCGCTTATTTCCCATCATCACTGTATCTAATACTGTATACTCATCAAACTCAAAGTGATTTTGTTTCAGTACACTCATACGCATTCCCGGTAAAATATTTACCTGACCTTTATTAGGTTCTATTTCGCCTGAAAGAATCTTCATGAACGTAGATTTACCAGCACCATTCGCACCAATTAATCCATAACAATTACCAGGAGTAAATTTTACGTTTACCTCATCAAATAAAATACGTTTGCCATATTGCAAACTCACATTAGAAACAGAAATCATGCTTAAAAAATTTAGTCGGCAAAGATAGAAAAAATAGGGGAAATGACCAAGGGTAAAGGATTCAAGATTAAGGAGATTTAACTTATCTTTTACCTGAAATACTTTCCCGTGTATCTAAAAAAAATTACCTTCGTTCCGCTAAAAAAACAACACTATGCCTAAAGGAATCTATAAAGTACCGGTTGCGATTAATGAACCTATTAAAAGCTATGCGGCCGGAAGCCCTGAGCGTAAAGAATTACAGGCTATGCTTGCCGAACTGCGCAGCAAAGAAATAAATATTCCGATGTATATTGGTGGTAAAGAAGTGGAAAGTCATGTGCTTTCCCGCGTTCATCCGCCACATGATCATCAGCATGTACTTGGGCATTTTCATAAAAGCGATAAAAGCCATGTAGAACAGGCTATTAATGCCGCATTAGCGGCAAAAGAGCAATGGGCTAATTTAAGTTGGGAACACAGAGCCAGTATATTTTTAAAAGCAGCTGAATTAATTGCCGGACCTTATAGAGCCAAATTAAATGCGGCTACAATGCTAGGGCAAAGTAAAAACGCATTCCAGGCCGAAATTGATAGTGCTTGCGAGATCATTGACTTTTTAAGATTCAATGTTCAATACATGACGGAAATTTATGCAGAACAACCAATTTCTGGTCCGGGTGTATGGAACCGTTTAGAATGGAGGCCTTTGGAAGGATTTATTTATGCGTTAACGCCTTTTAACTTTACAGCCATTGCAGGTAATTTACCAACAAGCTGTGCTATGATGGGGAATACAGTAGTTTGGAAACCAAGTAACACTCAGGTTTACAGCGCTAATGTATTAATGGAAATTTTCATGAAAGCTGGTGTACCGGCCGGGGTTATTAATTTAATTTACCCAAGCGGACCAGATGCAGCAGAGGTGATATTTAATCATAGAGATTTTGCAGGAATTCATTTTACAGGAAGTACGGAAGTGTTCCAGAACATATGGCAAACAATTGGTAAAAACATTCACAAATACAGATCTTATCCGCGCATTGTTGGAGAAACGGGTGGAAAAGATTTTATCATGGCTCACAAATCAGCGGAAACAAAATCACTGGCAGTGGCTATTTCAAGAGGGGCGTTTGAGTATCAGGGACAAAAATGTTCAGCGGCGTCCCGCGCATATGTTCCTTCCAATTTATGGGAAGAAGTAAAAAAATACGTCTTGGCTGATTTGAAAGACATGAAGATGGGACCAACAGAAGACTTTACGAATTTTATCAATGCTGTAATCGATGAGAAAAGCTTTGACAAATTAGCGACGTATATCGATGCAGCAAAAAAAGATAGTAATGTTGAAGTAATTGCCGGCGGAAATTACGATAAGAGCAAAGGGTATTTTATTGAACCAACGATCATCGTGGCAAAAGATCCGAAATATGTAACTATGTGTGAAGAATTATTCGGGCCTGTATTAACTATTTTTGTTTACGATGGAGACAAATTTGAAGAAACATTGGAGTTAGTAGATTCTACATCCATTTATGCTTTAACAGGAGCTATATTAGGTCAAGATCGTTATGCGCTTGAATTAGCCACAAAGAAATTGAGCAACGCAGCAGGTAATTTTTACATCAATGATAAATGTACCGGAGCAGTTGTTGGGCAGCAACCCTTTGGCGGTGCCAGAGGCAGTGGAACCAATGATAAAGCGGGCGCCAAGATTAATTTGTTAAGATGGGTATCACCAAGAACGATTAAGGAAACCTTTACACCTCCTACAGATTATAAATATCCTTTTTTACAAGCAGATTAATGTAACAAACACACTCCCCCGCCTCAAAACCGGGGGATTTTTTTGGCGCTTACCGAAAACAATTAGGAGATGTCAAAAATAATAGTATTTTTAACTAACTATCAACACCAAAACGTTTATGGTAAGTGCATCAAAGAAAATAACAACACATAATTTTGAACTGGAAATCCATGAGGCGGGTTATTACCTCATCAAGGTATTTGGTGCAGATGAATTTACTGTTGACGATCTTAAAATACTCGTGAGGGCTCAAAAAGAGCTTGGGGCAAACATCATACCTTCTTTGGTAATATGCACTGAACAAGCATCTACCAATATAGAATTATTAAATACTCTGGCAAAAAAAGCTTTTAATCCGTATTCCCTTGCTGATGCCTTTGTGTTAAGTTCGATGTCGCAAAGAATACTCGCTAATTTTTACATCAAGATTAATAAGCCTGAACGCCCAACTAAATTTTTCACGGATACTTACACCGCACTTATCTGGTTAAAAAATTTTACAACACATTAAATTATAACATCCAGTTTGCCAACAACCATTACAAATAATATATTCACTCTTCGTCTGAACGAAAAGGGCTATTATGAACTGGAAGTAAAAGACAAGGTTGAAATAAACATAGCGGAAATAGAATTAATTAAAGCCGCGCAGAAAGAAGTCAGCGGTAAACGCCTTCCCACTCTCGTATCAGGTAGTTTATTTTCGACTACAAATATTGAAACTTTAAAATATATTTCAAAAAATGTTAACATGCCATATTCTAAGGCATCCGCATTTATCTTAAGTTCTGTTCCTCAAAAAGTATTGGGAAATTTTTATCTAAAATTTTACAAACCAGAAAGGCCTACCAAATTCTTTAATTCCAAAGAGGAAGCACTTGAATGGATCGCACAATTTATTTAGATTTTAGTATCTTTAAACTGTTTTGAAATTCTTTATAATCATACTTATTTTTTTTCCTTTCTTTTTTTTCAGCCAGGAAAAGCTTCCTGTAGCAAAAAAGGGTGATGTTTTTCATATGCTGCTAACGGCTGGCGTTTCACCATCGCAGGTTCATGGAGATGCTTATAGTGGTTTTCATAAATTAGGCGGTATCGCTGGGATCGGAATTGAAACGGTGTTTACTGAAAAGGCGAGTATGAGCCTGTCATTTTTATTTATTCAAAAAGGCGCAAGAAAAAATCAAAATCTTGCAAAAAATGATCTCACAGCTTATTATTTAAATTTAAATTACGTAGAAGTTCCTGTTTTAATTACTTACACTCAACAAAAATTTATTTTTGATGCGGGCCTCTCTGCCGCTTATTTAATTAATTACTATGAAGGCGATCAGTACATGGTATACACCGGCATATTTCCTTTTCAAAAATTTGATTATTCAGTAAAAGTTGGGTTGGGTTATAACATTAATCCGAAATGGTTCGTTAATTTTAGAAGCAGTAATTCTTTTGTAACAATAAGACCAAACAGGATTAAACAGGCTGTCTACTACAATAATATTATTGCCAGAACATTTAATAAAGGCTATTATAATAATATCTTAGAGTTCACATTGAGTTACCGTGTTATACCAAAGAAAAAAAATTGAAAAAGAAACATAAAATAATTGTATCCATTTCCGGCGCAAGCGGAAGTATTTACGCCAAAGTATTGTTAGATAAATTATCGCAACTAACTGAACAGATAGAACAGGTGGGAATAGTGATGAGTGATAATGCAAAGGATGTTTGGAAAACTGAATTAGGGAACGAAGATTTTAATAAATATAGTAAGTTTACTTTTTACGATAAAAGTAATTTCTATGCACCGTTTGCATCGGGCTCAGCAAAATACAATACTATGATTATTTGCCCATGCAGTATGGGCACTATGGCTCGCATAGCATCAGGTATTAGTAATGATTTAACCACAAGGGCAGCAGATGTTATTTTAAAAGAAAGAAGAAAATTAATTTTAATGATCCGTGATACGCCCTATAGTTTAATTCACATCAATAACATGCAAACGGTTACCCAGGCCGGCGGAATTATCTGCCCTGCTTCTCCATCATTTTACAGCAATCCAAAAACTTTTGAAGAACTAGCATCTACTGTGGTTGACCGTGCGCTTGACCTGGCAGGACTTGAAATTAGTAGTTTCCGTTGGGCGGAATAGTCGATTTAACATTTTACCTCATTTTTGTTAGTACTTTCTGGATATTTATCAGAATTTTTTCTATATTTTTGACACGCAAAATCAAAATTCATCTAACATGAAACAACTTTTATCTACAATATTCATTCTTTTAACCTCCATATCAATTGGACAAATTGCCATAACAACGCCTGCAACACAGGCATCAAATGTGACAATTACAAACATAACAACTTCGTCAGTAAAAGCCAACTGGTCATCCGGAAGTGGCGCTTATGAACTGGTTATTATAAAGCCTGCGGCCAGTGCTGTAAGCGCTCCTGTAAATGCAAATATGTCAAGTTATTCATCAAGCACTGTTTATGGCTCAGGATCTAGTCTTGGAAATTCAAACTATGTGGTTTACAAAGGATCGGCGTCTAATTTTGTTACCATAACCGGACTCGTTCCAAATATTAATTATGAGGTAATAGTTTATTCCTATAATTACGGTTGTACATCATACTTTGGATCTAGTTGTATCCAAACAGGTTATTTAGTTAAAACAACTTATTCTTCAACCAATAGCGAACTGCATTATACTTTGGCTACTGAGCCAACTTCTGTTCCAACACTTTCTTTAATAGGAAGTTCCGCAACTACTGCAACATTTAATGTTACTGGCACAGGGGCTACATGGAGTATGATAAGTGTGAGAGATAAAACCATTATTGGTTCAGCCCCTGTGGACGGAACATATTATTCTCCATCAACAATTTTCGGAAATGGTGCGCAGGTTGGCGGCACGGGTACAATGAATTACTCGTGCTACTTCAATTCTGCTACAGGAACTTTAAACTTATCAAACTTGCAGCCCGCAACCTCTTATTGGGCAAGAGCCTACTCGATCAATGGTACAGGATCATCCACAAATAATAGTTATAACTATTTTTCTTATGATTCTCAAAGTTTCTCAACTTATAATAATGCTCCTACTTTAAACAGCATATCAAATTATACTCTTTGTCAGGATGCTCCTACTACAACCATCTCTCTTTCCGGCATTGGAGATGGCAGCAGTGTTGAGAATCAGACGGTATCGATAACTGCGTATTCAAATAACACAGCGCTCATTCCTGATCCAACAATCACATATTCACATCCAAATACATCAGGACTTCTAAGTTTTAATGTAAATGCAGGACTGTCTGGAACTGCTATCATATCAGTATATGCTGATGATGCAGGACCGAACAATAATCAGTCAGTAAGAACATTTACAGTTCTTGTAAAAGGAATTCCGGCAGCGGCAGGAACTATATCAACAGCAACAACAACCCTATGTAAAGTTAAAAACGGTGTTCTATTTACAGTTCCACCAATTGCCAATACAACTGCATATAACTGGACGTTACCACCGAATGCAACTATAACTGCAGGAGCCAATACGAATTCAATCACCGTTAATTTCAGTGTAACCGCAAACTCTTATAATGTAAAAGTATACGGAAGTAATTTAAATGGTTGTGGAAGTGGAGCGAATTCTTCCTTACTGGTTAACTTTGATGATGTTCCTACAACAGCTAATGCGGGTCCTAACCAATTGATTTGTAACAACCTCTTTGGTATGGCAGCTAATACACCTGTAGTAGGCATTGGAGCTTGGACGTATTGTTCCGCTGTTGCAGGCGCTTTATCACCAACTACCAGCCCTAATGCTAACTTAAGCGTTTTAAACAATCAAACAGTAACAGCTGTATGGACAGTAACAAATGGCGTTTGTCCTGCAAGTAATTCAACTGTAACTATTACCAATATCAACGGGTCAGCAAGTTGCAACCCCGATGCCGATTTCTTAGCCAGCAACACATCTCCTTGTGTTGGCTCTTCAATTACCTATACAAGCACTTCAGTAGGTGCTACTTCTTATACATGGAGTTTTGGCGCAACTGCAACGCCTTCAGTATCTAACTCTTCAATTGTTTCCGTAGCATACTCTTCAATAGGCTTAAAAACAGTAACGCTCACTATTAATAGCGTTGCAGGTCTTGATACCGAAACAAAAACAAATTATATAAACGTAATTACTACACCATCAGCTCCATTGTCAATTAGTGGCAATACATACGTGTGTCAGGGTAAAACAGCTGAACCTTATTCAACCGCAACAATAACAACTGCAAGTGGTTATAACTGGACCTTTCCTTCAGGGGTTACACAAAATACTGGAGGCACTTCAAGTTCCGTTTCTGCAAATTTTTCGGCTACAGCAAGCAACGGTAATATTGAAGTTTCTGCCTTTAACACTTGTGGTTTTAGCTCCGTGACAACACTGAGTGTTACTGCTAGCTTATTGCCCACTACTGCACCAACCATTACGGGAAGTAACACAATTTGTCAGGGAGAAAATGCCGTGATTTACGTTGCCAACAATTTAAATAATGCCATATCCTATACTTGGGGAACACCAAACGGGGCAAATATTATTGGAGGATTAAATACAAAAACCATTACCGTAAGCTATGGAAATTCAGCGGTATCTGGTACTATCAGTGCGTTTGGAACCAATACCTGTGGCATAGGGGGAATTAAAAATAAACCAATTACAGTGAATCCATTACCAGGTGCCGCCGGATTTATTTCCGGATCCACATCTAATTTAACTTGTCCATTATCTACAAATATTAATTACTCGATAGCTGCGGTTTCAAATGCTACCGCCTACGCATGGGTTTACCCGGTTGGTTATTCTTTAGTTGGCGCTGGAACAAGTAACTCTATTTTCCTTGACGCCTCTATTGGAGCTTCAAACGGGGTGATTAAAGTAGTTGCAATGAACGCCTGCGGGAATGGGGATACATCAAACGTATTAGCCGTGAATATTGATGGTTTACCTACACAACAAATTTGTGTAGTAACTGTAGATAGTTTATCGACTCACAATGAAATTTTTTGGCAAAAGAACGGAGTTTCAAACGTTGACAGTTTTAGAGTATACAGAGTACAATCAGTAACCGTAGATACACTAATTGGTACTGTAGGTTATTCTGATCTTAGTCGAATGGTGGATCTCACAGCAAATCCTAACGTAACAAGCTTCACTTATAAAATTGCAGCGCTTGACTTCTGCGGAAATGAAGGACCAAAGAGCGGAGAACATCAATCCATTCATTTACAAAGTATTTATACTGCAGCTCCACAAAAAATGGACTTATTATGGAATTTATATTCGGGTGCTGTGGTTAGCAATTACAGGGTGCTAAGAGACACGAATAATTCCGGGAATTGGATTCCTTTAATTAACAATCTTGCTCCAAATGCAACCAGCTATACCGACTATACAATTCCTGTGGGAGCAATGAGCGTTCAATACCGGGTGGATGTGATCTGGAGTAATTCTTGCGATCCAACTGCTAAAGTGGCTCAAAGTGTAGTAAGTACCACAAGATCTAACACAAAAGATTTTGTAATCAGCATTCCTACTAGTATTGAATCACAAAACGAGATATTGAATTCAATGATCTTATATCCAAATCCCACCAAAGATGTCTTTGATATCGAATTCAAATCAGGTTTTGAAAGTTTTACAGTAGAAGTCTACAATCAGCTTGGAAGTCTTATGTCCTCTAAAAATTTAACCTACACGGATAAAGCTAGTATTGACATTAGGGAATTAAGTTCCGGAATATATTTTGTAGTCGTAAAATCCAAAATGGGTGTCGCTACAAAGAGAGTTACAAAACTGTAAACAATAAAACCAAAAAAAATAAGACTGCCTGTACATGGCGGTCTTTTTTTATTAATTTTATGCAGCATAATGTTTAAAAAAAATATTTTCATATTCCTTTGCCTTGTTTTATTTTCCAAAGCCATTGCCCAGGATTATAATTTCAAAAAGTATGGTCAGAAACAAGGTCTCACTAACCTAAATGTTAATTCTATTTTTCAAGACAGTTATGGATATATATGGTTTGCTACACAGGGAGGAGGAATTAGCAAATTTGACGGGACAACGTTTACAAATTATGACAAGCAAGATGGTCTCGTAGGAAATGATGTGACTATCATTACTGAAGACAAGTATAAAAATATTTGGATAGGAACCGTGGATGGAGTATCGAAATATGATAGAAAAACATTTACGAACTATACTAAAGACAATGGTTTAAAAGAGAATAAAGTTTATGGTATTTTATGTGATGAAAACAAAGTATGGTTTTCAACTTATGGCGGAGGGATTGCTATTTTAGAAGATGAAAATTTCTCTTATTTAAATACAGCTAATGGATTGAGTTCCGACAAAATTTTTTCTGTATTTAAAGATAAACATAACAAATACTGGATCGGAACAAGTAAAGGTGGCATCAACATTTATAATGGTAAATCGTTTACAGTTATTAAAGATTCAAAAAACTTCAACTCTTCATCAGCCTTTTGTTTTTTTGAAAGTTCAGACGGAAAGATATGGATAGGAACTCCTGGTAAGGGCGTTTTTTATATTGAAAACAGCACTATCCATCAATTAAATATTCCAATTATTAGTACCGATTATATTCCAAAAATTACGGAGGATAAACAACATAATATTTGGTGCGCTACCGAACACGGCTTATTAAAAATTAAACCTGATCTATCATATAAGTTTTTTGACCAAAACAACGGGATGAATGTTATTAGCATTTTTTCCGTGTTATGTGATTATGAAAACAATATCTGGATTTCCTGCTTTGGTGATGGAGTTTATAAATTAACTAATGAAGCTTTGTCGGTTTATACAAAACAACATGGTTTAAAAGACAAAAGGGTAATTGCCTTGTGCAAAAAATCAAATGGCTTTATATTTAGTACAAGTAATGGATTAAATTATTTCAACAATAATAGCATACAAAATATAACACTCCCAAAGGAATTAAATGAAACTTTGATAACATCGTTATTATATGAAAACAAAACACTTTATGCGGGCACAGAAAATAAAGGTTTTTTCATCTTAAATGAATCATCCGAAAACACATTCAGTATTTCAAAAATAATTAATAAAGTAGATACATTTGAATTAAAAACAATTATTACAGGTATTCAATATGATAAGGCAACCCATACTATTTGGTTAAGTATTTATGGAACTGGTATTGTAAAAATAAGAAACTCAGAACTTCAACTATATAATAAAGACAATGGTTATTTACCCACTAATGATGTGCTTTGTATCCATTTATTAAATAATGCTTTATGGATTGGCACAATTGGAGAAGGTTTACTCAGCCTTAATACGACTGATAATAAGTTAAAAAAAATCACTAAGGAAGATGGATTTACCAGTAAGAATGTTTTTACAATTAATAAAATCGGCAATCGTATTATTGCAGGCACCATTGATGAAGGTTTATTTATATTAAATGAAAGATCCTTTACCAATATAAATAAAAAAAACGGTCTTTTAAGTAATGCAATAAATTCCATACAATTATCTTCCGGTAATATATTATGGATAGGAACAGATCAGGGTATAAATAAAATCACCTTAACGGAAAAATTAAATGTAAAAGAAATTAAAGCGTATACCGATGAGGATGGATTAAAGTCATCAGCCATCGAACAAAATGCAACCTTAGAGCAAGGCGGGTTTTTATATTTCGGCACAGGCGAAGGGCTTGTTTCCTATAATGCCAAAGAAGACATTATTAGCAATGTAAAACCTAAAGTACTAATTAGTGAAGTATTAATAAAGTATGCAGGTATTGATAGTACAAAAGTAAGGTACGAAAGCCGGTCCAAACTAAATCTTCCTGTTAACCCAGTATTCACTTACAAACAAAATGACATTACGTTTCAATTTAAAGCCCTCTCAACACAAACATTTAACTATCAATTTTTACTGGAAGGTTATGACAAAGACTGGTCTCCATTACAAACTAACAATGAAGCGGTTTTCACAAATCTATCTCCCGGAAAATATATTTTTAAATTAAAAGCGATCAATAAATATAATATTGAAAGTGACATCATTGAATATGCCTTTGAGATTGACCCGCCATTTTATTTGCGTTGGTGGTTCTTTGTTCTATCGGGTATAATTTTAATTCTCAGCATCTATTCCTTCATTAAATACAGAACAAAAAAATTAATTAAGGAAAAAGAAGTTTTAGAACATAAAGTAACAGAGCGTACATCAGAATTAAAAAGTGCGAACCTAAACCTGAGCATTGCCATTGAAGAGATTAAAGACAGTATCAATTATGCTGAAAGAATACAAAGTTCTATTCTTCCGGAAACTTCCGTAATTAAAGAGCATCTTCCCAATGGATTTATCTTGTTTAAACCACGCGATGTTGTGAGCGGTGATTTTTACTGGTTCAATAAAACAGAAGGTAAAATATTTTTGGCCTGTGTGGATTGCACCGGCCATGGGGTTCCCGGCGCATTCATGAGTATGATTGGAAATTCACTGTTGAATGAAATTGTATTAACAAAAAAAATCATCAGTCCTTCTGCTATACTTTCGAATTTAAATAAAAGCATATTCAAAGTTCTCAAGCAAAATACTTCTGAATCGAGAGATGGGATGGATATGGCTTTATGCATGATCGACCTGAACACAAACACACTTACGTATTCGGGTGCCAATCGTGAATTATTATTGATTCGCGATTCTAAATTGATAGAATACAAACCAACGAAAAATGCAATAGGTGGCTTTACCGATTCTGATACAATTTTCAAAGAAACTATAATTGATGTGTTACCCGACGATAAATTTTATATGACAACGGATGGTTATGCAGATCAATTTGGAGGAGAGAAAGGAAAAAAATTAATGACGAAGAACTTCAAAGAATTTTTAATGCAGATCCATCCTTTAAGTATGAATAAACAGGAAGAAGAACTTGATAAAAAAATTATGAACTGGATGGGTAATGCTCACGCGCAGGTTGATGATATTTTAGTAATTGGTATCCAATTGTAAACTCTATAAAATTATGCGGTCATTACAATGCGCTTCTGAATAGGAGCTGAAATCTCATTCTTTTCAAAAACTCTATAAGCCAATTCCACAACCTCTGAATTAATTGCTGAGTGATTAGCAGAAAGTCCGTAAGGCTTGATAGATAAAGTTACAGAGTTATCTGCGATTTTAATAGCAGCAATTTCAGGTTTGGGATCTTTCAATATTAAAGGATGTTGCAGCAATGCATCCGTCAATAATTTTTTTACCTGATCAATGTCATTTGCCGCCGAAACCGTTACCTGAATGTCGCCACGAAGTATCCCATTTTTGGAGTAATTAATTATGGTACCGTTTGATACGGCTCCATTAGGCAAAATGATGGTTTTCAAATCTCCTGTTAAAAGTATCGTATTGAAAATTTGTATTTCTATCACGGTACCATTTTGTCCCTGAGCTTCAATCTGATCACCCACTTTAAATGGTTTAAAAATTAAAACAAGAACGCCACCAGCAAAATTTGACAACGATCCTTGTAAAGCTAAGCCTACTGCTAATCCGGCAGCACCGAGGATCGTAACAAATGATGTGGTGCCTATCCCAATCATTCCGGCCACAGTAACAATTAAAACTACTTTTAAACCAATTGAAATCAAACTTTTTAAAAATGTTCGAAGGGAAATATCCAGGTCTCTTCTCTCCATGGAACGCGTAGCCAGTTTAGCCAAATGCTGAATGAACCATAGCCCTACAATTAAAACCACAACAGCGCCAACAACCTTAGGCGTATATTCTATTAAAATTGAGATCACATGTTCAATGTGTTTTTCTATATTAAGCGGTTTAATTTCCATTTTTAATTATCTTTAATGCACGAAGTTAATTATTATGCGTTTAATTTTATTTATTATATCTCTTGTAATTACACTTCATTCTTTTTCCCAAAAAAAAACATGGGATTCTTCTTATTACAGAAAGTACACTGACCGTCTTATCGTTTCTGTTTTTCAATCCTACAGAAACTATACCACTGATATCAGTCAACAGCTTACTAACGATACGCTTGGGCAATCAAAAATAGCTTTTGTTGCGGAAGCCAATTTAATCTATGGGATAGAATTAAATTACGATAAATTCAATCTTTCTCTTGGATTTAAAAACCCATCTACTCAAATAAAACAAAAGGGAGACACCAAGTACAAGAATTTTGCTTTAAATATTGGCGGTAATCGTTGGATTCTCGAGAATTCTTACAGAAGCTACAAAGGTTTTTACAATAAGAATACATCCCTATATGATACGACTTTCAAAAGGACGGGAATTTTTGATCAATATCCCGGTCTATATTCCGAAGCTTACAAAACCAAATTTCTATTTTTCACCAATGCTAATAAATTTTCGTTTAAGTCAGGTTATTCCTGTAGCTATCGCCAATTAAAATCCGCCTTCAGTTTTGTACTGTCTGCTAACATCTATTACAATCGTTTAAATTCTGATAGTTCATTTTTCCCTAAACCTATCGCCCATTATTATGATACTCATCAATCCCTTCATGGGCTTAATGTATTTGCCTTTTCTATCTATGGAGGTGGCAGTTTAAACCTCGTTATATGGAAATCCTTATTTGTGAATTTCACGCTCATCATAGGGCCTGAAGAGCAATGGAGAAATTACCGTTATTTAAATACCCATGCAGATCAAACGCTTTTTTACACCTCAATTTCAGGTGATTTTAGAGGTTCGATAGGATTAAACTACAAAAAGTTTTTTGTGTTGTTGAGCGGCTCCTCGGACTTCAGTTGGTACAATGCCAGCCAGGTAACTTACTTATCGAAATACGCGTCACTTAACTTCTCTTTAGGATATCGCTTTAAGGTTAAACCATCCAAGGGATATCAGAAATTTCAGCGATCAAACCTATACAAAAGGTTTTAAAGGTATAGGCAGCTAGTATTTAAAAAACTAAAATTTCAAATGCTTTACAGATATACCCGCTTTTTGTAATTCTTTTAAAGAATTAATACCGATTTGTAAATGATCTGTAACAAAATCAGTAGTTACTTTTTTATCGCTCTCTTCCGTTTTAACACCTTCTGGAATCATCGGTTGATCACTCACTAATAATAAAGCACCAACCGGAATCTCATTATGGAAACCAACGCTAAAAATGGTAGCCGTTTCCATATCAATGGCCATCGCGCGAATTACCCGTAAATATTCTTTAAAAGCCTCATCGTGTTCCCACACACGGCGGTTAGTGGTATAAACTGTACCGGTCCAGTAATCGCGGCCGCTTAAGCGAATGGTATAAGAAATAGCTTTTTGTAAATTAAAAGATGGTAAAGCAGGAACTTCATTCGGGAAATAATCATTCGATGTTCCTTCTCCGCGGATAGCAGCAATCGGTAAAATTAAATCACCTATTTGGTTCTTCTTTTTTAATCCTCCGCATTTTCCTAAAAACAAAACGGCTTTTGGTTCAATGGCGGTTAATAAATCCATAATGGTAGCAGCCATTGCGCTTCCCATACTAAAATTAATAATCGTGATGCCGTCAAAAGTTGCGGTTTGCATTGGGCGATCCAATCCTTCTACCTCTACTCCATTCCATTCTGCAAACATTTTTACGTAGCCGCCAAAATTGGTAAGCAATATATACTGTCCGAATTCTTCTAACTTTTTTCCTGTATAACGTGGTAACCAGTTATTTACTATTTCTGCTTTCGTCTTCATCTTCTGATCTTTTGATCGGTGAAGGTACAAAAAGAAATTGCTCGTTATTAATTATTATAGGTCAATTTTTTGTTACCATTTGGGGGCGTTACTGTAAAGAACAAGCACAAACCAGGCTGTCGCATCAATCTTTTTTTGCACTTGGAGAGCCTCAGTGACAAAAAAAGGATTTCCGCTTGCATCCCTCGCCCTGTGTATTGTTCGGGTGAGTGATTGAGGCTTTGTTTGAGCTATTTTTATATGTCACAAAGGGAAAATAAAAAACCGAGTGCCGAAAGTCTTTTACGCCAGCTGAAGGATCACACCCAACTTCGTAAAAAAAAGTCAACACTCTTAATAACTCGTGATAAAGCAAAAGTCAATTTCTATTATCTTTGCAGCCATGACCCTGCCCTTCCTGAATTTCCCTAGTGTTGAATTCCGTTTTCAAAAAAACAGGAAGGGAACTCTACAGATCTTTGATATGATCCGTAAAAAATTTGTGGATGCAACTCCTGAAGAATGGGTCAGGCAACACATCATTCATTTTCTGATTGAAGAGAGGCAAGTACCATCTTCCATGATCTCGGTTGAGAAACAACTTATACTTAATAATACCAAACGTCGCACTGATATCGTTGTATTTAATTCGTTTCTAAAACCCATGCTGATTATAGAATGTAAAGCACCCGAAGTTGAAATAAACCAACTAACCATTAACCAGGCTTTACGTTATAATACTGAATTAAAAGTGCCCGCAATTTTTCTCAGCAACGGTCTCCAGCATATTTTTTTAAAGTTGGAATCTGCAGGGCCTCAAATCCTCAAAGAGGTTCCTTTTTACGAAAGCCTTCTAAATTTTTAGATTTTTTCACATTTCTGTAACTTTTATCGAATTTCTATAGTTAAATGATGTAAAGAATGTAACATTTTGGTATTTGTTAATAACTTAAAACAGGTTAACAGCATTTAACACTTGCTTTTATCAAAAAAAACAACATATTTGCAAATCTCGATTTTAAAATATAACAGTGAAAACAAAAAACATATCCGCTTTCTTACTCATGGTGTCTGCATCATTAGTATTCAGTGCGTTTTCACCAATTACTTTAAAAGCAAATAACGGGCCAAAATCCATTTTTTCATTCAATAATCTTCATCCGGACGAAAAGCCTGTAAAAGACGACGGTAAAAAGAAGGTTACAAAAAGAGACGACACAACAAAAAATTCTATAAATCCAGTTCTTTTATCACTTACATCGGGTGAACACGAAGATCATGAGCATGAGGAAGTTGACTCTCTATTAGCTTTTCCATCAAATGACCTTTATTCTTCCTGGGATACAGCGGTTATACATCCGTATTCTTTTGCGGAAAGTTTTAAACACGATTCAGCAATTATCAGATTAACAGAAGCAACTGATTGTGGCTTTGTTTTACCATTCAGTGGAAATGTGACTTCTGAATTTGGCTGGAGAAAAAGAAGGCCTCATTATGGAACAGATATTGACTTAGAAACAGGCGATACTGTAATGGCAGCTTTTGATGGTATGGTTCGTATTGCCAAATTGAACAGAAGTTACGGTAATGTTGTAATTATTCGTCATAAAAACGGACTTGAAACAGTATACGCACATTTATCAAAAATATTAGTAGAAGCCGGGCAAGTTCTTGAAGCTGGCCAGATTATAGGATTAGGCGGAAACACAGGTCATTCTTTTGGAGCTCATTTACATTTTGAAATTCGTTATTTAGGTCAGGCAATAGATGCGGAAGATTTTATCGATTTCGCTACAGGATCTTTAAAAAGAAATGAATGCATGATCACTAAATCGGATGTTGAAACAAAATACGATTTAAGAGCATTACACAGCCGCCAGAAAAAGGATTTGAACTTAACACATGTTGCAGGATCAAAATCCAAACATAGTAAAGTAATTTCTGTGCGAAAAGGAGATACCCTTGGCCGTATTGCACAGCGCAATCATACTACGATTAAGGCTATCTGCAAAAAGAACGGCATTAAGCAAAGCAAAGTTTTACGTTTAGGACAAAAATTAAAAGTTTAACCCTATACTCCGTTTTAAATGATCCCCCTGTGATGAGCAGGGGGATTTTTATTTAAACTCTTATCGTATTGAGAAACGCATTCGATGTCCAAACATTCATAATTGCGAATTAATTTTATTTGGAAGTGGTCGCAAAACATTTATCTTTAAATACAGCTATACTTTGGTTGGAAGGGAGATAAAGCAAGTTGATGATATTTGTGTAATTGGTATAAGAATTTAATAAAATTAAAAAAAATGAAACCACTAAACATACTACACCTATTTATTCTATTAATATTTAGTATTAATGTAAAGGCTCAGGAACCACTGATCGATTCTTTGAAAATTGCCTTAAAAAAAGCAAAGCATGATACCACCCGTTGTAATATTTTAAATCTACTTTCGGACAATGCAAGTGAAAATGAATGGAGCATTTACAATGACCAACTCCTGAAATTATCTGAAAAATCTGCTGTTCACGCGAGTCCCGCTCTTAAACCAATTTATTTAAAATATCTGGGTATTGCCCTTAATAATGCTGGTTATCTTGCAACAAATCAGGGTGATATTCCAAAAGCATTAGAAAATTTACACAGAAGTTTAAAAATTGAGGAACAAATAAATGATAAAAAGGGAATGTCTTCCTCATTAATAAACATTGGTTTTATATACGATGCGCAGGGAGACTATGTGAAAGCCCTGGAATACTATCAAAGTAGTTTGATTTTATTGGAGGAGATCAACGATGAGGCAGGACTTGCTAATTGCTTAAACAATATTGGTTTGATTTACAAAAACCGGGGTGATATTGAAAAAGCCTTAACGTTTTTTCAAAAAAGTTTAAAGATCCGTGAAAAAGTTTCAGACAAAAGTGGAATTTCAAACTCATTAAATAACATAGGTCTAATTTATTATAATAAAAATAATGTCGCAAAAGCTTTAGAATTTTTTTACAAGAGTTTGAAAATTGTTGAAGAAATTTCAGATAAAAGAGGAATTGCATTTGCTACAAACTTTATTGCAACAGCTCTGCAAAAGCAAGGATTAAGTAATGAAGCTCAAAAATATGCTAATCGCAGCTTAAGTGCTTCAAAAGAAGTTGGCTATCCTGAAAATATAAAGCGAGCTGCTATGACTTTAAAAGAAATCTATAAGGGTCAGAATAATTTTAAAAAGGCATTTGAAATGTATGAGTTAGAGGTGATAATGCGGGATAGCATCTATAATGCAGAGAGTAAGAAAGCAAGTCTAAAAAAACAGTTACAATACCAATACGAAAAAAAGGCAGCCGCCGATAGTGTAAAAAATGTTGAGGAGCAAAAAGTGAAAAATGCTCTCGTAATCGCACAACAGGCCCAGCTTAAACAAGAAAGAACAAAAAGTTACGCCTTATATGGCGGTTTAGGATTGCTGCTCGTGTTCGCCGGTTTTATGGTTAACCGCTTTAGGGTAACAAGCAAACAAAAACAGATCATTGAGCTTAAGGAAATTGAAACACAAAAACAAAATAAGATTATCACAACACAAAAACACCTGGTTGAAGAAAAGCATAAAGAAATAACTGACAGTATTAATTATGCAGAACGCATTCAGCGAAGTTTTTTAGCAACAACCGAACTATTGGATGACAATTTAAAACACAACAATTATTTTGTTTTCTTTCAACCTAAAGATGTAGTAAGCGGTGATTTCTACTGGGCGGCTTCGATAGGCTCAGCCACTGATAAAAAATTTATTTTAGTAACAGCAGATAGTACAGGACACGGTGTTCCCGGAGCGATCATGAGTATCCTGAATATTTCATGTCTTGAAAAAGCAGTTGAACAAGAAAAATTTACTGAACCCGCAGAGATATTAAATCATACCCGATCAAAAATTATTGAACGTTTAAAAAAAGACGGCAGTGAAAATGGAGGAAAAGATGGTATGGATTGCAGCCTCATATGTTTTGATTTCAAGAACAGTAAATTAACTTACGCCGCTGCTAATAATCCGGTTTGGATAATTCGTTCTAATTCAACGGTAGATGGGGAGGTTGAACTGATAGAATTGGGTGCAGATAAAATGCCGGTTGGTAAACACGACAAAGACACTACTCCTTTTACGCAACATACTTTTAATTTACAAAAAGACGATGTGGTATATACACTAACCGATGGTTTACCGGATCAGTTTGGAGGCCTGAAAGGAAAAAAATTCATGTATAAACAATTAAAAGAATTATTAAAGAGCATCTCTCATCTTTCAATGCACGAACAAAATGAAGTTTTAAAAACATCACTGAATAGTTGGAGGGGAGATCTGCAGCAAGTGGATGATATTTGTGTTATTGGAATCAAAATTTAAAAACAACGAAAAGTAAAATGAACAAAAAAGTGAGCGATAAAGGGACTCTTGGAAAGAAAAAGAAAATGTTGAAGAGTTAAATGCCGCAGCTCGGAAAAGGTTAAAAATATTCTATTAAAACAATTAGCGACATACCAAAGCGTTTTTACACTATAAAAAGTCTGATATTTTTTATGGTGTGTGTATCGTTCAAAAATTTACAAGCCCAACAGCCGGCCTATTTTACATTTGCGGAAGAACAGTTCAGAGGAACTCAGATCTATGATGTCATACAGGATAAAAAATTAAATTACTGGTTCGCTACCAATGAAGGACTTTTTTACTTTGATTACTATCACTACAAGAAAAAAGAATGCGATAAAGCAAAAGGTAGTTCTGTATTTAATTTCACCATTAATCATGATGGAATAATTTATTGTCACAATCTTAACAACCAAGTATTTCAAATTAAAAACAATGAGTGCGATTTGTTTTATGAACTCAAAGCCGATGAGAGTAGTTCCGACATAAGTCTTTCCATAGCAGATGATGGCAACCTGATCGTTGGCGCAAAAACAATGCTGGTGCTCGATAAAAATGGCAAAGAAGTTAAAAGACATACTGTGGCCGGTCATTATGTGGGTCAGCCCTTCTCTTCAAAAAATAATGGCACCCAGTATCATTTAAATGGAGTCGATTCGGTTTTAATATATAAAAATGGAAAATTCTCAAAAAATAAATTAATTTTTTCATCGGGTCATTTAATAAGTGAAAGCGTTTTGAAGTTCTATAAGGTCCGTCAGTTCTTTTATGCGCTTGATCTAAAAACCAAAGAACAATATAGCTATGATCCAATCACATTTGAACTCACGCTATTACCGAAAAATATTTTATTTGAAAGAAGTGAATCAGTCAGGATCTACGAAACAGGTAATGAGTTATGGATCACAGGAACCCTTCCCGGAGCGGCATTAATTGACAGTAAAATAACAAACGTTATCTACCCTATCTTCTATGGTGATTATTTTATTTCTGATATATTTAAAGATAGTGAAGGGAATATGTTACTAAGCACGTTTGATAAAGGAATTCTGGTAATACCCGACACTAAAGTTCCAGATGTCATTTCTTCTTTCAGAGATGATCCCGCTACTGCCTTATATTCAGATTCTACAATGGGATTAATAATAGGCACCTCTAAAGGAAACCTGATAAATTATATCAATGGCGAACTCATCACTATTAATAACAAAGGGAAACGGCCGATAGAAGCGATCTATGGAAATAAGTTAAGTAATTTTATTGTTTTTGACAATGGACATATCAGGGCTTACAGCAAATCCAGTAACACTTTTATGGATATTACAGAGGCCTCATTAAAAGATGCAGCCATTATCTCAAAAAACCATTTTTATCTTGGAACCAACAGGGGAATTATTCAAACCACCTTTACTGATCATGGCCAAATTACCAACACAGCATTTAAAAACTTAAATTACAGAATATATTCCGTTGAATACAATTTCAAAGACAGTAGTCTTTATGCCTCTACCGCCAATGGGCTCTTTATTATTTTTCCTTCAGGATCCTGTAAGCAAATAATTTATAATAACGAAGCCATCTTCCCAAATAATCTAACAATTCATGAAGGAAACATATTCGCAAGTACTAAAAAGAATGGTATTTTAATCATAAAAAAAGATAAGGTCATTCAGGCTATTCATCCCCTAGTAAATGATAAAGAGGAGGTCCTGAAAAAAATCATCATTCATGATAACACCATTATTGCCAGGTCATCAAATGGACTATTTCAATTTGACATGAATGGAAAATTGATAAAATCACTCCATTCCATTTTTGGACTTTCTTCTAAAAGAATAATCGATTTCACCTTTCATCAAAACCAATTATGGATTAGCCATTCAGGAGGAGTACAGCCCATTGATTTAAATTATTCCAAAGTAGCTTTTCAAAAACCATACATCCGCCTAGATCATATATTAGTAAATGACGAAGAGATAAATTCCAGACAAACAACTGCCTTAAAAAGTGATCAACGAAAAATACAATTCATTTTTTCATCGCCATCCTTAAGAAACAGGGAAACCATCCGCTATCATTATAAACTGGCTGGATACGATTCAAAATGGAATATCAACCCTTATGAATCAAACCAAATCACTTACGCTGCCCTTGCATCAGGCGATTATATCTTCTATGTAAAAGCTGAAAATAAAGGTGTTTTTAGTGAGGAAGTCTCCTATTCTTTTACAATAGTTTCACCATTTTATATACGTTGGTGGTTTCTCGTCCTATCCATTATTTTATTTTTGGGAATAGTGTTCATGATTTATCGTTGGCAATTAAATATTCAACGAAAAAAATCCCAACAAATTAATGAGTTAAATGCCTCCAAACTAACAGCTATTCAATCCCAAATGAATCCGCATTTCATTTTCAATTCATTAAATTCCATACAGGATCTTATATTAAAAGGGGATGTGGAAAACTCCTATTCTTACATTACTACATTCTCTAATTTAGTAAGAAGAACATTAAGTTACTCGGAAAAAGACTTTATCGATTTTGATCAGGAAATAAAACTACTGGAACTATACCTGTCCCTTGAAAAACTACGATTTAAAAAAGAACTAAACTATACCATTGATATAAAAAATGTGGAAGACATTATGCTTCCGCCATTACTGATCCAGCCGTTTATAGAAAATTCATTACTACACGGATTATTACACAAAGAAGGTCAAAAGCATTTAAAAATAACCTTTGAACTGAAAGATACATTGATCTGTACTATAGAAGATAATGGCATTGGGCGTGAAAAATCAAAAGCTATTAAACAAAGACAACGTTCTGAACATGAATCTTTCTCAGGAAAAGCCATTCATAAACGTTTTCAGATATTAAGTACTGTATTTAAGGGTGATTTTGGTTACAATTACGAGGATCTATGTAATGAGAACAAGGAAGCGATAGGAACAAAAGTGATCTTATCAATACCCATAAAACATAAATTTTAGTCCGTTACTGAATTAAAAGAGATGATTCATAAATTTGATCTTTAAATACTTAAAAATGAATACTATTTTTACCCTTCAATGAATAAAATCAGGGCCATATTAGTAGATGATGAAGAAGGTGCAAGGGATGTACTGGAAAATCTATTGCTGAGATTTTGTCCGGATGTTGAACTAATAGCTAAGTGCAATAATGTATTGCAAGCCGTTGAAGTAATTAACAAAGAAAAACCAGACTTAGTCTTTTTAGACATTGAAATGCCCAATTATTCGGGCTTTGAAATTGTAACCTTCTTTAAAGACATTAATTTTGAAATCATATTTGTGACTGCTTACGATCAATATGCTATCAGAGCTTTTGAAGTCGCCGCTATTGATTATTTATTGAAACCTATTGATATTGACCGTTTAAAAAATGCTATTGCAAGGGTCGTTCAGCAGCGAAATATTGAGCAGCATTCTCAACGGCTATCATTATTGAGTAACACTTTGGAAAGTAAACAACTCAAAAACATTGTAATCAGTGATAAGGGCCATCAAAATATCATTCCGATAGATAGCATTATTGCTATCGAAGCGCAGGAATCATATTGCACTATTCATACGACTGACAAAACATACATTGCTAGTAAAAACCTCAAGCATTTTGAAACGGTATTAGAAAGTTTACCGCAATTTTTCAGAGTTCACAAATCCTGGCTTGTCAACAAAAATTACATAAAACACTATTCAAAATCCGACCTTAGTATTCAACTCTCCAACGGACTGATAACCAAACTCTCGAAATATAAAAAAGCGGAGTTTGAAGAGGCTATTTCTGTCTAAAATTATCCATTCCTGAACTCAATTGGCTGTTGCTGAAAAGCGTCAGCTTTGTGATTGTTTTAGTTATAAGTTTGCTTGATACATTAAAAAAATGAAAAAAATGAAAAAATTACTACTTTGCGGAACACTGATCATGATGTGTTTGTTTGACATAAATAGTCAAACTTTAAGCTACCCATTTACTAACGCTTCTCTTGCCGGATTAACTCAATTTGGGAGTAGTTTAACCCCAACAACTGACAGAATAAATGCTGCTACAAATTCCGTTGATTTAAATGGTGATTATTTGCGCACTACCTCTACCTTCCAAGATTATAGCTTCACTACAAGTTTTTGGGTAAACACATCAACTGTTGACGGGACCAAAAGAACAATTATTGATCATAGTAATAAAAATTCAAACTTCGACAACAATAGCGATGCTGGCTGGTATACCTATTTAAAAAATGGAAAAATCGGCTTGGCTGCAAACTATTGGCATACTCATGACGTAAGTGGTAGCCCGGTTGTAGCATACACAGGATATGTTTATACCGAAGCTACAACAAATATTGCTGATGGCTATTGGCATAATATCATTGTAACGGCTCAAAGATCAATTATTTATTCAGGGTCTTCCGAAAAAAAATACGTGTATGCTATTTATGTAGATGGTGTTTTAGAAAACACACAAACCGTATCAAGATTTACTTCAAGCTTATCTAATGTTAATTGTGGCCTTGTAATTACAAATAAAGCCATGACAATTGCCAATAATGGTTCGTCAAACTTAACCGATAGATACCTAGATAAAATTGACGACATAAAATATTACACTAGTGTTGTAAGTTCAACCGTTATTAGTACTCTAGCTAATGAGAATAGATGCAACACGCCAACAAATATTATTTTTAGTGCAATAACAGCTAATTCAGTAAATATAGATTGGAATCAAAATACAGACGCTTTAAGTTGGGATATGATTTATGCCGTAAGTGGGCAACCAATGAATACAGGTACTCTAGTATCTTCTATTGCTGTAAGTGATTATTCATTAACAAGTTTAACCCAAAGCACTACATATGATATATATATAAAAAGTAATTGCACAGGATTTTCCGGATGGTGGACATTGCCAAATGCCTTCACAACATTATGCCCAAGCACCTTTGCAAACGCTGTTGCTCAAAATTACACGGTGCAGCTTAATAGTTTTGGTACAGCCTCAATTACAACTTCAAACATAAATAATGGATCATCTGTTGATTGTGGAGTTTTAAATGTAAGTTTAAGTAAAAACACATTTAATTGTTCGGATGTAGGAGTAAATACGGTCACCTTAACAGTTACAGACAATCAAGCACATACATCTACAGCATCTGCAAATGTTACCGTTTTGGGAATTATTGATAATGAGACTTTAACGTACAATCAATCATCTATCTGTAGCGGCGCAACTGCCACTGTAAATACAACCGGTTCTGTTAATGGTATTAAATATTCATTAAGAGATGATGCAACAAATACTATCGTTGGAAATCCAGTCATAGGAAATGGCAGTTCACTTACTTTCACTACTGGTGTTTTAAATTCAACTAAAACATTTAATGTATTGGCAGAACTTCAAAATGGAGGTAATTACGGTTTGGATTTTGACGGGACAAATGATGTTGTAAATACAAGCATATCAACTCCATCAACGAATTCATTAACCTTAGAAGCGTGGATTTTTCCAAGGGCCACTACTGTAAAAAGAATAATTACAAAATTTAAAAATGTAGCCACAGAAAGCGGCGAATTTATACTTGATACCTATAACCCAACTAATAACGGTAAAGGTTTACGATTTTATGTTGAAGGCGCTGGTGCTGTAACTCATACAATAAGTGTGGCAAATGTATTAACACTAAATGCCTGGAATCACGTAGCAACAACATTTAACAATGGCATTGTGAAATTATATGTAAATGGTCTGGCTGTAGCCACAAACACCGCACCATTTACATCTATACCATCCAATACTGCTACTGTTTGTTTTGGAGAAGATGCAACAATTGGAGCTTTAGAATATTTTAATGGAAAAATGGATGATATTAGAATTTGGAATACAGTTAGAACTCAAATAGAAATTGCAGGAAATATGAATAACTGTTTAGCAGGTAACGAAATTGGTTTAATTAACTATTTTAAGATTTCTGAAAACACTGGTTCTACAATTACTGATTTAGTCACTAACTCTATTGGGAGTATGTCCGGAATGACACCTACTACAGCCTGGACTGCTGGTAATGTTGATTGTGGCAGCAATTTATGTGAATTTGAAATGACTCAACTTATAACCATTACTGTTAATCCTACACCTGTTATTGCTGTAAATAGCGGTAGTATTTGTTCTGGAAGTTCTTTCACTATTGTGCCAAGCGGTGCCGACACATACACTATTCAAGGTGGCAATGCAATTATAACTCCTACTTCAAATTCAACTTATACAGTTTCTGGAACAAGTACATTAGGCTGCATATCCTCAACCATTGCAACATCAAGTATTACGGTTAATCCAATACCAACAATAGCAGTAAATAGCGGCAGTATCTGTACCGGGAATTCTTTCACTATTACTCCAAGTGGTGCCACTACATACACTATTCAAGATGGCAGTGCAATTATAACTCCTACTTCAAATTCAACTTATACAGTTTCCGGAACAAGTGCATTAGGCTGCATATCATCAGGCTTTGCAACATCTAATGTTACTGTTAATGCACTACCTGTCATAAATGCATCTTCAAACAGCACATTAATATGTACAGGAGAAACGGCCAGTTTAACTGTAAATGGAACTTCAACTTCATATACATGGAACACAAGTGCTACAGGAAGCAGTATTTCAGTTTCACCAACAGTAACAACTACATATTCTGTGACAGGAACAGATGTAAATGGCTGCTCAAATAATGCAGTGGTCACTCAAAGTGTAAGTTTGTGTACAGGAATTAATCAACTAATAAATAACAATAAAACTATGACAGTTTTTCCTAATCCAGGTTCTGGCGACATTACAGTACAAACTGATGAAGCTATTCAGACAGTATATATATTTAATATTTTAGGAGATTTAGCTCAAACAGAAAACTCTAAAACATTTTCTGTAGCAGAATTATCTTCAGGAATATATATTATACATGTAAAAACCGATAAAGGGATCAACACTTTACGTTTTGTAAAAGAATAATTCTTTTTATCATCCTAAAACAGAAGAGCTTGTCAACATTGACAGGTTCTTTTTGTTTTGAATATTATTACTCTTTATCATCTCCCAGTTCCAACAACTTGATGTCGCCAATGGCATTTCCGGCAATTCCTTTTACGGAACCGTAAAAATTTGTGGTATTAAGTAAAACTTTTTCTAACTGTTTTTCCCGTTCTTTCCAGATCTTTTGCATGGCATTTTTTTCACGCTGAATTCCAAATTGTAATTCGGTGAAGCCTTCTACAATAGCTTCAATTTGCTGCCTGAATTCTGTTCCGGTTAAGTAAGAATAGAGCATACTCATTTTATCTCCCTTATTTTCCTGGCTGGATTGTGCAGCATGAATTTTTATTAAACTGTCGCGTAATACAAAAGCCAGTGATTTAATTTCAGTGAAATCACATACCCAAACACCGTCTTTCATTCCGAAGCGGGACATTTCCCTTGGCATTGTTTCTGTAACTATCACCGCAATATCTGCCTGTGATGAACGCATATCATGTTTTAATTTATCGATCCAATCACCACCAAATGCTTTAGTGTTTTTACTTTCGTAAATAATTTTTCCACAAACCTGACCAAGTGGATTACGAACCGTATGAATGGCATCTGCGCCTTTTACGCCCTTCCCAACTTCATCAATAGAATCAAAGGGAAAAGTGCTTTTTAATAATTCTTCCAGAGCCAGTTCATGAACTTCGCCCTGCATTTGCATGGAACCTTGTCCTTGTTTACGCACCATTTCTTCCGTCAGTTTCTTCTGATCTTCGAGTTGTTTTTTTAATTCCATCAATTTAATCTCATGATCTTTTTCCTTGATAGCATTTTTTTCTAGTTCCTGCTTGCGGATCTGGTCAGCTAATTGCTCGCGTTCAGCCTGCAATTTTTTCTGAAGAGTCAATTCAAATTCTTCCTCCTTGGTTTTCAGCTCTTTTTCCTTTAAGATAAACTGTAATTCTTTTGCCTGGCTTTCCTTTAATTTACTATCTTTTTCAGCCAGTTCTTTATTCACCATATCCATTTGCAACTGCATTTCAGAAGCTGCTTTCTTAATAGCTTCCTGCTCCAATACCGTTTTTTGAAGTCTTACTTTTTCAGCAACTATTCGTTCCTGATCTTCCTGCTGTTTTTTAAACTGCTCCAACTGCAACTCATATTGTTTCTCCTTCTCTGCCAATACGTTTTGATCTTTATTGAATCTTTCTACATATCGCGCTTTGATTTTCGCTTCAATTTCAGAAGAAATAGCGTCTCCTAACTGAAACTCAGTTTTACAATTCGGACATTTGACAGTAGCAGAGTTACTCATTGATCTTTTATAATGATATTAATTTAATTCTTTCAAGTTCTTCATCAATACTTTCATACCCTCTATCGCGGTTGCTTTGATCACCTTCAGGTTTTTGATATAATCTAAATTAAATTCTCCCGGATCAACCAGGTATTTGGGGATTTCGCTTTTAACAACATGAATTAAATTGGCAGCCGGATACACGTTTAATGAAGTGCCGATAGTAATAAAAATATCGGCTTCTTCTACTAGTTCTGTAGCCTTGTCCATTTCAGGAACAGCTTCACCAAACCAAACAATGTGAGGACGAATTTGCGAACCAACTTCACACATATCTCCGGATTTAATCTCCCAATGTTTCAAAGGAAAAATCAAATCTTCCTTCACCGTGCTTCTACCTTTCATGATTTCTCCATGTAAGTGCAACACTTTTTTACTACCCGCCCGCTCATGCAGATCGTCAATATTTTGGGTAATAACCTGAACATCGAAATAATTTTGCAATTCCGCCACCAATAAATGCGCTTCATTGGGTTTTGCATCCATCACCTGTTTACGACGTTGGTTGTAAAAATCCAAAACAAGGTCGCGGTTTCTTTCCCAAGCGTCGAATGTAGCCACATCCTCGATTTTATATTCTTCCCACAATCCGCCAGTATCCCTGAAAGTCTTGATACCACTTTCAGCGCTCATACCAGCTCCACTAAAAACTACTATCTTCTTTTTGCGCATTATCAGGGATAAAAATAAACTTTAAACAAACTACAAACAAGCGTAAAATATACTTTAGCTTATCCTAAATTTACAAAAAATATAACCACTATGAAATTTTTTATTGATACAGCGAATTTAGCACAAATCAAAGAAGCACAAGACCTTGGCGTTTTAGACGGCGTTACAACTAACCCATCCTTAATGGCCAAAGAAGGTATTAAAGGACAGGATAATATTATGAAGCATTATGTTGATATCTGTAATATTACTACCGGTGATGTAAGTGCGGAAGTAATTGCTACGGATTTTGATGGCATGGTGCGTGAAGGTGAAATGCTGGCAGACCTTCATCCACGTATTGTGGTAAAAATTCCCATGATTAAAGAAGGATTAAAAGCCATCAAGTATTTCAGCGATAAAGGCATTAAAACAAATTGCACTTTGGTATTCTCTGCGGGACAAGCTCTTTTAGCTGCTAAAGCAGGCGCTTCTTATGTTTCTCCATTTGTTGGACGCTTGGATGATATTAGCCAGGACGGAATGGATTTGATTGATGATATCCGAACTATTTATGATAACTACGGTTACGAAACAGAAATCTTAGCTGCTTCTATTCGTCATCCTTTACATATTGTACAGTGCGCTAAACTTGCGGCTGATGTAATTACAGCGCCATTAAGTGCGATCACTGCATTGTTAAACCATCCGTTAACGGACAAAGGTTTGGCGCAGTTTTTAGCAGATGCAAAGAAATAAGATTGAGTTTTACTTTTGGTTCCCGACTCCGCTCGAACTGACAAACTCAAGCGGGTAATCTAGAAATAACAAAGCCTTAACAGAATTATTTGTTGAGGCTTTTTTATTTAAATATTCTCAGTATTTGTTTGGGCGTTTCCGCCAACTGGCGGGCGGGCTATCACTGCAATCTTTTGCAAAAGAACAGGCAAAAGGATTTTCGTTCTATCCCTAACGCATGTATGCCCTAATCCGGAACTATAATTTATAATAAACTACTTTCTTGGTATCAAAAAATTCTTCTTCGAAGTAGTTTTTGAGATCATAGAAAACGGCTTTGTCGTAATGATGTCCAAACTCTTCCTGAAGGTCCCCGCCCTTTAGGTATAATATTCCGTTAGGCAAATCATTAAAATTATCTTTCAGTATTTTTTTTGAAACCCAATTGTAAAATTCAGGAAAAGCAGTTACAGCACGACTCACAATAAAGTGAAATTTATCTTTTATGTTTTCAGCACGTTCATGTTCAGCAAAAACATTTGTTAAACCTATGCCGGCAGCAACTTCGTTTACCACCTTTATTTTTTTCCCGATAGAGTCTACCAAATGAAATCTGGATTCAGGAAATAGTATGGCCAATGGGATGCCAGGAAAACCTCCACCACAGCCAACATCTAAAATTTTTGTGCCTGGCTTAAATGACATTACTTTTGCAATACCTAATGAATGCAACACATGTCGCTCGTATAATAAATCACTATCCTTCCTTGAAATCACATTAATTTGTGCATTCCAGTGCATATACAAATCATACAATTGCTCGAATTGCTGTTTTTGATGAGGTGTAATGTTTGGGAAGTATTTTAGGATGATATCTGGTTTCACAAAAATTATTTAATGTCAGTTCGAGCGAAGTCGAGAACATTTGCATCTCGCTGCCTTTCGACTCCGCTCAGGGTGACAGCTCGATTTTATAAAATAAAGAATTACATTTTACTTTCCTGGTTCTTAAGAATATTATATAAAAAATCACGGGCACGAAACAATTGTGCCTTTACCGTACCAACCGGAAGATCCAGTTTCACTGCAATTTCATCGTAGCTTAATTCTTCGTAGTAACGCAACTTCACTAACTCTTTGTAACGTGGCTTTAGTTTATCCACCACATCATGAAGCATCTCAACTTTTTGCTTTTTAATAATGTGTTCTTCAGGATCTAAAGTGGGCGAAATAATATTTTTGGAAAATTCCTGTCCTTCATCGTTTTCCATTTTAGTATCTAACGATAGCGCAGTATTCTTTTTCTTATTTCTTAAAAAATCAATGGCATTGTTACTGGCTATTTTAAATAACCAGGTACTAAATGCATACGTGGGGGTGTATTGTTCTAATCGTTTAAAAGCACGGCCAAAGGCCTCTATAGTTAAATCATCAGCATCGTCTTTATTATTACACATACGAAGCATGGTAAAATAAACCGACTCCCTATAGCGATGAAGCAATTCTGCATAAGCTTTTTGGTCGCCGTTTTTAAGAGCTCTCTGAATAAGCTTATAATCATAAACTGCTTTGGTCGTAAGGTTCTCTGACGGATCTAACTCTTCCATTTGTTTGGCTTATGAAATAATTTACTGATGTGAAACACTGGGTACATAACTAATAATATAATCTCATAAAAAAATGACAGGGCCCAAAGATCAACTTCATTCAATTTTTTAGAAGTCTTTTTAAAGATAATCATTTGAGTACATATCTTCAATACAAATCCGACCAACGCAGAAATTATAGTTGTTTTATACAACAAAACTGCCATAAAAAGGAAATGGAATAAATATTGTAAAATGTAACCCACAGTGATTCTTGCTTTGCTTCCGGAATTATAATGTGGTGCTGTTGTCAGGTGTCTTTGCTTCTGACGTTTCCAGTCCGTTAAAGTTGTTTTGGCAAGAGAATAAGTTATGGCATTATGGGAAACTGCCACATTTGTATTTTCGCTGGTACAGGCCTGGTTAACAAATAAATCATCATCACCTGAAGTGATGTGATAATGCTTAGAGAAACCTTTTTGTTTATAAAACAACTCTTTCTTATAAGCAAGGTTACGCCCAACTCCCATATAAGCTTTTCCTTTTACAGCAGCAGATAAATAATTAGCAGCAATTAAAAACGTATCAAAGCGAATTATCTTATTGAGAAATCCCTGTTCTTTTCTATAAGCTCCATAACCCAGAACAATTTCTCTGTTATTCACGAACCCACTACTCATATCCCTTAACCATTGATCATTGGCAGGGTAACAATCTGCATCTGTAAACAATAAGTTCTCATACTTTGCGCCCTTAATACCCACCATCACAGCAAATTTCTTACCGTGTTTGTAGTAATCATCTTCTTTAATTGTTACTTTTTTTAGGTTAGGAAAGATCTTTGCAAATTCATCAATCACGTTCTCTGTATTATCTATTGAGCAATCATTTACAACAACTACTTCAAATTCAGGGTAATCCTGGCAAAGGATTTTTGGGAGAAACTCCGTCAAATTATCATCTTCATTACGTGCACAAATGATGATAGAAACAGGCTCCTGACTAGTGCTGGCCTTAAGGGAAATATTTTTTAAATTGCCAAGCGGCAACACATTGGCAATGTAGTGAATTACAATGCCAATCAACGACACAAAAAAAGCAACCAACAAGAGTTCGTCTGCTCCTATTTCAACAAAATCAGGAAAATACATAACACAAAAATACCATCGATACTGCCAGATAAATCGCTTATCTTTGTATTTATTAAACAAAGAAATTAACAATGCTTTCAGGTATAAAAGCGATCATTTTTGACATGGATGGAGTTATTATTGATTCTGAGCCATTATGGCGACAGGCTATGATACGCAGTTTTAGCGAGATAGGAATTCCTTTCAGCGATGATCATTGCAGAATTACAACCGGTTTAAGGTTTAAAGAGGTTGCAGAATATTGGTTTAATGAACATAATATTACACATATCACCGTTGATGACTTTGACAAGCTTGTAATAGAAAGGCTTTGTGAATTAATTCAAATGGAAGGAAAGACAATGTCGGGAGTTGTTGAGGCTTTACATTTTTTTAAAGAAAAAGGATTAAAAATAGGCATCGGCACTTCATCTAACACAAAACTAATGAATACTGTGGTAGACGTTTTAAATATTCGTCATTATTTTGATGTACTATGTTCGGCGGAACACATGGATTACGGGAAACCACATCCCCAGGTTTATCTGACGTGTTCAAGAGAACTAAATGTTCATCCAACGCATTGCCTAGTGATCGAAGATTCTGTGAATGGGATTGTAGCCGGCAAAGCTGCTCAAATGAGAGTATTGGCCATTCCGGAAGAAATCAATAAAAATAATCCAAAATTCATGATCGCGGATTATAACGTTGGGTCACTAATGGAAGTAATTAATTAGATTATTTATTCCATCGCTTTTCTTAGGAACTGATTCATAGGATACATGGCTTTAAATATTTTAGAGACGTAAGTCGGGAAATTTTTATCTAACACTTCACTGTCTTTTAAAGCAATTTCCATAATAAAATGTTTGTGCTGCAAAAAGCTTAATTCAGGGTGATCCTTTGGATAGCCTTTAGGTGCAGTCTTCAATTTATCATCCTGCGACAGATCTTTAAAATATGTTTTGAATTCTTTAGCATTCAGTATCTTTTTAAACTCCGGCGTGTGGTAATCGATTTCCTGGCGAATTGCTGCGAGTGCTTCAGGCTCTGGTTGCCATGAACCTCCCGCCAAAAAAGACTTACCGGATTCAATATGAATATAATAACCCGGTGTTGCAGATTTTTTGCCGCCAGGGCTTATACTGGCACCCATATTTGATTTATAGGGTGTCTTATCTTTACTGAAACGAACATCCCGGTTAATTCTGAATAAACATTTTTTTGCTTCCAAGCCGCCCAGTTCTTTATCAAAACTAATGCATTTATCAATTACAGCTTTAACAACTGACTCAAACTCTGCTTTAGATGTTTCATAGGTCGTTCGATTTTCATCAAACCATTCTTTCTGATTATTTTTCGCTAATTGTTTTAAAAATTTAAGTATTGTTTCCATAAAATTTATCTATTTTCTATTTCTTTTTTGCTACTCTTCAATATATAAATAAACCAAAATTTAAAAAACACACATAATAAACTAGCTTATATTAAGATTCAATTTTACTTTTCTTTTTTGTAAAATAAAAAGCCATTCGGCTATAAACAGCATCAACAATAAAAATTAAAGTAGTATATATAATAAGTTGAATCATTATTTGCGTTATAAATAAATGACGTTCAACTTCAAGTGTATCTGCATTATATGACAAATAAACATTTAAAGTAAATAAAATAAGTACGAAAAAAGGAAAAAACACATAAGTGTTTTTATACTTTAAAACAATAGAAAATCCTAAAAGTATTAATAAAGTCGAAAATAACGTAATTAATGAAAATGTATCTCTGTAAGTATTATTATCCAAAAATAAATTTGAAGATTTTGGAGTATAATTCAAATCATATATTGCAAAAATTCTCTCTTTTTGAAGATCTGTTTCATCATCTAGAAAAAAATATGCCGGATGAGTAAGCATAAAAAACATATAAGTGTTTTTTCCATGCTCTACTATCCAATTATGTAATGGGATATACGTTTTGTTATAATAACTATCATATAAAGTCTGAACATCTTTATCATCATTTAAATCAAGACGACCGAAATTAATTGATAAACTATCGCCAAGAGGCATTCCTTTTTCCTGAAACCATTTAATATATTCAGTATTTTTACTGATTCTTACAGCCAATACATTATAAATCGGGATTTTATAGCGTTCACCAATAATCGCAGTGTAGGATTGAATGAAAAATAGTCCGATACTAAATACAAAACTAACTACAAGATATTTTTTAAGAATTACGCTTTTGCTGAAATAAATAAACAAAAGTACATTAGAAAATAAAATTATATATGGCCAAGTATCTCTTGTAAAAGAAAACAGTACTGAAACTATTAATAAACAAATAAATGAGAAATTGTTTTTATAATGAATAAAATAAATGATAGTAGCTAGCCATAAAAACAGAAAGGACATTGACAAAGATTCCGAAATAAGATTTTCAGTAAAACCAACAATTGGCCACCATGTAAAAAAATAATATAAAACAGGGATAGCTAAAAAACAAACCACTTTGTTTTTAATCAAAATTGAAATTGCAGTAATAAACGATAATGCGCATAAACAATGCATAATCTTTTGCATCCAAACAATACTTAACTGATCGCCAAACATTATTTTATAAAATAAAGGGACAGTAAAGGGCCTTGGAGAGAATCCCCAACTTGGTTTTGGTGAATAAAAACTAATGCTTGATAAACTAAAACTCGATTGGCTTAAGTAATCAACGTGATCAGGATAAAAATTCCATATAGGATTATATTTGTATTGCAAAATAATTTCACAAAAAACTGCAAAACAGACAATATTGACAACTAATTGATTACGCGATACGAGTTGCTTAAAAAATAAAAAAAAATTCAAAATAGAGATATTATTAAGGTAAATATATTAATTTTTTGCAATAACAAACTGGCATAATAAGTATATTTATAGAGTTTTTAAAGTAATATGCAAAAGAATAAGATCCCTCATATAAACAGAGAAATTAGCTGGCTTTCATTTAATGACCGCGTACTTCAGGAAGCATCCGACTCATCTACCCCTTTAATTGAGAGGCTTAAATTTCTGGGAATTTTCAGTAATAACCGTGATGAGTTCTATCGCGTACGCGTTGCAACTATTAATCGTTTAACTAAACTCGGAAAAAAAGCGATAGCAATTTATGGTGATGATCCCAAGGATCTTCTACAAAAACTACAACGTAAAGTAATTGAACAACAGCAACGATTTGAAGAAATTTACCAGGAACTTCTTCATGAACTGGCGAAAGAAAATGTTTTTATTATTAATGAAAAACAATTAAGCTTAACGCAGCAAACATTTGTTAAAGATTATTTTCACAAAGAAGTGGTGAATATGTTATTTCCTATAATGGTGGACGAAAATAAGCCATTTCCTTACATGAAGGATAAATCGGGATACCTGTTTGTGAGACTAATTTCAACAACACAAAAGCAAAAAAATAAATATGCATTGATTGAAATTCCATCAAGAGTAACGAGCCGTTTTATTGTTTTACCTCAGGAAAAAAATAAAAAATACATTATTCTACTCGATGATATTATTCGGTTTAACGTGCATGAGATGTTTGCCGTATTTGGCTATACAACTAAAGAAGCGATCAATATAAAATTAACAAGGGATGCAGAGTTAGATATTGATCAGGATGTAAGTAAAAGCATGCTTGAGAAAATATCTAAGAGTGTGAAGGACCGTAAAAAAGGCCAGCCTGTCCGTTTTGTTTATGATAACACCATGAGCCGTGAAATGCTTTCTTTTATCATGAAAAAATTGGGTATGGATAAAAAAGATAATGCCATTCCGGGCGGCCGCTACCATAACTTCAAAGATTTCATAAGTTTTCCTAACATTGGGGAAAAGAAATTAGTATACGATCATCCGCCAGCTTTGAACCATAAGTACCTGAAAGACGTCAATACAAGTATTCTGAATGTTATTAAACAAAAAGATATTTTATTACACTACCCCTATCACACCTTTGATCACATTATTACCTTATTGCGCGAAGCCTCTATTGATCCCGTTGTTGAATCTATTAAGATTACATTATATCGTGTAGCGGATTCTTCAAAAATTGCCAACGCTTTAATCAATGCCATAAAAAACGGAAAAAAGATTACTGTATTAGTTGAACTACAAGCTCGCTTTGATGAAGAAAACAATATTTACTGGGCCAATAAATTACAAGAAGAGGGTGCAACAGTTATATACGGCGTACCGGGTTTAAAAGTACACAGTAAATTATTTTTAATTACAACACGTGTAAATGGAAAAGAAATTCAATATGCCCACATTGGCACCGGTAATTTTAATGAAAAAACGGCCCGTATATATACTGACTTTACTTTACTAACAGCTGATAAAAACATTACTCAGGAAGTAAGTCATATTTTTGATTTTTATGCAAATAACTTCAAAACAGGATCCTATAAACATTTAGCGGTTGCGCCATTTTATATGCGCCAGACGTTTGTTAACTTAATTGACAAAGAAATTGCAAATGCTAAGGCAAAGAAAAAAGCCTATATGATTCTTAAGATGAACAGCCTGGTTGATAAAGATATGATAGGCAAATTATATGAAGCTTCAAGGGCAGGTGTTCAAATCACCTTAATTGTACGTGGCATTTGTTCTTTAGTCACAGAAATTGAAGGATTTAGTGATAATATAAAAGCATACAGTATCGTGGATAAATACCTTGAACACACACGTGTATTTATTTTTGGTAACAACGGCGATGAAAAGATTTATATTACTTCTGCAGATTGGATGAGTAGAAATTTAGACAGCAGAAGTGAAGTAGCAGTTTCCATAAATGACCCTGAAGTAAAGAAGCAAATTAAGGATATTATAAATATTCAATTATCCGGAAATACAAAAGTAAGGATCCTTGATAAGCTTCAACAAAACATTTATAAGAAAGCCAAATCAGGTGAACGAAAAGTGAGAGTGCAGGATGAAACCTATAATTATTTAAAAAACGATAAACAGATGCATTTTAAGAAAACAAAAAAAACTAATCCTGTAACGATATGATTTTTGCAGCTGTTGATATAGGGAGTAATGCCATGCGATTATTATTTTGCAGGGCTTACGAAGTAAATGGTAAACCTCACTTTAGTAAAGAAGAATTAATTCGTTTACCTATTCGTTTAGGTGAAGATGTATTTTTGAACGGGAGAATTTCCGACAGAAAAGCTGAAAAATTAATCACTGCGATGCGTGGCTTTCGAGAACTGATCAAAGTATATGAGGTGGACGGTTATCGTGCTGTGGCTACTAGTGCTATGCGAGACGCTAGTAACAGCGCAGAAGTTATTGCCCGTATTAAAAAAGAAGCAGATCTTGATGTGGAAATCATCGATGGCAAACTAGAAGCGCAATTGGTTTTTTCAAACCATATTGAAGAAATGCTTAACCCACGGCATTCTTATTTATATATAGATGTTGGCGGTGGTAGTACTGAACTAACTTTATATAGTAACCATAAAGTAATCTCATCCAAATCTTTTAATATCGGAACTGTTCGTATGCTCCTTGATAAAGTAGATAAAAATGAATGGGAGCTTATGAAAGATTGGATTAAAAAGTCAACTTTAAGCTATAGTCCTTTACATGCAATTGGATCAGGTGGAAACATTAATAAGATCTACAAGATGACAAAAAAAGATAATAAGAATATCAGTTATACCAAGTTAAAAGGCATTAACGATATGCTCAATTCTTATACTTATGAAGAACGTGTTGAAGTACTTGGGCTAAAACCAGACAGAGCGGACGTTATTGTAAACGCATCCAAAATCTTTATTACCATTATGAAGACCGCTGATATCGACGATATTTTCGTTCCACAAATTGGCTTATCTGATGGAATCATTCACGACCTATACGATCGGGCAAAAGGCATTTAGAGTTTTATTTTTTCTCGGCTAAATAAATAGCGGCCAATCCAAGGCCAACGGAACTAAAAGTTGCATTTGTATAGCCAACTTTTTGTAGTATAGCTGTGAAACGCTCATTATCCGGAAACGCCTTAATCGACTCAGGTAAATAGGTATAAGCCCGTGTATCTTTCGAAAACATTTTACCCAATGTTGGCGTAATATATTTGAAATGAAATTTGTAAAATTGTTTAATAGGAAAATGTTGCGGCGAAGAAAATTCAAGTATACATAATTGTCCTCCCGGTTTTAATATACGCAGCATATTAGCAAGGCCTTTTTCAAGGTTTTCAAAATTTCTAACTCCAAAGCCAACAGTTATAGCATCCATGGAATTGTCGGCAAGGTTACAGGTTTCAGCGTCACCATATTGTAAAGTAATCGTGTTATCCAGATTTAATTTTTGAATTTTTTCTCGCCCGAACTTCATCATGCCTTCGCTGATGTCTATCCCTATTACCTTTAAGGGATGTAATGTCATCGCTGCTATGGCAAAGTCACCAGTACCGGTAGCTACATCCAAAATTTGCTTTGGTTTTTTTTCAGCTATCAGGCGAATGCATTTTTTTCTCCATCCTTTATGAATTCCTAATGATAATAGTGAATTCAAAAAATCATAGCGAAAAGCAATATTATCAAACATTTGAGCAATCTGCTCTTTTTTTGAGTCCGAATTATTATATGGGGTAACTTGTTTCATTTTCATTTATTTTTCACCACGGAGACACAGAGATAAAGTAACAAGACCTGCAAAAAACTCTGTGTGTTCTTCGTGCCTATGTGGTGACACTTATTTTACAAAGTCAAGTTTCAAAGCTTCTTCCAATAACTGTTCTTTACTTACAGGCACCACTCCTATTTGTTCGCAAACCAATCCACCTGCCAGGTTCGAAATAGCAGCCATCACAATAGGATTTACATGAAGGGCAACTAATAAAGCAGCCACACTAATTACAGTATCACCTGCGCCACTCACATCCGCAATACTTCTTATATGTGCTGGTGTATGATTTTTTTCGGAACGTGAATTTATCAAAACACCTTTCTCTGCCAAAGTAACCAAAGCTGTGTCGAATTTTTGCTTAACCCTAAAACTACTAATAGCCCTTTGCAATTCATTAATGTTATCAGAACTGATGTCAAGCTTTAAACCCTCACGGAGTTCTTTTAAATTAGGCTTAAACAACGTAACACCTTTATAGGCATTAAAATTTTTCTTTTTAGGATCCACACAGGTAGGAATTCCTTTACTCCTTGCTAATTCAACAACTTTTGAAATAAGTTTTGGAGTAATTAATCCTTTATTATAATCTTCAAATAAGATCACATCAATTTTATCATTTTGTATGATATAAGAAATAAGTGTGATTAATTGCTGTGTTTCTGATGGGGCAATATCTTCTTCTATCTCTTCATCAATACGAAGCAACTGGTGATTGTTGCCTATTACACGGGTTTTTTGAGTAGTAATTCTACCTCGTGATTTTAAAATTCCCTTCTGACTTAATTTTTGTGCTTTTAAAAGATCCAGGAATGCCTGCCCTTCATAATCAATTCCAATTACGGAACACAATATAGGATTGGCCCCCATTGCTTGTATATTAAGAGCGACATTAGCAGCACCACCTAATCTTTTTTCTTTTTTATTTACTGAGATAATTGGTACAGGCGCTTCAGGTGAAATGCGGTTTACTTTTCCCCACATATAACTATCAATCATTACGTCCCCGATGATTAATACATTCAGGTTACTGAACGATTTGAAGATCTCGCGAATATGTTCTTTTTTTACAGATAATTTTTTCATTTACTCAACAATTTCAATCTTTTATCCTAAATTTTTATTTTAATTTTTCAATTGCTTCTTTCATTCTTCGAAGTGCTTCAGTAAGCTTATCTTCAGAAGTTGCATAGGAGAATCGAATGTATTTATCATCACCAAATGCAGCACCAGGAACTAAAGCCACATGTGCAACATCCAATAAAAACATAGATAAATCCGTTGCGTTATTTATTTTATAATCATTATAGGATTTTCCAAATAAGGCAGATACTTCTGGATAAACATAAAATGCACCCTGAGGCGTATTTGTTTTAAACCCAGGGATATCTTTCATTAATTCCAATACTAAATTTCTCCTTTTCAAAAAAGCATCGCGCATATAGTGTGTACTATCCGATGGCAAATCCATTGCTGCATGCATAGCTTTTTGCGTTATACTGCAAGTTCCCGAAGTAAATTGTCCCTGCATTTTATCGCATGCCTGAGCAATCCATTTTGGAGCTGCCATTATTCCACCTCTCCAACCTGTCATCGCGAATCCTTTAGAAACGCCATTGATAGTAATTACACGATCCTTAATGTCAGGAAATTGTGCCATGCTTTCATGCCCGCCCACAAAATTAATATGCTCATAAATCTCATCGCTCATGATATATAACTCGTCGTGTTGTTTTACAACATCTGCTATAGCTCTTAATTCTTTTCGACTATATACTGAACCAGTTGGATTACACGGAGTACTAAACATCATCATCCGTGTTTTTGGAGTGATGTGAGCCTTTAATTCTTCTGCCGTAATTTTAAAATCATTTTCTATGGTGGTATCAATCACAATAGGCACACCACCCGCAAGTTTTAATATCTCCAGATAACTTACCCAAAAAGGAGAAGGAATGATAACTTCGTCACCGGGATTAATAAGACATAATACTGCATTGGCAATACTTTGTTTGGCACCCGAAGAAACCACAATATCATCAGCAGTATAGTCAAGATTATTATCACGTTTAAATTTGTGACAAATAGCCTGGCGTAATTCCACATATCCACTCACATGTGTATAGTATGTAAAATCTTCATTAATGGCATTAATAGCAGCTTGTTTAATAACATCAGGAGTTTTAAAATCCGGTTCTCCCAAACTTAAACTAATAATATCAACTCCCTGAGCTTTTAATTCACGACTTTTGCGAGCCATGGCAATAGTTTGCGATTCTGAAATAAGGTTTACTTTATCTGATAAATGCGTCATTTAATTCTTTTTAAAATGCATAACAAATCTAACAAATCCTGTAACAATTCACAGGTATTTTTCATTAATTTATTGAGCTAAAATGTTATCAAATACTTTTGTAAATCTGTGCCTTATTGGTTAATTTTCTGTTATAATTATTAATTTGAATTTATGAATTACTGGCTTATAAAATCTGAACCTTTTAAATACAGTTGGGAACAGTTTAAAAAAGATAAAATGACTTTTTGGGACGGTGTGCGAAATTATGCAGCCCGCAACAATTTAAAAGCAATGAAAAAAGGCGATCTTGTTTTGTTTTATCACAGCAACGAAGGGCTTTGTGTTGTAGGCATTGCAAAAGTAGCAAAAGAACATTACCAGGATCCGACAACCAAAGAAGAAGCCTGGGTAGCAGTTGATTTTACGCCATTTAAAACTATGAAACAACCTGTTACTCTTGCCCAGATAAAACAAGATGAACATTTAAAAGATATGCAATTGGTAAAACTTCAGCGATTATCTGTAAGTGCCGTGAAACCTGCCGAATTCGATCGAATTTGTTTATTAGGTGGAATGGATAAATAAATTAAACATCATATTATGAAACAAATTATTACACTCCTTTCATTTTTACTAACGGCAACATTTGTTGCGCAGACTAAAGGTAATTTCCCAACGTTAAGCGGACATGCCTTGGATGGTAACGCTATTACTGTGCCAATAAAAGGAACAACAAAGTTCACAATCATTGGAATCTGTTATAAACGATCAGCAGAAGACGATTTAAAAACCTGGATACAGCCCATGTATGATGTTTTCGTAGCTAAAGCTAATGGGACAGATTATTTTGATGTAGGCAATTATTACGATGTGAATTACTTTTTCATTCCCCTCATTAGTGGTTTTAAAAAAGCAGCTGCTGATTTTAAAGCAAGCACTCAACCCGATCTTTGGAAAAATGTGATCGATTGTGATACGGACATTGCTTTATTAAAAGTTCAATTAAAACCAAATGACGAAGCTGTTCCTTATTTTTATGTTATTGACACTGCAGGGAAAATAGTAGAAGTTATTTCTGGGAAATACACTGACAACAAAATGGATAAAATTCAGGAGGCAATAGATTAGTATATTTGGAAAACTTTTTTAATTCATGTAATTAAAGATCATGAATTCTGATGACATTTATTAGCACATTGATTTCATTAAATGATGATATTAAGTTCAGTTTACAATAAAATTTATTTTCTCTTTATTGCATGTTGTCTAAATTTACTGTCTTTTGGTCAGTTAAGTCCTGTCAACGTTTTATCAGAATACATTAAAATTAAAAGCATTTCCGGAAACGAAAAACCAGCAGCTCTTTATATTAAAAAGAAATGTGAAGAGATGGGCTTTCACACAAAAGTTTTTTCGGATTCTGATTCTTCTTACAATTTTTGCGCATCACTTGTTCCCTTAGAGAAAAAACTTCCATCGGTACTTTTAATCAACCACATAGATGTGGTACAAGTGGATGAAAAAGGAAACTGGAAACATCCTGCTTTTTCAGGAACTATTGATCATGACACTTTATATGGCCGGGGAACTATTGACATGAAGGGTTTGGCTATTATGCAACTTTTTGCATTAAAAAATATCAAAGAAAATATAAATCCTGATTCGCTTACTAAAAACCTCGTTATTCTTTTTTTATCAGGTGAAGAAACCGGTGGCTATAATGGAGCAAAAAAGATAATTCAACCTGATATTTTGCAACAGCTTAATCCGGTGGTTGTTTTTGGAGAAGGCGGCGGTGGTTTAAGAAATGTAATTGATGGTAAAGAAAATGAACTCTGTTTTTTTGTATCCAATGCAGAGAAGAAAAGTATCTGGATAAAACTGGAAGCTACCGTGAAAGCGAACGGCCATGGGTCTGTCCCATCTTCTAAAACTGCCAATAAATTATTATTGAAAGCCATTCAAAAAATTGAAGATAGAGAAGAACGGATAGTTGTGGATCGTAACGCTAAACAAACCTTCAGAGCTATTGGAAATATCATGCGTGGATACAAAGGTTTTATCTTAAAACATTTTAATTGGTGGATCTTTAAACCATTTAGAAAAAAAATCATTCATTCCAATGAAGCATTGCAAACATTGGTAACCAATTCATATCAATTAACGCAGATACAAAATACCCAGGGATCTATTAACCAGGTTTCTCAAACCGCCACGGCTTATTATGATTGCCGTTTGCTACCAAACAAATCTGAAAGGCCACTGTTAATGAAACTTTTCTTCGGGATAGTTGATCCAAGAATAAAAATCACAATTGTAGATGAGTCACCAGAGGCTGATCCATCGAAGCTTGGCCTTCATTATGAATTAATAAAAAAATCATTATTATCGGTATTTCCAAATGCTCACGTAATTCCTTTATTATTTCCGGCAACAACAGATAATAGTTATTTCAGAAGCATCAATATTCCTTCCTTTGGTGCGCTGCCCTTTGAGTTGAACCGCGAAATGGTAGAAAGTGTACATGCTAATAATGAAAAAATACCTATAAAAGCAATTAGCGACGGAATAAATGTATACACTGAATTACTGAGAAACTACTGCAAATAAAAACCCCGACTGAATCAAATTCAATCGGGGTTTTCCACAAACAAAACACAAACACAAACAGCAATTCAATGATTCTTTTGTTTCAGGAAAGCAGTCATTAAAAATATTGCTAATCCTAACACACAGACAACTGGTAACAAAAAGCAAAAATTTTCAGAGGTAACAATAGAAGCTAATTTATTTTGAGCAGAAGCTGAATTGTAAATGACTAACATTACAACACAAATTAAAAAGGATGCGGAGTTGTTTTTAAATGGAGAGTTTGATGTTTTCATAACGTATAGATTTAGATTGTTATTGAATTCTAAATGATTATACAGATAATAAAACATAAGGTTGGAACCAATTGGTAACTGGTTGGTTTTTCCAATTAACTGGTTGGTTTTAGAAAATGCTGGTAAAAAAACCCGCCGAAAGATTTCAGGCAGGTTTTTTATAATGATTTTTCAATTTTCCCGATTTACTGTAAATTGATAAAAGGTTTCCTATCGATAAATCCTCCGCCTATCAAGTCGTCGCCTTCATAAACCACTGCGCTTTGACCAGGAGCAATACCCGTAGCTGATTCATGAAAAATGATATTTAACTTATCACCAACAGTATTGATTGTACTTAAACGACCAGCATCTTTATAACGAATTTTGGTTAAAGCGACATAGTCTTGTGGCAAAGATTCATATTTAATTAAATTAAAATCGCGCACATTAATCTCCATTTCTTTTAAATCTTCAAGATCTCCCAAAATTACAGTATTGGTTTCAGGAATAATTTCCTTCACAAAAACAGGATCACCCATAGCCAAATCCAAGCCTTTTCTTTGCCCAATGGTATAAAACGGGTAACCACGATGCGTTCCAACTTTTTTTCCTTTAAAAATATAATCACCGCCCTCAACACTTGCTTCCAGATTTGGTAAACGATGTTTCAAAAACGCGCGATAATCATTATCAGGCACAAAACAAATATCATAGCTCTCGCTTTTGTTGGCAAGATCTATAAATCCGGCATCTTTTGCCATTTGTTTAATCTCCGGCTTTTTATAACCACCTAAAGGAAACATAGTCCTTTGTAAACTATCCTGTCCTAATCCCCAAAGCACATAAGTTTGATCCTTTGTTTGATCAACCCCCTTAAAAATAATTTTACGATTATTTTCTTCTCTTAATTGTGCGTAATGTCCTGTCGCTATAAATTCACAATCCAACATATCAGCCCGTTTCAATAAGGCCTCCCATTTAATATGAGTGTTGCACAACACACAAGGATTTGGAGTACGGCCTGCAAGGTATTCCTCAACAAAATTATTAATAATATGGTCACCAAACTCAGCGCGTATATCTAAAATATAATGTGGAAAACCAAAGGTAACCGCCATTGAACGAGCATCATTTATGCTGTCAAGACTGCAGCACCCGGTTTCTTTTTTACTGCTTCCGGAAGTCTCATAGTCCCAGGTTTTCATAGTGATACCAATAACTTCGTATCCTTGTTCATGTAACATCATAGCTGCCACCGAACTATCGATCCCGCCACTCATTGCCACTAATACTTTTCCGCGCTTACTCATCTTAATTATTTTTTTGCCGGTTTTGAAGTGGCTTTAGTTCCAGTTTTCGGTGTAACCGTTTTTGTGCCGGTTGTTTTTGGTTTTTCATCAGTAGTTTTATTCTTACTAAAGAATGCTTCCGTTTCTTTTTTGTTTGCTAATTCGCCATTCTGTTTATACAACTCTTTCTCTTTTATATTTCCGGCTTTATCGCGATAAATCCAGGGCCCGGTTTTTACTCCGTTTTTATAGTAACCAATGGCTGCTGTTATGCCATTTGGAAAATAAAAAACATTTTTACCTTCCAGCTTTCCATTTAAATAAACGCCTTCGCTTTTTACTAAAGCCTTATCATAATATAATTTATAAGGTCCGTCCATCAAACCGACTTTATATTTTCTTTCTTCACTAACAACACCATCCGGAAAATAAACGTATTCCATTCCTTCTTTTTTTCCCTTTGCAAAATTTTCTCTAGAAATTAAAGTTGCTTTTTCATCGTAGTATGTCCATACAGAATCTTTATCCTCTCCAATATATTTTCCATATGCCATTTTTTTTCCGGTTGGATGAAACAGGGTTGAGTAAGCAATTTTTCCATCCTGTCTAAAATTCATGATAGCCTTAATAGTATCATGAGGATAATAATATTTAAATATCCCTTGTGGCTTATCATCTTTGAATAAACCCTCGTAAACTAACTTAGAAGTTTTATCATCCTTTTTTCGCCAATACCCTTGCTTTTTTCCGTTGGCATCAGTTTGTGTTTGAGCAAATGCAAACACGCTGATAAAAAAAGAAAATGCCAAAAAATTATACTTATTCATAAAACGATTTTTACTTATAACTTATACAAGCGGCAAAGTTACACTATCTATCAATAAAAAAGGGTTTTTGATACTGCTTTTTCTGAAAAATTAAGGGTAATAAAATAGGTGCCGCCTGATAATGAAACTTTTGATAATTCTCTTTGTGAATCTGCATTTATTGGTAAACATCAAATCAAGTCAGTTAGCAAGTCATCGCTAATTAATCATCATGGGGCAGGTCCTTAGAAAAAAGGGGTCGGGGAATTTAGGAAGCTATAGACTTCTTAAAAATATATTTCCTGATTTAACACCCGTGAAAAGGCGTTGAATAAATTTATATTTCAAATTAACTATTCCTTAAATAAAAAAATCCATCAAAGCAAAAGCAATGATGGATTTTCAAACAAAAATCTTAAAAATTATGCGTTTGCAGCTTCTTCTGCTAAAACGGCAATGATTTTATCTTCAATTTCCTGAGCAAGATCAGGGTTTTCAGCAAAAATTGCTTTTACAGAATCCCTTCCTTGTCCTAATTTAGTTTCATCGTAGCTAAACCATGAACCACTCTTCTTAATTATATTTTTTTCCACACCGATATCAATGATCTCACCTACTTTGCTAATTCCTTCACCAAAAACGATATCAAATTCTGCCATACGGAAAGGAGGTGCCAGTTTGTTTTTAATAACTTTTACACGGGTACGATTACCCGTAACCACATCACCATCTTTAATCTGGCTGATTCTTCTAATATCTAAGCGTACTGAAGCATAAAATTTAAGAGCGTTACCACCTGTTGTTGTTTCAGGATTACCAAACATCACCCCAATCTTCTCACGTAATTGATTTATGAAAATACAGCAGCATCCTGTTTTATTGATCGTACCAGTCAATTTACGCAGTGCCTGACTCATTAAACGGGCTTGTAAACCCATTCTACTATCACCCATTTCACCTTCAATCTCTGCTTTAGGAGTCAATGCCGCTACTGAATCAATCACAACAATATCCACAGCTCCAGAACGGATCAGGTTATCAGCAATTTCCAATGCCTGTTCACCATTATCCGGTTGAGAGATTAATAAACTTTTAGTATCCACTCCAAGCTTTTCCGCATAAAAACGATCAAATGCGTGTTCCGCATCAATAATAGCTGCAATTCCACCGGCACGCTGCACACTGGCAATAGCATGAATTGCCAAAGTTGTTTTACCTGATGATTCAGGGCCGTAAATTTCAACCACACGGCCTCTTGGTAATCCACCGATACCTAAAGCTATATTCAACCCTAAAGATCCGGTAGAAATAGAATCCATTGGCTCAACAACGCTATCTCCTAATTTCATTATAGTTCCTTTACCATAAGTTTTTTCCAACTTATCTAAAGTCAATTGTAAAGCCTTTAATTTTTCGCTACCTACTGCTTTTCTGTCTACAGTTTCAATAGTTTCTTCTGTCTTTTTTGCCATGATTTCTATTTATAGTTTTAAGTTACAATTTTAATATTGAGCTTGGTTAACAACTTGATAACAATCCCAAATCTTTTACAAATCTAAATGAAATATCAGGCATGTTGTTGCTATAAATTGTAGCATTACTTAAAATAGCAGTGTTTTCAAGGAAGAGAAAGGAAAAAATTTGCATTCTTAATAATTTCGTTAATTTTAAAAATAATTTTATTCATTTTGTAAATCCATGTCCGAGATCAATCTTCCTTATGCCACCATAATCTATAAGGATCCAATAGTTTATTTAACCTATGAAGCAGATGTTGAACTAGGTTTTCCGGAAATAAGAGAACTTATTTCATGTGCGGAAAAGGTAAGCGGAAACAAACCTTATTTTACTTTATCCGATATAAGGACAGGAGTCAACATAACAAATGAAGGCAAACGGATTGTATCTGATATAAATAACATGCCTTATCTCAAAGGCACAGCCGCATTGGTTAAAAATAGTTTTTATAAATTCGCCATTGAATTTATTAATACCTTCCAAAGGTCTCCTTATCCATTTCATGCTTTTACAGAAAAACAGGAAGCTATAGATTGGTTACTATCTTTATCTCTCGAAAACACTTTTGTTTCAAAAGAAAGGCTAATTAAATAAAATGCCTACCGAGGTTGTTAGCGGTAGTATCCACATAATAATGTAATTACAGGAAACAAAAAAGCCTCACATTACTGTGAAGCTTTTGTCGGGGTGGCCAGATTCGAACTGACGGCCTCCACGTCCCAAACGTGGCGCGATACCGGGCTACGCTACACCCCGCTTTTAAATAAAATGATTATAATAGCATCTTATAAAAAATTAGAGTGCAAAGATATAATTTTTTCTATTCTAAAAAAGAAAAATCGTTTTTTTTTACAAAAAAAGGCTGCCTTATCAGGCAGCCTTTTATAAAGTTTGGATCAATTCTTATTTTTCTATAGCAAATTTCTTAGTGATAGCTTTGCTACCTTCTAATTTTACCTGATAGAAATATAGACCAGAACTTAAATTGTTTAAGTTAAGCTCAACTCTGTTGATACCGGAATTACCCGATAACATAGTAGAGTAAACTGTTTGCCCAACAGAATTTAAAATAGATATATCCATTTTCGAATTCTCATTTAAAACAACTTCGATAGTACCATTTGTTGAAGTTGGATTAGGGTAGAAGTTTAATTTACTCACTACAGAACTTTCAGCTTTAATAGCTGTAGGAATTGGATTGGAAATTTCACTTACCGGCAATTTAACATAAATAATATCACTTGGACTATCTATGTTTTCAGCATCAGGGTCAGTACCAGTAGCTGGTGGAACACTATATCCAGGATAGAAATCTCTTTGGTAAATTAAATGGATATTTGCATCGACAGTTTTTGCTAAAGAAGCGTACATTCCTTCGTAGGCTACAGCAAAAGAGGGAACGATATCCTTTGGAACACTCCAATTTGCACCAAAATCAAGTGATTTCATAACGTAAACGTGTCTTACTAACTTTGGGTCATCTGTAAAAGCAAGCAAACTATCTACCACTGAACTATAAGTTAAATACATTACATTATTTGCATCAAATGCCATATTACTAAATGACGTTAAAGAAGAATAAAAACTTCCAAATGGTAACATATCTGCGGATGGTGTTGGGAAATAAATAGTACCCTGCTCACCCAAATCTTCCATTCCGGCAACGATAACACCACCTGCATTTTGTGGCATAGATTCATCCCATAAATATAACCCATCTGTATATGGGAAATAACTATATCCTGTAGATGGATCATCATGTAATAAACGGTAAGCTCCATAACTTACGTAAGCTTTTCCATTATTATCTAACGCTATAGCAAAAACTCCATCGTTTGAAGAAATTGTATCTGGCACATTATCACCATCAACGTCTGAAATTGTAGTAGTATAATCCCATAATGGTATCGGGAATTTATAAATTGTTTTATAAGTCCAGGTTACTCCACCATCCGTTGATTTAGCTAAGCCAATATCAGAATCGGAATCTCCGGCAACTATGGCCACTGTACTTCCTTTAGCTGTTATAGCGTAAGCATCTCCACCGAACCCTAAGTAATTATCAGATGTAAACCCTGTAGGTTGCTGATTTTGTATATCCCATGTAGCTCCAGCATTTGTTGAACGGGAAAATAATAAAGCTGCATCTAATCCATTATAAGGAGAACCAGGGTAACTAATCGAAATTGAATAAAGCGTATCACCTCCCGTTGGAGAAGATGAAACCATTCTTGGCCACCAGTTTCCGCCTGGTACATTTGTAATAAAAGATGTACTGTTTGACCATGCTCCTGTTCCTTTAGACGGTCTTGAAGCCATATGTGACAATTCAGCAGTACCATTATGAGATAATATTAACTCTTTACCAGAGCGTGTATTAACTATGTTTCCCCATCCAACTCGAGCATTCTCAACTCTTGTTGCTGGAGGAGAAGTCCACGCAGAACCATTATAATATGCGTAGCCAGTTCCTCTATTTGCATAAGTGCCGCCATCAGCTGCTCCTTCAAAAGTCCAGCAAGCGGCAATTGATCCGTCTGCGTTTAAAACAATTCTATCACCAACACTACTATTAGATTGGAAATCATAGTAAGTACTTCCCAAAACATTTTCAGTTAATGAAGTGGTTCTTTTTGCATTGTTAATTTGAACAGTAGTTTGAAATGGCAAACTAGAGTTAATAATCTTATCGTCTATTCTCTTGGTACTTAAAACTGCTTTATTAGCAAGATGTAAGGGAATTTTAGTTGCTTTACCGGCAACCTGCGCACATAACAATCCCGAAATAAAGATGCCAGTGGATAATAGTAACTGTTTTTTCATGATTTTTGGTTTTTTAATTAAACAACATTGACACAAACTTAGCGAATTATAAATTGGTTTGCGAATAATTTAACAAAAAAATTGCTACAAACAATCTACAATTTTCTCTAATTGCATTCCTCGAGAACCTTTTATGAGCACAGTAGAATCAACTATCTCAGCAGCAAGAAGATATTTTTTTAATTCCTCAATCGTAAGAAAAAAATGATAGTTCGGGAATTGATTTTTAAGTAAAGAAAATTGTACTCCTACAAGAAATACTTGATTAATTTTAGTTTTAGTTAGCTGGTTTAAAACAACAGAATGCTCTTTGCTACTATACTCTCCCAATTCAAACATATCTCCAAGAATTAGCACTTTTTTAACTAAAGATTGCTTATCAAAATTTTCAATGGCAAGATTCATACTGCTTGGGTTAGCATTGTAAGCATCAAGAATTATTGCGTTTGTATTTTTTTTCAGTACTTGTGAGCGATTCATTTCAGGAGTATAATTCTCTAATGCTGAATTAATTTTTTCTTTTTTAACTCCAAAATAATTACCAATGCATACTGCACATAATAAATTAATATAGTTATAATGTCCAAACATTTTTGTTTTTATAATCGGCTCTGCATTCAATGACTGATTCATTACATTCCATTTAAATTCAACAAATTCTGAATTAGAATAAATTTCTCCATGAACATCAAATTGCATACTGTTCCCATAAAAAATCTTAGAAAGGTCATTACTTAATCCCATCAATACTGGATCATCTCCATTTATAAATATTTTAGCATTTTTTCGCTCTAAATATTTATATAATTCGGCCTTTCCTTTTTTTACTCCTTCTTCTCCACCAAACCCTTCTAAATGGGCTTTACCAATATTGGTAATTAAACCAAAATCAGGGTCTGCTATCTCAGAAAGCATTGCAATTTCGCCCTGATGATTTGCGCCCATTTCCACTATAGCAATTTCATGCTCTTGATTTATTGCCAATAAAGTTAACGGAACACCAATATGGTTATTAAGATTTCCTTTTGTAGCATAAGTATTATATTTTTTTGACAACACAGCATGAATCAGTTCCTTGTTTGTTGTCTTCCCGTTGCTTCCCGTAATACCTATCACCGGAATTTTTAATTGTTGACGATGGTATTTTGCTAATTCCTGCAAGGTATTAAGAACATCTTTTACTAAAATGGTATTTGGGATATGTTTCATATCAGCGCTATCAATAACCGCCCATCGACAGCCTGCTTTAATAGCACTTTGAGCAAAGGCATTTGCATCAAAGGTATCTCCTTTTAAAGCAAAAAAGATGGAGCCCTGCTCTATCTTTCTTGTATCAGTTGATATTTTCTGACCACATGCAATAAACAATCTATATAATTCTTCAATTCTGATATAATTATCCATGGCTTAAAAATAAAGAGCCCTCCCGAGTAGTCGGGAGGGCTCTTTATATAGTTTTCAACAAATTTATTTTCCTAATCCAACCGGACTACCAACTCTAACCATTGCACATCTAAAACCAATATAAGCAGTAGCTTGTCTTTGATCTAAATAACGACGTGTGCCCGGATTTAACCAATATGCTCTGTCTCTCCAGCTACCGCCTTTGTAAACACGTGCCTTATCATTAATTAATGATGTCTTTGCATATTCATACATTAACTTGTCTGCTCTTTCACCGTAAGCATCTTCACCTTCCGTATAATATAAACTTGAATTCACATCACCATCCAAATAACTGATATAATCCGATGTTTTGTAGTTTCTTCTTTCATCTAAATTATCTGAAGAAATTGCAGAAGTTACTTCTCTCCATTTTACACGACCGGGAATATCAGATTTACCATCAGACGGCGCATTTTTATATTCTTGCGCATCCTGCGTCAAAACAGTTAATACGCTATCCGTAACTTCAGAAGTTTCCTGACTCACACCATGCACAGATGGAGCATTTACTTTATGTTTGAATTTCTGGAAAACAGGTCCGTCAACGTTTGTTGAAATAGAGTTATCAGTACTATCTTTTACCTGAGTAACAAAAACGTTACCACGGAAAGGTCTGAATTCATCAGCATCCTGAGCAGTGCTCGCTCTGTAAACATCCATTACCCACTCTGATACATTACCTGCCATGTTATATAAGCCGTAATCATTTGGCCAGTATGAATAAACAGGGGCTGTAACATCAGCATTATCATTTAAGAATCCTGCAGTACCCATCATATCTCCACTGCCACGAACAAAGTTTGCAGCAATTTGTCCAATATATTTTTCATCGGAGTTACGAACACCATGTCCATTCCAAGGATATATTCTTCTGTCAGTAATACGTTCCCCGATTGTGTTACCAATTAAACCGTAAGCGGCGTATTCCCATTCAGCTTCTGTCGGTAAACGGTATTTCGGTAAAAAGATACCATCTTCCATTTTCACATCTCTTTCAGGATTTTGTTCATCAAAGGATGGTAATTTTTGTTTTAGCTGTCCTTGCCATTTTCCAGACAAATAAGCTTCAGTACTAAAGTAATCCTGATCAGAAGGATTTGGTACATGATCTAATAATCCTTCACGTATTAAGATGAATTCGTTAACGCGGTCAGTTCTCCAGGCACAAAATTCATTGGCTTGCAACCAGTTAATACCAACTACTGGATAATCTCTGTATGAAGGGTGACGCAAATAATATTCTACGTAAGGTTCATTATAGGCTAATTTCTCTCTCCAAACCAATGTATCAGGAAGCGCTTTATAATAAATATCCGGGAAAGTTGGGCCAAATACACGGTTTGTCCACCACAAATACTCTAAATAAGAGAAATTACTTACTTCAGTCTCATCCATATAAAAAGAAGAAACGGTTACTCGACGAGGAACATTATTCCATTCATAAGTAACATCTGTTTCGTTACGTCCCATAGAAAATGACCCGCCTTCGATTAAAACTAATCCTGGGCCGGTTTCCTGTTCTTCATAAGGCATTTTTTCGAAACCTCCATTATCAGGATCATTATATGACCAACCGGTAACCGGTGAACGCTCCATACCACAAGATACAGCAAAAACCGATAGGATAATTGCAAGTGATTTTCGACTTTTAATGAAATTGAACTTCATGTTTTGATATTTAATTTAAGGCTATAACGGTTAATTAACAAAAAGGTTACAAATTATTTTTAGAATGACGGACAACTTATTGTTCTGTATTTTTTCTTCTTAGGGCGGCACTCAAATTGAATTTGAAGAGAAACTTCATGTGAACCAGCTGTATTACTGGACAACTTTGATGTTGTTACATCATAACTGTACCCCACTTTTAAATGGTCAGTTTGAAGACCTATCAATACAATAAATGCATCAGAATTTCTGTACCATAACCCTCCTACAAAACTTCCCTTAACAAAATACAAACCTAAATTTAACTGGGTAAAGTTTTGTTGCTGTTGAAATAACACATTAGGTGAAATGAACGACTCATTACCTTTTTCTAAAGGAATAATAGCACCTGCATGGCCTGTAATTTTTAATGGCAGTTTTGATGGGCCTTGAAGTCCTTCATCGGGTTGCGTTATGTGATGAGCTGAAAATCCGACAAAATAACGCTTGCTATAACCTAATAAACCTGCTGAAAAATCCAGATTTGATTTATTTTGCGCTGGAATAATCTCATTTGTATTCCAAACAAAACCTCTTCTTGCATCAATCATATCTCCAAAATTAAGTTTTGTACGATCTAATGATTTTTGAAAAAAACCAGCCTGCAATCCTGCTTTGATAGAAAACTCTCGTGTTACAGGCAATAGATAAGAGTATATTAAGCTGGCATTTGTAGACTTTAAAGTTCCGTGAGCCTGATCATCCTGTGTTACAATTATTCCTAAACCCCCACTTATAGCATCAATATGCTGGTCGTATGATGCGCTATATGTTACATAAGTTCCTGATAAATTAGGCCACTGATTTCTGTAATTCATGCAAATACGGGGACATCTTGCCGTTCCGGCAAAAGCAGGATTTAGATATAATGGGTTTGCATAAAACTGCGTAAATTGAGGGTCTTGAGCATGCAAGTCTTGCAAAATTCCGGAAACACAAACAAATGTGAGTAATAATATCAGTTTTTTCGCCATGTAAAGTTATTTTACTAAATCTATTCCTAATCACAAATATAACTTCTAATTTCAAAAATAAAAATTTTTATGCAACAATATTTTATTTTCTTTGCCGTTTTAAGGATTATATTTACTAAAAGTTCGAGCAAATGCTATCTATCACTAAATCTAACCTAATTATTTTAGTTTTATTATTTTCTTGCTGTTCTTTCAGTTATGCTCAGATAACTAAACAGCCTTTAGAGAAAAATAATTTGATAAAAAATACTGAACTAGAGTCACCTTTAGATCCAACTTTTTTTTTAGAGAAAACCCATCGCGATCATCATTTAAATAACTTGCCTTATTATTTAGAAAATTATACTTCACAAAATTCCTTTATTCCATCTTTCGAACTTGAAAATATTTTTACCAGAGAGTTAACCTCAAAAGAAATTGAGTTTGTATCAGAGTTTAAACATCGTATTACATCCAATTTTGAAATAACCTTTTCTTTAGGCAAATCAGGGCAGGAAAATGTAGTATATGCTAAAGTAATTCCGATCAGATTAAATCAAAGCACCAATAAATATGAATTCCTAAAATCCTATTCTCCCAAGTGGAGTTCGCAAAACAATAATTCCTCACTTAATGGCAATCAATTTAAAAATAATAAAAGAACAACAGTAACGACTTCTGTTTTATCAACTGGAAAATGGTATAAAATAGGGGTTACGGAAGAAGGGATATATAAAATTAATAAAACGTTTTTAACGGGATTAGGGCTAGATATGTCAGCCCTAAATCCACAAAATATAAGAGTGTATGGTAATGGTGGAAAATTAATTTCTGAAAAAAATGCTGATTTCCGATATGATGATTTGCAGGAAAACTCAATTGTTGTTGTGGGAGAAAATGATGGAACTTTTGATGCCAATGACTATCTTCTCTTTTATGGACAGAGTACTGATAAATGGAAAAATGGGTCTGATTCAACCATGCTTTTTGATCATCAAATGCATTATTTTAGCGATACTTCATTTTATTTTATTACAGTAGATTTAGGTGCAGGAAAAAGAGTTAATACTCAAAACTCCTCTGGGAATAGTTCAAATACAACAACAAATTCTCAAGATTATTTTGGGTTTCATGAGTTAAATTCAACCAATTTAGTAAAAAGCGGAAGAGAATTTTATGGTGAAAAATTCGACCATATCTCTTCATATACCTTCCCTTTTATGATTCCTGATGCAGTAATTGGTGATAGTGTATATGTTAAAGCGGGCGTTTTATCCAGAAGCGGACTGGTATCAAGTTATTCTGTAAATTTTAATAACGGCGCATTTACATTCACTTGTATACCTACAAACGTCTCATCTTATTTAGCGGATGTTGGTTATTACGGCGAAGGTATAAACGGTGGCCTTCTAAGCAACTCCTATTTATCTGTTACCATATCCAAAACAACATCTCAAGCAACTGGTTGGTTAGACAAAATTATATTCAATTGCCGAAGAAAATTAGTTTTTAATCAATCACAATTTAATTTCAGAGACCATAGAGTTGTTAAAGGTCCAAATACGTTTGCGAAATACTTATTGACTAACAATAGTGGTGTTCCTCCTCTCATTTGGGATGTTACAGATCCATTAAATGTAAAAGAACAATTGTATAACACTAATAGTAATACTCTTGATTTTACTACCTCTTCTGATTCTTTAAAAGAATTTTGCATGTTTATAAACTCTCAGGCTTATACTCCTAAAGCCTATGGATTAATTCCAAATCAAAACCTTCATTCCATTCTTCAGGCAGATTTTGTAATTATTACTCATCCCTCTTTTTTATCTGAAGCCCGGAAAATTGCTACTATTCATGAAACTTACGACACATTAACCTATGCTATAGCAACCACACAAGAAGTTTACAACGAATTTTCTTCTGGTACACCTGATATTGGTGGAATTAGAGATTTCGTAAAAATGCTTTACAAAAGACCATCCGATCCTAAGTTGGCAACAAAATATTTATTATTATTAGGTGACGGCTCTTACAAGAATAAAAACATAAATGGTAGTGGTAATACCGCCTTGATACCCACTTATGAAACGCCTAATTCTTCATCATATATTAGCTCATTTGTTACTGATGATTATTTTGGATTGATGGACGATAATGAAGGTGATTTGCAAAGTGACGGTATTGACCTTGTAGATATCGGTGTTGGACGGTTCCCGGTAAAAAACAAATCAGAGGCAATAGCTGTTACAAATAAAGTTGAGCATTATTATAAACGTAACTTCGCCTTTAATGTAAATGCAATTGAAAGTTCATGCACTACGGCTGAAAATGATTACCCTCAGGGTGATTGGAGAAACTGGTTATGTTTTATAGGTGATGATGAAGATAATAATGAACATATTACCCAGGCAAATTTTTTAGCAAATAAAGTTTATAATAGTGATAAAAATTATAATGTCGACAAAATATTTTTAGATTCTTATGTTCAAACTTCGACGCCAGGTGGCAACCGTTATCCTGATGCTAATAATGATCTGAATAAAAGAATGGAAAAAGGAGCTTTAATTGTCAATTATACCGGCCACGGTGGGGAATTAGGTTTAGCAGAGGAAAGAATTGTTGAAGTGTCACAGATCTTAAATTGGAAAAATAAAAACAATTTACCCTTGATGGTAACAGCTACTTGTGAGTTTAGCAGGTTTGATGATCCTGATAGAACATCTGCCGGAGAATATTGTTTATTAAACGAGCAAGGTGGAGCAATTGCTTTAATGACTACTGTAAGACTGGCGTTTTCGGGGCTAAATTTTATTTTAAATACAGCTTTCTATAATTACGCATTAAGTCCTTTAACAAACGGAAAGATGCCCCACATTGGTGATATATATAAACTAACAAAACGCCAGATTGGAACCAATGAACAATACAGAAATTTTGTCATACTTGGTGATCCTGCTTTAAGATTATCATATCCCGAGCAAAAAGTTTTTACATCTACTATTAACTCCCAAATTGTAACAGGAACCTCAAGTGATACGTTAAGAGCTCTGTCACTTGTAAATGTTACAGGATACGTGGGCGATAAAAATGGAAGTAAATTAACTAATTTCAATGGTGTTGTATACCCCACAGTGTTTGATAAAGAAGCAACTATATATACACTAAAAAATGACGCAGGTTCCAATATTATATCCTTTCCATTACAAAAAAATATAATTTACAAAGGAAAATCTGAAGTAACAAATGGTGAATTTTCTTTTTCTTTTTTAGTGCCGAAAGACATTACTTATAATTTTGGAAAAGGCAAAATAAGTTATTATGCTCACAATGGAATTAATGATGCTAATGGGTATTATGATAAAGTGGTGATTGGTGGTTCTAATATAAATGCAATTGTTGATAACCAAGGCCCTAATGTTAGTTTGTTTATGAATGATAAAAAATTCGTTTCTGGAGGAACAACAAATGAAAATCCAAAAATATTTGCAGAAATAACAGATGTTAGTGGAATCAACACTATTGGAAGTGGTATTGGGCACGATTTAGTGGCTGTGTTAGATGCAAATACCAGTAAACCAATCATTTTGAATGACTATTATGTATCGGATCTCAATACTTATCAATCCGGAAAAATCAGGTACCCATTAAATGAATTATCTGAGGGAAATCATACATTAAGCCTAAAGGTTTGGGATGTGCAAAATAATTCGACTTCAACCACTACTGATTTTGTAGTATCAAGTCAGGCTGAATTAGCATTAACACACATATTAAATTATCCAAATCCATTTACTTCAAATACCAAGTTTTTTATTGAACACAATCAGTGTTGCGTTTCTTTAAAAGTTTTAATTCAAGTTTATACAATATCAGGAAAGGTTGTAAAATCCATTAACAAAACAATAAATAACGAAGGGTTCCGTTTTGATGGAATAGAATGGGATGGGAAAGATGAATATGGCGATAAATTAGCTAGAGGTGTTTATATTTATAGAGTTTCAGTAACCGATGGTGCGAAGAAAAAAGCTGATAAAATTGAAAAATTAGTAATTCTAAATTAATTATATCTTTGATGCTCTCTTTTTACAAAAATGATAATACTATGCAAAAACGAATTATAGGAACAGTTGGAACAGGAGTACTTTTGTCAGCCCAGACATTTTCTCAAAATGGTGCAACAACGTCAAAACCATTAACTACACAGGAGTTAAGTGGAAGGGTTAACACAATTACTACTGCAGTTCCATTTTTAATGATATGCCCTGATTCTAAACAAGGTGGAATGGGCGAAGTGGGAGCAGCTACACCAGCAGATGGCAACAGTATTCATTGGAATGTTGCTAAAATGATTTTTGCGGAAAAAAAAGGGGGTGCCGCAATTTCTGTCACACCATGGTTAAAACAATTAGTTCCAGATATTTATTTATACTATGTTGCAGGTTACGGCAAGATCAGTAAAACCCAAGCTATTGGAGCATCGCTTCGTTATTTTTCTTTAGGAAATATTACATTCACTGATATTGTGGGTAATACTACCGGTCAGTTCAGACCAAATGAATTCGCTTTAGACTTAGCATATTCACAAAAACTGTCTAAAACATTTTCAGCTGGATTAGCAGCAAGGTATGTACGTTCTAACTTAACAGGTAACTATACATTAAGTAATGGTCAGCCTACTAAGCCTGGAACATCTACGGCAGTTGATGTTGGTTTATACTACCAATCACAAAAAATAAAAATCAATGATAAGGATGCCACTGCAAGTTTAGGTTTTGTAGTTAGTAATATTGGTTCGAAATTATCTTATTCCGTGAAAAAGGATTTTATTCCTATTAATATGCGTTTAGGTGGTGGACTTAAATTTGAAGTTGATGAAACAAATACATTCGGTATTTATGGAGACATAAATAAATTATTGGTGCCAACTCAACCGGTATACCAAAAAGCAGTAGATTCACTTGGGAATGAAACGCCTTATGATGCAATTGATCCTGCTACAGGAGAAAAAGTAATTGCTGCAGGAAAAGATCCAAATGTTGGAGTGGCTAAAGGGATGTTACAATCCTTTAATGATGCTCCGGGAGGAGGAAAAGAAGAATTGAGGGAGATTAATTACAGTATAGGTTTTGAATATTGGTACGCTAAAACTTTTGCGGTAAGGGCTGGTTATTTTAATGAGTCAAAAACAAAAGGTAACCGTAAATTTTTTACCGCAGGAATTGGTTTAAGATACAATGTGTTTGGACTGGATATGGCATATCTAATTCCTATAACCCAACGTAATCCTTTGCAAAATACATTGCGATTCACTTTAACTTTTGACTTTGACGCATTCAAGGAGCAAAATAAAGAAACTCCAAAACCAACAGAATAATAAGATTTTAATGATAATAAAAATCCCGAAGTAATACTTCGGGATTTTTTATTGACGTCTTCTTTGTTTCTCTTTTATGATCAAGCTTAGTTCCCTACCCGTTTGACCTTTTACGGAGGTGTTTTCCTGTGCCCTTCTAATCAAATACGGCAAAACTTCTTTTACAGGGCCGTATGGAACATACTTAGCTACATTGTAGCCTGCTAAAGCAAGATTATAACTGATGTGATCGCTCATGCCTAACAATTGTGAAAAGAAAATGCGTTTATCAGAACTTGAAATAGCATATTTATTCATTAATTCTACAAGAAACAAACTGCTCTTTTCATTATGCGTTCCTGCACACAAACCAATTAGGCTAATGTTTTTAGCGCATTCATCTAAAGCAGCATTATAATCAATATCCGATTTTTCTTTAGAATCCTGTATTGGAGAAGAGTACTTTTTTTCTATGGCGCGTGCTCTTTCCTTTTCCATATAAGCACCTCGTACCAATTTTGCGCCAATATGATAACCGTTAGCTTTGCCTTTAGCAATTGTAGTTTTCAAAAATTCCAGCCGGTCTTTTCTATACAACTGAAATGTATTATACACAATTGCTTTTTCTTTATTAAATAAGGCCATATTTTCATCTGCCAAAGCATCAATAGCAGGCTGAATCCAACTTTCTTCAGCATCAATAAATAATGGTTGATTAGCAGTGTGTGCTTCTTTGCAAATAGAATGAACGCGTTGTTTTACTTTTGTGTATTCTTTTACTTCCATTTCCGTTAAACCGGAACCAGAACTTACTTTCTCTAACAAATCAAACCTTGCTAATCCTGTAACTTTAAAAACACAAAATGGTATGAATTTATTATTCCGCGCTTTATGAATGGTTTCAATAGTTTCCTTACAACATGCATCAAAATCTATTTCACTTTCTTTACCTTCAACACTATAATCTAAAATTGTACCTATATTATAGTTACCTAATTCTTCTATGGTTTTATCACACTCTGTTATAGTTTCTCCTCCCACAAACTGCTTAAAAATTGTGTTTTTAATAAGTCCTTTAAAACCAATGACTAATCCAATTGGCGCCATTTTTGCACTTAATTTAACCAGGGCAGGATTACCAACCATTTTAAATAACCAATAGGCACGATTTAAATCGTAATTGGTTTTTGCTTTAAAAGCATTTTCGGTGTTATCAAAAGAAATCATAAGAAATTTGGGACAAATATAAAGGTTTTTACAATAAATTTTCATTAATAATCGTTGTGAAAACAACACTTATCTTCATTATTTTAGATTAAAAACCGTAATTTTACATATGCTAGTTGCCGACCTAATAACAGACGAAATTCCTCCTTTAAAACATACCGACACTGTTGAGATGGCTTTAGACTGGATGGAACAATTTAAAGTATCTCATTTAGCTGTTGTTAAGGACAGAGAACTTATAGGTTTGGTATCTGAACATGAACTGATGGATTATAATCATCCGGAAGAAACCATTGAAGAACTTAAAACCCCTTTATTAAAACCAATCATTCATAATTACCAGCACACCTACGATCTTTTAAAACTAATGATGTCATTTAATCTAACACTAATACCAGTGCTGGATGATAAAGAAATGTATAAAGGGTGTATTACTTTAAAAGGATTACTTCAAAACATTTCGTCAATGGCTGCGGTGCAAAACCTTGGAGGAGTGATTGTTTTGGAAGTTAACCAGGCTGATTATTCTTTAACTCAAATTGCAAGCATTATTGAAGGTAATGACGCGAAGATTTTAAGTGCTCACGTTTCTTCTATACCAGATAGTACTAAAGTAGAAGTTACTATAAAAATAAATAAAGAAGATCTCTCTCGTATTTTACAAACTTTTTATAGATACAATTACGTTGTAAAAGCTTCATTTCAAAATAGTGATTTTGAAAGTGGGATGAAAAACAAACTCGATGAATTTTTACATTTCCTAAACATATAGTTTTTGATATATGACGATTGCTGTATATGCCAGAAATACCAAAGATAATTTCCCGGATTATTTAGAGCATTTATTAGCCATATCTGTCAGTGAAAATTTTAAAGTCGTTGTTTACAAACCCTATTTGGATTTTTTAAATTCCACCTCCGGAAGAAATTTCTCACCAACAACATTTTCAAATTCGGAAGAATTAATTGCAAAAGCAGATTATGTTATTTCATTGGGAGGTGATGGCACTATGCTTGAAACGTTAGAGTTTGTAAGACGTTCAGGCATCCCTGTATTAGGAGTAAATACTGGCAGACTAGGGTTTTTAGCAGCTGTTTATAAGGAAGACTTTGAAAAAGCAATTCAATTATTGATTAAAGAAAAATTCACGCTTGATAAAAGAGAGTTAATTGAACTTGATCAAACAACCTGTTTTAATGAAGTTAATTACGCGTTGAATGAATTTACTATTCATAAGAAAGAATCGAGTGCGATGATCAATATTGACACTTATGTAAATGGTATTTTTTTAAACTCGTATTTTGCTGATGGATTAATAGTATCTACGCCTACCGGATCCACGGCTTATTCTCTAAGCTGTGGTGGCCCGATTATGGTTCCTGATTCTGATAATTTTATTATTACACCTATTGCACCACATAATTTAAATGTTAGGCCAATTGTCATCTCAAATAACAAAATAATCAGTTTTAAAGTAAGTGGAAGAAACGATAGCTTTAACATATCACTGGACTCAAGATCACAAACCATTAAAAACTTATCTGAACTTATAATAAAAAAAGCTGATTTCAGATTTAATATGATCAACCTGGAAGGACAGCATTTTTTTGAAACCCTTCGCAATAAACTATTATGGGGTATTGATAAAAGACATTAAACAGTGTATTATTTTTTATATTTATTTTTCTTGATTTAAAACTTTATTTATTTTTACCCAACATTAACTAATCTTAAAATTATATGTCATTTATTCACACCGTAGTAGCGCGCCAAATCTTAGATTCACGAGGAAATCCAACCATTGAAGTAGATGTGGTAACGGACCAGGGAATTTTAGGGAGAGCTGCTGTTCCATCGGGTGCATCAACCGGAATGCATGAAGCAGTGGAATTAAGAGACAATGATAAAACGCAATATTTAGGAAAAGGAGTTTTAAAAGCGGTTAATAATGTCAACACCTCTATTTCGGAAAAGTTAAAAGGAATGTATATTTTTGATCAGAGCGCGATTGATAACGCGATGATTGAATTAGACGGAACAAATAACAAAGGTAATTTAGGCGCGAATGCTATTCTAGGTGTTTCATTAGCAGTTGCGCGTGCCGCTTCTGAAGAATGCAGGCAGCCACTGTATCGTTATGTTGGAGGCGTAAATTCAAACATTCTTCCAATACCAATGATGAACATTTTAAACGGAGGTTCTCATGCTGATAACGGTATCGATTTTCAGGAATTTATGATTATGCCAATTGGCGCAGAGAGCTTTAGTGAAGGATTAAGAATGGGAACCGAAATTTTTCATCATTTAAAATCAGTTTTAAAATCTCAGGGCTTAGCGACAAATGTGGGTGATGAAGGGGGCTTTGCACCCAACTTTAAAAATAATGAAGAAGCCATCATTTCTGTAATGCAGGCCATTGAAAAAGCAGGTTACAAAGCTGGCGAAGATGTTTTCATTGCAATGGACGCCGCTTCATCTGAGTTTTATAACACGGATGAAAAAATGTATCATTTCAAAAAATCGACAGGAGATAAATTGACATCCTCTCAAATGGTAGATTTTTGGGCTGACTGGAGAAAAAAATATCCCATTATTTCTATTGAAGATGGTTTTGCTGAAGAAGATTGGGATGGATGGAAATTAATGACTGATAAATTAGGTTCATCCACACAGTTAGTTGGTGATGATTTATTTGTTACAAATGTTGAATTTCTTCAAAAAGGAATTGACATGGGTGTTGCCAATTCTATATTAGTAAAAGTAAATCAAATCGGTACTTTAACAGAAACAATCAACGCAGTTCAATTAGCGCACACAAATAGTTATACATCCGTAATGAGTCACCGAAGTGGAGAAACAGAAGATACAACCATTGCAGACCTTTCTGTTGCGTTAAGTTGTGGACAAATTAAAACAGGCTCCGCATCACGAAGCGACCGGATCGCAAAATACAATCAGTTATTACGTATCGAAGAACAATTGGGAGATAATGCCCGTTACATAGGCAAAAACTTTAAGTTTTTAAAGCAAAAATAATTTCTTTTTAATTTTGAAAAAAGGTGTTGAATTTCATTTCAACACCTTTTTTATTTATGGGTACACAAAATTTACAGAGCATAAAAAAACACCAAACAAATGTTTGATGCTTTTTAATTTACTTCAATAGAAATTTAGAATTTAGCTCTGATTTTACGAACTTTTCCACGACGACGATGATTAAAGAAGTGCCCATAGCGTCCTCTGTAAAAGCTAGACTTGCCTCTCAAAACATAACTATAACTTAGACTCATAGTCATATAACCATCTTTGTGAGAAACATCGCCGCGTTTCTCTCCCCAATTATGAGAATAGTACAATCCTTTATCTTCAAAAGCGGAAGCTCCTCCTAATTCATCAATTCTTCTTGATAGGCTTGGGTCTCCCGACATGCTTGGATCTTCAGGATAAACAGTACTGATGTCATCCAGATAATCTGTAAAGGTTGTACGATAATTTAACTCATAACCAATGCGGTGTTTTTTATGTACTGTAAAATAAAAACCTACACCAGCAGGAATATTTATTCCAATTGCTGAATAAGCTTTACCCTCAGTATGCAAAGGGCGTAACTTCACCCATTCGCCATCCTTATTTGCTTTAGGATTAGAGTAAAACCCTCCGATACCTGCAAAAAAGTAAGCCCGAAAACCGTTCTTATAACGGTAAGTATTTCCTAGATCATTATCCTCATAAAAGAAAACCTGGCCTGTAACCGCAAGATCAAACATATCATTCCTGAAATTCAAATTCCGTGCATTACGGGCGGGATTCGATGATAACTTATCATCTCCTTCAATACGTAAATAATCCAGAGCTAACTTAACAGATACTTTCTGATGTACTTTGTAACGCGCAAAACCACCCATATTCCAGCGTGTTTTGGCCATTTTCATATCCGCCACAAAATCCCTTCTGGTTTTTTCTTTTCCTCCAATGTCACCTAGGTAATTTGATACGCCCAATGAAAATCCATAATCCCAAAGCCATTGCGCCTTTGAAATTGAGGTGGTAAATAAAATTAAAATAATAAATATATTCTTCATTGAACTAATACGGATTAAAGTATACAAAAATAATAAAATCTTTAACTTTACACCAAAAATAATACCATATGGATACAATTCAGCGATTATTTAACATAAAGTACCCAATTATACAAGCTGGAATGATATGGTGCAGTGGTTGGGAACTCGCAGCTGCGGTTTCAAATGCCGGAGGACTAGGATTAATTGGTTCAGGTTCCATGTATCCTGAAATATTAAGAGAACATATTCAAAAGTGCAAAAAAGCAACTAATAACCCATTTGGAGTGAATGTACCTCTACTCTACCCCAATATAGATGAGCACATTAAAATCATTATTGAAGAAAATGTTAAAATTGTTTTCACATCTGCCGGAAATCCTAAAACATGGACCAATCATTTAAAACAACATGGAATTACAGTTGTGCATGTGGTATCAAATGTAAAATTTGCAATAAAGTGTCAGGAAGCGGGTGTAGACGCGATTGTTGCAGAGGGTTTTGAAGCTGGTGGCCATAATGGAAGAGAAGAAACAACAACTTTAGTGTTAATTCCACAAGTAAAAAAAGCCATAAGCATACCTCTGATTGCAGCAGGAGGAATCAGCAGTGGAAAGGCCATTGCAGCTGTATTTGCCTTGGGTGCTGAAGGCGCTCAAATTGGGAGTAAGTTTGTTACCACTTTGGAATCATCTGCTCATGATAATTTTAAAAATGCCATTGTTAATGCAAAAGAAGGTGATACACAATTATCGTTAAAACAATTAACCCCGGTTCGTTTATTAAAGAACCCATTTTTCGAAAAAGTTAATGAACTGGAAAAAAAAGGAGCTGGTGTGGAAGAATTATCAAGTCTGTTAGGAAGAGGTCGTGCAAAAAAAGGAATGTTTGAAGGAAATCTTGAAGAAGGGGAACTTGAAATCGGGCAAGTGTCAGGTGGAATTGACAAAATTCAAACTGTAAAAGAAGTGATGGAAGAATTAATTACGGAATATAATGATGTCATAAAAAAAATGACCAATAGTTTTTTATAATTGTTTTTAACATTTTTTCCTAAGATTTTCTTAATCAAACTTATTCTGTTTTTATATTAAAAAAATATCTTTAAACAGAATGGATTCTTCAGAAAATGAATCAAAAATAATAGATCATTTCAATTTTTTGGACTTAAGTTTATCAATATCTTTTAAAATTTTTCTTGATCGTGATTTAATCCCGGCACTCTCATCAAAAGATCTTAAATGAGATAACACAGCCAATAATTCATTTAGTAATTCAGGGTAAGATATTGATATATTAAACGCCACAGTCATCGCAAAAACTCTTACTGCAATAGCTTCAGAAGGGTTTTGCAGGTATTCAAAGCATTTGTCCAAAACAAAAGATTCAAACTTTTTTGGAACAGGTTGATTCTGAAAAATACGCAGGATACTCCTCACATTGCCGCTTGGAATTTCTTTAAATTTTAAATGATTGATTAGTTTTACATAAAAGGGCTTAATGCGACTTGGATCAATGTCAGCACAATGGGTAACCACCCACATTGCTCGGTTACTAATTAATGGGTCTTTATCTATGGCAAAAGAAATTAATTCGCTCTCACTCCTATTATCAAGTATTTCTCTTGCTAATTTATTGGCATTAAAATTTCTATTGGTAAAGTCAATAATTATATCAGGTTTCTTTTGCACTTTTTTCCCATTATTTGATTAAAAAATAATATAAGTAAGTTATAAAAATAACTTTGTGTTTAATCAAATTATATGTAAACTCGTGTAAATTTAATAAAATTAATGAGTGCCCTGTTGCCAGAAATAGAAACCAAATCACTGTCTGAAATCCAAAGGTATCAGGAAATAAAATTACAAGAAATATTATCCTACGTAAGCATAAATTCTGAATTTTATAGATCAAGATTTAAAGAGAAAAATATTAAAATTGCTGATATAAAAACTCTAGATGATCTGCGAAAAATTCCTGTAACTACTAAAGACGATTTGTATCACCATAATCAGAAATTTATTTGCGTAGGCCAGGATAAGATTATTGATTATGTTACCACCAGTGGAACTCTTGGTGATCCATTAACTTTTGTATTAACTGATAAAGACCTTGAGCGGCTGGCTTATAACGAGCATATTTCATTGGCATGCGCCAAAGGAACTAAAAATGATATTTATCAATTGATGACAACCCTAGACCGGCGGTTTATGGCAGGAATGGCCTATTTTTTAGGTTTGAAACAGATGGGTGCAGGGGTGGTAAGAGTTGGTAACGGAATGCCCGAATTTCAATGGGATACAATTAATCGATTAAAACCCACCATTGCCATTGCTGTTCCGTCGTTCTTATTAAAACTGATTGAATTTGCTGAACAAAATAACATTGATTATAAGAACTGCAGCATCAAAAAAGTAGTCTGTATTGGAGAACCTATCCGTAACGAAGATTTTACATTTAATACATTAGGAAAAAGAATAACAGATAAATGGCCTTTACAATTATTCAGCACATATGCCTCAACAGAAATGGGCGCTGCTTTTACTGAGTGTGAGGCAGGCAAAGGCGGACATTTTCATCCCGAACTATTGATCGTTGAATTTTTAGATGATAAAAATGATCCTGTTGCTGCGGGAGAGTCAGGAGAACTAACGGTAACAACCTTAGGTGTAGAAGGCATGCCGTTGATTCGTTTTAAAACCGGCGACATGTGCAAAGCGCATTATGAATCTTGTACTTGTGGCAGAAGTACACTTCGAATTAGCCCTATTTTAGGGCGTAAGCAACAAATGATCAAATTTAAAGGCACTAGTTTATACCCACCTGCGTTGTATGATATTTTAAATACCGTTCCTTATATTAAAAATTTTATTATTGAAGTTTATACCAATGATATTGGAACTGATGAAATAGTAATCAATATTGGCGCAATTGATCCGCCTGAAAACTTTGATAAAGAACTAAAAGATCATTTCCGTGCTAAACTTCGGGTTGCACCAACTATCGTATTACAAACTCCGGAAAGTATAAGCAAACAACAATTACCAGAAATGAGCAGAAAACCAATCACTTTTATTGACAGAAGATAATGAAACGTTATATAGCACAAGCCCCAAAAAATTACAGCGAGTTTGCCAAAGAATTTAACTTTGAGCTGTTAAGACCTTATTACGATACCGAATCCAAAGAAGTTATGGAACGGATCGCGCAATATGAATCCTATCATAAAGCCATGGCCTATTTATGGCCTGAAATGAGTAAGGAACAAGTGATTCAAAAAGCGTTGAATACAAAGTCGCCTTATGAGTTTCAAACAGGTTACATGAGAGATGCAATCTGGAAAATTGTGAACTCAACATCTTCGGGCTTAACCTGGAGTGGCCTTGAAAACCTTGATAGAAATGGCGCATACCTTTATATAGCTAATCATCGTGACATCCTGTTAGATAGTGCAATTTTACAGATCATACTTGATAAAGAAGAGTTTGAAACTTCTGAAATAACGTTTGGATCCAATTTAATGGACAATGGTTTTATAACAGATTTTGGCCGGATGAACAGAATGTTTACGGTTAAGAGAGAAGGAACAGTTAAGGAGTTATATGACATATCAAGGCAGTTGAGCGCTTATATCCGTCATGTGATCATGGACAAAAACACTAGCGTATGGATTGCTCAGCGGAATGGCCGTACCAAAGATGGAAATGACATTACACAAACAGGTTTATTAAAAATGTTAAACCTAAGCGGTGATAATGATTTTATAAAAAGTTTTACGGAATTAAATATTGTTCCACTTACCATTAGTTTTGAATATGAACCCTGCGATCATTTAAAAGTACAGGAATTGTATTTAGCTACATTACATACCAAATACGTAAAAGCACCGGGAGAAGATTTGAATAGCATTTTAACCGGTGTTAAACAGCCCAAAGGAAAGATACATGTTGCATTTGGCAAACCAATTAAAGATGAATTAAATGAAATTAATAAAGCAAATAATGAAAACGAAAAAATTAAACTATTAGCTTCTCATATTGATAAATGTATTTATCAGGGTTATAAACTAAACCCGGTTAATTATATTGCTTATGATCTCTTGAATAAAACTAACGTTTTTGAAAACAATTATAATTCTCAGGAAAAAGGAGATTTTTTAAATTATATAGATCAAAAAATCAAAAATATGACCGGTGAGCCTGAAGTTCTTAAAAACATATTTTTAACCTTGTACGCTAATCCGGTAGTGAATAAATTACATTAACTGATTTCTATTTTTAAAAACAAAAAACCCCTTTAATAAAAATTAAAGGGGTTTTGTTTTTATATTAACACCAACTATTCAAACTTAATTTTGGAAAAACGGTCTTGTCCACGATCTTCCGTATAAATAAAAATTTCATTATTGGAACTTGGAACAAAAATTTCACAATCGGATGGAGGCATAAACTGAGGATTTCTTTCCTGAATAGGAGCAAAACAAAAATCATCATTTTTCATAAGTATTGTTCTTTTTGTTACTTTACCATCCTTTAATGACATTGTATTACAAACAAAATTAGAACCATGTATCCCTTGAACCGCTTTTAAATCTTTTGGCTCAAAATCAGCTTTCTCATAACGCTCAATATTTTTAGGGTGATCATCATTTAAGATGTATAAATTTTTAGAAGTTGCTACCGCAATGTATTGTTTAAACACATGCGCAGCACCCTGAACCGTCATCATATTACGTAAGGGTGAATTTTTAATCCACTCAAATTCTCCCTTAGAATTTAGTTTTGCAACTATTACATCCATGTATTCATACACGTAATATCCATTGCTTGAACCCATAGCTGCACCCATCACACCCATGCTACTATTGTTGTTTTGGCGATATTCTTCGCTATATTGCTCTCCAACATAATATACAGCGTCTCCAACTGGCAAAATATAATCCAATTTATATTTAAAATATTTTGAACGACGTGGATTTGATTCCAAAGCCAATAATAAAGCATCATCAAAAAATTTAACTGCTTTTGCTGCCACTGTATTAGTCGTAGTATTTACTTTAAAACTAAAGACTCCACATTTAACTAAGTCACGGCCTTTACGTTCCACCACATCTTTCAAAAATCCCCCTATTACTAATTCATTTTCATTTGCTTTTGAAAATTCAATATCTCGTACATAATAATCATCATCAAAACCCAGATCTAATTGTTTTGGTTGTTGGTCTGCAGCGGCTAGAGAAAACACTTTCAATTTATATTTTTTCTCTTTTGTTGTAGAATTTTTTGCCAATTCAGTCATACAATAATAGATGTTATCGTTATTGTCTAAATGCATGCCTATATATCCATAGCTGTCAAATTTAGTTGCATCAAGGCCAAAAAGTGCAGCGGCAAAGCCTGCTCCCCACGAACCACTTGCATTAAGATTTTGTTGTACTGTTTTAGTCCATAATTTCTTCTGGCTTGCTGCATCCATTAAAATAATATCTGTTTTATAAGTATCATCTTTAGATGCTTTATGAGAGGCTTTAATAACAAATTTAGTCTGAGCTTTATTTGGGTAAATATCGAAATCCACAAATTCATAGTGATCTGAATTAATAGAAATCACTTCTTTCAATTGGTCTGAAACTACTCCTGCAGATGAAACGGTTTGAAAAAACAATGTCATTTTATCCGCTTTTTTATCATACTCTCTTCTAAAAATAAAAACATTACCCTGCGCATATTCAACGTCTTCTATCTTGGTTTTATTTTCTTCACTTAAATTTACTTCCTTAGAAAACGAAGGCTTTAAAGTCTTCTTATCATACTTTTCCACAAAAAAAGACGTCCCTTTTCCTTTACTTCTTACTCGATAACTATAGAAACTATTCTCGTCACCGCCCAGCATCCTGTTCATTTTGTTTTCCTTATCATTGTCTAAGGCCGGCCCATCAGCCATTTGAACTTGTGCATAGGCAAAACTTCCTAACGCTAAAAAGCATGTTGTTAATGTTTTTAATTTCATAAATTAAGATTTAAGATTAATTTTTTTATTAATTATAAATATAGAAAAATTATCTAAATAGAGTTACATATTTTTAGGGTCTTTTTAGCATTTTTAGTGGTTTTTCAAGGAATTTGATTCCTACACATAAATTGAAATTCTTTTATAGCAAACCGCCATCTGATAAGAATGAATTAAAAAACCCCAGGTATTTTATAGCAACACGAGAAATTAGACTAAAATCTACTTCGACTTAATATTAAGACAGACTTGCATTTTCTATCAAGTGTGTTTCATAATTATTAATTCTAATATACCCATTGGTGGGTATGATTAATACTTAGGGGGTGATTAAATTTACAAGCAAATCTCAAACACTTAATTCAACTAAAATCAAATTCAATTATGAAACAATCAAAACTATTATTTTTCTTATGCTTATATTTTATAAGCACTTTAACTTTTAAAGCCCAGGTTCCTATTGTTGAAAAAACGTATGAAATTTCCAAAGGTGCCAGAAAAGGAAACCTAAAAGGCGTTGTAGTTAATCAAGAAAAAGAAACTTTTGACATGGTCTATATGTACAACACAGGCAAAAGAGGAACTATCGGGCAAGAGATATACAGCTACGATAAAGACTTGAATCTGGTTGATACCCGTAAAGAAGAAACTCCTGTAGAAAAAATTAAATATGAGTTTTACAGTGGCTGGAAAGGTGAAACTTACACTACTAATTTTCTATCTGCAAGTTATGCTTTTAACGGCATACAGCCTGGGTTAGTATTTAGAAAAAAACAAATTAACGCATGGTATAACGATTGTTTAGATCATTATGAGCAACAAATCAAAGTCCTTGAATCGGTTAAACCAAAGACAGATGAAGGCAATAAATATGGTTATACAGCAGGTATTGAGTTAAAAAGAGATAGTTGCGTTTTGGTTCTTGCATGCAGACCAGAGAAAAAAACATTGAATGCTTATAGATTTTTTGACGTTTTAAAATGCGATAATAATGTAAATATTACTGTTACAGAATCTATTGAACTACCTTATGCAAACCAGGCCATTTTTTCTCAACAATTAGAGGATGATGAAACTGATATCATTTCAAATGAAGATCAACCAAGAGACTGGATTATCGTATTTGCACCTATGGAAACAGGAAAATATTTTATTCAATACCAGGACAAACCAACAAACTTTACTTACTTGCGAATTACTGCAAAGGGCAAATTAGTAGAGAAAGTTAATTTTTCATCACCTTCAAATGGTTGGAGAATTACAGGCGCTTATGAAAAAGATGGTTCTGTATTTTTATATGGCCCGTCTATTACAAAAAAACCTGAAGAAAAATTTTTCGGTGAAGTTGTTAAAGGTTCAAATGTACCTACTACCACAACCTCTGCAGAAGATAAAAAAGCTATGGCTGAAGCAGCAAGAGGAAGCAGTATTCCGGGAATGGGTATGGTAAATACATTTAATGGTGCATCTGAATACGGTTCTGACCAGGAACAATTAGATGTTGCATTAGATTTATTAAAATATACCAATTACCAGGTTGCTAAAATATCAAATAGTAAATTAGACTTTGTTTCTTCTCCTAACATTGAGGCTTTTGAAGAGAAACAAATGAAACCTGAAGGACAAAAAAAGTTTGTAAAATTTGATGGAAAAAAATTCATTATAACAGGAATTTCTTTTACAAAAAGCGGAGATATATTTATTAACGGACAAGATTTTACATTGAAGGAGGATAGAAACGTTTACGGGGGAATTTATATGTTTAGATTTGATAAAGCGGGAACCTTTTTGAATAATTACGGAATTTACATTGACAGAGATGATAAAGATGCCCGTTATATTCCAACAAGAGTTCAATTATATGATTCAGGAGATGAAAAGAGTTTATATTTCTTTTTAAAGTCTGCTCAACGTTTCAAAACTGAAAAAGAAAAAAACGATATGGCTTCCTGTATTATTCCTATCAGTTTTAAAACTAAAACCCGCAAAGAAATACCTTTATTTCAATTTGAATATGGAAGTATAAATCTTGGAGATGGAAAGATGTCAGCAATTAAAACATTTGGTGAAGGTGAACGAAAGGAATTGTATTTAATGAAAAATGTAGGCATTTATAAAATGAATAATTCCCGCATATTTTTTAGCGAAACCAAGAAAAAAGATAAAATCCTTATTACTAAAGTAGATTTGTCAAAATAATATTCGGTTAATTTCTAAAAACAAAAAAGGAGCTTATCGCTCCTTTTTTGTTTAGTTTACTTCCTGCACATATAAAGAAGTTCGCCTTTAGGCAACCTGTATCTTTCAACCAGTTCAGGGCTTATTTCTTTTGTGTAATCTTCAACGGTTACCTTAAAGCCTGCTGCTTCAAGCTTATCCTTATAATCTAAACCAAATAAACGTACATGATCTTTTTGCCAGAAATGAATCTCGCGGTCTTTTTCACTGGTGATGTTTTTATCTTCGTAGGTTTTATAACGGTTAGTGTCCTGAGGGATCTGGAAGATACCAAAACCTCCGGGCTTCATCATTCGGAATAATTCTCGCATACATTGATCAGCATCCTCCACGTGTTCTAAAACATGATGACAAAAAATCACATCAAAGGAATTATCTGCAAAAGGAGCTTTATGTAAATCAAAATGATGGTCTGCAATAGGTGAATTATAATCTCCCGTTACATATTCAATGTTGGGCATTTTCTTAAACAATTTATAAAAGCATTGTTCAGGAGCAATATGCAATAGTTTATGTTTAGCAGTAAAGAAATTTGTTTTGTTTTTTAAATATAACCACAATAAACGATGTCTTTCTAAAGATAAGCTTCCCGGGCATAGTGCATTATCTCGCGCAACACTTTTACTATAACCGTAAGGCAAAAATTTACGATAGGTTTTGCCACTAATAGGATCCTCAAATTTATTCCCATAATAAAGAATTGGTGCTATTTTACTAAAAATCAAACTCAATTTAATAAGTATAGGGCGGGGTATTGTACGAAGGATAAAATGAAACATTAGTTTTTATTTATTTCTATAATGATGGGTACTATATTTTTTGAAAAAGCATTGGCTTCAAACTTTACTTTTTCATCTACTTTAAATTCTATATCTGTAATCAAGTCATTTGAAATTAACTCATTAATTCTAGACTGGAAATCTTTTGATTTATCTGCATTAAACTTCTCATTCATCGCTTTATAATCCAATTGATTTTTTGATATCAGTACACAAATATAATCTTTTGTTCCTTTCTCATCCGGACTCATACTTTGATCTCTCGGAAAAACACGTGTACCCGTTACACCACAATAAGCAGAATGTTTTGGTGTGTATGGAAATAATACATAACTACTGTTATCTGTTTCTTTGCCAAAAATGTAAATATAACACTCGATGTTATTTTTAAATTCCACTTTGAATTTTGTTCCCATTTTAACAGGCTGCACACTGCTATAAATATTATTTCCTTTATTGATTAAGGGAATAATATTTTTACTTTCCTTTTCCACCAGAGCTAAAGAACAGCTTAACTTGTCTTTACTTGTTTTATCAGGCATTGGATATAAACCATAAGCCTCATTGGCAAAACTCACAAAATCATTATAGCTTACCCAGGCACGGCCGTTTTTACCCCATTTTGTTCCCCAACTATTTTGAATTAAAAATGCACCGTCCTTATCAAAATAAAAATCATCATAGCCTATGATACACATACAATGGCCTCCAAACCCATTTTTATCATAATCACGATTTTCAGGAATCCATGTATCTTTTCCTTCCATATCCTGCATAAAAGAACCTCCCACACTCATTCCTATTACTACAGGAGCATTGTGGGCTAAGTTTTGCCTGATGGCATTTACATCGCAGGTATAATCATCTCCGCTAATAGATAAACGATTGGCTCCTTTCATTTTAAATTGAGAAGCCTCTTTTAAAACATAATTATCGGGCTGTTTGGAACAGGAATTTTCATCATAAGGAAATTTATGTAAAGGAACAGAACCTTCTCTCGTCATAAGGTCAACGGCTTTATCAATGTATGTTCCCTGGCAATCCTGCATACCAATTTGATTATAGGTAAATGCAGGACTAAACACAATTTGATTAGGATCTTGGCCTGTATTAACTGCTTCTAAAATGGTACGCGCAGCATACGTGCTTCCCCATCCCACACAAGAGCCTTGTTGTCCCTGATCACCTGCGGTTGGAGCAAATCGCTCAAGAGAAACCCGTTCAGGTAATTGCACGTCCGGACTTAATGAAGCGTAAACATCTGTGCTATCATACACCGCAGGATCAAGAACTGCTCCTGTACCATAAGAAGATTTTTGTTCCTGAGAGGACAAACCACCACTGCAACCACCTCTGAATAAATAAAAAGCACCACCAATCAATAAAAGTGGAATTCCGATTTTTGGATAACGAAATAAAAAAGTAAGTATGAGCCAAATAAAATTACCACCGCCACCACCTGATCCTGAACCTGAATTTCTTCCCTGTTTTCCACCCCACCCGGAATTGGAGTCATTGTCATTTGACATTCGAATTGGCATAGTTTACGTTTTAGATTAAGGGATAAAAATACATAAAAACATGGGCTTATTAAATGAACTAACCTTAATTAATTTGCTATTTTTGTAAACCTTTGTAAGAATTATGGCGAAATCTGCAACATCTAAAAATACTTCAAGTTCCTTTTCTAACACTAAAACTTTGTTTGATAAAATTGAATCCTGGGGATTAAAAAATGATAAAAACTTACTTTATCTATTCCTGGGATTATCTCTGTTTTTATCCATTATTTTATTCAATGCGCGAATTAGTGAAGCGCATGATGACGCACTTTATCTTGAAGGAGGATGGAGATATGTTAATGAATTTCCTAATTATTTTTATACTCAAAATGCTCCATTATACGTTTTGTTCCTGGGGTTAATGACAAAATTATTTGGATTTAAATTGTTATTGTTCAAAATATTCAATGTTATTTTTAACTTTTTTGCTGTTTTCTTTTTTTACAAATCTTTTAATAAGCGTATTCCCTATATGGTATTGATACCAGTAATGGTATTTGTAAGCTGTAATCACTTAATACTGTATTACGCGAGTATGACTTTTACCGAAGCTTTTTTTCTTTTCCTGCAATCGTTGTTCTTTTTTTGGTTTCTTAAATTGTATGATGCTTTGCAAATTGAACCAAACGGACAAAAACACTGGAAGCTTTTTTTAATGCTTGGCCTGTTTACTTTTTTAATAGCAACTTGTAAAAGTGGTGCAATAGTAGCTGTTCCGGTTATTATTTTATTTTTCTTAATGGAAAAACAATGGAAAAATGCGGGTTTTGCTTTTGCAGGATATTTAGCAATTAAAATTCCTTATGAACTATTAGTGAAAATTATTTGGGGTGCTCAAAATCAATTTAGCGGACAAGGTAAAATTTTACTTCAGAAAGACCCTTACGATAAATCCTTAGGCAATGAGGATTTAGCTGGTTTCATTGGGAGGTTTTTTGATAATTGTGGCTTATATTTAGGAAAACGTTTTTATGAGTTATTAGGTCTGCGCGAAGAACTTACTAGGTCTTTAGAATCTCAGGCTGAGGCAGATAAATTAACGAAGGAATATAATTATTTAGCTTTTTTTTTAGTGGCTATTTTATTGATTGCACTGTTTAAAGTATTTAAACAAAAAAATAAACCAATGATCTTTTTTGGATTATTTACCGGTGCTCAATTACTATTATCCTTTCTTATTCTTCAGGTACGGTGGGATCAGCCACGTATTGTTTTAATCTGCATGCCTATTATGCTGATCTTAATGTATCTCTTGTTTTACAACAGTGTAAAAAAATCGGGCATGGGACAAAATCTTTATCTGGTAATTGCTTTACTATTAAGTGCCTCTGTTTTTATTTCGGCATTTAAAAGGGGAATGGTTAATATTCCCATTGTAAAGAAAAATTTAGCCGGGGATATTTATTATGGGTACACGCCTGATTGGAAAAACTTTTTAAAATGCAGCGAATGGTGCGCCGATAGTTTAGCGCCTAATACATTAGTTGCAAGCCGAAAAGCTCCTATGAGTTTTGTATATGGGAAGGGAAAAAAATTCTTTCCCATTTATAGTGTGATCACTAAAGACTCATTAACCCAACAATCTCAACCTGATAGCGCCCTGGCATTTTTCGCTTCAAAAGGTGTAACGCATATTATGGTTGGTAGTTTAAGAATTAATCCAAAGGTGAACTCAGGTCAGATTATTAATACAATCCATAATATTATTCAGCCAATAATGGAAAAATATCCAAATAAATTAAAACTGATCCACACCGAGGGTTTAGCAGAACAATCTTACTTATTTGAAATTACCAAATAAAATAAAAAATGGCATCTTCATTAAGCATTTCCCTAGGCAATTTTTTATACAAAAACTGTTTTCCACTTTATAAGATAACCTATAAAGCATTCAAGGAAAAACAAGACGCTTTTGAAATTTCCTTAATGAAAAAGTATATAAAAAAAGGTGATTCTGTTTTAGACATAGGCGCTAATATTGGGTTCTATGCTGAAATCCTATCTGATATTGTTGGAGAAAAAGGTATTGTTCATTGCTTTGAACCGGATACAGTAAATTTTAAACACTTACAGAAGAGATCCAAATCTTTGCCAAACGTTACAACCAACAATAAAGCTGTATCAGAGAAAACAGAAGTGTTAAAGATCTATACGTCCAAACAATTGAATGTCGATCACAGAACCTATAAACCGGATCATTACGATCAGGAGATTGATATTGAAGCTATTTCTATTGATGAATACCTTGGAGCTAATGCACAGGTTAATTTTATTAAAATGGATATTCAAGGCTTTGAAATGAGTGCCGTAAAAGGTATGACGCAAACATTAAAATCACCAGAACTGAAAATGCTTTCTGAATTCTGGCCTTATGGAATGCGCAAAGCAGGAACCAGTGTATTATATTATTTTCATTTCCTGAAACAATATAATTTTTTTATTTATTTAATTGAAAAGCATCAATTGGTTGAATTGACGGAAGAAAAAGTTAAAACATTTTTAGATCTTCCTGAAACCACTTACATGAATATTTTCGCCAGCAAAAACCGTGTTTAAAAAATATACCATACCATTTGACCTAGATGATCCAAAGGCTACATTGGCACATAGGGATATCATATTACAAAAACCTTTTTTAAAACAATTGTATAAAGACTGGTATAAGATCTTTATTCAAAAAAGTAGAGAAGTTGGAAAAGGAATTTATCTTGAGATTGGTTCCGGAGGTGGTTTTTTAAAAGAAGAATTTCCTGAAGTAGTTACTTCTGACATTTTAGATTTACCAACCGTTGATAAAGTTTTCAGTGCTGAAGAAATGCCCTTCAAAGAAAATGAATTAGGTTGTATTATGATGTTGAATGTATTTCATCACATTCCCCGCCCCTATTTATTTTTAAAAGAAGCTGAAAGAACGTTGTTGCCCGGAGGAAATATCATTATGATCGAACCGGCTAATTCAAATCTGGGACGTTTTATTTATAAGCGTTTTCACCATGAGCCTTTTGAAGAAAATGGCCCCAGGGAAATTAAACCAGGCAACCCTTTAAGTCACTCAAACCAAGCCTTGCCGCACATATATTTTGAAAGAGATCTGGTGTTGTTTGCCAAAGATTTTCCAAAACTAAAAATAAAAAAGATCAGCTACCACTCACCTTTCATGTATGTAATTAGTGGTGGCGTTTCCAGAAGTGCGATGCTACCATTTTTTATGTATAATATCGCTAAAGGACTCGAATGGCTCTGCAAACCTTTCAGTAAGCAACTAGGTTTATTTTGTACGGTAGAGATCGAGAAAATTTAAAAAGCTACTACCCTTTCATTTCTTTTTACCAGCCTCAAGCCCAGAATCGTTATACCCGCATTGATCAAAATCAACTCGTTACCAACCTCATAACTGGTCATTGTTTTAATAACATAGTTTGCTATAACATAGGTGACAATTGGTGCTATCACACAGATCACAGGGACAGCTCTATCATTAAGATTCCATTTGGTGAATAACCCAATGGCAAATAAACCAAGTAGTGGTCCGTAAGTATAGCCCGCCAGCATCAGGATGGTGTCAATAATCGCCCGTTGATTTAAAATATCAAATACGATGATCACGAGCCATAAAATCACTGCAAAACCAATATGTATAAAAGTTCTTCTTTTTGCTTTTTGCTTTTCAGTGAGAATCAGGTTTCTGTCGTATTCCAACATATCTACATAGGTAGAGGTAGTTAACGTAGTCAAAACGCTATCTGCACTACTAAAAGTTGCCGCTGTTAAGCCAATGATAAAGATCAGACCGGCAAACACACCAAGGTGATTCAGCGCCAGATTTGGGAACACTTTATCCGTAATTATTTTCCCGGTTTCTGCATTCATTGGGAGGTCAATGACCGCATGTGCATAATATTGATACAACAATACACCTAATGATAAAAAGAAAATATTCACGATCACCATCACAATACTAAACCAGAAAATATTTTTCTGGGCATCGCCGAGTGATTTACAACTCAGATTCTTTTGCATCATATTCTGATCAAGACCAGTCATAGCAACTGCTATGAAAATTCCACCGATAAATTCTTTCACAAAAAAATTGGATTTATGCCAGTCCCAGAAAAATGTTTTAGAGTATTCAGAATTAACAATATTGGATACAGCTTGTCCAAAACCTATGTCCATTTTATGAATAATAATAGCGATAGAAACCACCACGCCCAACACTAAAAACAATGATTGAAACGTGTCGGTCCAGACCAGTGTTTTAATTCCGCCTTTGTACGTGTATAATAACATCAATGCTAATATCACTGAAACACTTAACCAAAAAGGAACATGCACACTTTCAATTCGGTCAAACACGAAAAACTGTATAACGCCGGCTGCTAAATATAAACGTCCGGAGGCTCCTAATATTCTCGATAAAATAAAAAAGAAAGCGCCTGTTTTTTGAGTATGTTTTCCGAAACGTGTTTCCAGATATGTATAAATAGAAATTAAATTCATTTTATAGTAAATAGGTAACAACACTTTAGAAATGATGAAATAGCCTACGAAATACCCCAAAACCAACTGCAGATATGAAAAATTGGCCGCACCTACTTTACCGGGAACAGAGATATAAGTCACGCCACTTAGGGAATCACCAATCATTCCAAAAGCTACTGCGTACCAAGGTGACGCGTGATTACCTGAAAAATAACTATCTGCTGTAGTGTTTTTAGAGGTTACATAAGCGATCAGTAATAATCCACCGAAATATAAAGCAATGCAAATGATAATAAGTGTAGGCGACATGAACTAAAGATAAATGAAAATACAGATCCATATTTCAGCAATAAAACCTTATTTTAAGTACATACACGTTAATATCTTTTAACAGCCGAAACATTTCCTAAATCGTTATTAATAGGCATTTTTTATTATCTTGTAGCCATAAAATTATTTATGCAAGACATCATAGAAAAAATACCTCGTGAGGCTATATTAAACGAGTTAACTAAAGATCGCTACATACGTAAAACAAATAATGGGGAAAATGAAATTTACATCATCACCCACCATAATTCTCCTAACACCATGCAGGAAATTGGTCGTCTGCGCGAAGTAAGTTTTCGTCACGCAGGTGGGGGTACCGGACTCGCCTGTGACCTGGATGAATTTGACACAGGGCCTCATCCCTATCAGCAATTATTAGTATGGAATCATGTTGATCAGGAAATTGTAGGCGCGTATCGTTTTATTTTATGTCGTGATGCTGAATATGAAAATGGAAAAGTATTATTGGCAACAACGGAACTATTTGATTTTTCACCTGAATTTTACAGAGATTACCTCCCCTACACGATTGAACTAGGCCGTTCTTTTATCCAACCACAATATCAACCTTCCGAACAATTCCGGAAGGGCTTATTTAGCCTGGATAATTTATGGGATGGCTTAGGAGCCATTGTGGTAGATAATCCTGATATGAAATATTATTATGGAAAAGTAACCATGTATATTGATTTTAATATTGAAGCCCGCGATTATATTTTATCTTTTCTAAAATATTATTTTCCCGATCCAAAAAAATTAGTTACTCCGATTCATGGCGTTGAAATCAAAACAGACGTTTCAGAGTTCTTAAAAGAAATTGAAGGTAAAGATTACAAAGCAGGGCATGCCATATTAAATAAACATGTTAGAGCTCTGGGAGAAAATATTCCTCCAATGGTTAATGCCTACAGTAATTTATCAAGCACAATGCTTTCATTTGGCACTGCCATCAATCCAACATTTGGTGGTGTAGAAGAAACAGGAATTTTGGTAACGATCGCTGATATTTACAAAAGTAAATCTGACAGACATATTGAAACCTATCATAAGGAAATAAGAGAAAGAAATTAGAAAGTATTATTTCGAACTGTCTCTCTGAGCGTAGAGGATTTGCAAAAACAATATTTATAAAGCTTTCAGTGGTGACTTTGAGAACCTCAGGCACCAATATAAAAATAAAAAAATGGAAATAAAAAACGCTAAGTTTTTAAAAAGCAGCTCCAACAATAAACACTGTCCGCCGCCCGACAAGCCGGAGTTTGCATTTATTGGGAGAAGTAATGTGGGGAAGTCCTCATTGATAAACATGCTTTGCAATGAGAAGAATCTAGCCAAAACATCTTCCAAGCCCGGTAAAACGCAATTGATCAATCATTTTACTATCGACGATAAATGGTACCTGGTGGATCTTCCGGGGTATGGTTATGCTAAGACAAGTAAGACTAACCTTGATAAATTTGAAGAACTGATCAGTAATTATATTACTAAACGTAAGAACCTGATATGTGTATTTATTTTAATTGACAGTAGACTGGAACTCCAATCCATAGATGGTGAATTCATGGATTGGTGCACGCAGCATGAAATTCCCTTTGTTCTGGCATTTACTAAAATTGATAAGCTTGGAAAAAACCAATGGGCCAGTAATTTTGCAAAATATAAAAAACGCTTACTGGATTATTGGGGAGAACTACCGGAGATGATTGAAACCAGTGCTGAAAAGCGACAAGGCAAAGAAGCCATCTTGAATTATATTGGCGAAAACATGCAATATTTTATTCCTCCTCCAAAAGGAGTGAAACCAACAAACGACGAAGACGAAGAAGAAAATGACGAAGATAATTTCTGAGTGGCAGCAGCTACAGGATAAATTGAAAGAACGCTTTGGATCTGAAATGGATCATGATGCTATTTTGTTTATGATAGGTTTGCAGGAATTAGACAAACCTTACCGCACTTATAAAAAAGATGAAAAACTGGAAGTGATGCACATTGGTGTTTGCACCGTGCTTGCGCCCTATGGGTTTTATGAATACAAAGGCAGAGACGACGATGATTGGCCTCATTGGGAATTGAAAGAAAACCTGCCTCATTTAGATGCCAAGCACCAAAATAAATTAATGAATGACGCATTGATCGAATATTTTAAACGAACAGGATTTATGGGCGATGAAATAGTGTAATACTATTTTGCCACTTATCCTTTTTTTGTAAAAAAGCCCCGCAACAAATTATATATTTAAATGATTTAAAATTAAATAGTATGAAGCCTACATCTTTATTATCATTACTCGCAATTGCATCATTAACCTTGAATGCCCAGGTAGCAAAACAACCTGCAAAAACTCCGGTTGCGAAAAGCACAACCAAACCTACCGGTAACGAGCCTAAACTATTAGAAACAGTTACAAAGGTTGGTAAGGAAATCGTTATTCCATATAAAAAATATGTACTGACAAATGGTTTAACCATTGTTGTTCATGAAGATCATTCAGATCCAATTGCCTATGTTGATGTAACATATCATGTTGGATCCAATCGTGAGCAGCAAGGCCGCTCGGGATTTGCACACTTTTTTGAGCATATGATGTTTCAAGGTTCAAAGAACGTTGCCGATGAGCAACATTTCAAGATTATTACAGAAGCAGGAGGAACTTTGAATGGCTCCACTAATTCAGACAGAACAAATTATTTTGAAACAGTTCCTTCTAACCAATTAGAAAAAATGTTATGGCTTGAAGCTGACCGCATGGGTTTTTTATTGGACTCAGTAACTCAAAAGAAGTTTGAAGTACAACGCGCTACTGTTAAAAATGAGCGTGGTCAAAATTACGACAACCGCCCTTACGGCTTAGTAGGAGAAAAAACCGGAGAGGCTTTATTTCCAAAAGGACATCCTTATTCGTGGACTACAATCGGTTATATTGAAGATTTAAATCGCGTAGATGTAGGTGATTTAAAACGTTTCTACATGCGTTGGTACGGCCCTAACAATGCTGTTTTAACTGTTTCAGGAGATGTGAACACATCAGACGTTGTTAAAATGGCAAATAAGTATTTTGGTTCTATTCCTCGTGGACCCGAAGTGAAAAATATGGCAAAACAAGCTGCTGCATTAACCGAGAGCCGTTACATTTCATATGAAGACAATGTGAAATTCCCTATGTATAAGGTAACCTATCCTACCGTTCCATCAATGGACAAGGACGAAGCAGCGTTAACCGTTTTAGGAGAGATCTTATCTTCTTCTAAAAGTTCTCCTTTATACAATACCTTTATTAAATCACAAAAAGCGGTTTCTGCTAATGCGTATAACTATGGTAGAGAATTAGCCGGACAATTTGAAATATTAATTCGTGCTAATGTGGGAACAAAATTATCGGACATTGAATCCATGTTAAATCAATCCTTGGCAGACTGGGAAAAAACCGGGGCTACCGATGATGACATGAAAAAATACAAAGCAAATTATCAGAGCAATTTATACGAAGGTTTAACAACTGTTCAGGGAAAAGGCCGGCAGTTAGCTGCTTATCAGACTTATGCCAACAATCCTAATTATCTGAAAATAGAAATGGCAAACAATTTAAACGTTACTAAAGCAGATGTGATGCGCGTGTATAATACATACATCAAAGGAAAATTTGGCGTGGTTTTAAGTTGTGTTCCTAAGGGAAAGTTCGAGTTAGCTGCAAAAACAGATACCTGGAAAATGTATGATCGTACTATTGAAGCAGAAAGCGCAGAATACAAAAACCTTTCTTACACAGAGCCGAAAGATAATTTTGCGCGAAACGGTATTCCGGTAGCGCAGGCATCTAAATTGGTTCCACTACCAAACTACTGGACTTCAAACCTAACGAATGGAATTAAAGCTATTGGCATCAATAATAACGATATCCCAAAAGTGAATATCTTATTTAGCATGCCAATTGGTCACCGTTATGAACCAAAAGCAGGGTTAGCAGTATTATTAACTTCTTTAATGGAAGAATCTACTCAGAGCCACAGTGCTGAAGAAATCAGTAATATCCTCGAAAGATTGGGTAGCAATGTTTCATTTTCTGCAGGTGATAATGAAATCATGATGAATGTATCTTCTTTAAAACAAAATTTAGATTCTACACTAAAAATTGCTGAGGAAATGTTGTTCATGCCAAAATTTGACCAGGAAGATTTTGATTTAGTGAAAAAAGAGCAATTAGATGGTATTACAAATTCTTTAACTCAAGCTACTTCAATAGCAAATAATGTGTATTCAAAATTATTGTATGGTGAGGGCTTCAACTTATCTATTGCAACAAGCGGTAATATAGAAACCGTAGGATCTATTACCCTTGACGATGTAAAGAATTATTATAAAAATTTCTCAGGATTTAATTCCGTTCTAGCTATAAGCGGTGATATAGATCAGCCGTCTGCTTTAAAGAAATTAACTTTCTTAAATAAACTTCCGTCGGCGAATACGATGCCACTGTCAAAATATAAATTACCTGAGATTGATAAAACCCGCTTGTATTTTGTAGATAAAAAAGGAGCACCTCAATCTGAAATCCGTATTGGTAATTTATCATTGCCGTACGATGCAACGGATGAATTTTTCAAATCCACCATAATGAATTATTCTTTTGCCGGTGCGTTCAATAGTCGTATCAATACTATTTTACGTGAGGTAAAAGGTTATACTTATGGTGCGCGTGGTGGTTTTGGCGGAAACAAGTTTGTTGGGCCATATACATTAAGTGCGGGTGTAAGAGCCAATTCAACAGACAGTTCGGTGGTAATCTTCATGGAGGAATTAAAAAAATACAGTCAAGGCGGTATTAATGCGGATGAACTGGAATTCACAAAAAATGCAATGGCTCAGTCTGACGCTTTGAAGTACGAATCACCACAACAAAAATTAGGGTTTGTAAAACGTATTCTGGATTTTAATCTCGATAAGACCTATGTTGCAAAACAAGGCGAAATTATTAAAACAATTACAAAAGCAGACATCGATGCTTTAGCAAAAAAGAATCTCTCATACAATAATATGGTAATTCTTGTAGTTGGAGACAAAGCGTCCAATTATGAAAAACTTTCTAAACTTGGTTATGAAATGATTGAGTTGGATGTGAATGGAAATAAGATCAATTAAATTAGTTTTGATAGTTAAAAAATTTAGGAAGTATATTAAAAGAACTTTCTAAATCTTTTTTAACCTTCCAACTTTTAAACTAAAATAATGAATATAGGAATTGTATGTTACCCTACTTTTGGTGGTAGCGGCGTTGTAGCAACAGAACTTGGAATTGCGCTTGCGGATAAAGGTCATAAAGTACATTTTATTACTTATTCTCAGCCATTCCGTTTAAATCAGTTTAACGAGAATTTATTTTATCATGAGGTAAACGTTAACGATTATCCTTTGTTTGATTATCAGCCTTATGAAAGTGTGTTAGCCAGCAAAATTGTTGATGTAGCAATATATGAACGTTTGGATATTTTGCATGTACATTATGCAATTCCTCATGCATCTGTTGCGTATTTGGCTCAACAAATCCTAAAATCCCGTAAGATCAATCTGCCTTATATTACAACACTTCACGGAACTGATATTACTTTAGTTGGACAGGATCCTTCTTTTGAACCAGTGATCTTTTTCTCACTGAATAACAGCAATGCCATTACTTCTGTTTCTGAAAGCTTGAGAAAGGACACATTAAAAACATTTAAAATTGCTAACGATGTTAAAGTAATTCCAAATTTCATTAAGATTGCAGACTATGAAAGCAATACTAATTCATCATGTCATCGTAAAAACTTTGCAGCACCTCACGAAAAAATTTTAATTCATATTTCCAACTTTAGAAAAGTGAAACGGGTTGAAGATGTCTTGAGAATTTTTGATGTTGTAAGAAAAACCATTGCATGTAAATTAATATTGGTTGGTGACGGACCTGAGAGGCCCGCCATTGATAAACTATGCAGAGAGCTGGATACCTGTAACGATATTATTTCAGTTGGAAAAATTGCAAATCCAAAAGAGATTTTAGCAATTGCAGATGTTTTTATATTACCCTCGGAAACAGAGAGTTTTGGATTATCAGCTTTGGAGGCAATGGCTATGAAAGTTCCGGTGATCTCAACCAACACTGGTGGTATTCCTGAATTAAACATCCATGGTAAAACCGGTTACATGAGTAAAGTGGGAGATTATGAAGACATGGCAAAAAACACCATATCTCTATTGACTGCTGAAGAGAAATTTCAGGAATTCAGAGCTAATGCTTTTGAACAGGCTAAACAGTTTGACATAGAAACTGTACTTCCCATGTATGAGAAATTGTACAAAGAGGTGATCGAAGCCGGTATCTAACTGATTATCAGCTTTAAAGTGATAGCTTTTATGCGTTTTACACATAAATTATTGAAGCTCAATGAGATACGAAAAACATAGGCTTCATACGCTTTATCTACGCTTTATCCACGCTTTATCTATACCTGAACCTACGATAAACCTCCTCTTATAAAGTCTAAAACCGTGTTTAGTGATAACGGGAATTTATGTCCAGATAAAACAACTGTGGCAAAACCTTTTTAGAAAATCGGTTAAAACTTATAAAATGCATCTATTAAAAACGAAAACCGTTGTTACTTCTAATCGCCAGCTGAAAAGCAAAGTTTAAAGCGGCGATAAATTTTTCCTGGAAGGCTTTTCACATTCCTCAAAAACAGTTCCACCCAAATAGGGTAATAATCTATCAAAAGCGGTTGTCTTAATGTAATAATTACCTAAAGCAGTGTATAATTTAGTTTGATCTGTTGTGCTTTCTTTTGAATAGTAAGTCTTGATATCGTCAATCAAAACCATTGTTAAAAGTTCGTCAATCTTTCGTTTGCTTTTATACCATTTTAAAGTTTCCATCAATTCTCAAACAATTATTGCACAATGATTCTTCGTGTCGTACATTTTTCTCCACGGTACACTTTCACAAAATAAATGCCTTTAGGTTGATGTGAAATATCAAACGTATATGCTGATAATCTGCTTTTTGCAGAGGAATGAATTTTCGATCCCAACATATTATATACTTCAATAAATTGCTCTTCATTATTTATTGTTTCTGAATGAATAGAGATAACGCCATTTGATGGGTTTGGGAAAATTTCAATGTCATTTACTGAACCAATCAATTCGTTAAAACCAGTTGGAAGAGTAACACTTACATCATCAACCCATAAAATACTTCCGGCTTTTGGATTTTTATCCAAAGAAGATGAACTCATCAACACCCAAATTGTATCAGGAGTTAGTGTATTGATATAAGTTAAATTAATAGTTGCCTGTTGCCACCCCGAAGCTCCTGTTGGCACATTTGTTTTAAATACACCGCCTGCTATTGGCACTCTTTGATTAACCAATAAAACCCTACATACTGCAGTGTCATTTCCATTAGGTTTGTATTGGTAAAAGAATTTGAGTTGACTAATTTTTTGCGTGAATGGAATGCCGGGATAATATTTTTGAGTATTGAGATTTACATTTCCATTAAACAAAATTCCCAATGTATCGTTATAGGGATGGCCTATAAAAGGAGTTCCCCAACTATTATAGATGTTCCATGATGTTGAAGTATATGCCCTAGTTTGTATCCTTGCTGAATAAGTTCCAGTGCGAACAGTATCTGAACATCGTGTTACCGACACAGGACTACTTCCGAAAGATGAACTGTTGAAATAATTAAAATCCCACCATCCACTAGTGCCACTTCCACTATTAGGGTTCATAGCTGTAGGAACGATAGCATCATTTGTCCAGGTTTCAAAACCGGCATTAATAATTTGGGCGCTAATAGTTTGTGAAGTCAATAAAATAGTTAACGCAGAAAAAAGTTGTAGAAGTCTATTCATATCAATTGTTTTTAATAAGTGTACCAAAGATAAAATAATTTTTGAAACTAGCTATTACTTATGACACTTAGCTAAACTTTCTCTGATCTGCCTTTCCTCTTTCAGTGTAGCAATTTCTTTAGTGAGCGCCAACTCATAAAATTTTACGGCCGCTTGGTAATTTTTTCTGGAAGCATAATAATCGCCTAGTATCTGGTACATATAATAACTTTGAGAATTGGATTGGATAAAAGCGTTTTCGAATTGGGCCGATAATTTAATTTTATCAGAAGATTTAGTTATAAATTGAATATAATGTTTTAGGTTCTTAAAATATAAAAAATCCTGATAACCCTGGGTTTTTAAGAATGGATCTTGAGGAATAGTATATTTTGAAACATTAATAGCCTCATTTTTATTCAATTTTTTAGCCTTCGTAAATACAGAATCTAAATTATAACAAACAAATTCTCCGCACTGAAACGGATTGGCACTCACCCACATTAATTTATCCTGTGGTTTAAATATTACTGCGTGATGTGCCAGTAATTGATTTAAACTTTTTTCATTTGTCATCCCAATGTTTTTACTATTTAAACCCTTTTGGTCTCTTAATATAGTTGCAGCACCCAAATAACTTAGAGTATCATTGTTGTCTAACAATTGCTTTAATCGAATACCTCTGTATAAAGAAGAACTCTCAATCTGGTTATTTAAATTACTTAAATCATTTACATAGACTTTTCCCTGGTAATGATTCGGACAAATTATTTGATTGGTATTTTGAACTTCATACACATCCATTTTTCCAGGAGACTTCTCAATACTAATTGTTTTATTATCAGAAGCACTACCTACTAAAATACTCTCTGAGACAAATACTTTTCTCTTTTCTGCAATGGCAATCGCTTCATCAATATTTTTCGCATACTGAAGAATTTCTCTTGCAAGAAGTGCAATAGGCGTTGCTACATCTGTTGGAATAGAACTTTTAGCTGCGTTAATTGTAACCGTAATTCCCATTTCATTCATGCCACTACAAGCACCTATAAATCCGCTCCAGGTTACCGTGGCAAACTTATATCCGGTCGCAGGATTCGTAAATTGAACAATTTTATTTTTCGCAAAATCATCGCCACTATAAAAATCAAAATTCCTGCCCACCAATAATTTTCCATCCGAACTTTTTTTATCCCACACCGAAAAAGAAGTACATCCAACCGTCATGTTCTTATCCTGAAGGGCGTGTCCAATATCATGTGCCCCGTGGTAATTTAATATGCGGTGGTATTTTGGGGCAATAAAATCATACTTATCACTCGCAAATTTCGAAATACCAAGGATCTCCTCTTTATATTCCTCAATGATGTGATCAGGCAAGTGCCGATTAAAGTAGCCTACAAAAAACTTAAGGTAATTTAAATAGGTTAAATTCGGAACCAGTATTCTTATTTGGTTTATAAAAGCATCTTCCTGAAACTCATGCAATTCTTTTGTGAGCATACCATTTGCAACTCCCCGTTCATAAGCATCTCCCTCCACATACAATTCCCATAAGCCACTCTTGCTATGCTTTAACCAGTTTTGATTTACTTTATAAAACTCCGGGGATATAGTTTTACGTTTCCAGTTTTGCGTCGTGTCATTTTTAATCTCTGGGACATCGATCTGAATAGCAATGAAAAAATAGATTGCAAGACAAGCCAATAAAATGGTAAGAACTAAAAATGTTCTAAGAATTATTTTACGGAGTTTACGCATTAGTTAAAGCCTGCAAAGTTACAGAAAATCTATTAATGGAACGCAGATAACACAGATGGTTATGATTCTTTAGGATTTGATTCAAAGTGTTTAGTCACATTGATTTTCCATTAATATAAAACAAAAAGCCCTCTGATATTACCAGAGGGCTTGAAAACATTCTTTTATCCTATTATTTCATCAATGAATTCCTCAAAGCAAAAATCTTCTCAGATATTTTTTTGAATTCAGCATCTTTCATGTTCTTTGGATCTTTAATAACATCAATGTCAGCATGTATCTTTTTCAATTCATCGTTTAAAGCTGCACATTCTTTTTTGTCTTTGTAATCGTTTAAAAGTTCAGTTAAATTTTTTAAATAAAAACGCTGATCCCATAAATGTTTATATGCTTTCTCTTTATTTGCTGGATCATTAATGCTTTCGGCAATTTTGCAAGTCAAATATAAACTCTCTACCCATGAACCAGCAAACACTGCAGAAGCTGTGTATACACGCTCATTTGTTCTTAAATAAGAATCACTTTTAATAAAGATTTCATCTAGGATAGCTAATAAAGAATCTTTGTTTCCTAAGTTCTTCTCAGCACGCTTTCCAACCATTTGATCAACTGCACCTTTTAAACCTAATTCCTCAGAAGTTTTCACAACAGTTTTCATATATTTTAAAACATCTTCGCCTTTGTTATTAACCATAGCGTAAGACATATCAATATTGTAAATACCCAAAGCAACTGCCTTATGAAACTCACTATTTGCAGCTAATTGTTTTTTAGAATCAACCAATAACCCATTATTATAATCCACGCCCCAACTTGATAACTCATTAACACTTCCAACAGGCGAAGGAATATTAGCAATAGCAAAATCAAACTTGAATTTTGTTTCTTCATTTACCGTTATCGGTGTTGTATCTTTAGGCGTTTCAGTAGTTACTTCTTCAGCAATTTCTTCAGAAGGTTTATCTCCACAAGAAACCATTAAAACGGAGAAAGTAATACCGGCAATTAGAAATAATTTGTTCATTTTATAATTTTTAAAATTTAGACAAAAATAAGAGAGTTCTTTTAATAAACAAGAAGCTTTGCAGTGCCAGTTCTTAAAAACACACTATTTTATTAACAAAAAAGGTAGCTTTTCGCTACCCTTTTTAAAACAAGTTTATCTGTCTAAGTTGCCATAATCCAGTTTTTTCTTTTGCAACCAAAGAATTAATTGACAAACAGCTACAAAAAACGGAACATACATCACAATTTTCGGTAAATCAAAATGCGCCAAAATTACCTCGGCCTTGCGCTTTAAACGTTCAGCAATTAAGTACATTGCCGGAACTAGCAACAATGTTAAAAATGTAGCGAAGGCTAATCCGAAGATCATAGTCCAGCTTAACGGGCCCCAGAAAACAACGTTATCCCCGCCGAAATGAATATGGGGTGCGCCATGTGCTAACAATCCCTCGAAATCAATATTTAATCCGACAGCTAATGGAATTAAACCCAATATTGCAGCTGTTGCAGTTAATACAACTGGTGTCATACGGGTTCTTCCAGCATCAACAATTGCTTCATATAAAGAAATGCCTTTCAATCTTTCTTCTTCTGCAAATTCCACCAATAAAATCCCATTCCGAACAACAATACCTGCAAGAGCTACAATACCAATTCCGGTCATTACAATACTCATATCCATTTTAAAAATGGCGGTTCCCAATAGTACACCAATCACACTTAATACAATTTCCGACAAAATTATGATCGGTTTGCCAATGGAGTTGAACTGAATTACAAGAACTAATAAAATAATTCCGATTGCTGTAATCATTGCACTGCCAAGGAATGCACCTGTTTCAGCCTGTTCTTCCTGTTGTCCGGTAAATTTTACCTCTACGGCTCCAGTAGGTCGGTATCCCTTCGCAGCATTCTCTAATTGTGCCACAACATTATTTGCATTAAATCCTTCTAACACATCTGAAGACAAAGTTATTACTCGTTTATTTTGTTTACGCTTTATCCCTCCATAAGTATTTTCATAACGCACATCACAAAAAGAAGATAAAGGAACAGAACGGATCATCCCCATCATATTCATATCTCGAAATGTAATTTTTAGATTTTTAATCTGTTCAATGTTCGTTCGCTGATCATAATTATAACGTAGTTGAATCGGATACTCATCATTCGCATCACGGAACTTACTCGGATTATCAATACCGAAAACAGCTTTGCGGATTTCCATTGCTAATTGAGCGGATGAAATTCCTTCACGGTTAGCACGTTCACGGTCAACATCAAAAACTATTTCTGGTTTATTATCAACGAAATCTGTTTTTAAATCAGCCACGCCCGGAACATCCGAATCCTGTAGGAAACGTTTTAATTTTTGAGCATTGTCTACAAGTTCCTCAAACTTATCACCACGAATTTCAATGTTAATAGGCTTTCCAACTGGTGGCCCTGCCTGTTCTTTATTTGCAGTTATCTCAGCGCCGGCAATATTCCATTTTGTGGACTGAATCTCTTTCAAATACGTCATCGTACTTTCACCATTTCGCTCACTAAATTCCACAAAATTAATTGCAATTTTTCCACGATTTGCGTAGGAGCTTTGATCTTCATCCTGAGGATCTGTTACCCCAATTGTAACATTAGTAATCATAGAAGAAACGATTGGATTATTTTCTCCTATGATCGCATTTACTTTTTTCTCGACAATTTTCATTACCTCATTCGTTTTTGAAGGATCAGTTCCTTCAGGTAATTTTACATAAACAAATACATTGTTAGGATCGCCTTGCGGGAAAAATACGACGTTTGGTGAACGTACCTTCATCAGGAAAATAGAAAAGATAAATAAACCAATAGTATAAACCAACAACATGTACGGACGCTTTAAACCCCATATCAATAAGTTTGTATACCCTCTTTGAAACGAAGGCCAGGCTTTTGTTTGAAAGTTTTCGATGACTTTGTAAAGGAACAAACGATGAATTACCATAAACGAAGCAAAGAAAATCATTAGGTTACCAAAAGCCACGTGTCCTGCCGCATAACATATCACTGCCACTAAAGCGTAAACCAGTAATCGCAACCATGCTTTACGGGTAATTTTTCCGTACTGCTTAAACTCCTCATGGTGAGGCTTCATAAAATCCACAGCAAAAACCGGGTTGATTATATATGCTACAAATAATGAAGCTAACAAAGTAATGATCAAAGTAATTGGCAAGAAAAACATGAACTTACCAATAATGCCGGGCCAAAAAGCTAAAGGAATAAAAGGAGCAAGTGTTGTAATAGTGCCACTTAAAACAGGCAAGAAAACTTCTCCTGCCGCTTTTTTTGCCGCAGTTTTAATTTCTACTTTTCCATTATCAAATATCCGGTGGGTATTTTCAATTACTACAATAGCATCATCCACTACTATACCCAAAGCAAGTAAGAATGCAAATAGTACAATCATGTTCAAACTAAACCCCATTGTTGGCATAAATATAAATGCGATAAACATAGATAAGGGAACAGAAAGGGCAACAAACAAAGCGTTAGTTACACCCATAAAGAACATAAGAATCAGTGTAACCAAAATAAATCCGATGATAATTGTATTTATCAGATCGTGAAGTGTTAGCTTGGTTTTATCGGATTGGTCGGCTGTAATTTTTACATCTATATTAGACGGAAATTCTGTTTTCTTTAACTCCTCAATCGTTTCTTTAATTTTATCAGAAGCAGAAATTAAATTTTCACCAGCACGCTTAATTACATTTAACGTGATGACATTTTTTCCCGCAAGACGTGCATAACTCTCCGTCTCTTTAACTGTATCAATAATCTGAGCGAAATCTTTTAAGTACATTTTTGCGCCTGATTGCGAAGAGATAACTAATTCTTTCAATTCATCAACCGTTTTAAATTCGTTTTTGATACTGATGGTTCTTTTAGTTCCATCCATAGGAATTTGTCCACCACTTATTGTCACATTCTCATAGCCGATTGAACGCTCTAAATCTCCCATTGTTAACTGCATAGCCTGCATCTTATACATATCCAGGTTCACCTGAATTTCCCGATCCGGAGCACCAACCATTTTAACTTCGGTAATCTCTTTTAAACTTTCAATCCTGTCTTTCAGGTCATCTGCATATTCTTTTAATTTTTGCAGGTCCATGTCACCTGCAATATTGATATACATAATAGGCAATTCAGAAAATGCGAGCTCCTTTACAAAAGGTTGACGGGTTAACCCTGACGGTAAATCAGATTTTGCTTCATCTACCTTATCCTTCACTGATTGTCGTGCTTTATCAATACCTATATTAGTATTAAATTCCACCGTAATTAATGACACATCCTGCATTGAATTACTTGTCAATTTTTTAACACCCGGAATAGACTTTAATTTCTTCTCCAAAGGCTTGGTAATGGTATTTTCAATATTGCTTGGCGAGTTACCTGCGTAAACAGTACTGATGAAAAATTTAGGAACTACGATATCAGGAAAACTCTCTTTGGGTAGTTTATTATATGACATTATTCCCCAAATGGAAATAATGATCGTAACGATGTATATCGCCGTTTTATTATCAATTGACCAACTACTTGGTTTAAATTGCTTGAAATCCATACTTAATAATTTTGAATTTGATTTATTTTTAGAATTTCAGTTTATTTTTTAATTTCAATAGCGTCACCTTCATTTAAGCCACTGTATCCTGAGGTAATTAATAAATCCTCTGCTGAAAGTCCACTTAAAATCTCAACCTTACCATTATATTCTTTACCCAAGGTTACTGACCGTTTTGCTGCTTTTTTATTATCAGCTACTAAAACAAAGCGCCTTCCTTTTAAATCTTTTTGAACGAAATTCAAAGGGATAGCTATTGTGGGTTTAGAAGATCTATAATCATTTATATTTAATATCGCGATCTGATTCGGATGATATTCCTTCTGGTTATCCAGGGCAACCTCTACACCAAATGTTCTATTTAATGTATTAATAGCTCTCGACGAGTAAATTACACGCGACGTTAAAGTGTCATCAGAATCAGGAAATTTAACCATTACCTCATCGCCTTTATGAACTTTAGAAGCATAGCTTTCAGCAAGATCAGCTTTTAATTTTAAATTACTGAAATTAATAACCCTGATAGCGGGCATACCCGGAGCCGTTAGTTGACCAAGTTTAATATCTACTGCATCAACCGTACCATCAATAGGCGAAATAATTTTTGTCATACGCACTTGTTCCTGTAAGGTTCCCAATTTTTTCTCCATACTTTCTTTTTGTGTTTTTGCCTGAAGGAATTGAACTTCTGTACCGATCTTTTGGTCCCATAATGCTTTTTGTTTGTTATACATTTGAGTTACCAGGTCAGAATTTGTTTGCAGATCAGAAATACTTTGTTGTAATGCACGTGCGTCAGTTTCAGCCAAAACCTGTCCTTTTCTAACTTCTTCGCCTGGCTTCACGTTTATTTTAGTGATAGTGCCTGGCATTTCAGAGGATAAAGAAACATTTTGATCAGCATCTACCCTACCCTGAACATTGATATAGGTTTTGAAAATTTCAGGCGTAACAGGAGCCGCTTCTACCAGCACAAATTTTCTTCCTGAGTCTCCCTCTAATTTCGAAATTTTAGCGGAAACCTCCGATAATTGTGTTTTTAACTCGGCTTGTTTTGCTTTGAGATCAGTAAGACTTTCATCCTGTTTGCCACCACAGGAAGACAATGCCAAAGAAAAAGCGATTGCAGGAATTAAAACATTTTTAAAATTGGTTATTTGATTTTTGATAGTTGACATATAATATATATTTAAATAAGTTTTTTTGATATTTATTTACCCAGAGTTCCAATAGCTTTTGAATAATCGATTTTATAAATCAACATATCATAAACAGCGTTGAAATAATTTGTTTCGGATTCTTTAAGAGAAGTTTGAGCATTTATTACTTCTAAATTTGATCCAACACCCTGTTCGTATTTTTTTTGAGATACATTGTAGATGTTTTGGGCTAACTCTAAATTTCTTTTTTGCGTTTGCAAAGAAAGTACCGCGTTATTAAAATTAATCGCAGAGGAAGCGCCTTCCAATTCTATAGCTAATTGGAGATTCTTCATGCTATTCTCTCCTTTTTTAAAGTCAAGTTTTGCTTGTTGAATTTTATTATGGCGTTGCAGTCCGTCAAATACATTTAGAGAGAGAGTAGCCCCAATCAATTGCGTTTGATAATATTTATGTATAATTCCGACATAGTTTAGATCATTTCCCATTCCACTTGCGGAAACACTACCATATGCCACAATAGTAGGCATATACCCAAATTTCAGGCGTTTAACATTTATATCATACAATCGTTGCTGTGTTTCTAACATTTGGAATTCAGAACGTTTCGTGACGTCGATTTTTGATGCATCAATTTCCGTCTTATCTTTTAGTACCAAAGAATCTGTTAATACCAAGTTATCTTTACCTGTGTAACCCATCTGAAATTTCAAGACATTTTCACTCAGTGTGATCAGTCGTTCAATTTTTTGCTTTTCAGTGGTCAGATTATTAAAAGCGACTTCAAGACGATCTACATCAATCTGCTCTACAAAACCCTGTTGGTTAAAGGCTTTTGTATCATTCAGTAATTTTTCCAGTTTGGTCATGTTAGCTTCAAGCAATTTAATACGCTCTTTATTTACCAATACGCCGTAATACGCTTTGGAAACTCCACTCACAGTTTCTGCTTTTGTTCTTTCAACACCAATGTTCATTAAGGCAATCATTTCTTTTGTGGCTTTTAATCCCACTAAATAATCGGCACTAAAAACTAATAAGGAAGCATTTAAACCTGCAGTTGTTTGATATCTTGTTCCGAATTGGGCTTCCAGTGCAGGATAATTTCCGGGATCCATTTTAGGATCACCAGGTTGAGGCTGCATAGGAGGATTTTGAGAAGCTAGTACTCCCTGATAAATTGCAGGTGCGATAAAATTTGGGATAACCTGTGTTGGAATAACTATAAAGTTTTTCATGTCAACGCTTCCGGTAATTTGAGGCATGGCCATTCCTATTACCTCTTTACGCTTGTATTTCGCCATCAGAACATCATTCTGAGCATTCAAATGGTTAGGGCTGTTCTTGTAAGCATAATCAATGGATTGCTGCAAGCTAAAAGAATTTGATGTTGTCTCCTGTGATTTTGCCTGAAATACCAGTGCTGCGAATGCCAGTATTATTGTGTTGTTGTGTAATTTAATCATATAAATGTTTTTATTCCTGTTCTTTAATTTTCTTATACGCGTTAATCAATTTATGACCTTTAATAGTGCAGATTCCGTAAACAAACATATCGAGAACTAATTCATGGGACTTTGAAAAACTAAGTTTATCAAACGAAAAATAATTTCCGAACATCAGCATATCAATTTGCGCCAAACGATAACGGGCTACAAATTCATCATCGATATCAGATTTGTAATATCCTTCTTCTTTTCCCTTTTTAATATTTCTTAAAATATCATTAAAAGCACAGTCCTCTTTAAAAGTTTGGAATTGCAGAAAAGCGTTTGGATGAAACTTCTGCAAATCTAAAAAGAACATCGGATTAATGTGCTGCATCATCTCTTTCATGTTTTCTGAAATGAGCATGATTTCATGAATAGGGTCTTTTGACAACAGATAAACATCTTCAAATTTTTTCTGATGTTTACTCATCTCAATCTCACATAATTTATTTACGATGTCATCTTTTTCTTTAAAATACTGATAGATTGTTTTTTTTGACATCCCTAATTCTTTAGCAATGTCATCCATCGTCACTCTTTTAATTCCATATTTAAAGAATAACTCTAAAGCAATTTTTAATATTTTTTCTTGCGGTTCCATTTTCGGGAACAAAACTAAAGAAACTATTTTTGTTCTGCAAGTTTCCGGCATAACAAATTAGATAAAATGTAAAAACTACATGTTATACTGCATAATTTTAAAGATTACTTTATCGGATTTCCCACTCTTTCCAATCCATTTCTTCGCCATTTAAAATTCCTAAATAGCTTTGATATCTTTCGGAAGAAATCTCTCCGGCTTCAACTGCACTTAGAATAGCACAGCCTGGTTCATTAACATGTAGGCAATTATTAAATTTACAATCATTCATACGAGCAGCCATTTCAGGGAAATAATGAGCCACTTCTTCCTTCTTCATTTCTACCAACCCTAATTCTTTAATGCCGGGAGAATCAATGATGTTACCCCCGAAAGACAAAGGAAATAACTCTGCAAATGTTGTTGTATGCATTCCTTTTAAATGTGCTGAAGAAATATCTCCTACTTTTAGATCGAGGCGCGTGTCAATCGCATTTACAAGCGTAGACTTCCCTACTCCACTGTGGCCAGCAATTAAAGTTGTTCTATCTTTTAAAAGTGTTTTTATAAACTCAATATCATTTTTATCAAAAGAAGAAACCGCATAACATTCATATCCAATATCAGTGTACAGCTTCATCATGTCATTTTGAAGTTCGAGCATTTCTTCGTCTAACAAATCTTTCTTATTAAAGATGATTCTGGCAGGTATACCGTAAGCTTCAGCAGTAACTAAAAAACGGTCAATAAAGCCAAGCGATGTTCGCGGAGCAACAAGCGTAGCCACTAAAACCGCCTGATCTAAATTACTGGCAATGATGTGTGCTTGCTTTGAAAGGTTAATGGATTTACGAATGATATAATTCTTGCGCTGATGGATATTAGTGATTTGATTACTGCCATCCTTGTCACGGTCAACATCCACAATGTCTCCAACAGCCACAGGGTTTGTAGTTTTTCTATCTTCCAAACGTATTTTCCCTTTTAAACGGCATTCAATAACCTCATCATTACCAATACGCACAGCGTACCAACTTCCGGTAGATTTTACAACTAAGCCTGTCATTGGAACAAAGATAATGAATAGAACGCGGATGACACAGATTACCAATGATTTTATAAGATTTCATATTAAATATTTCATCATGATCAATTTTTTACCTAATAAATCTTAACCATCAGCGCAATCTGCGTTCCATTATATTCTAACAAAAAAAACACTATTTTTGAGATACAAACCAGCACTATGTCAATTAAAGTAAATAATATCACTAAACTATACGGTGTCCAAAAAGCGTTAAACAATATCTCTTTTGAAATAGGGACTAATGAAATTGTTGGTTTTCTTGGGCCAAACGGAGCAGGAAAAAGCACTATGATGAAAATCTTAACCTGTTATATTCCACCTTCAGAAGGCTCTGCAACGGTTTGCGGATTTAATACCAATGAACAAAGCATTGAAGTAAGAAAACAAATTGGCTACCTTCCTGAGCATAATCCATTGTACCTGGATATGTATGTAAAAGAATTTTTAGAATTCATCGGTGGATTATATCATATCAAAAACAAAAAAGAACGCGTTAAAGAAATGATCGAGGCGACAGGTTTACAGGTTGAACAAAATAAAAAGATCGGCGCTTTATCAAAAGGATATCGTCAGCGAGTTGGTTTGGCGCAAGCCATGATACATGATCCCAAAGTTTTGATCATGGATGAACCTACCACTGGTTTAGATCCGAATCAGTTGGAAGAAATTAGAGGCCTGATTAAAAAATTAGGGAAACAAAAAACAGTGATGTTGAGCACTCACATTATGCAGGAAGTGGAAGCTGTGTGTGATCGCGTGATTATTATTAATAAAGGAGAAATCGTAGCTAACGATACCACTCAAACTTTGCAACAAAACACTACCAAACAAATTATAACGGTTGAATTTGATAAAGAAGTTTCGGTTAATTCTCTTAAATCAATTAGTGGCGTGGAAGATGCCATATTGATTGAAGGGAAGACCTGGAAGATCATTTCAAATTTGGAAAATGATGTAAGGAAAGAATTATTTAATTACGCTGTTAAACACAATTTGAGCGTAATGACCATGAATAAAGAAGAACAAAGACTTGAGGATGTTTTTAAGGCATTGACTAAAAAATAATGCTTGATCAACACTATAATATTTATGCGGCCGGCAAATTCGTAAGCACTGGTCAATATCTAGAAGTTAGAAATCCCTTTGATGGCTCGCTGGTAGCAACAACCTATTTAGCAGACGAAAACATTTTAAATGAAGCGATAGAAAAAGCATTATCATTAAAAGAAGAATTGAAGAATTTATCCTCTTTAAAAAAGTTTACCATTTTAAAACAGATCTCAGAAACAATCACTTCTAAAAGAGATCATCTCGCCAAAATTTTATGCATGGAATCCGGCAAACCCATGAAATATGCCTTAGCAGAAATAGAGCGTTCGGCGCAGACTTTTTTAATAGCCGCTGAAGAAAGTAAACGGATTCCTAAAGAATATATGTCATTAGACTGGGCACCAACAGGAGAAGGAAAAGAAGGCATTGTTGAATACTTTCCTATTGGTTTAATAGCTGGTATTGCACCGTTTAATTTTCCCATGAATTTAGCTGTACATAAAATTGCACCTGCCATTGCAAGCGGTTGCCCCATTATTTTAAAACCAGCAAGTCGTACACCGTTATCATGTTTAGAATTAGCAAAAATCATTAACCAAACCGAGTTACCAAAAGGTGCCGTTTCCATTTTACCGATGGATCGAGAAACCGGAAATTTATTAGTGACCGATGAGCGTTTTAAATTACTCAGCTTTACTGGTTCTCCTGATATAGGTTGGAAAATGAAAAGCCAATGCGGAAAGAAAAAAGTTGTACTCGAACTTGGAGGAAATGCAGCAACCATTATCACCAAAAGTACGGACATGAAGGATGCACTTACAAAATCGTTGATGGGCGCTTTTGCATATAGCGGCCAAATCTGCATTCATGCACAGCGGTTTATCGTGCACAGTTCTATCTATCAAAAATTTGTGGATGAAATAAAAGCATTAACGCTCCAGTTAAAAAAAGGTGATCCCTTAAATCCCTTAACCGATGTTTCCCATATGATTGATGAAGCAAATGCCAAACGTGTGGAAGATTGGATCCATGAAGCTATTCAGCAGGGAGCGCAATTAATTTGTGGTGGAAAAAGAGAAGGAAGTTTTATGGAACCAACGATCTTGATTAATTGTAATCACAATATGAAAGTGTATGCGGAAGAAGTATTTGGCCCGGTGATTTGTATTAATAACTACGAAACAATAGAAAAAGCAATTGATCAGGCAAACAATACCAGATTTGGTTTACAATGTGGTGTATTTACAAATGATATTACCGAACTCGACAAGTGTTTTCAACAGATTGAAGTCGGCGGTGTGATTCATAATCATGTGCCCACGCTGCGCTTTGATCAAATGCCCTACGGTGGAGTAAAAGATAGTGGCCTTGGCAGAGAAGGTGTGAAATACGCCATGTTGGATATGCTGGAACCAAAGGTTTTGGTAAAATAAAAGCCATCCGCTTTTTCAACGAATGGCTTCCTCTCTTTATATTATAATTAAGGCTTTGTTGTTTTCGCCGTATCTTTTTTATCTTTATTATTTCCAATTCCGTAACCAACTCCTGAACCAACAGCGCCACCAATAACTCCGCCTAAAACAGCACCGGCGCCACGATTGTTTTTATTTAATATTGCTCCTGCGGCAGCCCCTGCAGCTGCTCCTGTTGCAGCGCCAATTACGGCCCCTTTTGTTTTATTACTTATGGTTTTCTTTTCAGTAACAGTTGATGAACTGGCTGCGGTCCCTGATCCTCCAGCAGCAGGCGCATTGCTAGTGGTAGTAGAAGTTGTTGTAACAGTCTGACTTCCTGAAGCTACAGGTTGCGTAGTAGTAGGAGCCTGTTTTGGAGTTTTAACAGTTGTTCTTGGTTTTATTGGAGGAGCCTCCTGCATATTTATAATTGTCATCGTATTTGTTTCCATTCCAGCTGCTGTAGAGTTTGCTGCCCTATTAACAGAGTCCACTGCTCTGGTAACCGCATTAACGGCATTCACTGAATCCATAAAATGTTGTTTTTCTAATTCGGCTTCCTGTTTTGAATTGTTGCAGGAAGAAAATAAAATGGTTATTGCAATAATGGAGAATGTTGTTTTCATGTTTAAATTTTAAGGTCTGTTAAATTAATTGGCATATGTTTCATCTACCATTTCACAATATTACAATCAGAAAATTCCAATTGAAAACTATTCTGTAGAACTTACAATTTAAAAAAATCAAAATGCAAAAAGCCTTGTGTTTAAGCTTTAAAATTATACTTTTATGCAACATTTATACAACTATTATGGAATACAGACGTCTCGGAAAATCAGGTTTACAGTTAAGTGCTTTATCGTTTGGTTCATGGATCACCTTTGGTAAACAAATTGAAAATAATACAGCCGATGAACTATTAACCATTGCGTATGATCATGGTGTTAACTTTTTTGATAACGCAGAAGTTTACGCGGCCGGAAAATCGGAGGAAGTGATGGGTAGCATTTTAAAGAAAAAAAACTGGGCCCGCAGTTCTTACTGCGTGAGTAGCAAAGTATATTTCGGTTATGAAGATAAAAAACCAAATCAAACGGGTTTATCGCGAAAGCATATCGTTGAAGGTTGCCACGCAGCCTTAAAGCGTTTGCAGGTTGATTATATTGATTTATTTTTCTGTCACCGCCCAGATAAAAATACGCCCATTGAAGAGACGGTTTTGGCAATGAATACATTAATTCAACAAGGCAAAATTTTATATTGGGGCACTAGCGAATGGGCTAATGATGAGATTATGGCAGCTTTTGTATTCGCTGAAAGAAATCGTTTGATTGGCCCAACAATGGAGCAACCACAGTACAATATGTTCGAAAGAACCAAAATAGAAAAGGATTTTTTATTATTGTTCAGGGATTTTGGCTTGGGAACTACCATCTGGAGCCCATTGGCTTCCGGATTACTATCCGGGAAATATAATGATGGCATCCCGAAAGATAACCGTTTACACATTGAAGGAATGGACTGGTTAAAAGAACGCGCTCTTGGTGAAACAAAAAAAATTGAGCAAACCAAGCAACTAACCTCTTTGGCAAATGAACTCGGCACCAGCATGTCGAAACTTGCAATTGCATGGACAGTGAAAAATCCATATGTAAGCACTACAATTTTAGGTGCATCTAAAAAAGAACAATTGATTGAAAACTTAACCGCATTAGATGTTGTACCATTATTAACAAGTGACGTTATAGATAAAATAGAAAGCATTTTGGATAATAAACCTATACAAGCTGCGTTTTAATACTTCATCAATTTAAATGAATAAATTATTTTCAGATATTACGGTTATTGAGCTGGCAGGTGTGCTTGCCGGACCTTCTGTGGGATTGTTTTTTGCAGAGCTTGGCGCGAAAGTAATTAAAATTGAAAATCCAAAAACAGATGGCGATGTAACCCGCAGTTGGAAATTACATGATGAAAATGCTTTTGAAAAGGAAAGTGCTTATTACTGGAGTATTAATGCCGGCAAAAACGTATTGTTTTTAGACCTTTCTGACGAAAAAGACCTATCACAATTTTATACTATAATAAAAACATCAGACATTTTAATTTCTAATTATAAATTAGGAGACGATATAAAATTGAAAGTTGATTATAGCACTTTAAAAAATATCAATCCTGGTTTAATTTATGCCTCTATTAATGGTTTTGGAACAACGAGTTCCCGCACTGCATATGACTTGATTCTTCAGGCAGAGAGTGGATTTATGTTTATGAACGGAGAAAAAGATGCCAAACCTTTAAAAATGCCGGTTGCCATGATAGATATATTAGCTGGCCACCAGTTAAAAGAAGGCGTTTTATTGGCTCTTTTAAAAAAATACAAAACACTGACTGGCTCATACATAAGCGTTTCTTTATTTGATACTGCTGTGGCTTCCCTTGCCAATCAGGCTACGAACTGGCTTATCGCTCATCATTTGCCCAAAGCTCAAGGTTCACTTCATCCTAACATCGCACCCTACGGAGAAATATTCACTACAAATGATGAACAAGCTGTTACTTTTGCCATTGGAAATAACAAACAGTTTAAATCACTTTGCGATATTTTAAATTTAGAGTTATATCTACTTTCAGATTATATTGACAATCAACAACGAGTATCGCATCGAGATATGTTATATGTTGAATTGGAAAATACAATCCGTAAATTCAAATTTGAAGAACTATTTGAACGCTGTTTAAAACTAGACGTTCCAATTGGAAAAATTAGAAATTTAAAGGAAGTATTTGAATTGCCGGAAGCAAAAGAATTGATTAATACCTTTACTTTTAATGGAAAAGAAATCCAGACTGTTAGATCAACTTCATTTAAATTTGAAGGTTAATTAAAGTATTTCAGACAAAACCCTTAAATGTCTCCTATTTCGTAGTTTTTATTTGGTATAATTTGTAAACTTGTAATATAAATTTTCCAATAATGCGCACTATTTTTTTATTCATTCTTTTCATTGTTTTTACTTTTAACAGTCGTGCGCAAAACAAGGACACTATATTATTAATGAATGGGAATTATGTGATAGAGAAGGTGCTGGATACCTTAATTGGTGCTGTAACGATTGTGAATCCTTCGAACATTTCTGAAAAATTACACTACGAATATGATGAGATCTATTGCGTGAAATACGCTTCCGGTTTTACTGATTATTATTATACCCAGGATAGCATTAAAGGAAACTATTTTACACGGGAAGAAATGCAATATTACATGTATGGAGAACGTGACGCAAGAAAAGGATTTAAAGGGCGTGGTTGTTTGATCGGCGCCGGAATAGTTGGCTTAGCAAGTGGCGGTCTTGGAGTGTTTTTTGCACCTATTTTCCCTTATAGCTATATGGCACTTAGTGGAATCACCAAGGTGCGGATCAAACATAAAACAATCTCTAATCCGAATTACATTGATCATGATTCATATATATTAGGATACGAACGCGTCTCAAGGAGTAAAAGAAGGATTCAGGCGCTTATTGGTGGAACTATTGGTTTAGCGGCAGGTTACGGATTATATTTCACCGTGTTAAAAGACAAACTACCGGCAACTCTAAAATTTAGATTTTAAATAATGACACGTCAGAAAATACTATTGCTTGGTTCAGGAGAACTTGGAAAAGAAGTAGCCATCGCCTTACAGCGCCTGGGACAATATGTAATCGCGGTGGACTCATATGAAAATGCTCCTGCGATGCAAGTTGCTCATGAGTATGAAGTGATCAATATGTTGGACGGAGATGCTTTGGATAAAATTGTGGCTAAACACAAACCTGACCTGATAGTACCTGAAATTGAGGCGATACGTACCGAACGCTTTTACGATTATGAAAAGCAAGGAACGACTGTTGTTCCTAGTGCTAAAGCAGCTAATTTTACCATGAACCGAAAAGCCATTCGTGATCTGGCTTCGAAAGATTTAGGATTAAGAACGGCCAATTATTTATACGCTACAGATCTTGAAGAATTCAAAAAGGCAATTTCTGTAATTGGAATCCCTTGTGTAGTTAAACCTTTAATGAGTAGCAGCGGTAAGGGACAAAGCGTTATTAAAACAAGCTCTGATATTGAAAAATCCTGGAATTATGCTATGGAAGGTTCTCGTGGAGATTACAAAGAAGTGATCGTGGAAGAATTCATTAAATTCAATTCAGAAATTACCTTATTAACAGTTACACAAAAAAACGGGAACACTTTGTTTTGTCCACCAATTGGACACAGGCAAGAACGCGGTGATTACCAGGAAAGTTGGCAACCATGCGCAATCAGTGATACCGATTTGAAGGAAGCACAGGAAATGGCCGCTAAAGTAACCAAAGCGTTAAGTGGTGCCGGACTCTGGGGCGTGGAATTTTTTTTAACTGACAAAGGCATTTATTTTTCTGAATTATCGCCTCGTCCGCATGACACAGGAATGGTAACATTGGCTAACACTCAAAATTTAAGTGAATTTGAATTACACGCCCGTGCTATTTTAGGATTCCCTATTCCACAAATACAACTTCTACAACATGGTGCTTCAGCCGTATTATTAGCTGGAGCCGACGGAACAAATTATCAATTTACAGGTGTGAATCAAGTATTGGAAAAGACTAATACAGATGTACGTTTGTTTGGCAAGCCTACTACACGACCGTATCGAAGGATGGGTGTTGTATTAACGTATGACAATCTGCAATCAGATATAAACACAGTGAAACAAAGAGCCATTGATTTTTCTAAGCAAATTAATATTGTTAACCAATAATGAAATCAGCCGTACTCATTTGCTTTTTACTGGTTCTGCTTTGTGGAAAAAATGTGGCGAATAATTTTCCTCCTCATTTTAGTAAAACAGAAATCGCAAAACTCAAACAGGGAGATTCTCTAATCTATTACCAATGCCATGTAGATAGCGCTTTTACAGAAATGACTCTATCCAATGGGCAAAAAGTAAAAACAAAGAAAAAAAGAATTACACTTACTGAAAAATACGTGATCAATTTAACAGACAGCATTTATACCGTTAGGTATTACATTGCGGGCTTTAACAGTTACCCTAATAAAAAATTTCCTTACCTCACTTTAACAGAAACAGACACCTGGTATTTTGACCTAAAAAAAACAACTCCCTTAAGTATGCAGGAAGTTATGATGTTTGCTGCCATGGAAACCAAAACGCATAACATCGTTCATATGGAACTCAACATTAATAAAACCTGCCCCAATGAGCTGATCATTAAAGGCAAAAACGTGAATGAACAATTTATTGTGGAAGGGAATTATTCTTTGAGTCGGAGTTTGGGATTTTAAAAAATCTTTTCTTTGCAAAAAAGCCCCTGCAAATACAGAGGCTTTTAAAAAATATTTAGTTATAAAATTTATACAGCATCAAAATCAACCACAACCTTTTCGGTTAAAGGATGAGCCTGGCAGGTTAACACAAAACCATCTTCTACCTCAGCATCTGTTAAAGCAAAATTATTATCCATTTTCACTTTTCCTTCCATCACCTTAGCACGGCAGGTACAGCAAACAGCGCCTTTACAACTGAAGGGCGCATCAACTCCTGCTTCAATAGCAGCATCCAAAATTGTTAAACCACCTGTATTCAATTTCATCGATGTTTCTATGCCGTATTGTATAACGGTTACCTCACTGTTCACATCTGCACCTACAACCGAACCTGTTTTTTCAGCTTTTGCAACGGCATCCGCTACAGCGCTAAAATATTCAATATGAATTTTTTCTTTGTCAACTTTTAATCCTTCTAAAGCCTGTTTTATATTTTCCATCATTGGGCCCGGGCCGCAAATAAAATATTCATCAGCCTTAACTCCGCCATAATTTTCAATGATAGCCTTCACACGTTCCGGAGTTAACAATCCTTTTTGAAGATCACTAACTTGAGTTTTTGGATTGTCATAAACGTTCACTAATTTAATTCTGTCACTGTTTTCAGTAACGATTTTATCCAATTCCGTTTTAAAAATTACTGATTCTTCATCACGGTTTGCATAGACTAAAGTAACAGTGCTTTGTTTTTCAATATATAAAACACTTTTTAAAATGCTCATCATAGGAGTTATTCCACTTCCTCCGGCAAACAAAACGTATTGTTTTTTATTGTTACCTGAAAGGACAGAACTGAAATTGCCCATAGGAGTCATTACTTCAACACTCTCTCCAACTTTCCAATTACGGTTCATCAGAGTAGAAGCCCTTCCATCTTTTACCTCTTTCACAGCCACACGTAGTTCTTTCTCGCTGTAAGGGCTTGTACAAATGCTATAAGATCTACGAAGCTCTTCACCATTTACAGTTAATTTAACTGTGACATATTGACCTTGTTTAAATTGATATTCGTGTTGCACTGCTAAAGGGATATCAAACGCAATTGAAACGGCATCGGCGGTTTCTCTGCGAACATCTTTAATTTTTAAGGTATGAAATCTTGCCATTTTTTTTATTTTAGAAGGCAAAAATAAAATTTTAATATGAGAATTAACATTAAATGATTTTAATTGTTTTACAGTGACCAAAATCAGTTAAAAACCTTTGAAAAAAAGCGTCGAAAAGCTTATATTTGTAATATTCATAAACTAAGATAATGGAAGAAAATAAATTTGAAGAGGTGTTTGAAGGTAAACTTGCCAAAAATGAAATGGTTGAACCAAAAGATTGGATGCCAGATAATTACCGCAAACATTTAATTCGCCAGATTTCTCAGCATGCACATTCTGAGATTGTGGGAATGTTGCCTGAAGGTAACTGGATTACTCGTGCCCCCAGCTTGCGTGCAAAAGTGGTACTATTAGCTAAAGTACAGGACGAGGGCGGCCATGGGCTTTATTTATACACTGCAGCAGAAACCTTAGGCATTAGTCGCGATGAATTATTAAATAATTTACATACAGGAAAAGCAAAATATTCTTCTATTTTTAACTACCCTACTTTAACATGGGCAGATATTGGAGCTGTTGGATGGCTTGTAGATGGTGCTGCCATCATGAACCAGGTGATGTTACAACGCACCTCTTACGGACCCTATGCAAGAGCTATGGTGCGTATTTGTAAAGAAGAAAGCTTTCACCAGCGTCAGGGTTTTGAAATCATGACGCATTTATCTTTCGGTACCCCTGATCAAAAAGCAATGGCACAGGATGCGTTGAACAGATGGTGGTATCCAACCATGATGATGTTTGGCCCGCCTGATGCAGAATCTCCTAATAGCGAAAATGCCATTAAATGGAGAATCAAACGGGAAACCAATGATCAGCTACGACAAAAATTTGTAAACCAAACAGTACCCCAAATAGAATATTTAGGATTAACTGTTCCTGATGCAGACTTAAAATGGAATGAAACAAAGAAAGGTTACGACTATAGTGAACCTAACTGGGTAGAGTTTAAGAGCGTAATTAGCGGCAACGGACCTTGCAATAAACAGCGTTTAGAAGCTCGTAATAAAGCGCATAACGATGGTGCCTGGGTAAGGGAAGCAGCGCAGGCGTTTGCCACAAAAAGAAAAGAAGTTTACGAAGCAGCTTAATACAGTTATTAATTTTGGATTATTAGTTTTTAGTAAAAGAACCAATAATTCAGATCTATCTAATTTTATTAAAAACTAAACACTAACAACTAAACACTAGAATAAAATGTCAGATAATCAAGGCCCGGTTTGGGAAATATTTTTACAGAAAAAAGCAGGTCAGCCGTTCGTGCACTGCGGAAGTTTACATGCCTTTGATAAGGAAATGGCTTTACAAAATGCAAGAGATCTTTACACACGTAGAGGCGAAGGCATTTCGATTTGGGCAGTTCCGTCCAACGCGATTGTAGCAAGTAGCCCAGAGGATATTGGACCATTTTTTGAACCCTCCAATGATAAGGTTTATCGTCACCCAACTTTTTATCAAATTCCGGATGCCATAGGGCACATGTAAACTTTAATGTTTTTAGTGATAAGTTTTAGTTTTTAATGACTGAAAATTTCAAACACTAAGTACTAATCAACCAAACGCTATTATGACCATACAAGAAGCATTATTTCAATATACGTTACGTATTGCTGATACCAATTTAATTTTAAGTCAGCGCATCAGTGAATGGACAGGTCACGGACCTTTTTTGGAAGAGGATCTTGCCTTAACCAATATTGCCCTTGATATTACCGGTGCTGCAAAATCTCTATTAGAATACGCAGCAACCATTGAAAATAAAAGCAGATCCGCTGATGACCTTGCTTATTTCAGAAACGACAGGCAGTTTTATAATGCGCAAATCACCGAGTTACCAAACGGGGATTACGCCAAAACAATTGTACGCCAGGCAATAATTGATTGCTTTGATTATTATTTCTATACAGAACTGGCAAAAAGCAAAGATGAAACGTTATCGGGAGTTGCTCAAAAATCCATTAAGGAAGTGACGTATCATTTACGTCATACTTCTTCATGGGTGGAACGTTTTGGTGATGGTACAGAAGAGAGCCACAACCGCGCTCAAAAAGCGCTCAATGAATTATGGCAGTACACCGGTGAGTTATTTGAAATGAACGAAGTGGATGAAATTTTGATTAAGGAAGGTATTGCTGTTGACTTAAATAAAGTGAAAGAAAAATGGGAAAACCACATGAATGAACTTTTAGAAAAGTCAACTTTAACGAAACCGGAAAGTGTGTTCATGCAAACCGGCAGCCGTAAAGGAATTCATACAGAACATTTAGCTTTTATTTTAGCTGAAATGCAGGCTTTGCCAAGAATGTACCCGGACGCTAAGTGGTAATTTCTCCAATGAATTTCACTTGGTCTAATTTCATTTTTTAGAATGTTAAAATTTAATCTCATAAATTTTACAAAAATATTAAGTTCGATACTTCCGTACTTTTTTATTTTTATACTTTTCTCATGTAGAAAGGATGAAGAGATAAAACCGCTTGAAGAGTTTAGAGATTTGTCATATGGTTCGAAACAGAGGAATCAATTAGATATTTATCTACCAACCAAAAGGAATTTGAATACGCCACTATTAATTTTTATACATGGTGGAGGCTGGACTCAGGGAGATAAATCTCAAGTAAATGCTATATTAAAACCATTTATAAACAAAAACTTTGCAGTAGCAAGTTTGAATTATTCCTACACGGATTCAGAAACAAATTATATTCAAATAAATGAGGATATAAGTAATGCAATATCCTATTTAATAAGTAATTCTAAAAATTATAATTATTCTTCAACTAAGGTGTGTTTAATTGGATATAGTTGTGGTGCGCAATTAGGCCTTTTACATGCCTATCAAAACAACGATATTAAAGCTGTAGCAAGTGTATCAGGCCTGGCCAATTTAATGAATCCGCAATACACCGACACAAATAACTATATTAATAAAGTTATTACTTACTATATTGGTTCTCAATATAAAAATTCTAAACAATTATGGGAAAAGAATAGTCCTTATTTATTTTGCAATAAAAACAGTAAACCTACTTATATTATCAATGCCGTAAGTGATGAAATTGTTAGTTGTGAGGATGCGAAAAATCTTCGCCAAAAATTAGATTCCAATAACATTCCAAATTGCTATCAGGAATATAGTGGCGATCACAATTTGTTTTCCAATCTTCCATCATCAGAATGGGAGAAAATTGCCGATTGGTTTATAAGTATTTTGAAAACATAATTTTAATAAATCATGAGCTTTAAAGATACCTGGAAAAAAATATCGCCCTACTTTGTTGATGTCTGGCAATATATTGTAATTATTGTAATCATGATTCTTGCCGCAATTTTTATCTTGTAAATACTTGAAAACTAAAGAACATATACTTTACCTACTTTCAGAAATTCCTGACCCGGAAATTCCTGTAATTTCTATTGTTGAATTAGGGGTAATCAGAGACGTTATTATTATTGATGACAACACTATTGAATTAAAGATTACTCCTACTTACTCCGGTTGTCCGGCCATGAAACAGATTGAGGATGACGTACGAAAGAAATTATCTGAAAGTGGATTTACTTCTATAAAAATTAACATGGTTTTTTCTCCAGCCTGGACAACCGATTGGTTAACTATTGAAGCAAAAGAAAAATTACAGAAATACGGAATTGCGCCACCGGAAGAAACTACAGAAGATAAAAGCTGGCTTACCGGAAAACCAAAATCAATAACGTGTCCAAGATGTAAATCCAAAAATACTAAGCTAATTTCACAGTTTGGAAGTACAGCCTGCAAAGCATTATATCAATGCCAGGATTGCTTGGAGCCTTTTGATTATTTTAAGTGCATTTAAAACTTACATCAATCCCCTATTTTCATTCGACGAAAATTCATTTATTTATCACGAAATAAGCTTTATATTAGCTTAACGATAATTTTATGCTTAGTCAATCTTTTACTAAATATGTTCTGAATAATTTTCTGGAACACATTTTTGTTTTAAATAGCAAACAGGAAATCCTTTTTCAAACCGATGGGAATGAAAGCCTTTTGGGTTTTACAAATGGAGAAATTGCCGATGGAAGTTTTTCCGGGTTATTTATTGATCCCAATTTTTCCTTTAAAGACACTATCGCAAAGGCTAAAAAGTTTGGCGAGTTTATCAGCACAGAAAACTTTAAACATAAAACCAAAAAATACATCAATATTGCCTTTAGGGTTGTTTGCCACGAGGATGAGATTAGCAAAGAAGAACTTTATATATTCTATGTAAGAGATAATACCCAACAAAATATTGTTCGGAAAGATATTCTCAAAAAAAGCCTTACAATTGAAGGCCTTTCCAAATCCAGGATGATCAGAGACGGGCATATTAATGAGGCCATTTATGAAATTCTTGAAGCATCCTCACGGGCCGTGCAAACTACGCGCGTAAATGCATGGCTATTTGATGAAAATCATACAAAGATTCAGTGTATCGGAAATTATGATGCAAGGGAAAACAAACTAGTTCATCAGACTTCTTTGCCAAGAATTTTAATGCCTCAATATTTCAAATTATTTGAAACAGAAAAAATTATCATTACTCCTGATACCAGTATAGAAAACAGAACGGATGAGATGGATGAAACCTACCTTAAGCCAAATGATATTCAATCTCTCATGGATATTCCTGTTCGTGTGGAGGGTGAAATGATTGGTGTAATTTGTTTTGAAAACGTTGGAACACCAAGAGAATGGACACTAATGGAACAAAAATATGGTTTAGTGGCGGCTCAAATGGTTTCACTCGCCATTGAAACCTATAATAAACAAAATGCGAAGCTAGAACTGGAATCATCGCTTAATGAGAAAACAGTTTTATTGAATGAAGTCAATCATCGTGTAAAAAACAATTTGGCCATTGTTGGTAGTCTATTAAACCTTCAAAGTGAGAAATCGAAAGATGATTATCATAAACAATTATTTATTGAAGCAAGAAACCGACTTGATTCTATATCCACAGTACATGAGTTGATTTATAAATCAAAGAACTATACAAAAATTGATTTTAAAGCTTACTTAGATCAAATTATTGATCATATTACTGGATCTTATAAATCTTTTGAATATATTAAAATAGTCAAAGAAATTGAAGAGGTTCATGTCAATATTTCTTCTGCAATTCCTCTGGCGCTGATTGTTAATGAACTTATTACTAACTCTTATAAACATGCTTTTAAGAGCAAAAAAACAGGAGGAATTGAAATAACACTCTCTGAAAAAGATGGCCTTGTCTTTTTAGGCATCAGCGACAATGGCCAGGGTTTTGACAAAGACAATATCCCTAAAACATCAATGGGAATGGATATTTTAAATGGTCTCATTAATCAGATAGAAGGTAGTTGCGATTTAACAAGCAACGAAAATGGCACTTCATATAAAATTTCATTTTCCAATAAATAAATCCCAATTTTAGCCTCATTAATTAAACAATTATGGGCTACATCCTTTCTGAACTAAAAAATAATGTAATGATCATCACATTAAATCGTGCTGATAAATTCAACAGTTTTAACTGCGAAATGGCTATGCAATTGCATGACGCTTTGGATAAAGCCGAAACAAACGAATTGGTACGTGCCATTGTTTTAACCGGAACAGGAAAAGCCTTTTGTGCAGGGCAAGATCTTTCGGAAGCAATTGACCCGAATGGTCCGGGTATTTCAAAAATAGTGGAAGAGCATTACAACCCAATTATATTAAGATTACGTAAAATTGAAAAGCCAATAATCGCTGCTGTAAATGGCGTAGCTGCTGGTGCTGGAGCCAATATTGCACTTGCATGTGATATTGTGACAGCAACCAACTCAGCATCCTTCATCCAGGCTTTCAGTAAAATTGGATTGATACCTGATTCTGGTGGTACATTTTTTCTACCAAGGTTAATTGGTTTTCAAAGGGCATCTGCATTGATGATGACTGGAGACAAAGTGAGCGCAACCGATGCGTTACAAATGGGAATGATCTACAAAGTATTTGCTGACGAATCATTTATATCTGATGTTTTAGCATTTGCTGATAATTTAGCCGCAATGCCCACTAAAGGATTAGGACTTACCAAACGCCTGTTAAATGAAAGTGTCATTAACACTCACGATAAACAATTAGCGCGAGAAGGCCAGATTCAGGTGGAAGCTGCAGCAACATATGATTACTCAGAAGGTGTAAACGCATTTTTAGAAAAACGAAAACCCGAATTTAAAGGGAAGTAGTTAAGTGCAAATTATTAAACTCCTTATTGTTTACAATTTTCTTGTACCCTCCTTTATAAAAGCCGTTATAATTTTAATTTTACCGGTATGATGATGCATTTTAAACTATTCCTGATTTCTTTCATGTTCCTATCAATTTCTTTCATGGCGCAGCCTAAAAAAGAATATTACGATAGTGAACAAACAAAAATAAAATCTGAAAGTAATATTGTAAAAGGTATGCCTCATGGAAGACATGTTGAATATTTTAAAAATGGAAATATATCGCGAAAAGGTTCATTTTACAATGGAAAAGAGGACAGCACGTGGTATTTTTATTATGAGAACAAGGTTTTAAAAGCAACCGAAAATTATAACCGCGGCAAAAAAAACGGTCATAATTATTATTATTTTAAGACAGGAGAATTAGCCCAGGAAACTGTTTTTAAACAGAATTTAGCCGATAGTATCTGGACTTCTTACTTTGAAAATAAAAGCATTAAAAGCCGTGAATCATTTTTAAAAGGAAAAAAACATGGTGAGTGGTTGTACTATTTTGATAATGGACAAATGGAGAGTTCCGGTAAATTTGAGAATGATCGCAAAGAAGGAGAAGTTAAAACTTTTTACAAAAACGGGAACCCTGCTTCCATAGAAAATTATTGTAAAAACAAACCTTGCGGAAAAAGCAGTGAATATTACGAAAACGGCAAACAGAAATTCGAAAAAGAATACGTTGATTCGCTTAGTTTCCTTATCCATAATATGTGGAATGAGAATGGTAAGCCTATCATAGCTAACGGCAACGGCACTTTAACCGCTCAATACAATACAGGGATCATTAAGGCTCAAGGGGCTTATAAAGACGGCTACATGAATGGCTTGTGGCGTTATTTTCATCCTAACGGAGAATTGGATTATGAAGCTAATTATGAAAGAGGTGTGCTGAACGGATATTATTCTTCGTACTATCAAAATCACAAATTAAAAAGTGAAGGCCCTTTTGTAAATGGCAAAAAAAATGGTGTATGGAAATTCTTCACCGAAAAAGGTGAGAAAGAAATGGAAGGGACTTTAAAAGACGGTTTAAGAAATGAAAAATGGACCTATTATTACAGTAACGGAAATAAAGAATCCGAGGGAATATTTATAAACGATAAACAAAACGGAGTCTGGGAATATTTTTATCCAACAAAAGAAAAATGGAAAACAGGAACTTTTGAAAACGATGTAAAAACAGGTATCTGGACAACCTGGTTCGAAAATGGAAATAAATTACAGGAGGGCCCTTATGTAGCAGGGAAAGAGGACGGTCAATGGCAAAGTTGGTATAGTACCGGGCAATTAAAAGATCAGGGAAGTTTTAAGTCGGCACAAATCTCTGGTCTTTGGGAGGGTTGGTATATCAACGGAAAACCAAATTACAAAGGCGTATATAATGAAAAAGGTAAAAAACAAGGCGAATGGGAATACTGGTTTGATACAGGAAAATATCGTGAGAAAGGGTCTTATGTAAGTGGCATAAAACATGGACACTGGGTTACCTATTTTGAAAAAGGAAATTTTATTGACAGCGATGGTTATTACAGTAAAGGTAAACAGCACGGTACCTGGACTTACTATTATGAAAATGGTGGAATTATGAAAACTCAAAATTTCAAGGACGGACATTTATCTGGCAAATCTGTAAGCTATTACACAAATAATAAAATTCAATCGGTGAATAATTATAAAATTATAAGTGAAAGCCGTAAAGGAAAAAAGCAAAGTGTCGCCAATGGAGATTGGATCTTCTATGATAAGACAGGAAAGGAAATAAGTAGAATTACTTATAAGAATGGTGTGAAAAAGTAACATAAAATTTACTATGATTCTTTTGAGGAAAAAAGTATATTTACTAAAATAATAATAGTTTATGCTTTTAAATTTTAAATCACTTGTGTTAGTTAATGCTGCGTTTTTATTACTGACTTCCTGTGGCGGAAACAAGCAGGAAGAGATAGATATCTCTGATGAAGTTGAAACTATTTCAGTTCTTGATTCTCAAAAAATTTCTGCCCAAAATGTTTTTAATACCATTCCTTCAAGAGCTACAATTCTAGAATTAACAAAAATGGCAGGCGCTGAATACAACGTTCAGTATCTTAATAATCCTGATGATGTAAGCAAATATTCATTAGAGAGTAGCAGAGCATTAAATTTGGGTGTTTATGGCGCAGATTTAAATGTAGCAAGTATCTATGAGCAAACGCAGGAATCTATGTTGTTTTTCAAATGCGTCAGTATTATTGCAAAAAGCATTGGTGTTAGTAATTCCTTTGATGAGAATATGGGCGATCGAATGATTGCTAATCAATCAAACCGTGATTCAACTTTAAATATCATTACTCAGGCTTTTAAAAGTGCGGATAATACTTTAAGAAAAAATGGACGTCCCGGAACCTCTTCTTTATTAGTTGCCGGTGCCTGGATAGAAGGATTATTTGTGGCTTGTCAAACAGCAAAGGAAACAAAGAGTGAGCCAATCATAAAAGAAATTTTTAATCAGCAGGAGTCCTTAAATAACCTTATTGAATTATTGGAATCATCTAAAGTTAGTGCAGAATCTCAAAACATTATTGCTGATTTGCATGATATCAAAAAAATACTTACTGATAAAACCGACAAGGTATTTACCATTCAGGCTTTAAGCGAATTGGATAAAAAAATTACAGTGCTCAGAACACAAATTATTTCCAGCAAATAAACATGGCTTTTATTTTACCCGTAAATGGTATTGAACCAACTTTTGGAAAAAACAGCTTCGTTGCTCCAAACGCTACAATTGTAGGTGACGTTATTTGCGGCGACGATTGCAGTTTTTGGTTTAATGCAGTCGTAAGAGGTGATGTTAATTCAATACGTTTAGGAAATAAAGTTAATATTCAGGATGGAGCAGTAATCCATTGTACCTATCAAAAAACAAAAACTATCTTAGGTAATAACGTGTCTGTTGGCCATAATGCCATTGTACACGGCAGCACAGTTCACGATAACGTATTAATTGGCATGGGTGCCATTGTAATGGATAATTGTGAAATAGGTTCCAATTCTATTATCGCTGCAGGTGCTGTATTAACAGAAGGCACAAAGGTTCCAAGTGGCTGCATCTTTGCCGGTGTGCCGGCAAAGAAAGTAAAAGATATTTCAGAAGAATTAATTAATGGCGAAATAAACCGTATCGCCAACAACTACTTAATGTATAGTAGTTGGTTTAAGTAATCAATTTTTTAATTCACAAGTTGTTTCACCGGCAGAAAGATCTTTACAATACTTTTTAGCATAACTTTTAGTAGATTCAAGTGTTCCGGATTCGTAGGTGCCTTTGGAACTAGTACATTGGCAAGTATGATCTTTTTTACATGAAACAGCCAAAAAAAGCATTGCAAAAGTGCAAATTCTCGTAAAATTCATGTTCATTGGGTTCATAAAGCTAAAATAAACAATTAATTGATAATAAAATTTGGATTTTCCCGAATTAGCCTATATATTTGCAACCCAATTTAAAAATTAATAAAATTATATAATGTTAATAGTAGCAGTAAAAGAAGGTGAAAGCATTGAAAAAGCTTTAAAAAAGTTCAAGAAGAAGTTTGAAAAAACAGGTGTTGTTAAGCAATTACGTGTACGTAAAAATTTCGAAAAACCATCGATCACAAACAGACAAACTCGCATTAAAGCTGTTTATAAGCAAAAAATGCAGTTAGGTTTAGCTGCAGAATAATACATTTCACAAAATTTATACCTTAACCTAAGGGTATTTCGAATTTTTAAAGTTAAATTCGTTATACCCTTAGGTTTTTTATGTTAAACAAGCATCTACTATCTTTTATTGATTACCTCACTTTTGAGAAACGATACTCTGTTCATACAATTACCTCCTACAAAAACGATCTCTCACAGTTTATAGAGTATTTAAATCCTGAAAAGGAAGAGATAGATATTACGGAAGTTAATTATCAGCAGATTAGGGCCTGGGTATCTGTGCTAATCAAAAACAAGATAGCGGCACGTTCGGTAAACCGAAAATTATCATCATTAAAATCCTTTTTTAAATTCTTACAGCGACAGCAAATAATCGGAATCAATCCAATGTCGAAAATATCAGGCCCTAAAACACCTAAGCGGTTGCCTGTATTTGTAGATGAGAATCAGATGGAAGATTTATTTACAGAAGTCAAATTTGAAGAAGGATTTACAGGAATTAGAGATAGTCTCATGCTGGATCTATTTTACCAAACTGGCATACGAAGGTCGGAACTTACACATTTAAAGGAAACAGATGTAGATCTTTTCAATTCTACAATAAAAGTTTTGGGCAAACGAAACAAGGAACGTATCATTCCGATTTCTTTATCCCTTAAACGTAACCTTGAATCATATTTACGAGTTAAACAGGAACTAAACTTATTTAATATTATGTTGTTGGTTAGCGAGAAAGGAAAAACATTAACTGATCAATTTGTTTACAGTACCGTAAAGAAATATCTTTCTCAAGTTACCACAATTCAAAAGAAAAGTCCGCATGTGTTGCGCCACACTTTTGCAACTCACCTTCTCAATAATGGCGCTGATATAAATGCAGTTAAGGATCTTTTAGGACATGCAAACTTAAGTGCAACACAAATTTACACACATAATACCATAGAGAAATTAAAAAAATCTTACAAGCAAGCTCACCCAAGAGGCGATTAACTATTTAAATTAACATAGTATAAACTAAAAACACAAAAACAAGGAGGATTTATTATGACAACGAACATTCAAACACTACACTTTGACGCAGACAAAAAATTACTAGATTTTGCTAACGACAAAATGAATAAACTTAACAGCTTACATGACGGTTTAATTAACGGAGAAGTAATCATGCGACTGGATAAATCATCCAACAGCGAAAATAAAGTGGCAGAGATAAAAATTCTGGCTAAAGGACAGGAATTGTTTTCGAAAAAACAATCAGCTTCTTTTGAGGAGTCAATTGATTTAGCATGTGAAGCGCTGAAAACCCAGATTAAAAAACACAAAGAAAAGTCATCTCCAACAAATAATCTTGGTATGAATAATGTGGATATTGAAAATTAGATAATATTCCATTACATAAAAAAAGAGCTGATATTTTCAGCTCTTTTTTTATGCTCAATTCTTTTATTTTATGAAACTGATAATTTTATACATGCTTCTGTCCACAATGATGTTTAGCAAAAGTACTGTAGAAAAACAGTCTCGTTTTTTACTTCTCGAAATTCAATCTTTTTTCTACATTTGAGAGTGCAGGAAAAGATCAAAATCAATATCATAGGTGCAGGAATTTCAGGCCTATCTGCGGGAAGTTATTTACAAATGAATGGCTTTGAAACACAGATTTTTGAAAAACATTCCATCCCTGGTGGCTTATGTACCAGCTGGAAAAACGGGGAGTACACCATTGATGGTTCTATTCATTGGATCTTAGGCTCAAACAAAGGTAGTGGTTTTTACAAAATGTGGTCTGAACTGATTGATATGGAAAAAGTGCGTTTTCATAACCATGATATTCGATTGCATGTTGAGGTGAAAAATTCTTTGGATAAATATGGAAGTAAAGTTTTTAAATTATACACCAATCTTGATAGATTAAGAGATTATATGCTTGATTTATCTCCTGAAGATGCTGCTGTGATTCACGAAGTGGTTCAGGATATCAGAAACCTGCAGCAGTTTGAATTACCGCCAGTAATGTATAAACTTCCGGTTATTCCTTCTATTATTAGAAGTATTAAAATGGCGAGGTATCTGAAGTTTTTATTTTACCTCTCAAAACAAAAAAAGATAACCAATTTTGATATTGCGAAAAAATTTAAAAGTCCTTTTTTAAAGGAAAGCTTTGAATTACTTTTTGACGGGGAAGAAATTAAAATGATGGTTCTCAATTTCCCCATGTCTTTTTTTGATAAACAATGTGCAGGTTACCCCATTGGTGGATCTTTAAGCTGGGCACAACGCGTTGCCGACAATTACATCGCGATGGGCGGAAAGATTCATTACAACACACCTGTAAAAAAAATTATAACTGAAAACAATGAAGCCAAAGCATTGCTCGTAAGAAATGATGTGGTTCATAAAAGTGATATAGTACTTTCGACGGCTGATTGGTACAAATCCGTTTTTGAATACTTGGATGGAAAATATGTTGACGATACGATTTTAAAATTAAAAGACGGAAAAATACTGGATGTTTATTATTCTATTTTATTAGTTTCATTTGGCCTCAAAAAATCTTATAAGGAGTATCCTCATTTTTCAAGATTTCCTACAGAAGTAAAACTGGAATCTCCTTGTGGCAAATCATGGGATCGTTTAGAGGCTCATTTTTATAATTATGACCCTACACTAGCCCCTGAGGGTAAAACAGTGATGGCCTGTAGCTTTTACACCACCAATGGCAAATATTGGATTGACCTTAGAAAAAATGAAAGGGTAAAATACCGAGAAGAAAAAAAGAAATTCACAAATGCTTTAATAGACTTATTGAATGTGAAATTTCCGGGCATTAAAGATGATATAGAAGTGATTGATTTTGCAACCCCTGCCACAGTGTTGCGATATACAAATAACTGGCAAGGAAGTGCTCAGGGATGGTTGCCAGGTAAAAACATGGTAGCTTCGTCACCAGTTAAATTTATGTTGCCTAATTTAAAAAATTATTATTATGCCAGCCATTGGGGGCAAGCCGGTGGCGGGATTCCCATTTCATTGATACAGGCGCGAGACGTTGCCAAATTGATCTGCAAAAAAAACAAGAAAGAATTCGACCCTCAGATAGGGATGAACTCTGATTGGAGTTTGAAGTAGAAACATTGTATATTAATCAGTCGTCCCCCTAAACTTGTTTCAGGGCCTCGTGAGATACCGAATCAAGTTCAGCATTACGCTTATAATTCACTATAGTGCTTTTTTCCTTTTACAAAGTGCCAGTACACGATGTTTTTTCTATAAACGCCAGTAGTTGCGTCTCTGAAACCAGGCATGTCTTTCATCTGTTTTCGTTTTTTTAAAGTAGATCCTAAATGGGCGTAATAAGAACCATGTGCCTTTAACACAGCAATAACATGTGAGCCATTTCCTTCAAATAAAAACTTTAATGCAGCCACCCCATCCAGGATCAATCGGTAAAGAATTTTTAAAAACAAAAAAGATGATGCGGCATTTTTAGTTAGTGTAGTTAAGTTATTACGAAAATTTAAAAATGTTTTTCTTGGGCTGAGCTTATTTAATGTTCCACCGCCAACATGATAGACTATTGATTTTGGCTCAACAAAAATTTTATATCCAATATTTTTCATTCTCCAACACACATCTATTTCTTCCATATGCGCAAAGTAATCATTATCAAAACCTCCTACTTTCCAAAAGACCTCTGCTCTTATAAACATACAGGCGCCAGTGGCCCAAAACACCTCTGTAGCAGAATCGTATTGCCCTTTATCTTCCTCTATTTCATTAAATATTCTTCCCCGACAAAACGGATAGCCATATTTGTCTATAAAACCACCTGCCGCTCCCGCGTATTCAAATTTTGAACGATTCTTGTAATCCAGTATTTTTGGTTGGCAGGCTGCAATTTTTTCATCCAAATCCATTAATTGAATGATCGGGTTTATCCAGTTTTCGGTTACTTCTACATCCGAGTTCAATAACACATAATACTTGGCCTCTATCTGTTTTAAAGCAAGGTTGTAACCTTTAGAGAAACCATCATTACCAGGATTGAGAATAACTGAAACCTCAGGAAAATTATTTTTAATAAAAATAACACTATCATCTGATGATTGATTGTCAGCAACAACTATATGAGTATCAGGAGAAAATTCAACCACAATGGGAAGAAATTTTTCTAAAAAAGACCTCCCATTCCAATTTAAAATAACAACAGCTACCTTATTGTTTATCATAAATTAGCGCGGATTATTAAAATTATCATCCACATTAGAGCCATATGTTTTTATAGGCGAGGTATTGTCCATATTAGATTGCTGGGAACGATTTGATAATCTAAATTTCCAGCGCTCGTCATATATTTCACCTTTAACATCACTATGAATTAATTTATAACAATCATCTGCAATAGTGAAATTTACGAATACGAATTTTTTATTCGTAAAAAACCGTTTCGAAGCTTTATCGTAAATTCGATAATACTGCCATATTTCATAAGGATACGTTGACGGTTCACTATTTACCTGATTTCGTTGATCAGGTTTGCCATATTGCAAATAAACACGGCCTCTATCAGTGTAATACCCTTGCTGTTTACCGCATTTTAATAATGCATTCGTTTCTAACACCTGCTTATAATAATTATACCATAAAGGCAATGGATCAGTTGTATCGGCGGCTTGCTCTTTCCAATAGTTTACTAAATAACCACGCATTAAATTGGGCTCTTTGTTTTGAATCTGAACCTGTTGCCATTCTCTTTCCTTAGTTCCTGATACCGGCCATAAACATTCAATAAACTTTTTTAAAGAATCCGTACTCTGAACTGCATTAAAAAAATCTTCCACTGTCCTGAAACCAGAATTATCATATAAAACATTTGGCTTCACATCACTTTGTCGTTGAAAAAACCATTTCTTTTGCGATTGAATTTTATTGAGTGAATCCTTCACTTCAATTACCAGATTGTAATTTCCTGAAGGCAAATTGCTGATATCAAATTGAGCCAATAACGGGTTGCATTTTGCAGAAGATTGTTTTTGAAATCCTGACAAGCCAGGCTGTCTTTGTAGGTTTTCATTATTTTCAATAAAATAACCATACACAAACTTTGATGATTTCCCTATAACCGTATCCAGATTATAAGTTTCCGTATAAAACTTAATTACATTTTGAGTTTTAGGAAAATAATTGATATTATACGGAACCAAATCATAACCATTTTTTGTCAGCATACTTTGAGTGGTAGCCTTACTATAAGATTCAAGAATCTGAATATCCGAGTTATAGATTTTTTTTTCTCGTTTCAATAAAATATTTATTTTTTCAGTATGTGTAGATTTTTTCTCGGGATTGGCATTATCGGTTACCACTAATTCCAGGGTATACAGCCCATTATCAAGGGAGAATCTTTGGTTATCTAAAAACGAAGGGAGATGCACTGTATCTGTAGAAAGAGGGCTCAATAAATTATAATTGGATGATTTGACAAGCTCCGTACCTTTAAATATTTTCCACGAAATGTTCACACTGGCTTGATATCCACCCTTTACCGGCAAAAATTTCACACTATTTCCTGAAACAGTGAGATAAGTTTCCATAAACGGTTTTGAATTAGAGGTATTAAACACCCCGTAATTAAAATAAACAGTAATATTTGAAAATATTAGGTTGTAAAAAAATAAAGAAATTATGAAAAGAAAAGTTCGCATGTTATTGATATACAAATTACAGGGGATGTAAATTTCTATAAAGTTAGTGATAAAAAATATTTTATGGAAATTAGTTGTAGAATAAAAAAAATTAGTATTTTTGCCCACTCTGGAGAAATGGCAGAGTGGTCGATTGCGGCAGTCTTGAAAACTGTTGAACCGTGAGGTTCCTGGGGTTCGAATCCCTATTTCTCCGCTCTATGTGAGTTATTGAAGCCTGTTCGAAAGAATGGGCTTTTTTTACTCAATTAAAGAAGCTAATTATTAGAACAATTAGAGCAATGCCAAAAGACAAAATTATTCTTAATGGTCCGGAAGACGCGGAATTATTAGCAGCAGTATTTGATTCCACCGAAGCTGTACGATTTATTGTTTCTAGGGACGGTACGATTCTGTATTTTAACCGAAAAGCGTTTGAAAATGCCTCCTTGCTACATGGTAAAACATTAAAGAAAGGCGATAACCTTTTTTCTTATGCGAGCGATCCCGGCAAAGAAGTTGAAAGCGAACTAAAAAAAGATTACGAACGTGCATTTGCGGGAGAAACCTTTTTAAAAGAGGCAGAAATTTCATATAACTCCGAATCACGATGGTTTCAAACTGAATATGTGCCCATATTATCTAAGTTAAAAATAATTGCGGTATCAATTAATATCTACGAAATAACTGAAAGGAAACTTACTGAACAATCAAAAGACGCCCTCATATTAGAACAGAAGAGCGTAATTCAAAATCTCTTGAAAGAAAGGGCTCAAGTGTGGAAAAAAATCGGCAAATGTTTTAGCGAAATTATTTCAAGGACTGCCCGAGAATCAAATAAAGATATAAAAGAAGAATTAAGTACACTTTACTCAAATATATTAGAAATCAGGAAAGGATAGCCTTGAAAATCTAACCAACTTCAAGGTAAGAAATCAGGTTAAACTACTTTTTCAAATATTTCCCATGCCTGATCGTTCCTCTTACAGTGTTTAACGATATATTTCACAACCGGATTAGAATTAATTCTCAAGCAGTTTTATTTAAAACATTTTTTCTTAATTATTTTTTGCATTTTTTGATGCTACCAAATTACTTCTTAGTTTTTTGCTGCAACCCATCCTTGAATTTAAATTCAAAAGAAGTACCATTTATATGGCGAATGATTTGTTTCGCATCAATTTGTTCGGCTAGTAATTCAATTAGCTGCAAGCCAAAACTAGTACTATTATTTTTTAATATCTTTTTTGATATACCAATTCCGTTATCTGAAAGGATTAAAGAATCATTTTTAATCGCAATAGTTATCTCGCCCTTGTCCTGCTGAAAAGCATATTTAAATGAGTTACTAAACACTTCATTCATAATCAATCCAATCGGAATCATTTTATCTATTTCAAAACAAAAATCTTTCGGAACAATTACTATTAATTTAATGTTTAGGTTACTATAGGAACTTTGTAGTTTCTCAAACAGAAATTTTGCGTAAATAGTCAGATTAATCTTACTCAAATCTGAATTCGCATAAAGCATCTCATGAATCAACGACATCGAAATAATTCGATGTTGACTTTCATCAACAAGATTTGAAAATTTCACATCATTTGCCTGTTCAGCATGCAATTTTAGTAAGCTTGAAATAATCTGCAAATTGTTTTTAACCCGGTGATGTATTTCCCTTAATAAAGTCTCTTTTTCTTTCAGTGCTGTTTTAATCACCTCCTCTGATTTTTTTCGTTCAAAAAATAAAGGGATGTCATATTTTTTTACCTGTTTATATTTCAGGTTTTCCTTATCCAAATACTCAGCAATTCTGTTTGGAGGCGCCATAATAAATGTGCAGTTCTTATCTCCTTTCGCTCTGCAGGTTATTTCAACCGAGGTCAATTCAAATCCATAGCTTTGCTCGCACCAACCCGATGAGTATCCGGCATTCATAGAGCAAACCGGAAAATTCGTTTTTTGTTTAGATTGAATCCACGAATCCGCTTCAAAGGAATATGGATGATGATATTTTATATAGAAATCATTATCAGGCGATGGATTGCTTTCAGGCAGAATATCTACAGACGCCCATCCTGTATAGGCAAAATGAACCGGCCCTGCAGAGAGTTTTGAAAGCGGATCTTTCAACTTCATTTTTTTATGAAAATTCTTAGCGTCTTCTATCCCAATTAAATGGGCAAAATCGAATAATAAATTCCGGCCAATTTTAAGAGATTCATTGGCTGGCAGATCGGAATAAAGTCTTACAATATTGTTTAAAAAATCATTTGCCAGCGATTCTGCCCGCATTAAAATGTAGCGTTGCCCGTTAACTTCGATTTTAGATAACCCAGGATCAGCAGTAAAACTTTGAAAATATTTTTTTACTACCTCTGACGCACTGTCAAATAATGGTTCAATATTTTTTGGAACCTTGACAGTTTTTTTGTCTGTAAAAAAAACATCCTTTTTTTTCTTAAGATCAAGGTTTTCTTTCTCCAGTTCTTTAATTCGCTTTTTTAAAGCTTGAATGTTTTCTTCAGACTTCATGTGAGATTAAAGATAGGATAGTTTTATAGCAATTGAATTATAAATTAATGCTAATAAACATGCTGCCCACCATTAATACTGTAATTAGCTCCAGTAATAAAACTGGTTTCTTCGCTGGCCAAGAATGACACTAAATGTGCAACTTCATGAGTTCCACCTAAACGTCCCATTGGTACCTGAGCCACAATCTGAGTTAATACCTTTTCAGGAACAGCCATAACCATATCTGTTCCAATATAACCCGGAGAAATAGTATTTACTGTAACACCATATTTTGCAACCTCCATTGCAAGAGATTTTGTAAAACCATGCATTCCTGCCTTTGCAGCAGAATAATTGGTTTGTCCGAATTGCCCACGTTGTCCGTTCACTGAAGAAATATTGATGACGCGGCCGAATTTTCGATCAATCATTCCCTGAATAACATGCCTGGTGCAATTAAAAACGGAATTCAGATTTGTATTAATTACCGCATGCCAATCTTCTACTTTCATATTGATTAAACGACCGTCGCGTGTTATACCCGCATTGTTCACCAAAGTATCAATATGTCCGTATTTTGCTTCAATTTCGGTGATCATTTTCCCGGCACTTTCAAAATCACTCACATCACCGTAGAACAATTCAATAGGATAACCATCTTTTTTCATTTGAACCATCCAGGCCTCCGCTTTTTCTTTTGTGTGATAATTTCCCACAACGGTGTAACCATCCTTATGCAATTCTTTACACATTGCAGTTCCTAAACCACCTGTAGCACCTGTAATTAAAACAGTTCTTTTGTTTGAATTTTCCATGACCTTTATTTTTATTAATTAGAATAACGAATCTGTACGAAATTCGTTATTATTATATCTTATCCATATTTAACACAGTAGCTTCTCCACTAGTACAAACGTTCCCCGTTGCTTTATCTTTGATAAGTGTTTCAACAACTGCCCGATGTTTATCCTTCATCACTTCACGAACCGTAAAAACTGCTTCATATTCAACCTCTACATACATAGGTTTTAAAAAGCTCAGAGATTGCTTGAGGTAAATGGTTCCTTCACCTGGGAACAACACCCCAAAAACTTTACTAAATAAGGCAGCTCCCAGCATACCATGCATAATAGGTTTTTTGAACATGCTTTTTGCTGCAAAATCTGCATCAATGTGTACAGGATTTTTATCACCGGTTACTTCCGCAAATCGGTTCACTTCGTCCTGAGTAAATTTAAAATCATGAGAATACGTTTGTCCTATTTCGATCATAAGCATTGTTTTACGTAATTTTCAAAAAAAAAATCGAATTTCACAACTATTTAGAGATTTATTTCGATTTAGACAAAACAATTATTTTTTACGACAATTTAACTTAAAAATAATACGAAATTACTTGACACGTATAGGAAAAAATGTCGACATTTGCACCAGATTTTGAAAGGAGGCCTTAAGTAGCTGATTTTCAGAGAATAAGGCCAATTTACTAAATTATAACCAAAAATTAGAACAAAAATGAAAACAAACAACCCAATTATCGATAACATGATGGATGCTCAGGCTAATGCTATGAACACTTTCATGGATTCAGCAAAAAAATTCCAATCTGCTTTTGCAACTGGAAATCCAATGGCGGACGGACAATCTATGTATAAAGATATGATGGATAAACAATCTGCTATGTTTAATGGAATGGGTAATACTACTAATCCTTTCACTAATCCATTTATGAATGACAACTCTAAGCCAGAGGAATTTTTCAAAAACTGGTATAACCAGCAAATGAGCGGAATGAAGCAAATGACTGATTTTAATCAAAGCATTTATAATTCTATGGTGAACTACGGAAAAACTGCTAACGATTACAACAACAGTTTTTCTACTATGAATAATGCATGGACTAATATTTATAATAGCTGGATGGGAACGATGAATACATCTTATGATACATTCTCTTCTAACATTAACAATCCTTTTAATAAAGATATGTTTAAGAACATGTTTGAAGGCGGACAAATGTATATGAAAGTTCAAGAGATGTTTCAACCGATGATGTCAGCTCTTAAGAATTCTGATTTTAGCATGGATACATGGAAAAACATTTATGCAGCGCAAAACGCTAAACAAATGACTGAGCAAGTATTTGGATCATTCTTTAACAACGCTTCTTTAAAAGATGTTTTTGAAGGATCTACTAAACAAATGCAGGACTTTTTTGTAAAACAAAATGGTTTAGGAAAAGAATATTTTGCTCAAATGCAAAATATGTCTGCTAATTTTCCTGAATTATTTTCTGGTAATTCCGAACAAATGAAAGATTTGTATTCTAAAATGAACAACGTATTTGGGAAAACATTTGAGCCTTTATTGAAATTAGCTAACCCGGGTAAAGAAAAAGAAAACGTTGAAGCAACCATCGCTTTATTAGATAAAGTAACTGAATACAGCATTAAACAATCTGAGTTACAAGCTCAATTGTACAAAACAATGCAGGCTTCAATGGAAACTTTAGCAAAAGAAACCCAGGAAAAATATAAAGATGCTCAGGCAGATATTCAGTCAGGTAAAATGACTTTACCAACTTCAACTGAATTATATAATGAGTGGGTAAAAACTAATGAAAAAATGTATTCTGAATTATTTGCAACAGATGAATTCAGCAAAGTAAAAGCAGAAGCATTAAATTTAAGTATGGATGTGAAAAAACATTTTGAAAAACAATTTGAAAATGTATTTGAGCAATACCCTGTAGTTTTTAAAAGTGAAATGGATGAGATCTATAAAACGATGCATGATCTTAAAAAAACAATTAAAGATTTACAAACTAAATTAGCTATGCAAAATGCTGCATCAGTTGAATTATTTGAAGAAGATAAAGCTGCAAAAGCAAAAAAGAAATAAATCATCTTTGTGTTCATAGCACAATTATAAAAGGCTGCCTATGTGTTTGTGGGCAGTCTTTTTTTATACATTTATTTTTGCAAAAAATAAGTGAAACAGGGATAAAACATGGGATTTATATAACTCATCCAAAAAAATTAATGTAATTTTATAGCAACAATTATCGAGGCATTATGGAAAATAAAATAGTGGAAGAAATGAATACGATGAGCTCAAAATTATTTAAGAGCTACGAAACGTTAAACCAGATAGAAGAAGTAGAGATAGCTGCTTCCCCAAAAACAGCTGTTTATAATGAAGATAAACTCACACTGTACCGTTACGATCGTGACACTGAGCCAACCTATAAAACTCCTGTACTTATTGTGTATGCGTTGGTTAATACTTATAAAATGCTTGACATACAACCGGACAGAAGCTATATAAAAAATTTGCTTGCAGCAGGATTGGATGTGTACCTCATTGATTGGGGCAATCCTACTAAAGCGGATAAATATTTAAGCATTGATGACTATGTAAACGGGTACATAAATAATTGCGTGGATTTTATGCGTAAAAAGAACCGTGTCGAAAAAATAAATATTCTGAGTATTTGTCAGGGCGGAACACTAAGTGTAATTTATTCTTCGCTATACCCTAATAAAATTAAAAATTTAGTAACGCATGTAACTCCAATTGATTTTAGCACCAATGATGGGCTGTTGTTCCGATGGAGCAAGGATATGGATTTTGACAAAATTGTGAAGGGCTTTAATGGCTTAATTCCTGGCGATTTCTTAAACCAGGGTTTTGATATGTTGAAACCTATGATGAAAGTTCAGAAACAACAAACCTTGACCAATTCATTGGACGATAAAGATAAATTGATGAATTTTTTACGAATGGAAAAATGGATCAGTGAAAGTCCTGATCAGGCAGGCCAATGCTTTAAGGAATTTATGACCGATCTTTACCAGGAAAATAAACTTGCAAAAGGCGAGCTTGAAGTAGGTGGAAAAAAAGTGAACCTAAAAAACCTTACTTGTAATTTACTAAATATATATGCCACCGAAGATCATTTGGTGCCACCAGCAGCTACGATCCCATTAAATGATTTAGTGGGCAGCAAGGATAAAGAATTATACGGCTTTAAAGGCGGTCATATAGGAGTATTTGTTGGGGGTAAATCCCAAAAAGAACTGGCACCGGCAGTAACACAATGGCTAAAGAAAAGAGATTAATATTTAATACTGTTATGGGTTAAATACCTATTAGCCTTGATAATAAACAGATCAAAAAAGACAAACCGTTTTAAAAATATCTGTTAATTCTTTTTTCGGCAATTTGTTGCTTGATGGTTAACCATTTATCATCCATTACTTTATTTAATAACTTATCAGCAGGCATATATAAACCTAAATTCATTATCCCTTGCAAAGGAGCTTGCACCGTAGGTCCTATTCTCCTGTAACTAACTGAAAAACTACTTTCAAGATATGTCATATAATGCCAATAACCACTAGGCATAAAAAGAGAATCTCCCGGTTCCAAAATAAAATCATATCCCTTTACATAACTTAAGCCCGGATATTTTTGATAATCTGGTTTATCCGGATCAATTAAAGAATAGGTATTTAGAGGCAAGCAGTACAAAAATGTGGAATATTCAGGGGCAATCAAAACTACTCGCTTCCTTCCTCCAAAATGAGTATGTAATACATTTGACATATCAATGTCATAATGTATTCTAACAGTGGTGTCCTTGCCTCCAAAAAACATGTGACCAATGTTATCTAACATTCCGCGAAATAACTCCGGACAAGGGAAATCTTTTTTTAATCCTGCATCATATTTAAAAAGATCAAACAAAAAAATCCTAAGGTCAGTATGTTCGTTTTTCGCTAAAATATCAAGGTAGTCGCCAAATTTCATTTTAAGGTCTGGAACTGTGAAAGCCGACTTAGCACTTTTTGTATTGCCGTTATCATAAACATCAACCACAACATCGCCCAGTCTTTCTTTAAAATAAGTGATCGACCATTTTTTAGCAGCCTCGGTGTTTTTGGATAGCCCTTTTATTACTACAGGCTTTTGAGTTTTAAAATAAAACCGATTAAATTTTTCGGTATTTATAGTTTCAATAGTATCAATCTTGAGCGATAGATCCATGATCTTAATTTTTAGTTAACCAAAAATAGAATTCTAACGAGAGGAAACAGCTTCTATTCGCCAAAAGGATCATGATGAACGGTAAAACTCAAAAAATATAATTGTTTATATAAACTATACTCTTTTTCTTTTTCTAAATATGGTGACATCCGGCATATTATCTCCAAGAAGAAATCCAATAGGTTTTAATGGCTCAATTCTATCGCATATAACCTTGAAGATCGCAATCAAAGGTAAAGAAAGGAACATACCGGCGACGCCCCATAACGCTCCACCTACAAGTACGATCACAATAGACACTAAGGCGTTTATTTTAACTTTTGACGCTACAATTTTTGGCACAATAAAATTATTGTCGATAAGCTGAACTGAACAATACAAAATAAGAACATACAATGCATGCACAGGCTCTTTAGTTGCTAATGCTAATGTAATTGGCAATAAGGTAGCAACTATACCTCCAATGTAAGGTATAAGATTGAGAATTGCTCCTATAATACCAATCAGAATGGCATAATCAATGCCAATTAATAAAAGCCCGCACGTATTTAAAGTGGTAACAATCGCGGCTTCAATCATTAAACCAACCAGGTAACTCTGAATAAGTGCTTTTACTTCTGTGAGTACTTCATTCACTGTACTATCCTTATTTAAAGGAAATATTTTATGAATAAATTCAAGTAAGAGTGGTTTATAAAACAATAATAAGAACACATAAACCGGTATCAAAAAAATCATAACAAATAATCCTCCTACAGTACTTAATGTTTCACCTATCATTGAAGTAGAATTATTCATTCCTTCCTTCTTTTGCGTATTAATCCAATCATCAATTTTTGTTGTGCTGATATTTAATCGTTTTGAAACCCAAAGCTCTGCCTGATTAAACATTGCCAGGAATTTTTGTTTAAGTTGCGGAAGTGCCTCCGAAAACATTGCTAGCTGTGAAGCGATGAAATAAATCAATCCTAAAGTAAATAGTAAGGCAAGGATCAAGGCGATGGTTATGGACAGAATACGATTAATTTTTTTTCTTGTTAAAAAATTAACCAATGGGTTCAGCAGGATTGCAATGATCATTGCAAAAATTAATGGGACAATGATACTTTGCCCAATGGCCATGATAAAAACAAAACCAATGATGCCGATAAGAATATGGGATACCTTAAAATAAAAGGGATAGCAAGTAGTTTTATCTATTGGATTCATGATTGGATTTTTTCTCAGCATTTTCTGCTGGTGAAAGTTCGCCGTAATAATAATCGGAATAAACTTTGGTAAATTCTGCTCCGAAAAAAACAATCATAGAAGAATAAGAAGCCCACAATAATATTAGAATTATAGAACCCGCAGCGCCATAACCAGAGCCAGGTTCAGCTTTCCCAAAGTAAAGCCCTAATGCAGATTTACCAACTACAAATAATAAGGCTGTTAAAAAAGCACCTATCCAAATGCATTGCCATTTATTTTTTACATCAGGTAATATTTTAAACATTAATGCAAATAATACCGTGATAATTGCAAGTGAAATTATAAAATTTAATATTTTGAAAAGAATTAATAAAGACTCGGATTTGTTCCCGGAAATCCAGCCTCCAAGAGCTGATAATACAGAAGATAAGACTAATGACACTAAAAGAAGGAAAGCAATAGACATAATCAGACCAAAAGAGAAAAGTCTTGTTCTCAAAAAAATAAAAATTCCAGATTTTTTTTCGCTGACTTTAACATCCCAAATATTATTCAAAGATTTTTGCAACTGAACAAATACTCCGGTTGCGCCAATAATAATTGTAATAACTCCAATGATTGCTGCCCAAATAGATTCCCTGGTTTTATTTGCTGCGATGATCATCTTTTGAATCTGATCGGCAGTTTCTGCTCCCATCATACCAGTCATTTGTTGATGTAATTTACCACTGACCGCTTCCTGACCGAAAAAATAACCGGCTAATGTAACTACTACAACTAATAAACCGGGTAAAGAAAATATAGCATTATAAGCTATCGCAGCGCTTTCCTTAAAAGGATCTCTATCCCACCATTTTTTTGTAGCCTTCTTCAACAAGCTCCAAATTATTTTTAACCGATTCATCATAGGAGGTCATTATCTATCCAATTAACATCAAACCTGATAACATTTAAAATTCAACATGTACAGGCTCCTTCTTTTTTGTTATAAATGACTTGATTACATTAAAGATATTTTTTCCTGTATCAGTAATTTTTTCAGAATTATTGCTTACAACATTTGTAACAACGGCCTGAATTGCAGCTCCAACCATCCTTTTAATTGGATTATGAGATGACCCAAATATTAATTTTTTTATCAGATGACCTGAGGTTACCCCCATAGCGGCCTTTGAAAAACCTGTAGCAAGTTCTGGTGATTCAGTTGCACTTTTAAAAATTCCTTTAATAAGATTCGCTGGCTTAAGACTCTCGTAGGTTGCATGCACTTGTTCTTTTAGAATATGCAAATCTTCACTCTGTCTTGCTTCTAATTTAACGATGTCTTTTCGTAGAACATCCATTGCAGTTTCTTTCTTCATGACTAAATTTGCTTTTCCTTTCGGATGTGAGTTATAATGCGATTACTAATAGGTGTTTTAACAATGTCTTCTCTAAAGACGTACAATACAACTGATAAAACTGCATAGAAGAGTGCAACGATAAAAAAACCACTGTACGAATTATCCATTAGCGCGCTGATCCACAATGCAACACCTATATTAATCATCGAGATAATAAACAAAGATGAAATTAAAATGATGACAATAGATGCTAAAGAGGATATAGCGCTAGTTGACTTATCCAAAGCCTTTAACTTTAACAATTCGATGCTTGTTTTTGCGTAGTCTTCAGTCTTTTCGACCAGAGATCCAATTAGCGTTGCTTTTTCTTCCATGATTTTTGTTTTAAAATTGTAATTGATTTGTTTAACCCTGCTTATGCGTGGTTGTGAGTAGTTCCAGATGTTGTAGAGCTGATTGCAGTGCGCACGTCAGACTTTACTTCCTGAGCTTTTGATCTACCTTTTTCCATTAAATCTTCAGCGCTGCTTTTAGCGTTTGAAATTGTTTCCTGGCCACTTTCCATCAACTCAGCGAATTTGTTTTTCAAATCTTCGATGTAGTCTTCACCAGTTTTAGATAATTTTGCACGCGTGTTCGAACCTTTGTCCGGTGCAAATAAAATACCTAATGCAGCACCTACCGCAGCGCCTGCTAATACTCCTAATAAAACTTTTCCTGTGCTCATGTTTTTTGTTTTTTAATTGTTATTATTTGATTTATTTTTAATTATTCGTGTTTCTATTTTTAATCTATTAGTCGGCCATAGCCTCAATATTAATAGCTGATTCAGCAATCTCTGTTAATTTACCATCAGCTTCTTTTTCTTCCTCTAACGTATCATGTAAAAGTGATGCTGCTTTATCTTCGCCTAATATTCTGGCAAATGCACATAAAGTACCGTATGTTGCAATCTCATAATGCTCCACTTTTTGTCCGGCTAAAATGATGGCTGCATCTCTTACATCACCCTTTTCAGTTTCAGCCATAATTTCCTCAGCCTCTTTAATAAGACCTGCCATAGCTTCACATTTTTTTGCCTGTGGTTTCATTCCTATGGTTTCAAAAACCTCCTCCAGGCGCGTAACCTGCTCTTCAGTTACAGCCAAATGATCGTTAAGTGCATCAACTAATTCTTCGGATGAAGCATTCTTGATCATTTTAGGTATAGCTTTTGTTAAAGCTTTTTCCGCCCAATAAATATCTTTTAACTCATTTTCAAATAAGTCACGAAGACCCTTCGCTGCATCTGGTTTTGTTTTTACACCAACTTGCTTTTTGGCTACGCCTTTAGTGGGAGCCTTTTTGGCTGCTGTCTTTTTAGCTGGGGACTTCTTAGCTGCTGCTTTTTTTGAAGGTGCTTTTTTAGTTAACGCCTTTTTTTTAGGTTTTGTTTTTGTTGCCATTGGTATATATTAATTATTAAATTAGTTTTACGTATTAAAATCGTTGTTCTATTTATCTTAATAAAAGTTCTTTATTTTCTCTCAACTAATATTGTTCCACACTTTGGGCAAATACCGGGTTGATCATCTTCAATCTCAGGGTGCTTAGGGCACGTATACAAAATAGTAGTTTTGCTTTTTTCATTTGTATCAGTTTTTCTAAGGCTACTGCAATCTGTAATTCTCCCTTGCATATCCACACACTCACCTTCTTTTACCATCATCTTCTCGCCCTGCAGGGTAATGCATTCACCATTTGCCATGCACTTAGTTCCATTTTTCATGGTCATATCCCTCTCGAGCGTTTCCATTTTTCCACCTTTAATGTGCATCATTTTACCCTCTTTCATCATGCAGCAATCCTGCATTCTTACCTGACCAGAATCACTTTGAGCTTTCAATTCATTAAAAACAAAGCCTGAAATCATTATTATGATACAGAAAAATATATTGTTTATTTTTTTTTGAATTTTCATCTCTAATTTTTAAAGTAATTTAATTTGACACCGAAACAGACATTCGTAAAGGAGACATTTAACGCTTTTGCTTAATACATTTTTATTTCTTTTTGAATACAGTTACTCCTAAAATCGCTGTTATAACAACTAAGGCGATAAAGAAAAAGAAAATTGTTTTAGCAATCGAAGCTGCACCTTCCGCAACTCCTGTAAATCCAAAAATTGCTGCAATAATAGCAATGACGAAAAAAATAGCTGTCCATCTTAACATATGCGTTTATTTTTTAAAGTTTAATTTTTATAATGACTACTGGTATGGATGTAAAACTAACCTCGTTATAAAAAAAATTACTCTACATTCGTTTGTAACCAGAAAAAGTTAGCTAAACTCTTTTTTAGAATAGTTAAAGTATTTTTTGAGTATTTAATTGGACAAAAGAGTTTATACAAATCATATTTTCAAACAGGTGATTTCTACATGGCTGCTTCATTCTTATAGATAGGAATAAACCGTTATCTTTGAACCAGTCTTAAAGAAAATACCATTTATTATATGTCTCAAAATTCTATTTCAGAACCCACAAAATTTTCCTCATACCAAATCACAGTTATTATCGTATTGGCACTTACACAATTTACTGTTGTTCTTGATTTTATGGTGATGTCGCCATTGGGAGATATATTAATGAAATCAATGGATATGAGTACAACGCAATTTGGATTTGCTGTTTCCAGCTATGCTTTCAGCGCTGGTCTTTCTGGTCTTTTAACCGCAGGATTTGCCGACCGCTTTGATCGTAAAAAATTGCTACAGTTTTTTTATATTGGTTTTATATTAGGTACTTTTTTTTGTAGTATCTCAACAACTTATCCCATGCTGATTGCGGCACGAATTGTTACTGGTTTATTTGGCGGAGTTATAGGATCTATTTCAATGGCAATTGTAGCAGATCTTTTTTTGCTGGAACAACGCGGGCGAGTGATGGGTTTTATGCAAATGGGTTTTGGGGCTAGCCAGGTACTTGGAATTCCCATCAGTTTATACCTTGCCAATATCTGGAATTGGAAAGCACCATTTTTAATGATTGTAGCTCTTGCGTTTATAGTTTGGTTAGCCATCATGGTTAAAATAAAACCAATCAAAAAACACCTTGAAATAAAAAGTGATAAAAATGCGTTTAATCATCTACTCCATACAATCTTGCAAAAAGAATACCGCATTGGTTTTATGGCAACGGCGATGCTTTCATTAGGCGGTTTTATGATGATGCCCTGGGGCAGTGCTTTTGCAATTAATAACCTTCACATTACGCCAGAGCAATTACCACTCCTATTTATGGTAGCAGGCATAGCAACCCTGATTATTATGCCAATTATAGGAAAGCTCAGCGATAAAATAGACAAGTTAAAACTTTTTGCTTTCGCTTCTCTATGGTTAATAGTGGTTGTGTTGATCTATACGAACTTAACGCCCGTGCATATATCCATCGTTATGCTTCTGAATGTATTAATGATGATGGGTATTATGAGTCGCATGGTTCCTTCCATGGCATTAGTAACTGCACTTCCAAAGATGCAGGACCGTGGTGCATTTATGAGCATCAATTCATCGTTACAGCAAATTGCCGGTGGCATAGCGGCAGCAATTGGCGGTATGATTGTTGTTCAAAAAAATAAATACAGTCCTTTGGAAAACTATAACACTTTAGGAATTGTAATTACTATCTTAACACTCATCGCCATCTATATGGTTTACCGAGTAAGTAAATTAATAAAGGCGCGAATGCATAAGGACGTACTATAAATATACTAACATGAATATTTTAATTGAAAGGGCCGCACAAAAAGATATTCATTCTATTCTTTTACTTTTAAAAGAACTTTATAGTGAATTAGGTGAGGAAGCAGAATCCATAAAATTTTTAACTGAAGATTTTCTAAAGGATATGTTGAATTCTACTCAAACGGAAATTTTCCTCGCTAAAACACCTGATCATCAGGTCACGGGTATATTAACACTAACAGAAAGCCAATCAATTTATGCAGGAGGCGCCTATGCCCTACTGGATGAAATGTTTATTATTCCCCAATACAGATCTTCAGGGATTGGCTCTTCATTTATAGAAAAAATGAAAGAAATTGGCAAACAGCGAAATTGGAAACGTATTGATGTAACAGCGCCAAGCGAAGAACGTTGGAACCGAACTATTAATTTTTATGAAAAATGTGGGTTTGTTTTCACGGGACCTAAACTAAAATTAAGTTTGCAATAATTTTATAAGATTACACTTTCAAATAATCGTGTATATCTCCAATATTAATAGAGATACCGCCTTTTTTTTCACGCGATTGTTTCATAGGTGCAAATTTCACATTCCATATTATCTCATTAGGCTTATAGGACATACGCGAATACACTGTTTGAAAATAAGTATCTGTAATAGATTTTATTAAAATAACAAATTCAGCATCGCGTTCTTCAAAATCTCTCTCCGCTAAACCAGCTAATGGACTCTTATCATCAATGGGGTGTACCACAGTCCAGGTAAATGGTAAAAAATTAATCTGATTTCTTTCCAACTCCAAAAAATGAAAATCGCGTTTTTTCGTTTCAAGATTATTGATTGCTAATGCCAGTTTACACTCTGTTTCAATTAATTCATTCTGTTTCTTGTTGGCAATTCTAAACATAAAACCCATATGATCCAGATAAGGCGCAATCACCGCATTATTACTGTATTGAATATCAGCTTTTGGTTTTGAGAAACGTCCATATAATAATCCTGTTACTAACGCGAAACCCATTAAGCCCAGCATAGATTCAATAGCAGAAACTGAACTTGTGAAAACACTGTTTGGAAAAATATGTCCGTAGCCAACCGTAGTAAGCGTTTGCGCACTGAAGAAAAATAATTGAGAAAATTTTTCAGAGCCTGTCCCTACTCCTATCCCACCAAATTTTTCTGCACCAATTGAAAAATAAATTAATGCAAATAATGTATTAACCACTACATAACTTATAAATACCAGGGAAATAAATTGAATCCATTTGATACTCAATAACCAATGGTATACATCAAAGCCAATGTGCTTATCGGAAACTTTACGGGTGATATTAACCGTTCCATCAGGATTTAAGAAACGAAACGACTCATCGTAATTCTTGTTACCAAAACCCAATTCAACACTGAGCTTTTTTTTATTGTTAAACGTATCTTTAATCATACCTTTGTAAAATGAAAGCTAAAGGTAATTATTATTGGTTATTTTTAATCATCCCACTAAGCTTTGTGGCTTTGTATTTTTTTAATAAGAACGAACAAAAACCCTTACGCACTCTTCCTTATTTCGGAAAAAAAAATACGATTAAAGATGGCGACACTGTTTTTCACACTGTTAAACCATTTTGCTTTACTGATCAATACAACGAAAAAGTGACGGAAGAAACGGTGAATGGCAAAATCTATGTGACCGATTTTTTCTTTACTACATGCCAGTCAATTTGCCCTGTGATGAGCACAGAACTTGAACGTGTTTATAAACATTTTCAAAATAAAAACGATGTATTGATTTTGTCACACACGGTGGCTCCAGAAGAAGACTCCATAAATGTATTAATGGATTATGCGAAACTTCATGGAGTAAATGATAAAAGATGGTTGTTTTTAACCGGAGATAAAAAACAATTATACGACATGGCCCGAAAGGGATATCTATTGAACACAGAGGAAGGCAATGGCGATGAAGATGATTTCATTCACACTCAAAACTTTGCACTGGTTGACAAAGAGAGGCATTTGAGAGGCTTTTATGACGGAACAGACAGTGTGGAAGTATCACGTTTAATTATTGACATGAATTTATTATTAGAAGAATATGCGTATAAAGAAAAACATCCGTAATCTATTTTTAATTTTTATAGCATTAGCCTTTACTAAAGTGAATGCTCAAAAATTAACTGTTTATAAGATCGATGATTTACTTAAACGCATTCATAATAACAGCGACACGACCTATGTGGTCAACTTTTGGGCCACCTGGTGCAAACCTTGCGTGGCTGAGCTTCCTGAATTTGAGAAACTTAATTTAGCGAATCACCCCAAAGTGAAGGTGATTTTAGTAAGCATGGATTTTAAAGAAGAGTTGGATAAAAAATTAAAAAACTTTCTGGATAAAAATAAATATACCTGCGAAGTTGTTTTGCTTGACGAAATAAATGGCAATGATTTTATTAATAAAATATCAGAAAAATGGAGTGGCGCAATTCCTGCGACACTTATAGTGAAACCAAAACCAAAAGACAGTGAACTTTATGAAGGTAAATTATCGTTTGAAATGCTGTCAAAAATGATTTGTGAAAAATAAAACGTCTAATTATTTTTTATTATTTTCTGAATGAAGGTTTGTTTGTCAGTTCTCATTTTTAAAAAATAAATTCCTTCGCTAATATCAGAAAGATCAATACTTTCAGAAAAGTTCCCTGAATTTATATGTATCAGTAATTTTCCACTCAGATCATAAACTTCAATTTCAAGAATCATATCGGTACTCTGAACATGAATGTTTTGACTTGCAGGATTCGGATAAATAGTAAACGGTTGATTCTCTGTTGCGGTTACACCTGCAGTAAATCCATTGGTGAAAAAGAAACGCCAAATGTCCTGAACTAAACTATTTCTTTTTGGGGCATCATAAATACTTTCCAATGGAAACGCCATAAAGATTAACTTACCATTAGCTGTTCCTGAAGGAAACAAGCCGGAAAAATAAACAGCGGAGGTACTTGTAGAATTATTGGTGTATTTCAAAGCCGATACGCCACCGTTTGCAGGTGAAATCACATCCGGGTAATCCACGTTGTAAGTGCCGTACGTACCATTATCATAATAAATCGTATCATTCAAATTAAAAATAGAATTGCTGATTTCGTTCACGCATTTATACCATTTAGATGCCTGGCTGTTTGGCGCATCAAACGCATAAGTTGCTTTTAAATAATTCGCAATAAATGATTTGTCTGCAGCTGATCCGCTATTATCCAAATCCCAGGCAATTTCGGAACCACTCACTAACAATTTCCCACCTTGTTTTAAATAATTAGCAACTAACGTTTGTTCAGTTGAACTGAATGTTTCGTTTGCCGTACTTTCCTTTCCAAGTATCCAATCCAATGATTTATAGGTTGACAGATTTACCAAGCCATCCTGTATAGCTTCATTTGTAGCAGAAGAAAAATAATGTCCGTTACTGAAAACTGAACTACCATGCTGTCTGATAAAATCAAACGTGTTACCAGTTACAACACGGTCAAAACCATTTACCACCAGCATACTGTCCTGATAAGAACAAGGTACGCCGGCCAATAACTCACTGGTTGTAGACGTCACAGAATAGGTGGCATTATAGGCTGCAATTTTTACATAATAATTTTGACCGGCTGTTAATCCCGTTAAGATAAGATTACTCTTGATCATCGTTACGGGTGCGTTAAACGTGGTGCCATTTGTACTAATATAAATTTTATAGTGAGATGCATTCACATCATTCTTTACTTTAACTTCAAGGTTATTGTTAGCTTTATTAATCACCGCAAAAGACTTTGGAGTTGCCAAAGAAGTCAGAGGATTTCCGTATGGATATTCAGGTGGATTGATTGTCCCTTCATCACTCAATAACGTATTTAATGTAGAAGATTGTAAAATTGCTTTTACAGTCGTAGGTACGCCATTATAGATCACATCATTTTGAGCAAAACGCATACCATGGCTATAATCCATATACGTATCGGCATGCACACTGCTCATCGGTTGAATTGGATTTCCCACACTTGTATGCCAACCATAAATAATTACTTTGCCCGTGGTTGAATAAATCAGGTTTGAAATAACGACATCTTTTTTATCTCCACCAACTAATGTTCCTAATGGATAGGAAGGCAGATATGGACTTCGTTGATTACGAACCAATGTATTGTGTTGATCAAAGGCCTGAACTGTGGTCATAGTGCCACTAGCAGGAATAGTTAAAGGAGCTAACTTCAAAGCGGCCTGCGCATAAATATCGTTCACCATTTTACGGGTAGGCAACGTACAGGCAATAGAATCAGCAATCTTTGTAGCAACAATGGGAGACATCGGGCATAAAAAATAATTGGTATCACATCCGATAGCCAGATAGTCAGGGATCACATAATAAGTAACGCTTTGAGTTGTGCCACTAATTACAGCAGTTGAAGTTACAGCGGAAAGGGTTCTGTAAAAATTTGGAACGTTTCCTTTTATCACTTCCTGGTAAATCAAATTTTCCCTATTGGTAAAACTCAAAGGTGTGATTGCTGCAACAAACTGCGCACCATTCATAAAGGAGGACTGTCTTGCAGGCACATTCAGGTTTTGCGCAAACGTTGAAATCGAAAAAAGAAAAAAAAGTATGTTTATATATTTCATTGAAAAAGCTGATAAAAACTCAAATAAAGATAAGATTTTTTCCAAATATCCAATGCAGATGCTATCTTTACCGCCCTATGGCATTAACTGTAAAAACATCGCAACTTCCCAATTCAGGTAAAGGTTTATTTACCACAACACCAATCAAAAAAGGCACCAGAGTTATTGAATATTTAGGTGAGGTTATTGACTGGAAAGAATATGAAAAACGTGTTGAAAGGGATGAAGATGGATATTTATTTTTCATTAATAAAAAACATTGCATTGATGCCTGGAATACACCTCAGCATAAAGCACGTTTCGCTAATGATGCAGCAGGTTTAACTAAAATAAAAGGATTAACAAATAATTGTCTTTACGAAATAGACGGCAATCAATGTTTTATTGTGAGTAAAAGAGATATCGCCGCAGGAGAAGAAATTTTTGTTAGTTACACTAAAGAATACTGGGATTGTGTTCGATATAATATCAGTATCGGAAGAGGCAGGAAATAGTAATATTTTGAAGAATTGAATGCAGTTATAAATCCTTCCTTATACTAAATTATTTTCATTACTATTTTAATCTGAAGCTATAATTTTTTAGAATTTACATCTGTACCTTTTATTTGGGATTTCCCTATAACTTTTTTTAAACCCGTAATCACTTAAAATAAACATTAAGTCGTTTAAAAACAAGTATTCATCTGATTTTATATTAAATTTCGGCATCTATTTATTTAACACTCTTTCTGAAATTTTATTACATTTATAATATAAGGTTAGTGTAATAACTATAAAATAGTTATTTCTCTACACTTATGAATTAATAATGATTCGGATAAGTATAACTTATTTTGATCTTATTAAAATTCATATTTTTTTAATAACAGAAAAATTCAACCTATGGATCAAATTTACAAAAAAGTCAAATTTGCATTAATTACTCTAATCGCTATTTTTTATTGTAATAGTATTTTTTCGCAAGAAGGAAGGTTGCCCACGAAGCATGAATTATTAATTAAAGAACGTTTAACCGCTGCCTATACGGCATCAAAGGTGTCGCCTATACCGGATCATTTGCTTACAACAGGGCCGGAGCAGGATTGCGACAATGCTATTCCTGTCTGTTCCCCTTCATACACCCAAAATACATCCTATACAAGTTATGGAATTCAAGAAGTATCCAACTCTACTTGCTTAGGCAGTAGGGAATCAAATTCAGTTTGGTATGTATTTACCGTTCAAAACTCCGGTACATTTACATTTAATTTAGTTACTCCTAATGATTATGATTACGCATTATACGATATTTCTTCTATTGGATGCACAGGCGTTCCCAGCGCCACGCCAATCAGATGTAATTTTTCTGCAACCTATGGCAATACTGGCTTAACACTACCAACCTCTGCAACAATACCTTTAAGTACAAGTGCCAGTGGTGCGCCAACAATGCCAGGAGTAAATGTTACTGCCGGGCAAACTTTTGCATTAATAATTGACAACTACAGTGCAAATACTCAAGGTTATGTGTTAACATTTGGAGGTACCGCAACTATTTTTGACGTTACCCCGCCAACCATTGCGTCAACTTCAGTTCCTTGTAACGGCAATACATTTAGAGTAAATTTTTCAGAACCGTCATTATGTAGTTCAATTACAGCAAATGGCTCCGACTTTACACTAACTGGTCCTTCAGGTGTTGTTCCTATTACCTCTGCAATTGGTAATTTATGTTCTACCGGTGCTTCAAACACAAACTATGCAACAGTTACTTTTAATAATGCAGGATTAACAACGGGTATTTATACAGTAAATATTGCTTCAGGTTCCGATGGAAACACAATTATAGACAAATGCGGTAATGCAATGTCAACTGCACAATCATTCACCTTTGCATATTTAGCTCCTGTTACTGTTACAGCAACTTCTACATTAGTTTGTGCAGGACAACCTTCTACTTTAACCATTAACGGTGATGGTGGAGCTGCAGGTGTAACACATACATGGTCGCCTTTAGCGGGTAACCAAAACACCTTGGTTATAAATCCTACATCAAACAATACCTATTTAGCAACAGTTACTTATGGCGGTTGTTCCAGAAGCGCATCTATAAATGTAACTATTCAATCTCCGCCAGTTGTATCCATTAATCCTAATAGTGTATCTCTTTGTAGCGGAACAACGCCTTTAATTGCTTCTGCAACTATTGGTGGATCAGCCTGTGCTAGTTGTAGTTATACCTGGTCAGGCTCTGCTTCTCAAACCGATAATAATGTGGCATCATCTACTATAGCAACCGCCGGTGCAGGCTCATATTCAGTAACAGTTAATTCCAGTGCCGGATGCTTAGGTAATACAGCAGTTTCAAACGTAAATATTTTATCTCCTACATCTCCTCCATCCTGTGATGTTATTTATGTAACACCTGCAGGAGGTGGTACAGGTTTAGATAAATCATCTCCAACTACTATACAAGTTGCTTTAACTATGGCTGCTTGTAATGCTATAACAATAAAAATGGCTGTTGGTGATTATTCAATTAGTGCACCTTTAAATTTAAACAGTTACGTGACTATGGAAGGTGGTTTTAATACAGCATTTACATTAAAAACATCTTCAACAAATACTACAGGTGTTTTTCCAAACAGAGGTACAAGAATTTATAGAACAACTACAGCAGTTGAGGGAAGTACAGGTAATTTAAGGTTAACTGCAATTAATGTTGCACCCAGTGCGTCAAACTTTCGTCTCCAAGATTTAACCATTCAAATGCCGGATAATGCTGCTGGAACTGGAATTTCAAATTACGGTATTTATTTAGGGAGCAATTGTTCAAATTATAATATCGTAAGATGTTATATATATAGTGGTAATGCAGGGTCTGGTATTACAGGTACGTCGGGTGCAACTGGCCTTGTGGGCAGTAATGGAAGCGTGGGTTTTTTTGGTGATAATGGAAATGGAGGAAATGCGACTAGTTTTAGAGGTAGCTCTGGTGCCGGAGGCAGTGGTGCCGGAGGCAGTGCCGGTGCAGGGTCAGCTTTTGTTTTCTTTCCTACAACAGGAACCACAGGTTTAGCAGGAACTAGCGGATCAGCTTCTACCAGCTCAAGAGATGGCGGTGGCGGTGGTAGCGGTGGAACCGGTGGATTTGAATGGCAAGGAGGAAACGGAGGAAATGGAGGAAACGGAGGAACCGGAGGAACTGGTGCAACAACAGGAGGAGCGTTTGGAAACTGGGGAGGTTGTAATGGAAATGATGGCAATAATGGTAATGCCGGAACAATAGGCAATGCAGGATCAATTGGAGCTTTAGGAACAGCTGGTTCAGATGCATCAGGATATTGGAATTTAGGTGGAACTGGAGGGAATGGAACTGATGGATTTGGTGGTGGCGGTGGAAAAGGCGGCGGCGGCGGCGGCGGCACGGACGACATTTTTTGTGATAATGGAACAGGTGCTGGCGGCGGCGGCGGCGGCGGCGGCGGTCAAGGAGGAACAGCTGGTGCTGGCGGTTCAGGTGGTGGATCTACTTTTGGCATATTTATTTTTAATAATGGGGCTAACGGTAACATAACAGATTGCCAGATCTTAACAGGAACAGCAGGCGCTGGTGGAACAGGCGGTAGCGGTGGTCTAGGTGGAAACGGTGGCCTAGGTGGAAACGGCGGCTGTGCAGACGCTTGCAACGGGCAAGGTGAAGGGAACGGTGGAGATGGGGGTGCAGGTGGAAAAGGAGGTAACGGTGGTTCTGGTGGTTCTGGGGTTGCTGGGATTGCAAATGATGTACGTGTAGTTGGAGGATCTGCAGTTACAACAAGTACTTTGAATTTAAAAAATCAATCATTAATTACAGCAGAGAACATTGCATGTTCTAATATTGACATAGATTATACAACTACCGGAAGTGCTCCAATAAACTGGACAAACTTTGGGACAACTTCCTCTCCCACAACAGGAAGCGGCACTCCATTTAATAATGTACAATACAGCGGCTTAGGCAGAAAAACTATTTCATTAAATTCTGTTGCGACAAATACAACAGTTGTTGGAGTTGCAGCACAATCATTAACAAACACTGCGGCAACAGGAGTTTTATCTATTGCATCGGCCTGCCCTGGCACCATTAATAATTCTATTAATGTGAGTGGTTATACAAATACAGTTACGTCAAGTGGAATAACAGTTAAAGTTACCTATTCAAGTCACACATGGATGAATGATGTATCCATGTTTTTAGTTGCTCCAAATGGACAAATACTAGGATTAACAAATAATCGCGGACCAGGAAGTACCTGTGCTTTAACGAATGTAACCTTTGCTGATGCAGCTGGTGCAGTAATGGCTGGCACTTGCCCGGGAGCAGGTACGTCTTTCAAACCAGAAACAACAGTTTATACGGATTGTGCCGTAACATCAAATATTACAACTTTTGGTGCCATAGGTGCAGGGGCGTATAATCCAAATGGAACATGGAATTTACGGCTAGTTGATAATGTTTCTGGTGATGGCGGAGCAGCCATAGCAGTAAACGGCTGGACATTAAACATTCCGGCCATTACCCAGGTAACTACATCAGTGGCTCAATCAGATCCTTATACAGATTTTGTTAACATTCAGGTTGCACCACCAAGTACCGGTAATATTTTAGCTTCTACAAGTGCATTGTGTCCTGGTACGGCTAACTTTGCAAGTTCAGTTGCAGGAACGGCTGGTTTAACTTATTCATGGTCTGCAAGTCCAGCTACAGCAACAATAAGTGCTAATACAGCTACATCAACAGCTATTAATTTTCCAAATGCAGGTTCAACTCCTATTACGTATACAGTTACTTTAGGAATAGCATCGCAATGCTGCGGAACTTTAACTCCAATTACACAAACTATTACCGTTCATCCAATACCAGTTGCTCCAACGGCAAGTGCAACTCCCATTTGTAATGGTGGCATTGCAACATTTTCTGCAACAGCACCAACAGGAGTTGTATTTGATTGGTATAATAATGCAGGTGCTGGTACATTACTGGCAACTGGAAATTCTTATACAATTGCAAACATAAGCACTCCTACAACAGTGTATGTGGGCGCAACTAACTCAGGAGGTTGTTCAAGCACTTTAACACCGGTTTCTATAACTCCAACTAATGTTCCGGCTCCTGCAGCGCTTTCTTCATTAGCCTGCGAAACCGGTATCGTATTAGTTGGTATTACTCCCGCAAGTGGCGTATCTGATTACAATTGGTACTCTGATGCAGGAGGCACAACGTTAGTGCAAACAGGATCAAGTTTAAACTACGGTCAAATTATTGCAGCAGCTGGCGGTTCATATACGGTTTATGTACAATCCAATATAACTGGTTGTACTCCAAGTGGATTAATTCCTGTAACAGGAAGTGTTTCGGCAACACCAATTGCAGGTACTATCAGTTACGCACCAAGTGGTACTGTTTGTATTGGATCTGCCGTAACTTTATCTGTTACGCCAACTGGTGGTGATGGTACATTTACTTATAGCTGGTCTCCAACAGCTGGTTCAACAGCAAGTGTAGTTTTAACACCAACCGTATCATCTTCCAATTTAGTAACTGTTACGAGCGCAGGTTGTTCAAAAACCTTTAATGTTCCTATAATAGTGGATGCATTACCAACAGTTAGTGTCGCTGTTTCAAATTCAATAATTTGTAATGGAGCAAGCACATCATTAACGGCAAGTGGTACAGCATCAAGCTATACCTGGACAGGTGGAGTATCAAATGGTGTATCATTTACCCCTGCCACAACCAACACATATATTGTTACTGGATCCACAGGGGCCGGTTGTTCCAATTCTCTAGCAGTTACGGTAACTGTAAATGCTTTGCCAACAATAACAACATCAGTTACTAATTCAGTAATTTGCCGAGGACAAAGTACAACACTTTCAGCAACCGGGACAGCCACAAACTATTCATGGTCTGGAGGCGTAACTAATGGAGCTGTATTTAGTCCAACTGTTACAGATTCATATACAGTTGTAGGAACTTCAGCGGCAAGTTGTACAAACTCTGCAGTGGTCAATGTTACTGTCAATGCGGTTCCAACAATAAGCACAACGGTTTCTAATTCGGTAATATGTGAAGGTTCAACTACTGCACTTACAGCTACAGGTACTGCATCATCCTACACCTGGACCGGTGGAGTTACAAATGGGCTTTCATTTGCTCCTGTGGTAACAAATACATACATCGCCACCGCCGTGCTCGGTAACTGTACAAATACTGCAGCTGTAACTGTTACGGTAAATTCAATACCTACTTCTACGGCATCTGTTACAAACTCGGTAACCTGTTTAACTACAACCGTAAACTTAAACTCAACTAACATAGCGGGAGCTTCCTATACCTGGACTCCTCCATCCCCTGCATCAATTCTAAGTCCTGGGGCAAATGTAAATAACACAATTGGTGATGGTGCTGGTACCTACACTTTAAATGTAAGTTCTGCCGGATGTAGTTTTTCAACAACAGTAAGTGTAACAACAGAAACAACTATGCCAACAGGTGTTAGTGCAGGACCAAGTCAAACTTTAGTTTGCGGAGCATCCAGTGTACCTTTAGCCGGTACAGCAACGCCAACAAATTCAATAATTAATTGGCTTGGCGGTGTTTGTGGTTCAGCTACAAGTTTAACTACTACAGCCTGCGCACCAAATACTTATACATTAGTAGTATTACATCCTGTTTCGGGATGTTCCGTAACATCTGTAATGACAGTTTCATCATCAACCGATGTTCCTCAAGCCACTACTGATGCGATTACAAATTCAATTACCTGTACAAATTCAGTTGTTGCAATTGGTGTTACATGTTCAGATCCTGTTAATTATTTATGGAGCGGACCTGGTATTTCAGGGGCGTTAAACACAGCTGCAACTACAGCAACTTTGGCAGGGACATATACCGTTATCATTACCAATTCATTAACCACTTGCTCAACAACATTAAATGCAATTGTTCCAGCTGATATTAGTCCCGTAACGGCAACCGTAACGGCTCCAGGTACTATAAGCTGCACCAATACACTAGTTACATTAAGTTCTAATCCAATAGGTTCATCCTATACATATACATGGTCGGGAACAGGAATTACATCTTCAGTAAATTCTCAAACAGTTGATGTAACGCAGGGTGGAAATTTTGTAGTAATAATTACAAATACAGTAAATGGTTGTCCCGGATCATATACAGTAACGGTTCCAACTTTTACAACACTGCCAACAGTTACTGTAACTCCATCAACTTATACAACTTCATGCGCAACTCCAACTGTTCAGTTGGTTGCTAACAGCACTTCAAGTGATTTAACGTATTCATGGACACCAAACGGTGGAACTTTAGATTTTACCACTATTTCAAATCCAATTGCCAACGGTGGCGGAACATATGATGTAGTTGTTACAAACACAATCAGTGGATGTAAATCGACGGCAACGGCCACAGTTGTTCCCGATGCTGCTGTTCCTACAATTACAGTTTCACAAAATAGCTTAGAAATTACCTGTACAAATACTACAGTTACTACAGCTATAACATCCACTAACACAACTTTGTCGTATACATGGAACCCTGCACCTTTAAGCTCCGGAGCAAATCCGGTGTTTGATTCACAAGGAACCTACAACGCCACAATTACTGCAAATAATGGTTGTTCAACTTACACTACTATCGTTGTAGGTTTAAATAATACGATTCCAACTGTTACTTTATCATCTGCAACAAATGAAGGAACATTGACTTGCTTAAATATTCCGGTATCGGTAAATCCTACTTTACCTGTTAGCAGCGATTTAACCTACACGTGGTCTCCTTCTGCTGGTCTCGCAACATCGGCAAATCAAGCCAGTGCGACTTTTACAGCTGCAGGAATTTACACATTAGCTATAACCAATAGTTTAACAGGCTGTATTGCAGTAAACAATGCTACAAACACATTTACAGTATTTGTAGATACTATAAGACCAACGGCACTTATAAATGTAACTTCTACAAATAGTGTTATTGGTTGCGGAGGAAACGGCTCATCGGTAACATTTAGCAGTGCAATTACAAGCTCTAACACTCCAATTATTACCTGGTTACCTGGAGGAACTCCATCGCCAACTTTAAATGTAACATCTGCTGACATTTATACTTTAGTTGTAGTGGATGCCGTTAATAGTTGTTCAGCAACTGCTCAGTTTACTGTAGATGGAAATACCAATCCACCCCAAAATGTAAATGCAGGTAGCTTAGCATCAATTCCTTGCGGTAGTTTAACAGTTAGTTTAACAGGAACAACCACATCCTCAAACGTTAATTATACTTGGTCTGGTCCTTCAGCTACTAGTATAATTACCGGAAGTAATACATCAACTGCTACTGTAAATGAGGTTGGAGATTATACTTTAACTGTAACTGATAATTTAACAGGATGTGCAAGTACAGCAACTGTAAATGTTACCCAATCAAATGTAACTGCAGCCTTTACGGCCGATCCGGTAACTGGAGCATCCCCTTTAACCGTTAATTTTACCGACGCAAGTAGTGGCGCAACAAGCTGGGTCTGGAACTTTGGAGATTTAAATAACTCAACATCCCAAAATCCAACCAACGTTTATACCACAGGCTCTTATACAGTAACATTAACTGCTTCATCAGGGCCTTGTACTTCCACCTCAACTTTAGTAATTGTTGTAGAAGATGGTCTTACTCTGGAAATCCCAAATGTTTTCACGCCAAATGGAGATAACGCGAATGACGTTTTCACAATTACATCAACAGGTGTAAAAGAAATTTCGCTTCAGGTATTTAATCGTTGGGGACAAAAACTTTACGAATTTACCGGACCACATGCATCTTGGGATGGGGCAACGCCTCAGGGCACTAAGGTACCGGAAGGAACATACTTTTATTTTGTGAAAGCAACCGGTTTTGATGACACTAAAATCGAGAAGAATGGAACTGTGAATTTATTTAGATAAAACCTTTTAATTTATATAATAAGGAGCCCTTTCATTAGATAGGGCTTCTTTTTTTGCCCGTATTTTAACAAAATATTTTTGCCAGAACGTTTAGAAGGATCATAAAAATGTTTAAATTTAACGCTACATATATTTATTTTATCAGACGAGGAAATAATTAGGAATGACGTTATATCAGATTCAAAACCAAAAAGCTTTATATACCAAAAAATGAAACCTATTAATTCAAAAACTATGTTTAAAAAAGACGTAAAATTTAGAATGCAAATTTTCATCACCATTGCATTCTTTTTATTTAGTGTAAATATAAAAGCTCAAATAGCGGGAATAACACCTGAAAAACATTTTTTTGATATAAGTTTTAAAACCCTTTCCAGTGTGGAGGAATTTAAAAATTTAGCTTTAAAAGTGGAAGGTATTGAAGATATTCAATTTCTGATTTCAGATTCGGAAAAAATTACTGCTAATGTTTTTGTAAAAAATAATTATAGAGCAACTCCGGATTTTATTGAAAATTTTTGTTTAAAATCAGGGGTTAATGAAGTTTTTATTGACGACCATTATGTGGGAGCTGATCAGGTTTCTGAAGCTATAGTTTCTATTTTCCAAAAACATAATAGGACTACGCGTGAACGCTAAAAACCTAAGTATTCCAATTATAAAATTCAATTATAAAATCGCCAGCATGAAAAAAATAATTTTACTATTTACAATATTTTTAACCTCATTAAGTTCCTTTTCTCAGGATGGAGTTTATTCTATGGGCAGATACGGGACATGTCCTGCTTCCCTTACTGCCTGTAGTGTTAGATTATTATCTGATAATTCACAATTTGTAGGTGGAGATGGAGTTTATTGGTACAGCGAAGATGATCAGGTAGTGCTCCGTTCATCTACCGGGTCATTGTTAAATGTCAACCTTACTTTCCACTATATGCAAAATGCTGCTGACTATGTATATGTGTATGATGGGCCTTCAACAGCTAGTCCCTTAATCGCATCGTGGACAGGAAACAGTCTCCCTCCAACCTGTGACTATGGTTTAAATGCAACTACGACAGGATCAGTGGTAACCATTAGATATTATACAAGTGCGGGCACTGAAACATATTTTACTAGCAGCGGATCTAAATTTTCGGGTTTTGATTTAATTGTTGGATGTGTTGCAACGACTTGTTTTGGAAATCCACCCGCGGGAGATAATTGTGCATCTGCAGCTCAGATTTGCAATTTAAATAATTATTGTGGTAATACGAGCGGTTGGTATAATGCCGATAATGAATCATTATTGCAATTTGCAACAGGCGCTGGATTTGCTGGCTCTATTGAGAATAATTCCTGGATATCCTTTGTTGCTGCAACTGCCAGTGCAACATTAAACGTAACATCGTCTTCCTGCTTAAATTCATCAATAGGTATCCAAGGAATAGTATACCAATCCACTAACTGTTCAACATTTACTCCTGTTTCGGGAAGTTATTTTAGTCAAGGGGGCGCCGGGTTTGGCGGTGCTCAAGGATTAGAATCAATAAGTTTAACTGGCTTAATTCCCGGTAATAATTATTATTTAATGATTGATGGTTATGCCGGAAATATTTGTTCATATAGTGTAACAGCTACCGGCGTGCAGGTATTGGCATTAACTGCCTCCAGTGCATCTATCTGCCCGGGTCAATCCGTAACCGTGACTGCTCCGACAGGCGCTACTGGTTATACTTTCAGCCCGACTCCATCGTCTGTATCCGGCAATGTTGCAACCTATTTAGCAATAGCAGCAAATACGACAGTTAGTGCAATTGTAGGAGGCTATTGCGGAGCTACTTCAACAGTTACAGTTCCCATTACTGTAAAACCTACACCCACATTAACAGCTATTTCAAGTCAAACAGTATGTGCCGGCAGTACTGTTAGTGCTGTTATTTTTACTAATACACCTACCGGTGGAACTTTTAGCTGGGCAAATTCCAATACATCTATTGGTTTAGCAGCATCTGGAACAGGAAGTATATCATCTTATGCGGCTCCCTCAGTAAGTTCTTCAACAACAGGAGTTATAACAGTTACGCCAACATTATCAGGTTGTGTGGGAACAGCACGTAATTTTTCAATTACAATTAATCCGAAACCAACTTCAACAGTGACTGCATCTCCTACAAGTATCTGTTTAGGATCATCAGTTAGTTTTACTGCTGGAACTGCAAGTACTTATACTTGGTCTGGCTCTTCAGGAAATGGCTTAGCGGGTACTTCTGGTGCTAACGTTTCTGCTACGCCAACAAGTTCTGGAAGCATAAATTATACGGTAAATATGACAAGCGCTGCTACAGGTTGTACAAATACAACGGTGCAAACTATAACTGTAAATCCACCTATAACGATTTCTGTGAGTAGTGCTACAACTTGTTCAGGTATAACAAGTACAATTATACCAAGCGGGGCAACAACTTATACTTTGATAAATACGGGCGGCAGCGGAACTAGTTTTACAGTAAGTCCAACATCCACTACAACCTATTCTATTATTGGTGCCACAGCAACGTGTACAAGTAATATAACGACCGCTACGCTCACAGTAAATTCGCCAACATTAACCCCTGCATTTACAAATACGACTTTTTGCCAGGGAAATACTTCTACTTTAAGTGTTACTGGAAGTCCGGCAAGTCCCTATGTTAGTTTTGGTGTCTCACCATCTGCTCCTATTAGTAGTACTTTGGCGCCAACTAATTCAACCATAAATGTTAGTGGATTATCAGGAACCGTAGGTACGAGTTTATTAAATGTTATTGTAAACCTTAATCATACCTATGATTCTGATTTAACACTTGCTTTAATTTGTCCTGATGGCACTATCATAACCTTATCTGCAGGTAATGGTGGATCCGGCGATAACTATACCAATACTACATTTACGGCTTCCGGAGGCACAGCTATAGCTTCAGGGGCTGCTCCTTTTACAGGAACTTTTGCACCACAGCAAGCCTTTAGTGGTTTAAGCACTTGCGCATTAAATGGCGCCTGGAAGTTAAGGGTAACAGATAATGTAGGTGGGGATAATGGTACTTTATTAAATTGGAGTCTTACGTTTGCAAATCAAAATACATATTCATGGGCACCAACTACAAATTTGAGTCCAACAACGGGAACAAATGTGGTTGCCAGTCCTACCACTACTACCGTGTATACCGTGACCGCAACTGACGCAAAAGGCTGTAGTATTGCTAAAACGGTTACTGTAACGGTTAATCCAATTCCTACCTTAACTATAACTACTGCTCCAACAAATAGTATTTGTTCAGGTGGAGTTCTTTCTTACACGTTTAGTGGAGCAAATACTTATTCCATAGGAGGCGTAAGTTCCACTGCTTCTAATACATTTATTCCCGCGCCAGTCGGGACTAATGTCTATACCATTAATGCGACTGCTGCAAATGGCTGTACTAATACTGCTGTTAAAACCATTTCCGTAATTGCAAATCCTATTGCAGACGCCGGAACAGGTGGTACATTAACTTGTACTTCAACGACCTTGTCACTTTCAGGTTCTGGTGGTGCGACATATAATTGGACAGGTCCGGCATCTGGTATCGTATCAGGTAATACATCTGCAACACCAGTAGTTAGTGTACAAGGCACCTATAGTTTAGCCGTGACGTCTACCGCAGGATGTACCTCTACTCTTTCAACAGTAGCTGTGACACAGGACATTATTGCACCTACTGTAACTGCGACACCATCCGGTTCATTAAATTGTACGACAACTACAGTAAATATAGTTGCATCTACTACCACCACTCCGGCTTCATATACATGGACCGGTGCAGGCATTACGGCTGGAGCCAGCACACAAACAGTATCAGTTAATCAACAAGGAACTTTTAATTACACGGTTACAAATACATTAAATGGATGTAAAACAACCGGAAGTCAACTTATTAATCAAGATATTACAGCCCCAACCTTAACAGTTTCACCTCAACAAACATTGACATGCGGTGGAGGTGCAGTTACTTTAACCGGCACGGCAATTCCGTCAACTTGTACGCCTGTATGGTCTGGAGGCGTTACCAGTGGCGCAACAAGCTATACCGCATCTGCGAGTGCATCAAATGTTTATACATTAACGGTTACAAATCCATATAATAATTGCGTTGTATCAAAAACAGTTAATGTTAACCCTAGCCCTGGTTTACCGGCTCTATCCACACCTGCCATTAGTAATTCAATTACATGTGCATTATCATCCTCTTCAGTCGTTGTTACAACAACTACATCGCCCGTTACTTATTCATGGTCGGGTACGGGTATAACTTCTGGTGTAACGAGTAATTCTATTGCAGTGAATGCGAGTGGCAATTATACTTTGTTTGTTCAAAACACATCAGCTCCAACATGCACGACTTCTTTAATAGTATTTGTTCCTTTAAATAATACGCCTCCAAGTCCTTCTGCAACCAGTACCTTAGTATTAACATGCGCTCCAGGTAATTCCGTATCACCATTGAATGGTATGCCAGCAAGTGGTGTAACCTATACTTGGTCTGGCCCTAGTGTTACCTCAGGAGTAAATTCCCAAAACGCAGTTGCTGGTGCTCCAGGACAATATACTTTAAATGTAACGAGTACAGTAAATGGATGCACGAATACAGCCGTAACAACTGTTTCTCAAAATATAACACCTCCAAGTCCTTCAGCAACCAGTACATTAGTATTAACATGTGCTCCGAGTAATTCCGTATCACCATTAAATGGTATGCCTACGAGTGGAGTAACCTATACCTGGTCAGGTCCAAGTGTAACATCAGGAACGAATTCTCAAAATGCGGTTGCAAGTGCGCCTGGAACTTATACCTTAAAAGTAACGGATGCTATTAACAGTTGTACAGCTGCGGCAGTAACTACGGTTACACAAAACATTACACCTCCAAGTCCAACAGCTACAAGTACATTAGTATTAACGTGTGCTCCAAGTAATTCTGTATCTCCATTAAATGGTATGCCTGCATCGGGCGTAACTTATACCTGGTCAGGCCCGAGCATAATAGGAGGAACAAATTCTCAAAATGCAACTGCAGATGCCCCGGGAACTTATACTTTAAAAGTAACGGACGCAATAAACAGCTGTACTGCCGCCGTTACCACTACAGTTACTCAAAACATAACTCCTCCAACACCAAGTGCTGTTGGATCAGGATCTTTAACATGTATAAACACTGTTATGACCTTAACAGCCAGTCCGGCGTCTGGTGTAACTTACCAATGGACTGGGCCAGGATTAACTGGTTCAAGCACAAATGCTACAGCTCAAGCTACAGTTTCAGGTGTTTATACAATTCAGGTAACCAGTAATACAAATAGTTGTACTGCTTCAAATACAGTAAATGTGCTATCTGATTACTCTTCTCCTTCAGCAACTGCAAATCATACAGGAACTTTAACTTGTACAACACCTACGTTATTAGTATCAGGAGGCCCATTAAGCGGGGTAACTTATACCTGGACCGGACCAGGAATTACTACTAGTGTTAATAACGCTACAATTATTGTTAATCAACCAGGATCCTATGATGTTGTAATTACTAATACAGTGAATGGCTGTCAAAATAGTGCTCGTACTGATGTTGTAAGAGATATTGCTACTCCTACTGTTACAATTTCTAATCCGGCAGTCATAACGTGTACTTCTACAACAATTGATTTATCCGCATCACCTGTTAGTGGTGTAACGTATACTTGGAGTGGGGCAGGAATAACTTCAGGAGGAAGTACCGCTACACCTAGTGTTAACGTTGGAGGAATCTATACTTTAAGTGTAACTAATACTACTAATGGTTGTATTGGAGTTAATACAACAACCGTTAGTTCAAATTTAATAATTATTACACCAACAATAGCTTTACCAGCTGTTCTTAACTGTACAAACACGAGCCAAGCACTTGCGGGATCTCCAGCGACAGGAGTAACTTACACATGGACAGGAACCGGAATTACAGCAGGCGGAAATTCTTCCAGTCCGACTGTAAATCAACCGGGAATCTACACCTTAAGTGTTACCAACACTACAAATGGCTGCGTTGGTTCAAAAACTGTTTCGGTAACTCAAAATAATGCGGTTCCTTCTGTTTCAGTGGCGCCTACTGCTTCTTTAAACTGTACAAATACCATCACCACAATCGCTTTATCTACAACCGCTTCACCTGTTTCATATACTTGGACAGGTCCTGGAATTCAGGCAGGTAACGGAACAGGAAATGTGACTATAAATGAGGGCGGAACTTACAGTTATACAGTTACAAACACGGCTAATAGTTGTACAACGACAGGTTCTCAATCTGTTATTCAAAATACAAATACCCCATCAGTGGGAGCAAGTACTACAGGATCATTAAACTGTACTACCACAACCGTAAATATTGGAATAACAACTCTTGCAAGCCCTGTATCTTATACTTGGACTGGAACAGGAATTATATCGGCAAGTAACATCAATACGATTACTGTCAATCAAGGTGGAAGTTTTAGTTATACAGTAACCAATACTGAGAATACTTGTAAAACTACAGGTAGTGAGGTAATTCTACAAAATACAATAGTTCCAACATTTACACTTGGAACGGCTCCAACATTATCAACCACATGTGCAAACCCAAATGCAACATTAACAGCAAGCAGCAACGCAGATCCTAATACAGTATATACCTGGATTACTCCGTCATCGTCTACGGTTACAGGTAATCCTTTATATACCTCATCAACTGGTATTTATACCGTGGCTGTAACTAATACATTAAATGGGTGTAGTTCAGCGTCCGTATTACAACATACGGTTGAGGTCATTGCAGATTCTGGTGTACCAACCGTTACTTTAACTCCTAGTTCTGCTACACTCACCTGTAACAATCCTACCGTTTCAATTACTGTTGGAACGAATGCAACTTCACCAAGTTTTTCATGGACTCCAATTGCCGGTATAGTTACAGGAACGGAAAATTCTGCCACCCCTTCCTTTACTGCACCAGGAACCTACAGTTTTGTAATAAAAAACAACAGTACGGGTTGCGCCACAAGTTATAATAATGCAGATGTTGTAGTTATTTCTTCGAATACCACTGCACCAACATTTAATTTATCCAGTGGGTCCAATACAGGAACTTTAACATGTTCTACATTATCTGTAATTACAACTCCAACAATAACGTCATCAGCAAATGGTACGTTATCTTATACCTGGACTTCCACTACAGGTTCAGGAATTGTAACCTCCCCTAATCAGGCCTCCGCAACATTTACTGCAACCGGAGTATATACATTATCAGTATTAAATACACTTTCAGGATGTATGTCTAATACAAATGCTGCGAGCACATTTACGGTTTATCAAAACACGACTATACCAACAATGACCCTAACAACTGCGGCAGCTAATAATGGAACTATTACTTGTAATAATCCATCTGTAGTAATTACTCCTACTATAGTTCCAAGTAATGCAACTTATACTTGGACATCTGCTACAGGTGTAATTGCAAATACATCCAGTGTTTCTATTACGTCTCCTAACACTTATACATTAATGGTCACAGATGCCGTTACAGGGTGCGTATCTTCCAACACTAATACTGCAAGCACATTTACGGTTTATCAAAACACGACTATACCAACAATGACCTTAACAACTGCAGCTGTTAATGATGGAACCATTACTTGTAATAATCCATCCGTTTTAATTACTCCAACTATAGTTCCGGGTAATGCAACTTATACTTGGACATCTGACGCAGGAGTAATTGCAAACACATCCAGTATTTCTATTACATCTCCAAATACTTATACGTTAGTTGTTACGGATGTTGTTACTGGCTGTGTATCTTCTAATACAAATGCTGCAAATACATTTACGGTTTATGAAAATACTACGATACCAACAATGACTTTAACAACTGCATCTGCTAATAATGGCACTTTAACTTGTTCAACTACATCCATAGTTATTACACCAACTATAAATCCTAGTAGTGCAACATATACCTGGACATCAGGTGCTGGGGTTGTAGCAACTACACAAAGTATTACAATTACTTCTCCTGATATATATACTTTAACTGTTACGGACGCTATTACGGGCTGTGTTTCTTCTTCCACCAACACAGCTAATACATTTACTGTTATTGCGAACAATACCCCTCCCACATTTACTCTGGGAACTGCTCCATCAGTAACAGCTACTTGTGCAGTTCCAAGTGTAACATTATCGGCAACAAGTAATGCGGACCCTAACTCTGTTTACACATGGGTTGCAACATCAACAGCCTCTGTCACAGGAACTCCATTTGTAACGTCAACGGCTGGTATATATACTGTGTTTGTTACCAACACTACTAATAGTTGTTCGAGTACTTCGGTTTCTCAAAATACGGTTGAAGTTATTGCAGATTCAGGTATACCGGTAGTAACTCTGTCGTCAAACACAGAATCAATTACTTGCCTAAACCCTACTCCAACAATAACCTTAACAACTGCAGCTACTCCTGTAAGTTATAGCTGGACACCTACCAGTGGTATTGTAGCAGGGACAGAAAACTCAGCAACACCATCGTTCAGTTTAGATGGGATCTATAGTGTAATTGTTGAGAACACAAATACAGGATGCGCCACGGGTTCTACAGCAAATACTGTAACTATTACCTTAAACAATTCTTTGCCAACAATGACATTAACAACGGCTGCTATGAATAGTGGCACTCTAAACTGTCTAAATACAGTAATCGTTGTTACACCGACAATTATTCCAGGTAATGCAACATATACATGGACCTCAGGTGCCGGAGTTGTTGCAAACACTTCCAGTATTTCAATTACTTCTCCTGATGTTTATACGTTGACTGTAACAGATGCAGTAACCGGTTGTGTTAATACATCGACTAATAGTGCAAGTACCTTTACCGTTACAGAAGACATTATTGTGCCGTCTTTTACATTAGGTACTGCTTCATCAGTTACAACAACCTGTTCTTCGCCTAATGCAATCTTATCTGTTAGCAGTAACATGGATCCTAACGCTATTTATACATGGACAACACCTTCGTCATCAACACTTACAGGGAGCCCAATCAGTGTTTCAGCACCAGGCATCTATTCTGTTGTAGTTACAAACACCATCAACGGGTGTAGTACTTCTTCTGCGACTTCTCAGAATACGGTTGAAGTAGTAACAGGCACTGGGATTCCAAGTGTATCACTTACTTTAAATACTTTAACAATCACCTGTTCTAGTCCAACAGTAAATACTACAGCATCCACCACATCATCACCGGTAAGCTATAGCTGGTCTCCTGCAACGGGTATCGTTCCCGGGACAGAAACAACAGCGAATCCATCATTTACTGCTGTCGGATCGTATAGTGTTATTGTTACGAACACTGTAAGTGGTTGCCAGAGCAGTATAACAAGTAACGTTGTAGATGTTATGCCTGATAATACATTGCCTATAATTACATTATCATCTGCAACTAATAGTGGCACTATTACTTGTCCAGATCCTACAGTTACTATTACTGCAACTCCATCACCTGCAAATAATAACCTGACTTATTCATGGTTACCGGCCGGTGCCTCAGTTAATCAGTCAACGTCCACCTTTACAACTGCAGGGGTGTATACGTTAGTAGTTACCAATACTTTAACAGGTTGTGTAACTACATCCACTAATACACCTAATATATTTACAGTTTTTGGAGGTACGACTAGTCCAAGTGCTAATATTATGCCTGTTTCAACTAATAGTACTATTGGTTGTAGTGGAACAAGTTCGTTTGTAACGCTCAGCGCACAAACAGCGACGAGCAATATAACTACATGGCTTCCTGACGGTTTAACACAACCTACTTTCACTGTTACATCGAATGGAACTTACAGTTTGGTAACCGTTGACCCACTTACGTTATGCCGAGACACTCAGACCATTACTATAACTGGAAACACAATTACTCCGCAAGGTGTGGATGCCGGAACATCAGTTAATATTGCTTGCGGTAATTCTACTGTAGCATTAACAGGCGTATCTACTTCTACAAATGTAAATTATAGTTGGTCTGGCCCTTCAGCCACTAGTATCTTATCAGGTAGTAATACTCCTGGTACAATTGTAGGAGAAACCGGTTCATATACTTTAACCGTAACCGATAACTCAACTGGCTGTCAAAGTACTGCATTTGTAGTTGTGTCTCAAGCTAATGTAACTGCTGCATTTACTGCAGATCCAACAACTGGAATATCTCCTTTAACAGTTAACTTTACGGACGCAAGTGTTGGAGCTACAAACTGGGCGTGGAGTTTTGGAGATTCTAATAGTTCAGTTGTTCAGAACCCATCCAATATTTTCACAACTGGGTCATATACGGTAACATTAACTGCATCTTCCGGTTCATGTACAGGTACATCAACTTTAGTTATTATTGTTGAAGATCCGTTTACATTGGAAATACCAAATGTGTTTACACCAAATGGCGATGGCGCTAATGATGTATTTACTATCAAGTCCACTGGTATTAAAGAAATTTCTATGCAAATCTTTAACAGATGGGGTGAGAAACTTTATGAATTTGCCGGACCGAAAGCATCATGGGATGGATTAGCTCCAAACGGACTACAGGTTCCAACAGGAACATATTTCTACTTCGTTAAAGCCACAGGTTTTGATGATTCGGAAGTAGAAAAAAATGGTACGATGAATCTTTTCAGATAATAGAAAAAAACATATTAAACACAAAAGGCTTTCCATTTAGGAAAGCCTTTTGTGTTTAAAAAAGCTTGTGAATAATAAAATATTACAAAAGTCTTTATTAGTAATCCTACGTCTCTCCTCATCCGTATTTAGAATTTACTTCAACTTATTGTTGTAATGTGTTTCTACTGGTATATTTAGAATTACCTGTACCGAACAGTTTTCCAAAAATAAAATTCGCTAATGAGTTTCTTAATCGGTTTTCCAAAGAACTATGTTATCAGATATAGGGCCACAAATTCTTTTGTTACGTTACACTCTGTGCAAGAGCTAACAAATTCAAGCAGCACTGTGTTAACTGTAAAGTGGCTGGACAACCCTTTGATGCTAACGTCCAGAGAATCTATTTCTTAATTACAATGGACCCAGCAAAAGGATGTTGTAATACAAGGCATTGTTGTAACAGGAAATAAAAATTCGTCACAATACATTGACCGCTGAAACCATTATTTATATGATGTGGCAGCAATACAGTAGCGTTACAAGGCTGACTGTCATGCCAACTGTAGCTATAGGTAAACCTTGGCAAAGTCCTTCTGCATTTGATTGTAAAACATCATTAACTGTAAGTTTATAAAATTAGTTGTCATTTCAACTTTGTCTGCAGAAGGAACATCAAGCACTTCTCAGTTAACAGATATTTTTAATCACACAAGTTGGGGAGCCACTATATGGATCAGGAATTTCGGAGATAGATCTCCACAAGAAAGCTACTTTCTTGTTTTCTCCGAAACCAGCGTAGGCTTAAACTACTAGAAGTATTACTGTAACACTTATCGTTTCATTAAGTGGGTTCGAATACTTTCTCTATTATTAATGTTGTGAAAAATGGCTTAACCAGGGAGAAACAATGTATTTACAATAACCAATGAGAGTTCTAATCATCTTTTCACTATTCACTCATCAGGTATTAAAGAAATTTCCTTTCAAGTATTTAACTCATGGGGTAAAACATTTTATGAGTGTCCAAAGCCAAAGATTTACTAAATGGAAAGCCTTTTGGCTTAAAAACAGTGATTTATATGATCCTTAATCGAGCTCCTGCATAAGATAATTAATGAGAACTAGAATAGTAATGCATAGATGAGCCTAGAAAAATATAATTACAAAAAAAGAGCTTCTGTTGAAAGCTCCTTTTTATTGAATCAAAAATCCAATCTATTTAACAACCACTTTTCTTGTAATGATCTCTCCTTTTTTATTGGAGATTTTCATGAAATAAATACCTGGTTCAAATTCATGTTTTACCTGAATTAATGGATTCGCAGATTCAAATTTAATATCCTTAGTGGTCACAACATCACCAGAAGAATTCATGATAACAATGTTAACGATATCATTTTTCATGGAATTAATTGAAATGTTTAATTCAGCTCCTTTATCAAGTGGATTGGGAAAAATATTAACCTCAAACTTATTGGTTTTATCCATATCCACAGCTTGAATTTCTGAATAAGTATACCTACCGCTAAAATCTGTTTGCTTTAATCTATAATATGAAATACCTGACAAAGGGTTATTATCAACCACAAAATATCTTTTTTGCACGCCGCTATTTCCAGCTCCCTCAACTGTTTTCAAACTCTCAAAATTGATAGCATCTTGCGAACGCTCAACTGTATAATAATCATTATTCTTTTCAAAGGCAGTGGCCCAAACCAAATCAACGACACCATTTCTTCCTGTCGCGCTAAAGCTCATTAACTCAATAGGTAGCAACAAACACGTATTACCAACAGGATTAACAATATAAGAATAAGAACAAGCATCACCGGCAAAACCATCAACTAACAAATAAACGCAAGCACCTGAAGCTACTGCAAAGGTAGGAGAAGAAACAGGCGCTGCACTCGCATAAGTTGGACTAGGAGCCTGCCAAATTGGAGAAAGCGTCGTTGTTGCAAGTGTAGCCCCTACTGTACCACTTAATATAGCCATTTGTGAACCACTGTTAACGCCTGTAAAAACACATGAAGTTACATCAAACGTAATACTATAGGAAGAGGCGGCACTCGGACAAAATTTAAACCAGGAAATATCATTGATAACAAATGATACTTCATTTGTACCATCACTATCCATATTCGATCCTGTACTTGCATAATAACCACCGTTTGTAGTACCATTATAGGTAACACCACAAGTACCAATAGCTGTAGCTTGCAAAGGAGCTATCGAATTTTTAGCCATATCATTTATGCTGATACAAAATGTTTCATCAATAGAATTACTGGCTTGAATTTCAATATAATAAGTTGTGCCGATACTTAATCCCGTAACGACTGAATGCTTACCTGGATCTCCGGCACTTAAACTATAAGTCTTATTCGTAGAACATACCGCAGGACAGGTCGGGAAAACGCCATAATTAGGGTAATATTGGCTGGTGCCTAATATATTTAATACCATGGAATCGTTCGTAGCTGCGAATTTATACCATACTGTTTGACCGGTTCCTGAAATTGCACAACCATCAGCGCCGCCACCAAACCCATTAGTACGTTGACCACACAAAAGAGAAGCGTTCGCTGTTAAACTGAAGGCACTAGTACATTCAGGATTAGACTGCGCACAGGCGCCAAATGACACGACAACCTCATCTTGGTATGTGCAACTACCATTGGTTACTGTCCAATAAAAAGATGTAGAACTTCCGGGAGTAAATCCCAATCCAGAATTTGTAACTTGTGAAGTATTAGACGAGGGAGTTGTGATTGTAACACTTGCATTTCCTGTTGACCAAGATCCAGTATATCCACTAGCTGCAGCTGTTGCAGCTAAATTAAAAGCTGTTGAAGTAGCAGTACACGCTGCAGTAATATCACTTCCTGCGTTTACAACAATCGGTAATGAATAAACAATAGTTACCTGACCACTTCCGCCAGAACCACCAAAAGTAGGTAAAGTGCCAGCAGGACCAGTACCAACGGAACCTCCACCACCTCCACCACCTGGAGCATTGCCACTATTTCCTGAGTTGCCAATTATACCAGTTCCTCCTGTTCCTCCTCCACCAGCAGTATTAGCTGCGTTCCCGCCTGTTCCTCCAGTATAAAGTCCAGCACCAACACTACCAGTAGCACCATTAGCACCTGCTAAAGTTGTTGTTCCAACAGAACCCGAAGCACCTGCACCTCCTGCAAATCCTGTCCCAGAAGCGTTTGCAGAAGTCCCTCCCAATCCTCCATTCGCAATAGTAGTGCTAAAAGTTGTAGCTGAACCATTTCCTCCGTCTCCTCCAGCAGGATGCTGAGTGCCTGCTGCTCCCACTGTATAGCTTAAAGTTGATCCCGCTGTCACAACATACGAACTAGAAGCATACCCTCCTCCGCCACCACCACCGCCGGTTGCCTTCGTAACCCCACTTTGTACGCCACCAGCAGCACCGCCGCCTCCCCAAAGATGGACGGTAATCGATGAAACACCGCAAGGCACTACCCACGAACCTTCACCCGCTGAACTTAAAGTGACAGTAACCGTTGACTGGCTAAATAAATTGACTTGTCCACAAAAAATGGAAGCTGTTAAAAGTAATAATTTACACAAATGTGTCTTCATTGTAATATATTAATGTGATGGCTTTAAAAAGTACATTCAAATTTATGAAAAAAATGCTGAAAAAATTACGGAAATCACATATAAGTATGAAAATTTAACATCTACAAAATGCAATTCGATGTAATCTTACTTAAATCCATCGAAAAACAACAATCCTAAATGTTCAGTTCTGAAATCTAAAGTTTAGATTAATTCAATTTGAAAATTCTCAAGGTTTCTGAAGCAAATGGTTAATTTAATAACAATTCTAAATTTGAAGTCTATGGGAAATTTGCGAATGATTAAAAGACGAGTTAAGTTTATAAAAAATAAGCTGTAAGATTTTCGAAATCCAGACATACTTGTCAAAATATAAATTCGCTGTTTTGTTTCAATCCAACGAAAACAATCACGGCTTTAAGAATACCCTATTATTATCCAATAACGAGTCGGATTTATCATTAAATAATGATTTCAATAAAATCATCTTTATCAATTACGATTACAAAAATGAATTAGAACACTTTTTGCTTAAGCATACTAATCCACTCAATTTTCCAAAAAAACTTCAAATCGCCGTAGAAGAGATTGTTCCAATTAAAGAGTTCACTTTTGAAGAATCAAAAGTCAGCAGCCCGCAACTGAGTATTCACGCTACGATTAGTAAAGAAAAATATCTCGAGAACGTGAATATGTTAAAACATCATATTCAACAAGGAGATATTTATGAAATCAATTACTGCATGACGTTTGAAGCAAAAGATGTCGTGATCGATCCTCTTCAGATTTATCAAAAATTAAACAGCATCAGTAAAGCGCCATATTCAGCTCTTGCAAAATTCGATCACCTTTATATCATTTCTTCCAGTCCTGAATTATTTCTTTCAAAACGAGGAAATAAATTGATTACCAAGCCAATTAAAGGGACTGCAAAAAGAGGCTCCACCACAATAGAAGATGAACAGTTAAAACAAACTTTAGTCAATGATCTGAAAGAGCGAACCGAAAATGTAATGATTGTAGATGTAGCCCGTAATGATTTATCTCGTATTGCAAAAAAAGGAAGTGTAACGGTAGAAAAATTATGTGACATTGAAACATACGAACAGGTGCACCAAATGGTAAGTACAGTTAGTTGTGAGTTAAAAGACAAAACCTCTTTCGATGATATTATCGAGGCAACCTTCCCCATGGCCAGTATGACGGGAGCGCCAAAAATCAGAGCGATGGAACTCATTGATGAATATGAATTATATAATCGGGGGCCCTACTCAGGAGCTTTAGGGTACATAGATGAGAAGGGTGATTTTGAATTAAGTGTTTTAATCCGTAGCATATTTTATGATGAACAAAAACGTTATCTAAGTTTTACCGTAGGCAGTGCCATAACTGCTATGTGTAATGCGGAAGATGAGTATAACGAATGTTTATTAAAAGCCAAAGCGATGATGGAAGTTTTAGGTAATAAAGTTATTTAAAAGTAACAATTTACGTGAAATTGCAATTCATTAGTTGGAGAGAACAAATATACGTCATTGCGATTCGCCCATTGGCGGAGAAGCAATCGTATATTTTGTGTCGCTTTTTGGTTCTGTGTTTGAGATCGCTTCGTGTCTCGCTATGACGAAACGGTGCGATGATCAACTAATTTGCGTCATTGCGAATGTTCCTTTATGAAGCAATCTCATATTTATTGTGTCGCTTTTTGATTCCGTGTTTGAGATCACTTCGTCCTCGCGATGACGTAACGCAGCGATGATCAACCAATCTGCGTCATTGCGAATGTTCCTTTATGAAGCAATCACATATTTATTGTGTCACTTTTTGATTCTGTGTTTGAGATCGCGACGTGCCTCGCGATGACGTAACGACCTCCTGAATAAGTTTCGGACAAGCTGTACATGGCGATGATGATTACTCCATCATTTACTCCACCATAAAAGCTTTACTCACAATAGTTTTATTCCTATCTACTAAGTTTACGATATAAGTTCCTTTGGCTAAATCAGAAACGCTAATACTGTTTTCAAAATTTAAATTAGCGACACTTTTAACCATCTTACCCTGTATATCAAAAACTTCAATGAAGGAAGAAGAACTTACTTTAAAATTGCTAATATTTATATTTACTACAGTGGAACTTGGATTAGGAAATAAGGCCATCTCCACATCCTTATTCTTTTTAATATCATTGACGTCGGTTAAAATATTACTATGGCCATTGGCAAAAACATACTCCCCAAATTTCAATGTATCCACTGTAAAAAAACCTGTTCTTATTGAGGACTTAAATTTAGTATAACCTGAAACTTCCTTCCAATCATCTGCCGCATTTTTTCTGTATAATAAAACAATGCTATCTCCATTTATAACCATTAAGCAAGTATCCATATAACTATTACCCGACATGGCTTTATTGCCATCATAATTAAGCCTCAATTTAGAAACAAATCCTGTTGAAAGTAGGCCATCAATTTTCCAGTAATGCTGAGTATTTAAACGAAAATTATAAAGATTATTTTTAAAGGGATCGGCTTTTGCAATATTATGTTCCACCCTGATATAAGATGAATCTATCCCTTTATTTGAAACAATAAAAGTAGCTTTTCCTAATGTGTAAGTAATAGTTGCATTTGTTTTGATCGTTTTGAACTCAGAAGAAATAGCATCACTAATTTTAGAATTAACATTCATTCCAATATAGGAAGGATTCACATTCGTGTTAACTGTAAAAGACTGCGTAGCTCCAGACATCACAATCTTTTTGACTTCTTTATTCCAGGCGGTATTCATAAAGGTTAATTCCAGCGGAACATCTGAATATAATGCCGGAGCACCAAATAATTTCTGTTTTACATATACGGTTGAAGTATAAGGAGCACCGCTACCACTTGTTTTTACAGAGTCAATTGAGAAATGTGGCCAGCCGCCATTCATGACCCAATTGTCAAAAAACGGGATAAGGTTCTGTCCCGATGAAGTTTGAAGCAGATCCCTGAATTCCAGGCTATTCATGTTTTTGTAGGCTTTTTGTTGAAGCACATATTTCAAACCTGCAAAAAAAGCGGTGTCTCCCATGTAAGTTCTTAAAGTATGCGCCACATCTGCACCCTTTCTATATACATGATCTCCATAGGTATACTCATGAGGCACTCCTGAAATAGCTCTGAATCCTTTCTCTTTCAAATGAACATACTTGATGAGTTCATCATGAATTAGTTTCACCTCATTCAAATATTTTGAATAGCTATAAGTCCACTCCAAAAACAAACGCTCACTATAACTCGCCATTCCTTCGTTCAACCACATATCTTCTTGAGTTTCGCAAGTCATTAAATCTCCCCACCAGTGATGAGCTAATTCATGAGCCATTAATTCAGATTCATAGGCGATTGATGTTGCTGCCCTCGGATAAGAAATGTTTGTTGCGTGCTCCATAGCTCCACTGTTAAAGGGAACAAGGCAATACCCCACTCTGTTCCAAACATAGGGCCCATAATAGTTTTCATATCCTAAAATAGCATTTGGTAAATGTAAAAAGCCATTTTTTAAGGCTGTGGTATCTGCTGGTCTTGCAGCAAGAATAATAGGCAAGCTACCATTAGCTGCATTAATATTCCAATTTACCTGAGTATAATCTGCCACAGCAACAGAAGCCAAATAAGATGGGATCTCCTTGTTTAAGACCCATTTTCGTGTATGCAGTGTTCCATTAACTATATCTGATATCAGAGCGCCATTACAAAACGAGGTCTTAGCAACATCCGTGGTAATATTAAATTCATAAAGAGACTTTTCTACGAAATTATCAAAACACGGAAACCAAACCCTACCATAGTTGTGAGGCTTTGCACCAAACCCAACTCCTAAATTATAAGCATAATTCCCATTGAACGAAAAGCCTCCCCATCCGGCAGGATCACCTTGCGGAATACCATGATAATACACAATGATATCTACTGTATCAGTTGTATTCAAACCTGTGGTGAAATTTACTTTTAATAAAGTATCATTATAACTATAGGATAACAGTGCGGAATTAAATGTAATACTGTCTATGGTCATTTTTAAAAGATCCAGACGAACGCTGTTTTGTCCATTTATTTTAGGAGCAAAACGAACTCTAGTATTTCCTTTGATTTTTTTATTGGTAAAATCAGTTATATCCAGGTTAATGGTATATTTTAAAATGTCAATCGTGTCGCTTCTAAGATTCTCATGAGAATAGTAAATGGAAGAAGTGGTTGTTGCCGATTTATGGGATTGACAATTAATTTTTTGGGCAAACACCCAATTGTTTTGACATAGGAATACAATAAAAAGAAAAGAATAAAATAGTTTCATGGGCATAAATTTGAATTAAAGTTAATTAATTTTAGTTAATTAGAGTATCCTATTAGGAGTTCCATTATAACCTGTTTAAATTGTATTGCTATTTATGAACCTGATTTCAAATAGAGATTTATATGACTTAGTTAAATCACTATCTAAGTCGGAAAAGCGATTTTTGAAACTGACAGCGTCGGCAGGAGATTTAAATCTGAATTTAATCAATCTATTTAATACTATTGAATTATCTCCGGATTTTAAAGAAGATTTCTTTACTAAAAAATCAAAGGCAGAGACTATACAGGTCAAAAGTCAGGCTTCTGAAAATCTTTACAACTTTATTTTAAAGTGCTTAAGATCATTTCATTCAGAAAGTAGCGCTTCTTATGTTATAAAAGATGAGATTACTAACATTTTAAATCTATTTGATAAAGCTCAATACAAACAATGCCGTAAAATTTTAAATAGACAGAAACAGGAAGCTTATCGTTTTGAACGATTTCACTTTATACTGGAATTGATTGGTTTGGAAAAACTATTGATCTCGATTGAAACCCAATTTAATATCAGGCATAATACAATTGAAGAGCTGGTTAAAGAAGAGCAATCCATTATTGAAAAAGCCAAGAATCTGGGAACTTTTACGCTTCTGTATTCTAAGTTAAATTTAAATACGCGGCAAAAGAATAAGGCAAAGACTGAGGAAGACCTGAAAATCATCAACTCCTTTTTAAGCTCTCCTTTACTTAAAAATGAAAAATCAGTTAAATCAAAAAAAGCATTAATCATATACCATCATTGCCGTTCCATTTTATTCTGTCGCTGCCAGGATAATCAAAGTCGTGAAGAGGAATGCGAACTCCTTTTAAAGGTTATGGATAATCATAAAGAATTAATTGAAGAAATGCCCAGCAGATATTTAACAACGCTTAATAACCTGGTTAATATTGCTTATGAAGAAAAAAAGTATAAAACCTGTGTTCTTCGCATTGAACAAATTGAAGAAAAAGCGAAACTTAAAGCTTTTATCACAACGGATCTTCAGCTAAAAATATTTACTTCTGTATTAAACGGAAAACTAACTATCAATACAAACAGTGGTTATTTAAAAGAGGCATTGTTGAATGTTGATGAAATTGAGAAAGGACTAATTGATTACAAAGGAAAAATAAACAAGGAGGAAGAACTTGTTTTTTACTATAATATTGCCATTATGAATACCTATTTTGGCAATTACGAAAAGGCGCAGCACTACATTACGTTGATATTAAACGAGGGAAATAATTTACTCAGAGAAGATCTTCAATCGTTTGCAAGGATTATTAATATTGGCTTGCATTATGAGTTAAATAATTTTAAACAACTGGGATACATAATATCTACAATCAAAACGTATTATAAAACGCAAATCTCCTTTTTTAAAACTGAAAAACTAATTCTTTCCTATTTTGAGAAACTCTCTGAACTCAAAATAAAAAATAAAACCAATGAAAAAGAAATATTCCTGAGTTTTAAAAAAGATTTGGAAGAGGTAATGAAAGATCCGCACGAGAAAAATGTGAGTTTTTATTTTGATATTGAAGTATATATCGAATCAAAGATTACAAATACTCCTATAGATCAATTAATGAAAAAAAAATATGCCAAAGCTTGGTTAAATTAAAATTAAATGAAACCAACGAACCAATTATTCGAGATCATTAAATCCCTTACTCCTGAGGAAGAGAAACAGTTTAAACTAATTTCGTCTTTACAGCAAGGTGAAAAAAATTATATAAAGCTTTATAATTTCATTCAAAAACAAGATGATTATGACGAGGAAGATGTAAAAAATCATTTTAAAAATGAACTTTTTGTACAACATTTTGCATCAGAAAAAAATCAACTTTTACACCATATACTTAAAAGCTTAAGGTTTCATCGCCAGGAAACAAGTGCGAGCGCCCGAATAGATGAGGAAATAAAAAACATTCAATTACTTTTTAATAAATCCCTGTACAAACAATCCAGAAAGCAATTGAGCATTATAAAAAAAATGGCTCATGATTACGAACTGTTTTATAGCCTACTGGAAATTGTTGAGCTCGAAAAAGTACTGATTGACATGGAAGCTCATTTCGGAGATATCAATTACAAAACATTAGACGAATTAATTGAAGAGGAAAATAGCCTTTTTAATAAAATCGAAAATTTTGCAGCCTATGAACTTCAGCTTGCGAAATTAAATTTACTCTCTTCCAAATTGATGATTGCGAGGAGTAAAGAAGATGTTAATGAGATCAACGACATTATTAAAGAAACCAAACGTTTTTCTAATCAGGAAGGATTTTTATCTAATAAATCCAAGATACTCTGTTTGTTTATTATTGGTGTTGCAAATATGCTTTTAAATGAAATGGAGGAAGCTCATAAATCTTTATCGGAACTAATTATTGAGCTTGAGAACAAACCTGAGATTATTTCAGAAATGCCTTATTATTATATTGTTTCGCATGGATACCTGGTGAGGTATTGCGCCATCAAAAAACAATATAACGATGGCTTTAAAATGATTGATAAGCTAAAATCGTTGGCCTTAAATGAAATGTTTAAAGCCACAGATTTACAGATCACCATTTTTACCCAGTCATATATTACCGAAATGGTATTGTACTCATACATTGGTCAGCATGATAAAGCCACACAAGTTATTCCCCATGTGATAAAAGGACTGGATAAATATGAAACGAAGATTAATAACGAAGACCTTGTAAGAATTTATCATACCATCAGCATGGTTTATTTTGGTGTGGGTGAATACAATAAAACCCTGCATTGGCTAAATAAAATTATTAATACAAACTTTGAATACCTGAGACAAGATATCATTCGAATTTCCAAGCTCATTAATCTGATCGTACATTTTGAATTAGGAAATGATGACTTGCTCTCATATATCTACAAATCAAGTGTAAGATTTTTTGCACAGCAGAAACAGCATTATAAATTTGAAACTGTTTTCCTGGAATATTTCAAAAAAATTGCCTTATCTAAACGTGACAGTAAACAAAAGGAAACTTATGTAAAATTTAAGGAAGAGCTTGAAAAAGTATTCAAAGATAAATACGAAAAAAACGCACTTGAATATTTTAACTTCTACGCCTGGCTCGATTCAAAGATCCATAACATCACTTTTGCAGAAGCCATTAAGATTAGAAGGCAGAATATCTAGTAAACTAGGCCAGTTTCAATATTTTCCCGGTAAGCTCGTCTGTCAACTTCTTTCCCAAGACTGTCGTAAAATAACCAAAGACTATCTTTCAAATCGTTTTTATACCAACCCGAATAAAATAGTTTTCCATTGGGATGAAACACCATTGTTGAGCCATGTTTTTTTCCTTTATCATAAAAACAATCGCTCCACTTTTTCCCATTCTCATAGAAAGCCATCCATTCTCCGTGGCGCTCTCCGAATCTGAAGAAGCCTGTAAATTTTATCACTCCGTTTGGATATTTATCCATGTAGTCACCGGTGTAATCCGTATCAGGTGGAACTATTAAATATTTGCTAAGTTCACTTACTATTTTTTGCGAATCCTCTTTTGCCAATCCTGTAATAGAATCGTTTTTAGAAGTTTCTAATTCAGAAGCTCCATTATTTTTGCATTTTGCAAATAAAATTAACAGGCAAAATAGGCTGGCGTATAACGATAATTTGTACATAGGTTATTTTTTTCTCTCGATGGAATAATTTACTAATTGTATTAAACTTTGTTTGGAAGAACTATCAGGCAATGAATTTAATTGTTGCAACGCTTTTTCTTTATATTCATGCATTATTTTTTCAGCATACTGAATTCCACCCTTCTTAATAACAAAATCAATGACCTCAGAAACTCTTACCGGATCATTATTATGATTTTTGACGATGTTAATGATTCTTCTTTTTTCGAGCCAGGTACTATTATTTAGAGCAAAAATTAAAGGCAGTGTCATTTTCTTTTCCTTAATATCAATGCCGGTTGGTTTGCCAATAGAAGTATCGTCGCCAAAATCAAAAAGATCATCTTTAATCTGAAAAGCGATGCCGGTGTTAATTCCAAATTCCTTGAACTGATTGATGACTTTCTCATCACTCGTAACAGAAGCTACGCCTGCCGCACAACAAGCAGCGATCAGGGCCGCCGTTTTTTTCGTGATGATTTCAAAATAAACTTCTTCAGAGATATCTAATTTCCTTGCTTTTTCAATCTGAAGCAATTCACCTTCACTCATTTCGCGAACAGCATTGCTTACTATTTTTAATAAATGAAAATCGTTATTATCTAAAGACAAAAGTAGTCCGCTCGATAATAAAAAATCACCTATCAAAACAGCAATTTTATTTTTCCATAAGGCATTCACGCTAAAAAAACCGCGTCGCTCATTACTGTCATCTACAACATCGTCATGTACCAAAGTAGCAGTATGCAATAACTCAATAAGAGAAGCAGCTCTGTAGGTGCTCTCGTTAATTTCTCCGGCGCTTTGCGCAGATAAAAAAACAAACATCGGGCGAATTTGTTTCCCTTTTCTTTTTACAATATAATTTGTGATCTTATCTAATAACGGAACGCTGCTTTTCATCGATTGTTTGAACTTAACTTCAAACTCATCCATATGCCTGTTAATGGGCGCTTTTATTTGATCTACGATGTTACTCACCTTATAAAAAGTAGCGTAAATATATGGTTTAAAAAATAGAATTTTTAATACTTGTAGCGTTATTTTAAAGTAAAAAAAAAATGATATGAAACGTCACCCTGAATTTATTTCAGGGTCTCATAAGATGCTGAATCAAGTTCAGCATGACCTTAAACTTATAACTCTTTTGTCTAATTACTGCCATTAAACAAAAAATCCTTCCGCCATTTGGCGAAAGGATCGTAAGCAATTTAAAAAGTTTAACCCTTAATTATTCCCTGGTCAATTGCTTTATCTTAATTTAAATTAATAGCAGGAATTTTTCCCTCTTTAATTAAATTTAATGTCTTTTGTTTATGATCTTCAAAACTTCCGAATGCCAATGCATCTAACATTTCTGAACGAGACATATTTGGATTACCAAATTGCTTTTTTATATCTTCAGAGCAACGGTCAACATATTTTTCGAATTTATTAGGAGCCCATAAATAATCTTTTTTTATAGCTTCTTTTTCAATTTTAAATTCTTCAGGCAAACCACCTTCAATTTTGGATTTAATATCCAATCCCTCATAAGATTTTGGTAATTGACGATTATCAAATAAAAACGGCTTAGAAATCATAATTACATGTTTCTTGCGTTTTGGATCTATCATCGATAAACCTTCAATTCTTAATCCCTTTTTTTTAAGAGAACCGAATTTGCTTTCAAAGTTTTTTAATATCTCAAACATGGGTAGTTATTTACAGTTATTAACAAAGATAGGAGGTAGATTGTTAATAAACTAACTTATTAGACGAAGAGCAGAAATTCGCCATACCAAAAAATGTGAAAAACAAGTTTATTGACTGTTAAAAACTAGTGCAAATAATGTTCATTATAGGATTAAATTATTGACTATCAGAATGTTATAAAAAACAGAATTGACTGTTTAAAACCGAAGATTACACTGCATTTAGTCTCGATTTAGATCTCGCTCCAAAATCTAAAATTTTATCAATAAAGTTATAAGGTTTATATCCATTTATGGCGGCCTGATGATAAATACACGTGGCCGGTGTCATACCAGGTAAGGAATTGACCTCAATAAAAATAACCTCTATATGCTGAGGACCAAAAACTCTCACAAAAGCGTCAATCCGACAATACCCCACAATATTGAGAACCTTTGCGGCAGCCCCTAATGTTTCTTTTACTTTATCAGAAATCAGCTGTCTTTCTTTCTCATCTCTTGAATAACGTGCGGGTGTTATATTTTGGCCTTGACCGGCTAAAAATTTTTCTTCCAGACTTAAAATTTCACCACTTGCCAATGCTTCTGACGCTTCAAATACTTCATACTCCACTTCACCTTTAGCATTTATCTTAGTAAGCATACCGCCGGTAATTTCCAGAAAATACTTTGCGCCATTTTTACTAATCAATTCCTCCACCAGCAATACTTGTTTCTGAGGAAATTCTTCTTTTGGTTTGATATGTAATCGTTCAGCAGCTTTTTCATCAAACTCTTCTGTTGACCTAAAAATCAAAGTGGCAAATGCTTCAAACTCATCAAAGTTTTTAATCATTTTCACAGCACTGCTGCATCCGTCATCTACTGGTTTTGCAATTAGTGGGTAAACGAAATCATTTTGTAAAGAAAGTTTAATTTTCTCTTTATTATTTTTCCAATCCTCAACTGTTATTAAACAATGTTTAGCGGCCAGAAAACCGTGCTTCATTAAAATTTCATTAGTTCTGAATTTATCAATTGTGATTGATGAACTTTCTTTACCTGAACCATTATATGTTAAACCAACCGCTTCCAACTTTTCTTGAATTGCACCGTCTTCACCAGGCCGGCCATGCAACGCAATAAACACTTGCTTTACTAATGCAGCTAAATCAGAATAATTTAATTGCTTAGGCGCAATTAAATTATAAGGAGATCCATACTTATCCTTAATTGATTTACACTCCGAAATAATCTGATTTACTACAGGATGTATTTTCCAATTATTGATTTTATCTTTTATATCATCTGCATTATCTTTTAACAAAGCATTAATTGGAATCTGATACATCAAATGATTAGAATTATCACCCGTAAGAAAAACCGGAACAGGTGAATATTTTTCTGAAGAAGCTAGTTTTTCAAAAATATTTCTTCCACTTTCTACGGAGATATGTCGCTCAGAAGAATAACCACCCAATATAACTGCTACCGGTATTTTATTGTTGACTGCATTTTTTTCGTTATCCAAATAGTTATCCAACTTCATCAAAAGTGGCTCATAAACAAACGCACCTTTACTATTTTTAATTCGCTTACTTAAAGAGGTGCGAATAATATAGGTCAAAAATTGTGAAGGCGTTAATCCAATCTCGGCTGCCTGGTGAAAGAAAAAAGAAGATGGCATCATACCGGAAGTGGTATTCGGATCATTTAAAAACACTTTTCCATCCGTACTTAAGAAACCATCAATACGCGCATAAACATCAAAACACAATTCCTCAAATAACCGTTCGCATTCTTTTCTTATAGCGTTAATTTGCTCATCAGTTGCCTCAATTGGAGTTATCTTTCGTGATAAGCCTGGCAAATATTTACTACGATAATCAAATAATTCATTTCCCTTTCTAATTTCAGTTGGAGGCAATGCAATTGCTTTACTATTAGAATCCGTATCTTCTAATACAATACAAGAAAATTCTTTTCCTTCAATAAAACCTTCTACAATTACGGTGCTTTCACTATCCAACGCTTGTAATACAACATTAGTAAATTGATTACAATGTTTATTTAAAAAATCAATTAATTCATATTGATTGTAAAACACAACTTCCTCGGGCATATTAACATTCTTACTAATATTAATTTTGAGAGGCATGCCAATACCTTCACGAATATCTGAAACATTTCGAATATAATCGATTTTAGCAATGTCCGACAAAGTTTGCCAGTAAGCTCCATCTATCCATTTATGAAATAATGCTTTTTCTATTGCTGATATAAATAATAATTCAGTCTGTATTGTTAAAATAGAAATACCTATTGATGAACCCTGATTAGCGGGTTTGATCACCATCGGAAAACCAATTTCACTTTTTGCTTTTTCCCAAACGCCTTTTACATTTCCGCTGATCCAATCATTTCTATCAATAGTGAAATATTTTGGACTATTGAAACCTGCATTGACCATTAATTTTTTCTGAACACTTTTATCGATGCCAATGGCACTTGGTAAAATGCCACTCCCTGAATAAGGCATATGCAAATATTCTAATAAGCCTTGGATGCGGCCATCTTCGCCATAAGGCCCATGCAATGCTAAAAATGCAAAATCAATTAAAGAAGTTAATTCATGTGCTAAAACTTTTTTACCAATTTTAGAAATTAATTCGTCTTGTTGCTGAACCGTTAAGTTGCCAAGGTTTTCAGCGTAATATTGAAAATCTACATTGGAAGCAGGAACAAATTCCAACGGTGGATAAAAATCACGAATGGTTCCTTTGTAAACAAAATTCCAATCCAACAAAACAAAATTTCCAAACGAATCCACAAATAATGGAATCGCTTCAAAAATTGACTTATTTAAATTATCATAAACCGTTCTTCCACCAGCAAAAGAAATTTCACGTTCTTTTGAACGTCCACCAAACAAAATCCCAACCTTAATTTTAGACATGATCCATCAATGCTTAATTTGTAAACCTTAAAGTTAATTCAGTATTAGAAAAATAAGGCTCTATGAAAGAGAAACTATGAACCAAAGAATGTTAAATAAATTACCCTAAAAACACTCACCAATTGTGAAATAAAAACCCTTGTTGTAGTTGTCAGAATAACCATAATCAACGCGCAAATTCAGCTTATCTTTTTCAATGATAGATAATCTAAGGCCGCCACCAAAGCTACCTTTCATAGAGGACGCGTTGATGTTTTTTGGTTGATTGTAAACGTCCCCTACTCCTCCAAAGACACAAGCGCTTATCTTCCAAAAAATAGGAGCACGGTACTCCACGATCGCAGAATACATAGAATTATCCCTGAAACGTCCTTGGTAAAAACCTCTTAAATTCCCTGATCCTCCCAAGGCTGCCATTGAGCGGTAAGGCGTTTCTCCATATGTATAATAATTATAAAGTTGACATGCTATGACATGTTTTTTAAAAACTTTCCTGAATAATCTTACTTCCGCCGTCCATTTATTAAATGAATACGTAGAAGCCAATTCCCGATTGTAAGTGGTAAACTGAGTTTGTAAAAACACCCCTTTGGTTGGCCAGAATGTAGAATTCCTGGTATCGTAACTTGCTGTTACTCCTAATCCAAAAACATTATAATTTGTTTTTCCGTAAAACGATAGAGAATCCATTAAACCGTCTTTGCTATATTGCACTTTGAATATATTTTGATAATCAGCAAGTACTCCAAAAAAATTATGTTTAAAAAATTTACGCTTTATATGTGGATTGATTACAACCTGTTCAAAAACATATCGTTCAACATCTGAATTCTTAGAATACTGGCCTAAACCCCAGAAGTTATCAGGAAAATAACTATGGGAACTGTTGAAATAAAGAATGTACTTTTCTTTTGGAAAATAAATTGTGGCGTCAACACCCTGGATATTTTGTTCACGTTGCGAAAAAATTCCAAGAACTGTGATAACAGATGTTCGTGTGAGGGTATCATTTTTATGAGACGTTTTAAAATTAGCAGAAGCTGACAAGCCATATGCCCAGCCTGTTTCCGGTGTTTTAAAGAGTATAGGAATAGCCAAATAATTAACTCGCCTCGCTGTATCTATCCTGAACTGAGAATAAACACTAACAGGAAAACAAAAAATGAGTATGAAAAATTTTAACTGCAAGCCGTGAATAAAGATAAATAAATATAGTTCTCTCGAACTGCTATTCTAATTTACTTCTGAAATAATTCGATAATTGGTAAGTGATCAGAGCATCCATCTCACAATAGTCTATTAACTGTTGTTTAATATGTTCTCCTTCGATCATATTTTGTTCCAACAAACTTTCATATATATACATGGCACTTATTCCAGACTGGATATCCAGGTTATTAAATCCGGCCTCCTGGTTTACCAAAGGAGCAATGCTTTTCAATGTGAAATTTCCATTCATTTCAGGATGGTAATAATTCCCTTTTCTGATCGGTTCTGCAAGGTCAACGATCTTGCTTTTTAAAACACTAATATCTTCTTTGTATTCTGGATATAATTGAACCAATTGATTTAAAACAGTTTCTTCAAGTGATTTATCAAACATCAGAATAGATTTAAAATCCTTTGTAACGAATAAAATTCTTTCCAGAAATTCCTTTCTTAGATCTTCTTCAATTGGTTTAAAATAGCTGTAAGTTTTTAAATCCCCATTCTCTTCGTAGATCATCGAAAACAAAAACGGGATCTGTTGAAATGGTTTAGTATTCTGATAATAGGGAATGGCAGGCATCCATACTTCAATATCCAAACTACAAAATGGTTCGTGAATATTGGAAACAAATGAACTAACCTCTATCTGATTAATCTGTTCTTTTTGTTCAATAGCAGCCTTCACCTGTATCTTAATTTCTTTGTTATGTATCGTATGAATATCAATTTCATCAATTCGTTTGATATTATTATCGTACAAATCAAACATAGCTTGCTTGGTTAATTTTCCAAGAGTTAAAACTGATGAAGGATCATTTGTATTTTTCCAACACGTGCCTAAAAAATCACATTCATAAGGTTGAAAACAATGAATCCCTATTTTAATATCCGGAATTTTTCCTTGCTCTAACGTAAGCTTTGCTATTTGAGTTTTGTGGGCAAAATATTCAGAATTCTTTAAAGCATCCTTCATAATAGAAGTTACTTTAAACAAATTTGATGTATCCAGTTCTCCTTCCAAAGTATATTTTGGATTTAATGTCAATAAATTGAAATCCACCAAATCAGGTAAACAGTTTTTAATCACATAATATTGAAAACACGCGTCCTTCACATATGTGTCGGTGATCTTTAAAGAGCTTTTCACCTCATAGGCAATCCATTTATCATCTTGCTTATGCAAAATATCTACCATCACCAAAAGGTCATCATAAATGAAGGTTGCTTCATAAATCGTTTGCATTCCATTGGCAATTAAGTCCTTTGTTTTTTGAGCAAACAATTGCTGGTTGCGTTTTTCTCCAACAGTAACATCAATTCCTCCGGGAAATAATTGCTGGGCAAAAATTCCAACATCTGTTCCTCTTTTAAAAATAAATTGTTTTTCCTTAGATAAGGAATCTCTTAAGTAGGGATGGTTTTTATAAAGATAAAAATGTTTTAAACACTGCTCGGCTTTCATAAACGCCGATTTACTGATGGGTGAACTCATAAACACTTTGTTATGCTGTTCCAAAGCAGGTCTGCCGATTTGTCCCAGGAAAATAAGTTCTTTCTAACTTTTCCCTTTTCTATTAATTGATTTCGAAGCGAAGGATTGTGATACAACTCTAACATTCCATCGCTAATACTATTTACTTCAAACGGATTGACTAATAATCCAGCGTCACCTACTATTTCAGGCATACTGGTTGTATTACTACAAATAACAGGCGTTTCGCATTGCAGAGCCTCAACAATAGGAATTCCAAAACCTTCGAAGTATGGAACAAAAGCTAAAGCAAAAGCGCTCGCCATCATTTTTTCCAATTCTTCCTGTGGTTGTCTGCCTGTAAATAGAATATCATCCTTGAATTTAGATCTATCAATAACGCGCTTTACATCTCCTTCATTCGAATAAACCGCACCCACTAATACCAATTTAAAATCAGAACCGGACCGCTCTTTAAAGATATCAAACGCCGCAATTAACCTATTTAAATTTTTACGGGGGCTTTGAGATCCAACAAATAAAAAGTAAGGCTTGCCATGAGAAAATTTCTCTCTGATGATTTGTTGTGATGGGTCTGATAGCGAAGTAAAACCTTCATTGATACCGTTATAAACCACATCAATTTTATTAGTATCAATATGATAATTTTTAGAAATATCCGCTTTACTGTATTCTGAAACTGTTGCTATTCTACTTCCTAATTGAGCATACTTTGGAAAAAAATGATTGTAATATTTACTCGTTAATGATTTCAGATCCTTGGGATTATGCAAAAAATTGATATCATGAATAACGGGCAATTGTTTACATTTAGCGCCCGGAGATAAAAATCCGTCCGGAGATAAAAACAAATCAGGATTCATTCTGTTCAGTAAATTTTTAACCGACAAATGAAACCAGGCATAATATAAAAAAGGATGTCTTGCCTGTGGACCCAACACTAAAGGAGTTACATTGTCTGAAAAAATAAATTCATCGCTATAATCCCTGTCAAATAAAAAAACGAAATGTACGTTTGGATTACTTTGAGTTATTCGCTTAAGCGTTTGATAACTAAACCATCCGATACCATCTAATTTATTGTGAATTAAGAGACGTGTATTTACTACTATTTGCAACCTTTTATTTTACTGCAAAATAAGGGAAATTTTAAACTTAAAAAATGGCTTTGTCTAATTTATTTGCTACAAAGTTTAGCTATTTGGAAAGCAGATGGCACAAATTCTTAAGATAAACACAGATAATAAAGAAAAATTGGAAATTGGCTACTAAAACATACAGTAATTGAAAATCACTTAAATCATAATTATTTGGTTAGGAGCGTTCCGTAATGTTAAACCAGCACTAAAGGAATTGAGATTTTATGTCTTACACCTTCTACTGTTGTACCAAATAAAAGATCTTTAAGTTTGGTATGTCCATGCGTACCCATTACCAATAAATCACAATCTGTAACAAGTGTTGGAATAACAGATTTTGGATTACCAAAGCCGAGTTTAAATTCACAGTTGTAACCATGTTCACTGAGTTGGTCTTTATAAGCTAACAGGTTCTTGCTATCTTCACTTCTTTCATAATCATTTGTCTCCTCGCCATACATAACAGCATTAGTCGATTCCAGAATATGGATTAATATATAATGAGCATCTTTTCCTCCTAGCTGTATCGCTTTATTAATTGCCTTATTGTCACTCGTACTAAAATCTACCGTAATGGCAATCGAAGAATACGGTTGTTGTTTTTCAAAACTGATTTTTTGCAACTCTCCATGAAACTGTGTAGATACTTCCGGTTTTGCTTTTTTGAATAATGGTTCAAACATAATAAACAATAATATACCAAGGCATAAAATCATGAAAGGAATTACTGTCACCCAAATTATTACAGGATAAGAGGATTCCGTTAACCAATCCGTTACTTTATTAATCAGCATTTGACAATTTAAAAAAACAATAACAGTGACAGAAATCCAGGAAGCAATTTTCTGCCATAGTGGGATAACAAATTCTCCCATTCTTTTTTTATTACTTACAAAATGGATCAAGGGTATAATAGCAAATCCTAATTGAAGACTTAAAATCACCTGGCTCAATACAAGTAAATCTCCAGTTTTTTCTTCTCCTAAAAAATAAATCGTCAAAAAAGCTGGGACAATTGCAATTAACCGTGTCAGTAGTCGCCTGATCCAAGGTTGCAATCGGAGATTTAAATAACCTTCCATAATCACCTGTCCTGCTAATGTACCTGTAACTGTAGAACTTTGTCCGGCTGCAATTAAAGCAATAGCGAACAAAAGTGGAGCAAGAGTGCTTCCAAGCATTGGCGCCATCATACGATGAGCATCCTGAATTTCTTTTACTTCTACACCCGTATTAAAAAAAGTAGTTGCCGCAATAATTAAAATAGCGGCATTTACAAACAAGGCCAGATTTAAGGCAACTGCACTGTCAATGATATTAAAACGAATAGCTTTCTTTATTTCTATAGCTGAACGCTCAAATTGCCTTGTCTGGACTAATGAAGAATGTAAATATAAATTATGTGGCATTACTGTTGCGCCAATAATACCAATGGCAATATACAAGGCGTTTTCGTTAGTAAAACCAGGAATTAAGCCTTTGGAAATTTCAACCACATCCGGTGCAGCGATCATTAACTGAATAAAAAAAGATACGCCAATAATGGCAACCAAAGAAATAATGAAGGCCTCCAGTTTTTTAATGCCGGCATTCAACAGAAATAATAATACAAAACTGTCAAGCACCGTAATACAAACACCCATTAAAATTGAAATAGACGGAAATAACAAATGAATTCCAATTGCCATACCAACAACTTCAGCAAGATCACAGGCCGCTATGGCAATTTCAGCCAATGCGTATAAAAAATAATTAATAAACTTTGAATAATGATCCTTGGAGGCTTGTGCCAAATCACGTCCTGATACTACTCCCAAACGCACACAATGACTTTGCAATAATAATGCTATCAGGTTACTCATAACAAGAACCCAAATCAGGCTATAGCCGTATTTGCTTCCGCCTTCAATATCAGTGGCCCAATTTCCCGGATCCATATAACCAACACTGATCATATAAGCCGGACCGATAAACGCTAATAATTTTCTAAACCCACCTTTACCGGAAGTCTTGACAGATGAATGAACTTCATCTAAAGATTTATGTGAGCTTGATGTCAAACTATTTTCTCAATTCAAAATTACTACCCAAATACACTTTTCTTACCATCTCATCATTCGCCAGATCTTCCGCTGAACCGGACTTTATCACTTCTCCTGCATACAACAAATAGGTTCTATCGGTTATATTTAATGTTTCATGTACATTATGATCTGTAATTAAAATACCAATATTTTTATCTTTCAGTTTTCTAACTACACTTTGAATATCTTCAACTGCTATTGGATCAACGCCTGCAAAAGGCTCATCCAGTAAAATAAATTTAGGATCTGTTGCTAATGCCCTTGCAATTTCAGTTCTTCTTCTCTCTCCGCCTGACAACTGATCACCTAAATTTTTACGTACATGGTGCAATGCAAATTCATCCAACAAGCTTTCAACTTTATATGCTTGTTCTGCTTTTGTTTTCTTTGTCATTTGCAAAACAGCCAATAGATTATCTTCAATACTCAATTTCCTGAAAACTGAAGCTTCCTGTGGTAAATATCCTACGCCCAATTGTGCGCGTTTATACATAGGTTCATTGGTAATGTCCTTATCGTCCAGATATATCTTTCCGGAATTTGGTTTTACCATTCCTACAATCATATAAAATGATGTTGTTTTTCCGGCACCATTCGGACCAAGTAATCCAACAATTTCACCTTGCTGCACCTGAACGCTTACGTTTTTTGCAACAGTTCTGCTTTTATACTTTTTAACTAAATTTTCTGAACGAAGTATCATGTGTTTTAACTTAAATCAACCAAATATAATCAAAAGATAAGGGTTCGAAATTACAAAAAATGTGAATGCCTTCAGAAATCTAAAATGCTAACTGAAAGCCAAACTTAACCCCAAAATTATCAATGGCTTTTGGCCTTAAGTAGGTGGAACGCCATAAGGCATCAATTCTAAATACCTTAAATATATTTTCTATTCCGGCACTAAACTCTACATACGGCTCATTTCCAAGTGCATTTAAAGTAGTTGGAAAGATTAACGTTCGTCGGTTCCTTTCATTCGCGCTTCCCCAAAGTGCTTTACAAGTTACTACTTCGCGCCATTTTAATTTTTTTAAATACGGTATTTTATTAAATATTAAACCCTCAAAATGATGGAACACTCCAACTGAAGCATATTGATCACTTGCAAACTCATAATATTTCATCATATTGAAAGACATGTAATCATACACATAAGTTTCATTACCACCGTGTAACTCCATTAAGGGATAGGGAACGGCACCAAATATTTTTCCTACTTCGGCCGTATAATCTGTATAACCAAGCAACGAGATTAAACGAATACGGTCACTGATATTCAAGACAACCTTTTGATAATCATATTCACCTCTAAACGCGTTTTGCAATGATTTTGCATAATTGACCTGGAAGACAGGCCATTTTGTACCTAAACTGATTCTGCTAAAATCTCCACTGATAAATTTTTCTTTATAGGCGAAGCGAACATTTAATCTCACTTCCGTATTTTTTATATTTTCCTTCTGGGCAATACTTCCATCATTTCTATAATAAGTATAAGTGCTTGCCAGCAAAGGCGTAATTGTTCTTCCAGCCAAAGTAACTCTTGAGGTTAGTCCATCTAACCATTCTCTCTCATACCATGCGTAGGTCTGATCAACACGTGTCAGGTTAGTCAAAGGACTTGTTCTGAACAATGAAGCGAAAATATTATCCTGGGAAAAACCATTCTGACTTTGACCTAAAATTTCATAGTCGCTTTTATAAGTCATACCAATTAACTGTCGGTGTGGTTTTTTTGAAATAAAACTTTTAAACCCTAAGCTGTATTTATACTTTTCATCTTTGAAACCGTATGCCACATATCCTTGCAATTCATACCAACGACTAAATTTACTACTTGTTCGTCCACCGAAACGTACACGAGTTCCTTCAATGCGATTGTAGCTCACCAGATTAAAATAAGGTCCAATTTCAAAATTGTTAATCACTTTATAACCTGAAACGAAAATCGTAAAAATATCCACCCATGTTTTATATACCGGTAATGTTTTAATGGTATCGATCATGTGGTAAATTTTCTTTTCCCTGACGGATAAACTATCATGCCGACGATTGTTCCAGAACTCATCTGTGTGTTTCATTGCAGAATCTTCCACAACAATTTTATCCCCTAATTCATAAAACTTCACCTCTTTCGGGTCATTAATTTTAAAGTCTTTGTAAGATGTTGTTTTACGTCCATAAATTCCAACCTGATTTTTATGCATTGCAAAATCAATAATCAATCGGTCTTTGCTCAGCATCCATGTGCTATCAACACGCGTAAACTCCTGCACTACATTAGCAGCATTTATGAAGTTAATATTTGCATCTTTGGGAATAGTCATCTCAAGCCTTTTCACTGCCCAGGTAGTATCTGCTATCCACATATTACCACTGAAACATAATTCCTGAGGTCGTTTTGATTTAAAACGGATTTGGTAACAACGTGTATTACCAATAAACAAACTATCTTCTAAGTAAAATTTATAATAAAAAAAAGCATTATCAGAAATAGGGCTTACAAAATCCTTATTAAATACTAATATGTGATTATCATAAATATTAATATTCTGATACATATCACCCATAACTGAAGTAACACTGGTATTTTCAATTCCCGTTACTTTACTGGCTTTAATAACTTCCTTTTTCAAAGTAGGATTACTCCGATAATACATATCAGAAATTGCTTCGGTAATAAAAATTGGCAAAGAAGGTTTTTCGCCAGAATTAAGACTGTCAACATTGTCAAACACAAACTTAATAGGTTTAAAGATTTTCCGTTCTCTCATTTCCTTTGGGATTCGGTTTAAATCAAATTCTACTTTATTATAAGTTTCATATTGGTAAGCGCCAAGTCGGCGTTTATTATTGAATTCCTTGTTGGCAATCACATTTCTGATGATTCGATGTGCAGGATTTTCGCCTGCCTTCACTACAACTTCCAGCAAATTAACTCCTTCTAAAACCATAGGCATATTAACTACCTGATTTTCTCCTCTTTTAATCGCTCTTGTCAATTTCTTGTAGCTAACATATGAAGACACAATTGAATCGCCGAGTTTGGTAGTGGTAATAGAATAATTACCATCGAAATCAGTGGTTCCACCAACAGTTGTTCCTTTAATTAAAACCGGTACGAAGGGTAATGGTTCTTTTGATTCAGAATCAAATACTTTTCCACTAATTGTATAACTTTGCGCAAAGAAATCCAGGCTAAAGAAAACAAGCAGTAAAAAGGAGTAAAAATGTAGTGTCTTAGCCATTAAAATTGATAAACTTAAAAGTAATACTTATTCATAAATACTTCAACTTTATTTTGGAAAAATGTTTATACTTGGACTAACTTTTTATGAGTAAATACGACGTTGTAATAATTGGAAGTGGCCTTGGCGGTTTGTGCACCGCATATATTTTAGCCAAACATGGAATGAAAGTCTGTGTTTTGGAAAAAAACAGGCAAATAGGAGGCTCTTTGCAAATATACAGCAGAGATAAAACTATTTTCGAAACAGGTGTACATTACATTGGAGGATTAGCAGAAGGCCAAAATCTCAATCGCTATTTTAAGTATTTCAATATTATGAAAGACTTAAAATTGCAGAAATTAAATGAGGATGCTTTTGACGTTATCTCATTTGAAGGAGATGAACAATTATATCCACATGCACAGGGTTACGAAAATTTTATTGAAAGACTGGCTGCAATTTTTCCTCATGAAAGAAAAGCTTTAGAAATTTATATTCAAAAAGTCAGAGAAGCTTGTGCAGACTTCCCGATGTATAACCTTTCCAGTGAAAAAAAAGATTTTACAAACGCCTGGCATTTGCAAATTGATTCCGAATCAGTTATTAATTCAATCTTTACCGATAAAAAGTTACAGAAAGTGATTGGCGGAAACAACATGCTTTACGCGGGCGTTGCCGGAAAATCACCTTTCTACGTTCATGCATTAGTAGTAAATTCATATATTGAAAGTTCGTACAGATGCATTGACGGCAGTTCACAGATTGCCAAAATCATGAGTAAAAACATAAAGGCCATGGGTGGCGAAATTTTAAATTATCATGAGGCCACCCGTTTTGTTTTTAATGGCGACAGTATTGACTCTGTTGAATTGACAACCGGGGAACGCATTGAGGGGAAAACATTTGTATCAGCAATCGACTTGAGTAAAACTATTGACATGGTAGAAGGTCCGCAATTGCGTCCTGCCTACAAAAATCGTCTTAAAAATTTAGAATATACGACTTCTGCTTTTTTGTTAAATGTCGTTACTAAACCAAATTCATTTGAACATCTTGATCACAATATATATCATTTGATAAACCCGGATGTATGGGCAGGTCCTTTTTATGATGTAAATAAGTGGCCGGAATCAGTGGCTGTTTTTGGAAATACAAATTCAAAACACCCTGGTTTTACCGAAAATTTTACGGCGATGGCTTATATGCGTTTTGAGGAATGCGAAAAATGGGCTCATACCAAGAGTATAATTCCGAATGCAATAAATTACAGAGGTGATGACTATGAAGCATTTAAAATTGAAAAATCGGAAAAATTACTGGATGCATTAGAAAAGAGAATTCCTGGCCTACGTTCAAAAGTACAATCTTATACGAGTGCTACTCCTATTACTTATCGCGACTATATTGGCGGTAAGGATGGTTCACTCTATGGTGCGATAAAGGATTATAAAGAACCACTGAAAACATTTATAACACCAAGAACTAAAGTAAGTAACTTATTTTTAACAGGACAGAATTTAAACCTACATGGAGTAATGGGTGTAACCGTTAGTTCTGTAGTAACCTGTACTGAAATATTAGGTGACACAGAGCTCATAACCAAAATAGGAAAAGCCAGTTAATCTCAAATCATAATTACATGCTCACTATTGATCCAAAAGAAATACCAATTCCACAGTTGCACCAATACTTATTAGGAGCTGTTGGACCTCGTCCCATTTGCTTTGCAAGCACTATAGATTTGGCAGGAAATCATAATCTCGCGCCCTTTAGTTTTTTTAATGTTTTCTCTGCCAAGCCGCCAATTGCTATATTTTCTCCAAACATTAGTGGTAAAACCGGTAAAGCAAAAGACACTCATTTAAATATTAAAGAAGTTCCGGAGTGCGTCATTAATATTGTGAATTACAGCATGGTTCAACAAATGAGTTTAACCAGCAGCCCCTATGAAAAAGGAATTAATGAATTTATAAAAGGCGGCTTTACTCCCATTCCTTCTGACCTTGTAAAACCAATGAGGGTTAAAGAAAGTCCGGTACAATTGGAATGCAAAGTTTTTGAATTAAAAGAAATTGGAAATTGCAATTTAGTAATGTGTGAAGTCGTTAAAATTCACATCAGTGAATCTGTTTTAAACGAACACCAACTAATTGATCAGCAGAAAATAGACCTCGTTGCAAGAATGGGTGGTAATTGGTATTGCCGGGCGCATGGTGACGCCTTATTCGAAATTGAAAAACCAATCACTACTCTCGGGATAGGAGTTGATACAATTCCTGCGTCCATTAAAAATAGTCGTATTCTGACAGGTAATAATTTAGGCCAATTAGGTAATATTGAAACGTTGCCTACGGCTGAGGAAATTCAAACTTATAATAATACTCAGAGTAAAACTTTCAGTGATGAGGACGAAAAACATCAGTATGCTAAAACGTTATTGGAAGTCCATAAGGTTAAAGAGGCTTGGTGCATATTGTTAAATTAATTGCCGGCTGGATTTTTATTAGTTCAACTGTATCTTTTTTTTATTTTTTTTTTTACATTTGATTATATTAATTGTAACCTAAAATAATAAATCATGAAAAAAAATCTGTTTATCATTTCATCCTTACTTGTTGCAAGTACTTTTCAAATTTCAGCAAACAATGCTTCGTTATTTAAAGAGAAAGAGCCTGTTTTAATTAAGAATAAAAATTCATTTTCCATGAAAGAGGGAGAGCCATCAAATTCACCTAAACACGTTATAAAGCTCAACCTTACACAATTAGCACTTACTAATATTTCAATGCAATATGAATTTGCTTTTCATAAAAATTTTTCGGCAGCATTAGGCGCCAGTTATTTGTTACCAAGAACAATTCCTGGCCAGCTGTTCACGCCTTCATCCAATGGAAGTGGTTATCAGTTGCCAAAATTTGGTGGATGGTCTGTAACTCCGGAAATTCGTTTTTATCCTGGAAAAAAAGTTAAACATAAAGCGCCTCATGGGTTTTACCTTGCCCCTTACTTCAGGTATTCTAAATACAATTTAAATTCGAGCTATGTAGATGTGGATTCTACAAGTGGTCAAAGGCGGAACTATGATGTTAAAGCATCTTACTCAGGTTTTACTGCCGGATTAATGATCGGTTCTCAATGGGTAATCGGAAAGCATTTTACAATTGATTGGTGGATATTAGGAGGTGGTTATGGAAAAGCGAAATTTAAAATAAACGCCGAATCAACAGATGGAAGCATAAATATGTCCCCTAGCGAACAGGAGGATTTAAAAAATAACATCCGTGATAATATCGGAGAATTGGGTAGTTTCGGAAACGGTGAGATCACAGTTGAAACAACCTCTAATTCTGCAACGGCTACAGTTAAAGGTCTTCCAATGACTAGCTTAAGAGGATTTGGATTAACACTTGGTTTTGCATTTTAATCCCATCAATTTCATGTAAAAATTAAAAAGACCTCAGAGAGGTCTTTTTTTTTATTTATGAATATGAACCAATTTTTGAACCTAAATTATTCTGATTTAATAAATGAACCTCGGTAATACTTATTTTTGGAAGTTTTAATTATCAGTGTATACATACCGCATGCAAAATGCCTTACATCAATTTGGTTTTCATCTTCATTCGTAGAAACTTCCTGTCCTAAATAATTTAAAACGGAAATTTTATATTTCTCACCAAAAGCTACTGGAAATTGGACATGTATTTTATCTGTTGTTGGATTAGGAAATAAAATTAAATCATCAATTTTAGTGTCGCTGATTTCTAAGACAGAAGTGTTATATCCTCTTTTATATAATTTATTCTGAGATTGAAAATAAATCTGATTATTAACTGCAACTTTAACCCAATCAATACTACCTGAAATATTGGTAGTATCCTGGTCCCAATTAAGCCCAAAAGTAAACGTGTGAAAGAGTGCTGCACTATCACCCGCGACATAACATTTAGAATTAAGAATGCTGACCGAGTTTAACTTCTTTGAAGTAAAGGAAGGCATTAATCCCCAGTTAACTCCATTATCCAAAGATTGGTAAACCATTCCAGCATCTCCAACAGCATAACCCATCATTCCTTCAAACTTTATATCGGAAACGGTTGAAACTGGCATCAATACTTTTGTCCATGAGCCTCCATAATTATTAGTCCTCGCTATATAGTTCTGACCTGTTGCGTCCTTTCCGAAAATAAACCCAACAGAATCAACCGGGAAATAAATTTTCGGAATATCCTTGATTCCGTAAAACTTTAAAGTATCTGAATATGTTGCGCCACCAATATATCTGTTAAAAAACAGGTAATTATTTGTAAAGGTATATTTACGCCAAATACAGTAAATTGACTGATTAGCAGTAGCTGTAAAATTATTTTCAAACCCTGGAACAGTTAATAATGTGGACGCAATGCTGCCCGATTTTGAAATTATTTTTGTAGACAAAAAACCGTTCTGTGAATATACTATCCGGTTTCTATTTAACGGTATGATTTGCTTAGACGTGCAGCAACCCAAACCGCCAATACCATTGACAAAATTTTTAGTTGTTACATTATCATCTGTAGATTCACACAAATAGTACGATAAAGTTGTTACTTGTGTGTTTCCTCCAATGGTATGATAAGAATATATAGCAGCGCTGTCGGTTAAAAAGTAATTGGGTGAATTATAAGTTATACCAAAAGATGCCGGTGAATAGCACGCTTTATCCGGAATTTGTCCCCATTGGGATAAGCCTGTTTTAGCTAACAAACAAAAACAAAATAGCGTTGTAAGTATTTTTAATTTCATGTTCCAAAAGTACAAAAATTGGAAAATAAAAAAGGAGGATTAAATCCCCCTTTTTTTTAAAAATCAGTTTCTATTAATTTTCTGCCGGCAGGAAGCTGTAGTTTTTACTATATTCCATCATTTGCTCAGTAAAGCTTTTTGGATACTCCGCTTTTACATCCGTAATTTTTCCATCTTTCATGACAGGTATTAATTTAGGCTGAATAAAACCCTGATAAGGTGCCATTGAAAGTTTTTTATAACGCTCAAGCACTTCCTTATGAATAACAGGATCAACTTTAACTCCATAATTTTCAACCAGGTCTTTACCTGCTTTATAATCTCCTTGCGATTTAATACGTTGAATTTCTTTTAATAATTCTCCAAACAAAATACGCAGCTTCAAATAATCGTTGATCACAAAATACGTTTTACCATTCTCCACTTTTTTCTCAATCACATTTTCTTTCTTGCCCTTTTCAAAAGCCCAGCCAGCAACCATTTGACGATTACGCATGTGTGCTTCTTCGATATCATCACCAAGTTTTAAACGGGACAACTGAACCATTAATCCCTTGGTAATGTATTCATCATAAGATGCTTTTCCGTAATTTAATGAAGGCATAACTCCTAATTCCACTAATTTTTTATCCATTAAATAATATAAAGCCACTAAATCAGCTCTACCTTCTTCTAATGCAGAGGCATAATTTTTCAAAGTTTCGTGCGGTTGTCCAATACCTGGTTCAATTTGTCCGCTAGCATGGCCAATTACTTCATGCATATCTGTATGCAGTTTGTCTGCTAAACCTGCATAATCCAATACATTTTTCTTTATAGCATCTGTATAATAAAATTCATTTACTACACTTCCACCAGCTGCTTTATCGTAAGCTTCCACAATGTTTCCAAGGTTTACGGATTTTGAACCATGAGTTTCACGGATCCATTCATTGTTTGGTAAATTAATTCCAATTGGTGTAGATGGTGATGAAGCCCCACTTTCCATAACCGCATTAATTACTTTGGCAGAAATTCCCTTTACATTTTTCTTTTTATGTTCAGGAAATAAAGTTGAATTGTCTTCAAACCACTGAGCATTATCCCCGATAGTGGCAATACGTTTGGAGGCTTCAAAATCTTTGATAGAAACTACGGATTCAAAAGTTCCTTTTTTGCCTAAGGGATCTTCATACACTTCTATAAAGCCATTAACTACATCCACCGCACTTTTAGAATCTTTTACCCATGCAATATTGTAATCATCAAAATCTTTTAAAGATCCCGATTTATAAAAGACTACTAATTTTTGCAAAGCATCTTTTTGCTCAGCATTTTCAGCCACAGTAATCGCTTTTTCCAACCAATAAACAATTTTTTCAATGGCTTGTGTATACATCCCACCAACTTTCCAAACTTTTTCTACGATCACTCCGTTCTCTTTTATAAGCTTACTATTCAAGCCTACCATGATCGGTGTTTTTGAAGTCTTGTCAGTCATTTTTTCATAAAACGCAATGGCTTCTTTTTGATTAACACCCTCATAAAAGTTAACTGCTGAACTCGTAAGGAGATCTTTTTTAGCATCTAAGCTTACTTTTTTAGGTGCAATTTTAGGATCATAAATTAATGGCATAATACGCTCAGAAAAAATCTTAATACTTTCGCCTGTTTTCACAGGTAGTTTAGACACATCTGTAGAAGCAATTAACTGGCTGAAAAATTCCTGAGAACACTCCGGAAAGAATTTTTCACTTCCATAATGATGATGAATGCCTCTGCTAAACCATACTCGTTTGGCATAGACAATAAATTTTTTATAGTCTTCAGAATTAACGTCTCCTTTATAATTTTCAATTATTGCATCAATGGTTTTACGAATCGTTAAATTGTATTTGTAATTCTGATCCCAAAAAATATCACGTCCACACAAAGCTGCCTCAGAAAGATAATATAGTAGTTCTTTTTGTTGTAAAGACAATTGATCAAATCCCGGAATTTCATACCGAAGAATTCTCAAATCAGCAAATTGCTCGCTGATATATTCAAAAGGTTTTTCTTGCTCAGTTTTTGTTGAATCGATTTTTTCCATGGCCACTTCATTATTAATATCAGATTGGTTGGATTTACAAGCGCCCAAAAATAAGGCCGCTGAGATGGGAAGAATAAATAGCTTTATCGTCATTTTTATTATTTTGAGGTACAAGAATAAGATTTAAAACAGGCATTTGCAACCGTTTTTTACTTTCTTTTTTTAATGGCTATATTTGTCTATAATGGGTAAAAAAATATATGTCATATTAATAATCCTTTGGATTCCTGCCTTATTTATGGCACAGTCAGTTAAGCGCCGGTTATTGTCAGCTAATGTTTTTCAGTTCCATCAAATGATTTACGTGTATGGATATGAACACTTGAATAGTGACCTTGTATTTAGATGTTTATCCTATGATAAAAAACTTCAGCTAAAAGATAGTGTTAATTTCAGTTTAGGAAAACATACAGCGTCAGATTATTTAGATATCACCGTGGATACATTGCATGACGTTCTAAATTTCTATTTTCAATTAGCCAATCAAAAAAATAAGGTAAGTCTTTTACGTTGTAATGATTCTCTGCGTAAAATAGGAACTGCAGAAAATTATGATGCTAATCACATTAATGCATTGTCTGCTTTTGACGATGAAAAATATGCTTATAAAAAAAATTTATATATCATCCGAACAGTACCTGATACATCTGGAAAACAATTTTACTTGTCTAAATACGAGTTAAAAAACATGAATAAACCGTTTGAATACGATGACGTTTGGCAATATGCTTTTGAACGAAAGTATGTTTACAGAGCATCGATTCTATTTGCAGATACTAATCTGGTAATTGTTTATGCGCATGTATTTGATGGATTAAAAAAAGGTCAATGGATCCTACGCATTAATGCTAATAACGGAAAAGTTATCAGAGGAAGTAAATTAAGTGCAAAAGGAGATTCACGGCATTTTTTAATGTCAAATTTTATTATTGATCAAAAAACAAAAGGCATTGATGTAATTGGTAGCATTTACAACGACAACATGATTGATTTTAAAAACAAAACGTCCAACTTTACCAATCAGTCAAAAGGACATAAGATTTTTTTATGCAATATTGATAGTTTAGGAGATGTGACATCAAGGGTTGAAAAAGCTTTTCCGTTGCCATTGCAAACAAAATCAGGAAACATTCTGCAATCTTTTCACTTAAAAATAACAGAGTTCAGTAAGAAAACAGATGGAAGCTTTGCTATTTGGTCAGATCTATATGAACAAGCACAGCCAAATACATTTGTATACTATAGCTCGTGGCAATTTAATTTAGTGCCAAACGATGTAGATTATGAAATTAACCGGTCTGTTTTTACAATTGGTGCAAAAGCTATTCCTAATTTTCCAAGTTTGGCAAAAGGAGATACTGATGGTAAATTTATTTTAAACGACATAGGAGAATATGACAAATTAAAATATAAAAAACCATTAAATGATGTTGTTATCAAAACAGACTTTGATAACTTAAGAAACACCTTTTATGTTTTCAAAAAAACCGATGTATTGTCTGCAAAAAAAACATATCATTATGTGTTTAAAGGAAAAAAAGGACTTGAAAGTAAAATTATTTTAAAATCAGAACAAGGCCAACACGCAAACATTTTCTTTCCAAGTGTAATGTCCTACATCACTTTTCTCACTAATATTGGTAACACCGAGTTTGAAATTAAACTAAACACGTTATAGTATGAAAAGAACAGCAAAAGCACACTGGGAAGGGACACTAAAAGAAGGCAAAGGAACACTAACTACACAAAGCGGAATTTTAAATAATACTAATTACGGCTTCACTGCCCGCTTTGAAGAAGGCATAACAGGTACCAATCCGGAAGAGTTAGTCGCTGCTGCTCATGCCGCCTGCTTTACGATGGAGGTTAGTTCAATGATTACTGCAAAAGGATTCATTCCGAAAAAATTAGATACAGAGTCTATTATAACAATGGAAGGATTATCTATTAAATCTGCTCATTTAATTATCTCCGGTGGTGCAGAGGGTATGGATGCAGAAGAGTTTGAAACGATGACATCGATGGCAACTAAAAACTGCATCATATCAAAAGCTTTAAACATTAAAATCACTTCAGAGGCTAAGTTTATAAGATAATTAATTCTGATTGTTCCCGGATGTGAAGTATGCAGTATAAACAAAAGTTGTATTTACTTCTTTATACTTCCCTGTAGTTTATTGTACTCACTAATTGATTTTTTCCATTCAGTTTCAATCTTCTTCTTCTTTGCATAAGTTCTCGAACTCAAAGAGCCGTGAACAGACTTTTCCATTTCACACTCCTCTTTGATAGAATTCAAAGTAGCGATCTTTTCATTGATCTCTTTATTAAGCGTTTCTATTTTTTCTTTAAGCGACATGTAATCTTTATACTATATAAAATAAGCTTCTTATAGCCTCTACAAAAATAATATGTGTTTGCCCATTTTTAAAACCTTTTCGGCCTACTTTTTTCAACATTCACCGAATCTATCTGTGAAAAATATAACATCATAGTAAGAATTATGTAAACTTTCTAAAGATGAGTTATATAAGTATCTAAAAATCAATAATAAATTAAAGCAAGAAAAATGAACCAAAAAAGTTTTCAAACATTTAAATTTGAATTCCTCTAATCTCTATTTTGAGAATTCTATAATTGAAATATTTTTTCGGAAGATATTTATTTGCTTAATTTTTTACTAAAATTAAAAGAATAGCAAAACATGTAACGGCTACATTAAGAATTACTAAAAACATTGAATCAAAAATAAAAATTAAGTCAGCTCATAAGTTAAACTACCGATTTTATCTAACTCATTCATTAGTTCTGTACTAACCGAAATTTTTTGAGATTTAGAGAATAGTTTCACACTAATATTGTCAACTGCATCCTCTACAAAAAATTCAACACTGCATTTGCCCTGCGATAAATTAAAAATGGATTCGATATTAGCAATCAGTTCATCGTTCACAGCATTGATATCTAATCTCAATTTCATTGTCGAGAAAATATTCTCTTTCACGGTTTCCAGCAATTCAATTTTTTGAATTTTTAATTCTAAACTACCTGGTTGCCCGTAACGTTCCTGCACCTTAGCTTTCACATAAACAAACAAAGGGCTTACCATAAATTTACTGTATTCCACAAAATCTTTCCCAAACAACATCAACTCCACTGACCCATGATAGTCTTCAATGATCAGCTTACCAAACGCGTTACCAGTTTTACTTGTTCGGTTTTCAAATCCTGTGATAACTCCACCAAAAGTCACATCCTTACCTTTAAAAGGCTCCAGGCCGGCTTTCAACTGTGCGCAGTTTGCATTACACTTATGTTCAATAATCAGTTTGTAAGGATCCAGCGGATGTCCGGAAATAAAGAAACCAACGACTTCTTTTTCTCTCGCTAATTCTTCTAATTTACCCCAAGGTTCAATTTTGTTTGGTAATTGTGGTTCTGAAATTTCTACTTCATCATCCCCACCAAATAAACTTGCCTGAGAAGTATCATTTCCTAAACTCATCTGATTACTGTACTTGGTCATACGATCTATCAAGGTCGTTCCATCCATCAGTTCGGGCACAAAAAACATAGCCCTGTGAATTCCCTCAAAACTATCAAAGCCTCCCGCAAGTGCTAAACCTTCCAATGATTTTTTATTAACACTTTTACTATCCAAACGTTTAGCAAGATCAAACACGGATGTATATTTTCCATTCGCATTTCGCTCAGCAATAATATTCTCAACCGTATTTTCTCCAACACCTTTTATGGCAGCCATTCCGAAGCGAATATCATTACTTCCAGGAATTACGGCAAACTTAGCAAAACCTTCATTAATATCCGGACCCAGCACTTTTACACCCATGCGCTTACACTCTTCCATTAAAAACGAAATAGAATCTATACTGCTGGCATGGTTCAACACCGAGGCCATAAACTCGGCAGGATAATGCGCCTTTATGTATGCCGTTTGAAATGCTACATACGCATAACAAGTTGAATGCGATTTATTGAAAGCGTAACTTGCAAAAGCTTCCCAGTCTTTCCATACTTTTTCTGCAACAACGGGATCATGATTATTGGCCTTGCAATTATCAATGAACTTACCTTTCATTTTATCAAGCGTACCTCTGTCTTTTTTTCCCATTGCTTTACGCAGGGTATCTGCATCACCTTTCGTAAAATTGGCGAGCTTTTGAGATAAACGCATTACCTGTTCCTGATATACCGTAATACCATAGGTCTCGCCCAGGAATTCGTCCATTCCTTCCAAATCAAAAGTGATGGGCTCTTTCCCGTGTTTACGATTTATATAATTAGGAATGTAAGCAATTGGACCCGGACGATACAAGGCATTCATGGCAATCAGATCATTAAAACTATCAGGCTTTAAATCCTTTAATGATTTTTGCATACCGGCACTTTCATACTGAAACACACCGTTTGTTTCTCCGCGCTGGAATAATTCGTAGGTCTTTTTATCTTCTAAATCAATGGTATCAATGTCAATGTCAATACCGTGATTCAATTTAATATAACTAATCGCGTCCTTAATAATAGTCAACGTTCTTAAACCAAGAAAGTCCATTTTTAATAATCCGGCATTTTCGGCCACCGAGTTATCAAATTGTGTCACCAGCATTTCACTATCTTTCGCTTTTGTAACAGGAACAAATTTCACCATATCATCCGGTGTAATGATGATTCCACAAGCATGGATACCAATGTTTCGTAAGCAACCTTCTAATTCGTAAGCTTGTTTTAAAACATCAGCTTCAGGAGTTTTTTCTTCAGATAATTTTCTGAAATTATGAGACTGTTCAACAACTTCGCGTTTATCTTTTATGCCGTCTAAATATTTTTGATCAATGCCGCCCGGCTTTAATAATTTTTTAAGTTTCGCATCTAACGAATCAGGAAATGCTTTTGCTAACCGATCTGCATCAGGCAAAGGCAACTCTAAGGCTCTGGCAGTATCACGGATTGCAGACTTACCGCCCATGGTACCATAAGTAATAATTTGCGCCACCTGATTTGCTCCATATTTATTAATCACATAATCGATTACTAAACCACGACCTTCGTCATCAAAATCAATATCAATATCGGGCATGCTAATACGATCCGGATTTAAGAATCGCTCAAATAGTAAATCAAACTTAATAGGATCTACATTTGTAATCCATAAACAATAAGCAATGGCAGAGCCCGCCGCGGACCCACGCCCAGGACCAACAGCTACACCCATTTTACGAGCTTCAGCAATAAAATCGGCAACAATTAGAAAGTAGCCGGGATATCCCATTCGTTCAATGGTTGCTAATTCAAATTCAATTCGCTCTTTAGTTTCCGCCGGCATATCCGGATAACGCTTATGTGCGCCCTGCCAGGTTAAATGCGACATATAAATAAACTGTTCCGCAATAATTCGCATTTCAGCTTTTTGAATTTCAATAGCCTCTGCAGATAATTTTTTATCAATCCAACCCTGCTCTTTAAAAGAAATAATTCTGTTTTTAGAAGCTTCAATTTCAACTTCATTACTTTCGATAAAAGAAGCGGCAATTTCAAATTTTGGCAATAAAATATCTCGGCCTAATTTATACTGCTCGATTTTAGAAACGATCTCATTGGTCGCTTCAATCGCTTCGGGCATATCTGCAAACAAGGCAATCATTTCTTTTGGCGACTTAAAATAAAATTCTTTATTCTGTAAGCCATTTCTAAAACCTCTGCCCTTCCCTACAGGCGTTGCTTTTTTCTCATTATCTTTTACACATAATAAAATATCATGAGAATCAAATCCATTTTTATTTAAATAGTAATTACTGTTTGCAGCAAAATATTTCACATTATATTTAGCCGCAAATTTTAATAAAACTTCATTTACGTGATTTTCTTCCTGTAAATCATGTCGGTTTAATTCCACATAAAAATCTTCGCCAAACTGTTCCTTATACCAAACGAACGCTTCTTCGGCTTGCTCTTCTCCAACATTTAAAATCAAATTTGGAATTTCAGAAGTTAAAGAACCAGTAGTGGCAATTAACCCTACTTTATATGTCTCTAATAAACTTTTGTCAATACGGGGAACGTAATAAGAGCCTTCAATTAATCCAATAGAACTTAATCGCGATAAATTCTCATAACCGGTTCTGTTTTTTGCAATCAATACCTGGGTATAACCGTTATCCTGTTTGGATTTATCTTTATGATCCTTGCAAATAAATAATTCGCAACCGATGATACATTTTAATTCCGCTTTTTTATCTTCTTTTATTTCTCCTTTATCTACACCTTCGTTATGGGTCTTAACACCTTTATTGTGTTTGTCAATAGATTGCCAGAACAAAAAAGCACCGTACATATTACCATGATCTGTTAAAGCAACAGCAGGCATATTGTATTCTATGGCTTTTTTTACCAGATCACTAACATCACTGGTAGACTGAAGGACAGAAAATTGCGTATGATTGTGAAGGTGAGAGAATTTTAGGTTCGCAACTTCACTCGAAGTGACAGTGCTCCCTGTATTCTTCACGCTAACTTCTACCTTCTTGTTGTTCCTTTCTTTCCAGGCTTGCTCGTGTTTATAAAGCACTGATAAATCGGGCGCCTGATAATTGATGGATTGCAATTCAGAAACAGGAACCTCTTCAACCTTTGTAACCCCGCGTTTTATAATTTCAAAAAAAACTTTGCCGGTAGCCAAGACATCAAACGCGGCATTATGAGCCTCTTCAAACTTCTCATTAAATAATTTAGAATAAAGTTCTGTTAATGTTGGCCATTTAAATTTTCCACCTCTTCCACCGGGTATTGCACAAAACTCTGTTGTCTGATCATTCTTTGTATCAATAAAAGGTTTTGCAGCTAATACATTTTCTAAACCACAACGCAATAATTCAGCACCAATAATATTATTGTCAAATTCAATATTGTGCCCGCATAAATATTTTGTTTGGTTTACTACATCAACAAATTCTTTCAAGACAGTTTTTAAATCCTGTCCTTCCTCAATGGCACGTTCATTTGTAATACCATGAATTTGAACCGCATTAAATGGAATTGTATAACCCTCCGGTTTTATAATAATAGAATTACTGGTTAGCAAGTTTCCTTTGGCATCATGTAATTGCCAGGCAACCTGCACCATTCTTGGCCAGTTGTCGAAATCAGTTAAAGGAGCATTATAACTCCTGGGAAGTCCGGTTGTTTCGGTATCAAATATAAAAAACATTATTTTTGTACTTAGTTATTAGTGGATATTAATATGTCATCTATTGCTTTTTCTATAGTATCAACATAAGAAACACGAATTCCATTCAGCAGATTACTGTTATATTTTTTAAATATTTCATGTTTGCCCGCATTAACAGCCTGAACAAACCATTCCAGGTCAGGAAGTATTTTGTAATGATTTACTAAACCTTTTTCTTTAATAGATTGCTTCCAAACAGCGAAATACCATTCCATGCTAGGCTGATGAAATGTTCGCAGATTTCGTTTATCAAATAAAAGATGTTTAATAGAATGCTTTTCAATTAATTCTGAAATGCTATCAAAAATAGTCTTAAAATTTTCTATAGGAATGTATTCGACATCAGCGATACACAAAACCATTTCTAAATTAGAGTTATAAAATAAAGATGAATAAGAACATCTATAAATTAAATTAAACTCAAACCCTTTGTAAATTATGTTTTCCATCATTAAAATTCTATAATTATAAAAGATAAATCATCTGTTTGTTGCCTGGTATTTTTCCATTTCATATGCTCATCTACTATTACTAATTTAAGATCTTCGGCAGATTTATTTAAGTTGTCTGATAAGATTGTTTTTAATCTCGAACGAGTAAATTTTTTATCTAAATCGCCGCCAAACTGATCGATTAGGCCATCGGAATATAAAATTAATTTATCTCCCTTTTGAAACTCCAAATCAAAATCCTCATAATCTGAAGTTGGGTCTTCACCAATAGAATGTTTTGTATAAGGAAGTTCAACAATTTTTTTATTTAAAGAAATATATAAAGCTTTTCCTTTTGCAGAACAATAAGACAATTTTTTAGTTATTGAAGAGAAAAAAAACATAGAACCTTCCATGTGTGCCACAGAATGATCATTATTAAATGTATTATTTAGTTGGTAGTTTAAAAGTTTTATAAGTGATTTAGGACTATCAACATTTACTGAAGATGATAATTCATTCAACATTAACACACCGCTGATACTTAACATAGCTGCAGGAATTCCATGGCCAGTAGCATCAAAGAGCCCAAATAAAACTCCATGGCTGGTATTTTTAATAAAAACTGCATCACCGCCAATTCCAATTTGCTGAATAACTTTATAAGACGCATCCTTTAAAAAGATTTTCAGCACCTCTACATCCGGTAACAAAGACTTTTGGATAAGTTCTGCAAATTGAATACTCTCAAAAATTCCCTCATTAATTTCTGATATCTCTTCGTTTTTTTCTTTTAAAACATGCTGAATCTCCATCAAATACTTACTAGTACTTGACAACATATCTTCTTTTGCCTGCAGTTGTTCTTTATAAAAAGCCAGATCCACGTTTGTGTAATTAGTATGTTGAATTATTTTTTTAAACTATTTTTAATTTCAATCAATTCGTTTTTTATATCCGTTAAAAGTTGAGTATTATCTATCGTTGTTGCGGACTGTTGATTTGCGGAAGCACTTCCAAAACCATACTTTTGATTAATTACTTTTTCACGTTGAATTAAGATTTGTGTTTTAAAATTTTCTGCATCGTTGATCCCTAACATACTCATCATATTTTGATTGTGCGGACCACCTCCTCCGGCAGTTTCAATTTTAATCAGTGTTAATCCAAAGTAGCGAAGAATGGGGCCACCCACAAACGAAAGGTCCTGGATGTTTTCAACCGGAATTGTTTTTTCTATATGTACAATCAATCCTTTTGAGAATTTTAAATTTTTATTGGTAAGCTTACAGGAAAGCGTCTTAAAATATTTTCCACTCATCCATTGTCCCAAACCAAAAATCCAGAATGGAATAAGTACCCATCCTATTACGGTTGGAATTAAAATGCCTAAAACAACAAAGAAAATATAGGTTTTAACTCTGGGGCTAAATGTGGCTTCATGCAAAATAGTTTCTTCAGTCATCTCTTAAAGATAAGAAATACAGATACAATCTTGATTATTGTTGAAATATAAAGAAATCTGTTTAAAATTACCTTCAATTTAGTCCTTAACAGGCTTGCAAATCTGCGAAAATAATTTTACAAACTTGTCCAGGTAGTTAAACCCTGTTGAGTGAATTTAAAAGATTGTACTCTGCCGCCTAAACCTTCAATTGCCTTGGCTACTTTTACTTTAGTTACTCCAGGGCAATAAAAGAACATGAAGCCTCCTCCACCCGCTCCCGAAATTTTTCCACCGGTAGCACCTGTGGTTATAGCTGTTGTGTATACATGATCAATTAGCTCATTACTAATAGAATGCGCAATTTGTTTTTTGTTCGTCCAGCCAAAATGCAGAATTTCCCCAATATGATTTAAATCGCCGCGTAACAAACTATCTTTCATCTGTTGAGCCTGTTCTTTTAAATGATGCATTGCTTCAACAGACTTCGTATTATTTTCTTTCACATTCTTAACCTGTTCATTAATGATAGTCGCAGATAAACGCTGAGTGGCTGTGAAATATAAAAGAAGATTAAACTCCAATTCGTATAATACTTCATCTTTTAATTGAAGTGGATTGACAATAACTTTATCATTTGCTAAAAATTCCATGAAGTTAATGCCTCCAAAGGTAGCAGCATACTGATCCTGTTTTCCTCCACTCATGTTCAGGTCAACACGCTCAATTTCATAAGCAAGATGTGCGATATCATATTTTCCTAATGGTAATTTTAACCACTCCACAAAAGCACCTAATAATGACACAACGATGGTAGAAGAAGTACCTAATCCCGAACCTTGCGGAGCTTCAATATATGAAGTCAAGCGAAAGGATAAAGGTTTTAAATTAAATTGCTTAATGATACGATTATAAACGCCAATAAATAATTCAAAACCTTCCACTAATTTCAGTTCCTGAGCTGAATCCATAGATAAGCGCTTGTCTATTCCATCAATGCAAAATTCTATCCTGCCATTATCCAAAGGCTCCAGGCTAGCATAAGCGTACAAATCAATCGTTGCATTTAAAATAGCACCTCCAAAAATATCACTGTAAGGTGATACATCTGTTCCTCCACCAGCTAGGCCGATTCTTAAAGGTGCTTTACTTCGAATGATCATTTTGTTACAACATTTATTTGGGTCAAATATAACTCTAGAATTTTAATTGAAATTACCTTTGAAAAAAATTTATTATATTTAATATATATTAACCCATAAAACAAAACCTATGAAAAAAATCTACTCTGTACTTTTATTAACAGTTATGACAGTATGCATGAAGGCTACTTCATATACAGTGACAATTAACGGGTTCACTTATTCACCAGCAACACTCAGTGTTTTGGTTGGGGATGTTGTTACAATTCAAGCAAACGGAACTCATCCTTTAGCTGAAGTAACCCAATCTACATGGAATGCCAACCAAAACACTCCATCAGGAACTGGGTTTGGAACTAAAACTACTAATTATACATTTACAGTTACAACAGCAAGTGATATTTACTATGTATGTACTGCACATGCTGGTATGGGGATGAAAGGCATGATTACCGTTTCTTCAACAAGTATTAATGAACAAGATGCAAGTATCAGCAGTGTCAGTATTTTTCCGAATCCTGCAAAAGACAAATTTTCAGTGAAATATAACTCTGAAGATAGTAATGTGATATTGAAATTATATTCTATTTGCGGACAAGAAGTTGAATCTTTAGTATTCAAAAAAGAAACAATTGCTGGTGTTTCAACAATCAATGTTGATTTACAAAACAAAGTTCCGGCCGGAGTCTACTTTTTACAATTAACTTCTAATGCGAAGAAAGTTACCAGAAAAATCATTATTGATTAATTAATCAATCAATAAAAAAGCTTGCTTATCAATCGATAAGCAAGCTTTTTTATTGAAAATATTTTTTTATCGTTTAATAGATTGGTATAATCCGTACACTTCGTCAACAAATATTTTCCAGTCATATTTCTTTTTCTCCCGAATCATACCTTGTGTGAAAGCTTCCATCCGGTTGTTGGAAAAATAATCGTCAATGCCTTCAGCAATCGCCTTTCCATTAGATTCCACCACATACCCGGCAATTTTATCGGGTATGATCTCTGATAATCCACCCACATTTGTTACAAGGGTTGGGACTTCAAAATGAAAGGATACCTGAGTTACTCCACTTTGCGTTGCGCTTCTGTAAGGTAAAGCTACCAGGTCTGCTGCTGAGAAATATAGTTTAACATCTTCATTTGCAATAAACTTTCCATGCAAAATAACCTGATCCTGAATTCCATATTTTTCTATAAGATCTAAATACGGCTGTTTATCTTCATAAAATTCACCTGCAATCACTAAATTAATTTCAGGCTTAGATTTCAATTCGTGCATCGCATCCAGTAGCATATCAAGGCCTTTGTACTTGCGTATCAAACCAAAAAATAAAATCAATTGTTTATCCGCAGGCAACCCTAACGTTTTACGAGCTTGCTGCTTGCCTTGCTTCTCACCGAAAGATGTATACAATGGGTGTAACAAATACTTTTTGTAAGAAGTGGAAGTGAATTTCCGCAGATCATTCATCACTGCCTTACTCATGGTCACAAAACCATCGCAGGAATTGATGAAATATTTTGAAAAAGCTTCGTCCCCTGCCCGCTTCTCATGAGGAATTACATTATCCGTGATCGCTAATACTTTTACTCCACTCTTGCCAATCATGCGGGCAATGCTCCCTAAAGCAGGTCCCATAAACGGAATCCAAAAACGGAACACAACAAAGTCGGGCTTATGTTTTTTTATAAAACGTGCTGTTTTGATCCATGATAAAGGATTCACAGAATTAATCAGCGTATGAATTTTTATGTGTTTTGGTTCATTTCCACTTGTATCAAACTGCGTACTTCCAGGAAATAAAAAACTAGGGTATTGCAAACTATACGAAATGATTTCACAATCATGCCCTTGTTTATTGAAGGCTTCACAAAATAATTCGTCAAATGTAGCGAGGCCTCCACGAAGTGGGTAAGCTGGTCCTATAATGAAAATTTTTGCCAAGAGATTTATTTTTTACCAACTACTAATTCTATAAGGTCTTCTTCTTTTAGGTATTTATTAGCCAAGTCTTTAATTTCTTCGGGTGTAATTGCTTTTACCGCTGCAAAATATTTTTCGAAATAATCATAGCCTAAGCCAAATTCCCAAATTGCTTTAAATTTATCCGCTAACGAATAAGGACCATCCACACTTCTTAAAAACTGTCCCAGTACATAATTACGAACGGTTTCTAATTCCTCAGCATCTACTAACTCTTCACGCAGTAATTTAATTTCCTTATAAATTTCTGTCAGAGTATTATTTGTTACGTCTACACCAACTTCAGTTGAAATAAAAAAGTAACCGGCATTTACTAATGAAGCTAAACCACTTCCAATTCCATAAGTGTATCCTTTATCTTCACGTATATTAGTCATTAAACGAGAACCAAAATAACCACCAAGAATAGTATTGAGTACCTGAAATTGAAAATAATCCGGATCCCTTTTATTAAACAAATATCTTCCTACTCTCACCGCAGACTGAATAGCCTCCGGTTTTTCAATTAAATGTTTTTGTTGCTTCGTAGTATCCAATAAAGCTTTAGGCATAGGTATGGTTTGCACATGTCCCCAGGTAGTTTTGCCAAAAAATTGACCCAACGTTTCTATGAGATTCGAAGGTAATTTTCCGGATGCCATAATAGTGCAATTACCGGAATGATAAAATGTTTTATAAAATTCAATGATGTTTTCTAACCTCAATTTATCAAAGTCCTCATCTTTTACCGCAACACCATAAGGATGCTTCTCTCCAAAGATTAATTCAGAAAAACGACGACGAGCAACGACGGCAACCTTCTCCGAATTAACGATATGTTTTTGTTTCTTGTTGGAAATATAAATCTCGAATTCATCCTTAGGAAAAATCGGATTCTTGATAATATCTTCTACATAATGCAGGCTCTTATCAAGGTATTTATTTAAACTATATAAAGCTAGCGAAGAATAATCCTGCTCTACGGAACATTCGAAAAAAGAACCAAAAAAATCAATATTATCTGACAATTCATTAGCTGTGTAATTTTTTGTCCCTGTTTCTAATAAATTATTTGTTGCTGAAGCCAATAAAGGCTGAGACTGATAATACATCCCGGCTTTAAAAACAAATTCAATTTTTGTCAGTTCCTGTGAACCACTGTCAATTGTATACACTTTAATTCCATTAGATAAGGTATGCTCAACAGCTTGTTGAATATCAATCTTATCAATAGTTTTAAATTCTGGAGCAATTTTTCTATTTAAAGTCATGGTTTAAATTTACAGAATTTAGTGGATTTAAGTAGAAAACTAGCTACAATTTATAATATATATAAAGCTGATCCAATAGTAGATCTTGGGCGCTCCTGGCGGACGGGCTTTACGTCTCAATCTTTTTGCGGAGAGCAGGCAAAAAGGATTTCAACTACAATCCCTAGCGCAAGATTAACAATCTAAAGGGGAACTATAAAGTGTTTTTTATCTTCAAAAGTTGCTCCTTGATGTTTTTTAATTTATCAATCACCTCAACTTTAACCTGATCAGATTCTTTAATACCGCCTTTTAATTTATCCTTGGCGCCTTGCAAAGTGTATCCTTTTTCTTTAACGAAATGAAAAATCAATTTAAAATTTTCAATATCTTTTTTGGTGAACAAGCGGTTACCTTTTTTATTTTTTGAAGGCGTAATGACATCAAATTCTTTTTCCCAAAAACGCACTAATGATGTATTCACATCAAACATATCAGCTACTTCGCCAATCGAGTAAAATAATTTTTCAGTTTCTTTTTCCAATAATGCCATTAACCAAATATAAATAACTAATACTTTAATGGTTTTAAACCTTTTCAACAAAATAGTTAAAGCAATTAACAAAGGGAGTCTTGTTCTTGCGCGAGGGATGCAAACGAAAAGCTCCCTAATGGAGCTTCAGCGGAATGCGGGACTTGCAGTGACAGCCCATTTCGACTGTCTCTTTGGAGGACGCGCCCAAATATAAATACTATTTTTTTTCGCTAATTATTTCAAAAGGAACATTCAGGGTTTCACCAGTATTATCAGACAATGACAACATGTGTTTTCCTTTACTCGGATTGAAACCAAGTTGATGAAAGTTTCTGGTAGTACCCACTAACACACCATCAATGTGCCAAAATACAATACTGGAAGGATTGCGATGAGCAATTTCAAAAACGGTTTTACCTTGTTCCCCACTCAATTCATAAGGAATATAAATAACCGTTCCTGCTTTTGGATAGATCATTTCCATAGAACGTCCGATCTCAGGTTCACAACCAGTTTTATAAGGAGGGAGTGATTTATATTGTGGGTTCTTAGTTTTAAAGTAATATTCCTGAACAGGAGGCAATACAAACCACGAGACTGTTTTCATTTCAAGAGGTGACATGCATGCATCCGTTACACGAAACTGATTGGTTTCATCCATATGAATCGGCTTATGATATGAACAGGTCAATGCGCAGTTGCTCTTCTTAGGAACTTTTTCATTTTTGGTTTCTGAGCAATATTGCGAAGCAAGAAAACCGCTTTGTTTACAGACAACAACATTTTTTAAATCAGTTGTTGGCATTTTAAACCAATTTGATTTAGGAAGAGCGCCAAAAACTTCGAAAAGAATTGGTGCAGCGGCAGAAATACCAGTTAGTCCAGGGCGACCTTCTCCATCTGCATTACCAACCCAGATACCCACTACATAATTACCGGAAATTCCAATAGCCCAGCCATCCCTGAAACCAAAGCTTGTTCCTGTTTTCCATGCAATCTTCTGTGCATTTCCTAAACGCTGCCAACTTGCATCAATATCCGGACGTCCAACCTCAGCCATAGCTTCAAAAGTTAACCAGATGGACGATGCTGAAATGAAAGGGGTATGCTGCTGATTGCTTGAGGCTTTCTGTTTAATATCAGTTAAATAATTTGGCTTACTCCAGTCGGCAACATCATAACTGTTCGATCTATTGAAGTGAGTCAAAACTCTTGCCATGCTCGCATATGCAGAACACATGTCCCAGAGACGAGCCTCTCCTCCTCCAAGTATTAATGATAATCCATAATTATCAGCCGAACGATTCATGCTTGATAAACCAATTTGCTTTAAGCGATCAAGAAATTTATCAATCGTGTACTGTTGTAACATCTTAACGGCGGGAATATTTAAACTCCTGGATAAAGCTTGTTTTGCAGGAACTGCACCATCATAATTAAAATCAAAATTTTGCGGAACATACCCGGCAATTTGTGTTGGAATATCAGGAACTAACATGTTTGGCAACAGTTGGCCATCGTTGATCATAAACCCATACAGATAAGGTTTCAATAAGCTTCCCGTGCTTCTGTTTGAAATGATTACATCCACATCTTCTCCATGAGGTTCTTTATCTTTAACAGGTGTGTTTCCTATATATGCAACAACTTCATTCTTATTAATATCTAATACCAACGCGCAGGTATTATGAATTTCATTTTGCTTTAATGCCAATGCATGTTTAAACATTATTTCTAAAAGTCTGTTTTGTATTTCAGGATTTAGTGTTGTTTTGAAATTATTATTTTGGGGATGTTCAGTTACTGCCCTGTTCAGTAAATGCCTGGATTTATTTGGGAGAGAAAATGGTTTTTGTGGCAATGGTTCATAAACTGATAATCGGTATGTTTCCTCATCTATATAATTTAATTTATATAATTTAGAAAGCAATTTATCCCGTTTTATTTTTAGTCTTCCTTGATTTTTACCGGGATAAATAATGGAAGGTGAATTAGGCAATACCGCCAGGGTTGCGCATTCTGCCCAGGATAATTGCGACAAAGAGCGCCCGAAATACCGCCAGGAAGCTGCTTCAACACCTACTACGTTAGTCCCGAACGGCGCGTGCGATGCATACAATTTTAATATTTCTGCTTTAGAATAGGTTAGTTCTATTCGTAATGCAAGTATCAATTCTATAAATTTTTCAATATACGTTCGCTTTCTGTTATTTCGCATCAAGCGGGTTAATTGCATGGTAATAGTACTACCACCGCTAACTATTTTTCCAGCTTTTCTATTTTGTTTAAAAGCTCTCCAAATAGATACAGGATTTATGCCAGGATGATTAAAAAAATATTCGTCTTCAAAGGCAAGAATGCTGTACGCAAATTTCGAATTCAAATTATGGCTTTCAGGAAACCGCCATTGTCCATCCTTAGCAATTTTGGCCGACAAAAGACTATCCTCACTATCATTTAAAATAATAGAATAAGAATCTTTAAATAAAGGTTTTGGTAAACAAAATAAGAACAATGTTAATAATCCTATAAAGAAAATTAAGGCGATGTATGTTTTCTTATGTGTTTTAAATGAATGCAAAAAAAGCCGGGATAACCCGACTTAAATTTAGTTATAAAAAAACAGAAATTTTACAAACCGTGTTCGCGTTTTCGTTTAAACAATGCGTCATCCAAAGAGATGAACTTTATAAAAACTTCAAAACCGCCATTCATACTACTAACAGCTTTATATTTAGATAGATTCAAATCATAAGCCAACCCAATCGCATACTTGCCCATGTCCAGGCTCACCTGTGGAATGATCGCATCCTTTAAACGGTAATAAACGCCGATGTTAACGCCTGTTTCAGACTTGATTCCTGTTAATTTTGTTGCGTTTTTAAAACGGTAACGTACATGAGTTCCAATCGTTATTTCAGTTGCCGAAGCCTGCTTTAAATAGATCACACTTGGTAAAAAAGAAATTTTTGTTCCTTTGATATCAATCCTTGCCTGAACATTCCCAACGAAACGCATTGGTAATTGATAGGATGAACCTGATGCGAATTTCTGTACAGGCTTATTCATATGATGAACTGCTCCACCGATTTTCAAACTAAAAATATCGTCACGCAACATATCAATAGCTGCCGAAGAAAATTCATAATTTAATCCTGCTCCAACATCTGAACTTAAAAAGGATGTGTAGGTTACTGCTTCGCCACTTCCTAGAGTATTATCAATTTCTTTACCGTTGTATTGGCTACCATACGTAAGCGAAGCATAGGTAGCACTATTTTGATTAAATCCTATATATACGCCTCCTGCTAATTTACTTTTTTTACTGGTTTTAATAATACCGTTGATATGTATTTGAGCCTGGGTAGTTCCCAGTTTAGCTACACCAGCTCTATCATTAAATACAAAAAGTCCTAAACCGAGATAAGCCTTATTTTTTTTGGTTTTTAAAGTAGAAGCATCTACCGAAATAGCCATTGTTTGAAACGCATTTCCCATAGACATCCACTGATTTCTATAATTTGCTGATGCCCGGAAATAACCATTCATAAAACCAGCATTAGCAGGGTTTAACCATAACGGAGCATCCTGAATTTGGGAGAAATGGATATCCTGACTAAAGACTAAAGATGAAATGAATATGTTGATGATTAATAAATATTTTTTCATTTGAAATGTTTTTAAATTATCTGATCAAAGTAATATTTCCTTTTATAATTTTTTCTTCTCCATCTGATTTCATATACTTTACTAAATAAGCATACACGCCTGTTTGAGCCGGTGTACCCTTATAATTTCCATCCCAGCCTTTAGCAGCATCAGAAGAGCTAAATACTTGTTCGCCCCAACGGTTCCAGATTTCAATTGTCATCGACTTTACATTTCGAATTCCCAAAGGCTCTAAAATATCATTTCGTCCGTCTCCATTCGGAGTAAAGGCAGTAGGAAATACTACTTCTTTTGTTTTCTCATTATAGTGGGCAATAACATTTTCGCTAGTTGTAAGTTGTATCGCTACACTATCATTAGTTATACTTGGTGAAGGAGTATGGTTTTTAAACTCCCAATGATCAAATTCATACAATGCTGTATCAAGAACTGTTTCCTGAAAGTTCATTTTTACTCCTCCAAAATAGTTCCCCGTCCAGGTAAAATTATTCAGCCAGATAGAATTTAATTTTACGTTACCTGCTCCGGGAGGATCAACATCCACGGTAATTTGGTATGGGCCCGAAACGTTATAGCAATCAACTATTACAGAATCAATAAATGAACAACGTTGTTGAATTTTTAATTCTAATGTATCCATATTACTATTCCATCTTGCTAAGTTAAAAGTTCCATCGCCCCATTTGGCAATATGTCTTGGCATTTCAGCTGATAAAATAGTTTTAAAATAATTAAAGTGCGGTAAAATTTTGTCGCACTTTAATGCTGAATTAATTAAATCCGCATAACGGTTGATATAAAAAGACTTAAAATCCGGGTTAGTTAATAGTTTCTCTAAAATATCGGGATGTCCTTCATTAGGTCCGGCATTTTGAAATGCATTAGAATAATCACAAGGACTAGCATCCATTTGAGTAGTTGAAATATTAGAGTAATTTTCCCCTAGTCCATAAACATTGTCCATATCCCACATCCAGTAACGCCATTTTTTTTTGTCGCCCTTGACAGCCCTTCCTCTCCACCAGGCTGAATTATAGTTAATGAAATCTGAATTAACTACATAGGAGTTATAAATCATATAATCAACCAGACTCTTGAAATTCAGCTTACTTTCAACATAGGCATAATTCGCAACATTCGTCATGGAATTACCCATTATGAAATTATAAAGATTAACCCATCCGGTATCACTTCCATTTCTCATATCTAAGCCCCCCCAATAGGCAAGGTTATCAATACTGTCGGCTGGTTGATCGTAATAATAATCTGTGTAGTCTGCTTCAAAAGCCTCCCTTAATTCATAAATTCCCCAGTAAGTGCCATTTTTAAATACAATCACATGTTTATTCCTTCTCCCGTCTAAATCAAATCCTTTTTGAAATGCATAAGATTGTACGAAAGCATCGCGCATATGAGCAGGATATTTTGGAGATTGATCAGCGGAATTTTCATCATTAGCTAAGGAATAATTATCGGAAGCGGCTGCTTTTATCATAATATGCTGAAACTCTTTTCGAGAGCTAACATCATTCATTTTCGGATCGGTAAAAAACTGATGTTTAAAAGCATTATTGTAACCGTACTCATCAAAGGTTTCAATATCAATTCCCCTTTGCTCATAAGCCCAGGAATCTTGTCCATGTTTATCAGCAGTACCATAACCTTCGGTTTTAAAAGTCTGATTTTCAAAATACTCAAAATGTGTTGCCGGTTTGTTTTGAAAACCACCAAATAGCTGATTAAGGGGCGCACCACCAGAAACAGAAACAACACCATAATGAGAATCAATTGTCTCATTAATAAAATAGGTATTAGTTTCCATAAAACTTGGTAATATATCTGGGTCGCTACTTACCGCATAAGCCCGGAGCACCGAAGTGACACTTATTGAAACAGGTGTTGAAACATACTGCGTTGAACTTGTTAATGGAACAGAACCATCTGTTGTATAATAAATGGAAATCCCATTTGAAGGGGTCGAACTTAAAGAGACTAACTTCGTGCCTGAATAAAAGCCAGGTGCAACATCCATTTTGGGAGTTGGGGCGTAGGAAGAAAAACCAGTGGTTGAATTTAATGTGTTTGGTGTGGGTGAGGTAAATACATTCCATGTAGAACTTCCATCTGGTTTTCTGCCCATGGAGTGAGTTGCTTGTGTTCTTCTCAAACCAATCGAATCAATAATAGCTGAACCGTTTGTTAAAATTATCCATTCTGAATTACACTGTGTTAACTTGAAATTTGTATGCAAATGCCCGGGAGCATCTGCTGATCCGCCTTTGCCGCTACACCAAACTCTTAATACACTGTTTGATGGAATAGTGATTCCTGAAGGGACAGAGTATTTGAAAACATCGGAAAGATCATCGCTAATCCTCCACCCGCCAATATTAACTACGGATGGACCGGAATTATACAATTCAATCCAATCAGATTTTTCACCTGTATTATCTAAAATAGAACTCCCGGAATTTGAAGCGGAATATTCATTTATTTTAACCTGTGCGGTACTTACAAGAGAAAATAATAATGTTACAGATATAAGTAATAGTTTATACATATATTAATAATTTAACAACTCTAAATATACATTATTAAATTAATAAAAAACTTAACCTTTAGTTTTCAGAAAAGGTTTTTTCACAAAATCAGGATAAAAAATTTTAAATAAACCCCGTTAAATAAGTAAATTTGTAGCCTGAAATTATGAGTGATAAGATAGAACATGAATGCGGTGTTGCTTTAATAAGATTATTAAAGCCTTTAAGTTTTTATAAAGAAAAATACGGCAGTAGTCGTTATGGTCTGCATAAAATGTATCAGCTCATGGATAAGATGATTAACCGTGGGCAAGACGGTGCAGGTGTTGCCACAGTTAAATTAGATGTTGATGCGGGAACCCCATACATTAACAGGTTAAGATCCATTAAGCCAAAAGCAACACAGGATATTTTCTCGCAAATAAATGATTTGTTTGTTAATGCCAAACTAAAAAATCCCGAGGCCTATAACGATATTGAATGGCAAAAGAAAAACATCCCGTATATGGGAGAACTCATTTTAGGTCATTTAAGATATGGTACTTATGGCGGTAACACCATTCAGAGCTGCCATCCTTTCAGAAGACAGAACAACTGGATGGCCCGTAACTTGCTTGTTGCTGGAAATTTTAACTTAACCAACGTAGATGAACTATTGGAGCATCTCGTTGAATTGGGTCAACACCCTACAGTAAAAGCTGACACGGTAACTGTAATGGAAAAAATCGGTCACTTTTTAGATAAAGAGAATGACCGCTTATTCAAACAGTTTAAGGAGCAAGGCTTAAATAATTTCGAGATCTCCAAAGAAATTCAAAAAAATATTGATGTAGCATCTATCCTGATAGAAAGTAGTAAACGATGGGACGGTGGTTACGTGATGGCAGGAATGATGGGCCACGGGGATTCATTTGTTCTTCGCGATCCAAATGGAATTCGTCCTGCCTATGTTTACAAGGATGATGAAGTAATAGTTGTTGCCAGTGAAAGACCTGTAATTCAAACAGTGTTTAATGTTGATATAAACGACGTAAGGGAATTAAAACCAGGGTGTGCTGCTATTATTAAAAAAGACGGAACATTTTCGGAACAACAAATTATTGAACCACTTGAAAGAAAAGCCTGCTCGTTTGAGCGCATTTATTTCAGCCGTGGAAATGATGCAGATATTTATAGGGAGCGCCAACTTCTGGGGCGATATTTAGTACCTCAAGTATTAAAAGCAATTGATTATGATTTAGACAATACGGTTTTCAGTTATATTCCCAATACTGCTGAAGTAGCATTTGGTGGTTTAGTGGAAGGAATTGATGAGCATATTAATAAAATAAAAGCAACTGAAATTTTAAAATTAGGAGCGAACGTATCGGAACCTACCCTAAGTAATATTCTTTCAAAACATCCACGGATTCACAAAGTTGTTTTAAAAGATGCCAAGCAACGCACGTTTATTACCGATGATGAAAACCGGGACAACCTGGTAAACTTAATATACGATATTACCTACGGAACTGTAAAACAACATACAGATACGCTTGTTGTTTTGGATGATAGTATTGTTCGTGGAACAACTTTAAAACAAAGCATACTGAGAATTTTGGACCGCTTACATCCGAAAAAAATTATCATCATCTCTTCTGCGCCGCAAATTCGTTACCCTGATTGTTATGGCATTGATATGGCCATACTCAGTAAGTTTGTTGCGTTTAACGCGGCCATTGCGCTCATTAAAGAAACCGGAAAAGATTCTATTTTGAATAATTTGTATGAAAAAGCAAAGGCCGAATTATTGAAACCAAAAGAAGACCAGATCAATATTGTTCAGGAAGTTTACAGAACTTTTACCAATGAAGAAATTTCACAAAAAATTGCCGACCTGGTTCGTCCTAAAAACCTCAAAGCTGATCTTCAAATCATCTATCAAACAATAGAAGGCTTGCACCAATCATGTCCCGATAATTTAGGCGATTGGTATTTCACAGGAAATTATCCAACGCCTGGTGGAAATAAAGTTTCAAATAAAGCGTTTGTAAATTATATGGAAGGCAAACACGAAAGGGCTTATTAATTTTATCTTTATTGGAGAAATGCTCTATTAGCAAATAATCTTATTTTCTATTCTTTGATTATTTTTTTTGAAGACTCTTTATCCCCTTTTGTGACTCTTACATTATAAATGCCTGAAGGAAAATTAGAAAAGGAAATTACACCCGAAATTTCAAATGCATTTCCAAGTTCTTCTAAATACAAAACTTTTCCAAGCACATTAATTATTTCAACTTTACAGTGTTCAAGATTTGAATTTGTTAGTTCTATTCTCAGTTCCTCTTTTGCCGGGTTGGGAAATAAATAAAATGAATTGGAATCATTCAATTCATTGATACCAACTAGTGAAGAATTAATTTTAATAGAGGCCGAGTTTGCTGAATAGGCGCCGGTCGCTTTTATATAAGAAAGAGTCAACACCGGAAATTTGTTCGCGGCATCATAATAGGTATAATCAACCGCTGTGAGGTAGGCTTTTACTAAGCCAAATCCAAAACTGGCAGTCGCAGAAAGAGTTATTTTAACTAATAAAACATCTGTTACTACATTTCCATTTGGAAGCATCAATGTTCCGGATCCATTGGCAAGTGTTGTAATGTTTCCCGAAACACTACCATTTAAATTATTAGCATTAGCTGTTCCTGAAAAAGAGTCACTGCCTGAATATCCCATTGTAACGGGCCAAACAAATTCAGTGGCATTATTACTGCTGAAATTTAATTTAAAGTTCGGATTTTGTATTCCTACAATTTCATACTTAGTGGCAGATGATTTCATATAAAAATATGTTTGACCAAATGACTCTACAAAAGAAGTTCCGGAATAAGAAGACCCATTAGGTGCTGCAGATGCAGCAATATAGTTACTTACCTCACTATTTGTTTTAAGTGTAAATCCAGAACAGTCCCATAGCTGATTTACTCCAGCTGATTTTGGAACTACTCCATTAGAATCATACAATTGTTTTGGATTAACATCGCCAAGCACAGGACAATTAAAGGCTTTTGTAAGTATTACCTGTCCGTGCAAAGAAAATGCGGTTATTCCTATAAAACATTTCAAAAGCAACACCTTCATATCTTCCTATAGTTGAGTTTATATAAAAATAGCCATAAAATTTTGTCAAAAAAAAATCACCTGGTTTCCTCAGGTGATTTTTCATTTATTAGAGAACTTTTTAATTAACAATTAACTTCCTTACAGATACTTTATCACCTAAAGTAGTTTTTACCATGTAAACTCCTGAATTTAAATCAGAAATCGAAATCGTTGTTAAAATGTTTGTGTCATTGCCTAAATCAATAGTTTTAGTGGTCTGGCCAATAGAATTCACTATTGCTACACTGCACTTATCATTAGTAGCATTATTCAGTTTTATATTGAAATTATTTTTCGCCGGATTAGGAAAAATACTGAAAGAGGCATCAAAATTAGCGTCATTAATACCTGTAACTACGCTTGAATTTATCTGAATGATTCCCTTAGTGCTTGGAAAATTGCCAGTAACCTTTTCATACACTACTGATAAAATTGGAAATTTTTGAGAAGAAACATAGTAATCATATACCCTACCAACGCTATTAAGTGTAAATGGGCCAATCATAGTTGATGGACAAAATATATTAAGAGAAGGGGTAGAAACGGTTTGTAAAACATTGTTAAAAACAGCGCCTCCTGGAAGCATTAATGTTCCTGTTCCAGTTCCTGTAACATTATATAAGCCATTTACCGTTCCTGTTGCGTTAGCCAAAACTATTGCAGTACACGTACCTGCTGCGACGTCGGAAAAATTTGACCCAAAAGTTATTGGCCATACTGAAGTAATAGCGGTATTAGTAAAATTTAAAATGATATTAGCATCTTCAAAACCCAAATTTTCTAATTGGTTTGTTGTAGACTTATAATAAGTATGAAAACTTCCTCCGTCAAAATCCGCTAAGGTAGCCCCTGTATAAATGCCCGCATTAGGCCCTGCAGAAGTAGTAGAAGTAAATGAGGTTGTTTCCATTACCGTGTTAGAAGTTACTGCTGAAAAATCCCACATTTGATCAGCCCCGGTGTTTTTTGGAATAACACCCACCGAATCATAATTTCGAACTGCTTGAACGTCACTAATCACTGGTTCATTAAAAGCCTGGGTTAAGCTTAGTTGCGCATTGGCCGTCATTACAAAAGCACCTGCAATAATCGATAAGTAGATTTTTTTCATAGTTTATTTTTTAAAAGTTAATTGACCGAAATTAACATAAAAAATTTAAACCAAACGTACCCAACATTGGGTATTTATTTAAACAATAAAAAAGCCCATCTGCTGAGAGCAAATGGGCTTTAAATTAAATTAATATTCTAGTGATGTGCTTCCTCGTGTTTTTCTTCCGAATGGCCAGCATCTGTAGCTCCTGCAGGAGCAGCTTCATGGTGACCATGACCAGCTTTTAAATCAAGTTGTTGTTTAATTAAGATAGGATCAACTGTAGTTCTGTTTTGAGGATCACCACTATAAATACCTTCATCTAATATGATAAAAATAGCAAATGAAATAAAAAGAATATAAGGCGCTAAAATAGTATACTTCATAAATGTTACTTCATGTCCTAAGTGCATAAAGGCCATAACAATGAATCCTGCTTTCACAATAGTTAAACCAATAAAAAGTACTTTAATGCCTAGGGTGCCGCTCCAGCCTTGGCTGGGAGCCATTGAACCAATGATCAGTTCAAAAATAGTGATGGCTAACATGTACCAAAATACTCTCCATAAAGTTTTTCTGGTTTTCTTTCCTTCTTCCTCACTATGGTGAGCCATGTGTTCGTATGATGGATAATCGTCGTGAAATTCTGACATAATAATTTAGTTTGAGTTTGTTAATTATTGAGTTATGAATTAGTGATTACAATAAATAGAAGAAGGTAAATACAAATACCCACACTAAATCTACAAAGTGCCAGTACAAACCAACTTTTTCTACCATTTCATAATGGCCGCGTCTTTCGTAAGTTCCTTTCAAAACATTTAAGAAAATTACGAAGTTGATCACTACTCCTGAAAATACGTGAAAACCGTGAAACCCTGTAATAAAGAAGAAATAGTTTGCGAATTGAGGAACTCCATATTCATTAACTACCATATTTGCTCCATAAACTGTTTGTTCTACGTACGTGCCTAATTCCTGGCTCCATACATGTCTTAATGCACCTGTTTCAGTTCCAACAATAAAGTGAAACCACTCCCATGCCTGAGATCCTACAAAAGTAGCACCACCTACGATAGTCCAGAACATCCAAACAATTACTTTCTTTTTATCATTTCTATGTCCTGCTTCTACAGCTAGCACCATAGTAACGGACGACATAATCAGAATGAAAGTCATTAAACCCACATACGCTAAAGGCAAATGCTGCTCAACAAATGGGAAATGCGTAAACACATTTTCAGCTTTTGGCCAAACATCTACATATTTATGACGGATAAAGCCATAAGACACCAATAAACCACCAAAGGTTAAAGCATCCGATACCAGGAAAAACCACATCATCATTTTTCCGTAGCTTACGCGAAATGGTGACTGGCCACCATCCCAGGCGTGTTTTGAATCGATTTCTGTACTGTGAGACATAATAAAATTTACGTTTTAACGATTTTTATAAATTATGGTGCAAGTTTAACGAATATAATACAAAAATAAAAACAAATAGACCCATAAAATATCAAGAAAATGCCAATAAATTGAACAAAGCTCTAATCCCAGAGTATTTCCACCATTATATTTTCCTTTAATACTGTTTTTTAAGGTCACTAAAAGCGAAATTAACCCTGCAAATAAATGTAACAAGTGTAAAAAAGTGATTAAATACAAAAACGAGCCAGACGCATTGGCTGTTTTACCGGCAAACACAATATTTTTGCTATATAATTCGCCCCAACCTGAATATTGCAAGTAAGCAAACAAAAGTCCCAAAATAAAAGTCGCCAATAATCCGAAAATTGTTCCTTGTTTGTTATTCTTTTTTGCCATTTGTAAAGCAAAAAACAGAGTAATACTACTGGTAATAATAACAGCCGTGCTTAAATAAAAGGCATTTGGCAGGTTAAACAACAACCAGTTTCCATTATCAGCTCTAACAACATAAGCACTTGTTAAGCCCGCAAATAACATAACGATACTCAGAATTCCCACCCATAATAATGGTTTGGAGGCCTTCTGTTGTGCCGCTTTCAATTCAGTTTTGTAGGTTGGACTTGGTTTAAATTTTTCTTCCATGACTATTAAGATTATCGAAATATGAGTATTATATTAAAAATTTACTGCCAATCATGAGTGCCACCTGCACAACCGGCAAATATATAAATGAGCCGAACATTAATTTTCGCGCATCTTCAATTGTACTTGATCTGTATAAATTATAGGCCTGAATAATAAATACCAAACCCATACAACTAACTATCGTGGCCGACATCCATCCTGTATAATTAAATACAAACGGTGTAAGCGCTATTGGAAATAATGACAGGGTATAAACAAGGATCTGCGAACGGGAACTCTTGTCTCTTCCACCTTTAGACGGGAGCATGAAAAAACCAGCCCTTTGGTAATCGTCGTGACTTACCCATGCTATTGCCCAGAAATGAGGAAACTGCCAGAAAAACTGAATGCAAAATAGTAAAATCGCAAAAAACGTGATGTGTCCAAAACCTTCAGTGCCTGCAATAGCACCAATTAAAGTAGGCAAAGCACCCGGAATAGCACCTATAAAAACAGAAAAGGGCGTAACCCTTTTTAGAGGGGTATAAACGAGCGCATATAAAATGATGGATATAAATCCAATAATACCACAAAGAGGATTAGTGAAAACCCACAGCAAAACAGTTCCCGTAATTCCAAATACTGCGCAAAAAACAAGTGCTTGAGTCACTGTTAAATTTCCTGTTGGTATGGGCCGTTGTTTTGTCCTGTTCATTAATTTATCCAGATCTTTTTCAATAATCTGGTTGAAGCCATTAGCAGCGGCTGTAACCAGAAAACCTCCCAGACAAATAGCTATGACCTGCTTCCAGTTGAAAGATTCTGCAACGGTAAAAAATGTAATGATGGCCGAAAAAACAACCAAAGCAGACAAAGTGAATTTTGTTAATTTTAAAAAGGCTTTCGCTTTACTATAGACTATAGTTTCATGTGGAGTATGAGTATCAGTTTGCAAAGCAGCGCAAATTTAGGAAATAAATTAGCATTTGTTAAACACTATTGCTTTATATTTGTTATAAACTAAGAACAATCATGAAATAGTTATGTTACGTCCTGAACAAAAAAAACAGATGAACATGACTATACCATATGACATTTAAAAACCCATAAATTCACACATGAAAAAAATAAGCACATTAATTCTTGCAGTCATTGCAATGGCATTTACAACATCAGGTCATAAAAGTTTGCACGAATTCAGAGCTCAGACTCTTGAAGGAGCTGATTTTAATTTTGCAGATCTGAAAGGCAAAAAAGTATTAATCGTGAATACCGCTTCTGAATGTGGATACACGCCTCAATACAAAGATTTGGAAGCATTGCATCAAAAATATAAATCAAAAAACCTGGTGATCATCGGTTTTCCCTGCAACGATTTCGGTGGACAAGAACCAGGAACAAGTGCGGACATTAAAGCTTTTTGCACTAAAAATTATGGCGTTACTTTTCAAATGATGGAAAAAATAAGTATTTCAAAAAGTCCGATTTACCAATGGTTAACCTCTAAAAAAGAAAATGGTGTTTTAGATGCCACTGTTAAATGGAACTTTAATAAATTTTTAATAGATGAAAAGGGAGAGGTTGTGAAATATCTGGGTTCGGGTATAAAACCAATGGACACGGAAATCACAAATTGGATTGAAGGTAAGTAATCTTATTAATTTACTACTTCAACTTTCTCAATTAAATAGGGTGTTTCAGATTGCCAGAAAAAGGTTTTATATACTTCTTTGTAATGCAGTCTTACCTGTTTTCCCTGGTTTGCTGTAATGGCGTTATAAATAGAATCATTACTACCTTTAACAGAGAAGTTCCATAATCGTGTAGGCATTAAAGTTCCATCGCCTTGCGTTACTCCTCCTAAATTAAGTTCGCCTTCATAAGTTTTAAAAATATAACCTTTGCGCGAAAGTTTTATGACAACTCCGGTGCGTGTTCCTGTACTATATGACATTCCACAGATTACAACATATATAATCGAAATCAGAACCAAAGTCAATAAAGTTAAAGACAACCATTTTTTCCATTTTGATTTCCGGACAGGTTGTTGATGAGATTCGGTATTTTCCATAATGCAAATCTACGAAATATTTAAAGGTAACTCTTTTACCGAGCGCACTCCTTAAGAAAGTTGCAATAGTTTTTCTGATTGAGAAAATAAAACACTTATAATCTAAAAGTATCCACTTATGAAGTCAAACTAACCACTTACTAGTTTTGAGATTATTATTGAGTTTACGGGTAGTAATATTGAATTAGGAAACCAATTAAAACCACTACCATGAAAAAAAATTTACTCCTATTTACCGGCCTAATAGCAGGTTTAGCCAATGCACAAACTTTCAACTATTTAGATATTAACCAGGTCAAAGCACGCGTGAACAGCGGCGGCGATTTACATTATGACTCTACTTACTCATCGCCAACCTACCAATGCCCGGCAGTAAGTAATAAAAACTGGGGTGGACTTGGAACCTTATGGATTGGTGGGCTTGATGTTGGCGGACAACTAAAATTAGCTGCTCAAACTTACCATCAAGGAGGCGTTGACTATTGGCCCGGTCCTTTGGATGTTACCACCGCAACAACCAATTCAACAAATGTTATTCAATATAATAAGGTTTGGAAGATCAATAAATCTGAAATAGATATTTTTTTAATAAATGTTGCCAATGGTAATGTTCAAAATGGAACCTATACCATACCTAACAGTATTTTAAATTGGCCAGGTAATGGTGATATTTGGCAAAATCATGACCAACTTCTGGCTCCTTTTATGGACGTAGATGCAGATAATATTTATACACCAAGCGCTGGAGACTATCCTTTGATAAAAGGAGATCAGGCTATATTTACTGTTTTTAATGACAGCTATTTACCCCATGGTTCAGGAACAGTACCAATAGGGCTGGAGATTCGGTTAATGGCTTATGCATATGGGCCTTGCGATATAGCAACCAGCAATCCATTTTTAAACTATACAACTTTTTATAATTATAAAATAATTAACCGGAGTTCTTTTGCATTACACAATGTTTATACCAACCTGTTTACTGATATTGATATGAGTACAAACCCAACCTCACCTAATGATTACGCTGGTTGCGATGTTCAGGATGGTTATGCTTACAACTATAATAATCAGTTTGCAAACAATCCTGCAATTGGAGTGGTTCAGCTAAAAGGACCAATAAACACTACTAATAGCGTTGATGATAATGGTGATGGCAATACGGATGAACCCTTTGAAAATATGGGATTGACCAATTTTATGTACATCAATAATTCTTTACCGGGCGTTCCTATACAAACAACTGATCCTGCTAATGCAACACAATACTATCAATACATGACTGGTTACTGGAAAGATGGTACACATCTCACCTGTGGCGGAAATGGTTATGGAGGCAACACTTCGATCAATTTTGCTTACCCGGGAAATACATATTCAAATAGCCCGTGCAGTCCATCAAATTGGTCGGAAACCGGTACAGGTTCAGACAAAAGACTATTGTTAGGTTCCGGTCCATTTATATTTCAGCCAGGAGATGTGCATGAATTAGAGTATGCCTATATTTCAGCATTTGACAGCATTACCAATAATCCATTGGCAAAATTAGATATGGATGTTCAAAATTTGCATCTCATTTATAACTCAACTTTAAATCAATGTTTAACTACAGGTATTAAAGAACAAAATCTGCAAACCCAAATTACAATTTCTCCAAATCCAACGAATGGAACATTAAATGTCAGCAGCGGTGCAAAACCTACTTCTGTAAAACTGGAAATAACAGATGCCTTGGGTAAAATATTACTATCAGAAGATCATAAAGAATTTAATCAAACATCAATCAATGTTGATCATTTAAGTTCAGGCATTTACTTTTTGAAATTAAGCTCAAAAGATCATACAACTACCAAAAAATTTGTTAAAGAATAAGGTTCTAGAGGCAATAAAAAAAGAGACTGATGCATAAGTCTCTTTTTTTGTCGCTTCCTGAGAAGTCAATGATAATGAGCCTTCTGAACTGTTTTCTGCTTTTATAAGATTTTATATTCTCAGTTCTTTATTATTTTTTTTACCAAAAGGTGGCCTTCAACATTAATTGTAAAAATGTATACGCCTTTTGTCAAAAAAGACAAATCAATTGATTGCGAAAGAAAACTAGTTTCATTTCTATACAGTTCTCTCCCTAAAATATCTTTCACACATACAACTGATTTAGAGTTCTTAAATACTTCGCTTTTTATATTTATGTTCATTTCAAAAGGGTTTGGGAATAAACTGATTTCATTTTCCAGATTAATTTCCTTAAATCCAACGTCTAAAAAACAATCTGATTTATTAACATTATAATAAAATTCTCTGACCTTATCCACATCCTTCTGTAGCTGTAATGTGCTGGCAAAAGAGTTATTAGAAACACTACTATCAAATGACGACACTAAAGCATATTCTATTTCTAAACTATCATATGCCGCAATACCGATGGGGCCTGAGCATACTAATAAACATCTATTGCCAACCGGATTTATACTGGTTTTTTCTGTCCACGAAGCAAAACAATCATTTGTTACAGAATTGCTCCCTGTAAATACGCTATGAACCGGAACGCTTCCTCCATAGGCTTTACCACCACATGTAAAAGGCGATCCATCTCTCCAGTAACCACTCATGTATTGATAAAACTGAACGCCATTAACAGGATCTGTCATACTAATATTGGCAGTGTTAGTTGGAGTTGCATGATTAAAATATAAAAGTCTTGGAACTAATAATTCCTCTCCCGGCTCATCCATAACAGAGTCAATATCGTTATCAATACCATCAAAAGGTTCAGCTTTAGGCCCCTTTAGTAAAAGCACTCCCAAAGCCGGTGTTTGATTTCCATAAACTGCATCAATATTATATCCGTTGTAAAAAAAACCATAGCCTTTTTTTGGATTAGAACCAACATAATCATCCGTTCTGGTTCCAATGTCCCCATCTACCCAAAAAGCAATATATGAACTATGGTAATTGAATTGGCTCCTGTTATAAATTTTATAATGATAAAATGTTGTATTCAATAATTCGGGATACAGCTGAATGACATTATCACAATTATAACCATAAACTGTTTGATTAAACTGCAAGCCCATGGCTGGTAATCCAGATGCCTGATGGTTACTCCCATTATCATTAAAAATCTGAAATAATGTCTGATCTCCTTTAATTAAAGGATAGTCGCCCTCGTTTTTAGGATCATATTTGCCATTATGATTTACATCTACAAAAGGAGCATTTGTTTCATAGTTTGGCGAAACCGTATCTTTTACCGGCCAGGAAAGTATATCATAAGGAATACTATACGACCCATTTAGAACATTTCCACTATTGTAATTATGAACAAAACTATCCACGTCTGAAGTATTCACTTTCCATATATAATCATACTTATCGCAATCATTTGAGTATATAGAAGCGTCTATAGTTGATAATGGTCCGGGCCAAAAATCAAGCCCTTGCTGCCTGTATGTTTGCGCAGCTAATTTTAATTGCCCACCTGTTGTGATTCCTCCAATCCATATATGTGAAGCGTTACATATAGTTTTCCCGCTGCCCTTTGGGAATTCATACAAAGCATTTCCGGTTCCGAAAATATCAAAATGCATATCTCCTCCGGAATATATTTTTGTATGAATATTATTTCCATCAAAAATTCTGGAATTACTTCCTGGTGAACAGCCTGTGTTTGTCTTGCTTAATTGTGCAAACATGGCAGAACTCAAAAAAATAAAGAAGAGTATATACCTAATCATATTCAAATATACTATTTTATACTCAGCTCCTCTGCCCTGCTCTCCGCATTTTGAAGAGCTTTAATAATTATCTGGCCCATGTCATTTTCATTAAATGTTTTTAGGGCGACTTCAGTTGTTCCCCCCTTTGAAGAAACAGAAGCAATATACTCATCCAGTGTTTTTTGCCCGTTATTGATCAAATGAAATGAACCCAGCATTGTTTGCTTCGCTAGTATCGAAGATATATGTTCATCCAGTCCCATATTTACACCAGCCTCCACTAAGTACTTCATAAAATAGAAAAAGTAAGCAGGTCCACTACCACTTAAAGCTGTTACCGCATTTAACTGATGTTCTTCTTTCAGGTATAGTGTTCTTCCCGTTGTGGACAATAAATTTTCCACCAGCATGATCTTATCATGACTTAACTCTGAGGAAGCGCTGAATGCAGTCATGCCCAAACTGATTTCTACAGGTAAATTAGGCATGGCACGCACAATGAATTGATGATTCAATGATGATTGTATAAAAGAGATTTCTGTTCCGGCCATGATCGATAAGACGACACAGGTTGGATTGATCACTGTTTTTAAGGCCTGTGATAATTCTTTGAAATCCTGAGGTTTGACTGCAAGTATTACAATATTACATTCAGAGATAGATCGATCATCCGTGGTAACAACCTTACCAATGTTCATTGAAGATAATTTGTTCTGTCGGTCCGCATTTTTTTCAACCAACAGCAAATTTTCTTTTGTCACAATTTTATACCGTAAAAAAGAATTGGCGTAGATGAGTCCCATATTACCGCATCCGATGATGGCAATTTTATTCATAGTTTTCTGATTGTTCTCGCCCTTCGAACAGGTCGATTTTATTTTTTAAAATACGATTCATATTCTTCCTGAGTTGATAATTCACAGGTATTTCCAATATCATGCAACAAGTCAGATATAAAATTTCTATCCGGCAAAATTTTAGCGAAATGTTTTACAACTACTATTTTAGTACCGATAAAACTGATCTCCTCAAATTCATTCTCATTGATAACTTTAAAGAAGTTCTTATTATTTTTATATTTTCTGTAAGCAGGATAATCCATTTTTCCAATTTTTTATTCATAAAAAAAGCGCCTATTTCTAAGCGCTTTTTTAATTACATACCTCCCTGAGGCATAGGTTGCGCTTGCTGTTGCTCTTCCGGCATTAACTCTTCCATGGGAACAATAGCTGTCAATCGTTTCATTAAATCTTTCGAATGAGCCTCTTGTTTAAATTGTTCTGCCAACATCACTAACCTACGCATAATTTCTTTAGCCTGGCCAACTTCGCGGTTAAAAGAAGCTCTGTGAATAGAAGTCTGAGATTTATATACTTTCAAATCATTTTCATAAATATCAAATAATTTACCTGATAATTCTGTCGCTTTTTTCATATTACCAATCTGGTAGTACCCTGCGATAATCGTATACAAAGTCGCCTCATAACGCACATTTTCATCAGGCATTTTTTCAAGACATAGATCAAGGACCTTCTCTGCTTTTTTCTTTTGTCCTTTGCTAATCAATGCACCTGCTAAAGTGGCCATTTGCATTCTCATATTGGAAGCCATACGTGTACAGTTTTCATCCAAACTTACACCCGGCTTATCCAAACCGCCCCATGCAAATTTATTCATCACATTATCGTACATCAGGTCTGTGTTCACACGGCCGCCAACAGCCATTTCATTTTCATTATTTTTAATGGGAGTTAAGCGATAAGCTAATCCCTCTAATTGAAAATATTCCTCCAGTCCTAAGTAAGCTTCAGCACCAGTTGTTACCGCAAAATAAATAGGACGTTTCCAATTATTATGAGCAATCAGATCCAATACCATTAAATCATTCTTAGTCAAATACTGACGATTAATGCTCCATTTAATAGATTTAACCAAACGGGCCGTATCTTTTACTCCAATTACTTTTTCACGCATTACTGTCGCTGAATCAACCGGCACGTAAAAAGTTTTAGAAGGGAAATAATCCAACGGTTTATTACCATAATCTAATTTATTTTCCAGGTCATCCGATACAACAAAATCAATCGCTTTCTTCAAATTCATGGGCCCTGTTCCTTTATCCATGATATAGACTACTTCACGTTTGCTTTGTACGTATTTATCCGGCGGAATAGTAAATGGCACAGGAGCTGATTCATAAGCTGCACGACGCATCTGATTAATATACCAATCGGTTTGTAATAAACTTAAATTCACCACACGCACATCTGTTCTTACACCCTCAACTTCCTGGGCATACCAAAGTGGGAAGGTATCATTATCACCGTTTGTAAACAAGATTGCATTTGGCGCGCATGTATTCAGATAATTTACCGCGAAATCGCGACTCATCGTTCTTTTGGAACGATTATGATCATCCCACCCTTCAGAAACCATTAATGTAGGTATGATTAACCCAACGACTGTTGCAACTACAGAAGCAGTTTTGGCATTTGTTTTTTTACTTAAGAAATCGAAAATAAATAAAACACCGAGGCCAATGAATATGGCAAATGCATAAAACGAGGCGACGTACGCATAATCACGCTCACGTGGCTGGTAAGGATATTGATTTAAATAAAACACAACTGCTAATCCGTTCAATAAAAACAATAAAGCAACAACCCAGGTATCACTTTTATTGTTCTTTACGTGAAATACGAAACCTAATAATCCCAAAATAAACGGTAAAGCATAAAATGAGTTGCTCGCCATATTATTAGAAGCAGCATGAGGCACAAAAGCCGTATCTGAATCCAATATAGCATCATCCAGGCCTTTAATACCGGTTTTCCAGTTTCCTTCCAATGGATTTCCGTTTAAGCCCTGAATATCATTCTGACGGCCAATGAAATTCCAGGCAAAATAACGCAGATACATGTATTTTAACTGGTAGCTGATGAAATACGTCATGTTTGCAGCAAAATTAGGAATCTGAACCTCTTCCATTTGTCCGGTTTGCTCATTCATAACTGCTTTAGTTTTGTGATGATTTTGAACATCACCCCAATAGCGGTACGCAGCTTCATGATTGCCCTGTTGGCTCCACATACGGGGAAAAGGAGTACAAAATTCTTTTTGATAAGCAGGGATCGATTTTTTACGATCATCTACAATTTTATATTTTTTGGAAGCCTCGTCCTTCGCAAAAACAGGCTCTCCATCTTTAAAATTAGCATTATCAGTTGGGGCGTTATAATATTGTCCATAAGTTAATGGCCAATCTCCATATTGCTCACGATTCAAATATGATAACATGGTAATGGCGTTTTCCGGATCATTTTCATCCATTGGAGTATTAGCCTGTGAACGGATAATTAAAATGAAGAAAGAAGAATAACCAATAATCAAAGTTGTAAAACTCACCAGAATCACATTTAGAGTATTGATATTCTTTGACTTTAAATAATGAATTCCATACAATAATCCTCCTAAAACAAGCAATCTGGTAAACATACCGCTTCCTGTATTAGCTGAAATAACTGCAATGGCTGCAAATAAAATAGCGGTATAAAATCCTAATTTATAATACGACTCTTTTTTCTTAACCGTATATAATATCAATGCCGCTAAAGCAAAGAAGAGGATAACAAAATAGAAAGCAGAACCAATATTAAAGCCCATTCCTAATTTATTAACGAAGAAAATCTCATAATCAGCCGCAAACTTTACAATTTTCGGGATCATAATATTTTGAATACCTCCCAATAAAATTAAAGAGATAATACCGGTAACAAAAAAGGATTTCCAGGTAAAAGGGTACTTTTTGAAGTAATAAATAAAACAAATAGCAGGAATACATAATAAATTCAATAAATGGACGCCAATGGATAATCCCATTAAATAGGCAATAACTACCAACCAACGCATGGCGCTCACCGGGTTAGTAGTGTCTTCTTCTTCCCACTTCAAAATAGCCCAGAATACAAGGGCTGTAAAGAAAGAAGACATAGCATACACCTCTCCCTCAACTGCCGAAAACCAAAAAGAATCAGAGAAAGTATAGGCAAGCCCTCCAACAATTCCCGCGCCAATAACAGCCCATTGTTTACCTGAAGTAAATTCTTCCCCTTTTTTTACAATCGCTTTAATTCCAATACGGGTAATGGTCCAGAATAAAAATAGTATCGTAAAAGAACTGCATAAAGCAGACATGATATTGATCATTTTACCAGCCATTGCCGGATCTCCACCTGCTAATAAAGTAAACATCCGTCCCACAATCATAAAAAACGGTGCTCCCGGAGGGTGACCAACTTCTAATTTATATGCACAGGCGATGTACTCTCCGCAGTCCCAAAAACTTGCCGTTGGTTCAATTGTAGAAACATAAGTGAAAGTTGCAATGGCGAAAACGATCCAGCCGATGATGTTGTTTAATTTTTTAAACTGCATAGTTGTATTTTAAAACAGATAAGATGCGAAATTAACTAAAAATGGCAGTTAAACAGAATGTATCTTTTTTTTTATGAATTTTTTGTAAATGCAGATATTTTACTATTTTTGTGCCCCGAACTTTTAATTAAGTTCAGATTGTCCGATGGTGTAACTGGCAACACGACTGATTTTGGTTCAGTAGAGTCTAGGTTCGAGCCCTAGTCGGACAACGGAAAAAGAGAAAAACCCTTAATTAGAAATAGTTAAGGGTTTTTTGTTTTATATGTTTTTCATGAAATATTGAGTATTCCATTTCAAGATTATTAAAAACTACCTGACATGTTTTCGGGTTAGTGTATATGTTACTGTATAGATAAAGCATAGATAAAGCATAGATACAGTATATGACACTCGTATGACAACTTTATGGAATCTAATGGAAAACAATCTGATTTTCGAATAAGCACTTGTCAATTTGTCATTTTTAATTGCATTGGTATAACCTTTGACTAACAGAAGCGAAAAAAAATCTATAACCTAAACTATATATCATGAGCACCGGAAAAATTAACGTTCAAACAGAAAACATTTTCCCCATTATTAAAAAGTTTCTTTACAGTGATAATGAAATCTTTTTACGTGAATTAGTAAGTAACGCCACGGATGCCACTCAAAAGCTAAAGGCCTTGACTTCTATGGGAGAAGCCAAAGGAGAATTAGGAGATCTTAAAATTGAAGTAAAAGTTGATAAGGACGCTAAAACCATTACCATTAAAGATAAAGGTATTGGAATGACAGCGGAAGAGATCGAAAAATATATTACGCAGATCGCTTTCAGCGGGGCTGAAGAATTTGTGACCAAATACAAAGATAAAGTTGATAAGAACGTCGTGATCGGACATTTTGGTTTAGGATTTTACTCCGCTTTTATGGTAGCTCAAAAGGTCGAAATCTTTTCATTGTCCTATAAAGAAGGAAGTAAAGCGGTTCGTTGGGAATGCGACGGAAGTCCGGAATACCAAATTGAAGAAACGAATGTAAAAACAGATCGTGGAACAGAAATCGTGTTGCATGTTGCCGAAGATAGTTTAGAGTTTTTAGAGAATTCTAAAATTGAGGGCTTGCTAAAAAAATACTGTAAATTTTTACCTGTCGAAATTGTTTTCGGAACCAAAAAAGATTGGATTCCAAGTGGCGAAAAAGATGAAAAAGGACACGAAAAAGAAACTGAAATTGAAGTAGAAAACATTATCAACAATCCTGTTCCTGCATGGGTAAAAAAACCGGCAGATTTGAAAGATGAAGACTACAAAGCTTTTTACAGGGAATTATACCCAATGCAATTTGAAGAACCTCTATTTCACATTCATTTAAATGTCGATTACCCTTTTAATTTAACAGGTATTTTATATTTCCCGAAATTATCAAACAAGTTTGAAGCACCAAAAGACCGTATTCAATTATACAGTAACCAGGTATTTGTAACGGATAATGTAGAAAACATTGTGCCTGACTTTTTAACCATGTTACGTGGTGTGATTGATAGTCCGGATATTCCATTAAATGTGAGCCGTAGTTATTTACAGGCAGATCATAACGTGAAGAAAATTTCTTCGCACATTACTAAAAAAGTAGCCGATAAGTTAGAAGAGATATTTAAAAAAGAACGCCCTGATTTTGAAGGCAAATGGGATGATGTGAAAATTTTTGTGCAATACGGAATGATCAGCGATGAGAAATTCTACGAAAAAGCAGCAAAGTTTGCTTTAGTGAAAAATACAGAAGCGAAAGCGTTTACTCTTGAAGAATATGAAGCGCATGTTAAAGCTAATCAAACAGATAAAGATGGTAAAATAACTTTTTTGTATGCCACTAACATGGATGAACAACACACCTATATTGATGCCGCTAAATCTCGTGGTTACGATGTATTGTTAATGGATTCTCCATTAGATTCGCATTTAATCAATCATTTAGAAAGTAAATTAACGAATACACAGTTTGTACGTGTCGATGCTGATACAGTTGAAAAACTGATCAAAAAAGATGACGGTCAGGTTAGTAAATTGAGTGAAGATGAGCAAAAAACGTTGAAGCCAATTGTGGAAGGAGTAGTTGCAAAAGAAAAATACACAGTAACATTTGAAAGTTTAAGCGAAACGGATTCTCCAATGCTGATTACACGTCCTGAATTTATGCGCCGCATGAAAGATATGCAAGCCATGGGTGGCGGAGGTGGCATGAATTTTTATGGTTCAATGCCTGATATGTATAATTTAGTAGTTAATGCAAACCATCCGTTAATCAGTAAAATATTAGTAGAAAAAGATGCTGAAAAGCAAAGCCAGTTAGCAAAACAGGCCGCAGACCTTGCATTATTATCTCAAGGATTATTAAAAGGGGAAGAATTGACTAAGTTTGTGAAACGTAGTGTTGAGATGATTAATTAGTTTTAATAATTTTGATAGAACGCTGATGACACTGATTGTTATGATAAAAAATGATCTTTTACTGAAAATTAAAATCATATTAAATCATAATTATTTGTGTTATCTGCGTTCCATTTTTTTTCAACCCTATATAAAAAACAATTATCTTTAGTAAAAAATATAAATGGAAAATCAAAATCCTGAAAACCAACTGAACATTGAACTTTCTGAAGAAATAGCAGAAGGTATATATTCCAATTTAGCCATTATTACACATTCTCCTACAGAGTTTGTAGTAGATTTTATTAAAGTGATGCCGGGTGTGCCTAAAGCAAAAGTGAAATCTCGTATTGTATTAACCCCACAACATGCCAAGCGTTTAATGAAAGCTTTAGCAGATAATGTTCAACGCTTTGAACAAATGCACGGGAAGATAAAGGACAGTGAAATGAATGCGCTGCCTTTAAATTTTGGCGGCCCAACCGCTCAGGCATAAACGCCCTAAATATTTTAGTTTTTTAGCTGAATTGTTAATTTTTTTTTGGAGACTTATAAATATCCACAATTGGCATATTTATTGGGTAGTTCAGCTAGGAAATTCCACTTATTTTTCTAACTTTGATTAAAATTTTGACTACATGAATAAACTATCTACTCTTTTATTTTTTGCCTTATTAGGTTTAAATAATATTTCCGCCGCAACTTTCTCAAGTATTGCTTCCGGTACTTGGAGCGCTCCTGCTACTTGGGCTATTACAGGGGTGGATTCCGATGGTATTCCTGATTTCGACGATAATGTTACGGTAAACAGCGGACATACCATAAATTTATTTGCTACAGCTCATGCTGCCAAGACATTATTAAATAACGGAACATTAAGCGGAAACGGAAAAAAACTTAACTTATATGGTGATTTTACTAATAGTGGTAACGTATCTGGTTTGGTATTGTATATACAAGCCCCTTGTACGTTTTCCTCGTCGGTAGTGTTCAGTGGCGTTACTAATTGGTGGATTTATAAAAATTTAACTATTAGTGCTGGAACAACAATCTCAGCTAGCAATATAGTAACTATTAATTCTGCAACAGTAACTAATTTGGGCTCTGCTAATCTGAAGGGTATTTCAATGAACTCTACCGGAAAATGGATTAATGGTGCGGCCTCAACTCTTACTCTTAGTTCAAATTTTAGTTCTGTAGGATCTTTAGATGCATCCGGCATTGGTAATACTTTCACTTACTTCGGTAATTTAAGTACTCAAATCAAAAGTTCTACCTATTATAATTTGATTTTACTTGGCGCTTCTTCAACTACAAGAACTGCACAGGGAAATATAACTATCCTTAATAATTTTACAATTGGCTCCTCGACAGGGCACGCTTTTAATATGAATAATTTTAATTTGACAGTGGGGGGAAATTGGTTAAATCAATCGAGTTCAAATGTACTTAACCAGTCAACTGTGACCTTTAACACTTCCTCATCACAAACCATTAGTAGAATTACCGGAGTCAATGAAGTTTTTAATAATATGGTGGTTGCCGGTACAGGGACAACTGCTTTAGCAAAAGATATTTCTGTAACCCAAAATTTAACTTTAACCAGCGGCCTGCTTGATGTTTCAACAAGTAACTTTAACATTGACATTAAAGGTAATTTAGTAAATAACAGTGGCATAAATTGCAGGTCAGGCTTGGTAAGTTTTACTGGCTCAAGCGCACAAACAATTTCAGGAACACAGGGAACTAGTTTTAATGATTTAACAACAGCAAACGCTGCGGGAGTTTCTGTTCTTTCTAATGTGGCTGTCTTTTATAAGTTGCTTGTAAATTCAGGAAGTTTCGGAACTTCCGGTTCCGGTATTATTACAATTCCTGCATCAGGACCAAACACCTACGCTCGTATAGGTACAGTAAGTGGATCTTTATTTGGAACTGGATGGGTGTTAGAAAGTTACGTCAATGGTCCTGCGCAGGCAGGATGGCAATGGTTATCGAGCCCAACAAGTAACAGCACATTAGCGGATTGGGATAACGATCCTCGTTTTTATATGAGCGGCGTTGGTGGTAATGATGGTAATGCAACAAGTGCACCACCTGCAACGGGCCCTTTCCGATCAGTAAGAACTTATAATTCTGTTACAGGTGCGACTGTTGCTGTCACTTCTACAACAACCCCTTTAACTCCTGGAAAAGGATTTCAGGTCTGGATGTCGGATAATATGTTCGGAATGACTTCTCCTTTGGTTTATAACAGCCAAGGCACACCTAATTTTGGCACAGTTAATTTCCCGGTTACTTCCGGAGGTGCTAGTAATGGATACAATTTAGTTGGTAATCCATATGCCTGTCCAATTACCTATAGCGCAGTAGTTGCAGCTTCAGGGAATTTATATTCGACATTTTTAATTTTACTTGAAGATGAGACATATTCTTACGATCCTAATGGAGGTATCATTTCTCCAAATCAAGGATTTTTTTGCTGTGCATTTGCCGGGGGTAATATTGTTTTTACAGAAGCCTGTAAAAATGTTAATGGTAATCCTAATCTTTTAAAATCGGCCGATCCGGAAAACGCTATTATTTTTAGTGTTTATAATAATATAAATGGAATAGGAGGACGGACCTTTATCAGCTTTACAGATGATGCCACTGATAATTTCGAAAATGGTATTGATTTGGCTTTTCTTCCTTCTCCATCTGAAGAAGCAGATAATATCTATACAACGAGTATGGATCAATTTGAACTTCTTCGCAATAAATTGTTCAATAACGGAGAAGAAAAAGATGTACATATGACCGTTAAATCTGGAGTTTACGGCACTCATTTTATTTCTGTTAAAGGTCTTGCGAGTCTGAATCTATATAATTCAGTTTGGTTAGAAGATCTAACTACTGGAAAAAAAGTGGATTTATTAAAAAATCAAGAATATGAATTTGACGCAGATCAAATAGGTAAGGATTATGAATTCATTGTACATTTTTCTAATTCTAAAAAGTTGGAGGCCTCATCAGTAGCAAATGTAAACATGCTAAACGAGGGCACTTCAGTTTACAATACTCCTTCAAATGTTGTTGTGAAATTCGGCATGAGCACTCCTACTCCTGTTAATATCTCTATCTACAATTTAGCTGGTCAGAAAGTAATTGAAACGATAAGCACAAACGTTACAGATGATCGTATTGCGTTACCCCTTCAAAAAGAAAACGGCATGTATTTACTGCTTATTCAATCTGGCGATGAGCAAATTACAAGAAAAATAATTTATTAATCGTAAAAATTTAATATTAAAAAAGGATTTACTTATTGTAAATCCTTTTTTTGCATAAGCCTTTTTTAATTTCCGTGTGCCAATCTCCTATCTAAAGTGTGACCAAAAAAGATAATTTCTTCATTTCCATTTCTCACTATTTGATCGGTCGATAACATCATTAAATGCGGAACTGTGAATTATACTGAAAGTATATGTTGCTCGCTTTTTTGTCTCTCCTTCTGTTCAATCAAAAATTCTTTATGAGCTACTGCGTTATAATAATATAACATTAAGAAAAAAGGAAACCCGTAGAGATAATAATTCCCCTGTCTGAAAAGATTTATCAAAATCATAATCAAAATCCCGTTACTGATTAACCAATGATAAGAATCGTTATATGTATCTCGTTTCACATAACATTTAATCATTATGATGAAAAACATTCCCAAACCAAACAGTCCAGTTTCTGACATTAATCTTAAAAACATCGAGTTAGCATCAGCGGAATTCAGTTCAAACCCCCATGTACCAATGTCTTTTCCTATAGAATATTTCTCAAATGCCGTTTGATGGGAACCCAACCCTGTCCCGAATAAAAAATTCCCTTCAAAATTATTGGTTGCTACCACATAATTATTATATAGAATAAAAGAAGAACCATGTGTCTTCCCTAACTCAAATTTCTCCCCTTTAACAAACAACCCATAAGTACTATCAAAACGCTCTCTAAAATCGTCTACATGGTCGTATAAATAATTAAATGAAAGTAACATAACCGGTACTGCTATAATTACATACCGAACAAAACCAAAATTAATTGCAAGAATTATAATCGTTAGAAACACACCTATCTGTCCCATTCCCGAAAAGGCCAAAAGATAACAAACAATAATAATCCAGTTCTGTAAGCGGTTATAGTAAAAATTCTGTCGACTGACCAAGTTGTAAACTGCTATAAAGAAGGCAGCCGATAGAACAGAGCCCAAATGGGTCGGCTCCATGAAAATTGAATTTATCCTTATACCGAAAAGGCCCCCAGTTACTGCACGACCTCCTTTATTAGCATAATGTAATAGATTGTATCCTTGTTCAAATCCTATCAGAAAGCATGCAAACTGAAATATCCCAATTAATGCAGCGATATAACAACCCTTTAAATACCACTTAAACATTTGTTCCACATTGAACTCCAATTCACAAATAACATAATAATAAAAAAAATAAGTGAGCACTAAGCTTAAATATACTTTCAGAAAATTTCCAGTATTATTATTGTCGGCAATAATCTGAATGATCCCAACAATTAACAATAATAGGAAAATGTATACTAAATTTTTATTCCATCCAAACTTATAAATAAATCCAGGAAGCAAGAGAATCATAATCAAATAGCCTAAGTAGCACTCGAAGGGGGATTTAAATAAAATATAAGTGTAAACAAATATCGAAAAGTAAATGCCTAATACGATCCAAAAATTTTTTCTGCTTCTTTCTATATAGGGAATATACTCAGTCATATCAGATTATGAAAATAAACAATAAATAAAAAAAAAGGGTACTTTTACAAAAATATACTTTAAGAAATAGAAAATTCGAAAAATATTTATTTTAGCGGATTAAATGGCCTTCGGTTTTTCGCCGCGCTCGCTGTAATAATAACTCATATTGAATTACTTAAGGGCAGTTTTAAGCTAAAAAGTCATTGGAACAATCCACTTTTTTTTAATTTAGGTGGCTTAGGGGTCTATTTTTTCTTTGTACTCAGTGGTTTTTTAATTACTTACTTGTTGTTAGCAGAAAAAGAAAAAACCTGCAAAATTTCCATTAAGCAATTTTATATCAGGCGAATATTACGAATATGGCCCCTATATTATTTAATTTTAATATTAGGTTTTTTTATTTTACCACACTTTGAATTTTTCAGCGTCGGCTACCTGACAAATAGTTTTGAAAATAATTTCTATTCCAACTTAATCCTTTACGTTCTTATATTACCAAATATTGCATTCTCCTTTTATTCGGCGGTACCAAATATTGGACAAGTCTGGTCTATAGGTGTCGAAGAACAATTTTATGTTTTTTGGCCGATTATTATTGCGAAAAGTAAATACGTCCTCAGAACACTCATAGCGATTACTATCGTTTTGATTTTAATTAAAGTAACCATTCTGTTACTCGGATATTTTTATGAAAATGCCTTTTGGTATAAACCAGTAAAATTATTTGTGGCAATGTCTAAATTTGAATGCATGTCTATTGGCGGAATTGGTGCTTATTTTTTATACACCAACCACAGGATTCTAAAATTAGTTTACAATCCTTTTGTTCTAATTTTAAGTTTAATCTTTTCAATAGCCCTTATTTATTTTACGCCTATGTTTCTTCAGGATGGGATTCATTTAGTTTATTCAATCTTATTTCTTCAGATTATACTTTTTACTGCTAAAAATTCTGCGTCTACCTTTTTTGACAATAAGGCATTTAATTATCTAGGAAAGATTTCATATGGTCTATACATGTACCATTTTATGATCATTCCATTCTGCCTCAACCTTTACCTAAAACACTTCCGTTCTGATTCAGAATTAGTTGAAAATATTTTTGTATATACAACTGTAATAATAAGTACGATATTAATTTCAGCTGCCTCCTATTATTTTTTAGAATTGAGATTTATAAAACTAAAGTCCCGTTATTCCTTAATTAAGTCAAATGGGACGAATTAATATTCAGGTTTGAATATTTTATAGAAGAAGATAATTTTTTTGATGGCTTTTCCACAAACAAGTACATAATATAGGATGATATTAGTGTAGCAATAAGACCTGAGATTAAAACTATCATCACAAAAAATAACTGTACTCCGAATTCAGTGTTAAAAAAATTTAACAGCCATTCTGTGCGAAAATAACCAGTAATGCAAATAAAATGAAAAAATCAAACTGAAAGCGCAGCAAACGCTCTTAAACTATCAAGTACTTCTATTTTTTGGACCATTTATGCTCTGTTTTTTTTCTATCCACCATTTCTGATTGTTCTAATTAGGGAGTTCACCTTTATACAATTTTACCAATGTTTCAAGGTGAAATTTTGGAACGAAATTTTCCAAGGCCAATTTCCTGGCATTCAAGGATAGAGTCATGTAAAGTTCTTCATTATTAAGCAAAGAACTAACTTTCTCAGCAAACTTTATTTCATCTTTTATATCTACCAAAAAACCAGTGACCTGATCCTTCAGCCAGCTAGAAACACCTCCCGCATCAAAGGCAACAACAGGCTTAGAATGCATCATTGCTTCTATCCCAACTAGGCCGAAAGCCTCGGGATAAATGGAAGGGAACACTACAAGATAAGAGTCCTTAATTTTTCGAATAGTATCATTATGCTTTAACCACCCATGAAAAATAACTTTCTCTGAAGGAATATTCTGAGATGAAATTATTTTTAAGAGCTCCTTTTTAAATAAACCATCCCCTATAATGTCTAAAAAAACTCCTTTTTCCTTCTTGAGAATATCGCTTAAAGACTTGATTAATGTATGTACTCCCTTAGATGCATGCAGGCGCCCAACAAAAACAATATGCTTTTCTGTTTTTTTCTGATATAATTCCTCATTAGGTCCTCCCATAATGGGGGTGAAAAATGGAATTACTATAATGTTTTGTCCCGGAATACCCGCCAATAATGCTTCTTTTTTTATATAATCACTCATTGCCAGAATGCACTTGTACTTTTTTGCAGCATAATTAATCTCAAAACTTACATTTTCGTAACTGGCAATAACCTCAGATGGGATTCTCGAATCCTGGCATTTTTGAGTATAAGCATGCATACAACAATGTAAACCGAACGGTATGTTGCATATTGTTTCGGACTTAAGAAAAAACTTTTGGCGACCGGGACAAAACATTCTTGGTTCATGCATCGACCGGATCACAGGTTTTTTATGCAAGCAAAACTTTACGAGATCAATATTTGAAATACTGTGTATGTGTATCAAATCAATCTTATTGTCCTCAATATATGAACTTAAAAATTCTTCAACCTCATATTTTGATTTCTTAATTAATGAAACATTCTTACCATTGACATCAAACAGCTTTTTAGTGATAGAATCAGACACTGCAACAAAAAAGGAAGAGACACCGTATTTTGGCAGTAGTTCTTGTAATTGATGTACATATACTTCTGCGCCACCTTTTATCTCATAACTTTGATTTATATGAAGTACATTCATTTTCTAATATCATTAAGCACTGTTACCACCCCTCTTACGCTCTTCTCCCAGGTACAGTCCGACAAAACTTTTTGCTGCCAGTTGTTTGCCACGGTTTTATAGCTTGTAGATTTAAATATTCCAATTAATAATTCAGCTAAAGAATAACTGTTTTTTTTCTTAAAATAAAATCCATGAACTTTATTAATCATTATTTCATCAAAAACTTTATAGTCCGGAACAACAGGACATAATCCATATGCTCCGTATTCCAGAACTTTTACCGGATAAATAGTCGGCTCAGAATCAGGTATCACACCAACATCAAACATTTGATAATATAGAGGTATTATTTTTTTATCAACTCTTCCGGTAAAGATGACATTGCTCAAATTCAGTTTTTCGGCTTTTAGCTTTAACTCTTGCGCTTCTCCACTCCATCCTACTATTACAATTGCAATATCAGTGATCTTTTTTTCCAAAAGAATCCTTGCCATATCCACTAAAAAATCAACGCCATGATATTTTGAAATTGCTCCTACAAAGCCTACCACCTTTTTATGCTGTAGATCATATTTTTGTTTTAGTTGTTCAACCTCAGCCATAGTAAATGAACCTTCTGCAAGAGAAATCCCAAGTGGTTTAACAACTATTTTATTTAAGGGTACATTAAACTTCTTCGCAAGAAATAGCTTCGAGAACTCATTATACGCTGAAATATAATTCGCCTTCCTGAGCTTATACCCTTCAATCAGATTTGCTAGTCTTATGCTAAACAGACCAAAATCCATACTTGTTATTTCAGGCATACATCCATCTGATTCAAGAATCAATGGAATGTTCAGGCTCTTAGACAGCCGAACTCCGGAAATGGAAAAAAGTGCTGATCGTTCATAAATCGCATCAGGAGAGTATTCCCTTATTTGATCAATAATCTTTTTTTCAAACTTATAATCAAAATAGATCCTCCTAAAATCCCTGAATAAAAATTTCATTTTCACAGGTACAATCTTTTTTAGACTTGCGCGTAGAGAACTTTTTTTTATAGCATTTACTTTAAGGCTACTTTCACTTGTGATTCCAAAAATATCACCCGCGAGGAGAGGCAAGACATCCACTCCGCTTTTTTTTAACCCCTCTATAGTACCTCTTATATGAGTTCCAGCTCCTCCGCTTTGCTCATAATTAATACCAACCTCGGGAACAAGAAAAACTATTTTTTTGTTTCTCATATATAGAACAGCAAAATTATAATTCTGATAATACCTTTAAAATGCGCTCAGTTGATTTTCCATCCCACAACTTAGGGATTGCTCCTTTTTTATAAGAGCCATTTTCAACTTCGCAAATATGCTTTTTCACTAAGTCCAGATCAAATGGAAGTAATGTATTCGTTCCTTCATCAACCGTGATAGGACGTTCGGTATTTGGCCGAAGAGTTAAACAAGGTTTTTGGCGGAAGGTAGATTCTTCCTGAATGCCTCCACTGTCAGTTAGTATGAATGAGCACTCTTTAATTAATTTTTGAAATGCAAAATAATCTAAGGGATCTGTGCAGATCAAATTAGAATTTGAAGAAATACGGTCGTATAAATTAAATTCTTTAGTATTTTTTATAGTTCGTGGATGAATCGGAAAAACAACCTTGTATTTTTTGGTTATATATTCGATTAAGGAAATTAACTTCTTAAGTTCTTCTTTGACATCTACCGTGGCTGGCCGATGCATTGTCATCAAAACGAAATCTTGATCATTGATTTTTAAATCTTCCAGGATAGAGGAGGATTCAATTTCTTTTTCAAATCGCACCATCGTGTCAATCATCGTATTGCCTACATAATAAATATTCTTTTTTTCTTTACCTTCATTTTGGAGATGTTCCAATCCACTGGGTTCAGTTACAAAAAAGAAATCGCTCAATTCATCTACTATCAGGCGATTCAATTCCTCAGGCATTGTTCGGTCAAAACTCCGCAAACCTGCTTCGATGTGTCCAAGTTTAATATTGGACTTGTTGGCAAACAAAGCGCCCGCTAATGTAGAATTAACATCTCCGGGAACCAGCAAAATGTCTGGTTGTCCGATACGTTTATTCAAATCCTCCAACTTAACCATGATTTCTGCAACCTGTTTATTTGCCGAAGCCGGGGCAATATTCAAATAATAATCAGGCTCTAAGTTAAATTGGCGAAAAAAAATATCCGCCATTTTCTCATCATAGTGTTGCCCGGTATGAATAATTGAAATTTTAAAATGCGGATAGTACTTTTCAGCTAAAGTTTTGAATTGTGTAACTTTTATAAAATTAGGACGGGTACCGATTAGAATGTGAATATTCATTGTAAATTGTTTGCCAATCTGTTGGTTTCCATAATATCTTCAATGGTCATTATTCCTCCTGGGATACTAATACTTTCCTTCGCGTAAGTATCTTTTATTTGTTCACCACTAAGAATTTTATCAATCCATTTGTGAAAATAGTTCGGAGTGTCAACTGAGTGCTTTAATTGTTTTAGAAACTCCGTATCCTGAAAACCCATGCGCTGTATGAATGCAAATAACGTTTGAACTGAATAATCATTGACTTCAGGACCAGACTGAGCTCGTGTTGCTGCAAAAAACTCATCTTCCAGAATTCCATAAAACCTATTGTTTCTTGGATAGAACTGATAAGTTTTCTCTGCAGCAATTCCCGCCTTCTTATCTAAACCTAAGGCATAGATTATTTTCCGAAGTGGTGTCTTTAGCGATTTTAAAACAGGATTGCTCCTTAAGCCATCTGTCGCTCTTTTTTTGTCAGGACTCCAAATGTGAAGTGTAGCAGATAAAGATGAGGGATTAATAACAACGTGAGGCTCCCATGCGTCAATTAAATGAACCCGCTCATCTTTTTGATGAAACCGTTTCCTGACCTTCAGGTTTACTTCTTTCGTGTGCGGCTTAACCTGCGGATTCTTTTCAAATAATATAGTTTCATATCCTGGTCCAAAAGCTGCATAGGTAGTCAGCATATAATTATTATGATGATGAATTGCAGAAGCGGCTACGTTTTGTGCCTGGCTTTTTAACGGAACGAATAAATGTATTTTGATATGAAAATCATCACATTCATACACATAGAGAAATGGTATTTCATACATGGTCCATTTTCGCTGCAAATAGTCTTTGTCTGTAAGGTTTTGTTTAAACACCTCGTTCCAAAAGTTTTTATCTTGTCCCATTTCGGGCAATACTTTAGCGGCTTGTGCATGAAATTCATTTCTATCAGGAAAATCCTGATTAAGTTTAATTATTTTTTGTATAAATGGATTGGTTTTCATTTCCTATTTCAAATTAAGCTGTAATGGGTTTCTTTTTAATCTCTTGAAAAGGCAATGTTAGAACTCGCACCTTCATTGTTGTTTCCTTTGTATATAAAAATTAAACTATGGTAAAAGTGAATTGAAATAATATTTTTATCGTAGTAATTTCGCTCATACCCTCTTATTCCATATTCCTCACTATTTAATCCATCCACCAAATTTTTAAAAAATCCCATCGATGTTTTAAGATTGTTAAAGTTTTTATTATCGCCTCCAAAATAGCCTTCATGATAAGAGGTTTGGCAGTCCTCTATCACATATATACCTCCTTGCTTTAATTTTGGAAATAATATTTTAAAGGACTCGATCACATGTTCATTTACATGGCTTCCGTCATCAACTATAATATCTAATTCACCTGTTTCTTCCAGCATTTTTTTAAGAAAGGCCTCGTCGACCTGACTCCCTTGAAAAATACGTATTCTTTTTTCCTGAAAAAACGATTTATCAAAAATATCTAATGCGTAAATTTGTGCAAAAGGAAAAAATCGCTTCCACATACGAAGTGATGGACCGCCGGCGACAGGATTATCATGTCCTCCAACTCCTATCTCGAGCATTTTAAACCTCTTATACTTAAACTTTGAGAAATGAAATTGATAATGCGGCGTATAAAAATGTTTACCGAATTTGTCAGTTTTATAGACTTGTGCTAATTTGTCAAGATTATTGAAACAAAGTAGTCCGCGTGTATCATTAATCAGGTTTCTTATTTTAACCTTTGTTTTAAAGTTTAGTTTATTTTTTATCATGTTCTTAAGTTAAATTAAATATCTCCAAATTATGTTTCAATATTCTTAACAAAATTTTCAGAAAATACATCCTGGATTAAATTCATTGTGAGATGGGGGAGCATAAATTTTTCATAATCATAATTACCATTAAATTTCGCTTTATTGACTAAAAGCACAATATGCATATTAAATTGTTCTTGCGTAGTTTTTTCATTACAAACAAGACCCAATTCATTCTGCTCAATTTCATTCGTAACATCTCCCTTTATACTATAACATACAATCGGTTTTCTGAAACAAACATAATCAAAAAATTTAGTGGGAAAGCTGTCAGGAAATTTGTCATTTTTAAATAAAACAAACAAATCAGTTTTTTCCATGTATTCTCCTAATTGAACAACTGACATATGGGGCAAAAATTCCATAAAAGAAAATTGGTGTTCGACCATTTCACTTTTCAAAAAAGGCAATTGTCCCCCAATAAAACGGCATTTTATTTTCTTGTAAGATTGTTGATTGAATTTTTCAATCTTTTGCAAGAAATGCCTCCAGTAAATTTCAGTTCCTTGATTAACTGAACCTATATGTGTGATGCATATATACTTGTCCTTATCGCAGTTTTGCAGCGCAATTTTTTCTCGTTTAAATGGAGATAAATCGACAAAATTCGGCAAGACTATTGGATCTATACTATTCGAAATTTCTTTTAAAGAACGTTTAATGTCCGCAGAAGCAACTATAATTTTATCAGAAACACGATGGACTTCCTTCTCATATTTTAATTCTTCATTTAATTTCTGCCTGGACAAACTTGGGATCCCATATCCTATGCCATTTGTCCATGCATCCCTATAGTCAGAAATAAGCTTAATAGAAGGGTATTTACTTTTTATAATCGTCCCAAAATACAATAAACTAAATGGGGCACCACTAATTATTATATGGCTAATTTTTTGATCCCGAATTATTTCTACGACTGCTGAAATAAATTTTTTCTTAGTTCTTATTGTAGTATCAAAAGTATTCCCTTTATTAATCCTTGAAAGAATAAACAGATGGAAACGATAAGCGATTTTTTCCAAAAAAGTAATCGGCGAACTATTTAATATTTCAGGATAATTACCTTTTATTTGGAAAACTTTATGTTTAAGTTCAGATAACTCCTCGGGAATATTTTTCTGATAGGTTAAGAAAAAAACATCGTACCCCTGTCTTATCAACTCCAGCCCATAATTTAGCCATCTCCGTCCTCCTACTCCGTTCGCTGTTCCAAGTTTATATGAAACAATTAATATTTTTTCAGACTGGGTCATTTCTGAAAACGTCAGAATATAATTTAAATAAATACACTTTTAATTGTGACCATTTCCGGTAAGTCTCAATAGGCTCCGCAGGATTACCAACATAAGTACTATTATCAGGGACATTTTTTGTAACAACTGCCCCTTGGCCAAGCGTCACATTACTACCTATATTTACTCCATTTTTAACAATAGAATTAACTCCCATAAAAACATTATCCCCTATTATTGAAGATCCGGATGTTACAATTTGACATGTTAATATGCAGTTTTCACCAATAATACAGTTATGCCCAATATTTACTAATGAACCTATTTTTGTTCCTCTTTTAATGATAGTGTCGTCTAAGGCCGAACGTCTTATTGTAGCAGTTGGACCAATTTCTACATTATCTTCCAATATTACTCCGCCTAACTGGGGAAATTTAATATAAGTGTTTGTACTCGCGTCCATTTCAAGACCCAGCCCTTCCGTGCCCAGAGAAACATGTGTCCTAATAATACAGTTTTTTCCTATTTTTGTTAGCGGATATATTACAACATTATGATGGATAACTGTTCCATCACCAATTACAACATTCTTGCCAATAAATACATTTTCTCCAATAATAATATTAGGATTTTTTTGATGCATTTCAACCTGATTTGTGAAGTCTTCCACAAGAAGTTCCTTAAAGAATTCCTGAATAATTTTGGCAAATATTAATCTAGGTTTTTCTTTTGTTATCAAATAAGTCACAGCACCGTTTGGATTTGCTAATCCTAGTTGTGAATTTATAATGGCATAACCTGTTTCTAACTTCGCTAAAGCTTCTTCATTCTTAATCCAAAGTAAGGCATTACGGGATTGCTTCTTCAGAGAGCCGATGACTTCAATTGGAACGTCAATATTTCCAAGAATTTTTAAACCAAATTTTTCAGCAATCGCCTCTGGTGATATCATTTCAATTTTTTTGCAGGAATGCCGATGTAGGTACTTCCCACCTCTTCTATTGTTTTATTGACGAAAGACATAGAGCCAACCGCCACGTTATCGGCAATAGTAATACCATGTTGTATTACAGCATTTGTCCCGATGAAACAATTTTTTCCAATTTTTGCCCCACCTATTTGGTTTTTGCCAGTATCCAAGTTGTTTGTCATTACGCGAGGGCAAACATAAGTATTATCGCCAATTTCAACACCTCTAGCAATAATTGTATCGTAACGTAATATTACTTTGTTTCCAATTTTACAATTACCTGAAGAAGATACTTTAGAATCAATAAGACAGTCATTTCCAATAATTGTATTTTCCCTTAACTCTACATGATTTTTGATAGTTGTTCCATTTCCAATAACCACATTTCCTGTAAGGACACACGAGTTTTCAATGGTAACGTTGTCTCCAACAACTACTCCCTCTCCAATTACGCAAAAATGTCCAATTTTAAAATTTTTACCATGTTTAAAATCTTTTGCGATAATGTTTGTTGTATTCATAATTTATAGTTTTTAAATATTAAATAATCCATCTGATGACATTAAAGGTTTCTGCGTATGTGGCGTTAATCTGCACTCCGCGTGTTCTTGCTAAGGCTCTGATGAACTCTTCATTTGCATAAGGCCGGTGCGACTGCGATACATAGGCTTTTAAAGCATTTATCTTTCGCTGCAAATGCTTTTCTTCCAATAATACAAAAGAACTTGTTTCAAAAGTCAAATTATTCCAAGGCATTTCGTATGCTAGTATTGTGCAAAACTTAAAAGCTCTCAAACCTTCCTGAGCTATTGTAAAATGATCCTGGTGAATGTCATCAAGTGAAGGCATGAAAACCAAATCAGGATTAATTTTATTGCGTAAATCAATGATAGTTTGTAAAATAGCCTGCCTTCTCTCACTGAAAACCCTAACCTCATAATCGAACAACGATAGATTTTCAGGAGGGATGCCTAATTCTTTAGTTGCGCTTTTTAATTCTCCTATTAGTATATCAGAAGGGTATTTTTTCAATACTGATTGTTCACAAGCAGAAAATGCAGCCATATATACTTCTATTCCATTTTCAATCAGTTTGGCGATTGTTCCGCCACAACCGAATTCACCATCATCTGTATGTGGAGCCAAAACAAGAGCCTTTTTGAATTTTGTAATCATAGTGTGATTTTAGTGGTGTTGTTAATAGTTTTAAACAGAAGATTTTTATAAAGTAAATTCACATGTAACTGTTGAAAAAACCTGTATATTCTTTCTTTAAGTGGATAGGTAAGTTTAAGCTTATTTTTTCTATTGACGTCATATATGTCTGTAAAGTTTTTGAGCTTTTTTGTTTGCCAATATCCGAATTGTTTTAAATATATATCATAATTCAAACTGTTTTTTGCAGTAATCGATTCCCGGTTTAACACCCGCACATAAACAGGATTATTTCGATTAGAATACATGATTTTTTTACCTTTGTAATAGGGATGCAGCTTAGAATGGTCATTTTCAATCAACCGAACCTGTGTATTAATTTTTTTGATATTTGGATTTGCCAATGTACCAAAGACTGCCATTGCATGTTCAAACTTATGAATACAAGTGTTGGGAAACCACAGCCGAATTTGCCTAGAAAAAACCTGATTTCCAAACTCAAAAAAAGTGTGGAATTTATCAGTGTAGATATCGAAGTCTTTATTAGCTATTTCCTTTAAAATGAAAGGATTAAAAAAATCATCGTCGTCCAACCTAATAATGTAATCTGCCTTCACTTTATTTTCCAAAATGTATTTTGTTGCTACCTGTAGTTTTTCTTCTTTTATACCTTCATATTTTACATGGATAAACTTTTTATTATCTATTAAAATCAATGGTAATTCATCACCTATAATTATTGCTTGCCAGTTAGAATAACTTTGAGCGAGTAATAATTCAAAGGATTTTCGTTGTATTTCAGCACGGTTAAAGTTTAAAAAAAACTGAGGTGTGAGTGGAATTATAAATAAATATGTCTTCATGGCTATTTATCTTTTAATACATCAATAACATTACTAAGGAAATCCCTAACGCTGTATTCTTTCATTACCAATAAAAAAAGGTCAATGTTTCTTTGTTGTTCCTCAACACTCAATTTAATATTGCCTAACTCTATGTCACTTTCTAAGTCATCAACTTCACTTATCAAAAATCCTTTTGAAATTAACCACTTATAAGTTGAATTCCTTCTGTTTAAATACACTTTGCAACCCACTTTAAGAGCTGTAAATATATTTCCTAACGCATTTTGCCTGTAGCTATTGATCACCAAGGCCGCTGCAGATTCATACATTAGTTCAAATTCCTCCTTAGAAAGAAATTTTTCTATCAAATTTACATTTTTAATTTCAGAAGCCATCTCTCTAATCTTATAAGAGTAAGCCTTCGAATTGCCATAGCTAAAAAATAAATCAAATTCAACATCTACCTTACAGTTAAATTTCCAAATTATCTCTAACACATCGATATGATTGTTTACTTCCGCACCATTATTACCAACAATAATTTTGTTTGATTTGCCTTTAATTGTTTTAAACTCATGGGTTTCCTTTTCATGATTTGTAAATTGTAATTCAATTAATTCGGGCAAATAAAACAAATCTCTCAATTCATTGTATTCGTATTCATTAATAACGAAGATTGCATCGAGTTTTCTATAAACCCTTTCCTGATTATCATCTTTTACAACATACTCTTTATCTAAAAATATCTTTAGCTTTCGTTTCAAAAAATTGTAAAATATTTTTATCACATTTACGCTTTTAGTCTCACTAGGCTGTTGTGACAATAAATTCAATGTCTTTTCACTCAGATAGTTATCCATGCATAAATTATACAATTCAAACCCAAAAAATCTCAAAAACGTTTTTATTTTTGGCCGAAGATTTACAAGGATTTGGACCGCGGAATTGTTTAAACTATAAAAAACCACACCATCAAAAGTATTAACATAGGCAATTATCGAATCAATATCTTTTTTGGAACTATCAATTATTTTATAGGGGTAACTTAATACACTAAGCTTTTTCCTATTATCTTCCGTGGAAGAACCAATAAATAATACTTCGTTCTCAAATTCATCATTAACAAATTTATCCGAATCCCAAACAAAAGTAATGAGGTTGTGAACATGAAGTAATTTATACATCTCAGTTATATTAACTCAAATTTATCCAACATCACATTTATTTCATCCACACTGTTGAACATCATCACGTCTATAATAGATAAGCCGACCTCAAATGTATTTCGTTTTTGATTATAGGTTTCCAAGTACATTTTTTGAAAATAGATTTGAATATTATTACTAGAATACTTTTGCCTGTCAAAAAAATCCAGTCCTCCTATGGGATTAATATAGGTAACATTTTCTCCAAGTTTTTTGCAGATGTTCAGAGCCCATTCATCAGGCATTTTCGCTGTTTCAATTTCCAAATTCATTTCTGAAAAAACAGACAATGTTTTAGGAAACCCTAAATAAGCACAAATCTTTTCCAGTAATATTTTATTCAGTTGTACAATAGAGATATATTCTGTACAAAAAATTTCATTCAACAAATTGAGTACCTTGTAATAGTGCGGTGCAATCTTTTTGTAAATGGTCAATTGAGAAATTATTTTCTTTTTCCAATCCGTTTCATTACTAATTTTCACATCTTTAATGAGTATTTCGCGGGAATGTTTTTCCAATGGCACCTGAATATACAGCCAGCCCTCATTTTGTTTCAATATCCTGTTGCGCTCAATCCAACCGTGCCTTATAATTTGAACTGTATCAAATAAAATAAATTCATCAGATTGTTTGATTAGACTGATATAACCCAAATACGGAGCAAAATAGGGTTGCATAATTGCTACGTTCATAGAAGACTATTTATCATTTCAATAATTTTTTTCTGATCATTTTCCTTAAGTCCAACATACAAAGGCAAACATATTATACATTTTGCAGTGTTTTCCGAAACAGGCATACTACTTGGTTTTACATAAGAAATCGTATTAAGTGAGGGATAAAAATATCTCCTGGGAACAATATCACATTTACTCAGCTTTCTTTGAACTTCAAGTAATTTGTCTTCCGTTTCAAAAATCACAGGATAGTAACTGAAGTTCCATTCTGTGCCCTCTCTGATCTTCAATTTCTTTAATTTTGCAAAATCAAGCATTGAATCATACATTTCCACTACTTTTTCTCTTTCTGAAAGTATTTCATTGATGTATGGTAAAACCGACAGCCCCATGGCAGCTTGTAATTCAGAAATCTTCGCATTCACACCCAATCCGTGAAAAGCCAGTGGACCATCGTGACCAAAATTATGACTGTAGAATAACTGATGCTTTAATTCATCGTTTTTTGTAAACATCGCTCCACCTTCTGCCATATGAAATAGTTTGGTCGCATGAAAACTGCATGTACTTACATCACCGAAATCGAAAATGCTTTTACCTTTATAATTTACACCAAAACAATGTGCCGCGTCATATATGACCCTTAATTTATGTTTTTTTGCTATTGCTTCAATCTCTTCAACATTACAAGGGTTGCCAAAGACATGCGTCGCTAAAATACAGGTTGTTTTGTCTGTAATTGCGTCCTCAATTTTTGTCTCATCAATCGTCAAGTAATCAGGATGAATGTCCACAAAAACAGGTGTGCACTTTTCCCAAACAATAGCCGCCGTAGTTGCCACATAGCTAAATGGTGTTGTAATTACTTCTCCTCCTTTAGCCAGCAACTTCAATGCAATTTGAATAGGAACGGTGCCGTTATTAGTAATCGTGAGCCAATCAATATTGAGACAAGCTTTAAGTTGCTCTTCAAGTAAAATAACTAGCTCACCTCTGTTTGTAAGCCATTGATTGTCGAATGCCTTTTTTACCCATTGATTATATTCTTCAATTGGCGGCAAAAATGTTTTTGTTACTGGAATCACTTTAATTTCTTTTGATTAATTTATCGCTGCTTCGTAAACAGGTTTTAGCAACTCCCACACAGCACTTTCAGAATACTTTCTTAAACAGTCCGCCTTTATTTTCTCCTGATCATAATTTTCATAATTATTCATAACGGAAATAATTCCTTCCGCTAATTTTTCAGGCACATTCTCTTGAATTAAAATCCCGTTCTCCGGATTTATACTATCTCCAGGGCCACCTGAATCAATGGCAACTACCGGGCGACCACAAGCGAATGCCTCCACTATGCTTAAACCAAATGATTCAAATCTACTGGCTGAGACAACAATATGCGCACGATCAATCTCCTCTTTTACTGCTTCCCTTGATTGAGCTCCCATAAAAGTAATAATGTGGTCTATCCGTAGTTTCTTAGCATATTGAATAAGTTCGTTTTTATCCGGGCCATCACCAACTAAATTAAGCTTGATATCATATCCTTTCTTCAATATCATAGAAATTGAATTGAATAATAACATGTGTTGTTTATTTTTTCCTAACAACGCAATGCATAATAAAATAAAAGGGATTGCTTTTTCCTTTTTTAGCGCAGTACTATAAAACAGGGGGTTAACCACGTTTGGAATAGTTACCGCATTGATTGATGGTAAATCATATTTAGAAATTAAATTCTGACGAAAAGAGTTGCTTACGAAAACAGAACGCTTTGCGTCAGAAAATGTCTTTTTCACTATACCTTTAGTCACTTTATCGCTAGTTATCCATTTGCTGTGTAAAATACTTGAAGTGTGTTCTGTAAAAATATAAGGGATATTTTCCTTTCTAGAAATGTAACGGGCCACCCAACCACCGACAAATACAGACTGAGCGTGAATAATATCTGGTTGCCCATATTGACTAACATATTTTTTATACTTCCTGTACGCAGCATAACAAACAAACCAATTGTTAACCTGCTGAAAACGCGAAGGCACTATCGAATTTGAGAAGGAATAAAGTGTTGGTATACCTTTGTCCACCAAGTCTTCGGGTTGATCTTTGTGCACAAATTGTCGTAATGCCGCCTTAAAGTTATAGCGCGAATGTAATGACGGATAAAGAACCCCCACCTTAAATCCTTTATTTACCAGCATGCGGGCATGTTCTTCGAAGAAAGTACCAGAAACAGGCTGCTGTGGGGTTTTGTACCAAGATGGAATAATCAGTATATGCATTATTTAAAAACTCATTATTTTTGAAGACAAAAAATTACACGATAGATTTTATTTCCACAAAATGTAGCCAAATAATTTGTTATAGATACTCATTAGGTACCATAGAGGTTTTTGACTAACTATCTTATCATAAGTTCTTGCTTTCCAGCGGTATTCCGCCATTTGCTGATAGTCCTTATAAACTCTTCCCGGTAACGTTTTTTTTAATTCTGTTTCTCTTTCCTGCCTTACCAGTTTTCCATTGCTACTGCTAACGCCAGTCATGTCATAACATGAAATATCAACATCAATATACTTTACAGAAACATTATACACACCAATTACTTTAAGAAAAAAAGCCCAATCGCTTACTATTTGATATTCTTCATTATATAAACCGTATTCATCAAATAATCTTCTTTTAATAAAGGTACTTGGGTGGTTTAACGTGCTAAAAAACATATCCGCTAAAGTCAAGACAGAACGTTGTGGCGCTTTGTCACACTCTATTTTGGTTGCTGAATAAACTTTCAAAATATTCCCGTAAACAATATCCTCTTCTGATTTTAACGAAAAAACTCTGTCTAAAATATCTCTATCAACCAACCAGTCGCCGCTGTTCAAAAACAAACAAAATTTTCCCTTAGCCTGCACAATACCTTTGTTCATAGCGTTGTAAATTCCCGAGTCTTTTTCACTTACCCAATATGATATTTTTTTTTCATAATCTTTTATCACATTAAACGATCCATCATTACTGCCTCCATCTATCACAATATATTCAAAATCTTTATAGGTTTGGGCTACCACACTTTCTATGGTCTTTTGCAAGCCAGATTTATTATTGTAATTTATAGTGATAATAGATAGCCTCATCTCAAACTTAGATCAAATTTCCTGTTTCACTAGCCAATTATAATATTCCAACAAACCTTCCTCGATTTTATAACTGGGAGTAAATCCAAAAGAAGATAATTTCTTTATGTCTGCCCGCCAGTTAATAGGATCACCTTCTTTAACTTCTCCAGAAAACAAAATATCTTTGTGAGGTATCAGTGCTTTTGCCAATATACTAGCTGCTTCATGAACCGATGTTTCAACCCCAGATGCTATATTTATCGTTTCGCCAACAAAGGAACCATTATGAATGACGCAATCTACGGCATTTACTAAATCCGAAATGTAAATAAAGTCACGACTTTCGTTACCGGTGCCAAATAATTTAATAGTATCAACCACTTTACTTTTTTGAAAAATGTCCCAAAACAACTGCTTTTTCAACCCTGGTCCATAAGCCGAAAAAACTCTCAAACTGCAGGTGTGTAATTTAAAAAAACGATGGTATTCCATCAATAGGTTTTCACTTAACATTTTATGATAACCATAAGGTGATAAGGGATTTGTTTCACTATTTTCATTGATAGGCAATACTTTTGGATTACCATATACAGCAGCGCTCGAAAAATTTATGAACTTGCAATGAGGTGAATTAGTTTTTATAGCACCCAATAAATTTATAACTAAAGACACGTTCAGCTCAAAATCTTTTTCCGGGAATTTGTAAGAATAAGCCACATTTGCCGAACCAGCTCCATTTATGCATACGTCAAAGTTGTATTGTTTGAATAATGCAGAAAAATCAAAACCAATACCATCAATTTTATAATAATTATTTTCCTCAGAATCAAAAATATCGCATCCGATTACTGTATGATTTAAAGCAGTATAATACTTCCTGCAATGTGAGCCGACAAAACCTTTTGATCCGATAATTAATATTGTCATATGTTAGTTAATAGCTCCTAAAAAAGCTTCTGCAAATTTCTTAACTTTATCACTGTAATGATTATTGCTTCTGTCAATAATCATCTCCTGCATTTCGAAAATTTTATCAGCCAATTCAACAGCATTTAACGGATCAAAAAAAGAACAGTTTTCGTGCAATTGTTCTTTGTGCACATCTATATATGAAGCGATTACATATTGATTCATCGCTTTTGCATCTTCTACAACTGTACTCCAACCCTCGAATAAAGAAGGTTGTATAACAGCTTCGGCGTTATTCATTAATTGAAGTTGTTCAGACCTGTCAATGAAACCTAAAAAAAGAATCTGTTCTGATAAATTACTATCCTGGACATATTTTTTTAATTCATCAGTATATGCTGGATTCCTACGATCATGCTCCTTGCCTGTAAATACAAGCAAAACATGAATTCCTTTTTCCTTTAATAATTTGACAGCGTCAATGACAACCTTATGGTTTTTATGTTTCCAAAATTGATTTGGTGAAATAAAATACTTACCAACGATATGATATTTTTTTTTCAAATTCTCTATATCTATCTGGTTGTATATAGGATGGGTAACTGCAAAATTTACAACGTAAGTCTTACATTTGTGATCAGGGTAAAATTTTTCGAAATCTTTTTTAGATGAATTACTGCTTAAAATCAAATTATTTGTAGACCCAGCTATTTTTATTTGACTAAATTGTCTTTGTTGAATCTCACTTTCTTCAAAAAAATCCCTGTAATAATGCTCTTGAAAGTCTGCTATCCAGAAAATCTTATTTTCAATATTTAAAAATTTATCATTAGTAGTCGCAGGAAACAGTACATCAATTTGCTTTCTATCGTACTTTTTTATCACATTTTTTTTTGTGAATTCTGGAAAAAGTTTAAAAAGTATTTTTTCCAAAAAATTGTAGGGTATGTATAAATTCAAAAAACTCACATAGGGGTAACCTGTTTTTTTTACAATTTCAGCGTCATTTATATTCCATGAAATTACGATCACTTCCGGTCTTTCGCTATCATCCAAACTCAGGAAAGAACTAACTAAATTTAAAATATAATAGGTTCCGCCTATCCAATTTTCATTACTCGAAAATAAAATCCCAATCTTTCTTCTCACAGTTATTACTATTATTTATTTTAAAACTTTAACCACCCTCGCTGGGTTTCCTGCTATTACAGACCAATCAGGCACATCTTTGGTAACAACACTACCTGCTCCTATAACTGCTCCTTCACCTATAGTTACTCCTTTCAGAATAATTACTCCAAACCCAATCCACACCTTTGATTTAATATGAATGGATTTGCTTATTACATTCGACCAATCTTTATTTACAATGTTATTTCCATTAAAATCAGAAAAATCCTGATAACATTGAATATTGTCATTCTTTCGGTGTTCCCAATGTATACTGTGTGAATCATGGTCATAAATTGTAATTCCCCAAGCCATAGTGACATCATTATCAATTTTTATCCCAGTCCGACATATGAAATGGACACCACCCAAATGAACATTATTCCCTATAGAAATAAAACCGGAAGGTGTCTCAAACGTAAATGTTGCCTTTACTAAACATTTTTTCCCGATTTCAATATATTTTCTATTCTCCTTCTCAAATCGGAAATCAAATCTTGTTCCATTTAGTAACACACTATCGGATGGAATTTCCAGATAAGATGAATTGTCATTTTTATCCGTGGTTGTGCCAAAAAAACGTTTGACCTTCCTATAAATTTGCTTAATCATCTGTTTACTAATTATACCGAAGTTAGTTTTTTTAATACCGAAAATATCTTACGATAGATCCTTTCAAGAAAGCGTTTTTTTTCCACCTTATCGGTTGGTTTAACAAAATAATTAAGCAGTTTCTCATGCAGTTCCATGTCAATATACTCCTGATATTCAACAAGCACTTTATCATTAAACAAATTCATTTGCGCAAATTCACTTTTTGTGTGAGTAGCACTAATGCCGAAACCTATATTATGTGAAAGTGTTTTAGTAGGAAAAACTCCCAATCCATTGCGTAAAAAAACAGAATAATACCATCTTATAGCCCATGAATTAGTATTGTTAAGCATGTCAGCATAATTGTAATCAGCAAAATTAAATCTTGCTCTTAATAGCGGATTATTTTGTATAATACTTTTGTATTTGGGTAGAACTTCAAACGCTTCCCATTTATCAGTCCATGTTCCCCATCCCCAGGATCCAGTAGCAAGCGGCGATAAAAAAGTAGTTGTTTTATCAAAATTAACGGGAAACATATACGAATTTATGGCGTAAACATTTGCAGAATTTTCATAAGTGTTCAATCCATCATTCATGTACTTCAAAAAAAAAGGAGAAGTAATAATATCATCTTCCAAAACAATAATTTTGCCATGTTTATTTATAATCTCAGTTACACCCTCAATAATTGAATTAGCTAGTCCTTTATTCTTATGACTTTCTTTTACTACAACTTCTTTAAATCTACTTTCCGCTTTTGCCAACAAACGTACCTCTTGTATCTGCAGTATGTTTTCTCCTTCTGTATTTTCTTTTGCACCATCACAATAAATATAAAGCAAACTATCTTTAGCTTCAAGATTTCTGCTAAGTGCGTCCAGTGTATGCCTTGTATGCCAAGGACGATTGAAAGCGAATAAAATGATAGGGGCCAGGTTCATTTTCTTTTATTAACAGCATTTTCTATAGCTGTTGCGACAATATTGATATGTTGTTCAAGAGTGAAATTTTTCCGAATATACTCGCGTCCCCTTTCACCCATTTTTTTTGACTGTTCGCTATCCTGCAATAACCTAATCATATAATCGGCCATTTTATCCATGTCACCTTCCTTAACCAGAAAACCTGTTTGTTCGTGAACAATTACATCAGGAATTCCCGCATGAAAGGTTGATATGACCGGCAAGCCAGCGGAAGATGCTTCTATAATAACTACCGGAGTTCCTTCCGAATCACCATCTTTGCTTATTCTGGAATGCTGTACAAAAACTCTACTACTTTCAAAATACATTTTTTGTTGTTGTTGGGTAATACTCCCAACAAAAATTACTTTTTGTTCGATCCCCAGACATTTGACAATGTCAATACATAGATCAAAATAAAGTCCGTCACCCGCCATAATTAATTTCGCATCAGGTACAACCGATAATACTTTATGAAATGCAAAAATAGTAAGGTGTGGTGCTTTTTTGGAAACAAAGCGGCCAATTGCAACGATCTGTTTGCTATTATAATTAGGAACCACATTAAAAAAATCCGGTGAAGCCCCTGCGGGTGAATATATAACTTTTTCATTTTTAAAACCCAGTTCAAAAAGAACACTCATCATATATTTTGCGACAACTATAACAGTTGTGTCCGTTTTAGCTAGACCCTTGTAAGCTTCTCTGTATTGCTCAATTGTTTTAGTATGAGAAAGCTCATATCCTAAGCCCGTTGTAACAATGGGTATATTCAATTCTTCACATATCTTTACAATATTAGCTCCCGTATATACGAATTCTGCTAATACAGCCTGTATTTTATATTTGGATAAAAAATATTTTAGTCTTAATTCTCTATAATCATTGGCAACAGGCCTAATTTTTCGCTTAACCTTTTCCAAAAAACTTAGTGGGAGAAAATGATCGTCCTCACCACGCATTTTAAAGGGAATATCGCTCCCGAATATGACTATTTTTTCAAAAGGCAAAAATTCAATATGCTTATGAATAAAAGTTTCAGAATAAGCATTTTCGTTAGGAGTAAGTATGGCTATCCTAGTCTTACTCATTAGTATAATATTTATTTAATAACTTATTCAAATAGTTCACATCAAATAAGGCAACGTATTCTTTAATATTTCCCTCGAGATAACTAACATCAATATTCAGTGGACAACCCTTATCCAACAATTTATGTATTGCTATCTTACCCGTAAAGGTTTCCATTTTTTCTATGATATCAGTTATTTGATAGTTCTTTCTGTTAGCAATATTCAGTACTCTATTTATTATTCCTTTTTCTATGATCTTACTCACAATAAATACAACATCATCAATATCAATCAGGTTTCGTTCAGCATTTTTCCATACCTCAAAAATTTCCTGATCCCTGATTTTATTCATGAAAAAATTAAAAATAGTATTCTGATTACCGTTTCCGCCAACCACATTAGATACACGACAGATCAGATAATTATTTCCTGATTTTTTGATCAGATTCTCCATTAATAATTTATGCTTTACATAGGCATTGTTATTTACAGAATCATCGTATATGCTACAGGTACTGAAATATACGATAGTTTTATTTTCTAATGTTGACAAAACATCCTTCAACAATAATCGTTCTCTTTCAAATTCCGAAATTTCATTTTCCAGGGAGTTAGATACCCCCGATGCAAACAAAATGACATCCGCTTTCATCTTCCTGTTTCTGAAAGCTTTTGCCAACATTCCATTACCTACAGTGATCATATCTTTAGCTGAGACGCACACAAATATATTTTTTCAAATAACTTAACACTGATACTCCGGGTAATCTCAAAGCATAAAAACGTCTGAAAAATATTGACGAAAATTTATTTGATTTAAACCACATCTTATGGAGGTTATTCCATTCCGCTTCCTGATTAATGCCAAACCTGTTTTTCAAATAACTTCTCACGTTACGCTCTTCCATTACCCTGTTAAATAACTTTTCCTTAGAATTATGATTACGCGTTACGTTTTTATGGTTTCTAAAATAATTTAAAGTTTCTGCAATAAAACCAATATGTGTTTTTGGTAATATTTTTATCCAAAAAAGCCAATCCCCCGCCATACGCATCGACACTAATTCATTACTAAATATGGAATCGTCTACAAGTGCCTTTTTGAAAAGAACGGCACTTGCATTGGGAATTACATTTTTAACTTTTAAATAATTTTCAATAAATGTAGTGCCTGGCATAGTATAATTTTGTTGCCATATATTAGGATCAAATCCGGAAGTATATTTTATCCTGTCAAATATTTCTTCGCCTTTTTCATTTACATCTACGGTTTGTGTATATACCAAACCAAGTTCTTCTTTGTTACAATTAATAAATGAGATGATCTTTTCCAACAAAAAGGGTGAGCAATAATCATCGCTTTCTGCTATCCAAATAAAGCTTCCCTTCGCTAACTCAATCCCCTTTTTCCATTGTTTAAAAGGGCTACCTGAATTCTCCGTATTTACAACAAAATGTGACACTTTAGGATGAGCCGTATACGAGTTAAGAATAGAAACACTGTCGTCGTTTGAACAATCATCAAGAAGAATCACTTCAAAATCCTCATAAGTCTGGTTAAAAATGCTTTCCAAACGTTTGGGCAAAAATTTTGCATGATTATAATTTGGTACTATAACAGAAACTTTTATCACTTTTTAGTTTTTACTCATTTCCGTAAACCAATTTTAAACATCACCCTCTTAACTAACAACTTTATGATTTGACTAATACTTAAGTTTTTCTCTAAATTATTCAACATTTTTTGAGTTTTATTCAATTCCGTTTTTATAGCATTCCTAGACAAGAAAAGTTTATATAAACTATCCGTTGAATACAAGCTAAAATGCTTACTAAACACATATTCTTTAACGCTAAACATATTATTGCTTGAATTATTTAAATCGGCATTTCTGGAACGTTCTTTAATGCGATAAAAAAAAGCACAAGTTTGAAGTCTAATAACGGTGCCACCTTTTTTCAATAGATTGATTAGGAACTCCCAATCTTCTAATCCTAAATGCATACTCTCATCGTAGCCACCAATATTCAAGCAATCAGATTTTCTATACATTGCAGTACATACAATCATATTGCCATTTAGCAAATTCTTAAACGAATACTCAGGCAATATCCACTCATCATTTATATCTCCAAATCTGAAAACCTTACCATATACCAAGGAAACCTCAGGTCGTTCTTTTATAATACGATAACATTCATCAATATATGTCTTCCCTAATTTATCGTCTCCATCGAGAGGTAAAATATATTTTCCTTTAGCTTCCCTGATGCCATTATTTCTGGCAGCTGATACTCCTTTATTATCCTGCTTAATATATATAAACCGCTTGTCTTTTTCACACCAGTTCCTGCATATTTTTTCAGTTTCATCAGTGCTACCATCGTCAACAATAATACATTCCCATTTTGAAAACGTTTGGTTCAAAACAGACATAAGACATTCACTTAAATATTGTGAATGATTATAACATGGTACTATAACTGAAACTATACTATAATCCATTGACTATATTTAACTTTTTCAATATTCTGTAGCCATAGGTTTTTTTAAAGGCATTAACTTTCCCCTTAAGCTCATCTAATTGATTTCTTCTTTGAATGGATAAATCAGCTTCTTCTTTAATTAACGAAAATTCATTCTCAAAAATGGCCGTTTTTTCCGCTTTTATTAGCGCCTTATTCTCCACATTCGAACTAATTCCATCTAAATAAAACACAGAAAGTACACTATGAACATACTTTGAAGTGCAGTTAAATTTTAAAACAGCAGAAATGAAAAATTTCCAATCCGATACAATTACTAACGATTCGTCATATAAACCTATTTTCTCAAATAATGTTCTTTTTATAAAGGTTGCCGGATGAGGCAACGTATCTCTAAACAAATAGTTAATGCTTAATTTTTCAGGGTATGTTTTGACAAACTCTTTATCATTATCTTTTACCAAAATATCAAAATATATTAAGTCCTCAGAATTGATCCTTTCATTTTGATCCTCTAAAACGGTTGAAGAAAAGAATTCGTCACCACTATTCAAAAATAACAGGTATTCGCCGCTTGCCCTTTTTATACCTTTATTCATAGCATGATAGATGCCTGAATCTTTTTCACTCACCCAATAAGCAATTTCTTTCTCATGCTGTCTGATAATTTCCTCACTCCCATCATTACTCTTACCATCAATAATTATATATTCAAAATCTTTCCACGATTGAGTTAAAACACTCTCTATTGTCCGCTTTAACCCTAACCGGTTGTTATAATTGATTGTGACAATTGAGATTTTCATTGAAGTGCTGATTTATATAAGTTAATGTATTCATCAACCTTATCAACGATATTAAATCGCTGATGAACATCCTCCAACAGTTTATCCTTGTTAAAATTTGTGTTTAAACCTTCATTGATTGCGTCTTTTAGGTCATTGGCCGCAAACCCTTTAGCTAAAAACCCATTTAAACCATTTTTAATTATATCCACACTTCCACCATTTGGAAAAGATATAACAGGTGTACCACTTGCCAACGCTTCAATAGTTACCTGACCAAAAGCTTCCTCAACAGATGGCATAACAAAATAATCAGCAGAGGCATATAAAATAGACAACAATAATTCGTCCTTTACTTCGCCAACTGAAATGCAATTAAAATTTTGCGTGCTTGTCAACTGACCAAATGCAACTAACTGGATTTTATCCTGATCAATACCCTTCAAAGCTTCAAGCAAGATTTCAAATCCTTTTCTCTTATTTGTCAATGTATCTGACCCAAACAACAAAATAATTTTATTTTCGGGTAAATTAAATACTTGTCTTGCAAATCCCCTATTATGTGGCTTAAACACATTAAAATCAACTCCGTTATGAATCATTTTTTTTGGAAATTCCCCAATCACATTACTATCCTCTGCCTTTTGTTTTACCCAATTCGAAATTGGCACAAACACTATGTTTTTTCCGGAAAGACTTTTTTTTCTTAGTGCCAGATTAAAATCAATTTCTTCTTTAAAGCTTTCAAAAGGGAACCCCTTTTCATAATGATTGCCTCCACCACATGGGTATAAATCTGGCATACGCCATATAACCGGCTTTGTATTTTTAGTGAAAAAACTTTCCTCATTCAAAAAACCAGATGCCCAGTTAATCTGGATAATGTCCGCTTCCTGATACAAGGGACATAAGGTTATATCATAGGGCGAATATGGAAAAGTAAAATACTCTGCCCTCGGATCAATTTTACTGAAGTCTTTAATTCTCTTTTCTTTCGGAATAGGTGGAGGAGGAGGCGGAACAACAATTCGACCAATTTTATTTAAAACTCTCTTAATTAAATTCAATTTAACCGGAGGTTTGTAGGCAGGTTGATTAGTGTAAAATTTAAATGACTGAGGAATATTTTTCGATTTATGCAATAATAACATCTTGGAATCTACTCCTTTTTCAAGTAAACCTAAATGAATACGGCGGCAGGCTGTAGCAGCACCACCAAAATCATAAGTATTTATATGGAGAATTTTCATAAGTTAATCCTGTATGTTTATTAATTTTTCCATTGTCAGATCGCCATGAAACAAATCGTGATTGCGTTTTATTCTATCTATATCCCAGTTCCACCATTCTATTTTCTGTAATTTCTCAATGATCTCATCTGAAAATCTTTTTCTGATCAATTTTGCAGGAGTTCCTCCCACAATTGAATAAGGTGGGACATTTTCTGTAACAACAGAATTTGCTGCAATCACAGATCCGTTTCCAATTTGAACTCCTGTTAATATCACGCTTTGTGTCCCTATCCAAACATCATTACCTATAATAATCGCCCCTTTACTTACAGCATCTACTCCGGTTTTTTCACCAAACACCCTTTGCTGAATATAGTAAGTGGTTATTTTTTTTATATCATGATTATGTTCCTGCATTGCAGTATGCCTGGCAATTGAACAAAAATTTCCAATTTTTATGGGGTTTTGCAAAGTAAAGAATTCTGTACCCGGTCCGTTAATAGAAGTATTACTACCAATTGTGATATTGCCATCCAATTTAACCCTATATAACATGCTCCTTGGTCCAATCACCACATTACCATGTATTACGCTATTATAAATAAAAGCGCTTGGATCTACATTTGCCTGTTTAGAAATATCAGAATCTCCAAAATTTGGAGCAACTTTAACTTCTTTTTGAAGTGTGGGTTTAAATTTATTTTTTATTATGTTATACAGATTCATTATTTAAAAATAGTTAGAATTGCTTTATCAAGATTTTCACGATCCCTTATTACTCCCATATGATTTTCTTTTTCAAGGAATTATGATTAATTTCTTTTATCAGCTTATCTAAATTATCACAAAAATATATTTTCCTTGCGAAATTTTTTCTTTATAAATTCCTGCTCCCTTTTCACCAATAATTATAATTTTTAAGCCAAACTCCTCAGCTTCAATTGCTGCTCCTGAATAATCAGTAATACTAATTGATGTGCGATTATAAAGTTCATAAATTGGTAAATGGTTCGCCTCATCGATTTCAATTTTTTCAGGAAATATGTTTTTAAACTCCATCAGTTTCTTTTTATCTTCAGGGTAAATAATTGTTAACAATTCTAATTTCCCATAAATAGTTCTCTTACGACTTCATTTAATTTTTGAGATAAACTAAGATCTGAGGTTTTATAACTATCTATTTTCGTTACTCCATGTTTATAAATTTTTTCTGAAAGTTCAAGTTCGTTAGATACATATGAATATTTATTCGATTCAATTTTATCACGAAAAATAAATTTGCCGGCATCTCCGGTAATAATATTTTTAACACCAAAATATTCTGCCTCAAGTGCCGTGCCAGAGGTGGCTGTTATATTGAATGTTACTAATGTAAATAATTCAAACAAAGACAAAGTGTTTGAACTAAGTGTTTCGATCTTTTGAGGGTATTTATTTTTAAAAAGCTCTAAGCTATTCGCATCTGAAGGGTATCTTGGATGCAGTCTAAAATACCACGTGTACATGCTATCTGCTTCAATAACTTTTTCTAAAAAAGTAGGGATCCACTCTCCTGTGAGTGAAATTAAAATTCCTGTTCCCGCTGTCGGATCTTTATAATTATATATTTGTTGTTGCTGAATGGCAGCGACATTACCTCCCACGATAATCTTCGGTATATATTGTTGAGTCAAAAAATTTTTTCTTATCCTATCGGCATCTTCCTCAGACCAGACCCAAAATATTGACGGAAAATAGTACCTATAGATATCTATCAAATTCCATTTGGCATAGGCAAAATGAATATCTGACTGCTGGCTGTGCTGGTATTCCACAATTTCTATTTTATTATGATTTGCGGCCTTGCACATAGCTAGCATACAATTATCATAAAAACAATAGGTCCATATTAAGCGGGGATTTAAAATTTCAATCAACTGTTTGAAAGTATTATATAGGATCTCATTGGTGACCTTAGTTTTGTAATATAGGTTTACACAATGGACACTTCCGGAAACCATTTTCGTTTCCAGAAAATCATGGATACATTTTGCCTGCTTTTCGGTTTCCTTATAATTATTAAATAATTTTGCTTTAAATGAAAATAACAAATAATTATATTCGGATAAAACATCATACAATTCTTTTATCGGTGTTAGGTCAGTTTTTGATTGGCTGTTGGAAATTAATAATTCATCGAATTCAACGCTATTCCTTTTTAACTCCTTCTTAATTGGTGATAAATAAAGATTAACATTCTCACCATTAGGATGAACTTTAAAATGTTCAACGAATCCAAAGAGCAACACCTTTTTTGCTAACAAATTATTATACCTGAAACGCAAAAAGAATAATTTGACGCGTAATTTGATAAGCTTTTTAAAAGATCTCCAATTAACAGAGTGTTTTTTAAACTCAAAATTTTTTGAAATACTTGACTTATTAACCATCTGCAAATCATACATCTCTAAAAAATAACCGATTTGTATTCTTGTTATGGGAAAATCATTTATATATTTCTTGTTGACCTTATAAAGATAAGATTCCAACTCATTTAATAAAGCAATTTTGTCGTAGGTGATATTTTCGCTCATTGTAAAAATTGTGCAGCGTTTTTTATTGTCTCAAAAATAAAATCCTGACATCCCTAATTTAAAACTCGTAAGATAAAGGCGTTCCTTTCTTAAAATCCCTGGTTGCCTTTTTTCCAATTATCTGAAAATAGTACTTTGGAGCTAAACCATCTCCAGGTCTTATGACCCGAATGTTTTTCTCAGTAAACAAATCACCTTGCTTTATATCTTCTGAAACATAAATAGACCTCTTAAAAAACAAACTCTTGGTTTCTGCCTCCTGAACACCGTACCGGACCTTTCCCAAAGCTAAAAATGCTCTTTCTGTTTCTTCAACTAATGCCTGGAGTTCCTGTGGTTCAATTGAAAATGCAGAATCAACACCGCCATCGGCCCTGTTCAATGTGAAATGTTTTTCAATAACACTTGCGCCTAAAGCAACCGCGGCAACAGAAACCCCTATCCCCATTGTGTGATCTGATAAACCGACAAGACAATCATGTAATTGTGCTAAATGAGGGATGGTATTTAAATTCGTGTTCTCCGGTGTCGCCGGATAAGTGCTCGTACATTTCAAAAGGATAAGATCCTTACAGCCAGCGTTTCGAAGTACTCTAACGCTTTCATCAATGTCAGCAATAGAGCTAACCCCTGTTGACATGATTACCGGTTTACCGGTTTTTGCGACTTTCATCAATAAAGGATGATGTGTGTTTTCAAAAGAAGCTATTTTGTACAAAGGAACATCCAACCCTTCTAAAAAGTCAACAGCTGTTTCATCAAACGGGGAACTAAATGCTATCATACCTTTTTCTTTTGCTCTCTCAAAAATAGCTTTGTGCCACTCCCAAGGTGTATAAGCGTCCTGATATAAATCATGGAGTTCTCTGCCATTCCACAAGGAACTGGAGTCCTTAATGGTATAGGCGCCCTTCATGGTTATTGTGTCTGCTGTATATGTTTGTAATTTTAAAGCGTGTGCTCCTGCTACTGCTGCTGCATCCACAATTTGAAACGCTCTTTCAAGGGATTGATTATGATTGCCGCTCATTTCTGCAATAATAAACGGTTTATGATTTTTCCCTAAGGTTATATGACCTATTTTAATACTATTCATATATTTATTTTTTTGAACCTATAACTCTTACTCCCATTTACTTCTACATCAGACGTTTTTACAAAACCGGCTTTAGAAAACAGTTTAACAGATGAGGTATTTTCTTCCTTAACATAAGCAATCACCTGTTCTTTTGGAAATTTATTCAAATAATCATAACACGATCGATTTAACATTTCCACCCCAAATCCTTTTCCTCTGAATTTTTCATCAATCGAAATACCTATTACAACTTCGCTATTTGACTTATCAATTCTTACTTGACCAACTGGAATGTTTTCCTGATTTGAAAATAAATAAAAAAAGCAATCAGGTGAATTTAACTTTTTTGTAAACCAGCCAACATGTTGTTCATATTGTATTTCAGATGAGTTGAAAGAATTTTGTCTCACCACTAAATCATTTGCCCATTTATAATATAAATCAGTATCAGAAAGTCCTGCAAAGTGCATATTCAATGCATTGAAATTATAGGAATGAATAACTACATCTTTTAATTCTCCATCTATTTCAATGTCTTTTTTCAGCCTCTTGGTTTCAACAAATCCGCTAGCCTCTAATGCTACATATAGATTTGGCCTTATATCATAAGCATATGTATAAATGGAATTAAAATGCAAGTGCTTATCGGCAATGCATTTTAAAATAGAAAGGTAATTAGTCCAATCTGAAATAAATACGCCAGCGTCAGCATTACGTGAAGTTTCTGTCAAAAAAGAAATTTCAGCCGTTCTGTATTTCCAGTCAATATGTACCAATCCTCCATAGCCAATTAACTGATCATTTTCCAAAAAACTAAATAAGAGCTGGTCCGGTTGTTCCTGAGTAAATAACTTATCAACGACATCAGCGAAATAAGTTTCCTGTTGTGTTACTGTCAAAAATTCGGTTTGACGTAAAATATTAATTTGTGAATTCCGCCAATTTGCTATATCATACTTATCTTCATCTCTGAGAGGAATTAATGTACATCCCCCATCGCTAAACTCAATACTCTTAAGACACTTATAATTGCGCATATGACGGTAACTATTGATTCGGAAACAGAAGTGAATGTTTCAATTCAGCTATTTTCCAATCTGTATCATTATCAATGTCCTGTACTTGCAATTCATCTAAAATTATAGATCCTGTGTTGACAGTAAACAATTTTCCTTGTTGCAAAAAATTTTCAATATTGATCCAGTAAAATTGTCCTGCATCATAATATCTGGGAGTTAAATCTTGTGAACGCGCGTTCATGTATTCAGGATAAACCATTGAAGTTTTTGAATTGTTTATCTCCAATGCTCTCTGGATCGGAGAAGAAAATGCACAAACCGGGAATACGGTATCAAAACTGTTTTCAATCAATAAACTATATGAGTCGGTGAGTGAATTTAAAGATATCAGTGGTGCAGTTGGATATATACAACAGGCATTATCAAACTGTTTTCCATATTTTTTTAAATCATTTAAAACTTCTATTAGAACATCCGAAGTATTGGAAAAATCATCCGAAGTTTGTTCATTTCTAAAAAATGGTACATCCGCGCCAAAGCGCTCGCCTATTTCAGCAATTTCTGCATTCTCAGTAGAAACCATTATATAATCGAAAAGATTTGACTTTAATGCCATTTCAATTGAATATGCAATCATTGGTTTACCACGAAAAAATTTAATATTTTTTTTAGGAATTCTTTTACTTCCACCTCTTGCAGTTATAATTGCTACATTTTTCATCTTATAACCTCACAGAAACACCAATTTCTTTAAGTTCATTTTTGATATCCAACGGTGTGTGTTGGGTAAAATGAAAAATACTTGCTGAACCAACTGCCTCGATTGATGTATTTGTAAATAACTCGGTATAGTGATTTATGTTTCCTCCACCCCCAACAGCAATCATGGGAATATTGGTTTTTGACGCCACATGATTTACAAGATCATGATCAAAACCATTCATGAGGCCATCGTTATCAACGCTTGTCACAACAAATTCACCTACATTGCAGCGATTCATTTCATCTATGAAATCATCCAGCTCTATTGTTAAACCCAACTTGTTATGTATAAAATAACTACCGTTCACTTTTGTTGCGTCTACTGATATGCTGATGCATTGACTTCCAAAAAAAGAGACACTTTCTTCAATGAACCTTTTGTCTGTAAGTGCTTTACTCTTAATAATTACTTTATCAGCACCAATCTTTAATAGATTATTAATGTCGTCAATCGAAGAAATTCCACCACCTATAGCCACAGGCATGTAGCATTCTTTAACAACATCTGAAACCAATTTCAAATTGATTTTCCGGTTCTGTTCACTCGCGGTAATATCTAAAAAAACCAGTTCATCTACACCCCTGCTATTGTACACCCGTGCAGCCTGAACAGGGTTACCAACCATTCGTGGGTGACTAAATTGCTTTGTTTTTACTAAGCCAAAACCGTTAAAGGTAAGTATTGGAATTATTCTAACCTTTAACACTGGCGAAATAATTTTTTAACAATTTAAGTCCACTCTCCTGACTTTTTTCCGGGTGAAACTGAGTGGCAAAAATATTCTCATATTGAATACTTGAAACTAATCTAGTGCCATAATTAACATAAGAATCTATTACAGATTCATCTTGTGGAATAAAATGATAGCTATGAATAAAATAGAAATCCATACTTTTAATTCCTTCATAAAATTTTGGTTTTTTTATTTCAATGTCATTCCAGCCCATATGAGGAACTCTTCGCCCAGTCAGTTCTATTTTTTTTACATCTCCTTTTATCCATCCTAAACCATGACAAAACTCCGGCTCTGTACCATATTCAGCAATTAATTGCATCCCTAAGCATATTCCCAAGAAACTCTTTTTTTCAGTAACTACAAGTTTCGTCAGCAAATCGTCGAGTTTTCTCTGTCTCAAATTGAGCATTCCTTGTTTAAAAGATCCAACTCCCGGTAAAATAAGACATTCTGCATCACTAATTTGCGAGTGATCAGATGTTACAGTAGATTTTAACTGAAGGTAATTCAATGCTTTTTGTATAGAAGCAACATTACCCATTCCGTAATCAATGATCGCAATCATTTATTGAACTTCAAAATTTCGCATTAAGTTCCCATCAGCATCTCGCATAAAATTGCCGGTTTCATCCTGTGCAAATAAAATCGGATTAGTAAACGAATCTATTATTCCATCCACTTCTTTTTTAGACAATCCTGAATAACTAATAAATTCTGTAATGCCGTAATGTGGGTATTTCCCATCATATTGCTTTACTAATTTTAGCGCTTCTTCCCGCGTAATCCGCTTATTTCTAATATCAATGCAAGCATGATCTGAGGCTCGACCAAACCCGTATTTTACGAACTTCAAATAATCGTGTAATCCTACTAATTTCTCATCAAGATTTTCATAGTTGGTATATGTTCCTTCAATAACACCGTCCTCTTTTACAGCAAAGCCATGTTTTTTTACGATTTCCAGTTGCTTTCTGGCATCCCAAAAAAAGTAGTGTCCTAAAAAGATTCCGGTAACCCCAACACGCTCAATGTCTTCATCAGCGGGATAAAAATACGGCGTCAACTCTTTTTCAGTAATACCATCAACATCTATCATATCCTGTATCCTATTGCCCAACAAACCACCAAACTCTTCCAGCCATTTTCTGTTTAACACCCTATTTTTAACTGTTTCTAAAGATGGTCCGCCATATTCCTGTTGAGGGTTCTCTCCCCAGATAATTAACGGAATATTAAACTTTACAGCAATTAGAACGGGTATCGTAAATATGCCGATGTGGTTTGGCCACATTTCATCTCCTACCCTTTTAAAACTCTCGACAACCATTTTTTTGTAAACGGCGTTATTTTTTTTAAAATGAATAACATCCATCCCCATTTTTGTAAGGTTATCTAAATTTCTTTGTCCGAGCTCGGTAACAGCGGTAGTTTCAAAACACACGCAAAGAGGATTCAAACCACATACCTCTTTCATAAAATAAGCCTGGTACGTACTATCTTTTCCGCCACTCACCGGTATTAAACAATCATACCCTATTTTGCCCTTCGGTAATCTGTAGTAGTCAACAATACTATTAAACTCAAGTGCGCGTTGTTTCCAATCAATCTCTTTATCTTTTTGCTCAGCAGCAATGCACGCGCTGCAAATTCCATTTTCATCAAAATGTAAATCCGGTTTTGTTTCCGGATAAACACATTTTATACAATATCTAATATTCATGTTCTGTTTTTATTTTTTGATTAGAAACCAGGTAATATCATCCTGCGGGAACGCAGGGTCGTTTCTATAGGCAAATCCATAATCTATCAGTTCGGTATCCGGATATTTTTTAAGAAATTCTCCGGCAAAGTCTCTTTTAAAAAGTCGATCCTGATGCCCGCGGTATGATATCGTCACCGGTGAGGGGTTGTAATACTCAGCTATTAAAATGTATTTGGAACTTGATTCATATAATTTTTCATAAACTAAGGGCAGCATGTCGGGATTGATATGGATTAAAACTCCTTTAATAAGTGAAAGTTGAACCTGGGTGTCTAATTTAGCATCATAAATAGAACCATTAAACACATTATCGTCGCCAATTAATTTTTTTAATTCTTTTGCGGCTTCACCATTGATTTCTATTCCTTTTGTTTGAATGCCAGGAAACAACAATTTAAGGGCCTTAAGGTTCATGCCAATGTTAGCACCAAATTCCCTGCAGGACTGTATATTCCCGGCTTGCTTTAATGCTTTTACAAAGAAGTTTAAATTGGAAGCCAAAAGTTTATCACCCTGATTTCTTTCGATATACTCGTTTCCAAATTCTTCTGCCCAAAATTTTTCTTGTTCTGTCTTATACGTCATTTCTTAATATTTTTAATGGTTAATATTTAGTGGCAATTCTGCGCCTTCTCATTTTGATAAAATTTCATTTTGATTGAGTTAGTAGGGATGAAAGCTTAACTCTTCAGAAAGTCATTAATACTCTCTATCACAAAATTTTGTTCTTTCTCCGACAAGGTTGGATACATTGGCAAGCTTAAACAAGCCTTGTAGTAATTTTCTGCGTTAGCAAAATCACCTTCTTTCCAGCCAAGTGTTTTATAATACGGCAAAGTATGGACGGGTATATAATGTACCTGACAGAAAATATTTTTTGTTCTTAAATGATCATAGAGCATTTTCCGGTTTTCAACTTCTATCACATATAAATGATAGGCATGCCCGTCGATAATACCTGATTGCCCTTTAATGTATTTGCTCTCTTTGAAAGCATTAAAATAAACGCCAGCAATTTCACGTCTTCTTTTCAATCCGTCATTCGCTCGTTTCAATTGCGAAGTACCTAATGCTGCCTGGAAATCAGTGATTCTGTAATTATACCCGAGCTCCTGCATTTCATAATACCATCCACCTTCGTTTTTCTGCATCAACGATGGATCTTTTGTAATACCATGCGTACGGAGCTTAATTAATTTATTATATAACTTTTCATCGTTTGTAGTGACCATCCCCCCTTCACCGCAGGCAATATGTTTAACGGGATGGAATGAAAAAATCGCCAATTCGGCAAATTTACTGTTACCGCATAACTGCTTGGTTCCATTACTATCGGTGAAATATCCACCAGGGGCATGGCAAGCATCTTCAATGATCCAGCAGCCAAACTCATCTGCTAATTTCCTGAATCCTTCAAGATTAACTGCGTTACCGGCAAAATCAACCGGGATAATTCCCTGGAAATACCCTTTTGGATGTTTTTCCAGTAACTCGCGAACCTTACTAATATTCAGCAAATAGGTTTTGGCATCAATATCCGCAAAGTGTACTTCCCCACCACAATAACGTACACAATTTGCTGAAGCTGCGAAAGTGACAGGCGTAGTAATGACTCTCGAATTCTCATTCACTTCCAAAGCCAACGTACATAAATGCAGTGCCGCTGTTCCGTTAGAAACAGCAACAGCGTACTTACAACCAATATATTTGGCAAACGCTTCTTCAAACTCTGCTATTTTAGGACCTTGAGTTAAGAAGTCAGATTTAAGGGCCTCAGTAACGGCTTTGATATCTTCCTCTGTTATATTTTGCTTTCCGTAAGGTATCATCATAATGCGATTACGGTTTAAAATCCGGATCAACGTGTTCAAGGATCAATTTTCTTAAACTGTCTATTGTTTCCCATTCTTTATTGTTTTCCGATGTATACTGAAATCCCTTAGACACTAGCTTCGCATTAAACATTTTTATGTATTCTTCCAGGCTAAAATTTGGTACCTGCGGCAGGATCACATAATATTTACCCAGATCATATGTTGTAAAGGAATCAGAACTTGTGATCATTTCTTCATGTATTTTTTCACCAGGACGTATGCCACTTATTTTGTGTTCGCAGTTAGGGCCAATAGCATTAGCTACATCCATGATCTTATAAGAAGGTATTTTCGGTACAAATAACTCTCCGCCCCAGGCAGTTTCCAGGGCGTGAAGCACCATATCAACTCCACCTTTTAATGAAATATTAAAACGAGTCATGGTCGGGTCGGTAATGGGCAACACACCGGTTGCTTTTTTAGAAAGAAAGAAGGGAATAACCGAACCGTTAGATCCCATCACATTGCCATACCGAACCACAGAAAATTTTATATCGCGCGTACCTTTAATATTATTAGCAGCAATAAATAATTTATCAGAAGTTAGTTTGGTTGCCCCATACAGATTAATGGGAGCGCAAGCTTTATCTGTTGACAATGCTACAACTTTGCTAACTGCTGTTTCCAGTGCTGCTTTGATTACATTTTCTGCACCACCTATATTCGTTTTTACACATTCATCAGGGTTATATTCAGCAATATGCACATGCTTCATAGCTGCTGCATGAATCACATAATCTATACCTATAAAAGCTCTTTTTAAGCGTTCTAAATCTCTAACATCTCCTATGAAATAACGAATAGCATCATATTTTGAGATTGGAAACTCCTGCTCCATGACAAATTGCTTTTGCTCATCTCTTGAAAAAATGACTAATCGTTTTATATCGGGCCATTTCTGTAAAATAGTTCTGGTCAGTTCCTTCCCCAAGGAACCTGTACCACCGGTAATAAGTACTGATTTATTAGACAACATACATTTAAATTATTGAAAATTTACCTTGTTAGAAATTATTTTTAAATTTTATTCATTTGCATCTGACCATTTACTGGGCAGCAAAAAGTCTGCTCCAACCGACAAGGTTGGCTTCACAAAAAATTCTGCAACATTGCTCTGCCTTAGCATAATTTGTTTTGAATCTCTATTCATCACATGTAAATGCAAATTATATTTTCCATTCCTTAAAAAAAGCTTTTCTACAACAACTGAAACTTTAACTATTCCATTTTTATTAGAAGCAGTAAAATCTACCTGTTCGGAATCCACTTCCGCTAATAACCGATATTCCAGATTAAAAATCCCCAAACGAAATTTCAGGTTTTCAATTCCTTTTTCAAGAGCAAGTTCAAAAATCACTGTCAGTGAATCACCGCTAAAAATACTCAATTCATTTTTTTTAACAGAATCATTCCCTTTGAGTTCGATGGACTTTAAAGAAATATTTGACGATGAAATAATTTGTTGTTCTGTATTTTTAAATTTTAAAAAATATTGTTCTATCCCTATTCCTATATCATTCCCATTGTACTCCACCTTTCCATGATCCATTAAAATGAGATTCGTACATATAGTTGAAATCTGGGTCATAGCGTGAGAAACAAAAATAAAAGCTGTTTTTTTTAGCAATTCCTGGATTCTGTTCATGCATTTTATCTTAAATCCAAGATCCCCAACTGCCAGAACTTCATCAATGATTAAGATATCAGGCTCCATTTGTGCTGCAATAGCAAATCCTAACCTAACCTTCATTCCTGAACTATAATTTTGTACCGGCATATCCAGAAACTCTCCTATCTCAGAAAACTCAATAATACTATCAAATTTAGCATCAATTTCTTTTTTTGTAAACCCGATTACAGCCGCGTTGTTATAAATATTTTCGCGTCCCGTTAATATCGGGTTAAAACCGGCCCCTAATTCAATCAACGCACCAACTTTACCTTTCATGGTAACGCTGCCGGCATCTGGTAAAATTAAACCATTTAGCATTTTCAATAAAGTACTTTTTCCAGCACCATTATGTCCTATTAAACCAAGACACTCTCCCCGTTTTACTTCAAAACATACTTCTTTTACAGCCCAAAATTCGTCGCCTCTTAACTCCCTTTTTTTTGTTGAACCTATCACCCCACTAAATACGTCGAGTAATCCAAAATATAAACTCTTTTTAAGATCCTTTGAGAACTTTTTCGAAACGGACTCTACTTTTATTAATACTTCTTCATTCATTTTTAAGCGCTCATTCTTTCAGTAATGATTGGCATTGAAATTCGGTAAACGATCATCGCTAAAAGCGAAAACAATATAGTACACAAGGCAAAAATTAATAGAAAAAATCCATGTTCAACTGGGTAACCAGTCAAAGTGTTTCGTAAGCCATTTATAATGTGAGTTAAGGGGTTTAAATACATAATACTTTTCATAAACCCTGATTTCGGTGCGGCATAAACCACAGGCGTTAAATACATTAAAATCTGCATTATAATCGGTATAACTCGTGTAATATCGTGGTATAAGATGGCAAAAGGAGTTAGAAAAATCCCCACGCTTATCAATGCCAGCATGGATATAAGCAATAAGGGAATAAACCATATAACTGATAAGGAAACCGGCATGTTATACACCAGCATCAGACCAATAATCAATGCCAATTTTATCAATAAATTAAATAATAACTTAATGGCACCCAAAGTGACTAAGGCCTCTTTCTGAAAATTAATTTTAGTAATAATTGATTTATTAGCATTAACACTTGAAATACTCATTAATAAACATTCTCCAAAAACAGACCAAAGTGTTGTTCCAATAACAACAAACAAAGGGTACGGAATAGGAGTTTTTGAGACCTGAATAGTACCTGTTAAATTTAAGAATATCCACACAGATGCGCTCATCAAAACCGGCGCAAATGCCCAGAATATTCCCAGAATTGATTGTCTGTATTGTGCCCGTATGTCTCTTTTTGCTAATTGCCTTGCCAGATAAAAAGATTCTCTATATCCGGAAAAACTCTCTTTTAATAAAGTAAAAGCACTGTAGCTCGATGCACTCTTATATATTTTGGTTTGAAATATCATTAAAGTCAAAATATCATGTTAAAATCATTCCCGAAATCCCACAGCTTCGCCACCTTAGCCCCATGAATGGCCGATGGACTGTCATTTTTTTAATTAAAGAAATAAATATTCTTTATTTACTCCATAATAAAAGAGGATTTATTCCCGGCTTTGTAATTAAAGACAGGTTAAAATCATTCTCCTGATAATGTGTGTAATGTATTGCTTTATTTATTTTCTTTTCTGCCTTAGCAATTAATTCTTTTAAAAACGCTTCGTTAATATCTCCGATTAAAACCAGCTCAATCAAATCGCTATCTTTTCCTTTCGATAAATTCCCCACAAGGTAAACATCAGTCAAATCCCCCATCTGTTTTAACACATAATCTATCACATGGTCTAAACCTACCAGTTTGAGCACTATACTGTTAATATCGTTAAATAATGGGTGTTTGGAATTAACCTGAAATATTTTTTTATTAGCCTGACTTTGTGATTCAAGGAAGCCTGCTTTTTCAAAACGATTCAGTTCAAGTCGGATCGAATTAGTAGATTCCCCAAATTCCTCCTCAAGTCCTCTCAAATAGGCAGTCGTCTTGCTATTTAAAAAAAATTTAAGCAACAGTTTGATCCTGGTTTTTGAAGATATAAGGGTCTCTATCATTATTGAGTAGCAAATTTACTCAATTTAAATTAGCTCACAAAAAATTAAGGATAATTCTTTACTTTGTAGTTTGTTGAAATTTGTCACAAAACCATGCTTTTTAATTCGATCAGTTTTGCCCTGTTTTTGCCCATTGTTTTTATGTGCTATTGGTTTATCACCAATAAAAATTTAAAGGCTCAAAATATCCTTCTTTTAATATCCAGCTATTTTTTTTATTCCTGCTGGGATTGGCGGTTTTTATTTTTATTGGTTTTTTCTACATTCCTTGATTATTTCACTGGTTTAAAAATGAATGATTCAAAAACAAAAAACGCGAAACGTTTCTGGTTTTGGATAAGTATTTCTGTAAACCTGGGTTTTTTAGGTGTTTTTAAATATTATAATTTTTTTGTAGCGTCATTTGTAGACTCTATCTCACATCTAGGTTATCATTTAGACCCATGGACCTTAAAAATAATATTGCCCGTGGGCATTTCATTCTATACTTTTCATGGACTTTCCTATGTAATTGATATCTATAAGAACAGAATAAAAGCAGAAAGAAATTTTGTTGATTACGCAGTGTTTGTGAGTTTTTTTCCACTATTAATTGCAGGACCAATTGAAAGGGCCACACATCTCTTGCCACAGATCCAAAAGCCCAGAACTTTTAACTATGTTCAGGCAGTAGATGGCCTAAGACAAATTTTATGGGGACTTTTTAAAAAGGTTGTTATTGCTGATCAGTGCGCAGAATATGCCAATTTAATTTTCAATAACACATCGGAATATTCGGGAAGCAGCCTTGCATTAGGTGCCCTGTTTTTTACATTTCAAATTTATGGAGATTTTTCAGGCTACTCTGATATCGCTTTAGGAACTGCAAGACTGTTTGGCATTGAACTTTTAAGAAATTTTGCATTTCCGTATTTTTCCAGGGATATTGCGGAATTCTGGAGACGCTGGCATATTTCTCTTTCCACATGGTTCAGGGATTATTTGTATATACCACTTGGCGGAAGCAAAGGAAACACTTGGGTAAAAGTAAGAAACACTTTCATTATTTTTTTAGTGAGTGGCTTCTGGCATGGAGCTAACTGGACATTTATTATATGGGGATTATTAAATGCAATATACATTATGCCTTCCATCATCTTTAACAGAAACAGAACAAATCTAGAGACCGTGGCAAAAAATAAATTACTGCCTTCCTTTAAAGAATTTTATTCCATGCTAATCACGTTCAGTTTGACAGTTTTTGCCTGGATATTTTTCAGGTCAGAGAATATCCGGCATGCCTATACATATATTCATAAAATGCTGGGTGGGTTAAAATACAAATACGGTTATCTTCAAACTTTTGATTTAATTGTAAACAGAATACATTATGGTATTATAATTCTGGTGATCCTATTTATTAGCATTGAATGGTTAGGAAGAGAACAGCAGTATGCCATCGCCCGTTTAGGTGAAAAATTTTACAGGCCTGTTAGATGGGCAATTTATTATGCTCTTATTTTAATAATTTTAAATTTTGCAGGTTCAGAACAACAATTTATTTATTTTCAGTTTTAGACATGAAGAAATTTATTTTTAGAAACGTCATATTTATTTTAATTCTTGTCCTGGTAATTAATATAAGGCCTTTGTATTTAATATTAACGGGGAATTATTTGCAAACTGTTGCCGGTTCAGAGATATATCGCTCGCTACGGAAAAGCAAACAAAAAAGACACATGAAAAAACTTCTGCTAGGTGATAGCGTGGGCAACCAGTTATTTCCAAACACGACAGCGAATGACACAGTTAATTCATTATGTTGCAACCAAGCAATTGGAATAATCGGCCATTTTTTTTTACTGAACAATTACCTAGAGGCCGGAAACGATGTGGACACGGTATTTATGCTATTTACTCCCTCCAGCTTTCTCAATAATCTAAATCAAATATATACATATCACTATTTTTTAAAACCCTTTTATAAAAATGAATACAAGCCCTTATTTACAGCTACAGTGAATGAACAAATTAAAAAAATACCATATTCTGCATTTTGCCAGGTTCCAACTATTCTCACCTCCAATTGGGCTCCTAATTTCAAATCAAAAGACAAAATTGACTATACATTCATATCTCCTGTTTCAGCCGAATATTTGAAAAAAATTAAGTTATTAAGTATCCGTCACAATTTTAAACTTATTATTTTATCCCCACCGGTCAGCTTCAGAAAAAAAATGAAATTTGATAAGATAAATAAAAATGAAATCGCAAAAAATAACTTTGACGACGAATTCAAAGACTACTTTAAAACAATAATTTACTTAAATGATAGTTTGTTTATGGATGGAACACATTTAAAAAAAGAAGAATTGGTATACTACAGAGCTTTTTATAAAAAAACATACATCAAATAAAAACCGTTTCTTCAATCCATTCAGCATTACTGCTTTTGCTTAACAAAACGGTTAAGTGTTATTCTTATACCAGTCAATGGTAATTTTCATTCCTTCTTCTAAATTCACTAAAGGTTTATACCCTAATAATTTTTTTGCTTTATCTATATTAGCGAGGCTATTTTTAATATTACCTTTTCTTTCGGCTGTATTTTCGGCGGAAATATAGTCTATTCATATTTGTGTATTGAGTAGCAAATTTACTCAATTTTGACTTGGTATCAAAAAAAAATAATTTAATTAAATTTTATCCGATATCTCGTGGTTTTAACTGCTTTGTTGAAGCCTTCCTTATAAAATATTTCTCAAAGTATTCGTAAACAAAATAACTAATAACTACTGAAAAACTAATAGCAACGGTTAACTTAAAAAGTACTGGGACTTTAAATCCATAACCATCTAAAAAAGTAAGTAAGAATGAAACCATAGTAAACACTAAAGGATGTAATAAATATATTGAATAGCTTGACTCGCCCAATAATGCAAAAAATTTATGAATAGAATCAGGAAGTTTGAATGATATTTTGTAAAATCCTAAACAGATTAAAAAGCAACTCAAAGTGAATATTAATCTGGGTCCACCTACAACAATGTCAATTGGGTCGGCACTGGATGGAAAGAAAGTAAACAGACAAAGGCTCATGAAAATTAACAAAATACTTACTCGATTTGAAATATTTATTGAGCTAAAGAAGTAACCAATAAGATATCCTCCAAGAAAAAGGAAAACCTGATTTAAAGGATTTATATACACTTTCCATTGTAAACCCAGCGAAACACTTAGATCAAGTTTGAAAAACGCAAAATAAACATATATTGAAAGAATGGCTAAACTCACTAACAGCATTAAAAATTTAATATGCTTCGAGAAATAAATGAAAAACGGAAAAAAAGAATAAAAAACCAATTCATTACCAATAGACCACACTCCAGGAGAAAAATATGCTTCCCACTTTACAAAACCAAATAATCCAGTAAGGTTAAGAAATAAATCATAGGTATTGATGCCCTTTTTTACGATAATTACAGAGATTATAGTTACAAGCCACAATAAGGGAAATATCCTAAATATCCTTTTTTTTATAAATAAAAGAATATCTTTCAAGGAAGGCGACATAACATTATAATATACATAATACAGAGTAAGCCCACTTAATACATAAAATAGAGACACGCCATATAAACCTATCCTTCCAAGAAAACTTTCTGCAGAAAATGTTCCTACACTCCAGGACAAATAATGATAAATCATTATTCCAAAGGCAGAAATGCCTCTCAAATAATCTAAGTTATAGAGTCTTTTCACAAACAAATGGACTATTTGAAGATATTTTTTTTATACCAATCAATGGTAATACTCATTCCTTGTTCTAGGTTTACGAGTGGTGTATACCCAAGTAATTTCGCTGCCTTATCAATATTAGCCAGGCTGTTTTTAATATCACCTTTTCTTTCGGCTTTATATTCAGGTGAAACCGTGCTGGATAGATTCTCTTTGACTAACTTAAATAACTGGTTCAAACTTGTAGAACTGCCATAAGCTACATTATAAACCTGGTTAACAGCCTGCGGACCGGATACTGAAAATGCCAATACATTTGCATATACCACATTATCAATAAATGTGAAATCCCTACTGGTTGTTCCGTCTCCAAAAATAGATGGTGTTTTATCTTTTAATAATGTGGAAACAAAAATTGGTATAACGGCTGCGTATTGTCCTAATGGATTCTGTTTTGGTCCATACACGTTAAAATACCGTAATCCAATAATTTCCATATTATAGGATCTGGCAAAAACATCAGCATACAGTTCGTCCGTTTTTTTTGAAACTGCATAAGGTGATAGCAAATTACCTGTTACCTGCTCTGTTTTTTCAATACTTTTATCATCACCATAAACTGACGAGGAAGATGCATAAATTACTCGTTTCACCTCCTGATTTTTCGCGGCAAATAATACATTCACGAAGCCCGAAACATTAGCCTGATTAGTTGCCATAGGATCCGTCATGCTTCTTGATACTGAACCTAAAGCGGCATTATGAAACACACCATCAATTTCATGGCAAGCTTCAAAACAAGTGTTATAATCAGTTATATTGCCTAAAATAAATTTGAAGGCTGGGTTTGCTTCAAACTCTTTAATATTTTCTTTAAAACCTGTAGACAAATTATCTAATACCCTTACCTCTTTTGCACCATTTTGAAGTAAATAAGAAACTAAATGGGAACCAATAAACCCAGCACCACCGGTCACTAAAAATTGCTTATTTTTTACAGATTCTATTTGCGGTATTGTTGTTTGCAAAGGGATAATTTTAAGATGAAAGAATTTTTAAACTTTGTGAAGGGAGTTTGACTTTTATATTTTGATGTAAACTTTCTAATTGTATTTGAACGTATTGTAAATTACCTAACTGAACGATGGTGCCTCTGTGGCCTTTTAAATATCCCTGAATAATCTCAACTTCATCCAATAAACTTAAATCTTCCACCGATTGAGTCACGTCATAACCGCTTAATTCAATCGATTTTAATACAGCAATTTCAGAATCCTTTATTATCGCTTCCATACCGTTAAATTTTATAAAAGCAAAAACCCCGGGACAATTCAATACTTTTTCTTTATCCTTTACTTCAATTTTCACGAACACATACCCACTAATCATTGGAAACTCCACCCATTTTTTCCGATCACTCCATTGTTGCAATTTTTTAACGACCGGTGAATACGCCTCAATACCTTTCTCCAGTAACTTTTGAACCACCTTTTTTTCGTGTTTCACATTGACATATACAGCAAACCAATGAGCCATTCTAGGTTTTAAAATTTCTATTTCTTATACCCGTATCCATACCCGTAACCATACCCATACCCATACCGGGAATAATAATACTTACTTCTGACCTTTTTTACACCATTTAAAACTAAATAAACATTCTTAAGACCAGTATCCTGTATCAATTTATCATATTGTGTTAAAACACGTTTATGAGCTACCTTGGTATTCAAAACAAATAAATTAATGTCTGAATACTGCATCATGTAACTGGCATCTGCAAGCATACCCATTGGGGGCGTGTCAATTAAAACATAATCAAATTTTTCCTTTGCATAATCAATCACTTCCTTCAGTTTTTCTGAAAGCACCAGATCAGAAGGGTTAGGTGGTATTGGGCCTGATAAAATGGCGTAGAGGTTGTTAACCACAGTAGGTTTTACAATCTCATCCAACGTGCTTTGACCTACCATATAGGTACTAATTCCTATATCCGCATTCATTTCCAAAGCTTTTTGAATACGTGGTTTGTGCAAATCAAGCTCCAGCATAACCACTTTTTTACCACTCTTTGCTAAAATAGCGCCTAGATTAATTGTTGTAAAAGTTTTCCCTTCCCCGGGAGCATTGGATGTGAGCAATATGGTTTTTTTATCTGAATTCAGAATAACATATTGCATGTTTGTTCGCAAGGTCCGGAACGCTTCTGTAATAAAAGCATTAGGGCTTTGTTCAACGGTAAAGCCAACAATGGATGCCCCCTTATGAAAAGGAAGATCTGCTATCACAGGTATACTAGTAGATTCCTTTAATTCATCAACCGTTTGAATTGTAGTAAAAAATAAAACTCTTAAAACGATCACAATTAAGGCGAGCCCTAAGCCAAAGGAAGCGAATGTGGACATTATTTTTTTCCGGTCAGGACTAACTTCCCCTAAATTTCTTGGACTATCAATGACTTTAATGTCAGGCACAATGCTCGCTTTACCAATTTTTGTAGTTGCACGTTTTTGTAATAAAAACTTATAAAGGTCTTCATTTACTGAAGCTTTCCGGGTAATATGAAGTAACTCACGCTGCTTAGGGGGCATTGCCTTGATTTCCCCAACATAGCTGTTAATTTTTGTTTCTACATTTTCCATAATCTTAAATGTTGCATTTCTGGAATTATTAAGATAAATCAACATTGTTTGTTTTAACTTTTTCACTCTTTCGCGCAATTCAATAATATGCGGGTTGATTTCTTTTGAAAAAGTCAATTGATTGGTTATCGCTAATTGCAATCCATACAACTCTTTCACAGAGCCTTCTAAAAACTGATCATCACCTACCAGAAAGACATTCGGCGGTAAAAACTCCGGATCCTTATCTTCAATAATATACTTCTCAAGATCATTGATTGCTTCGACTCTCAATCTCAATCCATTTTTTTGTCCCTCATAAGATGAAAGTTTCGCGAAATTATCCTGACGCTCCCAGGTCAAATCAAGTATGTCGTTTTTACTTTTATAAAGCTGCATGGTATCTTCAATTTCATTAATTGAAAGACTAACCTCCTCTAATTGCTTATCAATATAGTTGATGGTTCGCTCGTTAATATCAAACCTCATATTTACTGATTGATTTATATATTCCCTGGATAATGTATCCAGAATTAAAATTGCGCGTTCCGGAATAATGTCATCCATAGTTAATACCAGGACGCTCGTGTAATCAGGATTGAGTACTTTTAAGGCGGCTTTAAACTTTTGAATCAATTGATCCATATTATGTGGAACAATTTGATAATCAAGTTTGCCTAACTGATCAACAGCATTCTTTCCAAAATCCATTTCTTTGGTTACCAATAAACTAAAATTTACATCAACTAAAGTTTCATTAAATTTTCCCCTGTTTTTTTGCTCAACTCCCTTTAAAATATAATGCAACTCAAATTCGCCTTCATTTACAATTTTAAAGTCTATAGGAGATTCATATAACTGACTGTTAATTGTGTTAATTTCCACATTGAATGGAACTCCCGTAAACTGCTCAGTTGTGCGGACGCGACCTAATAAATAGTAAGAAACCTGTAATTTTCTTTTAAGTTTTCCAATTGTTTTCTTCATAATATCGTATGAAGTGATAATCCGGATTTCGTTGGAATTATCCATGTAAGAGGATTTGGAATTACCATAGTAATTACCATCGGTAATTAAACTTTTATCATTATATATATCATGCCCTTTTAATAATTCAATAGAAGCCTGAGAAATACTTTCCAGTTTGTAAACATAAAAATATCCTATCAAATAAAAGATAGGGACAATCAGGATTGGAATGTACCAGTTTCTGTAAATAATCCTCCAGACCACTTTAAAGTCATTGATTTGGATTGGCGAAGTATTCTTTTTTTGTTCCACGAAAAGGTTTTAAAACATACAAATATAATAATTTGGCATGATTTTTAGCATTGAATTGCCTGTACGAATCTTTTTTTATATATTTACACTTTATTTAAGTATCACAATTAATGAATACCAGATTTTTACTATCCTTTATTTTTGTTTTAGGCTTGACAGTTGTAGTTGTCGCTCTTCCCCCTCCCCCTCCCCCTCCAGGTGGAGGAGATGTGCCCGGTTGCTGGCCACCTCCGTGTGTACCAATTGATGGTGGCATTTCATTATTAATTGCTGCTGGAGCTATTTACGGTGGCAGAAAGCTATTCTCAAAACAAAAAGAAAAAAAAACTTTATAATCCTCTACCCCTTGCCATTTGGCAGGGGGTTTTTAATATGTTTCAAAAACTTAAACAAAATAAATTTCAATCGTTTATTATTTTGGCTTCCCTGCTTTATGGCGGTAGTTACTTTTTATATGAATTTATTTTAAAACGAACGACGAACGGCGACCAGCTTTTTATTCGTAAAATCATCAATTTATGTCAATTGATACTTGAGATAATGGGTTACGATACCTTTGCCAGTAAAGAGGTAAATGACGTACAGGTTATGGGTATTGATGGATCCAACGGTGTTTGGATTGGCGGCCCCTGTAATGGGATTACATTAATGTTCCTGTTTGCTGTATTCGTCATTGCTTATCCAGGGAACATTAAAAATAAATTTTGGTACCTTCCTTTAGGTGTCCTCATAGTTCATTCAATCAATATTTTAAGAATAATAGCTCTCGCTCTAATTGCTCATTATTGTCCGCAATACCTGGATTTTAATCATACCTATACATTTACCTTTATAGCTTACAGCGCTGTGTTCGGACTTTGGATGCTATGGGTCAATAAGTTTTCAGATATCCAACACATTGAACACTAGTTTAAAATATATCTTATTTATCAGTGTTTTTGCGGCTTTAGGGTTTAGCAGAGAGTTTTTGTTTGTAAATATTAACAGCCAACTTTATACCTTATATTACCAACATTCAACCTACAAATTTCCTGATAGTTTATCCTTTTTAAGTAGTTTGGATTATCAATCTCTTTATTATCTAAAATTTCCATTTACTATACTTTACTTTTTAGCTTATTTTTTCACAAGTTACTTTGCCGTGAAATTCATAAGTCTGAATAAAAAAAATGCCATTTGGGTTATTTATATTTATGCTTTATTGTTAGTTTTGTCAGGCATTTCAATGGGATACAATTACATCATAAATAACCAATTAGGTGGTGATGAATATACATTCAGTCGCTGGATGATGGGTATTGCGCAATCACCGCTGGTTGCTTTTTTTATAATTGCTTCCGGCAAACTTTATATTAAATTTCAAACAGAAGAAGAAAAATAATCTACTATGAAAAAAGACACCGCTATTTTTAAATTGATTAAAGAAGAAAAAGACCGGCAGACACGAGGCATCGAATTAATTGCAAGCGAAAACTATGTTAGTGATCAGGTGATGAAAGCGATGGGTAGCGTGTTAACTAATAAATATGCCGAAGGACTTCCAAATAAACGCTATTACGGAGGTTGTGAAGTTGTTGATAAAGTAGAGCAACTAGCTATTGACCGTGCTAAAGAATTATTTGGGGCAGTGTGGGTAAATGTTCAACCTCACTCTGGTGCACAGGCAAATGCAGCGGTAATGCTGGCGTGTTTAAAACCAGGGGACACTATTTTAGGTTTTGATTTGTCGCATGGCGGACATTTAACACATGGCTCACCTGTTAACTTTTCAGGTAAATTATACCGTGCTACTTTTTATGGTGTGGAAGAAAAAACCGGCCAAGTAAATTATGATAAAGTAGAAGAAACAGCTAAAAAAGAAAAACCAAAAATGATCATCTGCGGAGCGTCTGCTTATTCCCGCGACTGGGACTATGAGCGTTTACGTAAAATTGCAGATTCTGTTGGCGCATTGTTATTAGCAGATATTTCACATCCTTCAGGATTAATCGCCAAAGGTATTTTAAACGATCCATTACCTCATTGCCACATTGTAACCACTACTACTCACAAAACATTACGTGGACCAAGAGGTGGAATGATTATGATGGGTAAGGATTTTGAAAATCCGATGGGTGATAAAACACCTAAAGGGGAACTAAAAATGATGAGTGCCTGCCTGGACATGGGGGTTTTCCCAGGAACACAAGGCGGCCCATTAGAACACGTGATTGCAGCTAAAGCGGTGGCTTACGGAGAATGCTTATCAGATGAGTACATGCTTTACTGTGTGCAGGTGATTAAAAACGCTCAAACCATGGCAAAGGCTTTGGTAGAAAAAGGATACAAAATTATTTCTGGCGGAACAGACAATCATTGTATGTTAATTGATTTGCGCAGTAAAGGATTAACCGGTAAAGAAGCAGAAAAGGCTTTAGGCGAAGCTGATATCACAGTAAATAAAAATATGGTACCGTTTGATGATAAATCACCGTTTGTTACTTCCGGAATCCGTATTGGTTCGCCTGCTATTACTAGTCGTGGGCTAAAAGAAAAAGACTGTTTAAAAGTGGTTGAGTTTATAGATGCCGCTTTAAAAAATAAAGATAATCCAAAAGAATTGGCAAAAATAAAGTCAAAGATCAACACCATGATGAGTAAATATCCTTTGTTTAAGGATTAATTGTTATTGTTCTCGACTTCGCTCGAACTGACATAAAATTGACAGTTGTACTCTTAATTGGAAACCCGAGGAAGGTCAGTTCTTAATGTAGTTCAAGAGATAAACAAAAAAGGCTCGCTAATTAAAAATAGCGAGCCTTTTTAATAATTTAAAAGAATCAATTAATATCCAAAAACATCTTTTAAAGTTAAATACTTCACAGTTCCATATTTTTCTAATGTCTTAATATCTAATAAATCCTTTTTTCCTAATACCAAAATAGAAGCGGGTTTATTTTTTATTTTTTCATCCTGAAATTTTTTGATGTCATCGTATGTCATTGTTGCAACCTCCGCGTAAACATCTTTTCTGATGTCTGTTTTAATTCCAAACTTTTCAGCATTTAAATAATCAAATAAAATATCGGCTTTATTGATTCGTTCAGTTCTTATATTTTGCAGAATGGCTTCTTTTGCTGCGCCAAAAGAGATATCCGACTTAGGAACATTATTTAATAAATTCATCATCCCACCCATTGCTTCAGGTAATTTATCGGCCTGTGAACCTATGTATGAGAAATTATAAAACGGCAATTTCGGATCTTTTGGTCCTCTGTAAGTTGAATAACAGGAATACGCTAATGCTTTTGATTCTCGAAGATCCTGAAATACCACAGAGCTCATGCCACCTCCAAAATATTCATTATACATATTGATCAACGGAGCATTTTTTGCATCATACTTATCGCCTTCAGTTAAAATAACTATTTCCGCTTGCTTCATATCGTAATCCACCACGTATACCGTGTTATTGAACACCTGTGTTACGAAATTAGTTTCAGGAGGGCAAGGTTTTAAGCCACTTGCTGGAACAGTATGCATTTTATTCAATGATTCTTTTATATCTCCAACTAATTTTGGTCCGTAATATAAAATCTTGTGCTGATAGGTCATTAAGGATTTAATTAATTCGGCCAACTGAGCGGGCTGAAGTTTATTTAAGTCATCCTCAGATAAAATATTAGTAGCAGGATTTAATGCCCCATACTTCGCATAATTTACCATCATTTTTTGAAGTATTGTTCCTTTTTGTTGTTTAGCATCGCTTCGTTTTTTCAAAATATCTGATACCAGGTTTTTAAGAATAGCTTCATCAATTTTAGGATCAACAAACAACTCTTCAAATAAACGGGTTGCTTTTTCAAAATTTTCATTTAATCCCGTTAAGCTAACCCACGTTTGATTATCTGAATTAAACACATTAAAAGAACATCCAAGTTTGTAAAATTCCTGCTGAACCTCAGCCGGCGTTAATTTACTGGTACCCAGGTAAGGAATATAATCAATGGCTACAGGCAATAATTTATCATTATTAGTTCCCATGTCAAATGCATAATACAGATCAAATAACTGGTTTTCGGTATTCTGACTATACAATAACGGAATATTCCCATTCATGGTTGTTTTTATCAGATCCTTTTCATAATCAATAAACTTTGGTTGCATATCAGCAGTTTTAGCCGTTAAGATATTTTTTACAAAAGGTGATTGATCGTCTCTGTTCACTTCCACCGGCGTGATTTGAGGCTTTTCAACCTTCTGAATGTTTTTATCTTCTCCGATTCGTTTGTAAACCACCACATAATTATTTTGATTGTAATTTGCTTTGGTAAAATCTATTACTTCCTGTTTTGTGATTTTTGATAAACGCTCAACCATATTAACTGATTGTTGCCATTTTGTATCATTTACAAAAGCATCTACAAAAGCCATCGCACGTGACTGGTTATTTTCCAGTTCTTTTGTTTTCTGAAGCTTTAAATCCGTTATTACTGCACTCATTAGCCAATCAGGGAATGATCCTTTTTTTAGTAATTCGAGTTGATCTAATAACAATTTTTCAACTTCCTCTAAGGTTTGTCCTTCCTTTGGTTCAGCAAATAATATGTGTGTAGAGTAATCCTTTAACACATATGCAAATCCTCCACTGTTCAATACTTTTTGTTGCTGATTTAAATTGAGGTCTAATAATCCTGCTCTTCCGTTAACTAAAAGCAAATTAATTAAAGTAATCATGTCGGCATCTTTTGTGTCAGTGCCGGCAAAGCGCCATGCCATTGCCAAATTTGCAGCATCAGGTCCTATTATTTCTTTTACTATTTTTTGAATAATTGGAGACTCTTTCTCATATGTGTAGGGTGTTACCGGCTTTGAAGGCATGGAACCAAAATGTTTCTCAATCAACTTAATGGTCTGATCAGGATCAAAATCACCACTTAAACATAATGCCATATTATTTGGAACATAATTGGCATTAAAATATTTCATGATCTCCTTCATTGAAGGATTTTTTAAATGATCAATTGTTCCAATAGTAGTTTGCTTTCCATAATTATGGTTAGTAAATAATCCGGCAAAAACCGCTTCCCATAGTTTGCTATTGTCGCTATCCAATCCTCTGTTTTTTTCTTCGTAAACTGCTTCAAGTTCTGTATGAAACAAACGTAATACAGGTTTACGGTAACGTTCAGCTTCTATTTTCAAAAAATTTTCAAGCTGATTGGAAGGGATATCATTCACATAAACTGTTTGATCAAATGAAGTAAAGGCATTTGTTCCCTGACCACCGATACCGGCCATCATTTTATCATACTCATTAGCAATGGCATATTTTGCTGCTACCCCAGAGATACTATCAATTTGATGATAAATCTTTTTTCGTTTTCCTTCATCTTTTGTAAGACGATATGTTTCATACAAATTTTCAATTTTAGTAATCTCAATTGATTCTTTTGCAAAATCCTTTGTTCCAAATTTATCAGTTCCTTTAAAAACCATATGCTCTAAATAATGAGCTAAACCGGTTGCGTTAGAAGGGTCATTTTTACTTCCAGCTCTCACAGCAATATATGTTTGTATGCGTGGCGCGTTTTTATAAACACTCATATATACTTTCATTCCGTTTTTAAGAGTATATATTCTGGCTTTAAATGGATCATTCAACGCGTATTCAAAATTGAGAGAAGGAACCGGAGAACCATCTTTAGGTTTAGAAACAGGCTTTGTTTGAGCATCTGCGCAGTTAATAACGAGAATTAAAACAAGTGGCAAAAAAGATTTTAAATGGATCATATTTTATTTATTATCTAACGAATATAAATAAAATTACCATTTTCCAACTAACCGCTTATCATTAAAAAATGCTTCTTATAAACAGGGAACAACTATTCATTCTAAAATAAATAAACTATATTTAAATAACTAAAAACTAAAAAATATGGAAAACACAGAATTTAAAAAATTGTTAAAGTTTAATGGTGATCATGGTCAATTAGTAGGCCTACGTATTATGAATAACATTTTAACAGCTCTAACCATTGGCATATATTATCCGTGGGCACGAGCTTCGTATTTAAAGTATATATATGGAGAAAGCGAATATACTGGTACGCGATTTGTTTTTCATGGCACTGGTAAAGAAATGTTTGTTGGATTTATAAAAGCTGTGGGAATCATTTTAGGTCTATACATTCTTTTATTATTGTGTGTGTTTTCAAAAATAATACCATTGATGATTATAGGTATGATCTTATTCTATGTAGCCATCTTGTTTTTAATTCCAATAGCGATTCATGGCTCTAATAAATACCGTTTATCAAGAACCTCCTGGCGAGGAATTCATTTTGGATACAGAGGTATTTTGAAAGAATTCATTGGGCTTTTTTTATTAGAAGGGTTTTTAACATTAATTACTTTAGGTATTTATGGCTCATGGATGCAGGTTAAAGTCAGCAAATACATTATGAGTCATACACGCTTTGGTAATATAGAATTTAGGTTTGATGGAGAAGGCTCAGAATTATTTTTAATAAAATTAAAAGGCTTTTTTTTAACAATTCTTACTCTTGGAATTTATGCCTTTTGGTATTATAAACAATTAATCGAATTTGAAATCGGACATTTAAAAATCATTCAAAATGGTAAAGAAATAAAGTTGCGTTCATCCATAACTCCCGGACAAATTTTTGGATTGTTAATTACAAACTATCTAATCATAATATTCACCTTAGGTATTGGAACTGGCATTGCAATCAACAGAATTATGCGTACAGCTTTAGAAAATATTGAATTTGATAATGAAATAGATACCACCAATCTTGTACAAACTGAATCTGAATACAAAGATGCTACCGGTGACGATTTAGCTGGCATGTTAGATATTTCAATGATCTAATATGGTGAATGGTCTTTATTTTGACGGACAAACGGCTAAGTCTTATGAGTGTACTTTATTTGTAACGGATGAATACTTATATATAAACTTTGCAGAGCCTGAAAAAAACATTATTTGGGCCCGATCCAGGATTAAACATTTTGAATTAAATGGAAATTATTTAATTATCAAATACGGAGATTTTCCTCAACAAACAATTGAATGCCATGATAAGGCAAGTGTTGAAATTTTTGAGAAACTCAGTGAAAATAATTTTGCAAAGAAATCAAAAAGCATTTGGCTTAAAAACACAACAACAATTGCCATAACATTATGTGTGGCATTTGTTGTTGTATGTTTTGCTTCTTATTTTATTGTGTTGCCTTGGGTTGGAGAAAAATCGGTTGCACTCATTCCTCCAAGCGCAGAAATAGAATTGGGTAACAGCATTAACGAATCCATTTTACAAACAAGCACCAAAGAAGATTCAGCAACTTATTTCGCCAATTTATTTGTATCAAAACTTAAAACAGGCTGTGCTTATTCTATACATATTACTGTTATTAAATCTGATGAGATAAACGCCTTCGCTTTACCTGGAGGCAAAATTTTTGTGTATTCAAAAATTATAAAAAAAATAAAAACTTACGAAGAATTTACTGCTTTAATAGGGCACGAAATTTCACACGTGTCTGATCAGCATTCTTTAAAAACTATTTGCAGGTCAATGGCATCAAGTCTTTTTATTGCCTGCCTATTTGGAGATGTTACAGGTATAATGTCTGGAATTGCTCAGCAGGCCAATGAATTTAAACAACTAAGCTACTCCCGTGATTTAGAAACAAAAGCTGATAATGATGGATTTGAAATGATGCTTCAAAATAAAATTTCACCAGAAGGAATGATTGATCTTTTAAAACTGCTTCAAACTGAAAGTAAGGAAATGCCGGATTTCATGAAATACATAAGCTCGCATCCTGAAACTGAAGCAAGAATAAAAAATATTCAATCAAGAAAAGAAATGACTATCGCTTTTAATGAAAATCCTGAACTTAAATTAATTTTTGAAAGGATGAAATCAAGCTTAAATTAATTCCTATTTAAAATCAAGGCCATCCTGATTTCCTTCTTGCCCACCCATTCCTTTCATTTGTTTGCCACGTTTAAAAATAGAAGCATCCATTTTTCCGAACAAATACGTCACGGTTAAGCGCACGTAGCGCGATTCCCGACGACGCGACAAGTCCTGAATGTAATATGGTGTTTCATAATGTGTTCCCATTCTGCGGCTGTTAAAAACATCACTGAGAGTTGCATTAAAGATCCATTTGGTTTTATACATATAGTTTAATGAAATATCCATTGAATAAATTTCGTTTGAAACTCCCAATAATAAAATCTTTGGCGATTCGTAGTTACCGTTTACCTGTAGGGTTATGTTTTTAGGAAACTTGTAAGAAAGAGTCGTTTTCGCATTCCAGGCGTACCCTTCCGCTTTTACTTCCGGTTCAGTTTGCACTACTTTCCCCTTAATGTAAATATAATACGCATTCGCATTTACCGTCCAGTCTAAATTTTTAAAGAATGTCCACTTGAATGTGTTTTCTAAACCATAACGTATCGCATTATTTCCATTGATCGTTGTATTCACTAATACGTTTGTTTTTAAAGGGTCAGGATCAGGGTATGCTACATCAGTAATGGGTTGCTCTTCATAGCGAAAATAACCTGATGCCAGGTAACTTCCTTTAGAAAATATTTTGTTATAATTTAATTCTCCAATATTTTTAAATTCAGGTTTTAACTGTGGATTTCCAATCCGGTAATTTTGTTTATCGGCAAACATCACAAAAGGCATCAACTGGAAAAAGTTCGGACGATTAATTTTTCTACTGAAATTCAATTGCACCTCATTATTTCCTTTTAGTTTTTTTGAAAAATAAATGCCTGGAAATAAAGATTTTAAAATATCTTCTGACGTGGTAGGATAATTGTAGGAAAATTTCTGATTCTTATCTGTTATAGTCCCTGCATAATAAGATTGTTCAAACCGCAAACCTGCCTGGTAACCGATGCCCCAAAATAACTTATCGTTGTAATTCACATACGCTGCGTTGATCATATCATCAATCATGTAACGGTTACTCATAATAGTGTCTTTTACATAACTGTCCTCATTTCCACTTGCCCGCGAAGTATTATTTGCACTGATTGAATTTTTATAATAAGCTTTGATACCCGCTTCAAACTTACGCGTATCAGAAATCGGGTTCACATAATCTAATTGAAATACATATTGGTTGGCAATAGTAGAACCCACATTTTTTTGATAAGTAGTGGGTAGGTCGAATAAATTAGGATTCAATTGTGTGCTAGTTGTAAAGAGATATCCATTTTTAGAAGTTGTGTAATTATAATTCGCATCGATAGTAATTTCCTTACCTACTTTTGGAAAAGTTTTTTTATACAACAACTGGGCATTATAATTCTGAAAAGCGGCCTTTTGATTGTTAACTTGATCGCCAAACACCCTTTTGGTTGCTGAGCTATCCAAAATTTCATAAGATTGATTATCAGTTGTTTTAAACTGGCCGCCCATAATCATTCCGTTCAAAGTAATAGTATTCCTGTTGTCGATGTAGTAATCAATTCCTAACCGACCAAAATTAAACACGTTCATCATTTGCACTTTATTATCCTGGTTGAAATAACCTACCGTTTTGCCGCTATCTAACTGTGTTCTTTTTGTAAATCCAGTAGTCGTATTAATTCCCTGATTATAAGAATACATAAGTGAGGTGTTCCATTTTCCTTGCTTCAGGTTGATGTTTCCCATTCCTCCATATCGGTCCCCGGTTCCAACATAAGCCATTAGCATACCGTTATAGCCGGGTTTGGTATTTCGTTTCATTACCACATTTAAGATTCCACCGGTAGCACTGGCATCAAATTTTACAGAAGGATTGGTAATGATCTCTACACGGTCTATCTGATCTGCAGGAATCTGCTGGAGAGTTAAAGTTGTTGGCCTTCCATCCACAAAAATAGTAGGGGATTGGCTACGCAACTGAACATTTCCATCAGCATCAACAGTAAGGCCAGGGATATTTTTCATTACATCAACTGCCGTACCACCTTTTACTGACAGATCTTTCTCTACATTATAGGTTCTTTTATCAATGGAAAGTACAACCGCACTTTTCTCAGCGACTACATCTACCTCTTTTAATAATTTATCATCTACAGCTAACTTGATGTCTCCCAAATCCTGATCTACTTTATCAGGGGGAACGATAAACACTTTTTGAAGATAATCCTTATAACCAATAAATTTAATCTTCACTCTAACCTGTCCAAAAGAAGGTAATCCATCTACGGCAAAATCTCCATTTTCCTTTACTAAGGAACCGCCCAGTAAACTATCTTTACTAAACCATAAAACCTGTACCGAAGCGTATTCAACCGGATTACCTGTATTGGCATCAATAACCTTACCGTAAACCCTACCCAACTTCGGATCTTTCATGTTTTTCATGTTGCCCATACCTCCGGGCATCTGCGAATAAACTGATAAAGAGATAAAACAGGTAAGTATTAATAGTAGGTTTTTCATATGTAAATTAAATATGCAAAAGTATAAACAATAGGCTTGGTATATTCATTAATTATATGAGCGGTAGTTTAGCGTGATGCTACTATTGGGGACTACAGCTAATTCTGATCATAAAAAAACCCTCTTTGAGGGTTTTAAATTTATTCAGGCTTTTTGGTCAAGCTTTTTTCAGCAGTTTGTTTCTTTTCTTTAGGAACTACTGGTTGAGAAGTCTTGGCTTTAGAAGTTTTTTTGGGATCAGATTTTACAGATATACCGATTTCATTAATAGCGCGTTCCTGACCTCTGCTTGGCGGTGGTGACGATTTCTTTTTCTCAGGTTCCTGTGCGTGAGATATCACACTAATCATTAACACCGCTACTACTAAACCTAATTTTTTCATGATTTATACTATTTTAAAAGTTCCTGAGCTTCCTGAATAGAAATGATCTCACCTTTGAACACTGCTATCACAAAAGCTTCTACAAATCCTTTATCAGCTAAATCTTGTCTATATTTTTCTGCCTTAGAATAATCATTGAACGAACCTGCTGTGTATCTTATCATTCCTGTTCCTGTACCTTGCTTCTCAATCCCTTCAATATCTTTGGTTTTCTCTTCCATATCATTTGAACCTGCTTTACGCAAAGCACCTAATTGAATTTTAAAACTCACCAAGGATTTATCCACTGAACTAAATGATTCAATTTTATTTATATCTTCCGTTTCATTCGTTTCCATTGTTGCTTTTGTTGCACTCATCGGTATACGTTTGCCATCTTTATACGCAGTGATGAACGCATCTCCGTATCCGTCTATTACAAGGTCTGCCTTGGCATTTGCAGCGTTTTCAATAGTTTTAAACCCTTTTGTTGCGTAACGGTAAAGATTATCGTCTGTTTTTAATTCCAAAACTGTTCCTGCATTTTTGAATACACCTTTGGAAATCCTATTTTTATAGGCTCCCAGTTGAACGCGGTAAACAATATCACCCTTCGCAAATTCATTTTCATCAGAAACACCAAACTCGTTAACCGCAGTAGTGTTTGATTTAACAGCTGTTGATGAGCTACTTGACGCAGCATTTAACTCAATAGCTTTCTTACTTGTCTCTACAAGTTTATTTACCTCCTCATCATTTAAGGTAATGAGATCGCCATTTTTAAAATAGCCTACTTTAGCGTTCTTATTTCCTTCAGCCTTAAATTCGTCTCTACGTTTTACTGCATTCTGAATTTCTTTATAAGTTCCTGCGGTGTATAAAACTGTTGAATTATCAGGTAAGACAGTGGATTTCACATCACCAATACTTAACAAATATGCCATTTCATCGTTAGGAACCGGGCCATTATAGCGTGCTAACTCAACTGTATACACATTGTCCATTTTAGAAGCCTCTGAGGAGCTATTATTCGAACTTGAATCTTTTTTAACAGCATAAAAATTTTCAATGATTTGGGTTTTTACTACAGCTCCGCTATCCATATAAACATTATACCATTCCTGCCAATATTCATCTGTTAAAGCAACCCCATTCAAATTCACCTCAAATCCTGCCGGCGATTCCAATTCTTCATCCGCATGATTAGCCACACCATCTTTATCATCATCAAAAGGACAGCCATCTGCATCTACCTTAACATCTTTTGGTGTACCGTGACACTTGTCATCCCAATCTTTCACACCATCCAGATCATAATCCCCATTATCAATTACTAACCAATCGATGTTATCGAAATAGCCATCGGGCAAAGTATCACCCTTTGATTTTCTTTTTAATACAAGATCATACTGTAAGGCAAAAGACGTGTATACAAAATTGTCTCTTTGCTTCGTTCCACTCCTGTTTCCAATACTCTTATTAGAAATTCCATCTATATAATCCGTTGTTGTAAAATAATACTGAAAGCCTAATTTAAAATCAACACGATCGGTAACTTTCATCAAAGCTCCTACCCCAACCGGAAAAGCCCAGGCTCTTTCCTGGTATTTACCAAACCCATCTTTATTAGCTTCCCTGATGTCAGTTTCATACACATAATCACGGTTAAGATTAACAGCCAATGAAGCAGTAGGTGCGCTTTCATCTATGTTTTTAATAGATCCATCATTCCAGTAATAATAAGTATTACCATATCTGTCACTTAAATCAGTCTTCGATAAAAATTCAAAGGAATTTACACCAATAGAAATCCAAGGGCGTATCCTGCATCTATCAGGTATAAAATTCCCAAAATCATATAGTAAACTTAATCCCCCGGAACGTATTTCTGATTGAAAATTTTCCTGTCGGTTGTCAATCCATTCATTGGCGCCTAACTTTCCAAATAAAATATTGAAATTCAGCTGTAAAGGTTTTAACAGACGCTGAGAAATATTCAAATCATAACCAATACGACCTGTCCATGGTGCCTGATAGTGTTTTGAGTATAAATCTCCATGAAAAGACAACATCCCTGCACCAAGTGAAATCTTTGGTTTAAAAACTTCTCCTAAAACCGGTGGCTCTGATTTATCTTCTTTTTTATTTTCAGGTATTGTGGCAGCAGGAGTGGCTTCTATTTTTGCAGAAGTATCCGTTTGTGCTTTTACTAAAGAACAAATCAGGAAAACGGTTAAGCAAAAAAATCTTTTAAGCATGCATTGTGGCTCTATGTAAAATTATAAAAAATGGTTTATTTAAACCATTTTTGACTCGTAATCATTAAGGCCTCCTGAACAGTAATTCGTTTAGCTCCGTTATAAGCAACCACAAAAGCACTATTACAACCTTTTTGTTTTACATTTTCACGTTGAGAACGGGCTTTTTTATATTCGTCAAAATTACCAATCATAAATTTACTAAATCCTTCAGCCATTTCACTCTTAATCGTTTCGGTTATGTTAAACTTTTTAGCTAAGACCTTAGATTCAATAGCATTTTTAAAAGCGCCAACCTGCACATGGTATTGAACATTGCCTTCTTTTCGGGCAACCGTTTCTTTTGGTTCTGTTTTAACAGGTTCTGTGTTTGCATTCTCTGTTTTTACCGGCTCAGTGTTTGTCACCTGAGTATTTTCAACTTCTATTTTGGTTGTTGGTGTTGGGACAGCAATTTCAGTTTTCACTACATCAGCAGATTTGGTATTGATAACATCGATTGGCAGTTTAACTTTTTTGCTCTGATCATTTTCTAGGTAAGAAAACTCTCCGTTTTCAAGTTTAGTCTCGGAGGAGGCTGAACCGTCTTTTTCCAATACATAAGATACTATTAATTCCTCCTCAGTTGGTAATGACACCCAAACAAATTTTAATTTCCCGTCTGATACAGAAAATGAACTGCCATTTGTTTTCCCTCCTTTGGCATTAAAGCCTGTAGGTAGCGTTTCCTGGAATTTTGCAAAACCTTTAATTCCACCCTTTTTTATTTTTACTTCAACATTGTACTCATTCGCTGATTGGCCATTAGTAATTACCCGGGAACACATAATATTTGAATTTGGCTCAGACGGGTTATCAAAGGAAGGCGTTGGGGTAGTATTTGTTGAAACTGGTGCTGTTTCAGTAACGGGTGATGTTTGAGTGTTTGCCACAGGATTTTCGGCAACACCATCGCCAATCATTATTTCAGCCGGAATCATTTCTATAACTTCTTTGTTATTATTATTAACGAATGAAAATTTTGAAGTAATGGTTTTTGCGCCTGCCGCTGAAGCATCTGCACTAACAATAAACTTTACAGTAAACTCCGGTTCACCTGGTACCGATGTCCAGATTATTTTTGCAATAGTTCCGGCAAAAGAAAAATTACCATTTTTACTATCAGATTCCTTCACAGTAAAACCTTGCGGCACTTCCATTTGCAACTTGGCAAAACCGCCAATACTTCCTTTATTCACTTTAATTTCTGCCGTAAATTCCGTGGCAACATTAGCGCTCTTTGGAAAGTTACCTGTTAGGGTCGCTGGATTATCGCCAAAAAAAAAGCTAAATAAAAATACCGATACAGTGTTAAAAAAAATAATGAATGGTCTTATCATAGGTTTACGTTACTGCTCAAAGAAATAGTCAATGAGCTTATTTATCTTATCAACGTTGAATGAATTCAATCCTTCAAAGAATCCATCAATCGTTTTTGTAATTTCTGCGGCTGAAATGATACCATCTTTATCATAATCAGCTTCAATTAAATCTGAAGGTATTGCACTGGCCTTGCCTGATTTCACCTTGTTCTCTTTTGCTTTGGTCTCTATATCTTGTAAATAAGACAAACTTGGGGCATTGTTGAATCCTTCACTTCTTTCAGTAGATAAGCTATCCCATTCTAACTGACGTTTTGCCATTGCTTCTTCATCAATTGTAACACCGTCACCATCAACACGCGCACCTTTTTTAGATGTTAATTCTTTATCCATGTAATCAAATACACCATCATCGTCCTTGTCTTCAGGACAACCTTTTCCATCAACTTTAATACCCTTAGGTGTTCCTAAACATTTATCATCCAAATCCTTAATGCCATCACCATCTGTATCCGAATTATCCACAGCAGTAAAATCAACATTGCTATATGCGTCCTTAGGTTTTTTTCCAAAATGAATATTCAATCCTACATTTGCAGCTGCCCAACTATCGTTTCCACCGGTTTTGTAATTATCGATGTAATCACTCATGCAAATATTATAAGATACTCCAATTCTTAAACTGGTTCTAAAGCCCATTTTAAACTTAGCACCTACGCCTAATGGAATATAAAAGGTATTTCTGCTGTAACTTACTGCAGAATCTTTTAATTGAGTTTCGTACTTATAATCTCTTTTGATAACAGTAGATAAAGGTTCATTAGCAGTAGACTCCTCAAGGTTACGGATAGATCCATCATTCCAGTATTGATACAAAGTGGTATTCTTATCTCTCAAATCTCCGTAAGGATCAAACATCAGATAACCAAAACCCGCATGAATATAAGGTGCAACGTCTTTTTCTTCATCTTTTAATTTATCAAAAAAAGCGTAAAGATTTAATCCGCCTCCCATTACTGTTGATTGAAAGTTTTTATGAGAAGATTTATCATTGTCGGTTCCGGCTAACTTACCATACATACCGTCGATTCCTATGCCTAAAACCTTACCAATACGATATTCAATTCCAAGACCGTATCCCAGTCGCATATCACTAAAGAAATTAGCATTACCCTTTTTTCCAACATCACCTAAAAACTTTAGGCCTCCGGCCTGTGCTGTAACTGAAAGCTGACCAAATGCCGTGTTTAAAACAACTAAACAAACCGCTAATAAAGATAGTCTTGTAGAAATTCTATTCATAAATTTATCGTTTAATAATCGATTAAATTAGTTGTTTTCTCGACAAAAACAAAACTAAAGCAAAAAAAACGTTAAGTTTTCTACCTTTTCAGGTAATTGTAAACACATATTTGTTAGTTAAATCAAACCAAAACCTCCAAAACACTTCATATTTGAAAGGTTTTGGAGGTTATTGCAAGTTTATGTACTCAATTTATTTGTTCTTGGCATTGAAACCAAGAGAAGCTCCGATTCTAAATCCATCTTTACTTGGAATAACATAGATGTTCACCGGCAGGTTTAATTTTCCTGATTTAAAGGTGCGTCCGAAAGCAAGTACAAATCCTGTTTGTAATGCATAATCGCCCCGGCTATCTAACCGCTCTTTAATTACAAACGGATTTTCAATGTTTTTGTGTTCAGCATTTGATTCCCATTCCTTCTCACGCCGCCAGATATTTGACTCATCATAATAACCTTTTGATTTTGGCGATAAATTAATAGTGGGCCCTAAAGCAAATTCCCAACCATTCACATTACTTCGCAATCCGTGTAGCAATGAAAATCCGGGAATAAAATAACCTTGGTCAACCCCAGTTACCATTGGTATAAACTCAAACAAGGCTTGAATTTTTCCTTCATTTAAATATTGCTTTTCAAACTGGTATCCAAACTGAAACATCATAGGGAAGGCCTCAAAACCACCAACTGATTTATCTGCCTGCATAATGTTAGCCGTATTTCCGGTAAACGTTACAAATCCCAAACGAGGTCCATCCAAACGCAATCTATCTTGCTTAGGGTTATTTAAGGCATTATCAAAATCATGTCGCTTAGTGAATTTCGATAACATGTTTTGATCAATCGGTTTATTAAACATGGTGCGAACCGTTATATTGGTAAATGCCTGTAATTCATCCGGCAAATTTAAAAACTCCATTACCGTGGTTTTTTCAATTGATTTAGATTTTACATCAATTAATCGTAATGTATAGATGGTAGATTTTGGATATTGTTCAATACTTCCACTTAACATTTTATCAGAACGAATCGTCTCTCCAATTTCAGTTAAACATAATTTCCCGAAGCAATTATTGATGCTCAATTTATTTTTCTCAACCATATAAGCCACATCGTACCGATCCATCACGTCAAAGGTATCCAGCTTCTCTAGTTCTGTCCTTACCAAATTTCCCATTTGCAAAGGATCATTTTTTAAGCCGTTAATGTCGATAGATAATATAGTTAATGTAGGTTTTTCCTTACTTGAAGTTTGAGCAAGTCCTGAATTAATTATTAAATGGGTTGCTCCCATTATCATAAATATTTTGATTTTATTTTTCATGATTTTTGTTTTTGGTTAAAATTTTATACTTAAAAGATGATATTAATAAAGGCATTGGTGGAAGTGATGTTAGATTTTTCAACACTATACAAAAATTGGAAACTTCGAATGTTGCTTTTTATTATGATGATAGTTGATACTATTACAACACCGTACAATGTGATATGAATAGTTTGCTTTAAGAATGATAATTTCATGGTTTTAGTTTTAAAAATTTGATTAATTAATTTATTCAGCTGAGATACCTATGCTAATAAAAACGCAAATAAAGCAAATACTAAAAAAGCAACAATTAGTATTCCAATCAAAGAAGAGATAATTGAAAAGCAGAAAGCTATATTTGAAATCATGCCATACTTGTTTCTATTCTTAAAAGGATTTACTTTTATATTTTGCTTAATAAGCGTTTTAGCAGTGCAGGAAAGTATAAGGCCCAAAAATGGAATTAGTGAAAAACAAAGAGCGGCAATAGAAAATATTTTAATTTTAGTTTCATAATTTCTTTTTACTTTTTCTGATTGAATAGGTGTTAAAATTTTAGATTTAACTCTTTTTCCAGTCCTGTCAATCTGAGTAATGACAGTTGGTAAATTATTTTTTATTATAACGGTTTTATTTTTACCTCTCCTATTGAATACAAAAATGCTATCCCTTTTAATAATAGAATTTACTTTATCCTCTATCTGTTCATTCTTGGTTTTATTTTGAGATTTTGGAGAAATTTGAGGTAATACAAAATTTGTGGAAGCAAAGCATTTTGTGGAATCGAAAAAAAATGTATTGTGTTTTAAAGATGTTGTATGTTCTATAAATAGTCCACGAGTGTATTTTCTGCTTAAGAATTTACGACTCGAACAAGAACTCATGAGTACAATTAAGATCATAGATAAAAATGCATTTTTAAGAATAAACGCTTTTTGACTCATGGCTATAACCAGATTTTTAAACGTTTTTTCAATTTTGTCTTTTAAAACGAAGAGATTTGCCGAACAGATTATTATAACGCTTGGTACCAGAGTAACCTTCTCAATTAAATTTCGATTTTCCATTACCTTTTGATTAAAATATATAGATCAAAATTAGATTCAGACCAAGCGTTAATGAAACGGATTAGTAGACTGGGTTTCGATATCTTTGCGATAATCTCAAATTCATTAAAGTTTTAACTCTTTGGTTATAGCGATTTTTGCAATAAATCCCATGATAAAGCTTTAGTTTTGCATTTTTTGCAAATAATACCTACATTTATTAGTATAAAAACCACAAAAAAATGGCGGGTAAAAAAGCGGAATTTGAAATGCAGGATGTGTTTATCAAGCACTTAAAACAGGTTGTGCCCTCCAAAATTTCTTTAGTAGATGAGATTGCTGACCTCCTAAAAATCAGCAATGACAGTGCCTACCGACGATTAAGAAATGAAACGGTTCTTAGCCTCGATGAAACTTATAAAATTTGCAGACATTATAAAATCTCTGTTGACTCTGTGTTTTCAAACAATGGTGATTCAGTAACCTGTAACTACATAAAACTAACCGACTCAAAAAATAATTTTGAAAATTATCTTACCGGAATATTAACTCAATTAATACGTCTTCAAAAAACAGAAAATTCCAGAATCATTTATGCTGCTGAAGAAATACCTATTTTCCATTCCTTTTTTTCAAAACAACTGGCAGCTTTTAAATTATTTTATTGGCAACGCTCTGTTTTAAATATCCCTGAATATCAAGCAAAAAAATTTGAATGGGATTCCGTTCCTGAGGAACAGTTGAATTTGTCAAAAGACATTTACCATGCTTATTTAAAAGTGCCAAGCACGGAAATATGGACAACCGAAACAATTCAAACAACAATTAAACAAATAGAATATTATTTTGAATCCGGAACTTTTAAAGAAAAAGACGACTGCATAATTGTTTTAAATGAATTAAAAAAGATGATGCAGGCTATTCATCATTTTGCAGAAAACGAAAACAAAGCCGCTACGACTTCAATTACAGTTCCTTTTAGCCTCTATAATAGTGATCTTGTGATCGGAACCAATTGCATTCATATTAATTCAAATAATATGTTATATTCTTATATTTCATTCAATACAATGAATTCTTTAACATCATCTAACCAGCAATTTTGTGAAGAGATTGAGCACTGGATGAAAAACCTGATCAAAAAATCCACCCTTATCAGCAGTATTGCAGAGAAACAACGTTTCCAGTTTTTCAGCAAAGCTTATAAAGCTATTGATCAATGCATTGAACGCATCAAAAATTATTAATATGAATTCACAATATAACGTCATCATTGTTGCAGGCGGAACAGGTACACGAATGCAGTCGAACATCCCTAAACAGTTTATTGAAGTTGGCGGCAAACCAATTATAATTCATACCATAGAAAAATTCATTGCTTTTGATGAATTCATTAATATCATCGTTTGTGTTCACAAAGATTTTATAACAGACTCAAATTTTATGCTTGCTGAATATTTCCCGGATAAAATTATTCAGATCGTTCACGGCGGAGAAACACGTTTTCATTCTGTGAAAAATGGATTGAATTGTATTACGAATAAAAATGATATTGTTGGTATTCATGATGCCGCCAGACCTTTTGTGAGCATTGATACCATTCAGCGTTGTTTTGAAACTGCGGCTCAAAAAGGTAACGCAATCCCTGTGTCGCCAGTAAATGAAAGTTTAAGAATGGTTAGTAATGGTATAAATAAAGCAGTGAGTAGGGATGATTACAAAATTGTTCAAACACCACAGTGTTTTTTAGTTTCGACAATTAAGGAAGCATTTGAGCAGCCTTATTCACCTTTCTTTACAGATGATGCGACGGTACTTGAAAGCATGGATCAACCGATTTATCTGGTGGAGGGAAACTCTGAAAATATTAAAATTACAAATCCCAACGATATAAAATTTGCCGAACTGTATTTATGATAACGACTGAAGACATTGCAAATGGTTTAGAGATCACCGCAAAGCTGATGGAACTTCATAATGAAAATCCATTCAAGGTAAAAGCTCTTAATAGCGCATCTTATAAATTAAGTAAAACACGAATTGATCTCGAAAACCAATCCGTTGAAGAACTTACTAAAATTGAAGGGATCGGAAAAAGTCTGGCTGAAAAAATAATGGAATTCATTACTACAGGTACAACTAAAGAATTGAGAGACCTGACTTCAAACACACCTTCCGGTGTAATCGAAATGTTAGGAATTAAAGGATTGGGACCAAAAAAAGTACGACAGTTATGGCTAGAACTGGAATTGGAAAGCGTGACTGATCTGTTATACGCTTGTCATGAAAACAGGTTGGTTGAATTAAAAGGCTTTGGTGAGAAAACCCAAAACTCTATTATCCAAAACATTGAATTTAAAATAAAAAATACGGGTTGGTTCCATTATGCCTATGCAGAAAAGATCAGCCAACCAATTATTGATGCGATAAAAGAACAAACAGATCTTGTAAGTTATACTGGAGCCATGTACCGACATTGCGAAGTAATTGAAGAGATTGATATTTTAGTGGGAGACGAAAGCATAGATTTGGATGAATATTTTTCAGCAACCGTACCTATTAACTTTATACAGGTAAATCCAAATGTGTTTTATCGTAAACTAGTAGAAACATCTGGGACCAAAGAACATCTGGAGGGCATTAGTTTTAATACGTTAGAAACCAAACTTTATAAAAGCGAAAGTGATGTTTATTCCAATTTAAAAATTCAATACTGCGAACCTGAATTAAGAGAAGGCTTATTTGAACTGGAAAAAGCAAAAAACAACCAGCTTCCAAAGCTTATTGAGATGAGTGACCTGAAAGGCATTCTGCATAACCACTCAACTTATAGTGATGGCATGAATACTTTGGAAGAAATGGCCGTGTATTGTAAACAATTAGGTTACCAATACTTAGGTATTTGTGATCATTCTCAAACAGCAGTGTATGCAGGAGGATTAAAACCGGAAACTACTTTACTACAACAACAGGAGATCGAAAAATTAAACAAACAATTATTCCCCTTTAAAATATTTAAAGGAATTGAAAGCGATATTCTTGGTAACGGAAACCTCGACTATCAAGAAGATATTTTAAAAACTTTCGATTTCATAGTTGCTTCGGTTCATTCGAATTTAAAAATGGATGAAGAAAAAGCAACGACCCGTTTAATAAAAGCAATAGAAAATCCTTATACAACTATTTTAGGCCATCCAACAGGTCGATTATTATTGGGTCGTCCCGGCTATCCTATAGATCATAAAAAAGTCATCGATGCTTGTGCCGCCAATAAAGTAGTAATAGAATTAAATGCTCATCCGTACCGATTGGATATTGACTGGAGATTAATTCCCTATTGTCTTGAAAAAGGTGTAATGATTTCAATCAATCCGGACGCACATCAATTAAAGGGTTACCATGACATGCGTTATGGAACTTATGTAGCAAGGAAAGGGCTTTTAACAAAAGATAATTGCCTAAATGCTATGGATTTAAATACATTTCAAAATTATCTGAATTGCAAAAACTAATGGTTTTAATTAATCTTTAAAATCTATAACAATATAAGAATATAGGAACTCTATCTTAGTTTTCGTTAAGTTATAATATTGTTATTTTTGTTTTATGGCCATTCTCAACTCTATAGCCTCCTGGCTAATGAAAAAACGCATGCATCAAATTGAACTTTTCATGAAATATCCTGATGATGTTCAGGAAGAGTGGATGCACGATTTAATTGATAAAGCAAAAGACACTGAATTTGGAAGACAGTATGATTTCAAATCGATAAATAATTATTTCCAGTTCAAAAATCAGATACCTATTCAGGATTACGAGAGCTTAAAACCACTAATAGAAAGAACCCGTCGGGGAGAACAAAATTTACTTTGGCATTCAGACATTAAATGGTTTGCAAAAAGCAGCGGCACTACTGATAAAAGTAAATACATCCCTGTAAGTACTGAGTTTTTAGATGGATGCCACTATAATGGTGGAAGGGACATGATTACTTTTCATTGCATCAATAATCCAGACACTAAATTATTTACAGGAAAAAGTTTGGCACTTGGTGGAAGTTTTAAAACCGACGACTTTGGTGATTATCAATCTTATCATGGAGACGTAAGCGCTATCATTATTCAGAATTTACCTAAATGGGCAGAATATTTCAGAGCACCGGATGTGAATATTGCATTGATGGATAATTGGGAAGATAAGCTTGAGCAAATGGCAAATTCCATGGCCAATGAAAATGTAACAAACCTAGCTGGAGTTCCTAGCTGGATGTTGGTGTTAATTAAACGAATTTTAGAAATAAAAAAAGTGGATACTTTGAGGGAAGTTTGGCCAAATCTGGAAGTTTACTTTCATGGAGGCGTTAGTTTTACTCCTTACAGAGAATTATTTGATAAGTTATTTAATAATGATCAGGTTGGATATTTGCAACTCTATAATGCTTCCGAAGGCTTCTTTGGGATACAGGATGAACCTAACAGCAATGAGATGTTGTTAATGCTTGATTACGGAATTTTTTATGAATTTATTCCAGTTTCAGAAATTGATAAAGAGTTTCCAAAAACCTATAATCTGTCTGAGGTTCAAAAAGACAAAGATTATGCTATGCTTATTACGACGAACGCTGGTCTATGGCGTTATAAGATAGGAGATACGATTCGCTTTACAAATCTTGTTCCATACCGTTTCATTATTACAGGACGCATCAAACAATTTATAAACGCATTTGGAGAAGAGTTAATGGTTCATAATGCCGAACAGGCGCTAAAAGCTGCATGCGAAAAAACAAGAGCACATATTACGGATTATACTGTAGCACCTGTATTTATGGATGATCACAAAGGATCTCATGAATGGCTCATTGAGTTTGAACATGAACCGGGGAATCTTGATTTTTTTAGAAGTGTGCTGGATGATACTTTAAAACAGGTGAATTCTGATTATGAAGCCAAACGTTTTAATAATTACATTTTACACTTACCTATAATCCGAATAATGCCCAAAGGTACTTTTTACAAATGGCTGAAAGCAAATAATAAGTTGGGAGGTCAATATAAAGTTCCGAGATTGAGTAATGACCGGAAAATAGTAGAAGAAATTTTGAAGATTGTTAATGTTTAAAAAGGTAACTTAAATAAGTAAATTTTCTTAAATACATTAATTTAAATGATATCTAATTAATCTTCGTTCCCACCTCGTGGGTGTAATAGCAAATAAATACCATTCTTGGGTTACTTTGCCAATATTTTCAGCATATCTCCGACTTCTATATTTTATTGCACCATTCATCATATAATTAGGATACATGTATTGGGTCTCTTTAAAATTTGAAGTTACAAAAGTACCTGCTGGAGTAGTAACGCTTACATTTTGATCTTTCATTTGACATTCAACTCTGCAAATAGTATCATTTGGACCAGCTATGCCATAATAAGAATAAAAAATAGTGGTAAAATCCTGAGAAGAAAATTCAATTCGTCCAGTACTTGAAATAATGTAACTCAAAGAATCTCTGAAAAATTCAGCTACAAACGAAGTACTATTAGAAGGAGTAATGGTAACACCGAAATTTGGTGATACATATTTAAAATATGTATTACTATTTATAAGTGTATCCTTTTCAATATAACAACTATCTATAATAGCTAAAGGAGTTTCACCCCCAGAACCATCTAACTCAAAGCGTTGATAAATCCAATAATTCCCAATTTTTAAATTTGAATAATTAGGATATGTTGTTGATGCAGAAACTTGCTCTGGAGTTTCAGGTTCATTGATCGTATCTTTTTTACAAGCAATAAAAACAATTGTTATAAGTAATCCAAATACAAAATATTTTTTTCCTACAGTCATTTTCTAATTAAATTTTAACTAAATTAATAAAAAATATTTGGACTCGTATATGCGTTTAAAAGCATCTTTGGTTTTCGGATTTTTTGGTCTTTTCGATACAAATATTGATTACCAGTTGTGTCAATCATTGGCATATTGTAATTACCCGGGATAATTCCATGTAAAAATTTATTTTGAACTATGTCCCTCACCTGCTCTGCATCTACTCCCGCATTTGCCTGTAGATACTGGCCAAAATGATTAGAGTATTTTATCTGGGCACTTAATAATCCGTGAGATAAATTTTGGTGTACACCTCCAACTGTATTGATATAACCCTTTCCCGGAAATAATGAGTCATTCTTAACCGTCTCTCCCAACTTACCTGTCCACATGGTACAATTAACAGCGTACTGAAAATGCTGTGTTTGATATTGCACTAAAAAGGCGCCGGTTCGGAATCTGTCCAAAGCTGGCTTTGCTAATAAATCATTTTCTGTAATGATTGAAATTCGGTAAAACTGAAACGCGATAGTTCCCGTTACCTGCGTTGTCTTTATGCGATTTAAATATAAATTGTAACTGTAGGCAAAAGAATTCTTATAGCCTGTTTGATTACTGATAGAACTTATAATTAGATTTTTTTCTTTAATAATTTCTCCGTAACCCATACAAAATCCTAAAGATGAACTAAATTCAGTATGCTCTCCTCTTGGTCCCAGATTTCTAAAATTTTCATAAACTCTAAATGATCCATTGAGCTGAGCAAACCCTGAAACGGCATATCCTTGAAAAACAAAACCGAAACGTTGAAAATGTGTTCCAATTGCTCCTACAAAACCCACAGTAAATCCAATTTTTTTTTCAGCAAGTATCTGGCCTCGTATATTAGAATAAAATCCTATTATAAAAAAGATAATGAATTTTATATTCCGCATGGATTAGGCCTTGTAGTTTAAGACTTTATCTTTCAAAGAATCGATATCAACGGTTACGCCACTTATTATAATCTGAGCCTGATCGTAGAATACTTCTCTTGTCTTCAGAAGATTTTCAATGTACACAAACATCTCCTCGTTGGCTTTATCTTTAATTAATGGTCTATCTTCTTTTGCATTAAACAGTCGATTGTATAACTCTTCCGCATTCATTTTCAAATAAATTACCTTGCCAGTCGAAATCATTAAATCCATATTTTTATTGAAACAAGGAGTTCCTCCTCCAACAGCAATTAACGCTTTCAAATTATCATCAATGCATTCTTTCAATGACTTCGTTTCAATTTTACGAAATTCTTCCTCACCAATTTCCTGAAACAACTCTGTAATCGTTTGTTCGTGTTTGTTGGAAATATAATCGTCAAGGTCTATAAAATAGTATCCGAGTTCCTTTGCAAGTTTTTTTCCTTGGGTGGTTTTGCCGGAGCCCATGAACCCGCAGATAAATATTAATTTCTTTTCTTCCATTATTTAATATTCATTAGGCGTATCACTTTTTCTATGTCCTCCGGCGTATCAATACAGTGACTGTCAAAATTGGTGATTGCACATTTTACTTTAAATCCATTCTCCAGCCAACGCAACTGTTCAAGCGATTCCGCATTTTCCAGAGAAGACGGCTCAAGCTTCGTAACCTGTTCCAAGATATCTGCTCTATAAGCATACATACCTACATGTCGGTAATAAGGATAATGCTTATGCCACTCTTCCTGAGGTTTTCCTTTTATAAAAGGAATCACCATCCTGCTGAAGTACAAAGCTTCCATATCTTTATTCAAGGTGATTTTAACTTCACCCATATCAAACAAAACTTCATGAGAATCAACGGGAATCATTAAAGTTGCCAACTCAGTTGTTCCTGTGCATACTTCGCATAACAAATCAATTTGAGTGGGGTCAATAAAAGGCTCATCACCCTGGATATTGATGACATATTCAAAATCCTCATTCATTTTCTGAAAAGCTTCGAAACATCGGTCAGTTCCGCTTGGATGATCAGCACTGGTATAAACCGCTTTTCCTCCAAATGATTCCACATGAGTAAAAATCCGTTCATCATCTGTTGCCACAACCACATCCGTAAGTAAACCTGATTTTGCCGCCTGTTCATATACACGCTGTATCATACTTTTTCCAAGTATATCAATCAGAGGTTTTCCGGGGAACCTGCTTGAAGCATATCTGGCCGGAATTATTCCTAAAATAGGGTTCATGTTTTTATTTTAAATGAGATTTTAAAAGTACAAAAATTACAAATACTTTGTTTGCGATATCTTAGACAATCTGCTATCTTCGTAAACAATGTTTAAAATCATTCTTCTCATATTCACTCTTTGTTCTTTAAGCTTGTTTTCCCAACTTTCTAAAAAACAAATCAAACGTCATTTAGGAGAAAATCCTAAAGAAGTGTCCCATGAACATTTCAAAGATTTTAAATTAATAACCGACATGCTTGATTCAGCTAAAAAGGTAAGTTATTTACGTTATAGCATAAAATCTGTTGAACGCGTAGAATCAGGTTATGCCACAGCTACTACCAATGTAAAACTCCAGGTTCATCCCCGAAAATCTTATTTGGTAAATACTCAAAATAAACTGGAAGTATTATATAATGAAAGTGAAAATAACAATAAGGCACTTGTAAAGCCACATGTGTTCCCATACTTTACAATGAGTTTAGACCCAAGGGGTAATCTCATGCGTAAGAATCAACATTTTACCATTATGGATATTGGGTTTGATTTTACTGCACGAACCATTGCAATTGCGCTCAGCAAAGAAAAAGAGCAAATTGCAAAGCATTTAAACTATGTAGGGAAAGTTGAAAAAAACAAAATGAATTGTCACTTATTAGTTTATGAGAATTTGGAATTTGCTTATCACGACTATGTTGTTCAGCACAAAGAAACAGTCAGCAGCATAGCTGGAAAGCTAACCGTTAATGATTACATGCTTCGCTGTAAAAATAAGTTGTATGATGATTACGGTTATTTAAAAGAAGGTACAGTTATTAAAACCCCAACTTTTTACTGTAAAAAAGCAGTGTTTTATGTTGATGAAAAAACTATGCTGCCAATTAGCGTTAGTATTTACGATGAAATTGGCCTATTTGAAAGCTACGATTTTTATGATTTGGAAGTGAACAAACCAGTGCCTGCTTTAGAATTTAAAAAAGATTTTAAAGGTTACGGTTTTTAGTAGTTTACTCCAAGATTATAAAATACGAAACTCCAAAGATCTGCAAATTCAGCAATTTGCTTATCAGTTGGTTTGCCTGATCCATGTCCTGCATTCACATCAACTCTGATTAAGGCGGGATTCTTCCCTATGTTATTTTTCTGCAATGTCGCTGCGAATTTAAATGAATGCGCCGGTACTACACGATCATCATGATCACCAGTTAATATCAACGTGGCAGGATAATTTGCTTTTTTTACATTGTGCAACGGAGAGTATTTCAAAAGACAATCAAAGTCTTCTTTATTCTCACTACAACCATAATCAACTGTCCACGCTCTTCCAATAGTAAATAAATGAAATCGCAGCATGTCTAATACGCCCACTGTGGGGATAGCAACCTTAGCAATATCCGGACGTTGTGTCATTACGGCGCCAATTAATAAACCTCCATTACTTCGTCCGTGAATCGCTAATTTTTCATGAGATGTATATTTATTGTCCACCAGATAATCACAGGCGGAAATAAAGTCGTCAAACACATTTTGTTTTTTACACTTAGTACCATTCACATGCCACTCTTCTCCGTATTCTCCTCCGCCTCTTAAATTAGGAACGCAATAAATTCCTCCAGCTTCTAAAAATACAGCGCGGTCAATTCTGAACTCAGGCGTATAGGAAACATTAAAACCACCATAGCCAAAAACAAAACACGGGTTATTTCCATTAAGTTCTATTCCCTTTTTACTGGTAATAAACATCGACACTTTTGTACTATCCTTACTTTTGTAAAAAACCTGCTTCGTTTCATAATCACCTGATTTAAATGGCATATTTGGTTTGAAAATCCGACGGCTTGTTCCTGCTCTTGAATCATAAAAATAAAATTCTTCAGGGCTTGTAAAAGAAACAGTGGAATAAAGCGCGAAATTTTCGTCACGGTTAGAATGAAGAGCATTAACTTTACAAATACCTTTCAATAAAATTTCTTTCTCTTTTTTACCGGTTATATGATGTAGAAATAATTTTGAAGAAACTGATTTTAAATAATTAGAAATAATCTTATTTCCACAGAAAGTAACACCTTCTAAAAGATCTTCCTGTTGAGGCAAAACATCTTCCCAGTTATTAATGGAAGCGTTATTCAAACTAACTTTTACTAATTTATAGCGTGGTGCATTATAATTGGTATAAACGTAAAACTGGTTTCCTATATTTTCTATGACACTATACTCATTGTCAAAATTAGAAATGATTGGAACAAATTTACTCTGTGGGTTTGTCAGATCTTTGATCATGAAACTCTGTCCACTGGTGCTTTCACTTTCATAAATAATTAAATAATTTTCGTCATGTGTCACCTGAGCAGAAAAATTTCTATCGCCATGGGCTCTATCTTCGTACACCAAAACATCTTCGCTTTGTGGTTTTCCAATAGTATGATAATACACTTTATGAAATTCATTTTTCTGAGTAAATGCTTTATCACCGGAAGGAGCATCATAGCAGCTATAGTAAAATCCATTACCCTTCCAGGAAATTTCAGAAAACTTAACCCACTTTATCACATCGTTCAATTCTTCTTTGGTGACAATATTTTTCACATGAATTTCCACCCAGTCGCTTCCCGCTTTAGAAATGCCGTAGGCCAAATATTTGCCATCTTTACTGATACCCATTCCACTTAATGAAGTTGTTCCGTCATTGGATAAGGTATTTGGATCTAAAACAATAATAGGATCAGCTAACAAAGAAGCCTGGGCATATAAAACCGACTGATTTTGAAGTCCATTATTTCGCAAAGAAAAAAACAGTGATCCCTTTTTATAGATCGTACCCATTTTTTCATAGTTCCATAACGCGGTTAACCGATCTTTTACTTTATCCCTGAATGTGATTTGGGAAAAATATTGGCTGGTAGTTTTATTCTGGCTTTCAACCCATGCTTTCGTTTCCGATGAATTATCATCTTCAAGCCATCTGTATGGATCTTCAATTTTAATACCATGATAATCGTCAGTCTGTTTAACAGTTTTTGTTTCCGGATAAATTATTTGACTAAAAGTATTTAAACAAAAATTTGTGAACAGAACGCTTAACAATGCTACTTTTTGAACTTTCATTTGATTATTTTTGATGAGGAAATGGGACCAGGTCAAAACAAATATACCAAAGAAGTAGAAGATACACTAAATCGTTTATCACTAAAAAACGATAAGGAAAAATCTGAAAAACTGAAAAAGTATATAGGCACCAAATTAAACGTTTTGGGCCTTGTCTCAAAAATCCAAACTGAAGCTCACAAAAAAGGATTTAGTTTTTACTCTGAGGACAAGGAGAAAACATTTTTGATATTTAACGATATCTACGTCCAAAGCAATACCTTTGAAACAAAGAACCAGGCATTTATTTTTTTAGATAAGAACCATAAATATATTTCCCTTCACACACAATTAAAAAAATTACCGCTTTGGGTAAAACAAGTCGATAACTGGGCGCATTCTGATTGTCTATCAAAGTATCTGACCCGATTAGTTGAGCATACGGATTCACAAAAGGAAATGATTGCCATCTTAAAAAAATGGAACGTTTCGAAAAATATCTGGGAGCGTCGTCAATCTTTAATTGCGCTATATTATTATGCAAGAACAAAAAAACAACATGTGAGTTTTGAATTAACTCGTGAATTTATTTCTCCTTTATTGAATGATAAAGAATATTTTGTTCAAAAAGCAGTAGGCTGGACTCTTAGGGAATCCTATAACGTTTATCCGCAACAAACCTTTGATTTTATCAGAGAAAATATTAAATCCATTACTTCTACTGCTTTCACTGCCTGCATTGAAAAAATGACAGAAAAAGAAAAACAGAAATTAAAAGAAAATCGTAAAAGGTAATGCACTATAAATACATAATTTTTCTTTCTGTTTTTACAAGCTTTTTATCAGCGCAAAAAACCATGACGCCGGTCGAATATATTTCCGCTTTTAAAGATGACGCCATCAAAGAAATGTATTTACACAAAGTACCTGCCTGTATTACATTAGCACAAGGCATGTTGGAAAGCGGAAACGGCAATAGTCGCTTATGTCAAAATGCTAACAATCATTTTGGAATTAAATGCCATAAAGAATGGGGAGGCGAATCCTTTATTATGGACGATGATTCAACAGGAGAGTGTTTTAGAAAATATGAAAATGTATTGGATTCATATAGTGACCATAGTATGTTTTTGTTTTCGCGTTCAAGATATGCTTCTTTATTTCAACTTCCTCTTAACGACTATAAAGGTTGGTGTTATGGGCTAAAAAAAGCGGGTTATGCTACTGATCCAAAATATCCCGAAAGGCTAATTGAATTAATTGAACGTTATAAGTTACAGGAGTTGAATGTTATAGAAAATACTCCAAAACAACACTTGCAATCACAGGAAATTCTTAAGTCTGATATGGCAATTCGTGAAGTTTATAGGTTTAACCATATTCGTTTTGTCATTGCCAAAGATCATGATTCTTTTTACAAAATCGCTCATGATTTTAATCTTGAGCTGGATCAGATTCTTGAATATAATGATCTGTTAAAAACTGATAAATTAAATTATGGTCAAAAAATTTATATCGAAAAAAAGCGCCGTAAAGCTCTGGAGCCATATCATGTTGTTCAAAAGAATGAAACCTTAAAATCTATATCACAATTACACGGAATACGATTAAGCATATTGTGCAAAAAAAACAGATTAAAACAAGATGATAAATTAATGATCGGTGATGTTTTGTATTTAAGACAAAAGAAAAATTTACCAACTCAGTGATAATAAAAAAGGTTTGCTTCCACAAACCTTTTTTACTGAACTGATATTTAAAATATTATTCCTTAATTAATTTGATCACACTTTGATTGTTTTCTGAAACAACACGAATGGTGTACATTCCGTTTGCTAATCCAGATATAGGAAGAGTTGTATTAGTGTTGGTTACTTTTTCATTTATAATTAATTTGCCAACCGCGTCATACATTTCAACGATTGCATGATTCACTAAAGACGCACTCATTGTTACCTGAATTAAATCACTTGCAGGATTAGGATAAACTGAGACGGAAGAATTTGAAACCTCTTCAACTCCTGTGCACAAACTCACATTCACCGTTTTGCTATTGGTTGCAGAACATCCCTTTGAATCCGTATAATTATAAGTGATAGTGAACGTTCCTGCACCGGAAACAGCAGGATCAAAAGTTGAACCATTCACTCCTGTTCCGTTATAATTACCACCTGACGGACTTCCTGATAAAGTTATAGCGGCGTTATTCGTGCATAAGGGTCCGGAAATTGCAGCTAATGTAACAGTTGGAGACGAATTAACATTCACAGTAGCTGTTTGAGAAGCACTTGTTGTGCATCCTGCTAAATAACCTGTTACAGTATAGATTGTAGTTCCGCCCGGTGATACACTAATATTAGAAGCGTTAGAGCCTGTACTCCAGGTGTAAGAAGTAACTCCTGTTGCAGTTAAAGTAGTTGATGATCCTGCACAAATAGTTGATGAATTTACCGAAATCGATGGCGCAGAACCAACTGCTATAGAAGCTGTTGCTGTTTTGATACAACCTGTTGCAGATGTACCGGTGACACTATATGTTGTATTAGTAGTTGGACTGGCAATTAAATTTGCATTAGTGGCACCTGTATTCCATGTGTAGGTACTTGCGCCACTTGCACTAATTGTTCCGGTAGAACCTGCACAAATCGTTGCTGATGTCGAAGTAATATTAGGTAAACTATTAACAGTGACACTTAATGTTTTTGTATTTGTACATCCTAATGAATTAGTACCAGCCACTGAATAATTTGAAGAAACAGTTGGAGTAACCGTAATTGATGATGACGTTGCTCCGGTATTCCATGTATAAGTAAGGGCTCCACTTGCTGTTAATGCAGCTACTGATCCTATACATATTGTTTTTGAAGTAGCGGCAACAGTTGGTGTGGCATTAACAATTACACTTGTTGTTTTTGTATTTTTGCATCCTGATGTCGTGCCAGTAACTGTATAAACGGTTGTTCCAGTAGAAGGGGAAACTGAAATAGTAGGAGTTGTTTGCCCTGAATTCCAATTATAAGTTGAGGCTCCGGTTGCAGTTAAAATGGCTGATGTTCCAGAACAAATGGTTGCATTATTCACTGTCATTAAAGGAATGGCATTTACCGTAATGGTCTGCGATGCAGGTGTACTGGTTCCTGAACCATTAGCAGAAGCTAATGTAATGGTATAGACTCCTGCAGCTGTATAAGTTATAGTTGGATTTTGAACAGATGATGATGATGGCGTTCCTCCCGGAAAAGACCAAGCCCAACTTGTTGGTGAATTTGAGGAGGCATCAGAAAAAGCAATAGAACTTCCTGTACATTTTGTAGCGGCTGTTGAAAAACTAGAAACAGGAGGCCCTGCAGCAGGCGTAAATTTTACATTGATATTATCTAAATACAAGTTATTTCCCCATCCGCTGCGAGATTCAAATTTAAGGTAAGCACTTGGCTGGCCCACATAAGCTGATAAACTTATACTATCTCTTAACCATTGTGAATTTGCGGTTGGTGTATATGCATTGGTTTGGGTTCCAACGGCAGTAGCTAATTGAGTTCCTCCCCTAGTATATAATTTTGTCCATGAGGCGGCGCAATCTGTGGAAATATAAATATTTAATGAGTCAATATCGGTCGTGCTGTACATTCTATGAGATCGATCGAACACGAGTCTCAATGTGCTGTTTGCTCCTGATAAATTCAAAGCCGGTGTCCGTAACGCATCCTTTTGTCCAGTAATATCAATAGATCCGGCATAATTATTCATTTTCGCACATCCTGTAGTTGAAGGGGCAACAGGTATGCCTGTTGTGTTTGCTAAACGAGTCCACGTTGCAGATGCATCCGTCACATTCGCTGATGTTTTCATCCAACCTGTAGGTGGAAATGTTACAACGTCAAATCTTTCTGAAAACGGCAAAGCAGAACCAGCGGTAATGGTGAATGTGGATGCAAGCGTGTTATTACTAGAGTTCGCATCTGTACCAGCATTAGGGGCAGTTACTGTTGCTGAAAATGTATGAGCCGCCACTGATAATCCAGTATAACTATTAAGAGTTAATACGGTTGATGATCCTGATGCCAGTGTGCCAGACCAGTTCAGGGTTTGCGTAGCAAGAGCGTCAATCTTGTATAAAATTTTTGCAGAGGTCAGTGTAGCCGATCCAACATTTGACAAAGTAATTTTTGGTGTAACACTTGTATTACAAGTAGACGTTCCGTTAACAGGTTCAACTATACTACTAATTCCTGCATCTAAAGCTGAAACTGGTGTGCAGCCCAGTGAACTTGCTAATATATTCCAGGGGGCAGTGTTGACAACCGCTTCCATACGGGCACATTGCTGAGCGGTAAACATATACATACTCTTGTCATCTGTATAGTCCATATAGTTCATCCACATTGTACCAGGGCTTGATGTAGCACATCCGTCTGTTTGTACTGATCCTGCCGTGAAAGAACCATAATGCTCTGCTCCCTGATTAGGCGTATCGGAGCACTGATCAGAACCGGAACAAGCGCCATTATCATCTCCCCAGATATGATAAAGATTAAAACAATGTCCAAATTCATGAGTTCCTGTTCTTCCTAAATTATATGGTGAAATCGCTGATCCACCACTGCCGGTATATTTATAATGGATCACTAAACCCCATGTGTTACTCAATGAAGATGTAGGGAACTCTCCATAACCAAGCAATGTCGATCCAAGGTTACATACCCAGATATTTACATACTTTGTTACATCCCAAGCATCTTCCCCACCAGCTGCAGTTGATTTTACTGCATCGTTTGTTCCGAAAGAAGTTACGGTTGTTAATTTATGTGTAACACCTGTTGTAGCGTTGCCATTTGGATCACGCTGCGCTAAACAAAATCGAATATTTGCACCAGTAGCAATAGTTGAAAATGTAGGCTGAGTCACTTTACTGGCATCTGCATTCAATTTTGCAAAATCATTATTTAAAACCTGTACCTGAGAAATAGCCTGGGCATCTGAAATATTCTCAGCAGTTGTTTTGTAAATAACGTGAACCACTACAGGTATAGTAACAATAGCCGCAGTTGATTTTGAAATATCCTTGTCATTGTTTTTATCCAGTAAATACTGATCAAGCATTTGATTATACTGATTCAATTCAGTTTCGTAATTTGCCCGGGTTTGCTTTAAATACTCGTGATGTTGAAGTGTACCGCAATTTCTTTGTGGCGGCGTTTGCGCGAAAATTGATAGTAGGTTGCTTAATGCAATTAATAAAGTAAGAAAAAATTTGTTCATTTCATTCCAATGTTTAGTTACGATGAAGTAATGGAAGCCATGTGAGAAAACAAAATTTTGAGTAAATTTTTAATAACTTTCAGCTAAATAAATTTAGAACGATATTAGTCTAATTTAAATCGGATTTAGTCGAAATTAATCAGCCTTTAGACGTAAAAATAAACTGTTGAGATTTTATAAATAAATACCGAAAACTGTAGGCTTTTTGAAAAAATCCGGTGCGTTTATTTTTTTCCAAGCTGAAATTGGTTTTACTTGAATGCTTTCGTCACTTAAAGTAATGTGCGTTGCTACTAATAATTGTGTAGTAGGTTGCAACGTTTTTAGCAGATCTTCAAATACGCTTCCGTTACGGTAAGGAGTTTCAATAAAGAACTGGGCCTGCCTTTGTTTCTGACATAGCTGTTCTAATTCTTTTATGCGTTTACATCTTTCAATACTATTAATAGGCAAGTATCCTGTGAAAGCAAAATTCTGTCCATTAAATCCACTAGCCATAATTGATAAAACAATTGAACTTGGACCAACCAGAGGAACTACTTTAATCCCTTTTTGATGAGCTAGCTTTATAATTTCAGCACCTGGATCAGCAATGCCCGGGCAACCGGCATCACTCATTAAACCCATTGGATGGCCTTCCAATAATGGCTTTAAAAATGAATTCAATTCTTCTGTTTTCGCATGCTGATTAATTAATGAAATTTCCGCTTTGCTGATTTCTGGAATCCCACATTGTTTTAAAAAAGCCCGGGCGTCCTTTGCATTTTCCGCAATATAATAAATAAGTGTTTTTATTAAGTCTAAATTTTTTTTTGGAAGCACCTCTTCTAAATTGCATTCCCCTAAACTTACCGGTAATAAATATAAAGTTCCGTATGTTTTCATTTTTCTATTTTAAAGTGATATTCTTTTCCGAATCTGATAAAAGGATATCGTCATCAATCATTTTATTAATTACTTGATTTAGGCGTTTTGTATTCACCGTTTGAAATTTTAGAATGAGATCCTGAAGCTTCACGGTTTCTAATCCAAGTTCCATTTTTATATTTTTAATTAAGCCTTCGTCAGTTTCCAGCTCCCGTTTATACTTCTCAATACACACATCGCAATAATGGCAATCGTTAAAATCCGTTTCATTGAAGTAGGACAATAATAAACGACTACGACAGATGTGTTTTTCATTTACATAATTCATCACAGAGTTTATTCTTGTCAAAGCCTTTTCTTTTAATACCGGATAATTGATCAACCGTATGTGTTCGAATTTAAGATTGATCCTATTCTGCAAAAAAATTAATTTCGGCAAAACAGTTTGAGGAATAAAGGAAATAACACCTTGTTTATGCAAATTTTCAAGTTGTGATGATAATTCATGCTCAGAGATTTTGGCTCTATAAGCCACATCTTTTTCTTTTATATGAGAGTATTGTTCATACAATCCCCCATAACTCCTCAATAATACTTTAATTAACGGTTCATATTTTGGAAATTTGATCTGAAAATTATACAGATCATCCTTACCCATCACCATCATTACCTTAGATGGCTCATAACCACTATCCAAAAAAGAAAAATAACCTTCCTTCTCTAAACATTTAATGGAATTATATAATGTAATGGGCCGTAAATTATAATTACGTGTCACTTCATTGATATCAAAACTAACCGATAATCCTTCACCACTCTCAACCGGTACCTGGTAAAAATTAAAAATAGCTTGATACGATTGTTTAATCTGATCGATCGTCGGGGTCTTTTCTTCAAATTGTTCTTTTAGTGAAATGACATCAAAATTATTACACAAAAGTATAGCATAAGCAGGTTTTTCATCTCGCCCTGCCCTGCCCGCTTCCTGAAAATAGGCTTCTAAACTCTCAGGCAAATCAAGGTGCACTACAAAACGAACATCGGGTTTATCAATTCCCATCCCAAACGCATTAGTTGCTACTATGATCTGCGATTTATTATCAATCCAGTTTTGCTGAACCACAGCTCTATCTGCTGCACTTATTCCAGCATGATAGAAAGATGCCGGAATTTTATTTTGCACTAACCATTTGCTTATTTCCTCTGTTTTTTTTCGGTTCCTCACATAAATAATTCCTGAACCTCCAACATTATGAATGATCTTTAATAAACGCTCGTATTTATTTTCTTCAATCTGCACCACATATCGAATGTTCTTTCTTTCAAACGATTGACGGAAAACAGATTGATTTTTAAAATTCAATTTCAACTGGATGTCTTCCACCACCTCTTTGGTAGCACTGGCTGTTACCGCAATAATATTTACGGTTGGAAAATACTCCCTTATTTCAGCAATTTTTAAATAGCTGGGTCTGAAATCATAACCCCACTGTGATATACAATGTGCTTCATCAACCGCAATTAACCCAATGGGCAAATAAGACAAACGTTGTCGGAATGTTTCATTTTCTATTCTCTCCGGAGATACATACAAAAACTGAACATGGCCATAAGCCGCATTATTTAGAGCAATATCAATTTCTTTGGCATTCATGGAAGATGTGATCGCCACTGCACTGATCCCTTTATTCTTCAGGTTTTGAACTTGGTCGTTCATCAAAGCAATTAGTGGTGATACTACAAGACATGTTCCTCCTATCACTAATCCCGGAATCTGAAAACAAATCGATTTACCACCGCCGGTTGGTAATAAAGCGAGTGTATCCTTATCAGAAAGAATTGATTCAATGATTTTTTCCTGCAATGAACGAAATGTATCGTACCCCCAATGCTTCTTTAAATAAAAATAAATATCCTGTTTATGCGTCAATCCTGAATAGGTTCTAAGGTGCTAATTTATAGCATCTTTAAGCAAAAAACTAAACAAAATTGTTATTTAGCTTTAATGCTCTTATCTTAGAGAGAAAATTATTATACCTGCAAATGCACAAGTTATTCCTATCACTATTATGCCTGTCTCTTTTAAGTTCTTGTGTTTTGTTTCAACCATCCGCACAAAAATTAACTAATCGAGCTTTATCAGCAAATAAACAATACGATGCCGTGATTGTGCCGGGTGTGCCATTCATGGAACCTACTTGGGATAGAACTATGCAAATGAGGGTTATCTGGGCCATTCATTTATATAAAAAAGGCATCACAAAAAAAATCATTATGAGCGGTAGTTCTGTTTATTCACCATACATAGAAGCGCAAATTATGAAATTATACGCCATCGAGTCCGGGGTGCCTGCGGAAGATATTATTGTTGAAGATAAAGCACAACACAGTACAGAAAATATCTGGTACAGTTATAAACTCGCTAAATCATTAGGGTACCAAAAAATAGCATTAAGCACTGATCCATTTCAAACAAAAATGACATATCGTTTTGGTAAACGCCGATTGAAGGATTTGAAGTATTTACCAGTTATTTTTGATACACTAAAAACATTACCACATAATGAGTTAGTTATCGATTATCATCAATATAAGATTAATAATTTCATACCAATAACTGAAACACAAAGCTTTTGGTACAGGCTTAATGGAACCAGGGGAAAGCATATCAATTTTAAAGAATAAAAAAACGCCTTCCGTTTCGGGAAGGCGTTTTCTATTAAAAAGCACAATTACTATTTAATAACTACAATTTTCTTTGTAGAAACAACATTTCCAGAATACACTCTCACAAAATAATTTCCGCTAGGCATATCTGCTAAGTTCAACTTCACTTTTGTTTCAGTTTTAGATGTGTTTGATAATACGATGTTTCCTAAGATATCTAAAACCTCAATCTTATTTACATCCTGCATATTTTTGCTTTCAATAAATAAAATACCATCATGACTAGGAACAGGATACACATTAAAGTTTGAATTCAAATTATAATTCAAATTTCCAATGCGCGTTGATAATGCAACAGAACCATAAAAAGTAACATCATCAATTCCAAAATTACCTGCTGCAGCTTCTGCATTCCATGCATAAAACCTGAATGTTATTGGGTTTGTAAAACCTGTAAAAGCAGCATTGCTCGTTGTAATCTTATTACCTGAATTATATGCTGAAGAAGTCGCAGCATCCACTGTATAAAAGAATTCATTTGTTCCCGCTATAGAAAGCAAAGTACTTGGCGGAACAGAAGCTAACAAATTATTAGAATATGAATCAGCACTCGATCTAACCGAAAAACTTCTTGGACCAGTACCTGTTCTTCTTGATAAAAAGGTGATGCTATCTAATGTTACTGCAAATCCTGAAGTAGGTGATATCGATACTTCATAATATTTTCCCAGGTCAATAGAGCCACCCATCGCCGAATAACTTGTTGCAGAAGTAGATCCGGATAAAGTTGCTATTGGCCATCCATTAAAAGAAAATCTTCCAGTTGACCCATTTGCCGTACTTGTTCCAACAGCAGTAAAACTACCAAAAGTTACACCAGTGGCAGTTGGAGGAGGAGTAGGATCTGTTGTGCCGGTAACAGAAGTTGTTGCAGCAAAACTATAGGTTGCTGTAATAGTTTGGGCTTGCACCATTAAAGAGGCAGATACCAATACAAGCGCAGAAAGTAGATTTTTTATCATATTATTTTTTTAAAATTTATAATCAAAACTACAAAAAAAATTCGATTTTTGTATTATGAAAAGGTTAAAAGGCATCTTCCTATTATTTATACTTATAAGTTTCCAAACATTTTCCCAATCGGAAGAAGGTTTAGTAAAATGGCTTACCATCAAAGAAGCTCAGGAACTGAACAAAACACAGCCCAAACCTTTTTTAATTGATATTTATACAGACTGGTGCGGATGGTGTAAGCACATGATGAAAACCACGTATTCCAATCCTAATATTGCAGGTTATATTAATCAGTTTTATTACCCCATTAAATTCAATGCTGAAACAAAAGATACTATTGAGTATAATGGCAAAATTTACAAACCAACATCCCCTGCTCCCAAAACGCCTCATGAATTAGCAATCAAATTTTTAGGAAATAGCTTAAGTTATCCATCAACCATTTTTGTATCAAATAATTTTGAATATAATTTATTATCACAAGGATTTTTGGAGGAAAAAAAATTAGAACCACTATTGGTTTTTACTGTTGAAAACGTTTATAAATCAGCTTCGTATGACGATTTTTCAGCTCAATTTAATCATACATTTTATGATACGGCCTTTACAAAAGGCGCTTTGAAATTTTACAGTTTAAAAGAGATTGAAAAATTACAAAAAAAGAATCCCAAAAAAATACTGGTGAATATTTTTGCCGGTTTTTGTAATTCATGCAAGGTTCAAAATGCGACCACAATAAAAGATACAAGTATTTCAAACTATATCAATAAGCATTATTACCTCATTAATTTTGATGCAGAGAGCAACGATACAATTATGTTTAAAGGAGAAAAATGTTTTAAAACAGTTTTAAATGGTTATCCTTTAAACACATTTGCTTTAAAGGTAACTAATAACAGATTACAATTTCCATCAATTGCAGTATTAGATGACAAACAAAATACGCTCGATGCCTTAACTATGTTTTTAACTCCAAAAACATTATTGCCCATCTTAAAATATTATGCGGAGGATAAACATAAAACAATCCCTTGGCCGGATTATATTAAAGCGTATAATGAACAAAAAAAATAGCGACTCTTGTCGCTATTAGAATTCAAATTTATATCCAATTCCTTTAATCGTTTTTATAAAATCATCTCCTAATTTCTCTCTTAACTTTCTGATGTGAACATCGATGGTTCTATCACCAACAACTACTTCATCCCCCCAAACCTGTTCCAATATAAACTCACGCGTAAAAACTTTACCGGGCTTGCTCGCTAAAAGTGATAAAAGTTTAAATTCTTTTTTAGGAAAAGGAATTTCAATTCCGTCTTTAAATACACTATACTTTTCTTTGTCAATTTTTATGCCGCCTAAATTAAGTTCAGTTGTTTTTTGTTCAGGTGCGTACCTTCTTAATAAAGCTTTAACACGGCTAATAAACACTCTTGGTTTAATAGGTTTTGTAATATAATCATCAGCTCCTACCTCAAAGCCAGCAATTTGAGAATAATCTTCATTACGTGCGCTTAAAAAAGCAATCATAACATCTTTTAAACCAGTTGTATCTCGAATCTCCCTGCATGTATCTATCCCATCCATTTCAGGCATCATCACGTCAAGAATAATTAAGTGCGGCACTTCTTTTTTTGCGATTTGAATAGCATCTTTTCCGTTAAGTGCGGTATATACCTGGAAACCTTCTTTTTTTAAATTATAACTCAAAAAATCAAGAATATCCTGCTCATCATCAACTAGTAAAATTTTATATAAATTATTTTCAGTACTCATATGTTTTTAATCGGGACAAATTTAACCTTAAACATTGGCATTAAAGTTAAATAAATATTAATAAATGGTTCGATTTTACCAAATTCGTTAATACTACCGTAATATTGATTGTGGATAAATAATATAAATTCAGGATTTAAATTAAGCTTATTTGAATAAACATTTACATATTTCCACATACAATGTCATATTTAATAATAAGTTTACATAGTGTTCATTAGTTTCGTATTACTATAAATTAAATTATGGCCACAATGATTAAGCATATAATTGATCGGAATAAAAAAGCATTTGACACCAGTTATTTCATAGAATCACTTAATTTATCATATATACTTATCAATAAAGCAATCAAGCAAATTGTAAGAGATGATTTAAATCATCAGATCATTGAACCCCGAATAAAGACAACCGAACTCATTACTCATATTAAAAAAGAAATTGATTTTAATCCGGCCATAAAAAACAAGTTATCTAAAAAAGCGATTAAAGATATTGAACTCTTTACAGAATTATATAAAACCATAAACAAAGAACTAAAATACCAATATCCCGAAAAGAAAATTACAGAAACAGCACAATTAGGGATAAACTGCGTTGTTATTTTAAATACCAGCTTATTGAAAATAAAAAATAATAAGGTTGTATAAAGTGCGTTGCCTTTTATATTTAACAATCTCGTAACATTAGCCTTATTTTAACTTAAACTTCATGTACTTAATTTGTAACATGAAAAAGGAACTGATTATAATTATTGTTTTAAGTTTTTTCGTGTGTGTATTAGGCTTTGCCGGCGAAACTCCTAAGCTACATAATCCAAAAACCCTTATATTAAGTGGAAAGATTACTGACCTAAATAATAATGAGAGTTTAGCAGGAGTTAAAATTGAATGTACAGATTGCAGCAAAACTATTTACTCAGATCTTAATGGTAACTTTTTCGTTTACCTTGAAATTACATCCAATAACAATACAACAATCGAATTTTCTCAGATTGGATATAGCTCAAAAACCTATAGTTTAAAGGATTTACAAAGCAATTCGGGGAATTTATCTATCAATCTTTCATCTGAATAAACCTCTCCCAATGTAAAGTTAAAGTTAAGTTTCTGTTACTATTGTAACAATAAACTTACTTTTTGGTATAATTGTATATAAATCATTAATTGATTTTTAATTATCACAATTAAAACTTTCTATCATGAAAAATTTCTTCCTATTTTTTTGTCTTATTCTTTTAAAAACTGCTTCGTCACAGGATATTAGTTTTGAAAATGGAATTTACATGCAAAATCAAACTGCTTATACAGGAAAACATATTTTGTATTTTGAAAGCGGATCCGTTAAAGAAGAATTAATTATTGTAAATGGTAAACTGAACGGAGAATCCATAAAATATTATGCCAATGGAAAAAAATTTGAAACCGGACAATATGAAAACAATTTAAAATTTGGTTTATGGACACGTTTTAATACCAATGGAAATAAGATTGCGGAAGCCTCCTATTTAAATGATAAAAAAAATGGCAATTGGTTTGTGTATGATGATAACGGTACAAAGATTTTTGAAATGATTTATAAAGACGGAGAAAAAGCAGGTACTTGGAAACAGTGGGATGAAAAAGGAGATTTAATTAAAACAACTGATTTTACTTCCTTATAACTTTTAATTAATAATACAAACAGATAGCGCTTCAATTAATTTTGTAGCGCTTTTTTTTATGGGATCTATTTTGAATATTAAATTATACGTTATTCGACAAGAACAATACTTGCTACTTTCAAACATATAATTTTTAAGATAATTGCTTCTCGCATCAACTATTTATCCTCCCAGCTATAAGTGTTTTCTTCAAATTCATAATATTAACCTAATGTAGGTTTACTCTTCTGTTAATTCAAGTTCCTGATATTTGTAAAAAAATGAACCAGTTACTTATGTTACAAACAACTATTACAGATCACGAAAATAGTTTAGTCTATGCACAAACTATACAAAATGGATTACTTCCCAAAAACCGACATTTCAATAAATTTTTTAAAGATTATTTTGTTTACTACAATCCTCAGGACAAAATTGGTGGAGATTTTTACTGGCTGACTGTTAAAGAAGATATTATTTATTTTGCACTGGCCGATTGCACCGGACATGGCGTTTCAGGAGCAATGCTTTCAGTACTGGGAATTAGTCTACTAAATTATGTGATTCAAAAGAATTTTGAAAACATTGGTGACTACCTAACGGAGCTTGATAAAAAATGGATAGAAACTTTTAACAATGATAACCATGATACGTTCTTCAATAATGATTGGTTAGAAATTACACTTGTTTCCTATAACACAAAAACGAAGGAATTTCAATACGCCTGTGCCGGTGGCGAATTTGCTATCTATCAAAATAACACCATTACATGTTACAAAGGAAACAGTTTCCCAATTGGAGGTTGGCAAATGGAAGAAAACCGCACATTCGATACCTTTCGCCTTGTAATTGAAGAAAATGCAAAACTATATTTCTTTTCTGATGGTATAAAACACCAGTATAATACTGAAAACAATAAAAAATTTAGCCGCAAACGGTTATTGAATATGTTAAGCAGTTATCACAGTATGCCCATGAACACCCAGTTAGAATTAATAAAATATATTTTCAATATCTGGAAAGAAGATATTTCCCAAACTGATGATATCACCTTAATTGGTATTGAATTTTAATTGATAACATGTTAATTAATTATTAACGAATTAATTAAAATAGTGTTTTGATTTAATGTTAAGGTAATGTAGAGTTGACGTAAACCTTAAGTAAGTATCGTTTTTTTGCGGTGTAAATTTCAAAAAAATTATGCTCTACAAACTATTACTTACACTGACATTAATAACTTCCGTTTCTTTCATTAATGCTCAAACCGGAAAAATAAACGGGAAAATTGTGGATGGCAAAACAGGTGAAACTTTGCCAGGAGCAACCGTGCTTATAGAGGGAACAATGAAAGGTGCCTCTAGTGATTTTGACGGTAATTTTACTTTAACAGGGTTACAGCCGGGAAAATATACAATTATAGCAAGTTATATTACCTACGATAATAAAAAATTTATTGATGTGAGTGTGAAAGCGAATGAAGTAACCGATTTCAATATTAGCCTTGATCAATCAAGTTCACAAACATTAGGAGAAGTTGTAGTACAAGCCGAAATGAATAAAGAAAACACCAACACAGTTTTAATTATGCAAAAAAATAATGCCAGCGTAAGCGATGGTATCTCATCAGAAAGCATTAAGAAAACACCTGACAGAACTACCAGCGATGTTATAAAAAGAATAAGTGGAGCTACCATCCAGGACAATAAATTTGCGATCATCCGAGGCATGAGTGATCGTTACAATGCGGCATTCATTAATGGTGCACCATTGCCAAGTTCTGAAAGCGATAAAAAGGCATTTTCATTTGATATATTTCCTGCTAACTTATTAGATAATATCGTGATTTTAAAAACAGCTACTCCTGATTTGCCTGGGGATTTTGCAGGAGGAGTTATTCAAATTAACACTAAAAGTATTCCGGAAAAAAATTCTCAAAGTATTTCAATTGGTGGCGGATACAATACTCAAACAACCTTTAAAGATTTTAAAACTTATAAAGGAGGCAAAATAGATTTCATTGGCATTGATGATAATACAAGAGCAATTGCAGGAGGATTACCGTTAACGAAAGATTTTTCGAACGATAAATTAGAGCAAATTGAATACGCCAAAAAAGTAAATTATGACTGGAGTTTGCAAACTAAAAAAGCAATGCCGAACTACAATTTTCAATATTCATTATCTAACGTAGGTAAAATATTTAAAAGAGATGCTGGTAGTATTTTTGCATTGACATATAATAGTAATACAAGTACTGTTTTTACTAACAGAAGGGATTTTGCTGAACAAGGCTCAAATTATGATGTTGATAAAATATCAGATTATAAAGACACCACTTATACAAAAAACATTCTGGCAAGTGCACTTTGGAATTTGGCTTATAAAATAAATAATAATCATCAAATTGGATTAAAAAATTTATATAGTATAAATTCTGAAGATAAAGTCGTTACAAGACGCGGAGCCTTTGATATCCCAAACAAAAATTGGGAAAAATCTAGTGTAAGATGGTTTACACAAAATATGATTTATTCAGCTCAATTAAATGGAGACCACTATTTAGAAAAAGCTAAAGTCAAAATTAAATGGGTAGGAGGATATAGTAATATAAAAAGAGAACTCCCCAATTTAAGAACCATGAAATATGCTAAACAATCACTTGAAACAAATGTTGAAAATGATTCAATACCTTATAAAGCAGTTATTGCCTCAAATAATACTTCAACTGCAGAAAATGCAGGAACAATGTTATTTACTACTACACAGGAATCTATAAAAAGTGCTAAGTATGATGTCAGTAGAGTTTTTAAAACAACTAAATCAACACACGAAATAAAATTAGGAGGAAATCATATTTTTAGAGATAGAAGTTTTGAAGCGCGATTATTTGGATATGGTATGTATAGAAAAAATTCCAGCTTACAAGCAAATACCAATTTATGGACATTAGGCGAAAATGAAATTTTTGACCAAGAAAATATGGGAATTCATCCTGAATGGGCAGGAAATAAAGATGGAGGATTTCTTTTAGTGGAATTAACAACACCAAAAGATAACTATAAAGCTTCTTCAAAGTTGCATGCTGGTTATTTATCAATTGATTCGAGAATATTTGAAAAACTTAGATTTATTTATGGTGCTAGGGTTGAATCATATAATCAAAAAATAACCTATTATTTACAGCCGGATACTGCAACTATAAGAAAGTCAACAGTTGTAGATATTTTGCCATCAGTAAATTTTGTATACAGTGCAACTGATAAAATAAATATTAGGTTGGCATATTATAAAACTGTCTCACGACCCGAGTTTAGAGAATTAGTGCCTTTTACATTTAAAGATTTTATATCCACTTATAGTATTGGTGGAAATGATACTTTAGTGAGAGCAACAATCGACAATTACGACATCAGAGGAGAATGGTATCCAGGCGCTGGACAAATAGTATCTGCTTCAGGTTTTTATAAAAGAATTCTAAATGCCACAGAAATGGCAATTGATGGAGCAGCGCAAATTAAAACTATAACTTATGTCAACGTGCCCTTAGTACAAAATATTGGGTTCGAGTTAGAATATCGATTTAAATTAAGTACTATTTTAAGAACCGATTCATCAAAACTATTAGAAAACTTAACACTGTTTTCAAATTTCGCATATATCAATTCAAAAGTAGATATAAGCAAAATAATAGGTTCAGATGGCACCTCTCGTCCATTGCAAGGTCAATCCCCTTATATCATCAATGCGGGCATTCAATATTTAGATAATGAAAAAAGATGGGGAGCAAGTTTGTCATATAACGTAATTGGAAGAAGAATCGTAATTGTTGGTGCATCAGCCGAACCAGATTTTTATGAAGCACCTCGTCATGTTTTGGACTTGCAAGTTTCAAAAACAATCAAACAAAAATTTGAAATTAAATTAAACTGTAGAGATATATTTGCTCAACGACAAATTTGGTATCAAGACATTAATAAAAACGGGAAATTAGATAAAGCTTCTGAAAAAGAAAGTCAAAATTTAACCCATAGTTTTGCAACTGATAATATTATGGTGAATACAAAATTAGCACCTACCATCTCGTTATCGCTATCATACAAATTCTAATAGTTAACTTATAAATTCAATGTTAAGGCAGGGTAAATCTCTGCCTTTTTTGTTAACATTCAGTTAATGTAATTGTAATCAATATGTAAACTTATGTTAATAGAGATTAAAGACAAGAAGGATATTTTTGCGCCATAAAACACTAATTAATCAAAAACAAAATGAAAAAAATTTACTTATCAGCAGCGGCATTATTAGCTTGCTCATTATTGAACGCTCAATCTGCGTTTACGTGGGACGTTACTTCTTATAAAGGAGCGTTTCCGGTTACAGATAATACAACAGCAACAGACTGGACTTCTGGTTGGGCAAATTGGGATCCTGAAAATACAAATTATGCGGCGCCAACTTCTACCTTATCTGGTGACGTAACAACAAACACATCTATAAGTGGAGTAGTTTATTTAAATGGGTTTGTTCACGTAACAAATAATGCTGTTTTAACTATTGCACCAGGAACTGTTATCAGATGTAAAATGACTGATGCAAGTTTAACTCCAGGAACTTTAATTATTACAAGAGGTGCTAAAATTATGGCACAAGGTACGGCATCACAACCTATTGTTTTTACTTCTATTCAATCTGTTGCTACAGGTCGTAATCCTGGTGATTGGGGTGGAATCATTATTTGTGGCAATGGTCTAATTAATACAGGTGGAATTTCTACTAATCCCAACGTAAGTAAAATTGAGGGATTTGTTACAGTTGATTCTAAAAGATATTATGGCGGAAGTAATGATGCCGATAACTCTGGAGTTCTTTCTTATGTGAGAATTGAATTTGCAGGAGTAGCATTAGATCCACTACAATCTAATTCTGAAATTAATGGTTTAACTTTGGGTGCCGTAGGATCTGGAACACAAATTGATCATGTACAAGTCTCTTTTTCGGGAGATGATTCATTTGAATGGTTTGGTGGAACTGTTGATGCAAAACACTTAATTGCATACAGAGGAACTGATGACGATTTTGATACAGATTTTGGTTACAGAGGTCGTGTTCAATTTGGGTTGGGAGTTAAAGATCCGGATATTTGGGACGTTATTTCTGGTGGTCAAAGTAATGGTTTTGAATGCGACAATACAGGAACTTCTCCATACTTAGCATTACCATTAACTAAAGCAGTTTTTTCAAATATGACTATGATTGGTGCAAAAGGAGATGGCACTGTTTATGGTGCAGGAACTTTACCAACAGGAGAGCAACATGAACATGCGCTTCACTTGCGCAGAAACATGGCTCAATCAGTAATGAATTCTATTTTTGTTGGTCAGGAAAAAGGTCTACGTTACCAAGGTTCAGTTACTCAAGATAATTTAAACGCACCTTCAACTGCTGACTCTGTTGCTTTTTTTGGAGGCAATATCTTAACTTCTGGAATTGCGTCTACTTATATTACAGAATCAGCTACAGTATTTACTCAAGCTTGGTACCATACATTTGCAACTGCAAACAATGTTGATACCATTACTACAGTTTCGCAGGTTAATTTTGTAAATGCATTTACAGCCTTAGGCAATACTCCTGATTATAGATTAAGTGCTGCTTCTACTGCTTCTAACGGCGCTAGTTTCAATGGCCCTGCATTTGTAGGTGGATTCACAGGACTTAGTGAAGTATCCAAATTAATTGCTAATTCTTTTGTAGTATATCCTAACCCTGCTACACAAAACACCAATATATCTTTTAATATTTCTGAAAAAAACGATATAACTGTTAATGTTTATGATGTTTTAGGAAACTTAGTTTGTTCTTTAAATCAAAATAGTTCTTTTGAAAAAGGAAGTCATACAATCAACTTAAATACAGCTAACTTCTCTAGCGGAATTTATACAATTTCATTAGAAGTGAATGGATTAAAAGAAACAAAAAAATTAATAATTTCACACTAACTCTAAAATAACTAAGGGCACGGACATCGTTCGTGCCCTTTTTTTATACATGGCATTACCATTCAATATACTTATTTGTTCCAATACTGAAACATCCATCAAAAAAACTGTGGATCATTTGGAGGAAAAACAATACAAAGTATTTTTTGCAACATCTGAAGAGAATTTACATCAAACACTTAAAGATGCTCATATTCATTTAATTATTATTGAATTGGATTTTATCCCTAAAGATGGCATAACATTAACGTCTGACATCAGAAATTTAAAAGGAATAGAACAACCGTATATTATTTTGTTTTCAAACAAGCAAGACGATTACATACAAATTACCGCCTTTAATTCCGGAGCTGATGATTTTATAATCTCTCCAATAAAACCTATTTTACTTGAAGCAAGAATTGCTACAGTAAAAAAACGATTAGAAAACAAGACCGTTCAACCAACCGGTGAGCAACTGCACCCCAATTTTTATGTAGATAAAGAACAATATCTTATCATTACCACAGCAGGTAAATTCAGCCTGCCACGTAAAGAATTTGAAATGATTAGCCTGATGTACGAAAACAATAATAAAATATTTACACGGCAGGATTTTGCTAAACAAATATGGAATGTTCCAGAGGTGGCAAACAGCAGGACTATTGATATCCATATCCGAAATATTCGAAGGGTGTTAGGAAGCAACATTATAAAAACAACAAAGGGTGTTGGTTATACTATCAATAGAGATCTGCTTTAAAATAAATTTGAATTAAATAAAAGAGCCTGTTTCTTTGAAAGGAAACAGGCTCTTTTATTTATATAAAAAAATTACTTCTTCTTAGAAATCTTTTTAACAGCCTTTTTTAAGACAGGTTTTTTAGTTGTAGATTTTTTTTCGTCCATTTTTGGAGTATCTGCTTTTTCAATTTTAGCTGGCGTCTCTATTTTTAAAGCTTTCATAATTAACTCCTGGTTGCTAATAATCAACTTTAGCATTTCTTTGTTTTCTTTTTTCATAAAAAAATATTTGGTGTGTGTAAAAATACAATGAATTCATTAAATTTTATTTAAAAAATAACAATATCATAATATTAATAACATTTACTTTACTTAGCAAGAATTTTATAATTCAAATGAAAAGATAATAAGGTCCTGCTTTTTTTCAACGCAATTTATTAATCCTTTTTTAATACATCATATAACCCGTGATTTTCAGAGTGAATCCTTTTTTCAACTTCAATTAAATGCTTGGCGATTTCAACTACTTCTTTCTTATTATAAAGATTTGTATAAATATAGCTCACTTCAAATGGAGTATCAAAAATCTGTTGTGATTCAGTCATTCTTGACAGATCCAGAGTGCAGCCATTTGTTCTTAGTATGGTATTAATTTGCCACCAGCTATCGTTATATACGAATTCTGAACCGTCTCTACTTAATTTATTTCCAAATATGCTGCATAAAGTAAGGAGACCATAACCATAATCGTACCATTCACCTTCCAGAGCTCTCCCTGTTCCTCCTTTAATTAGCCCAAAAGACATTGGTGCTTTGATTATTCTTTGCTCATAGGGTATATAATTGAATATAATATCTTGCAACTCATTTTTAAAACTAAGTTCCTCATCAAATTCTTTATAAAATTGCGATTCTATTATTTTATTGAATAAAGATTGATCTTTAGAACCGAATACACTCTTTACAATATTAATATCTAATCCTATTAGTATTACTCTTCATCCCATTAATCGTAAATAATTTTTTTTGTAACGTGGTTGTCTTTAGTTGTGATACATATCAGGTAAACACCTTTTCCGAATCCTTCTAAATCTAACTGTGCTGTTGGGTTAATTATGTATTCATGGTAAACTACACTTCCAAGAACATCAATAACTTTTAACTCATAACCAGACGAGTTACCTGAAGATATTCATAATAATCCTGATTCATTTGGATTAGGATAAATTTTATATTCTTCTTCTATTTTAGATGTAACGGAAACAATATTTGAATAAGAAAAGTTATCGTCGAAATCAGTTTGCTTTAGTCTATAATAAGAAATTCCATTTATAGGCTCTTCGTCGGTAACTGAGTAATTAATTTGATTCGTTGAATTTCCTGCACCTTTTACTTTTAAAAGAGATTCAAAATTTAGTCCGTCACCGCTTCTTTCAATTGTAAAATAATCATTATTAATTTCCGTGGCTGTTGCCCAATTTAAATCAACATACTTGCCGTTATAATTAGCATTGAAATATAATAATTCAATCGGTAATACCATGGCATTAGATGTGCCAAAGGTTGACGACGAAGAGCTTTGCCATGTTGCGCCGCCATCAACGGATCTTTCTTTTGAAATACCATCACTATTTGAACCTACGGTTTCATATGTTGCTCCACTTGTAGGAAAAGTTACAATTTGAGAAGAACAGGATCCAATGGCCGAAGTAGTTATACCATCAGGTAATTGCCCGGTACTCCAAATGATGGCATCCATGATCGTACCTGAAGAATTATATAAAATAACTTGTTCAACTGAATTAGTAAATATACCAACTTCTGAGGAAGACCCAGATGTGCAACCACAGGAAGCCCAGTTTAAATTGGGTGTTAAGCCAGAACCTGCTGCGCTTGCTACCGTATAATATCCACCGGCAGCTATAGTGGTGCCCGATGGAAAAGTCACAGCAAAATCACCATCAGAAAAAAACCAACAACTCATATCTACCGCAGAAGCAGAGCCATTATAAAACTCAACCCACTCAGCTGTATTTGGCATGTTAGCGCCATCACTAGTACCTGAAGGATTAATCATAATTTCATTTATGAATACTTGAGATTTCAATCCCACACCAATAAATACTAATGCTGTACAAAGTATATTTTTTATAAATTTAATTTGCCCTTTCACTTTATCTGTTTTAATAATTTTTACATGAAATCAACTGATGATTTTCATGAACTTTAATTGATAAAGCGGTTTCGGATTGTTCCGTTTCTTAATCGAAGGGCTCCTTTAGGCTGATCACTTTATAGAATAATGTTTGATTTTTATTCTGCAATAAAAGTAAAACACAAAAGAAAAGTTATCGTGTAGAAACCATTAAGATAACATAAAATAAAAAGTGCATTTTTTTATGTAAAGTTTACAGGACTGGTTCTGGGAAGGAAATGAATGAGAAAAAGGAAAGCATATGATCAAGGTGATTTTTCAAGTGGCATCTATTATGTATCATTGAATATGAAGGTGCTAAAGAAACAAAAAAATAATCATCACTCACCAATTTTAAACAACTAAGGGCACGGACAATGTCCCTGCCCTTTTTTATATCAATGCTCCATCCCTTCCATATCATCATTTGTTCGAACTCCGAATTGTCAATAAAAAAACGAAGGAGTTTTGGAAGAAAAGCCGTACAAAGCATCTTTTGCAAAATCAGTGAACGATCTGGAACACTTATTTAAACATAAAAATGTAAACCTGATCAAAGTGTCTATTTAATAAAACACAACAAACATCAGAAACTGAGAAAAATCCTAATTTTTTGTAGAACAGCCATGCAATCGATATGCACATTAGAAATATACGCAGAAGGTTGGGGAATGATATAATCAAAACAACCAAAGGGATTGGTTACACGATCAATAGGGAATTATTATAAACGTAACTGAATCAAGCACACCTTGTATTTTTTGCAACATTTTTTCATAACGACCGCTATTGTGATTTCAGATCTCTTACATAAAAAAGAAGGTATTAGCACAACCGTCGAAGAAGTGAAATAAGTGAAAGTATGAACCTGCTTTATTATTCTATTTTTGTATTACATTTCTAGATCAATCGAACATGAGAACCTTATTCACCATACTGACCTTAGGCTTAAGCCTCAACTATGCAAATGCTCAAAAAATAAAACAAGCAAAAGTACCTGCTACTGTAAAAGAGGCTTTCAATAAACAATATCCCAACGCAAAAGTTGAATCGTGGGAAAAAGAAGACACTAATTACGAAGCTGTGTTTGAACTAAACAACGTGGAAACTTCTGCATCTTATGACAGGAATGGTCGCTTTATTTCCTCAGAAGTTGAAATAAAAAAAACGGATTTACCCAAAGCCGTGGCAGACTATATTGCCACCAATATGCCAGGAAAAAAAATAAAAGATACTTCTAAAATTACAGATGCCAATGGTAAAGTTACTTACGAAGCATTAGTTGGGCGCGAAGATTTTATTTTTGATTCGGACTGCTCGTTTGTTCGAAAGGAAGATAATAATAAGGACAATCATTGATAAACATTAACTGATAACAATTCGCTCCGAAACTTCAGCTTCGGTTATTACACGCGATTAAAATTTCCAATTGCACTTGGACCTTGCATTGTAAATACTTCAAACATTCTATCTTTGTCAGAGGGGATCGTAGACTATCCTTTTAGAATCAAGACAAGGTAAAGAGTGAAAACGGTAGAAAATAAAAAGGATTGCTGGACGATCTGTCCGGAATGTGAAGGAAGTGGCAAAAAAAAGCAGAGACTTCGTAAGCAGGTACGACTCCAGTATCAGATTGCATTGGATCAATTCGAAAAAACGAAAGGCGAAGGACCGGCTCCGATTCGTCCTAAGAGTCATCTAACTTCATGTTTGAACTGTGGTGGATCCGGATTGGTAACCTCTGCCAATGATCCTGTAGTCGATAACCACAACTACCCGAACGTTGCAATTATTGGCGGTGGCATCGGAGGTGTGGCTCTGGCGGTGGCTTGTTTGCACCGCGGCATACCATTTACCCTTTACGAGCGCGATAGCAATTTTGATGATCGTTCGCAGGGCTATGGACTCACTTTGCAACAAGCCAGTAAGGCGATTGAGGGATTGGGTGTTTTTTCTTTAAAAGAAGGCGTGATTTCAACACGACATGTGGTTCATACAACTGAAGGAAAACTGATTGGTGAATGGGGAATGAGAAACCGAGTACACTCTGGCACGAAAACACAGAAGCGGACTAATATTCATATCTCGCGTCAGGCTTTGCGCTTAGCCTTGCTTGAGCAACTTGGCGGGAAGGATATGATACAGTGGGGACACCATTTGATAAGTTTTAAAGAAAGTGAAAAAGGAGGCGTGGATTTGAATTTTCAAGTAAACGGCAAAATGAAGAGTGCAAGAGCGGATCTGTTCGTTGGAGCAGATGGTATTCGAAGTGCGGTACGCAGATTATTGATTGGTGAAGAAATTAACCCTTTACGATACCTGGGTTGCATTGTTATATTGGGTATTTGTCCGCTAAGTGCGCTCAAAGGTTTAGAAAGTTCTTTGCTGGATTCGGCCACTGTTTTTCAAACAGCAAATGGCAATGAACGAATTTATATGATGCCATATGCGTCAGACTCTATTATGTGGCAACTGAGCTTTCCATTGTCAGAAAAAGAGGCAAAGGCACTGAGTGCTGAAGGAGCACAGGCGCTCAAAAAACAAGCTTGCCGAAGATGTCAGTGGCACGATCCCATTCCTCAGATTTTAGCGGCAACTATGGAAGCTCAAATTTCCGGGTACCCGGTGTATGATCGGGAATTACTCAAATCAGAATGGCTAGAGAAAGGAGGGCCGGTAACTCTGATCGGTGATGCAGCTCATCCAATGAGTCCATTCAAAGGGCAAGGAGCCAATCAGGCGATACTTGATGCGCTCTCATTGGCCAGAGCAATAACAAAAGGTTGTAGGCTTTTATCTCAATGGAAAGAATCTGGCATTAGAAAAAATGTATTAACAGATTTTGAATTAGAAATGTTAGCTCGCAGTGCAATAAAAGTGAACGATTCAGGAGAGGCAGCTAAATTCCTGCACTCCAGTATAGTTTTATATGAAAGTGATGAACCGCGAGGACGTTGCTTAAAAGAGTCCTTTAAAGAAGGCAAAAGGCAAAAAGAATAATTTTTTTCTGAGAAAATAATTTTATTGAATTGGAAACAGCTATTCTTTTTCCTGAAATGGTAAAATATCCGGACGAGGGATAATCTTTACATCATCGGGAATTGAAATTTCAAAAATACTTTGCCATGCACCTCTAACACGTTGTGGTGAAAATTCAAAATCACGACTGAAATGTCGCCAGTTTCTAAACAAAAAAGCCTTAATTTCAGGACGATAACGTACACCAGCTGCCTCTTCATCACCTTTTTTCAAGTCGCGTATTTTCCATAGCTCCACAATGCATAATGCCTTACCTGCGTTTTCAGAAACAGAATTGGTTTTGCCACAACAGATAACCAGATCTCCACGGTAAGAAAAAGCGCGTGTTCTTGTTTCAATAGTCTTATGGCCAGTCTTGATCCACTCAGCATATGGAGCACCCTCATAATCATTCATGATCAGGGCTTTATATATTCTTTTATTCTCAGACATACCATTATAAATATAAGACCCTATAGTTCGTTTTGACTTATATAAACTTAAGAAAACAAAAAACGCCGCAGAAATTCTGCGGCGTTTTTAATAAACTATTTTTTTCTATTTTCCTGCCGCAGCAGCGCTTTTTGTTTTGGCGTCTTCCAGTATTTTTTGACTACGCACTTCTGCTTCGTCCAATACTTTTTGAGCCTGCTTGTCTACTTCTTTTTTAGCACCTTCTGCTACTTTTTTAGCAGCAATTTTCGCCAGAGGATTTTTCACATCTTCCACTTGCTTATCGGCAGCAGCATATCCTTCTGTTTTAATTTTATCAGATGCAACTTGTGCTTCTGCTTTAATTTTATCAACCTGTGCCTGAGCATCCGCTAATATTTTTTGAGCTTCTTCATTCGCTTTATCTTTCACCGCACCAACTACCTGCTCCTTTACGGCATCTGTTCCTGATTTCCTATCATTCTTCATGCCTGTTTTAACTGTAGGTTTCATTACCGTTCCTCCAAATCCAACGTTCACTTTTACGCTCTTAGGCATTGATACATTTGTTCCCGCTGCCGCATTTGCCTGTCCAAGTAATCCTGAAACCATTGAACTGGCCTGTGCTCCGAACATGTCTGTTGGCACATCCATTTTCCAGTTATAATCAATTGTTTGATCAAAACCGGTTGAACCAGTGATTTCCGCATTTATTTTATCAATTTTTACTTTCACCGGACTTCTTAAACTAACACGGCCGTCTTTGAATTCATATTCAGCCACGACATTCTGAATCGTTAAATTCTTTAACTGTTCAATTTTGAGAGCCTCACCTAATTTCATAAAAGGAGGAAAACCACCAATAGAAACACTGCTGGTTTTAAACACACCATTCCCGTGCAAGGTGGATAATATCGGGGACATTTTTGTATCAAGATCAGTCTTAAAATTTTCGAGAGTTGCCGTGAACATACCTTTTGCATATTGCCCCATAGGCGCAATCTTTTGTACAGTATTAAACGCTGCAAATGTTTTTTGGATATCAAAATTATCCACCTTAAAATTCATATTTACCGTTGGCTTCTTTGGATTCATTGTCTCATAATATCCATTCATTAAAACCGAACCTCCTAACAAACCCAATTTCAAATCTGTCATATTCACTTTTCTCTGACGTACCACAATGTTACCAGCCATATTATCAATCACCAGGTTGTCGTATAACACCTTGGTTAAATTAGCATTCAAAATGAAATCTATATTACCTGGCACTTCAACAACGGTCATCGCCGCGGTATCTGCAGCTGTAGGAGCAGCGGTTGTTGAAGAAGCAGTAGAACTCATTAACTGGTTCAAGTCTATAAGGTTCGACTGAATATTAAAAGCTCCTTTTATGAGTGAATCCTTAAATACATACTGCATGAAATTTTCAATCTTTCCATTTGCACGGATATCTGATTTACCCATCAAAGCATCAAAAACAGACAGCTCAACATATTGATTAGTGAAATTCAATTTCATCATATTCAGCATCACATCATAAGGAAGAGTAGTTGTTTTATAATTCATCTTGTCGATCTCCAAACTTCCACTCATTTTAAATTTATCGTATTCTTTTTTATCTAGACTACTCATACGGCCAGCTGCTGTGATATCCGCTTTCACAACACCACTCATCTCATCCCCTTTTTCCATTGGGATAAATTCTTTTACCGAAGCCAGATTTATAGTTCCCTTAACCTCCGCAGAAAGATCCGGATCAGAAATCGGTGTTTTCACATGAGCCCACATATTGATTGGGTTACCTGCCATTTCTAAATGAAATTTATTAACATCAATTATTGTAGCATCCAGATAATTTTTTGGATTCGCCACATGCACATCAATATTAATATTGTTAACGGATTTAGGTAAGGATGGGTATTTGAACATTGCATCAGCAATCAACAATTTTAAATCGAAACTTGGATACGTATTTTTAGTACTGTCTTTTTCACTATGCATAGTACCCTTTGCAAAACCATCAAGCGTTAGTTTACCGGAAGTTTGTACATCTTTAAAATCTTTTGAATACACACTTGGAATTAACGAGAGAATAGATTTGAATTCCGTTTGCTTAGCACCGAATTTCATATCCATTGTGATATCTTCTTTTGGCATCGAAACAAAACCATCAAAGCTTAATGCCAGATCATTCAAGCTTAATTCATTCTCTTTAAACGCAAATTTCATATTTGGCATATCCATATCCAAATCAGCTTTGAAGCGTGCTTTCACTTTATTTAGGTATCCAACACCACCCGTACTAACCGAGGTCTCTGCAATTTCCAGCAAATTACTTAACACAAATACATCCTGAGTAAAATCACCACTCATGGTATAATTAAAATCCTTTAAAACAGCAGACGTGTTGCCCTGCATGTCGTTGTAACTAATATTAGTATTTTTTATTTTCAGGGATTTCAATTTCAAAGCAAACTTAGTAGCACTGGTATCAGCAGGTGTGGTTGCAAGTGTATCTGCACTCGGCTTCACAATATCCCAGTTAGCTTTTCCATCAACCATTACAATCCCGTTGATGTTCGCTTGATCAATCACAATGGAATTGACCTGGTATTTATCTCCACTAATTACGCTTTTTATATTCAAGTCAATGGCCAGTTCTTTAATATAAGCAAGCGTATCACCTTCAAAGGGAGCAATATTAATAACGCTTACGTTTTGTATTTTAAATCGGAAATCCGGGAATGAACTAAATAATGTCAGATCAAAATCACCAAAGTCTACTTTCGCATTTAAACTTTTGTTAGCTTCCTTTTTTACAATCTGAACAATTTTGTCCTTAAAAATAAACGGGGCAGCAATGACAAGAATTAATAATATCAGAAAACTAATTCCGCTCCATTTTAAAATTCTTTTAACCAGGCTCTTTTTTGGTTTTGTTGATTGTTCCATATGTTACTTTTAATTTTTTACTCTACTAATATAATAATTATACGCCACTAACAAACCCCATACGTATAAGTATCACGAAGGCTTCAATATTAAAGATAAACCAACCAATAATAAGCACACCTGGAAAAATTAATGTTACACATTTCCCACAAAAAAATCCGGTTAGACTCTAAGACCTAACCGGATTTTATATGTAAGCTCCAAAAGCTATTTACTTAAAATTTTAAAATCCGTTCTCCTGTTTTCCTGACGGCCGACTTCAGTGTCATTGGTAGCAACGGGAGCAGTTTCACCATATCCTTTTGCAACCAAACGGTCAGTTGAAATGCCTTTGCCAATTAAATAAGTAACCACTGATTGGGATCGGGACTGAGATAATTTCTGGTTATAATCATCGCTTCCTTTGCTGTCTGTATGACTTCCCAACTCAATTTTCAGGGTAGGATTATCTGTTAATAATTTAATTAAGCGATCTAATTCATTAGCCGATTCAGAGCGAATGGTAGCCTTATCAAAATCAAAGAAGATGTTTTTTAAGACAATAGATTGACCCACTTCAATTTGTTTCAGTTCAATGTTTTTTTCTACCTCCTGAAATTCTTCAGAAGTTTTTAAGTCAAAATTTTCCGAATGAAACAAATAACCATCTTTCTTCACAGCAATACCATAGTTTTTCCCAGAAGGTAAGGACACTAAATATTTACCAGTAGTACTATTTGATTTAAATGTAGCTATCACTTCATTTAGCGTATTGTCAATTAATTCTATAGCAGCTTCCAATAACTGATGTGTTTTTGCATCTGATATCACTCCTTTTAAGATGGTCATCTTAGGGCCGGCACTCACAATTTTCTCTGCTTTAAATTCACTTACAGGGGCTGCCACACTCGCCAATAAATTATCCTCATTCATTGTTACCGGAGGTTTTTCAGGCCCTAAAAACGTAATTCGGTAAATATCTTTATCGCCATAACCACCTTGTTTAGAGGAGGCAAAATAACCGTGATTACCACTTCCACTGATTACAAAAAACACATCATCATCCGGACCATTTAAAGGATAACCTAAGTTGATCGGCTCACTCCATTTTCCATTTTCAAAAACAGATTTAAACACATCATAACCACCCATGGTTTTATTTCCTTTAGAACTGAAGTAAATAGTTTTTCCGTCAGGATGTATAAACACCCCTTCCTCCCCATATTTTGTATTTAAAGGCGCGCCTATGTTCACTGCCGGACCCCACTCCCCTTTCACATCTTTATCCGAATAATAAATATCACCGGCACCTAAATTTCCTTCGCGGTCACTGATAAAATATAGCCTCTTTGAGTCATAGGACAAACTCACAGAAGACTCATGCCATTTTGAATTAATATTTTTATTTAAATGTTCAGGCTTTGTCCAGCTGTTTCCCACCAGGTTACTTTGGTAAATATCACCACCATCCTTTTCCTTAAATTTAAAAATAAACATGGTAGTACCATCGCTTGATAAACCTGATGTTGCATCATGTTCAGGACTATTCACTAATGGTCCGAAGTTCTGTGCGGAAGTCCATTTTCCATTTACTTTAAAAGACTGATACAAATCTTCAAAAGGCCAATTATCCCCTTCATCCAGTTTTCCCCCGGTTGAAGTCTCCCTTCGTGCAGTTAAAACCATCATAGATTCATCAGCTGAAATAAAAGCACTGTATTCGGGGTAAGCGGTATTGATGTTTGATCCAAGGTTATCCACAAAAATGCGCTGAGGATTAGCCATTTCTGTTTTACCAACTTTACATTCCGCAATTTTTTTATTAACGTCTTCAATCGCCAAAGCGTTTTCTTTTGCATCTACATTTAATAAATTCAGGTATAGTTGGTAATATCTAATCGCCTCATCCCATTTTAATTGGAATTGAAATGCCCATCCTGCAAAATAAGCAGCATCTGCCGGAATTTTTCCATTCAACGAAATTGCTTTTTCAAGATATTTAGAAGCCGCTTCGCCTTGAGGGTTGAGGTTAAAATTGATCACTCCTAGCATATAATTTAACTCCGCATTATTTGGATTAAACTCCTGTGCTTTCATTAATAAAGGCTGAGCTTGTTTAAAATAAATATCACCTGCACGTTGGTAGTCCTTGCGACTCACCGGATAATATTTATTTTTATTCACATATCCTTCAAGTACGAAATCATACTCTTTTTTTCCAAGCTCGAAAGCTTCTTTACCATCATCCAGACTTCTTTTGGCCTCCTTCAATTGATCTTTCTTATCAGGAAAATTAGCTTTTTCAAACTCCACGTTTTGCGCAATAACTACTGAGCCTGTAAAAAGCAGAAGGATTATTAATCTAAATATTGTATGCATACTATAAAATTAAAGTGTGTAAAAAATTATTTAAAACGTTACTTAATCACAGAAACCAGAAGTGTATCTTTTTCCTTCGGCAGCTCCAAATTCAGAGGCCTTCTTCCAATCCGCACAAGCTCCCTCTTCATCTTTCAGCATTTGTTTGGCAATCCCACGGTTAACATAAGCGGCAGCCAATTTTGAATCAACCTGTATCGCCTTATTTGCCCAGTCAGAAGCTGCTTTGTAGTCTTTCTTTTTTATATAAACTGAAGCCATATTATTCATTGATAACGTATAATTAGGTTTTTGTTTAAGCGCTGCATCAAAATCAGAAATCGCTCCGGCAAAATCATTGAGATTTAGTTTTGCAGTGCCCCTGTTATTTAATGCGATGTAATAATCTGACTTCAAACTGATCGCTTTATTGTAAGCCTCTAATGCACCCGCGTTATCTCCTTTGTTCCGTTTACAGGAACCCAGGTTGTTATAGGCGAAAAACAATTTAGGGTCAATTGATAATGCTTTCTCGTAATCAACAATAGCTCCTGCATCGTCACCTAACTGTTTTTTCGCTGAGGCCCTATCATTATAAGCATAAGCATAATCAGATTTCGAAGCTATTGCTTTGTCGTATTCTGTAATAGCATATTTGTAATCACCAGCCTCAAAATTGATTTGACCGCTTAAATAGTAAGCTTTACTATATTTCTCATCCAAAAATGTAGTTCTACTCAAATAGGTTACGGAAGAATCTTTTTTATTGGCCGCATAAAAGCTTTGTGCCTTTCCAAACAATGCATCCACATTCAGGGGATTAATAGCTATCGCTTTATTATAGTCATCAATAGAAGCCTCAATGGATTTTGATTCATACTTAGAAAAACCTCTGCTGCAAAATGCCTTATCAAAATTGGGCTTTAATGAAATAGCTTTTGAAAACTGCTCAATAGCCATATTATAATCTTTTTTAGCAATCAGTTCCAATCCGGTGTTATAGGCATTTTCCGCCTCCTGATCTGGGGTTAGCGCAGTTTTTATCTTGACTGTGTCCTGAGCAGATAATGTGAAACATAAAAACCCAAGAAATACTAATAAAATTTTTTGCATGATGTTGTTTTGTTATGTTTTAAAGATATAAAAGAAAATAAAATTAAAAAATTAATTAATTAAAAGTTTACATAATAATCCTTTGTCAGTTCTTTGTAATCTGAAGTATACTGGTGACGTTCCTCTTCTTCAATAGCGATGGTTTTTTCCGAAAATTCTGTTGGTGTAAATTCAAATTGCATAATATAACGTTTGTCATTATCTTTCTTAAGATTCGATTTAACCCGTAATAATTTAGAAAGAAATAAACCTTTTTTCTGCGCAAGAATCCTAAACTTTTCAGCTTCCAGGGTCGGGAGTATTAAACAAAACTTTCCTTTAGTGTCCAATAATTTGATAGCGCCGTCCAAAAGTTCTTCGAAGGGCAATACATCGGCATGTCGGGCAAATGAACGATGTTCGTCACTCGATTTTAAAGACTGCTCAAAATAGGGGGGATTGGTAACAATGAGGTCATATTTTGAAGTAGCTATCCTGGCATATTCCTGAAGTGTTGTATGCATAACAGTTATCCGATCTGAAAACTTACTTTCGGAAACATTTTGCTGAGCCTGAACAAAAGCATTTTCATCTATATCTATTGCATCAATATGGGCTTCTGTTTTCTGAGCCAACATCAAAGCGATGATACCTGTTCCGGTACCAATATCCAAAATATGGCGACTACCATTTGGGACAACCCATGATCCCAGTAAAACGGCATCCGTTCCAACTTTCATGGCGCATTTGTCCTGATTAATTGTAAACTGTTTAAAAGCGAATGATGTGTTTGGCATAAACCATGTTTACCTTTTTGAGTTGTATAAAGTTAAAAACAAAGATGAAACTATATATATTTTTTAAATTAAGGAACTAATTTTATAGAAAAATAGCAAAATATAATGATAAATACAAGTACTCTATTCCTGCTTTTCCTATCACCATATTTATTATGTTCGCAAACAAGCATTGAGGCCGTTTTAGAATCTTATAAAAAAGACAAGGATTTACAACACGCCACGTATAGTTTTTGTGTACAGGATGCTGAAACAGGAAAAACGCTGAAAGAATTCAATTCAGAACTAGCACTTGTACCAGCCAGTACCATGAAAATTATGACCACTTCGGCGGCACTCGGGATCCTTGGAAAAGATTACACCTATAAAACCAAGTTTTACTATTCATCTGTTATCGACTCTTCATCAGGAAAAATATACAGCAATTTATTAGTTAAAGGCAGTGGTGATCCTTCCTTTAATTCATCATACTTTAACACAAATGATTCAACGTTTTTAAACAATCTAGCTACCAAGCTTAAAAGAAACGGACTGAAAAAAATTACAGGAAGTATTGACGTTGATGTTTCTATTTTTGATTCGAACATACCCGGCTCATGGATATGGAGCGACATTGGAAATTATTTTGGTGCAGGTGCCAATGGCTTATCATACAAAGACAATAAATTCTCTATATTTTATAATAGTGGTGCCGTAAATACTGAAGCGGTGGTGCAAAGTATTAAGCCGGATTATTTTTCGAAAAAAAATATTGTCAAATATTCAAAAGTAATTTCTTATGGCAGCGAAGATGATGCCTATGTGTATGGAGATCCGGATAGCTATGAAAGAAAAGTAAGAGGAAGTATCCCTCCAAATAAAAAAAATTATGAAGTGGAGGCGCAAATGCCCGAGCCGCCACTATTTTTTGGCAATGAGCTACTAACGGTTTTAAAAAAGAATGACCTGGCAAACCCTAACTCAATTGCTAATTATAGAATTGTAACCATTTATAAAAATCCAAAAAATAAAGATGAACTCATTTACACATACGAATCACCAAAACTTGAACAGATCATTTATTTCACTAATACAAAAAGCAATAACCATTACGCCGAAAGTTTATTAAAAACAATCGGCGCAATTAAATCAGGAACTCAAGGCACAACTGAAAACGGAATTACTGCCGTAGAGAATTTTTGGAAAGGGCGAGGCGTTGACATCAGTGGTTTACACATGGCTGATGGTAGCGGTTTATCAAGAGCCAATACCATTACCACAAAAATACAAGCTACGGTGTTGTCAAAAATTTACCGAGATAGTTTACTGTATCCTTCCTTTAATCCATGTTTGCCAGTAGCGGGGAAGAATGGCAGTATGACCAACTTATGCAAAGGAACTTTTGCAGAGAACAACATGAGGGCCAAAACAGGTTACATTAACAGGGCCAGAGGATATTGCGGATACGTGAAAACTAAAGCAGGAAAAGAACTCGCGTTTTCCGTTTTATTTAATAACTACGATTGCTCTCCTAAAGAAATGAAATTGAAAATCGAAAAATTTTTAGTGGCATTAGTTGATTTATAGGAATGGGGCAAAATCAAGCTCATTAGCTAGCCCGCCTTTTTTAAAAGAACTTCATCAATTGAATCTAAAATAATTTGGCAGGCCATTCTAATTTCAGCTTCTGTAATAATTAATGGCGGAGCAATTCTCAATGAATGTGTATTAAACAAAAACCAATCAACAATTAATCCGTTTTTTACGCAGGTCTCAATGATTTCAAAATTCAAATCTGCTTCTTCAAAATCCAGGGACAACATAAAGCCCTTTCCTTTAATCTGCTTTATAGCGGGGTGAATTAACAACGAACGCATCAGTTTTGATTTGTCCTCAATACTATCCATTAATCTCTCCGTCTGAATTGTTTCCAGGCAAGCCAGCGATGCAGCACAGCACACGGCGTTTCCTCCAAATGTATTGATGTTACCTAAAACCGGATTATAAGTAAACTCATTCATAAATTCACGGGAACTGATAAAGCATCCGATAGGTAAACCGCCACCCATCCCTTTAGCTAATAACAAAACGTCAGGAACAATTCCAGTTTGCTCGAAGGCAAAAAAAGTTCCGCTACGGCCGAAGCCATTTTGAATTTCATCCAGAATCAACAAAGCACCATGTTCTGTGCATTTATCACGAATCGCTTTCAAAAATTCATTTGTAGCCGTTGTATAACCGGTTTCACTTTGAACGGGTTCCAGAATAACTGCCGCTGTTTTTGAAGTAATGTATGTATTGACATCACTGATCGAATTATACTCCAGAATTCTTACGTCAGGCAGCAGAGGCCTGAATGACTGTTTGAACTCTTCATTGCCCATCACACTTAATGAACCATGCGAGCTGCCATGATAAGAATCCTTAAAACAAATCAGTTCCGTTTTGCCGGTTACACGTTTTGCCAATTTCAAGGCACCTTCTGTTGCTTCGGTTCCTGAATTCGTATAAAAAACAGAGTTCAGATTTTTTGGTAATAAGTTTGTTAATGCTTTTGCTAATTCAATTTGGGGTGATTGCACATATTCGCCATACACCATTAAATGCATATAAGTTTCAGACTGTTTACGAATAGCTTTTACCACATTAGGATGGCAATGCCCCACATTACTAACGGATATACCCGAAATAAAATCAATGTAAGATCTTCCACCAGTGTCCGATAAATAAACGCCATTTGCCTTGGTGATTTCCAATGACATCGTCTTTGGAGCCACTTGTGCAATATGATTTAAAAATAACTGACGGTTTGAAATTTCCATTATCAAACAAAGATATCAGATTTAATAAGATTACTTATACTCTAATTTAAGGTCTTGAATTTTCTTAAGCTTTTCCTCACACAGCTCACTATTTGCTTTCCTGATGTTAAACTGAATTTTGCAGTGTGAATCAAATTGTTGCTCTGTAATTTTACAATCCAGTTGCTTCATCAACTTCATCACATCATTTAAGTGTTCAAATGAAAAATTGATTGAGTATGAAAACAAAATATGTTTTTCGATAATAGTCGCGAGTTTAATGACTTCCGAAGCAGAATTTTTATATGCGTTAATTAAACCGCTTACACCTAATAAGGTTCCGCCAAAGTAACGCACTACCACAACCAAAACGTCGGTCAGATCATTGGACTGCAATTGTCCCAAAATGGGTTTGCCGGCCGTATTGTTTGGTTCTCCATCATCATTCGCCCGATAGTTCAATTTATCTGCTCCTAAACGATAAGCATAACAGTGGTGGTTAGCAGTATGATGTTCTTTTTTTAGCAGAGAAAGAATTGCTTTGATTTCTTGTTCGTTCAATACCGGAAAAGCAAAGGCAAGAAATTTGCTTCCCTTCTCTTTAAAAATAGCATCAACAGGCTTTTCAATGGTTAAATAAGTATCCGAGAATAACATGTTATTACATAAACTGTGGCAATAAACCCAGTATTAAAATAGCGATTAAACTTAAGGCAATCCCCAACCAATTTTTGGAGGATAATTTTTCCTTGAAAACAATAACCGAAATAATGGTCGATAAAGTCAGGATACTTAAATTATTAATAGGGAACAAAACTGACGGTTCTAAAATATTTGCGTTTAGAGCCATGATAATAAAATACATTGTTCCAAAATTGATCGCGCCTAAAATGATACCGGCAGGAATAGCTTTGCCTTGAAATTTTTCCTTTTTAATAATCAACTGATACAACAAAACTATGAATCCAAAAACAAAAGCTGTTGAAAAAATGGTGGATAAAAAAGCATCGAAATTCTGATCGTTAACCAGGTTCCGTTGCGCATAATTAATAGAAGAATCAATAATTCCACTACATGCAAATATGATCAACGGAAACAGCCACCAGAATTTATCTTCCGGTTTGCCCTCAGTTTCTTTATGCGACACTAAATAAACTGCTACGATTGCCAAGATAATCCCAATGACTTTTGCAACGGAAACACCATCACCATAATATAAAATAGCAATACAAATTGGCACGACCACAGACATTCGGTTAGCCACCTGTGCAACAGAGATTCCTTGTTTAGCGGTAGTTTCAGAAATCACAAATAAACTACCAATAAAAATAATTCCTAAAAAAATTGCCAGTGGAAAAAATGGCTCATGAAAAACATTGAAAGGTGTTACGCTGGATTGAGTGGTTATAAAACCCAACGTTCCTGCAACTACATAATTGACAATGATTGCCTGGAATCCATTAATTTTTCTAATTGAAATAACTTTAAAAGATATTCCGAATAAAGTTGAAATGAGAACAGAGAGTATTAAAAAGAGCATATTATTTATTTATAATTGTGTAAAGTAAATCTTCTCCTACCCGGATTGGCTGGACGTTTTTTAAATTAATTTCGGGAGCAATAATCCCATGTTCAAATTTTTTAGTTGGATTAATAAACACACTTGCTTCATCCCACAAGTTAGCATTCATGAAATTATAAATCGTATTTGTACCACCTTCAATAATCACGCTGGCGATTTGATTCGCATAACAATAATCCAGGACTGCTTTCACTTTGTTTTTCCAATCAATTTTAATGAATTCAATATGATTGTGTTTTTCATTCGTCATTCCGTTAAACACAATTGTTTTTGCGTCTGAATTAAACACATTGAGAGTCAATGGCAAATCCACATTTCTACTCATGACCAACCGAACCGGATTTTTACGATCGACTAAACGACTCGTTAAATAAGGATCGTCGGCCAACAAAGTGTTATAGCCAATTAGAATGGCCTGTTCTTCACTTCGCCATTGATGCACTAACTGTTTGCTGATTTTTCCGGTGATCCAGTTATCTTCTTTATTCTCAGGCAATGGCCACTGGCTGATAAAACCATCCTGTGTTTGTGCCCATTTAAAAATAATGTAAGGGCGTTTCTTTTCATGAAAGGTGAAAAATCGTTTATTTAATTCGCGGCATTCGACATCCAGAATTCCATGATGCACATCAATTCCTGCGTCTCTCAATTTTTGAATCCCCTTCCCCGAAACCAAAGGATTAGAATCGAGATTTCCTACAACAACCCTCTTAATTCCTTTACTAATGATTAAATCGGCACAGGGTGGTGTTTTGCCATAGTGAGCGCAAGGCTCTAAAGTCACATACAGTGTACATTTTTTCAATAATTCATCACTCACTCCTGCTATGGCGTTTGGTTCCGCATGTGGAGAGCCATAACGTTCATGATACCCCTCTGAAATAATTTTACCATCATGCACCAGCACACAACCAACCATCGGATTTGGCGCTACATGACCCAGGCCTGATTGAGCAAGCTCCAGACACCTTTTCATAAATATTTCGTCAGCGTTTATGATAAATTTTAAAATTTTGTAACGGTCTTAAGCCCTTTTTGTGCTTTATTAGTGCAATTTAAGGATGATTCTTTAGAAAAATCATAGCTTTTACGGTTTAAAACATTTTTTTTTTAAATAGTTTATCCTTAAAGGTGACCTTTTTGAAATATAACCATTAACTAATAAACGGGGCTCAAAATATGACAGACGATGAAATTATGGCCGCTTTAAAAAACAAACGGAATGATAAAGCATTTGGGGCATTATACAAGAATTTTCCTGTTATCAAAAAAATGATTTTATCTAATTCCGGTTTGCGTGAAGATGCAGAAGATATTTTCCAGGAATCCCTAATTATCCTTTGTTCTAAAGTTGAACAAGGAAACTTCATTTTGACTTCGAAATTAAGTACATATCTCTATAGCGTTTGCCGGTATTTATGGAATGATGAACTAAAGAGAAGGGGAAGAAGCAATATAATATTAGGGAGGGAAGATTTTTTAGAAAGCATTTCACTCCCGGAAGAATTTATTGAGGATGAGCAAAAAGCAAGGCTGGCGGAAGAAGCAATTGACAGTTTAGGAGAAAGATGCAAAGAAATGCTCACTTTATTCTATTCAAAATCTATGAAACTATTTGACATAGCAGTTACAATGGGGTATAACTCAGAAAACACGGCGAAAAACCAAAAATATAAATGTCTTGAAATGGCAAAAAAAAATTTAAAAGACCTTCAGCAAAAACAGTACTCTAATTAATATTGACATGAGACCAGAATTGGAATTAGTACAAAAAATCGAACAATACCTGCTTGGCGAATTACCGGTTAATGAGGCTTCGTCGTTTGAAAATGAGATGAACTCAAACAAAGAACTATACAAAGAAGTAGAATTACAAAAACAATTAATGAAAGGGGTTCAGCGTTCGGCATTGAGGCAAGACGCATTAAAAGCTTTCGAAAAATACAGCTTTACACAAAAAATTTTAAAATGGGGGTACATTGGAACAAGTGCTATAGTTATCGGGAGTCTTGGCTACGTTTTCACGCAAAAAGGGCCACTTAACAGAAAAGAAATACGCACCGAAATTGCTCCAATTGAGATATCAGCAAGTGACAGCATTGCTTCAGATACCACAAACATTTATCAGGTTTTGAATGGGAACACTTTTGTGATCAATTCGTCAAGAGATACCGTTGTTAAAACTAAAGACGGCAATTTCATTGAAATACCAAAAACTTTATTTTTCGATACAATTGCTGCTTCCGATAAGGATAGTCTGTTAATCAAAAAGAATGCAAAAGAACTATCGCAGGCAAAAATTTATACCCTACATTTTTACAGTCCCAATTATAAAGATTCACTAAAAAAATGGAAACAATCTGTGCAGGATAAAAACTATTCAAAAGCATTGCGGTCTATGTTATCGTCTGCCAATCCCAAAAATTATTTAAAAACAAGTTCAAAAGATCAACGCCTTAATGAAAAAGATACTCTTTCTAAAAACAGTAAAGATACCATGTATAAAGCCGTTTTTGGACTCAATATGCAAAAAATAGATAAGGACCTGAGTTCTAAAAATCCCCGACTTTATAAACTCAAAGGAAAAATTCCATTCATTAATAAAACGTCAAAGAATAAAAATACTATTCTGGTATTTGACGTTGATAATAAAAACAAAACCACCATTGATACAGCCATTGTAATTGAGGTTGTAGAAAAATTAAAAAATAAATCCATCATAACAAAAAAATCAAATAAATGAAAAACCGTCCTACAGTGCAATTTATTAAAACAGGCCTTACTTGTATCTCCTTATGTTTAATCGCCTCAAGTTGTACGGCACCAAAATCAATTACTGAATCAGGGAAAGTAACGCCTAAAAGTCAGATTAAAGCTGGTGTTAATTATAATGCCAATATTCCAACACAAACTATAAAAAATGCTTTCGAGATTACACAAAATGGCGTCGCTGCTATTCAGAATTTTAAATCTGATATTGAAGAAGGTGAGAATGCAGGAGCGACGGTAAATTCTATGGATTTGAAAAAAGGAGCCGGTAACCTTTCCAAATACATGATAGCTTATTCAATCGATCCTGTGGGATACGGCACTTCATATTATGCCAGATACGGCTTGATGAAAAAAATAGATATTGGATATCAGCAAGCGAGAGGAACACATGCTTTTGATATGAAATATCAGTTTATGGGAACAACAGGAGCGATAGGAAGCTATTCCGAAAACAGAATGTATGGCAGTATAGGAGTTCAATATTCTTCGCGCCAGTATGGCATCCCGGAAAAATTTAAAATGATGGAACGTATCATTGACTATAAATTTAAACGCACAGATGTGTTTGTTCCCCTTATTTTTAGCAAATCGTTTGGTAGTGAAGAAAAAAAAGGAAGCTTTTCGTGGGGTGTAGCTTATAACTGTACGTTCTTAAAATATAACATACATAATAAAATTTATGATGAATTAAATATCGAGTCTCCCTATCCAGATATAAATGAAAAAAAAATATTCAGTTCTTATGGCACATTTATTAATTTAAAAGTTGGGCACAAATGCATTTACTTCCTGGCATCACTGGCGGCCTACTACACAGATTATGGTACTTATAAGTTGGTTGACGGATCGAGTGCGCACTTAAAAGGATTTACTTATATTCCATCATTTGGTATGCAATTGGTGCTTCCGCCACTTCGCAAATCAATGCGTAGATAAGAAAGATTTCCGACTGATTAATTAATCAAACAATAAATCATTTCCTCTTTTATTTTAGTATTTTTGAGGATGCTAAAATCAATGACAGGCTTTGGAAAAGCCGCAAAAGAATTCGAAAACAAAACTGTTAATGTAGAGATCCGTTCTTTAAACAGTAAGAATCTGGATCTAAGTTTACGACTATCCTCTACATACCGTGATAAAGAACACGAATTAAAAAGTGAGATTACCAAACTATTGGAAAGAGGTAAAGTGGATTTGTCTGTTTACGTAGAATCAAAAATTGTAGAAACGCCGGTTGAAATAAATGTTGATTTAGCAAAAACTTATTATACGCAATTAAAACATTTAGCAACCGAATTAAATGAGCCAACCACTAATTTAATGTCGCATGTTTTAAAAATGCCGGATGTTTTAAAGTCAGAACGTAAAGCTCCAAACGAGCAGGATTGGAAAGATATATTGCAGGTTATTTATGCCGCAGTAGAGGATTTAAATAAATTCAGAAATGATGAAGGAAAATCGATTGAAATTGACTTCGAAAATCGCCTGGCTATCATTGCCGATTCTTTGGAAAAAATTAAAGCTCACGACACAAGCCGTATACAAAATATAAGAGACCGCATCAAAAAAAACCTGGATGAAGTAGTTGGTAAAGACAAAGTGGATAATAACCGTTTTGAACAGGAGCTAATTTATTACATTGAAAAACTAGATATCAATGAAGAAAAGGTACGCTTAAAAACACACCTCGATTATTTTATAAAGACTATGAAAGAACCAGCTGGTGGACGTAAATTAAACTTTATAGGACAAGAAATAGGAAGGGAAGTAAATACCATTGGATCAAAAGCGAATGATGCGGAAATGCAAAAGCTGGTTGTTTTAATGAAAGATGAATTGGAGAAAATCAAAGAACAAACGAACAACGTTTTATAGTCATGAATCTTTTTAAGTTATCAGGATTAATTTCGATTATTGCAGGTATTATCTGTTGCATCCTCGTGTTTAATCCTTCTTTGCTTCCATTTTCTTTAATTTTTGCGATTATTAGCTATACGTTTTCTACTATTAACATTTACCTGAATGCCAAGCATGAGATCACCAAGAGTAGCTTCAGCATTGGTCATGCGGGGATGATTTTAGCCTCAGTTCCTGTTATTTTTATTTTAACTCTTATTATTAGAAACCACTAGGCATGTCGAATATCAAACATTACCTATCCCTCGTAAAATTTAGTCACACCATATTTGCATTGCCGTTTGCCTGCATTGGCTTTACTTTGGCGTTAAGAGAAGGTTATTCTTTTTCCCCTAAATTACTTTTATTAGTGGCTGTATGTATGGTTTCCGCGCGCAATGCAGCTATGGCTTTCAATCGTTACATTGATCGTCATTTTGATGTTTTAAATCCAAGAACTGCTATCAGGGAAATTCCGGCAGGTATTATAAACCCAAAAAGTGCTGTCTTTTTTGTATTAATAAATTGCCTACTATTTATTGGGGCTACTTTTTTTATTAATCCTATTTGTTTCTATTTATCACCCGTTGCCCTATTTGTCATATTATTTTATAGCTATACCAAACGTTTTACACCTTTGTGTCATTTAGTTCTTGGGGCTGGACTAGCGCTTGCTCCCATTGGTTCATATTTGGCAGTAACCGGACATTTTTCCTGGTTGCCCTTGCTGTTTTCCTTCACGGTATTTTGTTGGGTAAGTGGCTTCGATATTATTTATGCCTTGCAGGACGAAACGTTTGACAGAGAACACCGTCTTAATTCGATCCCCGTATTATTAGGAACAAAAGGCGCTTTGCATTTTTCAGAAGTGTTGCATTTTTTTGCCATTGTATTTGTTTTAACAGCAGGCTTCATCGGACACTTTAATTTTTTATACTGGATCGGAACGGTAGTTTTCACCTGTCTTGTAATTTATCAGCACACGATCGTGAAGCCCGATGATCTCTCCAGGGTGAACCTGGCCTTTGGAACAACCAATGGAATTGCCAGTGTTGTGTTTGCAAGTTTTACTATTACTTCTTTTTTTATCTAAGTTAATAACATGCTACAGATTATAGCAATGACTTGAAATTCATTCGCTATTCAAAACAAAAAAAGATTAAAAAATAAATGCTTAACTTTTTCAAAAATAATAACAGTAAATTTAAATGGTTGGGGGCGATCCTTATCTCTTTATTTTTGGTAATTGTCGTTTCCAACTATTGGATAGTAACTTCAACTAAATCACAATTATATTCTGATGTTGTTACCATACCTCAACGCAAAGTAGGTTTAGTTTTAGGGGCCAGTAAAAAAACAAGTCGAGGAACAGAAAACCTTTATTTCCACTTTCGTATCCAAGCAGCATACGAATTATTTAAGGCGGGCAAAGTCCAGTACCTTCTATTAAGCGGAGATAATCACATAAAAGCTTACGATGAACCTAATGATATGCGGGAAGCATTGATTAGTCTTGGGGTCCCTGATTCATGCATTGTTTTGGATTATGCAGGTTTTAGAACATTAGATAGTGTTGTGCGTTGTTACGAGGTTTTTGGCGAAGACTCAGTAACCATTGTGTCACAAGAATTTCATAACCAACGTGCTTTGTTTATTTCTAATAAAAATAGAATTAACGCTATCGGATTTAACGCAAAAGAAGTCAATAAAAACTACTCCTTCAAAACAATAATCAGGGAATATTTTGCAAGGGTAAAATGCGTTCTGGATATTTATATTCTTTACACCTCTCCAAAGTTTTTAGGAGATAAAATAAAAATAGGTAAATAAGTACTATCTTCCATACACATCATAATAACTTTCTGCGTGTTTTTCATAACGTTTGATGAGTTCAATATTCTTCGTTTCTAATTCCGTAAGTCCATCGGTAATATCCGTTGAAACCGGTATATACCACGGAACCTGCGTATCAAAAAAATAACGCATTTTCCTGTTCTTGAACGAATACCCATGCCGCGCGTATATAGCATTTCGCATAATTTCAAGATCACGCTTATACATGTTTTCTACATCTTTTTTAGAAAGTTCAGTCTGCGAGGCATTTATTTTTCCGGCATCGTCCGTGATCTGTTCATGCTCTTCAGTTTTTGCATTATACGAATTATATACTTCGCCGTAAGTACTCTCCAATGCAAGAGACGGGTCGTACTTAAAATCCGTCTTCTTTAAATTATAGAAACGTTCGCTAACTGCCAGTTTTTTATCATTTGAGGTCCACATACCACGCAGGGTTTCATCGTTTGTGTTTAACGTAAAGGTAAAAACGCCATCGTATTTATTGTCACCAGGCTCCTTACATTCTGCTAAATAGTTATTATCCTTTACAACAACCGGCCCTCTGAAAGTTCTGATGTTCCCGGCAACAACTGAATGTCCAAATAAGACACCGTTGGCCATTGAATCCAGCGCAATATTTATTTTATTCTGCAACATGGGGCTTTTTGTATCATCCATTTTTTTTGCCTCAAAAGAGCCCACGTAGTATGAGAAAATTCCTTCTCTTTTTTCGTCGGTTTTTATTTCAGAAGGCTTTTCATTATGTTTAATATCACCATCTTCAATATTCTGGGCGTGTTCGGGAACGACGTTTTCAGTGACTTCCGAATTAGAAGTATTGCAGGCATATAAAGAAGTGATTAGTGCGAAAATGCAAACGTGTTTTACTTTCATGATCGTAGTTTATTTAAAATAATTAATTCTGCTATAACTAAATTAAGTGTCCATCCAAGCCAGGCAACTATTTGATATACATCCATTGGCTTTGGGTGAAACAAAGCTACTAAAATAAATTTCCATGCGCGTAACGTGATGGCGGAAAGTGCCAATGCAAAACTGCGGATCATCCATGCCCTGTGCGAGGACATTTGTTTTTTTATGGATTTAATAACAGCCAATACTGTAAAGCCTATCCATAAAATTGCTAATAAGCAAAACGCAATCCTGGAACTTAATCCTCCGTTGGCATAGATACCAATGATCAATCCAGATGGGCCAGCCAGTAATACCGTAACTATAACATAAAACCAGCCCAACAGCCGGTGAAGATTTAGTCTTTTCATTCTTAGCCTTTCAGAAAACTGAGAATAACCAGCCAATAAAACAAAAATTGCACTGAATACATGTATAAAAAAGGCAATTCTATAATGCAACATGCCAACATAATCCTGCTTTATGGATAAAAACGCTACATCATTATTCACTGGAAAATATTGAATAGTAATCTTCAACATCAGCCATAGGAAATATGTGTAAGCGCAGAATAGAACTAAAAGTGAATATTTTACTTTATTTTTAGCGATACTAAAACTTATCATCATTCAATTATAACTAAATTTAAAGATATATACCGGAATGAAATTTTTATTTTTTTTAATCATATCGCTGGCTTTGCCCTCCGTACTTAATAACTCAAGCTTTGTGGCCTATAATTTCAAAGAGCCAACAACTAAAGAGGTATTACCAGGCATTCTTCATGAAATTTCAGGATTAACAATTATCGACTCAACCACTATTGCCTGTATCCAGGACGAAAACGGTATCCTGTTCTTTTACGACTTAAAATCTCACCAAATAAAACGACAAATTGCTTTTGCAATGAATGGTGATTACGAAGGAATTACCCGTGTGGGAAATACCCTTTATATATTAAGAAGCGATGGGGTTTTATTTGAGGTCATTAATTTTACATCTGATAATTTTAGTGTACAAAATTATTTCACGGAAATTCCTGCAGTGAATAATGAAGGATTGTGCTTTGATGCTCAAAATAACAGACTACTGATCGGCTCGAAAGGAAAAATCAATAAAGATCCATTTTACAAAGATAAACGTTTCATTTATGCCTTTGACTTAAAAACAAAGAGCCTGAATAAAAAAGCCGTATTCCAATTCAATATCAATGATATTAATCTATCTGCAAAAATGAATGGCATTACATTTGAAAAAAGAAAAGACAAAAAAGGTAATCTACTTGAGATTGGATATAAAGTAAACACTTCTGAAATTGCTTTCCATCCAATTACAAAGCAATTGTATGTACTCTCTGCTACCGATCACTGTTTGTTTATTTTTAATTTGAATAATAAACTAGAAGAAATTATACCGTTAAATCCTATTTTATTTAACAAACCCGAAGGCTTATCTTTTTTTGCTAATGGCGATCTCATTATCTCCAATGAAGGACAAGCGCAACAACCTACTCTTTTAAGATTTAATTATCAGCAATAATTTGTAGATTTAACTAAGTCTATTTATTATGGGAACAATTTCAGAATTGGAATTTATTGAAAAGCTGAATCGCTTAAAAGCCATTCTTTTTCGATTTGAGAAAACAGATAACGGCCTTAAATCCAACATACTAAAAGAGCTTATTTCTATCCTTTCGGATAAACCACATTCGTTTATGCAGTTTCATCAAACCCTGATGTGTCTGCTGGCTTATCCTGGTAATAAAGATATTCTTGAGCTTACGAAAAAAACAATATCAGATTTAATTGATTCTCTTTCAACTAAAAAACTATTGCAGGAAAAATTAACTGGCACAGGTTTATTCCATACCTCTATTGAATGTAATTTTACTTTTTCAAAAATCAATTATCTGATTCAGCATTCTCCCAATCAGGTTTCTATTCATAGTGCTGCCTCCGGTATTGAAACGCAAAAAGCAGTACTCAAATTATTATTGCCCAATGTAGAATACTCTAAAATACACGATGGTGAAAAAGATTTTAAGACACGCATAAGGCAATTTCATTCCTCCAACAAACCAACAGACCTTGAATGGTTGTTGAAAACCATTCATAGCTCCGGAGTTGATCTAAAAACACAATCCTTTTTATATAATGAATTGGGCATCTTTATACAATGGAAAATATCTGCCAAAGAAGATTCAGTGAGCTTTTTAAGAGGTACTGATTTGCCTGTTTATTTTCATACAACTCCACCTGATAAAAAAATTGATTTTCAGTCGGTCGTTTCTCAAAAATTACCTGCACCGGTTAAGTTAAGTTTAAAAGAAAAAAAACAACTGATTCACTCGGCAAAAATGAGTTTGCTATATCTATACCGTGAAACAGAACCCTTTACCAATGCTAATGAAAACGACATTACCCTTTTTCATCTTGATAAAGGAATTTCCATTGCACTCTTTGGAAGTACAGTTGACAAACGCTATTCTTTAGAATCCTATATTGGTTATCTCGTTTTAAAAAATAATATTCCTGTTTCTTATGGGGGTGGTTGGATTTTCGGGCAACGGAGCCAGTTTGGCATCAATATTTTGGAAGCCTTTCGTGGCGGAGAATCTACATTGATCATTTGCGAATTATTGAGGGTTTATCATCAGTACTTTGGAATCACCCGTTTTGTTGTAAAGCCATACCAATTCGGTTTACATAATCCGGAAGCTATTAAAACCGGAGCATTTTGGTTTTATTATAAACTAGGATTTCGCCCGGAAAACCAGGAATTAAAAAAACTGGCTTTGCAGGAAGAAGAATCAAAGAAAACGGTCCCCGGTTATAAAAGCGACGCGAACACATTAAGAAAATACACAAAAAGTAATATTGCGTTAACTCTTTCCGCAACCAGCTTTCCACATTTTGATTCAGAAGAGTTGAGTAAAAAAATAAGCGTATTCATTAATACAAACTTTGATGGTAACAGAGAATTGGCCCTAACCCAATGTTTTAAACAATTCAATGAAGGTTTGAATATCAAGGCAACTTCATGGAAAAAGGAAGACGTGAATTATGCTAAAGAAATGTCGCTCTTATTTTGCATGTCACCGAATTCAAAAATATGGTTAAAGAAAAATAAGAAAGCAGTGATGACTTTTATTCAATTAAAATCCGCTAAAACAGAACTATCCTGGATCAAACATTTACAAAAATTTAAAGCTTTCTGGGATCTGATGAATAGCATATAGCTATTTCAACTCCTTAATCTTTTGAAGCAACTCACTGGTTCCTTTATAATCATCAGCGGTCATTTTTTCTTTTTTTGCTAAAGCAATTGCCTTATTCGCGGCCTCTAAAGCCAGTTCTTTTTTACCTTCTTTGTACAATATCGCAGCATAGGTATCCATATTGGCATAATCTTTTTTCATTTCGCAGGCCTTCATTGACCAAGATTCAGCTTTTAATAATGCGTCCTTATCTTCTACTTTTTCATAAAAAGTCCATGCAAAATTATTCAGCTCATTGGCATCATTTGAATAATATTGATCGACATTAGCCACTGCTAGTTTTGCATAGCCTGGCCAGTCCTGGTTTACCTGAGTCAGATTAATGTCTGATTCAAAGAATATTAATTTAGTATTTGGCAGATTTAACAAAGTAATATCTTTTTTTGCTTCAGAATATTTTTGTTCATTAAAAGGTTTGGTTCTGATAATAGACAATAATAAATTTTTGTTAACTGCATCCATCTTTTCTTCTACTACTTTTGCGGAATACAGGTCGTCATACTTTTTTTTATTCGCAACAAGGTATTTAAATTCCCTGGAGCTGGGATCATTCACATGATTAACAATCATATTCCAATTATCTTTACTGGTAAGATTTGATTCATTTTGAAGTAAAAAATAATCTTTAACAATCTCCTCCGACGACAAACAAGTTGCTTCGCGCACCTCAATGTATTTCACTAAAAAATCAGCATTTGTCTTATTGGACTCATAATTTTTCACATAAGATCCAAATTGTTTTTCAGGTACTTTCGCATCCTCAGCTAAGGCAATAAAATCTTTAGCAGGCATTGAGCCTGCAACCCGATGCACTAAATTCCCGTTGCCATCTATAAATAATAAATTAGGGTAACATTGTACCTGGTATTTTTTGGCAAGTTCAATTCCTTCGCCTTTTTCCATATCAATCTTTGCATTCACAAAGTTTTTATTATAATGATCTGCTACATCGTTATTTGTAAACACGCTTTTTGCCATCTGTTTGCAAGGCCCGCACCAGGTTGTATAGGCATCCACAAAAATCAATTTATTTTCTTTAAGAGCTTTTGCCTTAATTTCATCAAATGAACCGGTTTCAAATGCTATACTTCGGTTCTGAGAAACTGCAGAAACAATTAATAAACTCAGAAATCCGAAAGTGAGGATAGATTTTTTCATAGCTATTAGTCTTTATAGGTTTTTGGAATTTTTGGATCGGTGATAATAATATAGTCTCCTAAATGTATGTATTTTTTCCAGTCAATGTCAGGAAAACTTTTGTCAGAACCAGATGATATGACCAGCAATTTTAAATCGGGATTGTATTTTTTTAATTGAATAACCGCGGCAAAATATTCGTCGCTATGAAAGCGTCCATTTACCTGAAACACTTTTTTTGCAGGATGTGTTTTAAAATAATCCGCGATTGAATAAGCCATAGTTGCATCCCAGAGCGATTGAGCCATCACCAAACTAAATGACTCAGCGCCTGGACTTGATTCATGCTTTTTCTTTTTTTGACTTCCTTTATCAAACAAACCGACCAATTTCTCATGATACTTTCCTGAAGCCGTATCATAAGGCAAAGGAGCGAAATATTTTTTTGATTCTTCCGGCAAAATCATCAAAGCATTTTGTCCTTTCCTTCCTGCCAGGTTTGAATAACGTCCGGCTGCATTCGCACAGATGACATCCAGTTTGTTTAATTTACAAAATTCAACCATCGGGCGATAATCTTTGTAATTACTCCATGCGCGCGCATCTTTCTTAAAATTCTTTTCGCGAATATCTGAATTTAAATATTCATTCATCACCGGTTGCACATCGCGTTCAAACATTTCCATTGATAATGAAACGTTGGTTGAATACTTACTATATAAGGCCTCTAAGATTTTATTTTCAATATAATGTGTTACGGAATCATTATGTTCTTCTCCATAAAATAACACATCATTAGCCCTCATGTCATCTACAATGTCGCTTATTGCAACTTCTTTAGCAAGCTTAACTGAATAGATGCGAAAATTTTGCTCGGTAAGCTGAGCGGCGGCATTTGAAGCAAGGAGAGTTAATATAAAAAGGCGTAAATAATTCATTTTAAAAATTTTTCTTCTGTAGCTTCTTATGTATCTCCGGAGTTTCCATTAAAGAGGCAGAACCGTACCATTGAATTAATTCAGGTTCCAGATATTTTTCTTTGATTGCAGTGTCACCTTCTAATAATTTATTAGCTTCCTCAAACGTGGTGACGTTTAAAATAAATAATCCTCGATGATCTCCGCCATTTTCAAACGGACCAGCCACCGCCAGTTTGCCATGATCAGCCATGTACTGAATATTTTTCATGTGACCTTCAAAAGCTTTATCCCGTGCAGTTTTATCATTGGATTTATTACTACCCGTTTTTAACATGACAAAAACATACATTTTCATTCCGTAATCATCGGCGTTGAGTTTTTTCGCCAAGATGGAATCGTAAGTCGGTTTTTGAGCATAAGTGCATAATGAAAAAGCGAAAATAAAACCTAGCGTAACGTGAAGTTTTTTCATGTTTTAATTTATTCTATAATAATATCGTGTCTGGTTAAAAGCCTGAATAAATCATGTGATAAAAATTTTGCTTTTTTAATGTTATTGATTTCAGGATCAATAGCGAAGTTACTTGAGCTTGTGAAATCCACTCCTCCTAAATTTGTTTTAGCGAAAATAGTTTCATACAGGTCACAATTTGTGAACGATGCCTTAGACAGATCTGCATTTGTAAAATTAACTTCATGCATTTTACAGGATTTAAACTCGCTCTTATTTAGTTTTTTACTATCGAAAGAGGCGTAATCCAAAAGGCATTTATCAAAATAAACTTCAAAAGCAAAATCTTTAGCCTGGTAAAAATTCAAGCCCAATAATTTGCAATCTGCAAAGGCTACGTCCTGTAGTTTTGTGTTATTTACCTTACAATTACTAAGATTACAATTCTTAAATACACAATTAATGAAATTTAAATTAGAAATGTCCGTAAAACTACAGTTCGAGAATTCACAATTCTCATAGTCTTCTCTTTCCGAAGTTTTAGGAAGAACATTTATATTGGAAATGGTTTCGAACCTTGTTTTAAAATTGATCATATCATCCTATCTAAAGCTAATTTAGAGTGAACTAAAGATAAAACAAATTTTAAAACAAACTCAACTGCTTGTCTCCTGCTTTATAATTGAAATCATCCGAATTGAATTTAAAATTGGATTCCGGCATGTGTCGCTCCCTGGACAGTTTAAACAATTGCATGATAGATTCTGCAATTTTTCCTTCACCTTTCATGCGGATGCTTTTCCTGGAATCACTTACTTTTCCACCATGACATTCCATAATCTGGTTCCAGACTTTATCTGCCCTGTCAGGGAAATTCTTTACCAGCCAATCTTTGAAAATATGTTCCACCGAACCATTTAAACGCACAATTGTAATTCCAGCAGAAGTAGCTCCTGCGTTTGCCGCCATTTCTATAACACCTGGAATTTCGTGATTGTTGATCCCCGGTATAATTGGCGCCACCATCACGCCGCATGGAATTCCATTTTTTGAAAGACTTTCTAAAACCAGCATCCTGTTTTTATAAGTAGCAGTTCTTGGTTCCAGTAATTGCCTTACCTTCTCATCTGTTCCTGTAATGGAAACCATCACATGCACTAAATTATGTTCTGCCAACTCTTTCAAAATATCAATATCCCTGGTAATCAAAGAATTTTTAGTGATGATGGAAACCGGATGTTTAAATTTTAAACAGGTCTTTAAAATATTCCGTGTTAATTCTAATTCCTTTTCAATGGGTTGGTAACAATCCGTGTTACCTGAAAGTGCCATGGGTTTCGGTTTCCAGTTCTTTTGCCCAAATTGTGTTTCTAATAATTCTACCGTGTTCTTCTTAACTATGATCTTACGTTCAAAATCCAGCCCGGCGCTGTAACCCCAGAATTCATGCGAGTTGCGGGCGTAGCAATAAATACAACCATGCTCGCAACCCTGGTAAGGATTTAATGAATATCCAAAGCCAAGATCCGCACTGTCAACCTTGGTGACAATAGTCTTCGGATAAGTGTAAATAATCTCCGTTTTCTCTTTTTGAAGAAATTCTTCATCAAGGCCTTCAACATGTTCCTGAACATATTGCTGCTTCACAAATTTATTGTGGGAATTGAACTGTGCGCCTCTTCCTTTGAAATAATTAACAATCTTATTTTCCATATCCTTGAACTCAAGGATAAAGTTAAGCGTATTGTATAGCAATTGATTGCTATAAATTGTAGCATTTTATAATAACGAACTAAACGACCTCAGCTTTTGTTGTTCCGTTGTACTGGATAATCAGGTGTTTGTTTTCGTTTTTAATAGTTTGCTCGTCGGCAAATAGCTTAAAATCAAAATTCAGGGGCAACACTACATACCGGTATTTGTGATGATTCAGCTTTAACTGGTCAATCAACTTGTTTTTGGATGTGAATTCCATTTCCTCCAAGAATAAGTTTTTAGGTTTTACCTTAAAATGCAAATAATAATCCACTGCAATCAACTGCTGCAAGATGGCATCTTCAGGAAAAGCTTGTTTTGAATACGCAGTAATTATCTCAAAAACATCGGTGAGTGAATATTTATGAAAATCTTTTTGAGTTCCAAAAAAATGTCCCAGACCCAATAGAAATTCAAAAATGCTATAATGATTAGTCACATATTTTAACGTGTTGATAGCTTTTTTTCCATTCCAGTATATCTCAAGCGCGTGTTCCAGTTCTACGATCTGGTTCAATTGCTCTTTAGATAAATAATTACTTTCTATAATCTGATACGGGGGCATCGGATCATATTTGAAACCATGCTGTTCAGCTTTTTGCCTCACCGGCGTTCCTTTTAAAAATTTTAAAAAACCTAATTGCATTTCAGGCGCAAATAATTTAAAAACTTCTTCGATACTGAATTTAATATCTTCCCAATGATCCAAAGCCATTCCAACAATCAAATCAAGATGCATTTCTACTTTATAATCCAATTGCTTGATGATACTGGTGGTCTTTTCAAAACTTTGTTTTCTGCTCACCAGTAAATTTGCTTTTTGGTTCACTGTTTGAATTCCAATCTCAAAACGGAATAAATTATCCGGCACATGATTATGAATAAACTGAATGATATCCGGATGCAGAATATCCGCTGTAATTTCAAACTGAAAAACGTTTTCAGGGCGATAGTTATCCAGAATAAATTTAAAAATATCAAGCGTGAAATCTTTTTTAATATTAAAAGTACGGTCAAGGAATTTAATCACCTTGCCATGTTGCATCATATATAACAACGTTGCCTTTATAGAATCATTTGGCAGATAACGCACTTTATTATCGAGGCTCGCCAGACAAAATTCACATTTATAAGGACAACCTCTGGATGTTTCTATGTACAATACTTTATTAGCAAGATCAGCAGGATTATCGAACTTGTAGGGCATGCTGTTCTGAAAATTCTTCAGATCAAACATGGGAGCCATTTTATTTTGCTTTACCTCTACTCCATCTTTCCAAACTAAACTCGATACATGCTCAACATTAGGATAGGATTTTAGAAACTCATTAAAAGCCGTTTCGCCTTCGCCGATCACGAGATAATCCACATGATCCAAACCGATCACCTCTTCAAATTCATAACTGACTTCCGGGCCACCTAACAAGATTTTTGTAGAGGGATTTAGTGCTTTAATTTTTTCACATACTGCTAAGGTCTGTGTGATATTCCAGATATAACAACTGAAAGCAACCACATCAAATTCAGCGCAATGTTTTGCAACCTCATCTTTATCTTCTTTGATATTAAATTCTTTCCACTCCAAACCATCATGATCCTGGTTTAATTCGTACAATAGTCGAATTGCCAGGTTTGTGTGAATATATTTTGCGTTCAGGGTAGTTAACAGGACTTTCATTAACTCAAAGATACAAATTTCGGGCAATTTGACCTAAACAAAAGAACCTCTGCTGATCAACAACAGAGGCTCCATTCCAATTTTCACCAATTAATAAAACCTATTTAACAACGTATGAAATATCAGAATGTGTTTTAAGAAAACTCAACGTATCTTCCTGTTTGGTTATTGCTAATGTTTCTTTTTCTTCTGCATTACTGAAGGCTCCAAGCTTAGCCGCCAGATAATATTGTGCATTAGCTTCTTCACGCAACTCTTCCGAGGATTTAAGGAGTCGCTCGGCTTCCCGACACATCAAAGCTACAGTCTCTACTAGTTCCTTATGTCTGCGTACCTGATCCAAAAATGTTAAAATTAATGCTTTGTTGTCAGAAAACTTTTGATAAATAGTTTTCGCATATAAGTTAGAAGATTTTACCTGAGATGTTAAATAAGTTTCCTCTAGATCCTTTGCTTCATTTAACAAAATTTTTTGCTCATTTGGAGCCGCATTCATAGCTGCCTCTTTTAATTCCAGAACTGTTTTCATTAGATCATTTCCTTTTGCTGACTCCATGTTTTTAACCTGTGCTAATAATCCGGGAATTTCCTTTTCAAACAATTCAAATATTTCCTGTTGTTTGTTCAGCGCTAATTTTTCTTTTTCTTCCGCATTTGTCAATACGCCATATTGAGCTTGCACATTTAATTGTTCAAGTGCCTCCTTTCTGAGTTCTTTCGCACTGCGCATGAAACATTCTGCCTGTTGATAAGGTGTCTGACTTGCAATATAGGTTTTGCTATTTTGTGAAATCTTACAAAAAATACTTTTAATGGTTTCTTCATTCTGATCAAATTGCTGCCCGGCATTTTTTGAGAATATTTCTGATGCTTCTATTTTTTGAATATAAGAATGGTACTCTAAGGCTGACGTTTTTACCAATGGGTTCTGCCCCATAATATCAATTCTGATTTTAAGACCCTGTGTCGCCTCTATCTGGCCTTCAATTGTATTGAGAATGGAAAGAGTTAATGTTGCTGTTAAGTAAATATACGTTTTCATAAGTTGAGTGGATTGATAGGTTTTTCATATTATATGAATTTTTAATTTTAACACCAATTAATGAATAACGTTTTACTATTTACCAGCCCTTTACTTTAATAAATGAAGTTTGGGTTTCGGGTACAAATGATTTTAGAAGGTTCTGACTTTTTGTACGGCATTAAAAAAAGAAAGTTCGTTTTTTACGAAGAAAGTTATAAACTGTTCTCGTTAATGTGTTTAAGGCGTTACTTAGGCCGGCAGTAAGCGTCCGATTCTTCCACCGGGTATTTTTTATCAAGGTCGATGTTATTAAAACTTCCTTTACCCCAGAAAAATAATTTCTCAAAAAAAGGCAAAAGCCTATTGTCTTTTATCTGCTCCAGGAAATACACTTCATGCTCCTTCTCTTTAATCCCCATTTCGTAGAGCATAGTATCATGTTCTGTAATTCCTAAGGAATTAAAATATTGCTTCATTCTAAAATATTCGCACACATTTCCACTCTCCAATCGTCCGGCAAAATAAAAAGGCATGAACCAGCCAATTACGTGACAACTAAATGAAATAATTTTACCAATCACATGAAATTTGAATTCATAATATTTCGAAACACGAATATCATATCGCTTCATAATTTCCAACACCTCATTCCTATGATTCCACTCATCCAATTCAATCTGTCGGATTGCTGCTTTTTCTTCTTTGTTTTTAACGGCAGCAGCATGACCAATATAAGCAAACGCGGCAGCTTTCTCCGCAGAGTAAGCTTGCTGAAGTAAGTCTACTAATTTAGGATGGTCTAATTCCATGGCCGATCATTTTTTTATGTAAAATTTCAATAGTCCTGTTTCATTGGCATCAATAAAACGAAAGGATGAAGGGATTTTATTTTTTAAGGTGTAATACGTTACCAACCTAGTGCCGGTTTCGCATTCATTTAATTTCATCGCTAAATCCTGGTGATATTTTTTGTATTCCGTTAACGAAACTTTGGAAGTTGCATCCAGAATACAAGTGTCATCCATCATTTCCTGGAAAGAATTAAAAAAATAAATACCATTGAATTTTTTAAAATCAAGTGCTGTAAAATCGTCATTAATGAAATGAGCAGTTTTTAATTTATAGTTTCGTTTGATCTTATTAGAAAGATTGGTCAATGTTTTTCTTTTTTCAACACCATAAAAATGTGCTCCTGTGAGGCTGGAACCAATACAACAAAATTTACCGACACCTGAACCGATATCTAATATTTTATCTGAAGGATTGTCCGCCAATAATTTAGAAGCTTTCACCGCAATGTGAACTGGCGTAAAATGCCTTGCAGATTGCTCCTGATAACGCTTCGGATAAATAGCATCAAAGAGAGAATCAGTCGGATATTTTTTCTGTTTTAACTGCTCAAAAACCATGTGATAAAGTTAATCTTAAAAATCATTATGGTGAATTTTATACACAAATGATTTAAACCGATATTGAACAGAACCCATAATTTAACTGATATTTATATATTTTATCGGTATCTTCGCAGCATGACAAACCGCTCAGAATTATTAAAAAATTTACGTACTACCATAAATGTGGATAATTCAAAATCTACTGATCTGGAAACATTTCAAACAAATACATTACGGCCTATACTTAAATTTCAAAATGACCTTATATTCACATTGATTAACCAGCATTTGGCGGAAAACAAAATCATTGTAAAAAATCTGACAGACAATAAAAAGACTGAAAGAATTCATGAAATCATTAAAGGCAATCTTCAAATAAAACAACTACTAACAGGAATTACCATTGCTCTATTTACGGAAGAAGAAATAGCGTTTTATCACTTAAATAAAAAGGAAGTTGTAAAGCGTACTATTACGATGATACTTGAACGAATTTGTTCACAATTGGAAGCCCTGCAATTTTAAAATTATTTTAAAACTACGAACCATTCAAAGTCAGCTATAAAAACTCTGGATTCCTGTTCATCAAACAGTTCAACAGTGGTTTTCAGCAACACTCTTTTCTTCGTATTCAACTCCCAGACAATCTGCTCAATAGTGCCATCTTTTAATTTAGCCCTGGACACAATAATTCCTCTGGATGGTTTTTTGTAGATGATTTCTGCTTTTCTTAATACAGGAATTACGTCATCAATCATTTCACTTGGAAAATTTTTCAGCATATATTGTGCGCCACTTCCTTCTGCCAAAGCAAATAGAGCGGCCGCATGTACTGTTCCTAAATGATTAGTATATTCTTGCTTAGCATCCAGTTGCAATAAATATTCCTTGTTAGCTGCAACTGAAATTCCAAGCAATTGATTAAAAGGCACTTTGGTGATATCAAACATCCGGCAATTTTAGTTCGAATTTACATAAATATAAACACCCTTTCGTTTGATTTATGTAACCTTAATAAAACTTTCTTTTTTTCAATTCTGTAGGTAACTTATGCTTTACATGTACGTATAAAAACTATGGAAACCTTATCTGAAAACTGGATGACTGAACGTCTCATTGATTTCGAATATAAAAAGTATGTTCTGTTAGATTATCTTCAAAAAGTAAAAGCACATTTCAATGAGCAAAAATTATACCCTGATTTTGCTGAACTCATCGCCCATTACAAAAATCTTATTACTTTAAAGAATAATACGACTTCCCTTGAACAAGGTTTTAAAAAAACAGTTAAGGGAATTGATTTTGAAAAATTTGCTTTGGTTTATGAAAGCACGATCAATGATGAAACTTTAAATGAGCTCAAGCAGATTATCGCTTTTAGTGAGCCTTTATTTATAGACGAGTTACAAAAAGGAAAAACGATATTCGATTTTGCAGAACGACATATCCTCACAAATCACATCGGCATTTTACCGATCTATAAAAAAGAAGGGTATTTTATTTTATATCCTTATCAGTCGAGACAAGTATTCGCCTATTATTATACCTTTTCTAAGATTAATTTATTGCAACAGGAAGTTTACGGATTGAATTGTTCTTATTTTTCGAGCTACATGTTGTCGTTATCAAATACAGTAGATAAAGTTAAATTAGATCTTATTGATGCCAACCCTAAACTTCCTAATCCGGCAGTTTATTTATTCAAAGCAAAAACGGATTTGCCAAACGACGAAACGTTTTTGCCCATTGCCAAACGATTACTATATAAGAACCTTATCAATTAAAGAGGTAATCTGTTTTTGAATTTCAGAAAAAACAGGCCTTTCTTGGACGTTTTCAAGAAAACATTCTTTTCGCAAAATTTTAAAATGTTCTGTGATAGGGTGTTCTTTTTCTTCAGCAGATAAATGTTCAAGTAAATCGTCTAATAAACATCCGTAAGCTCTTATATCCATTTTTTCATGCGAGCCACTTTCCGGAGAAGACCGATCATACATAGTAGCTGCGCCAAAATCACCAAGCAAGACATTCGATTGATCATCACTCATTAAATTATGAGCATAAAAATCTCCATGCATAATGCCTTTACTATGCAATTGTTCCAGCACAGAAGCTGTTTGAAGTGCAATTTGTGTAAGGTCTTTCAAAGAGAAACAGGTATGTTTTTCAAATGTATCCCTTGTGCAGGTAATAAAGCTTGGAGGTTTTCCAAGATTTCGGAACGAAGGTGGAATCAGGTCAAACACTAATCCTTCTTTCTGATGAGGATGGTGAGAAATCTTCCCCAATAAGGTAACTAAAGCAGGATGATTACCTGCCAATGAACACGTGTTCATCTCACTAAGCGGTAAACCATCACTGGTTACCTCGCCTTTAAATACTTTAACAGCTACTTCTTTCTGAAAAAAATTATTCCACACGGCTTTTGAAATAATTCCGGATGCTCCTTCTCCAAGTTGCTCCTTGAGTTCAAGATCATTCCATGAAATTTCCGGTAATAACACATTACTTTGTTGCGCTACGCTACATGGATTATCCGAATAGGCCAGCCAAGACAATTTTGGGAGACGCATTAGCCATTCCGGCAATTTCTGAATATTGTTTGCAGAGATCCTCAATAATTCCAGGTTTCGGCATTCAGCCATTTCATCAGGTAATTCTCTAAGACAGTTGCCTGCGAGAGCTACCTTTTGTAAACGGTAACAGTGTCCGATAGACTTTGGTAATTGTTGGATTTTATTATTGGTGAGGATTAACCAACGAATATTTTTCGATAACGCTTTTTCTGAAACATGAACAAGCTGATTGGATTTAAAGCCAACCATTTCAAGCAAGGGACATGACGCTAAAACTTCGGGGTATTCCGTGAATAGATTATCTGAAAAAAAAGCAATTTTTAATTTGGAAAACCTACTGAAATCAAATGGCAAGCTTTTAAGATGATTGTTTGAAAGATCCAACAATTCTAATGTATTAGCCAGGCCAAATAATTCTTCAGGAAACTCTGTTAAGCCACAAGACAATTTAAGAGAAGTACTTCCTGCTAATTCGCCGGATCTCAATTGTTCCAGAGTCTGCATCTCAATTATTTTTTTGGGATACGAACCAACGTTTCTAATAAAAAGCCCCAGTATTTTTGTACAGAACTGATCTGTACTTTTTCGTCCGGAGAATGTGCGCCAGTAATATTAGGGCCAAAAGAAATCATTTGCATGTCAGGATAATTAGTTCCTAAAATACCGCATTCCAATCCTGCATGACAAGCACTTACTTTCGCCTCTTCTTTATAACGCTCCTTATATAAATCACTCATTAACTTCACAATTGGCGACGATGGTTTGGGTGTCCAACCCGGGTAAGAACCCGCAGTTGTTATTTCGGCGCCCAATAATTCAAAAGCGGCAGTAATAGCCGATTGCAAATCAGTTTTTTCAGAATCTACTGAACTGCGTGTTAAACATTGCACCTGATAGCTACCGTCTTTTACAAGCACACGCGAAACATTATTGGATGTCTGCACTAACCCTGCAATGTCGGGACTCATTCTATAAATGCCATAAGGACAAGCATAAATGCTCCGTATTAACTTGAACTGAAAATCTTTAGAGAACACCTGCGACGGCATTTCCGTTTCTTCAAGAGTAACTACTAACTTTGGATCAGTGGTGTTATGCTCTTCCTTGAAAGTCTTCTCAAATTCCTCAATATGTTTTTTTAATTTTTCTTTATTCTCATCCGAAACTGTGATCACCGACACAGATTCACGAGGAATAGCATTTCTTAAACTACCACCATCAACGGACGCGATTTCTATTTTTAAATCATTACTTAATGTAAATAATAAACGGTTCATTAATTTATTGGCATTGCCTCTTCCTTTATGAATATCCATACCGGAATGTCCGCCCGTTAAACCTTTCACTGAAATTTTAAAAGCAGCTTCATTTTTAGGAGCTTCCTGATTGTATTTTCCATTTGCCGTTACATCAATTCCACCTGCACAGCCAATAGTTAATTCATTATCATCTTCCGTGTCCAGATTCAACATTATTTCTCCGTCGAGTAACCCACCTTTCAAGGACAAAGCACCCGTCATTCCTGTTTCCTCATCAATAGTGAATAATGCTTCCAAAGCCGGGTGTGGAATAGAATCAGATTCCAATAAGGCCATAATGGATGCTACTCCAATACCATTATCAGCCCCTAACGTTGTTCCGTTTGCTTTTACCCAATCTCCATCCACTAACATCTCAATTCCCTGATTATTGAAATCAAAGTCAGTGGCGGCATTTTTTTGATGAACCATATCTAAATGACTTTGCAAAACAACCGTCACGCGGTCTTCCATACCTTTGGTTGCCGGTTTTTTAATAATTACATTTCCTACCTGATCCACTGTGGTTGCCAAATTCAATTTCGCGCCAAAATCTTTGATAAACTGAATCACGCGTTCTTCCTTTTTAGAAGGGCGTGGAACCGCATTTAAATCTGCAAAATTATTCCACATCGCAGTGGGTTCTAGTTTTCGGATGGTATCATTCATGGTATTTTATATTGAATATTAAGGTTTAAATATAATAGTTCTTTTTTTAACTATACTGCCAAAAAAAATAATAAATAATACAAAACATTATCTTAAAATCATGCATAGCCCACCTGTGACAAATGTAACTCTTCCCAAAGTTATGTAAAGTTAATGCTTGCAAAGCAGGCATCTTTGTGTAAGAAATAAATAATCAAAATTTAAAACCAATACAAATGAAAAAAATTATTTTAGTAGCTGGAGTGTTGATAGCAATTTGTACAACAACCACATCATGTAAAAAAGACTACAAATGTGAGTGTTCAAAAACATACACAAGCAGCACTGGAACCTCAACGCATGATTATTCAATGTATACTTATAAGGATACACGGAAAAATGCAGAATCCAGGTGTAATGATAATACAAAATCAGGTAGCGACTTTGGCGGCGATTACAGTATTAATTGTCAAATTCAATAAAATAAGAAGGCTGCGAGTTCTCTGAAGAAATTTAAAAAATCCAATTAATGTAAAAGCAGGACAAATTAATTTGTCCTGCTTTTTTTCCAATCGCTACCAACATTTTTTCATATTGCAATCAAAAGCGCAGTTACATGAACAACTACATTTACAATGGCATCCGTTTGCTGATTCATTAATTGTTTGGCAATTGTTTGTGTTACAAGAACAAGATTGATTTTGATTTTCCATGATGTTTAATTTTTATGGTTATACAATTATTGATTTATAACCTATAGACGTGCTTTTTTTGAAAGGACGCAAAATTAAGACTTGCAACCGCAATCTTTTTTACATTCATGTTCTGTGATGTTCCCATATTTATCGGATTCGATGGAACAGCAGTCGTTAAACAAGCTGTGTAATTGTTGCCGGGCACGTTGGATACGCGATTTAGCTCCTGAATAAGATATGCCTATTTTTTCGGCATATTCTTTTTGAGATAAGGATCCCATTTCGGTTTGTAAAATAGCTTCTTTATAATCTCCGGGTAATTGATCAATCATAGGTTTTAAGCATTTTACCAATTCGGAATTAAACACTTTTTCTTCTTCCAGTTCTATCAGGTTATCCGACAAAGGAACTTTTAATTTTTGCTTTCTGAAATAATCCAGAATGCTGTTCCTTGTAATCTGGTATACCCAGGATGCCAGTTTATCCTTGTCACTTAGTGTATTGATCTTTAAATGAATTTTGATAAATACGTCCTGTAAAATGTCTTTAGAAGCATCCTTATCATTCACCCGCTTATTAATAAAATTAAAAAGCTCCTGGTGAAAGTTTTTCCATATGGTTTCGGTAGTTGTTGTCATAATACTAAAGACGCAGGATTTGGAAAAAGACGCAGGGAAATAATCTTCAAATACCTAGTTAATTATAACCCGTCCAAGCTCAGAGTCTTTTTTACCGCTTTCTACATCCAAAATAACAGCATTTTTAACCATTAAGCTTTGACCGGAATAGAAGTAACATTTATGATCCTTTTCCTGCAATACTTCCCTTACAATCTTATCATTCTTTATACTCATATGAATTAACGCTCCATTATCAACAACACATTTTGCAGTATTACGTGGATCATATTCAACTGATTGATCAAATACATTTTTTTTATTGTCCAGATAAAAGAAATGTAGTTCATCCCCCTTTAATCCGTAATTAAAGTTTCTTTGGCGATTTCCAAAAGCAAATATTTGTCCGCTTCTGGAACCTGCGAATGTATTAAACCCAGTGTGACGTGGTAATAAATACTGGCTAATTAACTTACCTGTTTTATCAAATTTGGTGATTAAAATGTCCCTGGAAACAGTAGTTACACCGCCGCCAGCCATTGCGGGACCACCAACCTGAGGAACCAAGGCTGTGGGAGAAGGTCCACGACCAAATAGGAGATTAGAAATACTATAATAAAAATTGGGGCTTTCAATCAATTCGGTATTTTCCAAATATTGGTCAGGTGTATGTTCCTTATCAATAAAACCATAGGCCGTTTTAGGTATTGAAAGAAACTTTGCTACAGAAGGAACAAAATCAAACTCGTTTTTGTCCGCAAAAGCCATAGTTGTAAAATTAAAATGAACATTAAACGGTTTCACCTTTGAGTTCTCTATACTAACCGCTTTTGATGCATTAATCGGATATCGTAAATACCCAGTCACAAAAATTTTATTTGCTGATTGGTTAGCAAGAAAATCCAGAGAAAACATTTCGTTAACGTTTAATCCTAAATTTTTAAATTGGAATGTATTGGTTTTACTATCAAGAACAGCCATACCAAAATCTGAGGATTTTGGAGAAAGTTTTTTTGTATAGGCAAAACATATTACGTTGTTTATAAAAAAACATTTACTAATTACTATCTTTTCGGTTTCTGTAATCGCTTTTATATCAAATTCTTTATGCTCGGTTTTACCAGCTAATAAATCTGATAAAGTATAAGAATAAATCTTCTTAAATTTTGGAGAATCAATTTCTATAACTATTGTTTTTTTATCCTCTGATAAGTAATAACTAACAACAGGCTTATTGAATCCAATGAAATTCCAATACATTCCTTCTAAGGCCACTTCAATATCTTTTGAGCTAATAAGTGTTGTGTATTTTGAATTAACATCACCCTGTGCATTGGTAGTTTTCGCATTAACACTCACTTTTTTGTCGTCTTCGTTATACCCGCAATAAAAAGCAAGCAACTGGTTGTTGCTTTCAAAACATACAGGTGGAACAAATAAAGGATGTACCAATGCAGATTTATCGTCCGCGCAGATTTTTAAATCTTTTTGATACTCTAAGGCTAATGTTTCCGCATTATATTTTTCAATATAATAAACAGATTTTGGCCCTTTATCATCTATGCCTAAATTAAAAATGGCATCATTGTTTGCAGAGATTTTTCTAAAATTAAATGTTGGTACGGGTTTTGGTCTTTCCTTGATATCAAGAGTTACCTGTGAATTAACGGCATTAAAAATGCCAAAAACCAGAAGTGCTGTAATTACAGTTTTAATAATCATAAAAAGTCTTTAAAGTATAAGTTTTATAAATATACCTTTTTAATTATAATAAGATTTCAGAGAACTGCTAATTTTTACCCCCAGCTATTCTCATCAACTGTATTCCTTTTTTAAACAACCGATAGGCGATGTATCCAATAAGGGAGGTGATCAACCACTGGCCCATCAAGGCTCCAATCGCTTGCGCCTCCCATGAAACCCCTGACTGCATTTCGGATAAAACCATCGCAAAAGCAAATACAGTGGCATAGGCAAAGAATACTGCCAGGATAATTAAGAGGGATGCCGAAGAGTTTTTTCATATTTTTCACTGCGCTTCTAGCAAATCTCAAATTTAAATTTAGTCAACTTTTTCATCTACAGCCATCACAGACTCCTTCCTATTATTTCGCTCCTGTTTGTTAAACATTTGTGACCAAGAATATTTTAATAAATAACCATCATTATACACAATGTTTCCATTATGTAACTCTATTGGATTAGTACTTGGTTTTATATTATACCAAAAATCCATTATTGAAGAACCGATTAAAACTGTGAACACAATCATCACCACCTCTGGTATTGGACAAAAGGCGATGATACAACTATATATCACAGCACTAATTAACGAAGCTATTGGGCCACCAAGTGTAATGAAGATGTTTTTCAAATGAGTAGTATCCTGTTGTGATGGGACAAAAACTCCTTGAGCTAATGAAAAGGGATCATAAATAAAATGAAAACGTATTCTGCCAATCTTAAAATGCATTCCTTTATCAGGATCTCCATAAGAACCAATGTATACATCAAAGTCTCCTTTTAAAAACAGTAAGCCAACCAAAGCATGTCCCATTTCATGAATTATAGTTGTCAACACTCTTACTATAGCCAGACTGAGAGCAAACATCCTAATAATTAACATGGGATTTGGCATATTTGGATCGTTGATGAGCATAATGCTTCGCTATTATTATTAATTGAAGAAAAAAACCCAACGAAAAAATCATTGGGTTTCCAAAAAAATCATCATTATTTAATTTTCACTAACAATAGTGTTTTCAGCGGTTGGAATTGTTTCCTGAGCCATTTGCGGTGCAACAGAACCAGCTGGCTTTTTATCTTTCAATTTTTCCTTTCTCTTATTTGCTTTGGCTATTTTCTTTTTTGCTTCGTCTGAAGATTCACCCTCCAATATTTCACGTTTAATAACATCGGAAACTAAAACTGTTCTTATTTCATCATTAGTTACTTTAATATCAGGATATATTTGCTTTAACTCTTTTTTAATTGTGTTTAAAACAGACTCCTCACTTAACAAGTTTCCAATCATGAACTTATTTGTAGCTTGTTTTTGAGTAAAATATTCTTCTAACGAATTTTTAGCAACCGCTTCTTTACATAGTAAAAATATTGTTTCAATATCCTGAGTTGCTTTTGGTCTAAGTTTTAGAAAATCTATGTCACAAACTAAAATATTTTGGATAGGCTTAGAAAAAATAATTTTGTAGACTCGCCATGATACCGAATTTGTCAATATAACCCATTCTATTCCTTTATTAGCAGCATAATCTACAACTTGTTTAACATGTTGTTCCTTTAAATCAATTCCTACGGCTTTTGCCTCAATCAATAAAGAGAGTTTGTCATTTATCTTTAACGCTAAATCACAATAAGTTCCTCGTATTGCTAATTCGGTGGTTATATCAACATATTTATCGTAACCAAGTATATCGGATAAGATCCCAGTCAACATGACTACAGTATCTGATTCACTAACATCTCTGATTTTAGCTGATTCTACAATCGGTTGAAATTTCTTTAACCCTTCCGAGATTCTCGCTTGAATTTTTTGAGGAATGACTGCCATAATTATAAGTTTTAATTAAAGGTAATAAAAGTTGGAACTTTTCCAAAAACTCAAATAATAAAAAGCCTCTCTAAAATTCCAGAGAGGCTTTTTATTATTAAGGGTTATTTTATTTTTTTATCGTTCCCTTCGAGAACCTCAGGGTACGATTTTCTTTTACGATCCGCAAGCTTCGCAGCCTTCCGGATTATCTAAACTACAAGATAATTGTGCTTGTTGTTCTTCAAAGCTTAATAGTTGTGTTTGTCCGCGTTCTACTAACAGTGCATCTTCGTTACCTAATACCGGTACCGATAAAGCTGCCTGGTCTACAGTAAATTTAATCGCGTCAGCTGCAGCTTTTGTACGTAAATAGTACATACCTGTTTTCAATCCTTTTTTCCATGCATAGAAATGTGCAGAAGATAACTTCGCAAAGTTCGCATCCTGGATAAATAAGTTTAAAGATTGAGACTGACAGATGTAAGCACCACGGTCAGCCGCCATATCAATAATAGTACGTTGTTTAATTTCCCAAACAGTTTTGTAAATATCTTTGATATTCTGAGGAATTTCAGGTATACCCTGAACTGATCCGTTTGCTCCGATGATCTTGTTTTTCAACGCATCATTCCACATACCTAATTTTACTAAGTCACGTAACAAGTGTTTGTTTACTACTGCAAACTCACCTGATAATACACGACGGCTGTAAATGTTGGATGTGTATGGTTCAAAGCATTCGTTGTTTCCTAAAATTTGTGATGTAGAAGCTGTTGGCATTGGAGCAACTAATAAAGAGTTACGTACGCCGTATTTTGCTACTTCTTCTTTTAAGATGTTCCATTCCCAACGAGGGCTTGGAGTTACACCCCACATATCAAACTGCATAATACCTTTTGATAAAGGAGAACCAGGATAAGATTCGTAAGCTCCGTCTTTGATAGCTAAATCTTTAGAAGCTGTCATTGCAGCATAATAAATTGTTTCAAAGATCTCTGAATTTAATTTCTTCGCTTCTTCACTTTCAAACGGATAACGCATTAAAATAAAAGCATCTGCCAAACCTTGTACACCTAGACCAATTGGTCTGTGACGCATGTTTGAGTTACGTGCTTCAGGGATTGGGTAGTAGTTACGATCAATTACTTTATTTAAATTTTTAGTGATGATATAGGTTACATCAAATAAACGCTGGTGATCAAACGTTCCTGTTTTCTCATCCACGAAACGTGGTAATGCAATAGAAGCTAAGTTACACACCGCTACTTCATCAGGACTAGTGTATTCAACGATCTCTGTACATAAGTTAGAAGATTGAATAGTTCCTAAGTGTGTTTGGTTTGATTTTAAATTACAAGCATCTTTAAATAACATGTATGGGTTTCCTGTTTCGATTTGTGAATCGATAATTGCAGCCCATAATTCTCGTGCTTTAACTTGCTTACGGAATTTCCCTTCTTCTTCGTATTTAGTATATAATGCTTCAAACTCTGCACCATGAGATGTAAATAACCCCGGGCATTCGTTAGGGCACATTAAGCTCCATTCGCCTTCTGCTTCCACACGTTTCATGAACAAATCAGGAATCCACAATGCAGTAAATAAATCACGCGCTCTCATTTCTTCCTTACCATGATTTTTACGGATATCTAAAAACTCATAGATATCAGCATGCCAAGGCTCTAAATAAACAGCAATGGAACCTTTACGTTTTCCGCCACCCTGATCAACGTAACGAGCTGTTTCGTTGAATACTTTAAGCATGGGTAAAATCCCGTTGGATGTACCGTTAGTTCCTTTAATATAAGAACCGGTTGCACGTACTTTATGAATTGCTAAACCAATACCTCCGGCAGATTGAGAAATACGCGCACATTGTTTTAATGTGTCATAAATTCCATCAATACTGTCATCTTTAGCTTGTAATAAAAAGCAAGAACTCATTTGCGGTTTTGGCGTGCCGGCATTAAATAAAGTTGGTGTTGCATGTGTGAACCAACGCTCACTCATTAAATTATAAGTTTCAATGGCAGCTGCAATATCTTCTTTGTGTATACCAATTGATACACGCATTAACATGTGCTGAGGGCGCTCGGTAACTCTACCGTGAGTTCTTAATAAATAAGAACGTTCTAATGTTTTAAAACCAAAATAATCATAACCAAAATCTCTGTCGTAAATAATTGATGAATCCAACAATTGTGCATTTTTCATCACGATCTCATAAACGTCATCGGCAATTAACGACGCTTTTTGATTTGTTTTTGGATCTACATACTTGTATAATATCTCAACCGTTTTGGAAAAAGATTTGATGGTATTCTTGTGTAAGTTACTTACAGCAATACGAGATGCTAGCTGAGCATAATCAGGATGTTTGGTAGTTAAAGAAGCGGCAGTTTCTGCTGCTAAATTATCCAAATCAACCGTGCTTACGCCATCATACACACCATCAATTACTTTTTTAGCTACCTGAATCGGATCAACGAAAGCGGGATCCAAGCCGTAGCTTAATTTTTGAACGCGTGCTGTGATCTTGTCGAACTTCACAGTCTCTTGAGTGCCATCTCTTTTTATTACAAACATTTGCCTTTGGTTTTAATTGGTTTTACTTAGTTTTTGAGTATTGGTTTCCGTTATAACAAGTTATAACTATAATTTTTTATTTTTTTGTTGGTCACAATTTGATATTAACAAAGTGCCGGTTAATTAATTTTTTCTTGGTTTAATGCGCCTTTCAAAGGCTCTATAAAAATTTAACATTAAAGAACGAGTTTCTGGAGGTTAGTATTCCCGTACAAGATTTAAACCTTGTTCAATGATTTTCAATGAGATACGAATTGGGAATTTTAACCGACGAATTTTTATCTAAAAATCTTCATCCAGATTAAATACGTTATTTTCTTCTTTATTGTTCATCACACCTGATTTTTGGTATTCTGCAACACGTTTTTCGAAGAAATTAGTTTTACCCTGCAAGGAAATCATTTCCATAAAATCGAAAGGATTTGTTGCATTATAGAATTTATCACAGCCTAATGCCAATAATAATCTATCGGCGCAAAACTCAATATACTGGCACATTAAATCAGCGTTCATTCCAATTAAACGAACAGGAATAGCATCCGACACAAATTCTTTTTCAATAGTAACAGCATCAGTAATGATCTGTGTTACTTTTTCTTTTGGTAATTTATTTTGAATATGATCTGCATATAACATACAAGCGAAATCACAATGCAAGCCTTCATCACGTGAAATCAACTCGTTACTGAAACTTAAACCTGGCATTAAACCACGTTTTTTTAACCAGAAAATAGAACAGAAAGAACCTGAAAAGAAAATTCCCTCCACTGCAGCAAAAGCGATTAAACGTTCTGCAAAAGTTCCGTTATTGATCCAGGTTAAAGCCCAGTCTGCTTTTTTTCCAACACAAGGAACCGTTTCTACTGCATGTAGTAATTTATCTTTTTCTACTGGATCTTTAATATAAGTATCGATTAATAAAGAATAGGTTTCAGAATGGATGTTTTCCATCATCACCTGGAAACCATAAAAGAAACGCGCCTCAGGATACTGAACTTCATTTAAGAAGTTGATCGCTAAATTTTCGTTTACAATTCCATCACTAGCTGCAAAAAATGCCAAAACATGTTTTATAAAATGACGCTCGTTATCATTCAACTTATTATTCCAATCACCCATGTCATTGGATAAGTCAATTTCTTCGGCTGTCCAAAAACTTGCTTGAGATTTTTTATAAAATTCCCAGATGTCGTTGTGTTTGATTGGAAAAATAACAAAGCGGTCTTTGTTTTCTGCTAGTATTGGTTCTGTCATAATTCGGTCTTCTTTATATGGTGTCGCTTAATGAATTATTAAGCTTATTTGTTTCAATTCTTTGTTTTACAAAGCTGATTAAAAATGATTGGATTTTTAGAAAATGAAATTAACATTAAGGCTGTTTTTTTAACATTGCGAAAAGTATAAGCAACTACAAAAAACAGGCAACTGGCTTATCTATCAGGCAATTGAACGAAATATAAAAAATAATGAAAAATAATTTCCAGTTGTGTTTATTTTTTTGTTAAGGGTTTTTATAAATGATGAATTATTCTGGTCAAACATCGGGAGTTACCATAAAAAACAAGCAATGTAACCCTTAACTAAATATCCCTAACCAAATTATTTTTTGCAGGTTAATCATCTCTTCCCTTGAACTAATATTTTTTAAGGTGAATTATGCAATATCGAATCAATTAACCAAGTAATAGTTATTTTTCATTGATTAATAGGGTTAATATTAAAAAAGTACTATTTTTGTTATCTAAATTTTTAAAAAATAAAGATGATTGATTTAACAGGAATTATTGCCATTAGCGGACAACCAGGATTATATAAAGTGGTTGCTCAATCTAAAAACGGAATTATTGTAGAAGGATTAGCAGACAAGAAACGTACTTCTATTAGCTCTACAGCAAAAGTAAGTTCATTAGAAGATATAAGCATGTTCACAACCGGGGAAGATAAACCAGTTGCCGAGATCATGAAAGCAATATATGATAAAGAAAAAGGCGGAGCAAGCATCGATGCGAAAGCAGATGATAAAGCAGTTGCAGCCTATTTTGAGTCGGTTTTACCTGATTATGATAAAGAACGTGTTTACACAAGTAACATGCGTAAATTATTTAACTGGTACAATGGCTTGCAGTCTTCAGGAAGCTTAAAAATTAAAGAAGCTGAAACAGCAGAGGAATCCACTGAAAAGAAAATGGTGAAAGCAGCAACTGAGAAAAAAGCAGCTGTTAAAAAAACCGCAACTAAAGATACTACCAAAACAAAAACAAGTACTGGCGTTAAGAAAACTGCCGGTGTTAGAAAAACAGGTGTAGCTTAATCAGCTTACAATTATATTATGGAAAGCCCTTTCGAAAGAGAGGGCTTTTTTATTTTATTCCTCCTTTGAAAGAGGTGTCCGCAGGACGGAGGATGTTTCACATAGACATCCCCCGCCGTTCAGGTACCCCTTCAGAAGGGGAATAGTAAACTTTAACTAAAAAACTTTACCTTCAATCCATAAAATATAACCTTATGCATCGTCATTATCTATCCGAAGATTTCAGAGTAAGTAACTGGGAAAGATTAAAACCTTTTTTAGAAGAATTGAAAAACAGGAAAATCAATTCTGTTGCAGAATTAAAACAATGGATGAAAGACTATAGCGAACTCGAAGCTGTATTGAATGAAGACGGTGCGTGGCGTTATATTAAAATGACCTGTAACACTCAAAACGAAGAGCTACAGGAATCATTCAATTATTTTGTCACTGAAATAGAACCTCATATTTCTCCTTACAGCAACGCCCTGAATAAAAAATTAATCGATTGTCCTTTTGTGGATCAACTTGAAAAAGACACCTATTTTGTATTTGTACGGGGAGTAAAAAAAAGCATTGAGTTATATAGAGAAGAGAATATAGTTTTAAATACGGAGCTTCGTCAAAAAGAACAGGAGTACGGAAACATTTCCGCGGCACAAACCATTACTCATAATAAAGAAGAAATCACTTTACAAAAAGCAGCAACTTATTTTAAAAGTAATGACCGTTCATTGCGCGAGAAAATCTATCGCCAGATACAGGAACGCAGAGCGGAAGATGAAACCGAATTGAATAAATTATATGATGAGCTTATTGCTTTACGCCACCAGGTTGCCCTGAACACAGGTTTTAGCAACTATAGGGATTTTAAACATGAAGAGTTGGGCCGTTTTGATTATACTGTTCAGGATTGTTATAATTTTCATGATGCAATACAGCAACATATTGTTCCTTTAGTAAAACAAAATGAGCAGCAACGAAAAGATGCGTTGAAACTGGATGCTTACAAGCCATGGGATAAGGAGGTGGACCCGGAAGGTAAAGCGCCTTTAACCCCTTTCACAACCGGCGAAGATTTAACTGCAAAAACCATTACATGCTTTAACAGTATCGATCCCTATTTTGCTGACTGCATAAAAACCATGCAGGAAATGAAACGTCTTGATGTGGAATCACGAATTGGTAAAGCGCCCGGCGGTTATAACTATCCTTTAATGGAAACAGATGTTCCGTTTATTTTTATGAATGCTGTTGGCTTACACCGTGATATGGTGACAATGGTACATGAAGGTGGGCACGCTGTGCACGCATTTCTTGCTGCTAACCTGGAACTGACTGAATTTAAAAGCACACCGAGCGAGGTAGCAGAATTAGCGAGCATGAGCATGGAGTTGATCAGTATGGAACATTGGGAAGCATTTTTTCCTAATCCGGAAGATTTAAAAAGAGCAAAAAAAGAACAACTGAATGATGTACTAAAAGGTTTACCTTGGATTGCCTCCATTGATAAATTTCAACATTGGATCTATACCAATCCAAAACATACTCTACAAGAACGCTATGATTGTTGGATGAAAATTAGTAAAGATTTTGGAACCGGTGTTGTTGATTATAGCGGACTAGAAAGTAACTTACAACGTTCGTGGCAAGCACAACTGCATTTATATGAAGTGCCGTTTTATTATATAGAATACGGCATGGCGCAATTAGGTGCTATTGCTATGTGGCGCAGCTATAAACAATATCCAAAACAAGCTTTAGCAAATTATAAAAAAGCATTGTCTCTTGGATACTTAAGAACTATTCCAGAATTATATGAAGCAGCAGGAATTAAATTTGATTTTTCTCCGGCTTACGTAAAGGAACTGGCGGATTTTGTGAAAAAGGAATACGAAAAATTGTAGTTAAAATGTTCTCGACTTCACTCGAGCTGACAAATTCATCTGTCACTTCAAGCGAAGTCGAGAAGCTACATTAAAATTACTTCCCTGCTCTTTCCTTATCCAAATAAGAATTTACCACTTCAATCGCATTATCAATCACATCACTTAGTGCAACAATATAAGATCCTGGCTTGGCAATGCTAAACGCATGATTCAGTGCCTCAATTTCTTTTGGAACATATTCATAAGACGTTTCAGGATTTACTTGTTTGATTCCTTCCACTAATAATCTTACGATATCTTCAGCCTGTCTTCCTCTCAAAAATTTATCCTGACGAATAATGATATGATCAAACATCTCAGCTGAAATCCGCCCCATATCCCTGATATCATCATCACGGCGATCGCCTGTCCCTGTAATAATACCAATTTTCAAAGGAGAATCGATAGTAGATAAAAATTCTTTGATTCCTTTAAAACCATCAGGATTATGAGCAAAGTCAATCATGACTTTATACTCTTTGAAATCAAAAATATTCATACGGCCCGGTGTCTGAGCTGCAGATGGTATAAAAGTCTCCAGGCTCGTAGCAATGTCTTCAGTTGCGAAACCATATACATAAGTTGCCAAAGTAGCTGCCAACACATTTTGAATCATAAACGATACCCGTCCTCCAAAAGTTAAAGGAACGTTTGTCACTTTTTGAACTCTGAATTTCCAGTCGCCTTTTTTAATAGTAATAAATCCGTTCTCATAAATAGCAGCGATCCCACCCAGTTTGCAATGCTCTTTCACCACTGGATTATTTTCATTCATACTGAAATAGGCGATATTGCAGCTTGCATTTTTTCCAACATTCACACAATATTTATTGTCTGCATTCAATACGGCATAACCATCTCTCTTAACGCTTTCAACAACCACGCCTTTAACGCGAGCCATATCTTTTAACGTATTGATATCCGAAAGTCCCATGTGATCTTCCTGAATATTAGTTACCACAGCAACATCACATCTTCCAAAACCAAGGCCCGCTCTTAATATTCCACCCCGCGCTGTTTCCAAAACCGCAAACTCTACTGTCGGATCTTTTAAAATAAATTCAGCGCTTACCGGACCAGTTGTATCTCCTTTGGTCATCATTGAATTACCAACATAAATACCATCACTGGTAGTGAATCCTACTTTAAATCCGTTGTTTTTAACAATGTGCGAGATCAACCTCGTAGTTGTAGTTTTTCCATTTGTTCCTGTAATAGCAATAATTGGAATACGGCAGGATTTACCGGTAGGATATAACATATCGATTACTGGCGCTGCAACATTTCTGGGCAAGCCTTTTGCTGGAGCCAAATGCATCCTGAAACCAGGAGCCGCATTTACCTCCAGTACTACACCACCGGTTAGTTCCAAGGGTTCGCTTAAATTGGATGCCATAATATCAATACCACAAATATCAAGGCCGATCACACGGGAAATACGTTCACAGATAAAAATATTATGCGGATGAACAATGTCTGTTATATCAGTAGATTTACCGCCCGTGCTTAGATTAGCTGTTCCTTTAAGATAACACAGCTCTTCATTTTTAAGAATAGTATCCAAGGTATATTCTTTTTTCGCAAGTTGATCCAGGGTTTCACGGTCAATACTAATTTCGGTTAACACATTTTCGTGTCCGTAACCTCTTCTTGGGTCTAAGTTTTCTTTATCAATTAATTGCTGAACGGTTGATTTGCCGTCCCCAATCACATGCGCCGGTTCTCTTAACGCTGCCGCAATAAAACGGTTATTTATTACCAGTACTCTAAAATCGTATCCTGTAATAAATTTTTCGATAATGATTTTTCGGGAATATTTTTTAGCATGTTCAAATGCATCTTTAGCCTCTTCAATAGTTTTAACATTAATAGAAGCACCTTTACCGTGGTTTCCATCTAACGGTTTAAATACTAGCGGAAAACCAACGCTTTTAACTGCATCTTCCAAGGCGGCAGGGTCTGAAATACAAACTCCTTTTGCAACAGGAATTGCTGCATCTTTTAGTAAACGTTTTGTTTCGTCTTTATTACTTGCCAAATCTACCGCTATGGAACTTGTACGGTCAGTCATCGTAGCTCTGAAACGAACCTGGTTCTTACCATAGCCAAGTTGTACCAATGATTCCGAATTAACACGAATAAAAGGAATGTCACGGGCGATAGCCTCATCTATTATAGATCCTGTGCTTGGCCCGAAACGCACACTTTCACGTAATTCACGCATTTTACGAATATCACTATCGATATCATAAGGCTCACCACTGATTAAATGTTCAGCAATTTTCACAGCAGCTTTGGCAGCATAAACCCCTACAGCTTCTTCCATGTATGAGAATACAACGTTATAGACACCCTCTTTACTCGTACTTCTTGTTCTTCCAAAACCACATTCCATTCCTGCCAACGTTTGCAATTCTAATGCGATATGTTCTATCACATGTCCCATCCAGGTACCTTCATTAATACGAACAAACAAGCCACCTTCCTTACCTTCGGAGCAACGGTGTTCAATTAAACTCGGAATTAATTCCTTAATACGCTTTTCAAATCCATCTATTTTATTTGTTGGACTCTGTTCCAAATCTTCAAGATCCAACTTCATAACCACCAATTTCTTTCTGGCTATTGACCAGTAGTTTGGCCCGCGCATTACTTTTATTTCAATAATTTTCATAGTGCAATTCTTATTTAATTTTGTTACCCTTTACGCTTAAAAGGTTTGCATAATACCAACAAATATTTGTTTTGGTCTTATATAAAAGCAATTTGACTCCTCTTTTTTTTAAATGTAGGCTATGTTTTTTATATAAACAATTTAATGTTTAAAATAATGATCGCATCTTTTATCTAATTTATCTTGCTTTTAGTTGTTTTTACGATAGTTTTACACTAAATTTAATTTCTATGGCACCAAAAGGTAAATTAATTGTTATTGGAGGCTCAATTGATAAGGGCAGTTTTTCTTTGAATCCGGAAAAATTACCGAATAATTTGAAGTTTTTTGAAAAAGGAATATTAAAACGGATGATTGATGAATCCGATAAAGGTATTTCATCGCGCATAGAAATCATTACAACAGCCAGCAGTATCCCTGTGGAGGTTGGTGCAGAATACATTGAAGCATTTAAACACCTGAATGTAAACAATACTGCAGTACTGGATATTCGTACAAGAGAAGAAGCCAATGATCCAAAAAACATTGAACGTCTTAGAGCTGCTGATGTGGTAATGTTTTCAGGCGGTGATCAATTACGATTATCTTCTATTTTTGGAGGAACTGCTTTCCATCATTTATTGCTGGATCGCTACGAAAACGAAAACTTTATTATTTCAGGAACATCTGCCGGTGCTGCTGCAAGTTCTAATAACATGATTTATCAGGGAAGTAGCTCCGAAGCGTTATTAAAAGGAGAAGTGAAAATTACCGGAGGCTTAGGCTTTATTAATAATGTAATTATTGATACACATTTTGTGCAACGTGGACGAATTGGCCGATTAATGTATGCCTGCGCAAGTAATCCAATAAATTTAGGAATTGGCTTAGGAGAAGATACAGGCTTATTAATAACTGAAGGAAGAAACATGGAAGCCATTGGTTCGGGGCTTATTATTCTGGTTGACGCTACACATATGCGTCACACTAATATTACCAGCGTTGGTATGGGTGAACCGGTTTCTATTGATAATTTAACCGTTCATGTCATGGCCTACGGAGACATTTTTGACTTAAGAACAAAATATCTAACATTACGTTCGGTAAAAGCTCCTAATCCCGCTGAAATAGATCTGGAAGATATAAAAGGAGATTAAAAGTTCTTCTAACTATTTATAAATTCCCACAAATATTTCCTCATATTGCTTTTTAGAAGCGCGGTACATTCCATCAGAGTTAAAAGGTAATTCCACATTTCCCATTGAATCTAATGCAATTAATCCGCCTTCCCCTTTTATCTTAACCAGTTTATCCATAACAACTATCTTGCAGGCTTCTTTGAGAGATAGATTTTTATATTCCATTAAACAGGAAATATCATAAGCCACTACTGAACGAATAAATAATTCTCCATGTCCCGTGCAGGAAATCGCGCAGGTTTTATTATTAGCATAGGTTCCTGAACCAATAATTGAACTATCACCTACCCTACCATATTTTTTATTGGTCATACCGCCTGTAGAAGTGCCAGCTGCCAGATTTCCTTTTTGATCAAGTGCTACACAACCTACTGTACCAAATTTTTTTTCTTTATTTTCATCTGTATGATCCAATACCATCGTATTAGATTTCCTGGCTTCCTGCAACTGGTCGTATCTTAACTGAACAAAAAAGTATTCGTCGTTTTCGAATTTAGCATTTACTTTTTTAGCAAATTCAATTGCACCGTTTCCTGTGAGAAGAACATGCTCTGACTGCTCCATTACTGCTCGTGCCAAAGAAATTGGATTTTTAATATGCTGCACTCCAGCAACTGCTCCAGCCATTAAATCCATCCCATTCATTATAGACGCATCCATTTCATGAAATCCTTCATGAGTAAATACCGCTCCTTTTCCAGCGTTAAATAAAGGATTGTTTTCAAGTTGAATGATAGCAGATTCAACTGCGTCGAACGAACATCCACCATTTTTTAAAATACTTTCACCAGCTTCAATCGCATCTGTTAAACCATTTTTATAAGCTAATTCTTTTTCCGAGGTCATTGAACTTTGTAGAATCGTACCGGCTCCTCCGTGAATTGCTATTGAATAATTATGCATATATAAAGATTATTGTCTCAATAAATTTAATAATTATTGAATAGGTACGCTAATATATTTTCATGCTTTTAGCCTTTTCAACGGCTATCTTTATACCAAAAAAAAGATTTCTTTATTTAACTGTAATAGGTTAAAAGTCATCATCCTCTTCTTTTTTCTTAGGCTGAAGCGGTTTATTGTTTTTCCTTGGTTCGTTTCCACTTTCTATCTGGAAATTTTGATTCGACTTTGGTATTTCTTTTGTTTTAACACTGTCTTTTTTAAAAAACCCAAATTCTTCTCTCAGTATTTGTTTTAGATTTTGTTTTTCCTGTTGAATGTCTTGTTTTATTTTTTCTTTAGCACCTTTTCGGTCATACTTAATACTTGGATTATCAATTGGCCCGGTCATTAATATAAATACAGACCGCCTGTTCTCCGGATCATTTTCAATCAAGGACAGCTCTTCGTCAAAGTTCTTATTTGATCGTGGCTTTTTCGCTAATAACTCACTTATTAATAACTGGATGTGATAATCAATCACATTTTCGAAATCATGTTTGCCCCAAAGCTCCAGATTAAGCGCATTGGACTTGATGGAAGTTTTTGGAATAGTGATTATGCGGTTTTTAATTTCCACCGCACTTTGCAGAGTTGAAAATTTAATATGCCTCAACTCATTTACATCAATAAATTTTGCCAGACTCTCCAATGGTTTAAAACCTATTAACTCCCCTCTTTCAATTAAAACACTGCTGGTTAAATTTATGCTGTTTAGATCTGCGTTTAATTTTCTGTCCCAGTTTCCAGTAAAGTCAATTGATGCTGTAGCATAACCTTTTAAATTGTTATCCTGAATAGTGGTTTGCCCAAAATTATTTAATTGAGTAAAAAGCTTCTGAATGTTGAGCTTTTTTAAGTCGCAATCTGCAGATACTCTAATAATATCTCCACTGGCATCAGCAAATGCATTGACCATTAGCTGTCCGTCTGTTACATTTAATGTTAAACCCTTGAGGGCGATTTTCTGATTTTTGAGTAACATAATTCCTTGTATGTTATCCGCCGTAAATTTTGAAAAGCTTAAATGTTTTACATCCACAGAGATATTAAAATCAAGCTTTTCTGAAATTTTAATAGAGGAAGTTTCACTGGACTGACCTGCACCAAACAAAAAATCTTCCAGTTCAATATTGTCACTCGTTACTTTTGCTACAATGGTTAAAGGAACAGTCGCATCAAATAAATAACTCAAAAAATTTGGCATCTCTCCCACTAAAGTGACGTCCGATTTTCCTTTGATGACTTTGAGTCCAAACACATTCAAATGCCTGTTGTTTAATTGCAGTTCTCCTTCGGGAATATTAAGCTGCTTGTCAGATTGCTTAAATTTAGCTTTCAAATTAGCAACCACCGCTTTACCTTTTGCCTTTATGGATGGACTATAAGCATTTGAGCGCATCTCAGAGATCAATCCTTCTATCTCCGCCGTTACTTTTATACTTCCTGACACTTCCTGCAAGGTATCAATCGGATAAAATGCCAACAATTCTTCCAGATTGGTATTCGCGTCAAATTTCATTTTCAAATAAGGATCTTCAAAATTTGAAATTTCTACATCTCCTGCAAAAGTATTGCTGTTTAGTTCAGCAGAAATATTTAATAATTTTAATGCGCTGTATTTTTCTCTCAGTTCAATACTTCCTGAAAGGTTTACATTTTTAAGGGTGGTATTTGTTTGTTTATAAGAAATACTCGCATGTTTGATTCCAAAATCAGACTTTAAAATAAAAGGTTTCCCATTTATATAGTGGCACTCACCAGACGCATAAAACTCCCCGTCACTCTCGTAATCCGTAATTTTATTTTTAAATTGTTCCGGGAGCAAGGAAAGTGTAGTGGATATATCCAGATTTTTCCCATTAAAATTTATATCTAATGATTGTAAGCTATCCTTGACTATAAAGTTTCCATTGCTTACAATGTGAGTAGCATTTATAAAAGTTTCTGATTTCCTGATATTATACGTTGATCCTGTAGCTTCAATTTCAATGTCGAAATTTAAATTTTTATCCTTCAGGTATTTCACCTTATCAGCCTGAAATAGATTAACAAACGCATTTCCGTCAGATTTCAGTGTATAATTATTTTCATTAAACTTTCCTCTAAAATTCAGTTCCTTAATAGATGTGTTAAGTTTGATTTTATGCTTACTGTCTTTATAAATCAGATCTATATTTGTGAGGCGTATTTTTTCTAACGCAAATTTTAAACTATCATTTGATGTTTCTTCTTTTTCAGATATCCACACTAAGTAATTAGCATTTCCTTTATTATTCACTTTTAAATAACAACGTGCCTGATCCAGCTCAATTTTTTTTACCGTGTAATTTTTATTGAATAGATCCTTGATATTAAATGCCAGAGATAAGCGTTTTGCATATAACAACGTGTCTTTAGATTCAAACTCTTTTGAATCCATCGCCGTAAGATCCTTAAATTCTATGGCACAATCCGGGAACGATTGAATGATGGTTAAATTAATGTTTTTAGGATCTATTCGCACTTCAGTTTTTAGGTGCTTGTTTAATTCAGTAATAATCAGATTAACCACCTCCTCCTCATAAATAAATACCAGCGAAACGCTTACAGCTATCACGCCCACAATAGAAAACACAACCGTTAGAAATAAACGCTTAAAAAAACGCCACCAACTTTTTTTGTTTTTGATACTTGGTGTTGAAGTATGTTGATCCAGTGTTTCGATGATTTAAAGTTCTGCTTTATTGACCGTTAATTTTCGCTAAAAAAAACCATTGTTTAAACAATAGATTATTCATAATTAAAAGGCATAACGTAGATTTTCGAATAAAGTACAAGTAACTTTATGAAGCAATAAATCTCAAGATGCCATTCGATTATTTTAGCTGGATTATATTACCTCTTCTTATTTTCATTTCCCGGTTGGGAGATGTGACCATGGCAACTCTGCGACACATTTTCATTTCAAAAGGATTAAAGAAAATTGTTCCCGTTCTAGGTTTCTTTGAAGTACTGATCTGGTTAGTGGCCATGCGTCAGGTATTCAGCCACCTTGACAATATTGCTTGTTTTATTGCATGGGCAGCAGGATTTAGTGCAGGAACCTATTTAGGCATGTATATCGAAGAGCGCTTAGCGATAGGAACACAGATTATCAGAATCATTACTGCGGAAGATATCGGGCCACTTATTGATATTTTGAAAAAAAGAAACCAGGGAATTACTATCGTAGATGGTCATGGCGCCATCGGACCCGTTAAATTAATATTTACGATTGTGAAAAGAACCAATAAGGCCGGTGTTATTCATTTGATACAGATGTATGCACCTAAAGCATTTTACTCTATTGAGGATGTGAAAGGTTCGGAGCGTGGTGTTTTTACAGACAAAGGTGAAACATCTGCAATCGGCAGACTGTTTTCTATTAGCGCAGCGAAATAAAATCTATTTCCAGAATAACATTTTCGCTCCTAAAATTATAATAATAGCGCCAAAAATCTGTTTAATCGTTTTCTGATCTAGCGAAATAGATAATTTACTGCCGAAATAACTTCCAAATACAAAGGTGGAACAAATGATTAAACCCGTTTTAAAATCTACGTAGCCTTGCTTGTGGTAATTCATTACTCCCAGAATTCCTATAGGCAATAAAAACATGAATAAGGTAGTTCCCTGAGCCTGATGCTGGGAGAATCCTAAAAAATAAACCAGAACGGGAACAATAATAATTCCTCCACCTATTCCAACCATTCCACTTAAAAATCCTGCCGCCAATCCAACGGCTAATAAAATAAAAAGAATACTCAGCGTCATTGGTTTTCTGTTTTGCATACCTTTTAAAAATCTGTAGTCAACGATAAATAAGTCATTCCTTTTTGAACTTTTCTATCATCTACACCCCAGGCAAAATCCACACGAATAAAATATCCTAATAAACGGGAGCGTAATCCAAAGCCATAACCTCCAACAATTGGTTCTTTTTGGTTATAGATAGTTAATGTCACAGGGTTTCCAACATATATATTTTTATTCAGTACATTTTCTTCGCTATAAGGATTCTTATCATACCAGGCCATTCCTATATCTCCAAAACCAATGATCTGGAAATTCTGAACAAAATCAGAACGAATTGGTCTGTTAATTAAATATTTAAATATTGGCCAGCGAACCTCACTGTTCCACACTACAAAATTATTTCCATTGCGTATATTTTGTTTAAAGCCACGCATATTGGTAGCAAGAGTCTGAAATTGGTATTGCTCCTGATTCACAATATTGATGGTTTTATCAAATTGTGGATTTAACCAATTGTCCACTCCACCCATATAATAAATTAAACGGTCTGTGCCCCATGAGGTAGCGCCGGCAAAACGATTCGCCCAAATAAGGTCTCTGTGTATTTTTTTATAATTACGCCAGTCAAAACCAAACGTAAACAAATCATGTTGCTCTTCCTTAATTAACCTCCAGTATTCTGTCCACATTTTAAAACGTGTACCATTAAATAAATTCAACCCTCTTTTACGGGTGTTATCAAATATATATTCGGCTTTCAATCCGCCATAATTATCATACACGTGTGGTTTCGGCAAACTCTCATCGCTCACAGAGGCAAAAACCATCCGATCGTTACGATACATCACTGAAAGTCTCGTTGCAGACACTTCACTGAAAGGAATTTTCCAGGAATAACGGCCATCATGAGTTTGTATTTTAGTAACTCCCTGCCCTCCATTTACCTTTAAGAAAGATTGACGGTGAAGAACCAATTGCCTGTCTACTTTTTTAATGCGATTTTCCCAACTCAACAAATACTCATTGTCTAACGTTCCAGCAATACGGAAACCTGCAACGATCCGTTTATCTTCAAACAAATCACTTAAGCCTATTTTGAATAATACATTTAATCCCGGATTCAGGTAAACCGGACTTCCGCCACCTGCAAAACGCTGATAACTCGTTGAAAGGAAGGAATTATCCAATTGGGACACAACCTGGTCAGTTTTAAAACTCGTGTAATAATTTTGTTGTATCGGAAAACGTAATTCAGTAGATGGTTTGGCTGCTGAGTCCTGAGGACTTTTTGTGCTCAGAGAATTTGAATTTTCGTTTGAAGATTTTTTATCCGGATCATTACTATTTGGTGCAGGAGAAATTTTAGGTTCCCCTTTCAGATCATAATTTTCAAAATCTATTCCTTCGTTTTTCTTAGTTGTTGTATCTGTTTTCTTTGGCCCCAAATCTTCATCTTTGCGAATAGGATTTGTGATAATGATCCTATCAGGATCTGATAAGTTTGTTCGTGGAGAAGATTTAAACCATGTTTTATTTAAAGTCACAGGTTTAAGATCACCTGATGGTATCAACGGAGACACAATCAATTTCTCTTTGAAATTATCAATAATGATCTCCGCGTATTTAGTAAATCGTGCATTAATATGATGTTCCTGAATATTTTTTTGATAATTGGTAATAGGCTTTGAATTATAGAAATACCGGTAATGCTCTGTTGTATCCACAAAGGCAATCGAACTATCCAATACGCCAACGTAACGATTATATACACCATTAGCTTCGCTTAAAAAGGAAATTACACCCTTATTGTATTCCTGCGGGATGGTTTCATTTACATCAGGTGTGTTTGTTACACGGTATAATAGATTTGATTTAGTTGCGACATTGTAATAAAAGACATCGTTATTTTTCGAAAACTTCAAGTACATTTTTGCGTCCTCGTTTGCTTTGATCGTATCATGTGTTCGGTTCGATTCAAAAAGAATTCCTTTTGAATTATCTACAAACACAGGATTGTTGTCATCCCATGAATCGTTCGTAATCTGCTCTATTCCGCCTGAATTTAATGTAAAAATAAAAATATCGGATTGACCTTTTCCTTTTTTCACCGCACTCATCACAATCCGTTTACCATCGTGAGAAAATGCATAGCTGTTTACTTTTTCAAAGCCTGTAACATTCCTTTTATTGGTTTCTTTTGTTTCGGTATCATAAGTATGATGTTTTAAAATGTTTTTACGTTCATAAATCATAGACACAATAGTGTTGTTCGGATGCCAGGCTATCAAGGGATAAGAATTGTCTTCCATACGCTCAAGCTTTGGATTCAATTTAAGCAGGCGCTTGCTTTTCTTTTCACCAATGGTATTGATCCATACTTTATACTGTCCTAATTCACTGGTTGCATAACTAATTTTTTGGCCATCAGGATTTACCTTTAACTGGTAATAATGCCTTGCTTTTTTTTGTTTTTTCAGAACAGATTCTGTTACAGGATTTTTACGGGTAGAATCTCTATAATCAAAATAACGCTTTGCCATTTTGTTTGTGAACTCGCTGGTCATGTTCTGCACCGACAAGCCCAACACATATAAAAATGCATTGTTAGGATTGCGGCTCACTTTGGTCATGTATAAGAGGTTAGGGATAATTGCTTCCCCATATTCTTCTGCAACATAATACCACATTGCGTGCCCGGCCATAGTTGCTTCTTTTCCGGTTAGCTGATTGAATTTCAGAAAACGATCATTCTGTATTGCGTCCATCACCCGGTTATCAATCGAAGAATTCCAACCTTCAGAAATGTATGCAATTAATCCATTCTTAAACCAATCCGGCAAAGTCAATAGCGTAGAGTTTCTTACTACATCTCTTGTTCTTCCGCCATACATCATCTGATCAACCATCAGTTCAGCCAAAGCCGCACGAATTTGTTTATCAAGATCAGCATGGGAGCCGGTAAAATAAATGAAAATTTTATCGCCTATAATTCGGGTTACTCCGCCAATGTTCCCATTCTCTTCACCCGCTAAACCTATATTACTTTGCTTGAAATCATTCTGATTATTATAAACAATCACATCAACTTTATCGTCTAACTGATAATCCAGTCGTTTTTCCAATATAGGTAATTGCCTGTCAACTGAAGTGGCCGCATAACGTGCAATTTCCTGTCCTCCTTCATACAAATAAACCCTAAAACGATCGAAATCAAAATAGGTCCAGTTAAATGACTGGTATTGCATCCTGTTTTTGCCAAATTCAAGTTGCGATCCATAATAAAATTGCGCGCAGGCCGTTTTAATAGATAATACAAGCAAAAATAAAGGAAGAATACGCTTCATTAATTTCAATAATAAGCTCTAAATTTAGCAAAAATATCATATAAAGCACCATGATAAACTTACACTTTTTCACCTTCGGGCCCTTTCAGGAAAACACTTATGTATTATGGGATGAAACCAAAGAATGCATTATCCTTGACCCGGGAAATAGTAATGCCACTGAAAACAAAAAGTTGAGTGATTTTATAAGTCAAAATCAATTGACACCCAAACGTTTGATTTTAACGCATGCTCATGTGGATCATATCAATGGTAATAAATATGTATTTGATACATATGGATTGTTACCTGAAGTACATAAGGATGATGTATATTTTATTGAAAAACATTTGGCCACTGCTACCATGTATGGAATTCCGGCAGAACAAAGTCCGATGCCTCAATCTTTTATTAAAGAAGGCGACATTATTTCTTTTGGGAATTCTACTTTAAACACCTTACATACGCCGGGCCATTCACCTGGCAGTTTATCTTTTTATAATTTACAAGATGGGTTTATCATCGGTGGCGATGTATTATTTTATGGAAGCATTGGTCGTTCAGATCTTCCTATGGGAAATTATGAAACACTCATCAGATCCATCAAAGAAAAACTGATGCCTCTGGGGGATCACATGAAAGTATACAGTGGCCATGGGATGGCTACTACTATTGGCTTTGAAAGGATGAATAATCCATTTTTAGTTTAATTATAACTTTATTAATACGAATATTCAAATCGGTACAACACATAGGCAAATCGGATTTGTATATTCGCATATATAATCCTAAAGACAGCTATGCCCAATAATCTTATTAAAGAAAGCAGCCCTTATTTACAGCAACATGCCAATAACCCAGTTAACTGGTATGCATGGAATGAAGAAACATTAGCCATCGCGGAAAAAGAAAATAAGCTGATCCTGGTTAGTATTGGCTATAGTGCCTGCCATTGGTGCCATGTAATGGAACATGAAAGTTTTGAAAGTGAAGAAGTGGCTGAAATCATGAACAAGCATTTTATCAATATCAAAGTGGATCGTGAAGAACGGCCGGATATTGATATGGTGTATATGGGCGCTGTTCAGCTGATGACCGGGCATGGTGGCTGGCCATTAAACTGTTTTGCTTTACCCGATGGCAGACCAATTTATGGCGGCACATATTTTCCAAAGCACCAATGGATTAACGTATTGAATAACCTTGCAGATCTTTATAAGAATGATCCGAAGAAAGCTTACGACTATGCGATTCATTTAACCGATGGCATGGAAAAACTGGAGATTCCAAAAACAAATGAAGAATCAGTAGTATTTAGTATAGAATCGTTGCGCAAATCTGTTTCTAAATGGAAACATACTTTTGATTACGAAATGGGTGGGCCTAACAAGGCTCCTAAATTTCCTTTGCCAAATAATTACCTATTCCTATTAAATTATAATTATTTTGAAAATGATCCTCAGGTAAAAAAACAAATTGATCTTACATTGACAAAAATGGCATGGGGCGGTATCTATGATCATTTAGATGGTGGGTTTGCGCGATACAGCACAGACACATTATGGAAAGTGCCACATTTTGAAAAGATGCTTTATGATAATGCCCAACTCATAAGTTTGTACACCCAGGCTTATAAACAAACTCCGATTGAGCTTTATAAAAAAGTAGTTTATGAAACAATTCATTTTGTTGAACGCGAACTAATGAATTCTGAATTTGGCTTCTATTCAGCCTTGGACGCAGACAGTGAAGGAGTTGAAGGAAAATATTACGTATGGCAAAAAGAAGAATTACAGCATTTATTGGGAAATGATTTTGAAATATTTTCTGATTATTATTGCGTGAACGACGTTGGATATTGGGAAGACGAAAACTACATTCTTATGCGTGATGCCGAAGATTCAGTGGTAGCTTTTAAGCATGGTTTAATGGTCCATGAACTTGAGTACAAAATAAATGCATGCAAGAAAATTTTATTGAATGTGCGTGATCAAAGAATACGACCAGGCCTCGACAATAAAGTCATTGCTTCCTGGAATGGTTTAATGTGTAAATCTTTGACAGAAGCATATCTTGAATTTGGTGAGGAAAAATTTAAAGATCTGGCGATTGGAAATGCCGATTATCTATTAAATAAATATTGCCAGCAAAACGGCAAACTTTTGAGAATTGTTAACGATAAAAGTTCAATTTCCGGGTTCTTAGAAGACTACGCTTTTGTAATAGATGCTTTTACTGGCGTTTACCTGATTACAGCAAACGAAAGTTGGTTATTAAAAGCAAATGATTTAGCCAACTATGCGGTCCGGAATTTTTATGATAAAACCAAAAATACTTTTTTCTTCACGGATGCATCTGAGGAAAAACTTGTAGTGAGAAAGGCAGAATGGAGCGACAATGTAATTCCTGCATCCAGTTCCCAAATGGCGATTAACCTGCGAACCTTATCAATCTATTTTGATAACCATGAATTTCATGCAATTGCCGAAAGCCTATTGGCTTCTGTTATCATGGAAATTGAAAATTACGGGCCAGGCTATTCTAACTGGGCTATACTTCTCCAATATATTTTGAAACCCCAAACAGAAATAGTAATTGTTGGTAAAGGTGTTAATGAAAAAATACTGAAGCTCTATAAACAAACGCCGCCAAATGTGATATTTGCTTTAAGTGGAAAAGAATCAGATCTTCCTCTGGTAAAAAACAGGTTCGTAGAGGGTAAAACGACCTTTTATGTTTGCAAAAACAATAGTTGTTTACTACCAACGGAATCTGAGGAAGAAGCATTAAAACAAATTGAAGAAGGCGGCACATAAAATAAATAATTTCTTAAAAAGCTTTGAGTTTACTCATCAGTGGCTCGCTTTTAATAGCATTCTGCTCATCTGTTTTCTTTCAACCTCAACGACTTCTTTTTTCGGACAAACACTTCTTCCAACAGCCGAAACTGCTTTTGAAAGTCAGTTGCCATTCAATACAGAATACATTCAAACGCAAAAAATAAAATCAATCACCTTTGACATTATTGACAAAAAAGACCTACAGATTGCTGAAGATAAAGGCTTGCTGAATTATTATGAGTTCAATAAAGAAGGATTGCTAACGCGTTTCTACTATACATCCATTAACAAAATAATTCAGAAAGAGTTTCACACTGGCCCAAGATATCATAAACGTAAATTAGTCAGCAATGGTTCCTCTTACACTAAAAACGAATATGTGTACGACACCGTTTCTACAACGTATTTTTATAATGCAGACAATAAACTGAAATTAAAACGCTATAATGATGGGCCCTATTATGAAAGCTACTACTACGATTATAACGCTGAAGGAAAATTAGAAAAAGAAAAACGTTACAAGGAAACTAATGTATCTGGAAATAAATCTGAATTCCGGCTGGGCGGACAATTTCTTATCAGTGCAGAAACCTATACTTACCTGGCAACGGGCAAAAATCAGTATAAAAAAACATGCATGAATGATGAGGGAAGGCCCTATAAGGATATCATTTATACTTTAAATGATAAAAAAAAACCGAGCAGTATTAACGAGCAGTACACGGTAGCATGGATTACTCAAAACAGTCATTTTACTTACAATACCAAGGGGCAACTGATAAAAGCATCATTTAAAAGCAACAGCAATGGAGATGAGGAGCATATTAGAACTTACGAGTACGATACAAAAGATTGTCTGTTAACGGAAAAGCAATTTAAAAACGGTGTACTCTTAAAAGAAATCAGTTATGTTACTGATACTTACAATAGGGTAAACTCTTACATTATCCGTGACCCCAATAATAAAACCATAAGGATCATTAAGTTATTTTATCAGTATTAACTTACTTGTCGCGGTAGATAACCAGGTTAATTATTCCTTTACTAGGCGTACTATTATCCGTTAAAGAAACTACAAATGGTTTTCTTTGCCCTTCGAAACAATTATATACTACAAAGCCTTTATCTTCTGTTGGATTAGGTAATTTTTTTTCGTAATACGTTTTCAGATCCGTAAATAATCGTGCACTCAAATCCACGTCATTACAATTGATCTGCACTTCAACTTCATCCAAACTATCATTGTTTAAGTTATAAGTTACAGAATAGGTTGTCATACTGTCGATTACATATTCGAAATACAAATAATCATGATCAACTTCAGAAGGTTCTTTAGTTTCTGTTTTAGTAATAAGAGAGGCCGGGCTATTTAAATCAATGCCTCTGATGACACCCTCCTTTGAACGAATGATTTCATCCAACGCTTCGCTATATTCCGGAAATATCCGAACCTTTTTTTCTTTCACCGTTACAGGCTCTTGCTGACAGGAAAAAAATCCCACTACCATTAATAGCAAACTATAATAAAATATCTGACGCATATTTATTTTTCTATTTCTTCTGTGACGTTTTGAACTTCAGGGCGCATTTGAGGGAACAATAAAACATCCTGTATGGATGGCTGATTGGTAAGTAGCATACATAAACGATCAATTCCAAACCCGATTCCTGCTGTTGGTGGCATTCCGTATTCAAGAGCACGTAAAAAATCATAATCAATAAACATGGCTTCATCATCACCACGCTCCATTAATTTTACCTGTTCTTCAAAACGCTCACGCTGATCAATCGGGTCATTTAATTCTGAATACGCATTGGCAATTTCTTTACCATTAATCATTAATTCAAAGCGTTCTACCAAACCTTCTTCTGTTCTATGCTTTTTAGTTAAAGGACTCATTTCAACCGGATAATCAGTAATGAAAGTTGGTTGAATATAATTTCCTTCGCATTTTTCGCCAAACAGCGTATCAATTAATTTTGCTTTGCCCATCGACGGATCAATTTCAATATGCAGTTGTTTGCATACAGCTCTCAATCCTTCTTCATCCATTTTACTTACATCGATGCCTGTATTTTCTTTAATCGCATCCATAATCGTAATACGTTTAAATGGAGGTGCAAAATTAATAATTTTATCACCAACCGTTAATTCAGTTGTTCCATGAAGATCCATGGCAATTTTTTCCAGCAATTTTTCAGTTGTATTCATCATCCAGAAATAATCGCGATAAGCCACATAAAATTCCAACACCGTAAATTCCGGATTATGCGTTCTGTCCATTCCCTCGTTACGAAAATTACGACTGAACTCATACACCCAATCGAAGCCGCCAACTATTAATCTTTTCAAATATAATTCATTGGCAATACGCAGATACAATGGCATATCCAGAGCGTTGTGATGTGTTAAGAACGGACGTGCCGCTGCGCCACCTGGTATAGATTGCAAAACAGGAGTATCTACTTCCAGGGCACCGTTGTTATTTAAAAAATTACGAATAGAAGAAATGATCTGTGTACGCTGTACAAATGTTTTTTTAACTGCCGGATTAATAATCAAGTCCACATAGCGCTGACGGTAACGGAATTCAGGATCAGTTACTTCATCAAATGCTTTGCCATCTGCATCTGTCTTTACAACAGGCAGTGGCTTTAATGACTTACTCAATAATTTTAAGGTAGTAACATGAATAGATGTTTCACCTGTTTTTGTGGTAAATACGTAACCTTCGATTCCAATAATATCACCGAGGTCAATTAATTTTTTCCAGACAATATCATACAATGTTTTATCATCTTCATTGGGGCAAATATCATCACGACGAACGTAAATCTGAATACGCTCGGTACTATCCTGTAAAACAGCAAAGGCAGCTTTTCCCATATCACGAACACTCATGATACGTCCAGCAAATCTAATATCTTTATAATTTAATTTATCGCGCTCATAATTTTCTTTAATGTCAAGAGCGGTCACGTTTATTTTAAACTCCTCTGCAGGATATGGATCAATACCTAACTTCTTTAGCTCTGCTAATTTCTCTCTTCTTAATTCTTCTTGTTCGCTCAATTCCTGAAACATATTGTATGTATTTTTGCCCGAAGTTAACTAAATACTAAAGTTTGCAGTTATAGGATTTAGTCTATCTATTCACAATTTATTAATACCGATCATCATTTTAAACGGTGAAGGAACAGGGTGATTATTTAAGGTTTTAGTAAAAAAATTGGTTACAAACCAGAAGTATTCTTTATTTTTTAACATCTAATTTATTGATAACCATTTACTTAGTGTAAATTATACTGTGCGATTACTAAACTGTAGAAAGACAGATTTTCGACCCAGGAATTATCATGAGGAATTCATACGGTTAATTAAATGTTCTATGTTTTAATTATTTCTGAAAATAAATAAGCCTATTTTTGGGTATGAAATTTTCTTTTAAAAGTGCGTTATTGTTCTTATGTCTGTTTTGTGTTATTGCAATAAGTAGCAAGGCTCAGGAAGACGAGACTGAACAAAGAGATACAACCAAAGTGCAGCATGTATACCGCGAAAAAGGTTTCCATGCCGGATTATACCTTGGTGCATTTTGGGCTAGCCGCTATACTGCTTACATTTATGACGGCTATGGTTTTGATGAAAACGGTCAGCGAAATACTTTTTCAAATAGTATTTTATATAACCAAATTGTAAATGTTTATGGAGGAGCTAACGGTGGGATTGATTATATCGCGCAGCTATTGAACGTTAACCATGCTGATTGGTATTTTAACGAACAAGATATGCCAATTAATTTAAGATATACTACAACCTATATGGTTGGATTAAATGCACGTTACCAGATCCACAAAAAAGCGGGCATTCTATTAAATATAAATGCTTCAAAGTTAATAGTTAATGGAAGATTTACCATCCGCTCTACTACTCCCAGCAATGGCTTACAGGGACAAGCAAAAGTTAATGAATTTGTAATCACCGGTGCTGAACAAAGATTAATGTTTCAATTATGTTATCAAAGGATTTTAGGCAGTAATGAAAAAATAAATTTAATGGCAGAAGGAGGTTTAAATATCATTCTATCTAAAGCTCAAAAAAATCAAGCCGTTTTAAGCAGCGATATAAATGGCGGATCCAATAATTTCACAATAGACCTTATGAATGTTTATAACCAGGCGCCCTATAGTTTTTATAGCGTTAAATATTTAATTGGCGCTGGTATTGGAGCCGTTGGCGGGATCGGGTTACATCTTACGTTTAATCCAAGATATACCATTCAACTACTATATAATCCATCTTATGACAGGATTGGTTTAGGATATAATCCTTCTTTTAAATTACAACATGGTGTTGGGTTGAGAGTGTATTATAACATGAGTTAACTACATCCATTTTTTTGTTTTGAAATAAATCATCAGTCCTATAATGACAGACAACATGACTCCGCAGGTGATGAAATAACCATTCCGTGTATGTAACTCCGGCATATTATCGAAGTTCATTCCGTAAACACCGGCAATGAAAGTAACGGGAATAAAGATAGAGGACATGATCGTTAAGACTTTCATAACCTCATTCATTTTATTGGCATTAGTACTCAAATAAATATCCATGATGCCGGATAATAAATCGCGATACGTTTCAACAGTATCAATAATACGAGTGACGTGATCACTTAAATCCCGTAAATAAATATCACTGGTAGGGTTAATCAAAGTCGTTTCTGAACGGATCATATTATTGATCATGTCCCGCATCGGCCAAACCTGCTTCCGCAAATAAATCATTTCCCTTTTTAAATGATACAACTCCAATAAAGACTTTTTATCTGAAGCATCTATAATGTCTTCTTCGATTTCTTCGATCTTATCTCCAATTTTTTCAATGGCCATAAAATAACAATCTACTACTGCATCCATCAATGCATAAGCCAAATAATCGGGTCCCAGTTTTCTAACCCTGCCTTTACTCTGGCGAAGCCGTGTTCTTATAATATCAAAAGCATCACCATTATGAGGTTCCTGAAAAGAAATTACTGTGTTTTCACAAAGAATTATTGCTAACTGTTCCGCATTTACTTTATTGTCATAATTAATCATTTTCATGATCGCTACCACATAATGCTCATAGTCTTCAAACTTCGGACGTTGGTCTACATGAACAATATCCTCCATAGTTAATGGATGTATATTGTATATTTTTCCAATCTTTTCTACTAGGTCCGGATTGTGCAATCCCTCTACGTTGATCCACTTTACCATATTAGGCTTCACATGAGAAATGCAATCAGACAAGTCGTAGTATTCTTCTTCAAAAAATTCTGACTCATTATATTCAATGAGAGTGATTTTGATTCGATCTGTTCTTAACTCTCCGTTATAAAACAATGTTCCCGGAGGCGCACCTATATTTTCTGTAACTGAAGCCATCACTATAAATTTAAGAAGAAATACTTTAATTCACTTATAAATAAACAATAATCTCCATGAGATTGCTATTACTCGGAGAGATCATTTTTCATCACCATTTGCACGGTAAAACGACTCCTTTGTTCGAGTAAAATAATTTTATTTGTAGTCAGTGTGTCAATTGTTTCTTGAGTGTAATAACGCACTGTCATTAATTCCAGTCCTGAATTATATAGTACCTTAAATTGTTCCTGTAGTTCTTCTACTAATGATTGTATATTTTCGGGATGATGATCGCAGCATACAGAAAAACTAATGGCGGACAATTGCATCAGGTTAATTTTAATACCATGCTTTGAACACAATTCAAAAATATCACTCAGGTTGTCTTCTGCAATAAACGAAAAATCTTTAGGTTGAATAGATAATAATACCTGATCTACTTTAAAAATATATGAAGGAATATTCAAACGTTTCTCACCGTCTCTGATAACTGTGCCTTCACCTTTTGGCTCCAAAAAAGACTTAACATAAAGAGGTATATTTTTATTCTGTAATGGCTTTATAGTTTTTGGGTGAATTACAGTAGCTCCGTAATAGGTTAATTCAATAGCATCATGGTAAGAAAGTTCATCAATTTTTTTGGTGCGGCCAAACCATTTTGGATCAGCATTTAAAACTCCTGGAACATCTTTCCAGATTGTCACATTTTCTGCATTTAAACAAAATGCTAGAATAGAAGCAGTGTAATCTGAACCTTCCCTTCCTAGTGTGGTTGTAAAATTTTCAGAAGTCCCTCCAATGAATCCCTGAGTTACTATGATGTCGAAATTGTTGAAAACGGGAAGCAATTCTTTTGTTGCCAGTGATTCGGTTAATTCAAAATCCACTTTACCTTCGCGATACATATTATCCGTTTGGATGATACTTCTCACATCAATCCACTTATTGTTAATACCTATTTCATTTAAGTAGGCGGAAACTATTTTGGTAGAAAGAATCTCTCCAATACTTACGATCTGGTCATATTCAAAATCAAATCCCTGTGTGGGTTCGTCTTCGATAGCCCAATGTAATTCTACAAAGGTGTTTTCCAATTCATTATAAATTGAATGCGATGGCAAAGTAAAGAGGTGTTTGCAAATATCAAAATGATAGGTTTTTATATCTCCCAAAAGAGACTCCGCATCATCTGATTTATAAAAATAGGCTTTTGCCAAACGCTCAAGGCTATTTGTGGTTTTGCCCATAGCAGAAATAACTATAGCAATCTTTGAGCCCTGAAATTGTTTTAACACTTCAGCAACATTCTCAACACCTTCAGCATCTTTTACAGATGCGCCACCAAATTTAAATACCTGCATATTATTCTTTAAACAAATATAATGTTATACAGCAACCTGCTGTTCCTTCATTTTATTCGCATTCAGAATCGCAACTTGTTGCGCCACATTCTGTGCCATTTCCCTAAAGGCTAAAGCTTGAGGCGTTGTTTCCTGTAAAATTGCAGGGCGACCAGCATCTCCGGATTCACGAATACTTTGTACCAAAGGAATTTGCCCTAGTAATGGAAGATCCATTTCTGCAGCCAAATTCTTAGCGCCATCTTTTCCAAAGATATAATACTTATTTTCAGGCAATTCTTCCGGAGTAAAATAGGCCATGTTTTCCACGATCCCTAATACTGGTACATTCAGCGCAGGTAATTTAAATAAAGCAATTCCTTTTCTGGCATCTGCTAATGCAACAGCTTGTGGTGTACTCACAATCACAGCTCCCGTAATAGGAATAGTGCTACATAATGTTATTTGAATATCGCCTGTTCCCGGAGGGAGATCAACAATTAAATAATCCAATTCGCCCCAGGCAGTATCTGTAAATAACTGAGTGAGTGCTTTCGATGCCATTGGTCCGCGTAAAGCAATTACCTGATCGGGCCCAGCTAAAAAACCAACGGAATTTAATTTCACGCCATAGCTTTCCACCGGTTTCATTTTTGGCTTGCCATCATGTTCGCCTTTTCCAGGCATATCATTTTGCACATCAAACATTATGGTTTGAGACGGTCCATAAATATCTGCATCTACCAACCCAACTTTAGCGCCTTGTTTTGCTAAAGCCACAGCAAGATTTGCAGAAATAGTTGATTTACCTACGCCACCTTTACCGGAAGCAACAGCAATAATGTTTCTGACTTTTGAGAGTGTTCCTAAATCTTTATCTCTCGTGGAAGTAACATTCGCTGTCATGTTTACATTCACGATCGCTTCTTTATCCACATAATGTTTAATCGCATTAATGCAAGCATTATGAATCATATCTTTCATTGGACAAGCTGGTGTAGTGAGTACTACTGTAAAAGCAACGTTCTTTCCATCAACCACTACATCTTTAATCATTCCAAGAGTCACTAAATCTTTTTTAAGATCCGGATCATCTACATATTTTAATGCGTCTATGACGCTGTCTACTGTAATTTCCATTTTTTTGTTTTTGTTTTAAGTTCTGTCAGTTCGAGCGGAGTCGAGAACTATATGCCCCTCGACTCAGCTCGACGAGACACTTTGTAAAAAATTAAATCTGATTAGCTAAGTTCAATAAATTTCCTTCTTCAAAATCCCTTCCCATTAATTGCAGGCCAATGGGCAAACCGTTACTATGTATACCGTTTGGCACTGAAATGGCAGGACAACCAACAATATTCGCCTGAACCGTAAAAATATCTTCTAAATACATTTTAATTGGGTCAGTACTATTTTTTCCAAATTCAAAAGCTGTACTTGGTGTAGATGGCGTTACAATAAAATCATGATGTGATAAAATTTCTCTTGTTTTCTGACGAATTTTATTTCTAACCTTTTGAGCCTTGCTATAATACGCATCATAATAACCGGCACTTAATACAAAAGTTCCAAGCATGATCCTTCTTTTTACTTCTTTGCCAAAACCTTCGCTGCGTGTCTTTTTGTAAGTACTCTCAAGATCGGTCGCATTCGGACTTCTATAACCAAAATGTACGCCATCAAAGCGCGATAAGTTAGAAGAGGCTTCAGCTGTTGTCAATACATAATACGTAGGCACTAAAAAATCCAGATAAGGAAAATCAACCGCAGTCACTTCATGTCCGTTGGATTTTAATTTATCAAGAGCATCTAACGTCTGTTTTTTTACTTCAGGATCCAAACCGTTAGATTCTACACATTCTTTTAAATAAGCAACTTTGAATTTTTTATTTTCGTTTAATGATGAAGAATATTTAGCCACCTCTTTTTGTGAAGCAGTTGTGTCATACTCATCTTTACCTGCCATAATTTGCAATAATAAAGCAGCATCTTCTACAGTTTTAGTAATCGGCCCTATCTGATCAAAAGAAGAAGCATAAGCCACTAATCCCCAACGAGAAATACGTCCGTAAGTTGGTTTTAAACCTACTGTTCCTGTAAAAGAAGCAGGTTGACGAATAGAACCTCCTGTATCTGAACCAAGAGTAACATGACATAAATTTGCAGCCACCGCAACAGCAGAACCTCCAGATGAACCACCTGGAACTGTTTTTTCGTTCAGAGGATTTAAGACTTTTCCGTAAGCAGAATTTTCATTGCTACTTCCCATCGCAAATTCATCGCAATTCAAACGGCCAATAATAATAACATCCTCTGCTAACAATCTTTCCACAACAGTTGATGAATATAAGGATTCAAATCCTTCGAGGATTTTTGAAGAACAGGAAACTTTATGCCCCTTGTAACAGATATTATCTTTTAATCCAATAATGACTCCTGCCAATTTTCCAAATTTGTTGGAAGCAGAGGTTCTCGAAGCTTCGATTTTTTCATCAACCAATTTTGCCTGAGCTAAGGCAGAATCATTAAACACTTCTAAAAAAGCATTCAAATGTTTTTTTGCTTCTATGGCTTTGATTGATTCTTCCACTAACTGAACGCAGGTTGTTTTTCCAGCTAACAAATCGGCTTTCAGATTTTTAATTGTTGTAAATGTATACACAGTTTATATATTAAATAATAAAAGCGCCAATCGAACAGAATGACGCTTTTAAGATATGAATCAATAAAATATTATTTTTTTTCTACGTCAGTTGATTCAGAAGCGCCATCTTTCGCATCCTTAAATTCTTTCATCCCTTTACCTAAACCTTTCATTAATTCTGGGATCTTTTTACCTCCGAATAATAATAAAACGATTACCAAAATAATGATGATTTCCGGTGCTCCAAGTCCGCCTAACATACCTAAGATTAATGCTTGTGTCATTGTAATAAATTTAGGCTACAAATATAGGGATTTATTGCTTGATAGCAAATCCGAAAAAATCTGTTAATTTTGGCCAAAATAGCGCTATGATTAAGAAAATTGAACATATTGGAATAGCAGTTAAAAGTCTTAGTAACTCCAACGAATTATTCAAAAAGCTCTTTGGAAAAGACCATTACAAGGTAGAAGGTGTAGAAAGTGAAGGTGTGAGCACGTCGTTTTTTATGCTGGGCGAGACCAAAATTGAACTTTTAGAGGCTACAAATCCGGAAAGTGCTATTGCCAAATTTATTGATAAAAAAGGTGAAGGAATTCATCATATCGCTTATGAAGTGGATGATATTTATCAGGAAATGGATCGCTTAAAATCAGAAGGATTTGAAGTGTTAAATAAAGAACCAAAGCATGGAGCTGACAATAAATTAATCTTTTTTTTGCATCCTAAAAGCACGAATGGTGTTTTGGTGGAATTGTGCCAGGAAAGAAAATCCTGATCTATAATTTAATCTGAAGCGTTAGATAAAAATTTCGTGGATCGGAAGGCAAAATACCTGGGCCCGGATAACCTTCTGCACGGCGTGTAAAATAAATTTCATTTAAAAAATTATTTATACCTGCTGATAAATTAATCATTTTATACGTGTATTGTGCAGACCAATCACAAATAGTATATGCAGGTATAATTCCTGTAATTGCATTAGTACTGAACTTAGAGTTACTGGCGTCAGCGAACTGGTCAGCCGTATAGGATCCCTGAACAGTTGTGCTGAAATTTTTAAATTTATAAGTGAGACCGCTTCGTAAAATACTTGTTGGCACTAATTCTACTAAATTATTATTGAATCCACTTTGTTGGCTGCTAATGTAACGTGCATCAGTATAAGAAGCGTTTACATAAATACTCAATTTATGCTTCGCTTTTTTGTTAAACAATTTTATCATGTCTAATTCAGCAAAACATTCGGCGCCAATGTTGCGGCTATCTGAAATATTGGTACGGTATCGGTAAAGCACATAAGTAGCCTGATCTACTTGTAGAACAGACCCAATCCGGTTATTGTATCTCAAATAATAAACACTGAAATCAACGTATAGTAAATCTTTTAAACTGATTCTTACGCCTCCATCACTCGTGTAACCTGTTTCATCCTTCAGATTAGGATCAACCCTTGAATTCGGATTTATTACCCGCATGTCGTTAAAATTAATGGAACGGTAGTTTTGACTAAAGTTTGCATACAATTCTATTTTACTCACCGGTTTAAATAAGAACCCTATTCCACCTAAAAGAAATGAACGCTGGTTGTTCAGACTCTCCTGGTGTCTGACATCTAAAATAACATTCCCTGCCAGATCACGATTGGTTTCGCGATAATAGCCGTTTGCTGAAGTGCTAATGTATTCGAATCGCACACCGGGAGTGATACTGAGTTTTGAACCTAACTGAAAAATATTCTCCGAGAAAGCAGCGACGTTACGACTCGGAAATGTATAATCACTGTGTTCTAAATTGTCAGGATTATTGAACTCAAAATGAGGCTTGGAAGTAGTATCTCCCAATCCTTGTTTACGTATGGTATTTCCCTGGTAATAACGGCAGCCAACTAAAAAAGTGGATGTTTGCCTGAACAACTGATAACGTTGCAATAACTTTAATTCAGAACCCAAATTTTTATAATGGTCACCCATGATATCTCTTTCTGTTAATGGATCCGAACGGTTAATTTGTCCGAGGTAACCAACAGTCACTCGTTCTGCCAACAACGCAAAATTCATCCAGTTGATCCGTGTTGTTGGCGTCAATTTCCAATCCAAAGACAAGGACGCTAAGTTCCAGTTGACCTTGAACCAGTTCCTGTTACGAAAACTTTGCATAGGATTTTTTTCAAATTGCTTATCAGTTAAACCACCGGGTTGCTGGGCCAGGTATGTCATATAAGTATATTCTCCTGTCACTTTAATGTTAGAAGTGATTTGATAATTCAATGAAGCATGGGCAGTATGCATTTTGAATCCTGAATTAGGACGCCAACCGTTACCTTCTTTGTATTGATAGAACGAATAGTAACTGATTTTTTTAACAGTACCGCCAATACTATTAAAGCTGTTAAACAATCCAAAAGCACCATAAGTTTGCCGGGTGGTTAATTGAATCTTTTTATCTGTGGGTGGTTTTTTGAACCGAAAATTAATGAAGCCACCAAACTGTGTACCGTATTGCAGGCTTGCGGCCCCACGAATTACCTCAATGCGATCCAAAGCTTCCGTAGGAGGTGTGTAATAACTTTCAGGATAGCCGAGGGCATCCGCACTAATATCGTAACCATTTTGCCGTGTATTAAAATTAGAAACACGATTTGGATTCAAACCCCTGCCGCCTATCCCCAGCTGGATACCAGCGCCATCATTTTCAAAAATATTAATGCCAGCTACTTTGGCAAACACCTGCCTGGAATTATTTGTTGCGAGGTTTGCATTGATATCATTCAGTAAAATTACTTCCGATTTTTTTCCGGCATAAATTGAAGTTCCCTCTACATTCATCAGTTTACCAATCCCAAAAGAATTTTCTTTCTCTGCTTCAATTACAACTTCGTTTAAATTATTCCCTAATGAATCGAGGGTAATTAATAGAGTAGTATCAGAACTTACTTTTAATTTCTGGCTATAATTTTTATAACCCTGTAAAAATACGCTGATGGATACATTGCCTTCTTTTACATTCGCCAGTTTAAACTGCCCAGCGCCATCGGTTTCTGATTTTTGATTCTGTATATTCACCTGTGCGCTTTTTGCTACAATCCCATTTGAGGCAAAGACTGTTCCTTGTATTGTAAATACATTCTGGGAAACCAATCGGCTAACCAAAAACAATACACACAATATGACAACAATTTTTCTCAATTTAATTATCGTTCGGAATGATCCATCTCTTTGGTTTCCAATTATCTTCTTCGTTACCCAGAACTGTAGATTTATCCACTATCAATCGACTAGCCTTCCCATTTAGTGTCACATATGATTCTACCAGAATCTCAGGATCCTGAATACCTTTTTTCTTAAATTCTTTTTTTAAAAAACGGGCATAATTCACCAGCATGTCCGGTTGTGTTGCCACCATCTTTTCCTGCATAGGCGTGAGGTAATCACAATTACTCACCTCCATTTCCTTCCCGGTACTTTTTTCACGCACATAAAAAAAAGCAGTGCCCGCTTTTTCCATAAGCATGACCCGCCACGAAAAACGGTAACCCTCTTCGGTCCAGTATAAATTTCCGTCATATAATAAATAACGAAAAGGCACAAGGATCTGGATGGTAAAGTGTGCAACAAATAATGCTGTCAGTATTTTTAATGTTCTTGGTTTTGGTGCATAGGTCATTTGTATTTCCACTGACTTTGCTTTTTGAAAAACAGATCGGAACCCATTGATAATTCGTTTATGAAAATGTTCTGTAAAAAAGATCGTGGTTAAAACAATCATGATATAGGGGAACATTCCAATATTAAAAAACAAAGAAGTTGCCAAATGAAACACGATCACCAATACATAAGCCGGTTTTACAAAACGAGGAATAAATAATAAAAAAGGAATAGCCAAATCATAAATGCAACCGAACCAACTGAAAAAATAAGCCACCCATTCTTTGGTAAGGAGTGAGCCTATAATCGGCATTTCACTATGAGCCGGCAACCAGATCCTTAAAGGTTGTGCGTGTAATAACCAATCACTATTGATCTTAGCAAGCCCGGCAAAAAAATAAACAATAAACACCTGGAACTTAATGGAGAGGATAAAATAATTCGGAGAGTGTGTGGCTGCTAAATTTTTGTTTCGCAAAACATCCAATGAAAAGTAGCGATGTGCCGGTAAAAAAATGAGAATGAAAGCTGCAATGCTAACAAAATAATAATGATTCAGATAGTTTGTTTTATCGATCAGTTCCACATAAGTAAAAAGCGTAAAAAACAGGATCGCGGAAATTCTGTAAAACAATCCTAAAGTGATCAACAATGATGTAAGTGCCAAGATGCCGAACACTACATACATACTTGTCGCATCCAGAGGCTTGATCCATTCAAAACCATAGTAAGGAAAAAACACTTTTGGGCGTATGTACATATCATATACCCAGCCTTTGGCTAAAAAACGTAATATAGAAACAAGCATTAAAATACCAAAGGCCATTCTGAAAACGGCCAATGGAGCAAGGTGAACTGGTTTAATAAAATATGAACAGATGTGTTTAATCACCGTCTCCGTCCTGATATGTAATTACAATGCCCATTGCGGATGGCATATCGGTTTTTAATAACACCAATAGTTTTACTATTTCCATATAAGCAGCGTCCACTGTTGCTTCGTCGTTCATAACAGAAACAGACAAAGGTTCATTGATCAGGTTTAATTTTGACCTGGTTACTGCAAACTGATTTTTAATCGCCTCATTTAAAGTGCCAGAGTTATGCTGAGCACCAAGAGCATCCAGATAATCATCAAGTCCAAGTCCATCTGAACCGTTCAAGGAACGTCCGAGATAAGCATTTTCAATCGTATTAAGGCAATTTTTAATAAGACTCACCGATATAGTATTGGTATAAAAAGCTTCGCATTTTTCCGGCAACTTTTGTCCCAATGATTTTTTACCTAAAGGAATCCCCAATTTAGCATTCTTCATTAAGTCAACCTGGAAATTTAGATTGTTAACCATTACACCTAAAGAACTTCCAATCTCGGAACCGGTGGAACTGTTAAAGGTTGACGAGTAACCACCATTCCAACCATTAAGAATATTGGCTGTTTTTGACTGCATGTCATTTAAACAATCCGTAATATAATTTTCACGACTTGGAGAATTAACAAAAAGATCTACGACCTGAGCATCACTATAGCCAGGGCTATTCAATAAATAATCCAAAGCAGGAAGACCTTTTGCATCCAGGTTACTAACGGTTGCCAGGTTATAGCCACCGTTTGTTATATTGGACAAGATCTGAACACTATCCGTGGGGAAGGTATTAAAATTAGCATACACGATCTCGTTTTCTGCCGGGCCCATCCCAAATAATTCCATTTTCTGGTAACCTTCATAAGCAGCAATGAATTTCTGACGTGCGTTCAGTAATGTCTGAACATTCTTATTAGCCTTAAATTGGTTATAGGTACTGGCAAAAGAATCCAGGGCATTTTTAGCAGACTGTATATGAGGAATAATCACATTGAATGAATAGTTACTCAACATCCCTGATTTATCAAAGGAAACTTCTTCATCCTCTGCTTCAAGGCCTTTCTTTTTCTTACATTCTACAATGGTAAAAGTAATCGCTAAAAGTAAAAAAAAGCTTATTAATTTTTTCATGTTGTATTAAAAATAAAGAATATAAATATCGCTTTTTTTATCGTTTTACTTAATACCTTAAAAGTGGTAGAACTCCCATTGATAAAGAAAAGCATCAAAACCAGATGCTTTTTTATTTAAAAAAATTATAGCTTGTTTTTATCTAAGCCAAATTTATTAGCCAATAGATCAATCGCCAAATCAAGGTTAGCTGTTGTTACATTATAAGTATCTGTTCCTAAATATCCTTCTAATAAAGCAACTTCGGAAGCCGTAAGAAGTTTAGATGGATTGTATTTAAAAGCCTTTATGAAACCTATCCCTTCAGATACTAAGTGAGCAAACTGAGCAGCATCTCCGATATTGGTTTTTGCTAATTTCATGTAACTAATAAAACGTCCAGCACCAACTTTTTCCCATGTATTGATAATGATGGTTTTAGCGGCATCGCGCCTTGCATCATCTTTATTACTAATAGCTGCACGACCGGCAAGCCATGCATTCATGATCGTGACATTTAAAGAACCCGAACTGTTTACACTTGGCGCGTCTAATGAATTACTCACTGAATTACAGTAGCTTCCCCAGTTCTTCACTCCCACAGTATATGTTGGAAAAGTAGTCGGGACACCAAAATAACCAAAAGCCTCATCCCATGCCCTTTCCTGAGCAGTAGTTCCATTAGTAATAGTAGTGTTATCAAACGTAGCAATGTTAGTTAACAAGGTGGTTCCTTCAGAATAAAAAACTGCTCCCATTATTCCTTTCTCTACAATTTCTTTATATTCATAACCGCTCCCATTTACTAAATAAGCTCTTGTACCCACAACAATTTTACCGGCAACTCCTGAAGATGCTGTTGTAACTGTTGGATTTAACGCTGAAAAAGTACTCGCTGTTTCCGCATCAGTGAAATAAGAATCGAAATCTGTTTGTAAATTATAAGTATTGCTAGTTTTCACTTTTAAATCAATTCCACTTGAATTAAGACCAGTTGTTGTGAATTGGGAAGCTGCATTCACATACATATCTTTTAACTTCTGAGCACTTAAAACCGGCTGTGTTGTTTGTGTAGTAGTATGTGCCGTTCTGATATAAGCAGTCATCTCCCCAACCATTAAAATACGGTTAGTAGAAGTTGAAAAATCAACTCCTGAAAAATTATAAGAAGTTGGAACCTCATATGCTGGACCACTTTCCTCTGCAACCAACTCTATTGGTTTCATTGTATCTTTTTTACAAGATGTGTTCACTAAGATTAAAGAAAGCAGAAAGCCTAATAAAAGAGATTTTCTTGAAACAATTTTCATACAGTTTTTATTTAGATTAATTATAAATATGGGCCAAAAGTATAGGATAAATAGTCCCTACGCCATACCTAAAAAAAGGTATTTTTAAAAAAATTGAAATTTAATTGGACGATTGTCCGGAACCCGAATAGATTGCTTTGCGATCCTTTAAAAGAGAAACATATTTGAGCGCCAGTTTGTTGTTATAATCCTCATAAGCTTTCTGAGCCCATGAAATCGCTGTTTCCAAATCACCGTTAATTTCATTTAGGATGGCCATATTGTAACAAGCCCTTCCGGCAATTTTTCGTTTTGTTGTCTTCGTATCTTTTAACCACAATTCTCCTGCTCCATCCCAATTGCCTGTTTTTGCTTTACGGGTCGCTGTTTTAAGATTTAAGGATCCTTTGACGTAATAATCTCTCGTTAGGGTAATGGCATAGGGAATGATCCGATCGGCATAGGAATATCCCATTTTGTTGGCACTTTGTTTGATCGCCTCTTTACGCCCTAACATCGCTTCCGTAGTATTAATAATATTAACAGCACCAGCGGTGACGGTTAAGTTTTCTACCATCGGATATTCCTCCAAAATCATCAGGTTATGAGGGTCATAAATACGCCAGCCAAGTTTAATAGTTGTGATGATATTAACCCTCGCCTGTGTAGCTGCATTTAATATATCGACAACCGTATTGATTCCCGGAGGCGGTACATTTAACGGCACCACTTTTAATTCGCTGCTGAAGACTTCCAATATAAACAACAAATCCACTTCCTGCGATTTACAGATATTTTCAACTTCAGGCCATGACAACTGAGAAGGAAACGTTCCCGTAACCGGCGTTTTGAGATTAGCATTTGATATCGTTTTAATTGTATCAAACCGCTGGTAATGCATTAAGGCGTCATTTAAACCGCGCATTGCCTCTGAACTCGACTCTTCAATAAGTTTCAGTGACTCCGCAGAAATAATCTGATGAAAAGTGTTCAGTGTTTTATTTTCTTCTGAAGGAGTAGTTCTGCTAACAATACCAACTTTTTTAATGGCTTTGTTTAATGATACCGGTGCCGGATTTGAAGTGTGAATATAAACTAAGTTCGTCTTACAGGATGTACCTATAAAGCTTGTTAACAGTAGCAGGTAATACACTAATTTCATGAGCTTATTTTTTATAAATCAAAGCAACTGCATACGCATTTACTCCCTCACCTTTTCCAACATAACCAAGCTTCTCGTTCGTAGTAGCTTTAATAGAGACATCATTCGGAGTAATATTCATGATTGGGGCTAAAACAGATTGCATCGATTTGATGTGAGGATTTACCATCGGTGCTTCGAGGCTTAAAGTAGCATCAACATTACCAATGCCGTAACCGTTAGTATCCAATAATTCAACCACTTCTTTTAATAAGAGTTTACTGTCTGCTCCCTTATACTTTGGATTCGAATTCGGGAAATGAAAGCCAATATCTCTAAGATTAGCAGCCCCTAACAACGCATCACAGATCGCATGCAATAAAACATCCGCATCACTATGCCCAATACAACCTTTTTCAAATTCAAGTTTAATGCCGCCCAACCATAATTCTCTTCCTTCTCCTAAAGGATGAACATCGTAACCAAAGCCTACTCTAATATTTACCATTTTAAAATTATCTTGTTATGTCACTTTGAGCGGAGTCTAAGACTATATTTAATTTTACTTGCCTTTCATGTATTCTTCAAACGGAATTCCTTTCATAAATTCAGTAGAATAAATGTATTGATAAACTAAAGCCGCCCATTGCTTATGCGTTTTGCTGCTATCCAGTAATGCAGAATCAAAAGGTTTACTGAAATGAACTTTGATGGTTTCCTTTCTGGCTTTAAACATTTCATCAGGCAAAAACAACATCTCTAAATTAGCTTTAATACCTAATCGTTTCCGCCACATTGCAAAATTATAGAAGAAATTTGAATTTTTTCCTTCAATAAAAACGGGTTGAATCATTCGCTTGTGATCTATTGCCTGAGTCACAAATGTCTTCTTCCATTCAAGATCTCTGACAACCCCATTTTGTTTGCGCGAGACTAAACCTGCGGGGAAAACCAGTAATGCAGATTCAGTTCTAAACACCTCTTCCATAACACGTAAATGTTTAGCAGAAGTAGCACCTAATTTGTTTACAGCAACATAAATGTCTCCGTAATTTTTTATATTTTTTAAAACATCATTTACTAAAAAATGAACATCCGGGCGAATATCACCCACCGCTTTTATTAAAGCCATGCCATCTAATCCTCCTAAAGGATGATTTGAAACAATTACAATACTACCGGTACGAGGCACAAATTCGGTATGAAGGGATTCAACCTTCGCCCCAAGCTTTATAAGACCACGACTATTAAATTCCAATCCAACGTCATCTTTTAAATGCTCCATGGCTCCATTAATATCGTCCTCATGAAGTTTTTTCTTTAACCAACTGATAGCAAAACGAGGCAGCCATTTATAAAGTTTAAAGGCCTTTTCTTTTAAAATCTGTTCTATATCAATAAACTTTTTCTTTTCCATACAAGAATCACAAAGATAAACGAATTGTTAATATCTCAAGCATCCATTTTCATCTTTTCAATAATTCAGAAAATTCCCAAATCTATAAAAACAATAGTAAAATCAACTAAACAGGCAACTACTATTGCGAAACTGATACTCATTATTTCGTTACCTAACTATTAACAAAATTTGAATTATCAACAAAAGTGGTAAATAATGGCTAAAAGTGGTAGAAAGTGGTAAAATTTTAATTATTTTTGACGCTATTCAACCCAACACCAACAATGACGAGCCTTATAGGAGAATTTGATTGTAAAGTAGATGCGAAAGGGCGTTTCATGTTTCCTGTGAATCTCAGGAAGCAGTTGGATGAGGTTTTTGAAAAAGGTTTCGTCATCAATCGCAACCTTCATCAGAAATGTTTAGTGCTTTACCCGATCAGCGAATGGAATAAGCTCAACAAAAAACTAAGCAAGCTGAACCGTTTGATTAAAGCAAATGATGTGTTTGTTAGAAAATTTACCGGTGGAGCAACCGCGGCAGATGCAGATAACACAGGGCGTGTGCTGCTTCCAAAACCGTTGGTTGAATACGCTGATATCAAAACTGATATTAAAGTATTAGGCAGCAATAATGTAATTGAAATATGGGATAAAAAATCCTATGACCATTTCTTATCTCAGGATGTGGATATTGAAAAATTAGCTGAAGACGTTTTAGGAAATTTAAATTTTAATGATGGCGATGATGAGTAATCCTTATCACATCCCCGTTCTTTTACAACCCTGCATAGATGGCCTCGACATAAACCCCGACGGTATATATGTGGATCTGACATTTGGAGGTGGTGGACATTCAAAAGAGATTCTCAAGCATCTTTCCGCAAAAGGGAAATTATTTTCGTTTGACCAGGATGAAGATGCGAAGGCGAATATACCTGATGATAAACGCCTCACTTTTATTCCGCATAACTTCAGGTACATTTCAAATTATCTGAAATTATACGGTGTTACTAAAGTTGATGGAATTCTTGGTGATTTGGGTGTTTCATCCCACCAGTTTGATAGAGGGGAACGAGGCTTCTCTACACGATTTGATGCAGACCTGGACATGCGAATGAATCAGAAGTCTGATCTGACAGCAAAAAAAGTACTGAATACTTACGATGTAAAAAAACTGACTGCAATGTTCAGGGAATATGGAGAAGTAGACAACGCTTTTAGACTGGCCAACTTAATTTTTGAAGCACGTGTTAACGGAAGTATTGAAACGACTGCACAATTCAAAGAAGTAATCAAGCCTTGCACTCCAAAATTTGAAGAAGGAAAATACTTAGCGAAAGTATATCAGGCTATTCGTATTGAAGTGAACCAGGAAATGGAAGCCTTGAAAGAATGCTTAACACAATGTGTTGAACTCCTGAAACCAGGATCAAGGCTTGTGGTAATGAGTTACCATAGTTTAGAAGATCGCTTAGTAAAGAATTTAATCAGATCAGGCAACATAGAAGGGATTGAAGAGAAAGATCAGGTATTTGGAAGGATCACAAAATATTTCAAACCTCTAACATCAAAACCTATTGTACCAGATGCAGAAGAAATTGAAAGAAACTCAAGAGCAAGAAGTGCGAAGTTGAGAATAGCAGCGAAGTTGTAAACAACAGTTATTAGTGTTTAGTTATTTCTTTTTAATAAACGGCGATAACACTAATTATTAAAAAGTAAACATTAATAAATAAACACTGGCAAGGTGGCAAATAAATTCAGAGACATATCTACCCAGGCAGAACTTGAAGAACTGGAGGAACTGGTAGAGCAGGAAGAGCCACAAATTATTGCCAAACCTACTAAACCAAGAAAGAAAGGTGTGTTGGCTAAAGGACTCTCCAAAATATTTGGAGGATCATTTTTAAGTGATGACAGAGCGGTGCAACATATTCCGTTCATTTTGTTTTTAGGATTGATAGCTATTTTATACATCGCCAACGGGTATTATGCTGATGATAAGATCAGAGAAGTAAATAAAGTGAGCAACCAGATTAAAGAGTTACATACAGAGTTTATCTCATCAAAATCAGATTTGATGTTTGTGAGCAAACAAAGTGAAGTTGCAAAAGCTGTAGCCCCTTTAGGATTGAAAGAACCGGTGGTTGCTCCAATGAAAATTGAAATGGATAGTATTAAAAAAGCAACGAGTAACAAGGAATAAAGATTGGAAAACAAGAAAGACATATTATCAAGAACCTATTTAGTGTACATATTTTTATGTGTATTCGCTATAGCCATTCTTTATAAAATGTGCATTATCCAATTTAAGGAAGGTGCAGAATGGAAAGCAAAAGCAGAAGCTTTTAATACCCAGGTTCATGAAATTCAAGCAGTGCGCGGAAATATTTTTGACATTAACGGAAATCTATTAGCCACTTCCCTTCCTTATTACGAAGTTGCCGTTGATATCAATGCGCCATCCATTGATAAAAAATTATTTGAAGCAAAGGTTGATTCATTAGGATTAATGCTGGCCGATTTATTTAAAGATAAAACTACCAAGCAATACACCAAAATATTACGCAAAGCGCGCAAAAGCGGAGACCGTTATGTGGTTTTAAAGCGTAATGTTCCATACAAAGATCTTCAAACTTTAAAGACTTTCCCAATTTTCAAAAAAGGAAAACGTGGTGGTTTAGTAACTCTACAAACCAATAAGCGTGAGCGCCCATTTAAAATGTTGGCAGCCCGAACTATTGGCATGGCACGTGAAGGCGTTAAACCTGTTGGATTAGAAGGTGCATACGATACACTATTAATGGGAATAAGCGGGCAGAGGTTGATGCAGAAAATTGCCGGAAACGTGTGGCGTCCGATTAACGATGAAAATGAAGTGGAACCAAAAGATGGGAGTGATCTTTATACTACCATTGATATCAATATTCAAGATGTAGCTGAAAATGCACTCATGAATACACTAATCAAAAACAAAGCATCTCATGGTTGCGCCATTTTAATGGAAGTAAAAACTGGCGAAATCAAAGCCATTGCTAACTTAACCAGAGATGGTAAGGATTCCAGTTCCTATTCTGAAAGTTTAAACTATGCCATTGGTTATGCCACTGAGCCGGGTTCAACGTTCAAACTGGCTTCCTATTTAGCTGTGATGGATGATTATGGTGTAAACCTGGATGAGAAAATTCATGTTGGGAATGGCGAAGTCACCTACTACAACAAGACCATAAGAGACGCTCATCCGCCAGAGACACCTGTATTAACTCTTAAACGCGCTTTTGAAGTTTCCTCCAATGCTGCGGCGGCTATTACTGTGGTAAAATACTACGCAAAGAATCCTCAACAGTACATCAATAAATTAAAGTCTTTTCACTTAAATCAAAAGTTAGGTTTAGCTATTCCCGGTGAAGCAAATCCATTGATCAAAGAAACTAAAAGCAAAGATTGGTCAGGCTTGACTTTGCCTCAAATGGCATACGGTTACGAAAGTTTGATTACACCTTTACAAACATTAGCACTTTATAATGCCATTGCAAATGATGGTAAAATGGTGAAGCCACGTTTTGAAAAAGAGATCAGGCACAATGGCAAAACAGTAAAAACATTTACTACTGAAGTACTGGTTAATCAAATCGTGAAGCCTGCCACTGTAAAAAAAGCAAAAGAAATGCTGGAAGGTGTAGTGCAAAACGGGAGTGGGAAGGGACTAAATATTACTGCTTTTAAAGTAGGTGGAAAAACAGGTACAGCACAGATAGCAAAAATCGGTTTAAAAAGAGGAAGTGGCAAAACTGCTTATGGAGATGTTGGAGACCGTAATTACCAAGCATCATTTGTTGGTTATTTCCCTGCTGACAAACCTTTGTATACCTGCATCGTCATTATTAATTCCCCGAGTAATGGTATTTATTACGGTGGGTTAGTAGCGGGTCCGGTATTTAAAGAAATCGCAGAAAAAGTGTATTCAAGTAGTTTAGATTTTTTAGAGCCCATCAATAACAAAAAAATTCTTCTGACAAAAGCACCGGGAACTGTTAAATCTAAAAATGATGAAATCGTTGTTGCGTCCAAAGCATTAAAGTTAAAAGTGAAATCCGATGTTTCTGAAAACGGTTATGCAGCAAGAAACAGCACTGACACTTTATCCATTTCATTATCCGCAAGCAATCTCGAAAATCAATTAAAAAGAGGAATTGTTCCAAATCTGAACGGGCTATCTGCTAAAGACGCTTTGTTTTTATTGGAAAACTCAGGGTTCCATGTAAAATTATATGGCATGGGTTCAGTAAAAAAACAATCCATTGAGGCAGGACAGAAATTTAATAAAGGCGATAAAATAACACTCATACTAAGTTAAAATTTAGAACTAAAAAATATTAGTTCCAGCGAAGTCGGGAACAAAAAAACAAAAGAGAAAAAAAGTGAAATTACTAAGCGACATATTATATAAAACACGAATGGAAGAAATAGTTGGTTCAACCAATGTGGCTATCTCTTCGGTTACTTTTAATTCTCGTAAAGTAAAAAAAGATTCTTTATTTGTTGCCACCAGGGGAACAGCATCGGATGGACATCACTATATTGAAACAGCTATTGAAAGTGGTGCTGTAGCCATTGTTTGTGAAGAATTACCTGAAGTACAAAAAGAAAACATCACTTATGTGAAAGTTTTAGATTCATCTGCTTCTTTAGGATATATTGCCTGCAACTATTTTGATAACCCTTCCGAAAAATTAAAACTGATTGGGATCACGGGTACTAATGGCAAAACAACTACTGTTACTTTATTATTTAATTTATTCAGGGGGTTAGGCTATAATGTAGGTTTATTATCCACCGTTGAAAATAAAATTAATAATACTGTCATTCCTTCGACGCATACGACACCTGATGCCTTAGCATTAAACGAATTACTTTCTAAAATGGTTGAAGAAGGCTGTCAATATGCTTTTATGGAAGTTAGCTCTCATGCAATTGTACAACACCGCATCACCGGATTAAAATTCACTGGAGCGGCATTTTCAAATATTACTCACGATCATTTAGACTACCACAAAACATTTGAGGAATACATTCGTGCTAAAAAAATGTTCTTTGATAATTTGCAGGATGATGCTTTTGCATTAACTAATAAAGACGACCGCAATGGCATGGTGATGTTGCAAAACACAAAAGCCAAAAAATATTCTTATGGTTTAAAATCCGTTGCCGATTTCAAATGCAGAGTTATTGAAAACCATTTGAACGGTCTATTGTTGAGTATCGATAACCAGGAAGTCTGGGTAAAATTGATCGGATCCTTTAACGCCTATAACGTTTTGGTAGTTTATACCGTTGCATTATTATTAAAACAGGACAAAGTACAGGTGCTGACTACCTTAAGTAATTTAAATTCTGTAGAGGGTCGCTTTCAGTACCTGAAATCAAAAAACGGAATAGTAGCAATCATTGATTATGCGCACACTCCAGACGCGTTAAAAAATGTACTCGAAACTATTAAAGATATTCGTACTGGTAACGAACAAGTGATTACACTGGTTGGTTGTGGTGGCGACCGTGATGCTGCAAAAAGGCCTATTATGGCACAAATTGCCTGTGAGTACAGTAACAAAATTATCTTAACAAGCGATAATCCCCGCAGTGAAAACCCGGAAGACATTTTAAACCAAATGCAATCAGGTATTGCTCCGAGTGACGCTAAAAAAACACTACGCATAAGCGACCGCAAAGAAGCTATAAAAACTGCAGTTGCTTTTGCAAAAGAAGGCGATATCATTTTAGTAGCAGGAAAAGGTCATGAAAAATACCAGGAGATCAGTGGTGTGAAACATCCTTTTGATGATTTTGAAATTGTAAAAGAAAACTTTAAAACTCTAGAGATATAATATGTTTTACTACCTATTCCATTACTTAGATCAACACTTTAACTTTCCGGGAGCTGGAGTGTTTCAATACATTTCATTCAGAGCAGCCCTTGCATTATTGACTTCGTTGATCATATCGATGGTATTTGGTAAACGAATCATCAATTATATCCGTAAAAAACAAATTGGAGAAACCATCAGAGAGTTAGGCCTTGAAGGACAAAACGAAAAAGCAGGAACGCCAACGATGGGTGGATTAATCATCCTTGCAGCCATCATTATTCCAACCCTATTGTTTTCTAAAGTTTTTAACGTATACATCGTTCTGATGCTGATCTCCACCGTTTGGTTGGGAAGTATTGGTTTCATGGATGACTACATAAAAGTGTTCAAAAAGAACAAAGATGGTTTACAGGGGAAATTTAAAGTCGTTGGTCAAATTGGTATTGGTTTATTAGTAGGTGCAGTATTTTACTTTCACCCGGATGTGGTGATAAAAGAAAGAGTTACAGCGAACCAGCAAGCTGCCTACTCTTTTGATGAAGCTATAAGTGAGCAAAAAAATCTAACGATTCCAAAATATGCAGCGGCGCCAACGAAAACAATAAAGACTACCATTCCTTTTGTTAAAAATAATGAATTTGATTATGCGCGTATTTTATCTTTCATGGGAGACAATGCTCAAAAATATGGTTGGTTAATATTTATTCCAATTGTGATCTTAATTGTTACAGCCGTTTCTAACGGTGCAAATATTACAGATGGTATTGACGGATTAGCGGCAGGAACCAGTGCAATCATAGGTGCAACGCTAGGAATTCTGGCGTATGTAAGTGGCAATACAGTTTTCGCCGATTATCTGAACATTATGTACATTCCTAATACCGGTGAGCTCGTGGTATTTATGGCCGCATTTGTTGGAGCTTGTGTAGGCTTCTTATGGTATAATGCTTATCCGGCACAGGTATTCATGGGTGACACCGGAAGTCTGGCAATTGGAGGAATCATCGCCGTATTTGCTATTGCCATTCGCAAAGAATTACTGATACCTATTCTATGCGGTATCTTTTTAGTGGAAAATGTTTCTGTGATTTTGCAAGTGTACTATTTCAAATATCAAAAGAAAAAGCACGGGCTTGAGTTTGCCAAAGCCAATCGTTTATTTAAAATGGCGCCACTTCATCACCATTATCAAAAATCAGGTTTTCACGAATCAAAAATCGTTATGCGTTTTTTCATCATCGGAATCATGCTGGCAGCACTAACGATTGTAACATTAAAATTAAGATAACAAACAGTGAGCAAACGAATTGTCATATTAGGTAGCGGCGAAAGCGGAGTTGGCAGTGCACTATTAGCACAGTCAAAGGGCTTTAGCGTATTCGTATCTGACATGGGTTTGATCAAAGAAAAATATAAATCGGAACTAATCAGCAATAACATTGAGTTTGAAGAAGGAACGCACACGGAAGAACTCATCCTGAATGCAACAGAGATTATTAAAAGTCCCGGCATTCCAGATAAAGTAGAACTGATTAAAAAAGCGAAAGAAAAAAACATTCCTGTTATTTCCGAGATAGAGTTTGCGGGAAGATATACCAACGCAAAAACAATTTGTATCACCGGAAGCAATGGAAAAACAACGACTACTCTACTTACTTACCATATCCTTCAAAAAGCAGGGTATAATGTTGGACTAGGCGGGAATGTTGGAAAAAGTTTTGCGTACCAAGTAGCGAAAGAAAATTTCGATTACTATGTATTAGAACTCAGCAGCTTTCAGTTAGATGGAATGTTTGATTTCAAAGCAGATATAGCGGTGCTATTAAATATCACCCCCGATCATTTAGATCGTTACGATTACAAATTTGAGAATTACGTGGCTTCTAAATTCCGTATTACTCAAAACCAGACTAAAGAAGATACTTTTTTGTATTGTGCAGATGATGAGGCGATCGAAGAATACATGAAACAACATTCTATCAATGCTCAACTGATTCCGTTCAGCATTAAAAAAAAGATAGAAGGCAATGGTGCTTTTTTAAATGAAAATGAAATAACCCTTAATTATAATAATAACCCTAAACCCTTAATTATGACCATAGAACAATTGGCTCTTGCTGGTAAACATAACGTTTACAACTCCATGGCTGCCTCATTAGCAGCGCGTATCGTCGACATACGCAAAGACATCATCCGCGAAAGTCTTGAAGACTTCGTGAATGTAGAACACCGTTTAGAATTTGTTGCCTCTATTAATGGCATCGAATTCATCAACGATTCTAAAGCCACTAATATTAACTCAACCTGGTATGCTTTGGAAAGCATGCAAAAACCTACTGTCTTAATTTTAGGCGGACAAGACAAAGGAAATAATTACGATGAATTAGTGGATCTTGTAAAAGAAAAAGTAAAAGCTATCGTTTGTTTAGGCGTTGATAACAAAAAAATTATTAAAGCATTCAAAGGTTCTGTAGAAACTATCGTAGAGGCAGGCTCTGCATCAGAAGCAGTAGCAATGTGCTATAAGTTAGCAACTAAAGGCGACGCTGTTTTGTTATCGCCTGCATGTGCAAGCTTTGACTTATTTGAGAACTACGAAGACAGAGGTGTTCAATTTAAATCTGCAGTGAGAGGGTTATAATGAAAGAGATTGCACTGAGTCAGAAAACATTTTCCATTAGTAGGGAAACAGATCACAGTTTTGAATTTGTGGCTACTATCAATGATATAACCTATATCAATGATTCTAAAGCTACAAATGCTAAACAAGCTGTGGAAAGCATCAATTCTGTTGATGCTGAAATCGTTCTCATTTTAGGAGGAGACGATTTGAAAACTGATTACTCTTGGTTCACAAATGTCAACTACTATAACATTAAAACTGTGATTTATTTTGGGCGACGTTTTCCGGAAATAAAAAACATTTTTAATAAACATGTTATGGTAATCGTTGCTGATAATCTGGAAAGTGCCGTGGAAGTGTCGAAAGCAAAAGCCGTTAAAAATCAGGCGGTATTATTTTCACCGGCATGTCCGAGCTATGATCCTTTTGACAATTATAAAAACCGTGGTAATAAATTTAAAGAACTCGTTCTAACAGAGGCCGATAAGACAACAGGGACAGAAAGGATTTAAGAGATTCGAACAGATAACAATTGTTGTCAGTTCGAGCGAAGTCGAGAACCAATGTTAATTCGTTGAAATTACACTATAACGTAAACATGCTTTACGTTTAAACAACAACAAAAATGAAACAATTCGCATACTTAAAAGGAGATAGAGTGATATGGGCCATCGTGTTCCTACTATCACTATTGTCTATTTTAGTTGTGTATAGTTCGGTTGTAACATTGGCCCATAAATACAAACAGGGAAATACGGAAGCCTATTTGATCAAACACGCAATCACTATTTTAGGTGGGATTTTTATCATGTACCTGGTTCATAAATTAAAATATACACTGTTCTCAAAAATAGCACAGATAGGTATTTTCTTAGTGATTCCATTATTGCTGTTTACGTTATTAAAAGGGGTAAGTGCCGGCGAAGCCAGCAGATGGGTTGAAATTCCAGGGTTAGGGTTAACATTTCAATCATCTGATGTAGCGAAAATTATCTTATTAATTTTTGTCGCGCGTACACTTACCATCCGTCAGGGGCAGTTAGAAGATTTTAAATCACTATTCAAATACTTATTAATTCCTGTTGGCTTCATTTGTTTATTAATTTTCCCGGCTAACTTTTCTACTGCAGCCTTATTGTTCGCCAATTGCTTGTTTTTAATGTTTGTTGGAAGAGTGAAAGTGAAGTTCATATTATACATTCTAGGCGCTTGCGTGGGCTTTGCGCTTTTATTGGGAGTGATCATTTATCAGTTTCCAGACCTGATTCCACGGGGAGGTACCTGGAAAGCACGGATAGAAAATTTTAGTAAAGGTGATGCGAAAAATAATTACCAGAGTGAACAAGCAAAAATTGCCATTGCCACAGGCGGCATTATTGGAAAAGGCCCTGGTAATAGCACACAGCGAGCATTTCTGCCACAAGCCTCTTCCGATTTTATCTATGCAATTATTATTGAAGAGTATGGCTTGTTCACAGGATTTTTTATGCTCTTCCTCTATATGATTTTATTATTCAGAGGCATCAGGATTCTTCGAGATTCAGAAAAAACATTCGGAGGTTTAATGGCGGTTGGCTTAAGCTTTAGTTTGGTATTTCAAGCACTGATAAACATGGCAGTTGCAGTTAATTTATTTCCTGTAACGGGTCAGCCACTACCCTTGGTAAGTATGGGTGGAACTTCCATTTGGTTTACCTGTATCGCAATTGGAATAATTTTAAGTGTCAGTAAATCAAATGAAGACAGTGTTGGGAAAGAAGAGCAAGAAGTAATTGCACAGTAACGCATTGTGTCAGTTCGAGCGTAGTTGAGAACAAACTATGTTCAGAACCGTATCTCGACTACGCTCAATGTGACAGAACAAAAAAGAATAAAAATGAAACCATTAAAAGTCATATTAAGCGGAGGCGGAACAGGTGGGCATATTTTCCCAGCTGTGTCGATTGCTAATGAAATAAAAAAATTAGTCCCACAGGCTGATATTTTGTTTGTAGGAGCATTAGGCAAAATGGAAATGGAAAAAGTGCCACTTGCAGGATATAAAATAATTGGTGTTCCAATTTTAGGACTACAAAGAAAGATAACGGTATCGAACCTTAAACTTCCGTTTCTTTTACTCATGAGTCTGATAAAGACCAGGAAAATAATTAAGGATTTTCAGCCTGATGTTGTAGTGGGTACGGGCGGTTATGCTTCCGGGCCATTATTAAAAGCTGCTGTTCATTATGATATACCCGCTTTATTGCAGGAGCAAAATTCATATGCCGGTATAACTAATAAATTACTCGCTAAAAAAGCCAGTAAAATTTGCGTTGCCTACGAAGGCATGGAAAATTTTTTTCCAAAAGCAAAAATTCTGCTAACGGGAAATCCGGTTCGTCAGGATCTGAAAAACGTAAAACAATACCGTGAAGAAGCTTTAAACTTTTTTAAACTAAGTCCGAACAAACAAGTGATACTTGTTATTGGTGGAAGTCTTGGTGCCAAAACTATTAATTTAGCTATCGGGGTTGGGTTACAAAAACTAATAGAAAACAATATCCAACTGATCTGGCAAACCGGGAAAGGTTATTATACGACTGCCCTCCATCAAACTGAAATGTATCCAAATGATCATGTTCATGCTATGGAATTTATTTCACGCATGGATCTAGCTTACGCAGCTGCTGATATTGTGATCTCAAGGGCAGGCGCTAGTTCTGTATCCGAACTTTGTAACATTGGCATGCCAAGCATTTTAGTGCCATCGCCAAATGTGGCAGAAGACCATCAAACAAAAAATGCGATGGCTTTGGTTAACAAACAAGCCGCTTTATTAGTTAGGGACGAAGAAGCACAAAGCACTCTTATTAATACGGCGATTACGCTTTTAAATAATCCTGCACAACAAGTTACGTTAACCAACAATATTAGTTCAATGGCCTTTCATGATTCGGCAAACGTGATTGCACTTGAAGTTTTAAAATTAGCCAACTATAACCTGCAATGAATATTTTAGATTATAAATTATATTATTTTTTGGGTGTCGGCGGCATAGGTATGAGTGCATTAGCACGCTACTTCAACCATTACGGAAAACCTGTATTTGGTTATGATAAAACATCAACTGCCCTTACCACACAATTACAAGCTGAAGGCATTACCATTCATTTTGATGAAGATGAAACCTTGATCAAAAATTTATTTTCCAGTTATAAAAAAGAAGAGATACTAATCATTTATACCCCAGCGGTTCCCAATGAACATAAGGAATTTGTGTATATACAGAATAATGACTACAAAATAAAAAAACGCGCTTGGGTATTAGGAGAGATAACCAAACAATTTCGTACCATCGCCATTGCCGGTACACATGGAAAAACAACCACCACTACCCTTGTCACCCATATTTTAAAAACAGCAGGTATCGATTGTTTTGCTTTTTTGGGAGGAATTTCTCAAAACTACCATACTAATTTATTACTCGGCAACGCCACAGATAAAAATGCTATCGTAGTAGTTGAAGCGGACGAATATGACCGTTCCTTCTTAACTTTATATCCATACATTACAGTAATTACAAGCGTTGACGCTGATCACCTGGATATTTACGGCGATAAAAATGCGATGCATTTAACCTACACACAATTTGCTTATCAGGTTCAAAAAGAAGGTTTTCTGATTGTTAAAAAAAATGTTGATAACGATTTGAGTCTCAATGTTAAACGCCTCATCTACTCACTAAATTTAGATACTGAATATTCTGCGGATTCTATTCATATTACTGATGGCGAGTTTTGTTACAACATCAATAGTCCGATAGAGCCCATAAGCCACGTTGCCATTGGGTTACCGGGCTTGCATAATGTAGAGAATTCAATTGCAGCAGTTGCAGTTGCACAACAATTAGGTATAAAGGGCGATACCATTAATAAAGCCCTGCGTTCTTTTAAAGGAGTGAAAAGAAGATTCGATTACCGTGTAAAAACGAAATCGATTGTGTACATAGATGATTATGCCCATCATCCGGAAGAATTGAGAGCTGCCATTACCGCAGCAAAACAATTATATCCGGACAAAAAAGTGACTGGCATCTTTCAACCACATCTGTTTTCACGCACAAGAGATTTTGCAGACGGTTTTGCTGAAAGTCTTGACATGCTGGATGTATGTGTGTTATTGGAAATTTATCCGGCACGGGAAAAACCGATCGAGGGGATAAATTCACAAATGCTGTTGGATAAAATGAAATGCAAAGAAAAGTTTTTGGTAAGAAAAGAAAACGTAGTTGAATTTTTAAAAACACAGCAACCCGAAGTTGTTATGACATTAGGAGCAGGTGATATTGATAGCTTGATTGAGCCGATAGAGAAATATTTGAAGGAAAGCATGTGAGAGAGGGAAGGATTGAAGAAATGACGGGGCAGAAAGGAATGAGAATTCAGAAGAAAGACATTGTCACTTCGAGCGGAGTAGAGAAGCGAAAAACACAAAATGAAAAAAATTAATTTTAAGAAAATACTAATTGCCGTTCTTTGGATTATTGGATTATCAGGCCTTATGGCGTCTTTAGCATTTGCCACAGGTAAAGAAAAGGATGTCATAGCGGAAAATGTATTAGTGTCGGTTAATAACACTGAGGTAAATACTTTTATTGATGAGGAAGATGTTAAAGATTTTTTTAAAGAAAGAAATGATGCAATCTTAAATACACCTCTCAAAAATATTGATGTGAACGGTTTAGAGAAAGCTCTGAACTCTCATCCCGCAGTTGAAAATGCAGACATAGCAATTGATGTGAATGGAGATGTTACGATTGATGTTACACAACGCACACCATTGGTTAGGATCATGAACATGGATGGTGAAAGTTATTACATCGACAACCAATCGAAGCTAATGCCACTGAGTGACAAATACACGGCAAGAGTATTAATTGCAACAGGAAATATTAACGAACCATTTGCAACCAGATACGAGTTTTCAGTTAATGCCATTGCTAAAAACGAATTATTCAGCAAGGTTAGTGTACTGGATGACATTTATAATATTGCCGAGTTCATTGAAAAAGACACAGTTTTAGCAAGCCTGATACATCAGATAAATGTAACGAATGATAAAGAGTTGGAATTATACCCATCAATAGGAAATCATAAAATAATTTTTGGAGAAGCGAAAGACTTCAAAGAAAAGTTTGATAAACTAAAATTATTTTACACAGAAGGGTTGAACAAAACAGATGGATGGAATAAATATTCCACGATTAATATAAAATATAAGAACCAAGTGGTTTGCACTAAAAAATAAGTTTATGGACAATAAACAAACACAAAAGAAAATGCCTGAAAATGCTGAACTGGTTGTAGGACTAGACATCGGAACAACAAAAATTGCCGCAATCGTTGGTTATAAGAACGAGAATGGTAAGGTAGAAATTTTAAGTATCGGCAAATCCGAATCATTGGGCGTACACCGTGGAGTGGTTGCCAATATTGAGCAAACCATTGAGTCCATTAAAGCGGCTATTAAAATTGCCGGTGATAAAGCGAACATCGATATTGAAGAAGTAATCGTTGGAATTGCGGGCCAGCATATTAAAAGTATGCAGCACCGTGGTATGGTTACACGAAGATCGTTGGATGAGGAAGTTTCTCAGAATGATGTGGATCAATTGATCGACAACATGCACCGATTGGTAATGAGTCCGGGTGAAGAAATTATACACGTCATTCCGCAGGAATATATTATTGACAACGAAAGCGGTATCCGCAACCCGATTGGCCATTCAGGTATTCGTTTAGAAGGAAATTTTCATATTATCACAGGCCAGGTTTCAGCAGTAAAAAATATTTTCAAATGTGTGGACCGTGCTAAATTAATAACAGTTGATCTTCACTTAGAACCTTTGGCCAGTGCTGATGCTGTATTGAGTGATGAAGAAAAAGAAGCAGGCGTAGTGCTGGTAGACATCGGTGGCGGAACGACTGACGTTGCAATTTTCTACGATGGCATTATTCGCCACACTGCTGTTATTCCTTTTGGTGGCAACATCATTACAGATGATATTAAAGAAGGTTGTGGTATTATTAAAACCCAAGCGGAGCAATTGAAAATGCGTTTCGGTTCGGCTTTAGCGCAGGAAAACCAATTGAACGAAGTAATTTCAATTCCCGGTTTAAGAGGCCGTCCGCATAAGGAAATTTCTGTAAATACCTTAGCGCAGATTATTCAGGCGCGCATGGAAGAAATTTTAGAATTTGTTTTATTTGAAATTAAGAGTTCCGGCTTTGAGCGCAAACTGGCGGGTGGCATCGTTGTTACCGGTGGTGGTTCGCAATTAAAACATCTACCTCAATTGGTTATGTTAACTACAGGAATGGATTGCCGTATCGGCACTCCAAACGAGCACTTAGCTGGCGCGGACGATGAGTTAAAAAATCCAATGTATGCTACGGGTGTTGGTTTAGTAATGAAAGGCATTGAAAAATACGAGCGTGAAGCGAAACGCGGAAGCAATTCAACAAAAGCAGTAGAAGAAAAAGTATTGGTGGAAACAGTAGAATCAAAACAAAAAGCAGAGAAAAAAGTAACGGGTCACTCCAAGCAAAAAGTTGGCAACTTCTTCGATTCATTGATTAGTAAGGCCAAGGATTGGATGAGTGACGATGTAGAGTAGAACCAGTATTAAAAGATTAAAGACACAAGATTAAAGATTGGCTTGTCACTTCGAGCGGAGTCGAGAAGAAAAATAAAGAACTAAAAATTTAAAAATAAATACCATGATGCAATTTGAATTACCACAGGAAGAAAACTCAATTATTAAAGTAATTGGCGTTGGCGGCGGCGGGAGTAACGCTGTTAATCATATGTTCCGTTTAGGAATTAAAGGGGTTGATTTCATTGTTTGTAATACTGATAAGCAAGCCTTAGGGAAAAGTCCTGTGCCACATAAAATACAATTAGGAAATTCTCTAACAAGAGGATTAGGTGCGGGTGCAAAACCTGAAGTGGGTCGCGACTCTGCCTTAGAAAGTATTGATGAAATCAAGAATCTCTTAAAAGACAATACCGAAATGGTATTTATCACTGCGGGTTTAGGCGGAGGTACAGGAACAGGCGCAGCGCCGGTAATTGCTTCTATCGCTAAAGAATTAGGCATCCTTACAGTTGGTATCGTAACAATCCCATTTTCTTTCGAAGGAAAAAAACGTAGAGAGCAAGCTGAAAGAGGTCTTGAGGAAATGAAGAAGTATGTTGATACACTTATTGTTATTGGTAATGATAAATTACGTGAGATTTATGGCAGCTTAAAAATGACAGAAGCTTTTGCTCATGCGGATAATGTATTAACAAGCGCTGCAAAATCTATTGCTGAGATCATAAGTCTTCACATGCACGTGAATGTGGATTTCAATGATGTAAAAACAGTAATGAAGGACAGTGGTGTAGCCATCATGGGCTCTGCCATTGCCAGCGGTGAAAAACGCGCTTTACGAGCTGTAGAAAATGCATTGATCTCTCCTTTATTAAATGACAATGATATTTCCGGAGCCCGTCATGTTTTATTAAACATCATGAGTGGAAGTGATGATATTGAAATGGATGAGTTTGGGGAAATCACTGACTTTATACAAGAGGCAGCCGGTGGAACAGCTGAATTAATCACAGGTTACGGAACAGATCCCTCATTGGGTGATAATGTTTCAGTAACAATTATTGCAACAGGTTTTAATTCGAAAATGAATTCTGGTTATGAAGCGCCAAGTTTTCAGGAACGTAAGATTGTCCGTTTGGATGAACCAACTGTAACTAAAACAGAGCCTGTTCAAACATCGATCATTGACGAAATTCAAACAGCAGAACCATTCGTTTTTACTAAAACAGAAGAAGAGCCGGTTGCTAAATTTGAAGAGAGTATTGCACCGATCATTAATGAAGTAAAAGAAGACACTTCGACAAGCTCAGTGTCCGAAAAGCCGGCATTCAAAGTTTACTCTTTAGATGAAACACCGGAAATACCAGTTACAATAACTAACGAAACTACAAACCAGGAATTTATCATCAATGATATCTCCGATGAAATAGAATCGAACGAAACTATTCAAGCAGAAAGCAATAGCCGCGAAGAACAAATTCGCTTAGCTCAGGAGCGTATTAAAAAACTAAAAGAGTTGACATTGAAAATGAAAACACCGGAAGGCTTAGCGCATCTAGAAAAAGAATCAGCATGGCAACGCAAACAGGTGAATTTAGATACTAACAGTTCAACTCCATCAACTGATTCGCAAGTGTCGCGTTATACATTAGGTGAGAATAACGAGATACGTCCAAACAATTCATTTTTACATGATAATGTAGATTAATATTTAACTGGCAATGAAATGAAAACCCTCCTCTGCTAATCCGGATGAGGGTTTTTTGTTTTGACCAAGGTCAACAAAAATTCTTTACACCTGTATGATTTAGTTACTTCCTATATTCTAATGCACGATTGTAAAACTCGAAAATGAATAATCTGTATTTCTTAAATGAAGTCGCAAGACCATTCAATGGCCAGAATGTACTCAGTTCAATCACTCGTAAGAAAATAGAATAGAAACACTTATTTTTGAGATCTTAGAAATAAGGGAAATACTTATCTATTTACCACAATTTTTCTAACAGCACTGGTACCATTTACAAAAACAACTTTCACAAAATAAACACCTTCAGCAAAGTTTTGTAATTGCACTTGATGTGATTTATCCACACAATTTTGTTTTAATAAAACCTGACCGGCAATAGTAGTTACTTCAATATATTGTAAATCATTTGTGCTATTAATAACTATTAATCCTTTCGTTGGATTCGGACTAATTAATATGTTTCCAGTCATTAGAGATTCATGGATGCCAACACTCGCTCCGATAGCCATAACTGTTCCTGTTCCAGAAGTTAAAGGTGTAATTGCTCCCGAAGCATCCGATTGATTGCATTGTGATACACCAATAGTAAGTATTTCATCTGTTAAAAGATTCGATTTGATTTGATAATGTAAGGTTGCTATTTTTCCATAACCGCTGACATTATTACTAACCGTATGCGTACTGGCAATGAAAATTTTACCGTTTGCAAAATCAGATTTTTGAAAATGTAAATTTTGTGAGGCATCAATAAATGAATTTATATATTCAAGCCAAACACTTGGCTCAATCATAGTATTGTCAAAATCAACCGTAAAGGCTAAACCATTAATATTATTGATTGCATTAGTAGCATCTCCTAAATAAACCGAAGCCGTTCCCCACATTCCTTTGACTACCATTGGCTGATCAGGTACAATACTCAATTGCGGATTAACCGTAGTAGTTTGTGCAGTTTTAAACGCATGAGTTAAACCATAGTTATTATAAATAGCTAATGTATCATCATCATTTATTGTTCCATCCCCATTACAATCACTATGATTCACATTCTTCCCATTAGTAATTGTTCCTGCCCAGTTATTAGCAAAGTATGATTGCCAATTGTTACTTATACTCGCTCTTGCTGCGCCAGTTTGTGTATAATGCACGCCCAGTTCCAACACATCTAAATTATCTGCGGTTCCATCGCTGTTGGCATCGCCCGGCCAGATATCAGCACATGTATTATCTACTGTTAAACTAATGGTTTCCGTACTTATGCATCCGTTAATATTATCGGTTACATTTAATGTATAGGTTTCTGTTACGGTTGGTGTAACGATTATATTGGCCGTACCTTCTCCTGTACTCCAAGCATACGATATCAGTGATGGAGACGCAACTGTTGATGTTAAATTACTAGAAGAGCCCACACAAATTGAATAACTTGAGGCACCAATAGTCACAAGTGGGGCCATAACATCTTGCATAACGTTAAAGGATTCCACAGCTGAGCAACCCGTAGTAGTATTTGTAGCTGTACAAGAATAAGTTCCCATTGAAGATACATTTAATGTATTGGAATTTGAAACTCCGGTAGACCATGAGTAAAAAATATCTATATCATTAGATTGGGCAAAAATAGTAGCAGTTTGGCTAGTACAAGTTAAAGTACTTGTGGTTGGTGTAACCGAAAAAACAGGAGTCGATGTATCACTATAAACAGCTGTGCTACCTGTGTTAATACAGCCATTCGCCGTATTTGTTAAGGTATAATTATAGATGCCTGCACTATTTACTGTTGGAGAAAATGTATTAGCACCACTTATTATACCCATTCCATTCCAATCACAATTAACCGGACTAGAACTCGTATTTAGTTGAATAGTTATTGTTGGACTATTGCAGGTAATTGAACCTGAACTAATAGCGCCAGGAGTTGGCATAACGGTATTCGTCACCACTGCAACGGTGCTTGTACTAGTGCATAAACCATTACTACCAGTAACGGAATAAGTACCAGGAGAATTCACAGTAACTGAATTGGAATTTACTCCTGAAATTATTCCTGTGCCAGACCATGTATAGGTAGAGGCCCCAGATGCCGAACAATCGACTGAACTAAATAAACAATTAATTTCTATAGATGGTGAGGATAAAGTTAAAGAAGGAACAGAATTAACTGTAACTGAGCTTATTGCCGTATTGGTGCAACCATTTACATCTGTACCTGTTGCTGTATAAGTTGTTGTTACTGTTGGAGTAATTATAATGCTTTGCGATGTCGTACCTGTACTCCAGGTATACGTAGTTCCTCCGCTGGCTATAAGAGTTAATGATGAATTCGGACAAATCGTTGCACTATTTACATTTATAACTGGAGTTGAATTAACTTGTACTATAAACGGAGTTCGACTCGTACCTCTCATGCAACTAAATGCTTCGGCATAATATGTAAAAGACCCTGCACCTAACACTGGTGTTGTATAGCTATTACCCGTGGCTAATACAACTGTACTGGTGGAAGATGAATACCATGTAATTGTACCCGTTGCTGATGCTCTGAGTACTGTTGGTTTACCATTACAGATATTTAATTCTTGATAAGAGGAAGAATTCAAAACTACAGGTGGGCCGCAATCTACCAAAACACGCGCAATATTATTTCGCCCAACTCCATTGTATATTGAGAGAGAGCCCGCAGCAATTATTTTTCCATCATTTTGAATAGCTGTTGAAAATATCTGAGTGCCCCCAAAATTTTGCACTAAAAAAGTAGAATCAATAGTTCCGTTTATATTAAATCTTGAAAGATTATAGGCTGCATTGCCACTAATAAAACCAAAACCACCACCAATAATAGCTTTGCCATCTGCTTGAAAAGAAATCGACCAAACAAGAGCATCACATCCTGTCCCGGGATTGTAATTAGTTTCTAAAACGCCGGTTGAACTTAATCTTGCTAATCGCCCTTTTGAAACACCATTATACGATGTAAAAGTCCCGCCAATAATAATTTTTCCGTCGGCCTGAAGAGCAATTGCAGTTACTACATTATTAGCTCCGGTTCCAGGGGAAAATGTTAAGTCTAAAGTACCATTTGTATTTAAGCGTGCAACCCTGTTTCTCGAGGTGCCGTTAAACGTTGTAAAAGAACCCACGATCAAGATTTTGCCATCAGCCTGTAGGGCAAGCTCATAAATGATATTATTGGCTCCGCTACCCGGATTGAATGAAAGGTCAGTAGTGCCATCAGCGTTTAAACGCACTATTCGGTTAACAGAAGCACTATTGGCATTTATAAAATTACCGGCTACAATAATTTTGCCATCAGGTTGCACTGCAGTGGCGTATATGGCACCATCAAAGTTTCCAAAATTAAAAGTAGAATCCTCTAAACCGGAAGGAAGTAATCTTATTAAACGCTTACAATTTCCTGAATGAAAAGTAGTGAAATCGCCCCCAACTATGATTTTATTATCACTTTGTAATGATATTGTATTCACAACTCCATTTGCTCCACCATACGTACCACTAGTTAAAAAAGATGTATCAATACTTCCATCTCCATTTAATCTTGAAATACGATTAATCTCTTTATTATTATAAGCTGTAAAATTACCTCCAATTAAAATCTTCTGATCAGGCTGTATAGCACATTTCACAATACCGCTGTTTGCAGCGGTTCTATAATTAAAACTCTTATCAATAGTTCCATTTGTATTAATCCGGGCTATCCTTCTTACATAGTCGCCATTTATATAACTAATATCACCCCCTATAAAAAGCTTTCCATCTTGTTGCAAAGAAACAGTTTTTATGCGTCCATAAATAAAATTTGGTAGACTATATATTGAATCTAAAGACCCGTTTGAGTTCACTTTGATAGCCGTATGATTAGAAACTAAATTTATCCCTCCAACAAAAACGCTGTTATTGGAGTCAACTGTAATTGCATCCACTATGGCACTACTCCATACGCTCTTGGAAAAACCAGCATCGTTTGTACCATTAGGATTAATGCGTGTCAGTGGACCCGTAGGAAGATTATTATACCCCATAAATTCTCCGCCAATTAAAATTTTGCCATCATTTTGCAGTGTGATAGCATTTACGATACCATTTGCTCCTGTCCCCACATGAAAACTTGTATCAATCGATCCATTAGTATTAATTCGGGTAATTCGGTTTGAGGACACGCCATTATAAGTTGTAAAGTATCCTCCAATTAAAATTTTACCATCGCTTTGTACAGCTGCTGCATTCACTACTGAATTAGGTCCAACCCCGATATGAAAAGATGTATCTATAGATCCGTTAGAGTTTACTCTGGTTAAATAATTTGTGGAGATATTGTTGTATGTAGTAAATCTACCTCCAATAATCATTTTACCATCGGGTTGTAATGCAATTGTGCTTACTGTATAGTTGGGGCCGGCTCCGGGATTAAAACTTAAATCAAGTGTTCCATCGCTGTTAAGTCGTGCTAAGCTGTTTATAGCTGTTCCATTACAGCTGGTGAAACTCCCTCCTATTAATATTTTACCGTCAGGCTGTAATGCTAACGCATAAATGGGATTATAAAAGACTCCGCTCACTAAAAAAGTTTTATCTATAAGGCCGTTTGGTAAAATCCTGGCAATGCTTGATCCCCCATAAGTGTTATAGGCTGTAAACACGCCGGCAATTAGTATTTTTCCATCAGGCTGAATTAAACTAGCATAAACGTTTCCATTAATAACTCCCTCTCCGTTAAAATATCCCAGGTCTTTTGAATTAAATGTTGAGTCATTATCACCAGGTGTTTGACCAAATAAATTAATACACACAATCATTAATACTATAGCAAAAACATTTTTCCTCATAAACTAAATTATATACCAAATATAATCCAATAATTACAGTACCAGCTACCGTTAAACGGTTTTCTAGCACATTTTCTTACTCTCAGAATCATCAGAAAGTAATTTATCCATCTGTACTAAGTTTTCTTGAAACAGCAAAGTATTTTCTTTCATCCGCATTTTATCTTCTTGCTACATCATTTTATACTCTTTGAGCCGCATAGTATTTTCTTTCATATGGTGCTCCAACTTTTACCCATATAGTTCCTGTTTTTGAGTGTGAAGTGCAGGATCTTTTAATACTTACTCCTCTTATTACTAAAGGAATTCATGATCTTTTGTTAAATGCCCTTATTTTAAAATCCCTTTCCTACTCTTAAACAAATATCAAATCTTCGCCACAAAATAGGGGTAACATTTAATTTATTAATGGCGTTTAAAACAATAGGCAAAACATTAGAAGACATCTGTTATGATTAACTTAAACCTCAAACCAATTTTTGGCAAAGCCAATACAGTAAAAGAGCTTTTTAGCACGTTACTGGCCTGTTCTCCTAACGACCTACTCACTTGTCACAACAACGATAAAACTAATGTATTACCAACACATTCACTTCAGACTCTAAAAAAAGAAAAAAGTAAAGGAAGTATTACTCAAACTTTACAACAATTACCAGTCAACAAAATCTCAATGAACTCCGCAGCTTCCTCGATAATCTTTCTCACTCCGATACATCTCCAATATAACTATTCTCTTTGCGTCCTCTGCAAAACCTCCTGCCACTTTCGGTTAAGGATTTCCCTAAAAACAAAAAACCCTCACTATTTACATAATGAGGGTTTTTCTTAAAATTGGCATCGACATACTCTCCCAGGTTTTAGACCAAGTACCATCTGCGCT
>JAZKDO010000004.1:0-250254 GCA_040387555.1 Bacteroidota bacterium | reverse complement strand
ACATCATCATACGTTAAACCTTCGGGAGCAAATTTGTTTGCTAAAAGTGTTGATGCCATAAGAATGAATTTTCGGTGTTAAAATTCGGGCAAATATACTCAATTTTTTTCGTTAAAAAAATCCGGTTTAGCTAGATTGATCTTTAGATTCATGTGAATTACCATCATTATTAGGCTTAAAATGATAGATTATATTGAAAGGATCAAAAGAAGTTTTGTTGTTTTGTTCTTCGATTCTTTTTTCAATTTCCAGCTGTTCGTTGTATTCTGCTTCAAGATCAGGTTCTTCTTCGGGCCATTCCACTTTAATGGGCTGCGGACCATCCTTACGATAACTATATGCCACTAATATTCCTGAAATAGCTCCAAATAAATGTCCTTCCCATGATACGCGAGTATCAAATGGAAAAATACCATGGGTGATGCTTCCGTACATAAATACCACAAAGGCAGATACCATCATTAATTGTTTGTGCTTCCGGAAAACCCCACTAAAAAATAAAAACGAAGCAAATCCATAAATCAAAGTACTGGCTCCAAAATGGTAATTAGGAATTACATCGCTATTCCTTCCTCCAACCCATAACCAAATTCCACTGGTTAAAAAAATCCAAAGAATCGATGGCCAAACAATAGGCCGATAGAAGTAAAATATCATGGAACTCAAAATAAAAACAGGCAAACTATTATTGATAATATGTCCGACATCGCCATGAATAAAAGGAGAAAATAATATTCCAATTAAACCGGGAAGCGTTCTGGGACAAACACCAAACCTATATAGATCCAGATTAAAATAATGATCTGAAAAAAAAACTGCCCAACAGATTATTAGAAATAGGAATGGATATTTTATAACAGAAAATAATTCTGATAAAGGAAATTTTCTCATTACATGAGTCTGTACCAAAAACATACCATCGCAAAAATTACTGACATTTGCAGAAATTTACAGTCAGAGTGGCATTGATTTTTTATAGAACACTGATGACTCGGATGAAATGGATTTTCACGGATATATACTATTAAAAAAAACGCCATACTAATTAAAGTATAGCGTTTTAATTTATGTAATCAGCTAAATCTGTGTTCTCCGAGTACCTATATAATTCCTAATTCGTTTTCCCCGGATATATTTTTAAAGCCTCTCTTAAACATGTAATCGCATTTTTAAGATCCTCTTTATTTAATACATAAGCCAAGCGTACCTCGTTGGTTCCTGCTCCCGGTGTTGAATAGAATCCTGTGGCTGGTGCCATCATTACAGTTTGTCCTTCGTAAGAGAATTCTTCCAATAACCATTGACAGAATTTATCAGAATTATCAATGGGTAATCTTGCAATACAATAAAAAGCCCCGCTTGGTTTCGGACAAAATACACCTTCGATTTTATTTAATTCTTCAATTACAAAATCTCTACGCGCAATGTATTCAGTTTTTACGCCATCAAAATATTCTTGCGGTGTATCCAATGCTCCCTCTGCTCCTATTTGTCCGTAGCTTGGTGGTGATAAACGAGCTTGCGCAAATTTCATAGCAGCCGACATTACATCTTTGTTTTTGCTGATCATAGCGCCAATACGGGCACCACAAGCGCTATATCGTTTAGATATGGAATCAAGTAGAATTACATTATTCTCAATACCTTCTAAATGCATGACTGAAATATATTCTTTTCCATCATAACAAAACTCACGGTAAACTTCATCACTTAATAAAAACAGATCATACTTTTTTACCAGGTCACGTAATGCTTCTAACTCTGCTTTGGTATATAAATAACCGGTGGGGTTGCCCGGATTACAAATCATTATTCCTTTTGTTTTAGGAGCAATTACTTTTTCAAAATCACTAATGGCAGGCAAAGCAAAACCAGTTTCAATATAACTTCTTACCGGAACTACTTTTACGCCCGCAGCCATAGAAAAACCATTGTAATTCGCATAAAATGGCTCAGGAATAATTACTTCATCCCCTTCATTAAAACAGGTCATCATTGCAATTTCAATTGCTTCTGAACCACCACAGGTAATAATTACTTCGTTTGAATCAATATTAATTTTATAGGATTTATAATAACCACAAAGTTTTTTACGATAACTTTCGTTTCCGGCACTGTGACTGTATTCAAGCACTTTTACATCAGCACTTTTAACCGCATTCAAAAAAGATGAAGGAGTTTCAATATCGGGCTGACCAATGTTTAAATGATATATTTTAGTGCCACGCTTTTTTGCTGCTTCTGCAAATGGCACTAATTTACGTATTGGTGAAGAAGGCATGTCATGTGCCTTGGAAGATATTTTTGGCATAAGAGAACTTTAAAATTGAGTCGCAAAAATAATCAATTTAATGGTATTTACGATAGTATTTTAGAGGAGGAAAAAAGTAAAATAATTTTTGGGCGTGTGCTTCGGTGGCCGCACTGCGCTGTCACTGCAATTTTTTTTAGTTCCTAAAAAAAGATTTCCGTTTGCATCGCTCACGCAGATATAGATTAAAAACCGTAAATTTATCTTTCAATCTATGATCTCTAACAAACGAAAAATAATCAACGACCCCATTTATGGTTTTGTAACCCTACCCGATGATTTGGTTTATGACTTGATCAATCATCCGGTTTTTCAACGTTTGCGTCGCATCAAACAATTGGGTTTAACTAATTTAGTTTATCCCGGCGCATTGCATACGCGTTTTCATCACGCTATTGGTGCTATGTATTTAATGACAGAAGCATTACAGGTATTGAAATCAAAAGATATAAAAATATCAGATGATGAATCCAGAGCCGCCATCATTGCCATTTTATTACATGATATTGGTCATGGACCTTTTTCTCATGCGTTGGAACATACCATTGTAAAAGGAATACATCACGAAGATATTTCTACAATGCTAATGGATGAACTGAATAAAATTTTCAAAGGCAAATTAACTTTAGCGATTAAAATATTTAAAAATGAACACCCTAAAAAATTTCTGCACCAATTAGTTTCTAGTCAACTAGACATGGACCGATTAGACTATTTGAACCGGGATAGTTTTTTTACAGGAGTATCTGAAGGAGTTGTTAGCAGCGATCGAATTATTAAAATGCTGAATGTAAAAGACGGCCATTTAGTTGTGGAAGCAAAAGGAATTTATAGCGTTGAAAATTTCCTCATATCTCGCCGTTTAATGTATTGGCAGGTTTACCTGCATAAAACCGTATTAAGTGCCGAAAAATTATTGGTTAATATTTTAAAACGTGCCAAAGAATTATCATTAAATGGAGAAGATTTATTTGCGACACCTGCACTTTCGTTATTTCTAAAAAACAATTACAATAAAAAAGATTTTATTACAAAACCCGAATTACTTGAGCAGTTTGTGTTGTTGGATGATTATGATATCATGGCATCTGTAAAGGTTTGGATGACTCATAAAGACGCTGTTCTTTCACTTTTATGCCGCAATTTAATTGACAGAAATTTATACAAGATCGAACTACAAAACAAGAAATTTTCTCCGGCAACGGAAACTCAATTATTGGAGAAAGTAATGAAAAAATATAAGCTCACTAAAAAAGAAGCATCATACCTGGTATTTACCGAAAGCGTAAACAATAGCGCCTACAATTCGCATTTTCAAATTCATATACTACAAAAAAACGGGACTTTAATAGATGTTGCAAAAGCATCTGACCAACTCAATATTAAAATGCTTAGTAAAAAAGTGACCAAGTATTTTATGTGTTTTCCAAAAGAGATTTTATAAATAATAAAAAAGCTTTCCTAAAAAGGAAAGCTTTTTTATTATCCAGGCATCCTGCTAATCTGCTTCTCCATACTTTTTAGCTGGGAAAGAATTTCATCATTTTTTGGTTTCAGATCCTTTGCTTTTTTAAAGTGTTGTTTAGCAATTCTGTATTGCATACGCTGTGCTTCAATGTTACACAATTGAAGGTGCGCGGCAGCAAGACTATCTTTATCAGGTATTCCAGCTTTCACAGCTTCTAGTAAATGAATACGAGCCTGTTTGGTATTACCTTTCTTTAATTCAATAAATCCTAATTGCATCAAATTTGATCCTTCCATATCACCTGTAATTTTGGACTTGATCTTCAAACTTTTTCTGATGTTGGCTTCAGCTTTATCCAAATCATTAGTAGCCATTGATAAATTACTTTGTAACATATAGTAACCTGAACGGATTGGCTTAAATAACAACCTTGGGAATTTAATTTTATTTAAATAAAATTGTGCTTTTTCAACATCTCCATCTGTCACAGCTTCCTGAACCAACCGCATAGTTCCCATCATAAAATAAAGAACTAAAGATATAAGCGCAAAACTGTAACAAATCCAGGCAGTAACAGGATCTAAAAACATATGTGCCAAGACTCCTAAAATAATCAGGGCAATTATTATTTGTAAACGGTATAAAATGTAAAATCTTAAAAACTTCATAGAATGTTAAATTACTTATAAACTTGTTTTAAATCGAGCGGCAAAGATACAATTTTTAGTGAATCATAAGTCTGTGAAAGCACGCCAATCCAATTTATTCAAAAAAAAACGCCCTCCTGTTTCCGGGAGGGCGTTTCAACTTTTATTTGAAATTATTCTATAATCAATTTTTTAGTCAACTTTCTTCCATCAATGTTTATTGATATAAAATAAATGCCAGAATTTAATTGGCTTGAAGAATTGATAGTGTGTTTCATCATTACACCAGCAATTCCGCTTATTTCATTTTTTTCAACAACTCTTCCTGTCACATCATATACCGTAATATCTACTTTAGAACTTGTGGGCGAAGTAAATTCCAGTTCAGAAGATGAACTTGTTGGATTTGGGTAAATAGATAAACCTAAAGAACTTTCAAATTCATCAACCCCAACTGTACCATTTACATTAATATTATCAATATACAAGTTTTGTGATTCACCTGAAGAAATGTCATTCTGGAACCAAAGACGTAATTTAACATCTCTTTTATTAGCAAGCGTAGTTAACACAAATGACTTATTAACCCATTTTGTATTTGGCACTGCACTACTCCATGGAATATAAGGTGCGTTAACCGTTCCACCGCTAACCGCCATTTGAGTAGCAGTAAGCCCAGATATTGTTTTCCATGAACCACCACAATCTAAACTGTATTGTACTTTAAATGTATCAGCAACCACACCTGTTTTTCTTGCGAAGGAATAATCAAATGACAAGGAAACATTTGTAGTATTTGTAAAATCAAAAGGAGGTAATTCCATGATATCTACATTAGCACCAAATCCAGGAAAGTTAGTTGGTACATAATTAGCATTAGGAAGAACAGCAGATACAGAAGATGTTCCAGCTCCGTATTGAGATTTTTCCCACCCTGGAGTTCCACTATCTTCATTTACAAATTTAAATCCTACAGGCCACCACTGACCACTTTCAAAATTTTCCACGTATGGCAAAGTAATTTTATCTGCATTCCACATTGTAGTAACATAATTAGTGGCAATTTTAGAAGATGAACCATCTGCTGTTGTAACCGTTAAAGAAACTGAATAAGTACCAGGAGTAGAATAAGTAACGCTCTGAACTGCTAATGTAGATGTTGATGGAGATCCACCTTGAAATTCCCATAAATAAGTCATTGGGGAAGATGTATTATAAGACGTACTATTGAATGTTAGAGCCTGCCCTGCACATGTAATAAAATTATTAGCTGCAAAGTCAGCAATCGGAGCACAAGGACTTGTAGTTGTTGGATTTCCGGAAGCATCAAGAATTCCTGTGAAAATTAAATTAGCTACACCACATAGTGAATCTCTGGCTGAAATGGATGACAACGCAGATGCTCTCATTTTATCAGTTTGACCCTGAGTAAACATTTTTGGACAAGAAGAATAGTCCATAAAATTTTCTATATTTGGTCTCATATCGGAACAAGTAGCCATTTTATAGTTAGGGGTTGCCGTACCTGTTTGAGTCGTTCCAATATTAAAATTATAATCTTCAATTTCACCACTTGCAGGGATCATTGTTGGACCAGTAATAGCGGTATTCGCAGTAATAACTCTCATTCTGTAGATACCATACATTCCTGTTGGCAAAGAGTAAGACCCTGTAAAAGTTTGAGTTCCTAACAAACCAGCTGGAGAGGTATAAATATTTTCACCTGCATCTGTAAAAACTCCATTTTTATTTTTATCAAAATATAGTTTTACATAATTGTTGTTAGTATAGGATGCAACACTTTGAACAGTAAAAGTATTTACTGATCCTGTATTATAATCAGTACCGTAAACTTTTGAAAAATCAGAATATCCACCTGCAACACCATCTGCTACAGTAGTAATAGTTGCCGCAGTTGGAGATACAGTTGTTGCTGTCATTGCTAACAAAGGTTTAATAATATTTCCTGTTAAAGAATTTAAATCAGTTTTACATGTTAACAAACCTGCAGTATTGGTTGCAACTCCAAAACTAAATCGGGTAATATCCGAACTGTCTACTGGATTAGTAACCGATGGTATAAATGAATAATTAGCACTTTTTGGACAAGTACTAAAGAAACCGGTAGTTGCCGGAGTATCAGCGATATCATCATTACCACATTCAAAACCAGGACTGTTAGATCCACCAAATGTATGAGCTAAACCCATCCAATGGCCAATTTCATGACTCAAAGAACGCGCATCTAATCCGGTTAAAAAATCATTTCTATAAACAATTGCATCAGCAGGATCAATTGGTGAAGTGCCCGGTAGGTGAGTATATCCAACTATAATACCGATAGATCCACCATCATCAATAATATTCTTAACAATATAAATATTTAAATATTTTGATGGATTCCAGCTATTTGCTGCCATAGTACTATACTTATAATTGAATAAATCTGACTGTGACCAGTTAGTTTTTTCATCATAATGGCGAACAATACCATTTGTACAGTTCCCTTGCGGGTCTTTCTTTGCTAATTGAAAATGCATGCGTGAATTTACGTACATTGGCTTAAATAGATTATCAATACTAGCTGTATCCGAACCTTCTCTGGCGAAATCTCTATTTACCTGTGCCAAAGCATTAATTAACTTCGTGTCAGTAATGTTTATTCCAGACCCAACACTTTCTCCTAAATGTAAAACATGAAAAACAACTGGAACTGTGAATGTATAACTTGGATCTACAGTTCTTGATGTAGCTGCATTCTGAAGATATGCCTGGTATTCAGCTTCTGAAGCGGCAGTTGCTGCGTTTAATTTGGCAGCATAACCTGGTACAGTTTTCAAATAAGTTTCACGGGCTTGGTAAGTACCACAAGGCTGAATCTGTTGAGCATTGCTGGAAATTGCCATTGTTAAGCAAGCCGTTGCGCTAAGTAATAATTTTTTCATCTTTATATAATTTATATTTTAAATAAATGGGGATTTATTCTAAACACAAACTTAACGATTAATTTAAATAATGCAAAATATTATGCAAAAATTCAATTATCGGTTCATTGTTAAGAATTCAGGATTTAAAACTATCTAAACAGATTATTTGATCTCCTTCCACTCTGTAAGATCTCTTATTACAACCGATGCACAGGTCATTCCAAAGACTGCTGGAATATAAGAGATAGTTCCATAGGCGGACTTTTTGAAGTTCGTTCCATCCGTTTTCATTATGGATTTTTTGTCAGGTAACTCCGTTGAAAAAACAGCTTTAAATCCTTTTTTTATACCTACCTCTTTTAATCGTTTTCTTAAATAATAAGCCATAGGGCAATGGCACGTCTTGGATATATCAACCACTTTTAACTGAGTAGGATCCATTTTGCCACCTGCTCCCATAGATGAAACAATTTGATGTCCCATTTCCATGGCTGTTTTTATCAAATGAATTTTAGGGGTAATACTGTCAATCGCATCAATTACATAATCAAATTTCTTTTGAAGTAACTGGATCATTTTTTCAGGATCCTGGAACTCTGAAATTACATTGAGTTTTACATTTGGATTGATTTGTAGCATTCGTTCCTCCATAAGTAACGCTTTACTCATTCCGTGAGTTGTAGACAGCGCTTGCAACTGCCTGTTTCGGTTAGTAGGATCAACAACATCGCCATCAACAATGGTTAATTCCCCTACTCCTGTCCGGCATAAAGCTTCTGCCGCATAGGAACCAACTCCTCCCAATCCCACAATCAACACATGAGCCTTTTGTAAATTATCCAACCCGGTATCGCCTATTAAAAGACGGGTACGCTGCATCCAATGTTTATCTTCCATTTCTTAAAAATATGTCTGTAAAATTAAGGTAAATTTTTTCTTTTAAATTATCTATTTCCACATTAAAAAATTGAGCCGCTTCCTTATACATTTTTTCAATTGACAAATCAGAATGTGTATCCGTTTCCAAAAACACTTTTTGCATTGGAATCTCCTTAGAGTCAAAATTTCCCTTGCTGAAAACAGAATGATTCAAAGAAATTAAAAAGCCATGGTCAATTAACTGTATCGCTAACTGACTTGATTTATTAAATCCATGAATTATTATTGGAATTTTCATCTGGTAATTTTCACACATATCTATCAACTCATCAAATGCCTTCACACAGTGAATGATAACAGGTTTGTTATGTTTTACCGCCAGAACTAGTTGAATCAGAAATATGTCTTTCTGGATTTTAAGATCCGGCCCTTTTAATTTATCCAAGCCACATTCCCCTATCGCCAGACAATTTTCATGCTGCAATAATTTTTCAAAATCATTCCAATTAACTTCAATTCTGGCGTCCCATGGATGAATTCCTACAGAGAAATAAGTAGAAGTATAAAATTCCCGATCAAAACCAAAACGGTTATTAAACAAAAACACACCATCTTCTTTCGATAGATGGTGTGTATGAATATTAACGTATGGTATCATTTTTTTCTCCGGCTTCGAGAGCCTCTGCCTTCGATAAAAAATTATAGTGCTTGTGAGAAACCTTCACGGATCTCATCGGCTACATATTGTCCGCCGTATAACTTATCTTTTATTTTCGAGAAACTCTCAATCGTAAACTTCACATCTTCCAATGTATGCATAGCTGTTGGAATTAAACGTAAAATGATCATTCCTTTTGGAATTACCGGGTAAACAACCATCGAACAGAAAATTCCGAAATTTTCACGTAAGTCAATAACCATATTTGTAGCTTCAGGTATTGAACCACGCATGTAAACAGGAGTTACAGGCGTATTAGTAACACCAATATCAAAACCTGCCTCTACCAATCCTTTTTGAAGTGCAGAAGATATTTCCCATAATTTGGTTCTGTATTCAGGATGCTTATTGATTAATTCTAAACGCTTCAATAATCCGTAAACCAATGGCATTGGTAAAGATTTAGCAAAGATCTGGGACCGCATGTTATATCTTAAAAACGTTACTACCTGTTTTGTAGAACTGATATACCCACCTATTAAAGCAAATGATTTTGCGAAAGTTCCAAAGTAAATATCGATTCCATCCTGGCAACCTTGTTGTTCACCTGTTCCTCCACCGTTTGGACCTAACGTACCAACTCCATGGGCATCATCCACAAATAAACGGAATGTGAACTTTTTCTTTAATTCAACAATCTCCTTTAATTTTCCCTGATCTCCACGCATCCCAAACACACCTTCCGTAATCACCAAAATACCACCACCAGTTTGATCAGCTAATCGCTTAGCGCGCTCTAATTGCTTTTCACAATCTTCTACATCATTGTGCTTAAAAACAAAACGCTTTCCCATATGCAAACGCACACCGTCTAAAATACAAGCATGGCTTTCCGCATCATAAACAATTACATCATGTCTGTCAACCAAAGCATCGATAGCAGAAACCATTGCCTGGTATCCGAAATTACAAAGAATAGTATCTTCTTTTTGTGATAATTTTGATAAGCCTTTTTCTAATTCTTCATGAAGATCAGAGTTTCCACTCATCATACGCGCACCCATAGGTAAAGCCAAACCAAATTTTTGAGCTCCTTCCGTATCAGCCTGTCTAACTTCAGGATGATTAGCTAATCCTAAATAGTTATTTAAACTCCAGTTCAATAATTTTTTCCCTCTAAATCCCATATGAGGAGAAACGTCTCCCTCTAATTTTGGAAATGTAAAATAACCGTGTGATGCTTTTGAATGCTCACCAATCGGCCCCATGTTTTTTTCAATTTTCTCGAATATATCTTTCATACTACTATTATTTCGGATTACTATTTAAGTTGTAAAATTAATAAAATTAAATGATTTTTTTAATGACCCTGAGCATGTGTGAGTATTTTTTATTATCGGAATGAAAAATACCATAATGATCAAATTTGTCTATGCGCACACAACCGCTGGCATGAATGATTTGCTGGTTTTCCAGAATCATTCCGACATGCACAATGTTCCCCTCTTCATTATCAAAAAAGGCGAGGTCGCCCGCCTCTGCTTCTTCAACAAAACTTAAAGGTGTTCCTAATTCTACCTGCTGACTAGCATCTCGGGGCAATTGATATCCATTTAATTTATAAACCACCTGCATAAATCCTGAACAATCGATTCCAAATGGACTACGTCCACCCCATAAATACGGAGCGTTTAAAAAAAGATAAGCTGTTTCCTTTAGATCTTTTACTGTCTTTTTAATAGAACCATCATTAACATGGCCTTCAAATAAAAATTCAGAACTACCGATTTTTAATTTTCCGTTTTTAAAATTAGGTAAAGTAGCACCCACGGTAATTGGAAAAACTTTATTATGCTCAGTTTCGCTGATCACCTGCACCAGTTCTGAACTTAAAGTTTCAATCGTTAAAGATTTATATTCTGATTCTGAGATGGGTGTATGCTGTTTAGCATTTAACCAACAAGGGTAATTATCATAGTTGGTTGTAATTTTTAACCAATCTTCACCATCTTCAACAATGGTATAAGTTTCCCCAAATAATAATTGGGTCACCATTTCACTGGTACCTGATGGTTCTTTCCTGCAAGGAACTATGCTAAGTGAACATATGCCAAAACTCATGGCTTAAATTTACCGGCAGATTTAGTATAAAAAACAGCTAAACTAAATAGTTATTCACTATCCATTATTAATTGACAAAATAAACACATTAGTCGTAATTTTGGAATTCATTTCATCAAAAATTCTCTATGAAAATATTATATACCTATATAAAATCCCATAAATCATTGCTTTTTTTGGCACTTTTCCTGGCAGCTATTAATCAATGTTTTTCGTTATGCGACTCCATTATCACCGGTAAACTATTAAACCAATGCGGGGTTGGATTACCAAATTTCCATAAGGATTATACTACATTCCTAAAAGTACTGGTTGGTTTCCTGGGATTATCAATGGGAGCAGCCATGATGTCCAGAATTGCAAAAAATTTCCAGGATTATTTTACAAACATTATTATTCAACGAGTTGGAGCTCAAATGTATACCGATGGCATCCAAAAAGCACTTCAATTGCCATACCAGGATTTTGAAGATCAGCGAAGTGGCGAAACTTTGGGTAAATTACAAAAAGTAAAAATAGATTGTGAACGATTTATTACGTTTTCAATTTCGATGATTTTTCAGTCGTTGGTAGGTATTACTTTTGTCGTGATTTATGCCGTGAATATACATTGGTTGTTAGGTCCGATTTTTTTAGCAACGGTTCCGGTGATTGCACTCATCAGTTCGTTTTTAGGTAAGAAAATCAAAAAAGTATCTAAAGAGATCCTAGGCGAAACCACTGCTTTAGCAGGTGCAACTACTGAATCACTCCGGAACATTGAACTGGTAAAAAGTCTGGGTTTAACCGAACAGGAAGTAAATCGTTTAAACACAACCACTATTAAGATTTTAGGGCTCGAATTAAAAAAAGTGCGGTTCATTCGAAGCCTAAGTTTTATTCAAGGAACAACCGTTCATTTTATGAGAACAGCTCTAGTGTTTGCTTTGTATCTTTTCCTTTTTCATGAAATTATTAAACCCGGAGATCTGATCACGCTCATGTTTTTCTCGTTCTTTTTATTTAATCCTTTGCAGGAGTTGGGGAATGTCATTTCTACCTATAATGAAACAAGAGCTTCTATGGAGAATTTTGATAAACTCATGAACTCTAAAAGTGAAGCTAAACCTGATAAGCCACAAACTATTGGAGCTATTAATAATTTAAGATTTTCAAACATTTCCTTTAAACATCAAACTGCCAATTCGTATGCTGTGAAAGATATTTCTTTCCAGGCAAATGCGGGCGAAACGATTGCCTTTGTCGGGCCATCCGGCAGTGGAAAGACAACCCTTGTAAAGATGCTGGTTGGATTATATACTCCTGAAGAGGGAGACATATTTTATAATGAAAAAAATGCCAGGCACATTGATTTGACTGAGTTAAGACACCAGTTAGGATTTGTAACTCAGGATGCACAATTATTTTCAGGAACAATCAAGGACAATTTGTTATTTGTAAAACCCGGCGCAACTGATGAAGAAATAAATGAAGTTCTTAGAAAAGCAGCATGCGGTAATTTATTAAATCGTGCCGAGAATGGAATTTATACAACCATTGGTGAAGGTGGAATTAAAGTTTCAGGAGGTGAAAAACAACGGTTGAGTATTGCAAGAGCTTTACTGAGGGATCCTCATTTATTGATTTTTGACGAAGCGACGTCGGCATTGGATTCGATCACCGAAGAAGAAATTACACAAACCATACGTGATATTTCTACTAAAAAAGATCAGATCACTGTTTTAATTGCTCATCGTTTATCCACCATTATGCATGCTGATAAAATATTTGTTTTGGAACAAGGGAAGATTATTGAGCAGGGAATGCATTCTGACCTGCTAAACGAAAAAGGATTGTATTATGCCATGTGGAGGCAACAGATCGGAGAACGAAAATAGTTAGTTAGAGGTATTCCGTTTTAGTCCAAAAATAAAACACATTCTTTTTCTGAAATCGTTTTTTATGGGGTATTTTCTATTGGAAGTCAAATTGTTGAAAATTAACGCAATGACGAATAAAATTAAAACTCCTGTTAATACAGGCGACAGGACATACATATATCCTAAAGCCTTTATCTTTTCGCTACCGATATTGGCAATTAAAGCGGTGGCGCCACCCGGTGGATGTAGAGTTTTGGTTATTTGCATCAGCACAATAGACAGAGAAACTGACAATGCGGATGACAGCCAAAGTTCATTTGGAATTAATTTAAAAATAGTTACTCCTACAAAAGCGCTCACTAAATGCCCGCCGATTAAATTTCTTGGTTGCGCTAGCGGACTATTTATGGCGCCATAAATTAAAACTGAAGTAGCTCCAAAGGAACCGATTAAAAATAAATTATCATTAAGGATAAAATATTTACTGTTAATAAATCCGATAATAGCCATTCCAAAAAACGCGCCTAAAAATGTAAAGAAATGCTCAGTTTTGTCAACAAGGGTTTCTTTGTAAAACACATATTTTACTTTTCGGTAACTTCTTTTAAATTTCTGAATAGGCATAAATAGATCAACTAGTTCGAATATAAATTCGAATATAAAAAAGAATAATTATAAAATGAATGTAGAAGAATTATTTTTGCAATAGATCAGCCAAAAGCTTAGGAAAGAAGAGTTCAACAATGTGTAAAAAGCAAATTAAAAGAAAAAAACAATTTTACTCTTCTTCCATTACAAACATTCCATACAGAGGGGAATCCATCGAATAAGTGCCCTTATCTGCAGTAATATCCATAACCATTTTTATCAAAAATGAATCATTCAATATCAGAGACACTTTTAATCGAAGTTTACCTGAAAAATTTAAAACATCCACATTTCCAAATGCTTCATAGCCGGAATACGCAACTGATACTTCAGGAGTTACAACTCGTTCACGCAATAAATCATTCGTTTCAAAAAATGTAGCTGTGTAAGATTTAAGAACTGCCATTGAGTCTGCTTTGGTTTTCACATTTTTAATTTTAAAAACCGCTGACTGATTTAAGAGATTGAGATAATAGGCCGAATCTTTTTGATTTACTGCCCGAAAAGTTTTAGTGAGAAGAGTATCTATATTTGAAAAAGTTGTTTGAGAAAAACACACTGTTGATAGCGTGATAAAACAAACTGATATACAGTTACGAAATTTCATGAATGAGCTTTATTAATTTTTGTTTTTCTGTTTGCCAGTTATTCTCGATGGCGGCGATCACTGTATTACTTTTAAACTCAAGATATTCCTTACTATTCAAAAACTCTTTTATTTTTTCTGCAATATGTGCAGGCTCGTGATTTTCAATAAATGTGCCAATATGGTAGGCATTAACTAATTTTTCAATTTCAGGAAGGCGCGTTGCCAGAATAGGAATCCCTGCGTGTAAATAATCAAACACTTTGTTCGGCAGCGAAAAATGATAATTCATGTTAGAATCCTTGTCAATCGTCACTCCTAAGTTTGAGTTAGAAGTATAATGTTTCAATTGTGAAGCTGGAATCTTATCGATGAATTTAACTTTATTTTGCAAAGAGAGCTTTACCACATTTTCTTTTAATTGATTTATTACATCACCGCCTCCTACAATTAATAAAAAGTAAGTTTCATCCAGGTATTGAAAAGCCACTACCAATTCTTCTGCACCGCGCTGGACATTGATTCCTGCACCTTGAAGAATAACAATCTTTTTCCCAATAGGTAAATCCAGATCAGTCCGTGATTTCACTTTTTCAATCTTAGGATAATTTGGAATATTCCTCACAAAAATAAACGGCACCTTATATTTATTAATAAAATAGTCCGCAATACTGTGATTAACCGTAATACAATATTTTAGTTTTGGAACTATCCAGGATTCAAGGTTTTCCCAAATGCGTTTTTTGGAAGGGTTCGTCTGTAACTCCGGCACCTCACAAAAAATTTCATGGCTGTCGTAAACTAACGGAATTCCTTTTAATTTAGAAATTAGATAGTTAGGCATTAAAGTATCCAGGTCATTAGCCAGCAAAACATCCGCTTTTGTAAACAATAACATACAAAATAAACGGATATTGAAGAAGACATAAAAGATTGGACCTTGCTCAAATAGCAGCTTCATTCGCTTGCAATCGTAATCTCTTTTCTCAAGTGGTTTCGAAGTCTTTTGTTCCCTGCCCACCAATAATACTTTGTAATTCAAATCAAATAAAACCGAACAGGTACGTGCTACTCTTTGATCCGTCACCAGATCGTTGATCACTGAAACTATGATTGTTTTTTTTTGCAACGACTATTTTTGGTTTTGTTCGGTTTAAAAATACTGAAAGAAGCCGACACTTGAGAGAGGTCAATCAAAAAGAAATGCAGATTCATACAATTTATTCTAAAAATGGTATAATGAATTTGACTGATCCTGCCCTTAATTTTATTTTAAGATGGTGAAATATCCATCACAAGTAATTTTGTTTTAGTGGGAGAACATCACTCTATGTCAGGTTGGCTCAATGGGCATTCAAGAACACGAGGATTTTCCAACCTTCTAATCGTGACCAACGAATCGGTAGGCGAGTTTGTAGCCCATTTAGTATGATAAACACTCCCGCTAAACAAAATTTTTAATTAAATCTTCTTAAAGAGATCCATAGCGGCCTTGTGTGGATTGACCTGATCTCGCTCCAATTGCATTTCTATCTTTAAAATTTCCTGTTGAATTTTCGGGTTTGCATAAAAGCGTTCAATCAGGGTATCGTTGATCGTTTGATGCAACCATTGCTTGGTTTGACTGATTCTTTTTGCTTCAAAAAAATGATTTAATTTAGTATGACGCTGATATTTCTCGATCATATCATATACTTCCGAGATGCCTCTGTTTTCAGTGCTAGAACAAGTGAGTACTTCAGGGATCCACTTGCTTTCGGTAGGTGGAAATAAATGCAGGGCGCGTGCGTATTCTCCCCGTGCCAATTTAGCTTTATCGATATTGGTGCCATCAGCTTTGGTAATGACCATTCCATCAGCCATTTCCATGATTCCTCGTTTAATTCCCTGTAGTTCATCGCCGGCACCGGCCAACATCAACAATAAAAAGAAATCCGTTAAGCCATGAACAGCCGTTTCACTTTGCCCTACTCCAACTGTTTCAATCAACACATAATCATAACCGGCTGCTTCACAAATAATAATGCTTTCTTTGGTTTTACGGGCAACACCACCTAAACTTCCAGAGCTCGGTGATGGGCGAATAAATGCTTTCGGATGGACGGATAATTGTTCCATCCTGGTCTTATCGCCCAAAATACTTCCTTTGCTTAATTGGCTACTTGGATCAACGGCCAATACCGCGAGTTTATGCCCGCGATTAATCACTTCCAATCCGAAACTCTCTATAAAGGTGCTCTTCCCTACTCCGGGAACGCCTGTTATTCCTAATCGGAAAGAATGACCACTCTTCTTAATTATGGCATCGATAATTTGCTGGGCCTGATCCTGGTGCTCCTCTTTCGTTGATTCAACTAACGTGATGGCTTTGCTCACATAGGTAATATTGGATGAAAGAATCCCATCCACATACTCATTCATATTAAAAGCCTTGCTCATTATCTAAAACAAAAATAGGATTAAATTCGTCTTGAATAAACATTCAATTTAACATTCTATAACTATTTTAATATACTCTAATCAGTACCTTCAAAATCTTGTACCAAGCAATTCCCTATGAAAAAACACCTCCTGTTACTTGTTATTCCACTATCCGGATTTTTAACTCAAAATGCCCAAACGTCAGTTTCCTTAAATTCTGCAGAAATAGTACACGGTCTGAAAAAGTTAAATGTTGTTGGTAGCGTTCTTTATGTAGCCGCACATCCCGATGACGAAAATACCCGTTTACTGGCTTATCTGGCAAACGAAAAAAAAATGCGGACAGGCTATTTATCTTTAACACGAGGTGATGGCGGGCAAAACTTAATTGGAAAAGAACAAGGTGAAGCACTGGGATTAATCCGTACACAAGAGTTATTAGCGGCAAGGAGAGTGGATGGCGCAGAGCAATTTTTTACACGTGCTAATGACTTTGGTTTTTCTAAAAACCCGGAAGAAACATTTACATTCTGGAACAAAGACAGCATTTTAGCGGATGTGGTTTTAACGATCAGAAGATTTAAACCTGATGTGATTATTTGTCGTTTTCCAACAACAGGTGAGGGAGGTCACGGTCATCATACAGCCTCCGCTATTTTAGCCGTTGAAGCTTTTGATGCGGCTGCCGACCCAAAACGGTTTCCTGAACAATTAAAAGCGGTGCAGGTTTGGCAGGCGAAACGCATTTTATGGAATACTTTTAATTTTGGAACGACCAATACTACTGCACCGGATCAGCTGAAAATTGATGTTGGTGTGTTTAATCCTTTATTAGGTAAAAGTTATGGCGAGATTGCTGCTGACAGTCGCTCTAATCATAAAAGTCAGGGCTTTGGTTCTGCAAAACAACGCGGAGCAAACCTTGAGTATTTTAAAGTATTAAAAGGTGACAGCGCTAAAACAGATTTGTTTGATGGCATCAACACAACCTGGACAAAATTTAAGGGACAGGAAAAAATCCAAAAACTGATCGATGACTGCATCAAAAAATTCAATCCACAGTCGCCTGAAAATTCTGTGCCTGAGTTAGTTACTATCTATAAGCAAATACAAACTTTAGATGAAAACAATACAAACCTGAACTATTGGAAACAGCAAAAATTAAAAGAAGCAGAAACACTGTTACTGGCTTGTTCCGGTTTATGGCTTGAAGCTTCCGCTGCCGATTACATTGGTATTGCAGGACAGGATGCTGTGGTAACAGCTCAAATTGTAAACAGAAATAGTAATACCATTAAATTAAACAGTGTTACTTATCTACATAGCGATACAACAACAGCACTTTCATTAAAAGCAAATGAATTATATACATTCAAGCGTAAAGAAAAAATTTCAAGTTTATTAGCATTGTCGAATCCATATTGGTTAAATCAGAAACATAATATTGGTTTATATGCTGTTACAAACCCGGCATTAATTGGTCGTCCTGAAAACGAATCTTCCACTAAAATCGTATTCAATATTTCTATTTTAGATTTGAATTTAAAAATTGAACGTGCGCTGGTATATAAATATACGGATCCTGTAAAAGGAGAAATTTATCGACCCTTCGAAATCCTACCTCCTGCAACCATTAACATTCCAGAAAAAGTATTTGTGTTTACCGATGCAACAGCAAGAACTGTTCTATTAACAGTAAAAGCCAATGCCGCAAACACTACAGGAAAAGTAGAACTAAAAGGAAGTCCAGGCTGGAATATTACCCTTAAAAACCCTGAATTTAAATTAACCAACAAAGGCGACGAAGCTATTATTGAAGCAAGCATCATAGCTGATAAAAACGCAACTGATGGAAAACTGGAAGCTTCAATTATCGTCAACAATGTCACCTACAACAAAAGCATTAAGCGCATTGATTACGATCATATCCCTTATCAGTTTATTTTAAGTGATGCAGAAGCAGGATTGGTTAATATTGATTTGAAGAAAACAGGAACTAACATTGGTTACATTCCGGGAGCAGGAGATGATGTACCCGCCGCATTAAAACAGGTTGGTTATAATGTTACAATACTGACAGATGAATTATTAAGCAACGAAAATTTATCTAAATACAAAGCCATTGTTTCCGGCATCCGTGCTTATAATACCAATGATCGCTTACAGGTGCATTACACAAAATTAATGGAGTATGTAAAAAACGGCGGTAACTTAATCGTTCAATATAATACCAATAACCGCATAGGGCCTGTCAAAGCAAATATTGGTCCCTACCCGTTTACCATTTCGCGAGATCGTGTCACTAACGAAAAAGCAGAGATTAAGTTCAATAACGAAAAACATTCTGCTTTAATATTTCCAAACCAAATCACTCAAAAAGATTTTGATGGCTGGATTCAGGAACGCGGAATTTATTTCGCAACTGAAATGGATAAACAGTATGAAACTATTTTTACGATGAATGATCCTAACGAAAAGCCAAGTGATGGTAGCTTAATTATAGCCAAACATGGTAAAGGAAATTTTGTATACACGGGATTGGTTTTCTTTAGGGAGTTACCGGCCGGTATTCCTGGTGCATATAGGATGTTTGTGAATTTATTGAGTTTACCTGAAAATAAATAATAGCGAAAACAAATAATAAAATCGTGGAGAGCTGGTCAATTCAATTAATTCCTTTGCCAATCAAAAAATGAAAACCGAAGAAGAAGAAAAATCACCAATACTTGGATCGTGGACTAATGTGTATGCATTGGTTATTGGTGTGTTAGTGGTGGTCATTATATCACTTTACATCTTTACTCAACATTTTAAATGAGCTTAATCGACTGGATCATATTATGCGTGACACTCTTATCTATTATCGGTTACGGTTTATGGAAAAGCCGTGGCACTCAAAATATTGAAGGGTATTTATTAGCAGATCGAAAAATGCCCTGGTATCATGTGGGTTTATCGGTTATGGCAACACAAGCCAGCGCCATTACGTTTCTTTCTGCGCCGGGACAAGGATATACAGATGGTTTGCGCTTCGTGCAGTTTTATTTTGGTTTACCATTGGCCATGGTTGTTTTATGTATCACTTTTATTCCAATCTTTCATAAGTTAAGTGTATTTACCGCCTACGAATTTTTAGAAAAACGTTTTGACAATAAAACCCGTACGCTGACCGCATTCTTGTTCTTATTGCAGCGCGGACTTTCTACAGGTATAACGATTTATGCGCCTGCTATTATTTTATCTACCATTTTAAATATTGATGTGAACTATACGATAGTCCTTAATGGATTGATTGTTATTGGTTACACGGTGTATGGTGGAGCAAAAACAGTTTCATACACGCAACTATTTCAAATGTGCGTAATTTTTGCAGGTTTATTTTTAGCAGCGTTTGTTGTTATTAATATGTTGCCACAAAATGTGAGTTTTACGGATGCCCTACACATTGCCGGCAAAATGGATAAATTAAATGTCATTGATACCAAGTTTGATTTGAACAACCGGTACAATCTCTGGTCGGGAATTATTGGAGGTTTCTTTTTACAGCTGTCTTATTTCGGGACCGATCAGTCACAGGTGGGTCGGTACTTAACAGGTAAATCAGTGGCGCAAAGCCGACTGGGCTTGGTGATGAATGGATTGATTAAAATACCTATGCAGTTTTTAATTTTACTGATCGGTGTTTTAGTATTTACATTTTACCAGTTCCATCCGTCCCCTGTCTTTTTTAATAAAGTAGAGATCTCCCATATTGAGAAAAGCGTCTATAAAGAAGACTATAAAAAACTGGAACAAGCTTACGTCATTGCCCATAATGAAAAACAGACAGAAGTCAATCATTTGGTGGATGCGATTCATCGCAACAATGCAACTTCCATTGATGAAGCACGAATTAAAGTAAAGGCAGCGGATAAAAAAAGTAATGCTATCCGAAAAGAAGTAACGGCTTTAATGCAGAAAAACAATCCAACAGCCGATACAAATGATACCAATTATATTTTCTTGAGCTTTATAACAAGGGAATTACCTGTCGGCGTGATTGGTTTATTGATTGCCATTATTTTTCTCGCCTCTATGGGTTCTATGGCCAGTGGTTTAAATTCGTTGGCTTCCACCACGGTTGTTGATTTCTATAAACGTCTGTACAAAAAAGAATCAAGTGACAAAAGTTATTTATCCGTCTCGCGCTGGACTACGGTGATCTGGGGGCTATTTTGTATTGTGGTGGCGTTTTATGCAAGCCGGGTTGGTAATTTAATTGAGGCTGTCAATATTTTGGGTTCTTTATTTTACGGCACGATCCTCGGGATTTTCTTAGTGGCTTTCTATATGAAAAAAATAAACGGTACGGCTGTCTTTTATGCTGCTTTAATTGCCGAAGCATTTATAGTATACGCCTGGATAACAGACTTAACGGCATTTTTATGGTTAAATGTGATTGGCTGCTTATTGGTGATGTTCTTTGCTTTTGTCATTCAGTTTTTCTTGAATAGGAAAGCAGTGATTTAAGTTAGGCGTGCCTGCGAAAAGCGGTCAGGCTTTACGTTTCAATCTTTTGCTGCACTACTGAACTTCGAGAGCCTCAGTTCTCTCATTAAGCGCAAAAGGATTTTCACTTCAATCCTTCACGCAAGTTTATCTCAAACCAAATTATCGTTATTAATAAAGGTGCGAAGTAATTCTAAATTAAAAATTAATAAAAACAATATGAGATTTCGTAATGCCCGCAATGAAGAATGTAAATGATACTTCGATATTTTTGACCTGGTACTGAAAGAAATGTTTTTTGCTATTGTCAGTTCGAGAGGAGCCCAGAACAACTACTTCATAAACCGCTTATCTGTTAAAGACATTAAAAAAGCTTCCAGGTCTATTTTCTCTTGTTCCGTTAATCCCAAAGGTTTAGCCATTGTTGAATCACGGTTAACGGAATTAGAAACCACTTTATCCGGTTCATTATAATAATCAATCACCTCCCTTAAGGTTTTAAACATTCCATTATGCATGTATGGTTTAGTGATCTCTACATTTCTTAATCCGGGAACTTTAAAGCTTCCAATGTCCTTAGGATCGCTGCTGATAATATAACGGCCACTGTCATTTAAATCTTTTCCATTAAATAAGCCAATATTTTTAAAATCATCATTAGTGAAATCAGGGCCAAAATGGCAATCAAAACACTTTCCTTTCTCATTAAAAATAACCTGGCCCCGTTGAGCGGAGAGTGAAAACGATAAAGTATCTGTTCTGTTATTATATAAATCAAAAACGGATTGATTAGTCTCCAGAGTGCGCTCAAAAGCAGAAATTGCCTCCACAAGATTTTGTTTATTGGCGGGTGTACCAAAAACTTTGATGAAAAACGATCTGTATTGTTTATGACTATTTAATTTACGCACAATAACAGATAATGGAATATCCATTTCCACTGGATTTTCCATCGGCCCACCAGCCTGGTCTTCCAGGGATTCGCTTCGCCCGTCATGAAAAAAGAAATTTCGTGCAGACATGTTCATGGAGCTTGGCGTATTTCGTCCACCTTTGGCGCTATCCACACCAAAACTAAAAGGAACATTATCAGCAAAAGCAAATTGTGGTTTGTGACAGGAAGCACAACTAATCTGACCATCACGGGACAAAATAGAATCGAAAAATAACAATTCTCCCAATTCTTCCACAGTAGAAGGTTCTTTTAATCGATTTTCTTGCTTCTTATTATCGCTACACGAGCATAACCCAAGTCCAAAGATTAAAAAAGCGAAAAAGAATTTAATAGATTTCATGATTGCAAATGTAACTTATAATCTGTTTCAGACCCTGAGCTATATTAGTGATTCATATCATTTTTGCTGAATGATGGAGACTAAAAAAAACCGACTGAGGAAGGAATAAACCTTTTATGTATAAAATGGCTAAAACTCTGCAAAAATGATATTTTTGTATAGTATGGAACAAACGAATATAACCACGTTGAAGAATGTTAATCCTTTCCCTTTTAGTAATCTTTTTTTATTAAAAGGTTATGTAACTGGTAAAAATGATTTCTGGCGCTATTTGATGGGAATTGTCGCTGCTTTTTTAGGTTACTTGTCTTTTCAGTTAGTGATGATGGTTCCATTATTGACCGCTGCTTTAAATAATGGCGTGAGCATGACAGAAATAACAAAGAATCCGAATATGTTATTTAACCCGGAGGTCGTTGGTATTAATAAATCTCTACTTCTTGCTTTAATGATGGGTATGTTTGTTTTTACACTATTATTTTTGTGGTTGGCCATCAAATTCATTCAACAAAAAACACTTACCTCCATCATAACAGGTTTTGAAAAAATTCGATGGAATCGCTACTTTTTTTCTTTTGCACTTTGGGGTACGTTAATAACTGTTCTAACAATTGCCACTTATTTTTTATCTCCAAAGGATATTGAAATTCGTTTTAATCCCAGTCAATTTTTCATCTTATTGATTGTTACAGTTATTTTTATTCCCATTCAAACTGCAACAGAAGAACTACTCTTCAGAGGTTATCTTATGCAGGGCCTTGCTTTATTATTTAAAAACGGGATCATTCCTCTGATTATTACATCAGTTTTGTTTGGACTCATGCATGCTTCTAATCCTGAAGCGAAAGCCCATGGTTTAATGATCATGATGCCGTATTACATTTTTTTTGGTGCATTTTTAGCAACACTTACCTTGTTAGATCAGGGATCTGAATTAGCTTTAGGAATCCATTGTGCTAACAATTTATTCTCTAGCCTATTGGTGTGTTCAAAAAATTCAGTTCTCCAAACTGATTCCATTTTTTATACCACAGTTGAAAATCCAGGGTCGGAATTTTTAGTATGGATTCTTTTAGCCTCTATTTGCTTTTTTATTTTATTCAAAAAGTACAAACTTTCTAACTGGAAACTTTTAATCCGTTAAACAACCTCATTTATGAAAAAAATTCTTTTTTCTATTTCATCATTATTTTTTTGTATCACAGCCTTAGCTGATGGAGATTACCATTACTATGTTGATTTAACAACAGTAAAAAATGATAAACTGACAATTAAATTAACGCCGCCGGATATTACCGAAAACGAAACTGTTTTTATGTTTCCTTCTATGGTACCAGGAACCTATGATGTTTACGACTTCGGAAGGTTTGTATCCAACTTTAAAGTAGACGGCAAAAACGGACAAACTATTAAAATTGAAGTATTGGATAAAAATTCCTACAAATTGTCTCCTGCCAATGCTATTAAAGAGATCAGTTATGACGTAGAAGATACATGGGATACCGATATTAAAGAAAAAGTTGTTTTTGAACCGGGAGGTTCTAATATCGAAGAAGGAAAAAATTTTTGTTTAAATACACATTGTTTCTTTGGATATTTTAAAAACAAAATAGAATCCAAGTTTATTTTGGAAGTCACTAAACCCAAGGGGTTTTATGCTTCTACCAGCATGACAGATTTAAAGAGTGGTAATACTAAAGATGTTCTTTCCATTTACAACTATCACGACCTTATTGATTCTCCTATTATGTATACGCAGCCCGATACTGCAACCATTCAAATTGGAAAATCACAAGTATTGATTTCTGTATTTTCTCCTAATAAGGTTATTACTTCTGAATTTATAGCCCGAAACATTCAGGAATTATTATTTGCACAGGCTGAATACTTAGGTGGCGAACTCCCCATAGAAAAATATGCATTCTTATTTTATTTTACTGATAAAATGTCATTAAGTGGTTCATCAGGGGCATTGGAACATTCTTATTCTTCTTTTTATTTTTTGCCTGAAGCAGATACACTCGCAATTGCACAGGAAGTACGCGATGTTGCTGCCCATGAGTTTTTTCATATTGTTACACCATTAAATATTCACTCAAAAGAAATAGGGGAATTTGATTTCAATAATCCCACCATGAGTAAACACCTTTGGTTGTATGAAGGCTTAACTGAATATGCAGCGCACCACATGCAGGTGAAAACGGGCCTGATTGAATTTGATGCCTTTTTTGAAGTTATGGTTTCCAAGATGCAAAATGCTCGTGAAAATTATAATGATACCCTTCCTTTTACTGTTATGAGTAAATATGCGCTAGATAAATACAAAAAACAGTATAATAATGTTTATGAAAAAGGCGCGTTAATCGGAATGTCACTTGATATTATGTTGCGGTATTACAGTAATGGAAATTATGGTACACAGGAACTCATGAAAGATCTTTCAAAAAAGTATGGAAAAACAACTTCTTTTAATGATGATGATTTGTTTACAGATATTGAAAAGCTAACCTATAAAGAAGTACGCTATTTTTTAGATAATTATGTTGCAGGACCAAAGCCATTGCCTTTTAAAGAAACGTTTGCCATGGTTGGATTAAATTATATCGAAAAAAGAGTAGAAGAAAAAATAACCCTGGGAGGTATTTCAGTTGGTTATAATCCTACTACCAACCATTTGGTGGTTGTAAACATCGATAAATTAGATGAATTCGGAAAAAAACTAAAATTTAAAGAAGGTGATGAGATTGTAACTTTTAATAACCGGAAGTTAACCCTGGATAACATGAAAGAGGTTTTAGGAGGATATTTGCAAAATGCTAAAAACGGAGATAAACTGGTTATTGAAGTTTTAAGAAAAGATAAAAAAGGTAATGAAACCATTAAAGAGCTGAAAGCAAAAGTAAAACCGGTAAAAGTTACTGAAACTGATATTATAGAGGTTAATGAAAAAGCAACAGAACAGCAATTAGTAGCCAGAAAAGCATGGTTAGGAATTAATTAAAATGAATAGAAAACAAAATATTTACTGGACATGCCAGATCGGAGGTTGGACTTTTTTTGCCGCTCTGAATTTATTTTTTTTCAAACTCAGTTATAGTACTAACGTAAAAGACATTTTAAACTATCTAATTTGGCTTCCTGTTGGTATCACCATCACTCATCTTTTCAGATATTTTATTCTCAAGTTAAATGTATTACGTTATAATATATATTACCAGATACCCATCGTTGTTATTTCCGGTTTTATAAATGGTTTTCTGTTTTTTGCTTTAACTATCGGTATAGCTAAAGGATTAGGCATTATTACCTATAAAATTGATGTGGTGGCTGCTATATCTAATATTTTAAGCCTTACGGTCATTTTCGTTTTTTGGTCTCTCATTTATTTTGGTTTTCATTTTTTTGATAATTATAAAAAAACTGAAATTCAGAATTTAAAATTGGAAGCAAATACAAAGGAAGTAGAACTAAATAAATTGAAATCACAGTTAAATCCGCATTTTATGTTTAATAGCATGAATAGCATCCGTGCATTGGTAGATGAAGATCCAAAGAAAGCTAAGATTGCTATTACCCAACTATCAAATATTCTGAGAAATACATTAATGATGCACAAAAACAAGTACATTACCCTGGAAGAAGAATTAGTGTTGGTGAAAGATTACCTTGAGCTTGAACATATTCGTTTTGAAGAAAGATTGTATTTTTTGTTTGACATTGATCCAAATACATTAAATTTAAATGTTCCACCTATGATGATACAAACACTGGTAGAAAACGGTATCAAACATGGGATCAGTAAAATTCCGGAAGGAGGAGCAATTTCCATTAATTCAAAAAAAACAGACAATACCTCTACCATTGAAATTATCAATACAGGTCAGTTACAACTAAGTAATAAATCAGATTCAGGATTCGGAGTAGAAAATACCATGAACCGTCTTGAATTGTTGTTTGGAAGTAAGGCAACTTTTTCCTTAAAAAACCTCGATAATAGAAATGTGATAAGCACAATTATAATAAAAAACTAAGGCAAATACTTAAAAACACTCTACTATGAAAGCAATTATTATTGACGATGAACGTTTAGCAAGGCAGGAATTAAAAAATCTATTATCAGTTCATAAAGAAATTGAAGTTATTGCAGAATGTAATAATGCTCAATCAGCAAAAGAAAAAATAGCTGAACTAAACCCTGATGTCATATTTCTTGATATTCAAATGCCTGGCAAGACAGGCCTTGAATTGATAGAAGAAGTATCAGCCCTACCCGATGTGGTTTTTGTAACGGCTTACGATGAATATGCTATTAAAGCATTTGAAGTGAATGCTTATGATTATTTGCTAAAGCCAGTTTCTCCGGAACGTTTAGCCGAAACTATCAAAAAATTAACGCTCAAAGAAACTTCTGAGAAAAAAGAAAACACAACTCCTTTAACAGAAAATGATCAGGTATTTATAAAAGATGGTGAAAAAACATGGTTTGTTCGTTTGAGTAATATCCGTTTATTTGAAAGTGAAGGAAATTATGTGCGTGTGTATTTTGAAAATTTCAGACCATTGATATTGAGAAGCTTAAATAGTCTGGAAGAACGCCTCGATGAGAAAACTTTTTTCAGGGCAAGCCGTAAACATATTGTTAATTTAAGCTGGGTAGAAAGTATTGAAACCTGGTTTAACGGCGGCTTAATGGTAAAATTAAAGGGTGGACAGGAAATTGAAATCTCTCGCCGTCAGGCTGTTAAACTGAAAGATATGATGAGTCTTTAAAAAATATTAAAACGGTAATACATCCCGAATGATTTCCTAAATTTGTCTGGACAAAAAAATAAAAAATGATTGATGAAAAAGATATAAATGATGAACTTCCAGAAGAATTAATGGGAGACATTGTTCCTGAAATAGATCCAAAAAAACTATTTGACGAAAAAGAATATTCTACCATTATTATTGGTTCTGAAGGCATGTCGAAAAAAGACGTTAATAATGCTGACCTTGTAACTGTATTAATTAGTTCCCGATCTACAAGAGAAGAAAAGGATGAAGCATTAATTCAACTAAAAGAGAATCAAGCTCAGGCTTTTATTATCAATGCCATTACTAAAACAAAAAAACCGGATCATAAAGCCTTAATCGTAGCTTCTTGTTGGGAAACCGGATTAGATTTCAGTAAGGATTACCTGTTTTTTATTGATTTGATTTGTTCATCTGATTTTCTAGTATCTTTTGAAGCCTTCACCGTTATACAGGAAATGGAAACTGAAATTGACAAAACAACACTGACCCAGGCACTATCAAAATTACAAAAAGTAAAAGACCCGAGCGTAAGTGTTACAGATGCTATCCATTTGATTGAACAACAATTAAATACTACTAATTGAAAAAACAATTACTAAAAGGAACTTTTTTATTTTTTATTTCTTTTGCTTCCACATCATATTCTCAGGTTGCAAATGAAGTTAAATCCATTAAAGTAAAAAAGGAAAAACTATTTGTTAAAGCGGCTTTTGATGATACTGAATTTAAAGTCATTGCCTTCGACCATTATGGCAATCCTCATGAACAAGCCATCAAATCTTTTTCAATTTTTTATAAAGATGGCAAAACATCATACCAGGCGCCTGTGCAGGGAAATACTTTTCCCAAAAAGACAATTGATTTTTTAACAAAGAAAAAGAAAGAGGCTACAAAGATTTGTTTAACTAATTTGAAGGCGGAAGATAAAGACGGACACATCGAGGATCTTCCTGACCTTTGTGATATTGTGATCTTTCCCGATTGCAAAAAAATAAATAAAAACCGTTAGAATTATTGCTGCTGAATGACCGTTAATTCTTTATGAATTCCTAATTCTGTTAACTTCTGTCTGATTTCGGTCAGTGACTTTTCATCCATGTTTTTTAATCTGGAGATCACGTCATATCCTTCGTCAGTAACTAAGGTTTTTTCAAAATGAATCACCTTCCACACATCATTTTGATACACAATTTCCCACTTACTTTTAAATAAAAACAGGAATCCATTACCTCTCCAGCTAAAACTCGTTGCCTCATTATTCAAAGGTGTATCAAAACCTTGTATCGTTTTTTCTCTTTTATTATGACGATAAGAAACAACATCCTTCAGTCCGACAATATTGCCTTTAGTTTGAATGGTATAATTAAATTTGGGATTAACCTTTGAGCCAGTTAACCACATTTTAAAATTACTCATATTCACATACCATGATCCTTCCAGTTTTGACAAAGAATTTTGTGAAGACATTGAGTTTGTATTTATGAAAAATATCAGTAGAAATGCAAGTGTATTATTTTTATGGCTTAACATACATCCTTAAATTAAAAATTAAGGCAAGAGATTACTCTTTCTCTCCGTTATGAAACTTTTCGGTTTTGGTAGCATTTCCTTTCTCATCATAGGAAGTCCACGTACCTTCCTTTTGATAATCACCAAGTTCTTTCCTAAACATCATGGATCCTTCTTCTTTAACACGACCGTTAGGATAGAACTCTTTCTTAATGTATTTTTTTGTTTTTTTATCTACCAATTCAAACATGGATTCTGGTAAACCATTTTCATAGTAGGAATTTCTCTTAAACAAGAATTCTATATTTTTATCATTTTCTTCGACATATTCCGGAGAACCATTTCTAAAAAAATCATATTGATTTTGAGGATTTCCTTCATAATACGCAATATTAGATCTGATCTTACCGTCATCATAAAAAATCTCCAATTTAGCGTGCTTCAAATCAGAACTTGAGAAGGAACGTTCAATTTGTCCGTTTTCATAATAATTTTTAAAAACTTTGATGAATCCGTCCGCATAAAAACCTTTGTGTAATAGTTTTCCGCTTACATAAAAATCCTCCTGCCAACCCTGAGCATTATAGCCATCTTTGGTATAACGAATAGAATCTCCGCCCATCATTGGAACCAATTTATTATATCTAATAATTCCATAATCCGGATCAACAATTTCAGCTACAGTATAGCGCTTTAACTGAGGAACCTGACTAGAAAAAGTTTGTGAAATGCAATTGACCGAAATAAATAATAAGAAAATAAAATATGTTAGTCTGTAAAAAATCATAGTCAATGGTAAAAAACAAATTACGTGCAAAATAGTTAAAAATAGCTTATAATAAACGTTAATGTTTCCCCGATGAGGCTAAATAACGCTCGGCATCTAAAGCACCCATACAACCACTTCCTGCTGCAGTAACAGCCTGGCGATATGTTTTATCGGCACAATCACCAACTGCAAAAACTCCCTCAATGTTTGTTTTCGTTGAACCGCCTATAACATCAATATATCCCAACTCATCCATTTTTAGTTGCCCTTTAAAAATATCCGTATTTGGTTTATGGCCAATTGCTACAAAAAAGCCGGTTACATCCAAGGTTCTCAATTCATTGGTTACGTTATTTTTTATCACAACGCCTTCCACCATTTCTTTTCCATTAATATCATGTGTCTCGCTATTGTAAATTATTTCAATATTGGCGGTATTAGTCACACGATGTTGCATGGCTTTACTTGCACGCATTTCATCTTTTCGAACAATCATATATACTTTCTTACATAGCTTTGATAAGTAAGTCGCTTCTTCTGCCGCAGTATCCCCTGCTCCAACAATAGCTACATCCTGTCCCTTGTAAAAGAAACCATCACAAACAGCACAGGCAGACACACCACCGGCGTTCATACGTAAACGGGTTTCATTTTCCAACCCAAGCCATTTTGCAGATGCACCGGTTGATATAATAACAGTATCAGCAGTAATTTCAGTAGTTTCATCAATCCAAATTCTTTTTGGATTTACATTCAAGTCCGCCTTAGTTGCCAAACCAAATCTTACCTGCGTACCAAATCGTTCAGCTTGAGCTTTAAGGTCTTCCATTAACTCAGGGCCTGTTATACCTTTTGGGTAACCAGGAAAATTATCCACTTCGGTCGTTTCGGTCAGCTGACCACCAGGTGTTAAACCAGTATATAAAACTGGTTTCAAATCGGCACGGGCTGCATAAATAGCAGCAGTATAACCAGCGGGGCCAGAACCAATAATAATGCATTTGATATGTTCGGTTGTAGTAGTAGACATAGTATCGTGTTTTTTAAGGTTACGAAAATACCTATATAAACCATAAAAAAAATTGAAAGTTAAAAAGTTTTGAAAAGCTTAATTCCAGTCTGATTTATGACTCAATCAAGAAACAACATAACAAACCTTTAAGGTCTAATTAATCTGGGTCTTCAGAAAGGCTTTTCTCTTATAAAAAAACCATAACCCCATCATGCAACCAAAGCTATTAGCAATGAAATCAAGCCAATCACCGCTTCTTTGGCTAAAAACGGTTGCCTGCATGATTTCCAGTAAGCCTCCATAAGAAATAACCAAAATAGCAGTGAATAAAATAGTTAAAGTGTTTAGTTTATTGAGATGGATCCAATGCATTAACCATAAACACATTAAAACAAAGAAAATACCGGCATGCACAAATTTATCGAAACTCAATAATTCAAGCCAATTGGTTGTAGGAATATAACGACCTGGTGTACAACATAAAATAAAAATAATGCTCGTCCATAGTAAAGCCGCCAAAAGGCTATATTTTAAGAGTTTTTTAATCATTCAGTTTCGCTTAATTTACTTAAAAATAAAAGAGACTGCTCTTTCGAAACAGTCTCTTTCTTATACATTCAATGCTATTAAGCTCCTATTAAAGACTTATAAGCATCAACTGACAACAAATCAGCAAGCTCAGCGTCGTTCTCAATACTTACTTTTATCATCCATCCTTTTCCATAAGGATCAGTATTTACTGACTCCGGACTACTATCAATATCTTTATTCATTTCCAAAACTTTTCCGGAAATAGGCATAAACAAATCCGAAACTGTTTTAACAGCCTCTACCGTACCAAAAATCTCCTCACGAGCAACTGTTTCACCAATCGTAGTAATATCTACATAAACAATATCACCTAATTCTTTTTGAGCAAAATCAGTAATACCGATCGTTGCTACGTTACCTTCTACACGAATCCATTCGTGATCTTTAGTGTATTTCAATTCTGATGGGAAATTCATATGATTGTTTTTTAGTTTTAGCGCAAGTTTCGACAAATATATATGTTTAAATTAATTTCTTAAAGAAATAAGTTATCAAAATAACAGCATAAAAACGTTTAAAACTCTATTTGTATTTATGCCTTACAGATTTTAGATTTACATCGCATAATAAAGTCAGGTCTTTGTTATAATAATTATTTAATACCTCAAAAATGAAAAATATTACAGTTATAGGAAGCGGGACAATGGGAAATGGAATTGCTCATGTATTCGCTCAATTTGGTTATTCGGTAAGCCTGGTTGACATCAACGAACAAGCATTAGAGAAAGCAATAGCAACTATTACCAAAAATATTGACCGACAAGTAACAAAAGGAACTGTTACTGAAGCTGATAAAACTGCGACTTTAGGAAACATAAAAACATTTACAAAACTGGAAGAAGGCGCAAAAAATGCGGACCTTGTAGTTGAGGCTGCCAGTGAAAATGTAAATGTAAAATTATCCATTTTTAAACAATTAGATGAAATTTGTCCGGCTAAAACTATTTTAGCTAGCAATACCTCTTCTATATCTATTACTCAAATTGCAGCAGCCACAAAACGTCCCGATAAAGTAATTGGAATGCATTTCATGAACCCGGTACCTGTAATGAAACTCATTGAAGTAATTAGAGGATATTCTACAAGTAATGAGGTATGTAATTTGGTGATGGAAACATCTAAAAAATTAAATAAGGTTCCGGTTGAAGTAAATGATTACCCGGGATTTGTGGCAAATAAAATTTTAATGCCAATGATTAATGAAGCCATCATTACGTTGCATGAAGGTGTTGCTGGCGTTGAAGAAATAGATACAGTTATGAAACTGGGAATGGCTCATCCAATGGGGCCTTTACAATTAGCCGATTTTATCGGACTGGATGTATGTTTGAATATTTTACGTGTATTGCAGGATGGCTTTGGTAACGCAAAATATGCGCCATGTCCTTTGTTGGTAAACATGGTAATGGCAGGTAACCTTGGAGTAAAAAGCGGGAAAGGATTCTACGATTATGCAGGTGGAACAAAAGACCTGGTTTTAGCTGAGAGATTTAAAAAACAGTCAAATCCCGTATTAGCATAATTATTATGCAAGAAAGCTCTACATTTCCTGTTGAATTCCCTCCTATCAAGAGTGCCGGTGTATATTATTTTAACACATCATCCGGGCTTCGATATGAAGTTAGGTTTGGGCGTCGACAAGATAATATTTTGCACTCCACTATTGTTTTTGGAGTAATCAATGAGGAATTTGAAGGAGAAGAATACGTTACCACAAATCGTGGCGAAGTATACAGGGTAATGAATACCATCGTAAAAATTGTAAAAGATTTTATGGAACAACACTCTAAAGTAAATATTTACGAATTTCATGCGATTGATAGGGATGATGAAGATGAACATATCTCAGAAGCAGAAATAAAAAAGAATAAAATCAAGGGGAATTCACGTTTAAAATTATATAAACGCTACTTGCCAAAAATATTTGAACAAGGATGGAATTTTAATTTTGATGGGAATAATGCAATAGTAACTAAATTATAAATTGCAACATTTGAAGATTAAAATTAGGAACTAACATTCATCCATAAACACTAAGAGATTAACAACAATGGCCGTATATAAATTTAAATTATTCATTGAGGATAGCGAAGATATTTACCGAGAGATAGAGATACTATCAGGACAAACATTTGAAGATTTTCATAACGCTATTCAGGAGGCTTACAAGTTTGATAAAAAACATGCTGCCTCCTTTTTTGTAAGTGATGATTATTGGAGAAAAGATCAGGAAATCACATTAAGGGAAGAAGACCTTCCTTTGGATGAGGAAGAAATAAAAAAAGCCGTTTCTCCAAAAAAATTAATGTCGAAAACAAAAATTGCTAAATACATTGATAGTCCCCGTCAGCGCTTTATGTATGTATTTGATCCTGCAGTTAAATGGGCATTTTGTATTGAACTGATGAAAATCTTGCCGGATAATCCGAAAGGAGATTACCCGGCATGTGTCAAATCTATCGGTACTGCACCAAAACAATACAAACAGGATTTAACACCTAAAGGAGAATTAACTCCCGAGCAAGCTATGGCGGCTATGCTCGCAGAACCTGAAACGGCTGACGAAAGTGAAATTTACCAGGCAATTAAAAATGATACAATAGGAATTGATGAAGGTGATTTAAATCATCTTGAAGGTGAAGAGGGAGAAGATGTGGGTATAGGAGAAGATGATGCATTTGCTGAGGATGGTGACGATATTGATCATGATGAGGAAGTGCCGGAAGGTTATGGAAGTACTGATGAAGATTAACGATTAAGATTTTATAAAACAAACACAGATAACTATGCAAATTACAGAAAAAGCGAATGCTGCTTATGAAACTCAGTTGAACGAATGGATCGTTCAGGAAAAAGCAGCAATTGAATTGATTGGAACTATTGGAAAATTATGGTTCGAGAAATCTATCGAACTGATATTATTCAGAAATCAATTAGTGGACAGAAGTGTAAGTGAAATTATGAACCTTCACTTATATGCTAAAAATATAGTTAAGAAAACCATTTCTGTAAACGATACATTAGCTATCGCGACGGCTATTTACAATGGTAATGTTTGTCCTTCACGTGTTGATATTGGTAAACTGGCTTTTGAATACCAGCAGGAAAAAACAAACTTTAAAACAGTTGAAGAATTTGTTGGAAATAAATTGAAAGATCTGATTGGTGTAAAATCTAGCATTACTCCAAAAGATGTGGTGTTATATGGTTTCGGACGTATTGGTCGTTTAGCCGCCAGAGAATTAATCTCACAAGCCGGTAAAGGTGAGCAATTACGTTTACGAGCAATAGTTACTCGCGGAAACAGCAGCGAGGATATTGTAAAACGTGCTGACTTATTACGTATTGATTCAGTTCATGGAAATTTTCCAGGAACCGTAATTGAAGACTTAGAAAACAAAGCATTGATCATTAATGGTCATACTGTTCATATGATCGATGCTAAAAATCCGGAAGATGTGGATTACACAGCTTATGGAATTGACAATGCATTATTGATTGATAACACAGGAGTTTTCAGAGATGACGTGGAATTAAGCCGTCATTTAAAAGCAAAAGGGATTTCAAAAGTATTATTAACTGCTCCGGCAAAAGGAAATGTACCAAACGTTGTGCATGGCGTTAATCATGAAACGGTTGACGTAAAAAATCAACAGATCTTTTCAGCTGCATCCTGTACAACTAATGCCATTATGCCTATCCTTTATGTGATCGATAAAGAACTTGGAATTGAGAAAGGCCATATAGAAACGGTTCACTCTTATACTAATGATCAAAACTTATTGGACAATTATCACAAGAAGTCCCGCCGTGGCCGTTCTGCGGCGCTGAACATGGTAATTACTGAAACAGGTGCTGAAAGCGCTTTAAAGAAAGTATTACCTCATTTAGCTGGCAAATTTACTGCCAATTCTGTGCGTGTACCAACACCAAATGTTTCTTTAGCGATTTTAAATTTAAATATTAATAAAGAAGTTACCCGTGATGAAGTGAATGAGATCATTCGTAAATACGCATTGAATGGTAACTTAGTGGAACAAATTCAATACGCATTCAGTAATGAATTAGTTTCTTCTGATATCATCGGCAACCCTTGTCCTTCAGTATTCGACAGTAATGCAACCATCATTTCTCCTGATAAAAAAAGCATTGTGCTTTATGTATGGTATGATAACGAATATGGTTATACCCGCCAGGTAATCCGTTTTTCAAAACATATTGCCGAAGTAAGAAGAGCAACTTATTACTAGTCAGTTCTAATTGAAACAAAAAAAAGAAGCTGTCTCACAAAGACAGCTTCTTTTTTTTGTTATAGTAAACTAATTTTCTTTTATAATTTTTATTACCTCTTGTTTATTACCTGTTATTATTTTTACGAAATAAATTCCGTTAGGTTGATCATTCATATTGATTTGATTTTGTCCCTCAGGTAAAAATTTAATCATAATTTTTTCTCCCAGTATATTGGAAATTTCAATTTCCCTGTCGGATGATAACTCCATGGTAAAAATTCCATTATTTGGATTTGGATAAACTGAAAGATTTGAAGCGTAATCATCGCTATTAGAATCACTATCATCAAAGTTTATGAATCTTCCTGAGTAGTAAATAGAAGGCGTGGTAAGAGTGTACATTACCAAAACTCGACCATTGACCATTAACATAAGCTCTAATCTTTACAATATAGGTGGTATTGAATTGAACTATTGGCCAATATCCTTTTAAATAAAAATCAGTCCATTGCGCCAATCTTCTTTTTGTAAAAAGAATTGTGCCTGTCGTTGGGTTGAAAAATTGCCATTCATAATCTGTTGCTCCCAGAACCTGATTACAATAAATCTTTGTAGTTGAGTCTAAATGATGTAAGTAGTTTTAATCCATCGACTCAATATTTTGTAACTCAATCGAATGATTCAAGTGTATTACAAAGAAGACAATTATTTCATTCACAATTCAAATTAAAAACTAAACAGCGGCTACGCAGACTGCTTACTAAACGAAAACAAATAATTCACCTACACCTCGGCATTAACTTTACACCAGAAACTAATTAAAATTTACTAACCATGAAAAACATTCAACAAATATATTTCATTGCCATGATCCTTCTATCTGGAATTTCTTATGCACAAGCATGTTCGTACGAAAACAGTAACGATGAGCTTGCTGTCAACCTTACAGAGACGCACAACTATTCTGCATCAAACCCAAAAAGTGAAACAAGCGTTAATCCATTTGTTAAACAATATCCTGCACCATTTTCTGAAATTGTTTCTGTTGATTTAAGCAGTTGCCCCGATGCAAAAATCTGTTTGTATTATGAAAGTGGGAAATGCATAAAGTACCAAGATTGCGGAAAAGAAAAAACAGCAATTTTTAATTTAAAAAATCAACCAAAGGGACTTTACTTTATGGAAATTGTTTCAAACGGAAAAAGGGTTATGAAAACAATCAACTTCGAGTGATTGACCTCTTCGTAAATTGTGTTGGTAAATAGCATTTATAGATCGCATCTTTAAAGTATCTGTCAGAGCTATCAGATGGCTTTAATTAATGGTCCAAAACCTACATATGGAACGATATTTTATTTTAAAATTTTATTGCTAAAAGTTTACCATAAAACATGTTTAAAAACCACAAAATGCCCGATCATCGAAATTCATATTACTTCGAACGTTGGTGTATTAATTTTGACTTATAAATGCGAAGTAATGAAAGCCTTAGATACTCTAATGACATTTGAAACTCCACTTGCTAAATGTTGGTTTGATAAAGACTTGCTTTGCTTAAGCACAAAAGATGTAAGGAGAACTGGCGAGAATACTAAAGAACATTACTGGATTTTAAGAAGCATGATCAAAGAAAAAAAATGTTGGCTAATTGATTTCAATGTATGTGTTGATTTTGATGCTGATTCAGAGCAAATAATTAATCTTGAACTTCCTAAAATTTGCAAAGCCCTGGCTCTTATTGCAAAATCACAGTGTGAGAAAAATATCACATCGTTTTTCCTTAACGTAAAAAAACAAAATGTTCCAGTGAAAATTTTCACCACAGAAGTTGCTGCGAGGAAATGGATGAAGGAAGTACATCACTGCAATATTGATTAATTCTTACCGACATCAGACATTTACATTTTGTACTAAAATATTTTTTAATCAAAAAGCCCATTAGCAAATAACGAAAGGGCTTTTTAAGTATCAAAACTACAGATTGTGGTTATTCAAAATATTCTTTCATCCGGTCAAAGAACCCTTTTTCCTTACGATTAGGATTAGGGGCAAAATTCTTAGAATCTTTTAAAAGCTCGAGTGTTTTTTTCTCTTCAGGGCTTAAATTCTGAGGAGTCCATACATTGATGTTCACCAATAAATCACCAGTACCATAAGAGTTCACATCTGGCAATCCTTTTCCTTTTAAGCGCAAAACTTTACCACTTTGAGTTCCCGGCTCAATCTTTATTTTCACCTTTGCATCTACAGTGGGAATCTCAATACTTGTTCCTAAAGCGGCATCTGCAAAATTCACATAACTGTCATAAAACAAATTATTCCCGTCACGTTTTAATTCCAGGTGTTCGTCCTCTTCAATCAAAACTAATAAATCACCATTTATACCTCCACGTGGCGCCGCATTTCCTTTTCCACCAACCGAAAGTTGCATACCTTCAGCAACACCCGCAGGAATATTTATCGAGATCACTTCTTCTGCTCTCACAATACCATCACCATGACAGGTATTACATTTATCTTTTACTGTTTTACCTTCACCGTTACAACCACTACAGGTTGTTTGAGTTTGCATTGCTCCTAAAAATGTCTGCTGGGTTCTAACCTGAACCCCTGATCCGTTGCATAATTTACAAGTTTCTAACTGACCATTTTTAGCTCCACTCCCTTTACAGGTTCCACAGCTCACAAATTTGTTAACCTTCAATTTTTTCTCAACACCTTTAGCTACTTCCTGAAGAGTCAATTTTACTTTAATACGCAAATTTGACCCACGCATCACACGTCTTCCGCCACCTCCACGAGAACTTCCTCCAAAACCACCAAATCCACCTCCACCACCAAAAATATCACCGAACTGACTGAAAATATCATCCATATTCATGCCGCCTCCGCCGTAACCTCCGCCACCGGATGCCCCGCCTACCCCTGCATGACCATATTGGTTATAGCGTTGCCGTTTTTCAGGATTACTTAATACTTCATATGCTTCAGCTGCTTCCTTAAATTTATCTTCGGCAGTTTTATCATCCGGGTTTTTATCTGGATGATATTTAATAGCTAGTTTACGATATGCCTTTTTAATTTCGTCTTCACTTGCCCCCTTGCTTATTCCAAGTATTTCGTAATAATCTCTTTTACTCATTTGTATAGACCTTGTTTTAAATTAGCTTATTCCTCTTGCTTATTGACCTATTTTTTAGGAAAACAGCTGAAGTCACATGCTTCATTTTATTTTTTAATTTTAGAATAGCCTGATTAACTTCCAACAACCACTTTGGCAAAACGGATCACCTTCTCACCTAATTTATATCCTTTTTCAACTTCATCAATCACTTTTCCTTTCATATCTTCTGAAGGCGCAGGAATATTGGTAATCGATTCCATATAATCTACATTAAAAGGCTTTCCAATACTTTCAATGGGCTCTAACCCTTTTTGAGTACATGCCAATTTTAGCTTATTGTAAATCAAAGAAATTCCTTCTTTAATAGGTGCTGCGTCCGTTACTGTTTCGTTGGCTTTTATAGCCCTCTCAAAATCATCAATGGAAGGTATAATGGCTTTAAATACATCTTCTCCTGCTGAACGAATAATATCTGATTTTTCTTTGATGGTCCGTTTCCGGTAATTATCAAATTCAGAATATAATCTCAAATATTTATCATTTAATTCTGCAATTTTAGCTTCATGATTGAGCGGCTGAGTAGTTTCTGCAGTGTTTTCTGTTGCATTTTCTAAAGCTGATTCCTCAACTGATTGCTCATTATTGGACTCAATATTGTCTTCTGTCTGATTGATCTGATCTTTCTCGTTTTGTTCCATAGTAAAAATTTTTGGCAAATGTAACTAATCAATATGCTTGCCATTGACAAAAAACCGAAAAATTGTCAGTTTTTAATGAACTTAAACTCAGTTCGGCGGTTATATTCCTGCTCTTTGTCAGAACAAGATACGCCATTGACACATCTATTGCGGATTTCCATCTCTCCTTTTCCAACTCCTTTCAGACGCGATTTGTTAATTCCTTTATTTACAAGGTACTCTATAACCGTATTTGACCTGTTTTCTGACAATTTTAAATTTCCTGAATCATCTCCCTGCGCGTCTGTATGTGAAATTACTTCCAGCTTTACATTTGGATTTGCTTTCAAAATAACCAATACTTTATCAAGTACTATTTCACTTTCGGTAACCAGATTATATTTTGCTAATTCATAATAAATATTTTCAGTAACTGTTAGATCCTTTTTATTTGTTGAATTAAATTTTTTATACTTGACTGTAATATCATCTTCTTCTTCAAACTCACTTAATTTTTCAACATCCAAAGAAAGGAGTTTATATTCAAAATCTCCGGCTGAATTCCTTTTAAATTCAGAAACAATCTCACCGTTTTGTTTTGCGAGAAAAACTTTTGGCCCACCTTTAGTTTTTGAATTCTGTTCAATTCTAATACTGAGATTTTGCGTTGTATCAATATGTTTAAATATAAAATCACCATATCCATCTGTAGAAGTTTTAGTGATTGTATCGGCATTTCCTTTTACGAGATAAACATTATGTTGAGATAAAGGACTTTTAGATTTGTCACCAACCAATAGTTTACCTGAAATATCAGCTGTAGAATAAACAGCGTTAACCTTGCAAATATTTTGAAATGTTTTTTCAAGAACCTCGAAACTGTCTGTTTCTAAATATAATCTTCCTTTTGGATTCACCAGAAATAAGGATGGCGTTTTAAAAACTTTAAATGCCGAAACCGCTTTATCTTTTAATCCTTCTTTTGCGAGATAGTTAGTTTTTTTGCCAGTAAATTTAGATTTGTTATAATTCGTTTCTGCTAAAAGAGTTTGCCATTTTAAAAAATCCTTTTCCAGACAAATCGTCACATATTCAATATCACTTGCGCCTTTGCAGGAATTATTCTGATATTTATTTAAAATACGTTCTACATCATTATTGAAAGAGATTAAATCCTTTATAGAATTTTCCGGGGAAAAGAAATAAACAAGAACAAAACGATCGGTGGTATTTTTACCATTAGTCAGATCGATATTCGTATTCTTTTTCTCCTGGTTTAAAACTGTGATTCTGGAAAAAGGGATCTTTTCTCCTACTCTAAGTTTATCAGTTTTTTGAGCTTTCGCAACAAATACTAAAAACAGAGATGATAATAAAATAAAGTATCTCATTTTTTTGAAAATTTAAATTCTGTTCTTCTATTATATTCATGTTCTTTGTCTGAACAATCTATACCATTTTTACAACGATTCATGATCTCAAGTTCTCCCTTACCTTCTGCACTTAAACGATCCTTATTTATTCCAAGTGAATTTAAATAATCTATAACAGTTTCAGACCGCTTCATCGATAATTTTAAATTATTAGCATCATCTCCCTGGGCATCCGTATGAGAAGTAACTTTTAGTTTGAAATCCGGATAAGTATTCAGAATTTTTTCGATTTTAGACAATAATTTTTTTGAACCAGAAGATAATGAAGTTTCACCTAATTCATAATACAATGTTTCGATAATGATAAAATCCTTCATTGATCGATCCTTAAAATTTGTCATTTGCATTTCAATATCGTCATCAATTTTAATATCAGGAAGGGTTGCCAACTCTGTTTTGAGAATTCTATATTGAAATCCTTTATCAGTTGACTTAAATTTCCCTACAACCCTGCCGCTTTGCGTGCCCAACATTACAAAATCCATTTTTTTGTCAGGCTCATTTACAGTGATGAGGTAATCCTGATCCAGATCAGGTATTTCTGCGTTAAAATCTCCATACTTATTGGTAACTAACTTTGCAACTGTATCATTGTTTTTTCCTCCAAGAATTACTATTGGTTTAAAAGCATAGGGCATCATATCTTTCCCCTTTTGTTCAATCATGATCTTAAGCCTGAGTACTTTAAAATTCACCATATCAAGCCCGCAATCTATTTCAGCAAGACCTTCTACATTTTTTGAAAATCCGCATAATTCATTTTTTTCATTATAAACTACCATAATTGGAAAATCAGTATCCTTAATATTAAAATCCTTAAATGTAGACATATCAGGACTTCTAAATAATTGTGTAGGAATTTTCCTTGAAAAATCTGGACTTACTTTTTTATTGAGCTGACCAGTAAAATATACAGGGAAAATAGAAATTTTTTTCTCGGTGAAAACAAAATTGGTTCCATTATACATTACTTCTGCTAATGATTCTGATTTGAGATCAAAAAAAAGAAAAGCCTTTTTTTCAGGCTTTGAACAATCGTAATTATATTTTACACGGGCTTTATCCCGATATTCAATATTTTTTAATGGAAGAAGACTAGGAAATATTTGTGCAAATTGAAATAAAGGAAAAATACTACCAAGTGTAATTAAAAAAAAGAACTTCATAAAGAATGTTTAAAGTTTTACTGTGCAGAAAAGAATTTAAATTCAGTTCTTCTGTTTCTAGAATGCTCCGGTTCAGTACATTTCACTCCATCTTTACAGTTATTCAAAATTTCTGATTCACCTTTGCCAACAGCTTTTAATCTTGTTTTGGAAATGCCTTTAGTTGCAAGATAATTTACTATTGCCGTTGACTGTTTTAAACTCAATGATAAATTGGAAGAACTCTCCCCATTACTATCGGTATGTGTAATGATTTCCATATTTGTTTTTGAATTCTCATTTAACTTGGTAATTACTTTTGCCAGTTTAATTGTAGCATCGCGAGAGAGTATAAATTCTTTTGATTTGAATAATTGTTCTGTAACAAATAAATTTTTTAAATTTTTGTCATTATCGGATTTCGAAGAATTACCATGAGAAATAGGTTTTAGATAGGGCATTTCTGCATCAAGCAAGTTGTATTCATAGCCAATTTCGTTTTTCAAAAACGGAGAAACTATCTCGGAATTTTCAGTCGTTAAAAAAACAGAAGCATCTTCTGGTATTTTGCTATTTGATTTGATAAACAGACTCATTGGCAATTGTGCATTGATATCCTTTAAAAGAAAACCACCTTTTTCATCTAACAAAATAGATTGAATGGTATCATTAGGGCTATTCATAAACCATACTTTCTCATTTGCCAGTCCGGTTAAAGCACCTTGTCCAAACATAATTTTTCCAGTAATTTTATTTTGAACATCAGAATTTAACTCAACATTTCTTTTCTCATCTAAAAAAGAAATGATCGTTTTAAGGCTGGGGTTAATCGCGACAATTTTACCAAATTCATCAATTAAAAAACTACTATTAGTTTCTTTTATCTTGTAATTTTTAACAAAAATATCGTTGTAGCCTTTTTGGGCAATGCAACTATTTAATTTTAAAAGATCATATTTAACCAAATCCTGAGTCCAGGCAATTTTATCACTTTGTAAAGCCACAGAAATAATGTCAAAACCATCTGCGGATTTGTAACCTATATCAGAATATTTTGAATAAAGTTTTTTATACTTATAAATATTTTCTTTTGATTTGGAAACAGAAGACGACCAAAAAAACAAAAGCACCATTTTGTTCTGATATGGAAAATTAAAACTCTGAATAGAGTTATTAGTAGAGGATAATACCAAGCCAGGCGCATTATCACCAACATTCAAGGACTGATCAGTTTGTGCAATTAATGAATTTCTTAAAAATGAAAGAATTGCTAACAATGCAAAAATTGCTGACCTATTATATGTACCGCTTGTCTTTTTCATGTTGTTTAACTATTCATTCCTTATTCAAAGAAGAAAAAAAATTATTTTTTTAATTGTGCTTCCAATGCAGTTTCTAAATCTGAACCTCTCAAGGCTTTCGCCACTATAATTCCATCACCATCCACCAAAAAATTTGTTGGAATGCTATTTACACCATAACGAACCGCTGCGGCGTTAGCCCATCCTTGCAAATCACTGATGTGGTATGGCCAAACCAACTGATCTTTTATAATGGCTTTCTCCCATGCGGCCGCATTCTGATCCAAAGAAACACTTAATACCTCGAAACCTTTTCCATTTTTAAATTCAGAAGTATGATTTTTGTTATATGCAGCAACAACTGTCGGGTTCTCAATCCTACAAGGCCCGCACCAACTTGCCCAAAAATCTATTAACACCATTTTTCCCTTAAAAGAAGATAATGTAATTACATTTCCTTTGGGTGACGCCATCATAATTTCAGGAGCTTTATTTCCAAGGTTAATACCTTCTACCACATCTACTTTAACAACAGTTGATTTATCATTTTTAGAATTAGAACCCGTTGATGAGTTTACTTCCTTTTTGCTTTTACAAGCAACCAGACAAACAAATACCGAAACATATATGATAAAAAACCTCATTCTTCTTTTAATTACTTTTGCGGATGATTTCAGCACCGATTGCATTTAAACGGCCATCAATATTCTGGTATCCCCGATCAATTTGATTGATATTAAAAATTGTACTCTTTCCTTTAGCACTCATTGCTGCAATCAACAATGCAACTCCAGCCCTAATATCAGGAGAGGCCATTTGAATAGCCCGCAATTGAACTTTTCTGTCAAGTCCCATTACTGTAGCTCTATGTGGATCACATAAAATAATCTGTGCCCCCATATCAATCAACTTATCTACAAAGAACAATCTGCTCTCAAACATTTTTTGATGAATTAAAATATTTCCGCGAGCCTGAGTTGCTGTTACAAGCATAATGCTTAATAAGTCAGGAGTAAATCCTGGCCAAATGGCATCCGCAATTGTTAACATAGAACCATCAATAAATGAATCTATCTCATAATGTTCCTGGGAAGGAATGTAAATATCATCGCCACGACGTTCCATTTGAATTCCAAGACGGGAAAATACTTTTGGAATACAACCTAAATTATCATAAGACACGTCTTTAATTGTAAGCTCAGATTGCGTCATAGCTGCCAGCCCAATAAATGATCCGATTTCGATCATATCGGGTAAAATACGGTGACTTGTTCCTTTCAATGACGTTACTCCCTGAATGGTTAATAAATTGGAACCAACGCCAGAAATTTTTGCGCCCATTGAATTCAGCATCTTGCATAATTGCTGTAAATAAGGTTCGCAGGCTGCATTATAAATAGTAGTAGTGCCTTCCGCTAAAACAGCCGCCATCACAATATTAGCAGTTCCTGTAACAGAAGCTTCGTCCAAAAGCATATAAGCGCCTTTTAATTTATCGGCCGTTACTTTAAAATTTTCTGTTTCATGATCATACTCAAACTTTGCTCCTAAATTTTCGAAGCCAATAAAGTGAGTATCCATTCTTCTACGGCCAATTTTATCTCCGCCCGGTTTTGGCATGTATGCTCTTCCGAACCTCGCCAACATAGGGCCGATAATCATTGTTGATCCTCTTAAACCACCGCCTTTTTTCTTAAATTCAGGTGAAACCAAGTAATCAACATTAATGGAATCTGACTGAAAGGTATATTCTTCATGACCGCTTTTTTCAACTTTTACACCAAGATCCCGCAATAAATCAATTAATTTATTAATATCTACAATATCCGGAATATTGCTAATTGTCACTTTTTCGGAAGTCAGTAATACACCACATAAAATTTGTAGTGCCTCGTTTTTCGCTCCCTGTGGGATAATATCACCTTTTAATTGTTTTCCTCCTGTAACTTCAAAAATTGCCATAAACTATGATGTTGGTCGGTTATTGTTATTTCTGTGCTTAAATTTGCTTTTGTTGTTTTTCTTATGCCTGTTTTTGTTATTTCCTCCGCCGGCATTAACAGTAATAGGCATTTGATTGTTATGGGTTTTATTTTTTAATTCGTTAGCATGAGTTAAAGCAGCCGATTCATCAATTACCAATTCATTGTTGGTCATTTCTTTAAATTGCTTAAAGATTACGTCATCGGTAACTGAATCCTTATTCCAGTTAACGTATGATTTTTTTAAATGGTTAGCTATTAAACGCGTTAGCTCTTTTTTCTCAGGACCATCTTCAAATCTTTTGGCTTCGTCTATAATACGTTCGATAGTTTTGCCATAATGTTTATAGCGGATCTTCGTTGCAGGATAGGGAACGTTTTTAGGTTTAGTAGTAAAGGTTTCAGCATTAGGTCGCGGATAAGGCGAATCAACGTCTAATTTGAATTTGGAAATCAAAAATAAATGATCCCATAATTTATGAGTAAAATCAGCAATATCCCTTAAATGCGGGTTCAATTGACCCATGATCTGGATGATAGCTTTGGCACATTTATTACGTTCGTCTCTGTCTTCAATTGTAATACAGTGATCAACCATTATCTGTATATTTCTTCCATATTCAGGAATCTCTAAATGGGGAAGTTGTGTATTATATTCCATAGCGTATTTATAAAGCATAAATATAAGGAATTATACATGAAGTATCTATGCTTTTTCAAGAGATATAAAGAGTCAAAGGTTGATAAACCCTAATGTTTGATATGGGCTTTTGATAAGAAAAGCAACTTTATAATTCCGGGTCAATTCAGGTTTATATGGAATTACTTTACAAGCAGTTTAGTCTTTTTACTATTCCAAAAAGAACAAAAAAAAATTAGAATTAAAAATTTCTTACCATCACAAAATCATTCATCTGATAACCATCACCAATATCAAAATCTTCCACCCGATCAATCTTAAATCCATTTTTAAAATAGAAGTTTATGGATTTAAAATTTTGGCGATTTACAGTGAGTGTCAATGATTTAGGTTCAATTATTTTAATTAATAAATTAAGGACCTTAGTTCCGATTCCGGAATTGGATTGTTGTTGGTCAATATAAAATTTATGTAAAAAATATTCTGATCCAGTTGAATTACTTATGGATAAAAATCCAATGGTTTCTTCATCATTAATAATCATAAACATTTGATGTTTTTTCTCTTGAATTTGCTCCAATAAACTTTGCAGAGTATACATTTTATCCAACATATAATCTACTTGTTCCTTACCAATAATTGGCACATAATGGTCGTTCCAAATCACATGTGCTAATTTTGAAACGGTGTGCAGATCTTTTTCTGTGGCTTTCTCTAAGTGTAACATCCCAACAAGTATTTGTGTATCTTTACGTCTTTAAAAATCTAAGTTTAATTGAAACCGAATATACAGCAAAAAATATCAATCAAAAATCGCCGGGCTAGTTTCGACTACAGCTTTATTGAAAAATTTACGGCAGGCATCGTTTTGGTTGGTACTGAAATTAAAGCTATTCGCGAAGGAAAAGCATCGCTGGTAGACAGTTTTTGTTATTTCAGAAACGGTGAATTATTTATAAAAAGTTTAAACATCAGTATTTATACTGAAGGTAATCTTTATAATCACGAACCAACCCGGGAGAGAAAACTGTTACTCAATCGTCAAGAGTTAAACAAACTACAAAAAAAGATGGTAGATAAAGGTCTTACTATAATTCCAACACTTTTATTTACTTCTGATAACGGGTTCGCCAAAGTTGAAATAGCAGTTGCCAAAGGAAAAAAGACCTTTGATAAACGTGAAGATTTGAAAACAAAGGATCTTAACAGGGAAATGGATAGAAAATTCAAGTAATTAATTTCTTTAAATATTGGGTCAAAATTAAAACATTCGTTTTACAAAAAATTAAATTATAATGAAAAGACTTTTCTTTTTAGCCTCTTTAGTAAGCTTGGCTTGTATTTCTTGCAAAGCAAAAAAAGAAGCATCAAAATCTTCAGAACCAACCCCAGTAGCTAATTTGATTACATCACAGGAATCTTCAAAAACCTATCGTTTAATTGTTTCATTTATTAGTAAGGGTGCTGGTCTTGATCGAACAAAACAGACAACTTTATTATCCTATATAGAGTCACATCCTAAAAAACCGGCTTATACAACGGTATTATGGGGCAGAGAAGGCGAAACAGATTATTGTTTTTCTTTATCAGAATTAAAAACAAAAGCAGAGATAAATTCCTTTATAGAAAATGTTAAAAAGATTGCTGCTGGTAGCGATATGATGCAGCTGTCTGAAAATGCTGTGAGTGAACACAAAGGGAGATAATATTTTAACATGAAAGTTTCCGCTTTTGGCGATTCCAATGGCTTTTTCAACAAATAAGTTAGTTTTTAGCCCTAAATTGTGGAAAACAGGTTCAGAAGTGACGCGTTTTTTTTCGTATTTTTGCACCCTAACTAAAAACTAAATTCTTTATATAATGAACGAAATTGGATTAAAAGCACAAGATGCTTCTGTTGCCCAATTAGGCTTAGCAAATGTAGAAATGGCTTACTGGAATTTACATCCGTCAGAACTAGTTGAAGAAACGATTGTTCGTGGACAAGGTGTATTAACCGATGTTGGTGCTTTAGCAATTGATACCGGAGAATTTACAGGCCGTTCCCCTAAAGATAAATTCGTTGTTTATGACGAAAACACTAAAGACAGTGTATGGTGGGGCGATGTTAATAATCGTTTTGAAGCTGATAAGTTTGATGCTTTACACAACCGTATGTTAGCCTATTTAGGGAACAAGGAAGTTTGGGTAAGAGATGCTTATGCGTGTGCTGATCCTTCTTTCAGAATTAATATTCGAGTAGTGAATGAAACGCCATGGAGTAATTTATTTGCATACAATTTATTTTTACGCCCTAGTGCTGAAGAAATCAAAACCTTCAAACACGATTGGGTTATTTTAAATGCTCCTGGCTTTATGGCTGATCCAAAAATTGATGGAACACGCCAGCATAATTTCGCTATCATTAATTTCACTAAAAAAACAATCTTAATTGGTGGAACTGGATATACAGGAGAAATTAAGAAGTCTATTTTTGCTGTATTAAACTACATTTTGCCGCACGAGAAGAAAGTTCTATCAATGCATTGTTCTGCAAACATTGGTAAAGATGGTGATACCGCAATTTTCTTCGGATTATCCGGAACAGGGAAAACCACTTTATCTGCTGATCCTAACCGTAAACTGATCGGTGATGATGAGCATGGATGGGCAGACAAATCAGTTTTTAACTTTGAAGGTGGTTGCTATGCTAAATGTGTGGATTTAACTGCTGAAAAAGAGCCTCAAATATTTAACGCTATTAAATTTGGTTCTTTATTAGAGAACATTAATTATTTTGAAGGAACGACTACAGTAAACTATGCCGATATTTCACGTACTGAAAATACACGCGTAAGTTACCCTGCAAATTATATCGATAACGCTGTTACTCCAGCAGTTGGTGATATTCCTAAAAACATTTTCTTTTTAACCTGTGATGCATTCGGTGTTTTACCTCCGATCTCTAAGTTAAATACAGGACAGGCAATGTATAACTTCATTTCCGGTTACACGGCTAAAGTAGCGGGTACAGAAATGGGCATCACTGAACCTACAACTACTTTCTCAGCTTGTTTCGGTAAAGCTTTTTTACCTTTACACCCAACGAAATATGCTGAGTTACTAGGAGACAAATTAAAGAAACACAACGTAAACGTTTGGCTATTAAACACCGGATGGGTTGGTGGTTCTTACGGTGTTGGTAATCGTATTAAATTATCTTACACACGTGCTTTAATAACGGCTGCGTTAAATGGAGAACTGGATAAAGCAGAAATGGGTACTACTAACTTCTTTGGTTTAAAGTTCCCTAAGACATGTAAAGATGTACCAACTGAAATATTAGACCCTCGCAATTCTTGGTCTGATAAAGAGGCTTATGACGCTAAAGCAAAAAATTTAGCGGGGCAATTCATTAAAAACTTTGAACAGTATGCATCAGCAGCAAACGAGGAAATTTTAGCGGCTGCACCTAAAGCTGTAATTACTGAAAAAGTATAAAATTTTCCTATATTTTATTTTGAAGGCCTTGGATTTATAATCCGGGGCTTTTAATTTCAGAATCGGTTCAACTCTTCAAGGGTTAAATCTTTAAAATCGTATGCATCGATCCACAAACTTCTGTTCTTTTTAAATACCACAAGCCCTATTCCAAAAAAATTTCGAAAATCTTCTTCCAGGTGTGAAACTAGTGTTTGATTTGTTATTGTAATCTCTCCTGCTGCATATATTGTTCTGCACCCGTTTACTAACAAATTATTTTCAAAGCCTTCTTCTGCCGGCCCGTCACATAAGCAGGGCTTAGTATAAAGTTCAAGTTTCAGATTTGGAAAAATCTGGCTAAATTCTCGTCTTATTGTAGAAAGGGAAAGCCTTTCAGTTATAATCATCTGCATGGTATTCAAATGTTATCAATAAATTAATTGTATTTTACACTAAGTAAAACTAATGCATAAATGGATTTTACATTTACACGATTTTAATTTTCTAAGGCACAAAACGGCAAAAACACTAATAGAAGCGCTAATCGCTGAAGAACTATGGTGATGGTTTTGAATTAAAATTTGTTTTACCTATTATTACAACACGTTTTATTAAATACAAACAATGGAAGAACATTTAAAAAGTTCAGATTTTATATCCGATGCCGTTATTGGTATGAGTGACGGATTAACCGTTCCTTTTGCATTAGCTGCGGGTTTAAGTGGTGCTGTAGATAGCAACGCTATTATTATCACTGCAGGTTTTGCCGAAATTGTAGCTGGCTGCATTGCGATGGGACTTGGAGGTTACCTTGCTGGAAAAACGGAACAGGAGCATTATGAACACGAATTAAAAAGAGAGTACGAAGAAGTAGAACGTGTACCCGAGAAAGAAATTGAAGAAGTGAAAGAAGTGTTTGCCGACTATGGATTAAGCCCCGAATCACAACATCTGATAGCGATGGAACTTTCAAAAGATAAAGACAAGTGGGTTGATTTTATGATGCGGTTTGAACTCGGACTTGAAAAACCCCATGCAAACAGAGCTCGTAACAGCGCCTTAACCATTGGTACATCTTATATGATTGGAGGAATACTTCCTTTAATGGCCTATTTTTTTACGGATACTCCTTTTCAGGGTTTAGTACTTTCTACTATTATTACAACTTTATGTTTATTTATATTTGGTTTTTTTAAAAGTAAAGTAACCGGACAACATCCTCTTTATGGTGCCTTAAAAGTAACAATGATTGGGCTGGTAGCGGCAGGTGCCGCATTTGGTATCGCTAAATTAATCTCAGCTTAAAAAAATCAGGATGACTCTTATTGAACAATATACCTTTCACAACCATTTCGGTAAAACATTGGGAATGGATTTCAAAGTTATTGAACCCGGAATCGTGCATTATTTTTTAACCATACAACAAGAACATCTGGCTACGCCTTTAGCTGCCCACGGCGGAGTTATTTCCGCTTTAATGGACGGTTTGTTGGGAGTAACAGCCCTATCGGTTTCTGCAGCGGATAAAAAAATCATTTCAACAGTGGAATTTAAAATTAATTTTTTAGCGCCAGCTTTATTAGGAGACGAGATTCAGGGCATCGGGAAAATGGAGCAGCAGGGTAAGCGTTTGATTATTGTAAGCGGAGATATTATTTGTCCTGCCAGAAATAATATCGTTATTTCCAAGGCCATTGGAACTTTTAATTCTTATCCGGCTGAGAAGGCCGGGTATGTTACTGAATAAAATAAAAGAAATTTTGGTGTGTTCGGCGGTGGCCTCACCGGGCTGTCACTTCAATCTTTTATTGTTAAAACAAAAAAGTATTTCCGTTTGCATCCCTTACACAAGCATTCAGCTAATTTGAACAAAAAATCTCAAATTTTACCGAAGCATGAAGGATTGTAGTAATCTATTGCTTTATTTTTATAACTAAAATAGATTACAAAAAAAGAGCAACTGAAAAATCAGTTACTCTCTTAAACTAGTTATTATTTTAATTAATTATTGTGCAGATGTACCACATTCAACTGAAGATACACTGTTATTGCAATCAAAATATACAATGGCAACAAGTGCAGACATAACTTGTGGACAAATTTCGCTATTACATTTTACCTTTGCATAAAGAGTAACCTTATGTAAAGATCCTGATACAAAACATATACCGGTAGTTTCAACACTCGCTGCAATATCATAACCTTGAGCAGTATAATTATTAACACAATCAGCGGCAGCTCCGCGAGCTTTTCCAATTAATGCGTTATCATTGTTGGATTGAGCATTTACATTAGCTCCGAAAAATAAAAATGCCATTACAGCAATTGGTTTCAAAATAGATTTCATAGGTTTTTTTAATTAATTTGGGCGCAAAAATACCATATTTATCGAAACCTACAAATAAAACTACAGTTTCTTCAACAAACTATTGATGCTTGTCTTTTCAGTTAAAATAGAATGTAGATCAGTAATTGCCACACGGTCCTGTTTCATCGTATCGCGGTGACGAATGGTTACTGTTTTGTCTTCTAAACTTTGATGATCAACCGTAATACAGAAAGGAGTTCCAATAGCATCTTGTCTGCGGTAACGTTTACCAACCGTATCTTTTTCATCATAAGCCAGCATGAAATCAAATTTAAGATCCTTCATAATGCTTTCAGCCAGTTCAGGTAAACCATCCTTCTTCACTAAAGGGAAAACAGCTGCTTTATAAGGCGCTAACGCCGGAGGCAAATTTAAAACTGTTCTTGTATCTCCACCTTCTAAACTTTCTTCAACTAAGGCTGAAGATAAAATTGATAAAAACAAACGATCTAAACCAACCGATGTTTCCAATACATATGGCACATAACTTTCGTTAGTTTCTGAATCAAAATACTGTAATTTTTTTCCGGAGAATTCCTGGTGTTGTTTTAAATCAAAATCAGTTCGTGAATGAATGCCTTCCAGTTCTTTAAAACCAAACGGAAACTGGTGTTCAATATCGCACGCAGCATTTGCGTAGTGTGCTAATTTTAAATGATCATGGAAACGGTATTTTTCATTTCCTAAACCAAGTGCTAAATGCCACTTCAGGCGGGCTTTTTTCCAATATTCATACCATTCCATTTCTGTACCCGGTTTAATGAAGAACTGCATTTCCATTTGTTCAAATTCACGCATTCTGAAAATAAACTGACGGGCCACGATCTCGTTACGAAACGCTTTACCGGTTTGAGCAATCCCAAATGGCAATTTCATACGCCCTGTTTTTTGAACATTAAGGTAATTTACAAAAATACCTTGTGCTGTTTCCGGACGTAAATAAATGATATTGGTTTCATCAGTTACAGCACCTGTGGAGGTGTTGAACATTAAATTGAACTGACGAACATCTGTCCAGTTTTTGGTGCCGCTTATCGGACAAACAATTTCAAGGTCAACAATAATTTGTTTTACTTCTTCTAAATTATTAGCATTTAAAGCAGTTTTAAAACGCTCGTTAATCGCATCAATTTTATCCTGGTATTCTTTTACCCGTCCGTTAGTTGATTTAAACATTTCTGCATCAAAATTCTCGAAACGCTTAGCTGCCTTTTCAACTTCTTTATTGATCTTATCTTCAATCTTAGCAACATGTTCTTCAATTAAGACATCTGCTCTGTAACGCTTCTTACTATCTTTGTTATCTATTAACGGGTCATTAAAAGCATCAACGTGTCCGCTTGCCTTCCACGTTGTTGGGTGCATAAAAATAGCAGAGTCAATCCCCACAATATTTTCATTCATTTGTACCATGGCTTTCCACCAATACTCACGAATGTTTTTCTTTAACTCCACTCCCATTTGCCCGTAATCATACACGGCGCTTAGTCCATCATAAATTTCACTGCTCTGAAAAATGAATCCGTATTCTTTACAGTGAGAAATAATTGTTTTAAAAAAATCCTCGGGTTTTATATTCGACATAATTATAGAAAGTTAAAAAGTTTCAAATTTAATATTTTACTGATAATTAGTTAACCATCCAATTATCAATTAAGCGAATGTTACCAACAAATACGGCTATTAAGGAAATTGTTTTTTGATGGGGATTTATCTCAGCAATTGGCTTTAAAGAATCTGCATCACAAACCTCATAATAATCCAGATTCATGTTATTGTTTGCACATTCCTGACTAATATAGGATTTTGCTTCCTTTACGCCCCTTTTATGTATTATTTCTATTGCCTTTTGCATAATAGAAGGAACCACTGTCGCCGTTTTTCTCTCTTCATTTGTTAATCGGGTATTCCTGGAGCTCATCGCTAATCCATCGGGTTCCCTTAAAATGGGGCACGCAACTATTTCTACTGACAATTTCAGCTGTTTAACCAAACTTTTAACCACCATAACCTGCTGATAATCCTTGCTGCCAAAATAAGCTTTATCCGGCTTAATATTTTCTAGCAATATGCTAACAACCTGTCCTACTCCATTAAAATGTCCTGGTCTGTGTGCTCCTTCTAAAATCGTATCCAGGTAACCAAAATCAAACTTTCTGCTATCATTTTCAGGATAAACATCCTCAACCTCAGGCATATAAAGAATATCGCAACCGGCATCATCCAGCAATTTTACATCTGCTTCGGGGGTTCTTGGGTACAAGGTTAGGTCAGAGGCATTATTAAACTGGGTAGGGTTTACAAAAATGGAACAAATCGTGATATCGGTTTGTTGTTTGGAAATACGGATTAACGAGAGGTGGCCTGCATGTAAAGCACCCATTGTTGGAACAAAACCAACGGTGGCATTTTCTCGTTTGGGTGCAAGGATTTCCACCAATTCAGTTATTTTACTTATAATAAGCATTTTTTAGCTTTTTAATTGAAATAATAGGGCTCAAAGCTAAATAATACTTTGATATATGGATTTTTTTTTATTACTTTTGTATGTCGTTAAAATCCATCACTTAAATCAATCTAATATATGAGAAAAGCAAGAGTTCTTTTTGTGTCGCAAGAGATTACCCCTTATTTGGATGAAACCCACATCGGAAAAATAGCCAGAAGATTACCTCAGGCAATTCAGGAAAGAGGGAAAGAAATAAGAACTTTTATGCCTAAGTATGGCAATATTAACGAAAGACGCCACCAATTACACGAGGTGATACGTTTATCAGGTATGAATATCGTTATCAATAATGCTGATCACCCTTTGATTATCAAAGTTGCTTCGATTCCTACCGCTCGTATGCAGGTGTATTTTATTGATAATGATGATTATTTTCAGCGTAAATCGGTTTTAACCGACAAAGCTACAGGAAAATATTTTGATGATAATGATGAACGTACTGTGTTTTTTAATCGTGGTGTTATTGAAACGGTAAAAAAACTAGGTTGGGCTCCGGATGTAATTCATTGCCATGGCTGGTTTACTGGTTTAATTCCGTTGTATATAAAGAAAGCATTTACTGAAGATCCTCTATTTACTGAAACGAAAATTATCTTTACGATTTATGAAGAAGAATTTACAAAAGCATTAAATAAAAAAATCATTGATAAAGCAATCATTGATGGAGTTACCAAAAAGGAACTGAAACACCTGGAAGATGCGACATACGTGAATTTAATGAAATTAGCAATTGACTACGCAGATGGCATTTCTTTTGGAAGTGAAAAAATCAACGAAGAATTGGTTAAATATGCGAAAAAATCAGGCAAACCACTTTTGGAATATAAAGGTGAAGCTGAATATGCTGATGCTTATAATGAGTTCTATGACCTTGTTTTAGAAGATACTACTATTTTAGCAGACTAATAAATTATACACTTTTAACTATTAAAAACGCATAATTTTAACTAATTATGCGTTTTTAATTATACACTATGACCAAATTAAATATAGGATTACTTTTTTTACTGCTTACGATTATATTTTCATGCAAGAAAAAAGAAGACGAAAGTGTATTGGGTCTCGATGTTCAACCTGAAAATGACATGGTTGGTTTGACAATAACAGACACATCGTCTGTATATATGTATACCCAAAAAGTTGAAAACACTATCAGATCTTACAATGACCAGTATAAATATTTAGGTTCAAATCAGGATCCAATTTTTGGCAGAACTGATGCAAGCATCTACACTAATTTTTCTATTTCAAATAATTTAACCAATGTTACCTTCGGATCTAATCCCGTTCTAGATTCAGCTGAAATCGTGATTTCTGCTGCCAGCCAAATTCTTGGAGATACTTCAACTTCCTTGAAATATGATGTGTATGTATTATCCGAAAAATTAGTAGCAGGCACTTCCTATTCAATTTCTAATCATCTTTTAAAATCCTCTTCAGTAGTGAGTTCCATTACCGGAAAATTAAAAGTACGGGGAAGTAATGTCTGTTTGGTATTGCCTCTGGATTATAATATGGCTCAATACATTTTGCAAACCAGTTCCAATCTAACTAACAATTCAACTTTTCAAAACGCTAACAAAGGTTTTTATATTACTACATCTAATTCCGCGTTAGGAGCGCCTGGCTCTGGCTCAATAAGGCGTTTTGATTTGGATGCCCAAATTTCCGGAGTTAATATTTATTATCATGATGGAAGCTCAATTAACACTAAAGGACAATCTTTTCTGTTCAGTTTTAGAGGAAATGATGCTGTAAGATTCAATCACATAGATCACAATTATGTTTCTGGCGCTTCTCAAAATTTATTTGACCAACTTACAGCAACTGAGAATACTGCATTATTAAAAGGTAATTCCAATGTTTATTTAAATAGTTTTGGAGGAACAAGAATAAAAGTTTATTTACCTTATCTTAAAAATTTTACTGATTCTCAAAAAGTGTCAATTAGCAGGGCCGAATTGATTATAAAGGTCGATGATATTGTAAGTCCTTATACTTCAAAATATGGTTATCCTTCTAACTTAGCATTAATTGCCTGTAATTCCGAAGGAATTGAGGAATTGGTATTTGACCAATTGGAAACAACAGATTTTGTAAAATACGGCGGAACATATGATGCTACTAACAAACGGTATGTATTCAATATAGCCCGACAGGTTCAAAAAATTCTCAATGGTGAACTTGTTAATTACGGATTTTATTTAGTGAACGCCTCCCCTAACCGCTCAATAGTTATCCGAAGAGATGACCGGTTGGAAAGAGTTGTGCTTGGTGGTAAAACAAACCCTGATTTCAAACCTGTTTTCAAGGTAACTTACATCAAGTATCCTTACGACAAATAGTACGGAATGCATGTAGCCCTTATCACTGATGGAATTTCGCCTTATGTATTGGGAGGTATGCAGAAACATTCATTTTACCTTGCTAAATATTTTGCAAAACATAAAGTACATGTAGATCTTATTCATTACAATGATTCTTCTTATGACATTAACGCTTTAGAATTTTTTACACCTGAAGAAAAAGGATTCATTCATTCTATAGTTTTAAATTTTCCAACATCAGCAAAATTTCCAGGGCATTATATTTTTAGATCCTATAAGTATTCTTGTCTGGCATTTGAGGCAATCAAAGACAAACTAGGTACTTATGACTTTATTTATACCAAAGGTTTTTCTGGTTGGAAACTAATATCAGAGAAACATAAAGGCACAATTAAATGCTGTAAAATTGGCGTTAAATTTCACGGTTACGAAATGTTTCAGATTGCTCCTGAAGCAAAAGCTAAATTCCAGCAATTTTTATTGAGACCATTTGTAAAAAAAATATCTCAACAAGCGGATATTGTATTTTCCTATGGTGGCAAAATAACCGATATTATTAAATCAATAGGCGTAAACCCAAATCATATTATTGAAATTCCGTCTGGTGTAGAAAAGGAATTTATCAGTGAAACTATCTCATCACACCAAGGAGCTGTTCGAAAATTTGTGTTTTTAGGAAGAGCCGAAAGAAGAAAAGGGATTCTTGAATTGAATGAAGTTTTGCAGAAATTAATTTCAGAAAAACGAACTTTCAACCCCAATAGCTATCGAATTGAATTTATTGGGCCTATCCCCGACTCCATGAAAATAAAACATTCTAACATTATTTATCACGGAGAAATCAGAGATTCAAAAAAAATAAAAGAATTATTGTCACAAAATGATGTGTTGATTTGTCCGAGTTGGAGCGAAGGTTTCCCAAATGTGATATTGGAAGCCATGGCTTGTGGCTTGGCTATCATAGCAACTAATGTTGGCGCTGTGGCTGCCATGGTGAGTGATAAAAATGGATGGCTAGTGGAACCTGCAAATAAGGCACAACTTGAAACTACAATTATGGAAGCCATATCTATAAAAGATTTAACAAGTAAGAAAGAACAATCACTGCAATTAGTTAAAACTACTTTTAACTGGGATATTATTGCTCAAAAAAACATTAAGGCGATAACTACTAGTGATTAATAAAATAACTCTGTAAGTTTTTAGTAACTGAGGGTATGTAGGCAGCGCCATATGGTAAAGGCGACGTTAGATCAATTACCAAAGTTTCTTCTCTTGTTATGCCAATATTCTTAGTAAAATATCTACGCATGTATGGAGCTTTGCTAAGAGGGTTACTGGCTTGTTGGTTTGAATATTCCATTACAATAGTAGAATCATAACTTATACCATTAATAATGATGGTAGTATCCAAGCATTTTATTGCTCTAGAACCAATAATATTTGCTCCATAAGTATCATTCCATGAAGTACCAACTGTTAAACTATCTGACAAAATACGAGGCATGTACAAGGAAATGGTATAATTTCCAAGTCGATGTTCAAAATACCCCCAAATTGGTATACCGTTGTAAAGAGGTACATATGCTGAAGCATTAATTACAGTATAACCAGGTTTTGTATAATTATCCAATACATAGCTATTAGAAGTATATGATGAGGAGGTATCTCCATTAGTATTCAAATATCTCCAATATGAATTTGGGAATGCAGGAAAATAACTATGCGGATAAATTGTATCTATCGAAGCTGTAGTGGTTGTAGTTGTAGTGGTTGTAGTTGTAGAGGTTGTAGTAGGTGTAGAAGTGGCAGTTGTTGCTGATAAATTACCTTGACTTAATGGTATAGGTTCATTATTGTCTTTTTTCTTACATTGATAAATAAAACCAATAACAAATACACATAACATAATATTCTTAAATCTTGCCATACAATAAATTTAAGAACTATATCGTGCAATCCAAATAGAAATAGTGTTTTAATATAAGAAGTAATTACTTAATCATTGCCGCAGTCTCTACATACTCAAAATTTCCAATCTGAGTTACAAGTACTTTTTTCAGTAATTAAATTTGATCGTTAAGTGTGTGTTTTTCGATAAAATTATCTGCCTGCAAACTGTGTGTAAAGTGTGAGTAAATCCTACCCATAAACTCTAAATAGTTTTTTATATTTGGCATTCAAATTTCAAAATTATGTCAGCCCTTACCGCCACTCACTTTAATTTCCCAAAACAAAAAAGTTTTTACAAAGGAAAAGTCCGTGACGTGTATAATATCGATGATAAATTTTTAGTAATGGTGGCCAGTGACCGTATCAGTGCATTTGATGTGGTTTTACCAGAAGGCATTCCTTACAAGGGACAAGTGTTAAATCAGATTGCCTCTAAATTTTTACATGCAACCAAAGATATTGTTCCAAACTGGGTTTTAGATGTGCCGGATCCCGTAGTCACTATTGGTCGTGTTTGCCAGCCTTTTAAAGTAGAAATGGTAATCAGGGGATATTTAGCCGGTCATGCTGCAAGAACATATCAAAATGGATTAAGAACTTTGTGTGGCGTTACTCTACCTGAAGGCTTAAAAGAAAGTGATAGATTACCTGAACCAATTATTACCCCTACTACCAAAGCATCTGAAGGACATGATGAAGACATTAGCAGGGAAGAAATTCTGAAGCAAGGAATCGTTGAAGAAAAATATTATGTTCAGTTAGAGGATTACACACGTAAATTATATGCGCGCGGACAGGAAATAGCTAATAAAATGGGGCTAATTTTAGTAGATACAAAATATGAATTTGGCTTATGTGACGGCAAAGTATTTTTAATGGATGAAATACATACACCGGATTCATCGCGATATTTTTATTTAGAGGGTTACCAGGAACGACAAAACACTGGTGAAGAACAGAAACAATTGAGTAAAGAATTTGTACGTCGTTGGCTAATTGAAAATGGGTTCCAGGGTAAAGATGGCCAAGAAGTTCCTGAAATGAATGAAAGCTGGGTAAAAGAAATTTCAGACAGATACATTGAATTGTTTGAAAAAGTAACCGGAGATAAATTCATTAAACATTCCACAGAAAACATGATGGAGCGCGTGGAAAACAATATACTTTCTTCGCTAAATAAATTATAGTTTTTTAATAAATGCTTATCTGTAAAATTTCTACTTTTATAGAGTTTCCAACATTTTTAAACAGTGCCTAGGATATAAGCACTGTTTTTTTATTTTTACAATCTATTAAATAAACCAATCAAAATGTATCAAAAAATCAGCAATAACATCCTTGAAACTATAGGAAATACTCCGTTAGTAAAAATCAATACTATTACCAAAGACTTGCCTTGCACCGTATTGGCAAAGATCGAAACTACCAATCCCGGGAATTCTATCAAAGACCGTATGGCATTGAAGATGATTGAGGATGCAGAGAAAGACGGACGTTTAAAACCAGGGGGAACAATTATTGAAGGAACAAGTGGCAATACAGGAATGGGATTGGCCATTGCAGCTATCATCAAGGGTTATAAGTGTGTTTTTACTACCACCGATAAACAAAGCAAAGAAAAAGTAGATGCTTTACGCGCCTTCGGGGCTGAGGTTGTTGTTTGTCCAACGGATGTTGAGCCTGAAGATCCAAAATCCTATTATTCGGTATCTTCCCGTTTAGTAAGAGAAATTCCTAATTCATGGAAGCCAAATCAATACGACAATAAATCCAATTCAGTAGCACACTACGAGCAAACAGGCCCGGAAATTTGGGAACAAACAGAAGGTAAAATTACACATTTAGTAGTAGGAGTTGGAACCGGTGGAACTATTAGTGGAACCGGAAAATATTTAAAAGAGAAAAATCCTAACATCAAAATACTTGGAATAGATACCTACGGTTCTATTTTCAAAAAATTAAAAGAAACAGGGATCATCGACAAAAATGAAATTCACCCCTACATCACTGAAGGAATTGGAGAAGATTTTTTGCCTGAGAATGTGGATATTGATTTGATAGATCATTTTGAAAAAGTTACAGATAAAGATGCGGCCATCATGACTCGTCGTATACCAAGAGAAGAAGGCATCTTCGCTGGGAATAGTGCTGGATCAGCAATGGCTGGTCTATTACAAATGAAAAACATGTTCAAAAAAGGAGATGTAGTTGTAGTGATCTTTCACGATCATGGAACACGTTACCTTGGAAAAATGTTTAATGATGACTGGATGAGAGACAGAGGCTTTTTGGAAATTAAAAAACCAAAAGCAATTGACCTTATTTCTTCCCACAAAAATAAAAAATTATTGACGGTTGATGGCGAGGCAACTATTACTGATGTTTTAGATATCATGAACAAATATGGTATATCTCAAATTCCCGTTAAGCAAGGTGAAAAATTTGTTGGTTCTATCAATGATACATTCTTGTTTTCAAAATTAATTGAAGACAGTTCTCTAAAAACTAAAAAAGTTTCTGAAATCATGCAGGCACCTTTTCCTTTTGTAACCGACCAAACTTTTATGGAAGATATTTCTAAATTAATAACAAGAGAAAATAATGCTGTTTTAATGACTGATTTGGCAGGCACAACACATATCATAACAAAACATGATTTGATTCAAGGAATTTCTCAAATGAGTAATTAACCATTTATCAGCGGCTGCATCTGCTTACAAAAATTAACAGTCTAATAATTTTAATAAGTCGTACATTTAATAATAGAACACTTTTTACTACAGTAAATAGAACAATTAAATAAAATATTATGAAAAAAGTTACGATTCTTGCCTGTTTGTTTTTTGCTTTTATAAGTAATGCCCAAGACAAACGCCCGGATAACTGGTTTAATTTAGATTCTGAAAAAGATAACGTTAATGGTGTTGGAACAGAAAGAACCTACGAAGAATTATTAAAAGGGAAAAAATCAAAAACCATTATTGTGGGTGTTTTGGACAGCGGTGTTGATTATATGCACGAAGACCTTAAGGACGTGATGTGGACAAATGCGGGAGAAATTCCAGGGAATGGGATTGATGATGACAAGAACGGTTACATTGATGATATTCATGGTTGGAATTTCATGGGAAGCAAAGACGGGAAAAATGTTGAAAAAGACAATCTTGAATTAACACGAGTCTATAAATCGTTAAAAGAAAAATACGACGGAAAATCCGACAGCGACTTAAAAACTAAAGCTGATAAAAAAGAATTCAAATTCTGGCAGATTGTTAAGGCCGATTATGAAAAAGAAAAAGATCAGGCTGAATCACAAATGAACCAGTACAAGTTTATTAAAGAAGCAGTTGGTGGCGTAGTAGAAAAAATAAAAAAAGAAAAAGGTATTGAAAAAGTAACTCTTGAAGACCTTAAAAACTTTGATGCTAAAGATCAGAAAGATAAACAGGGAAAAATGATTGCTTTGGCACAAGGAGCTTCAGGAATGGAAGTTGAAGACCTTTTGGAGCAATTGACAGAAGCGCTAGCATCCATGGATGGTTCACGTTTAGATGTGAACGCTGATACTCGTGCCATAGTTGGAGATAATTACAACGATATGACCGAAAAATATTATGGTAATGGAGATTGTAAAGGCCCTGCGGCATTTCACGGAACTCACGTAGCAGGAATTATTGCTGCTAGCCGTAAAAACGGACTTGGAATGGATGGAGTTGCTGATAATGTGAAGATCATGAGTGTACGTTGTGTTCCTGATGGAGATGAACGCGATAAAGATGTTGCTAATGCAATTCGATATGCTGTTGATAATGGTGCTGTGATTTTAAACATGAGCTTTGGAAAAAAATATTCTCCGGGAAAGAAAGTTGTAGATGACGCTGTTAAATACGCAGAAAGTAAAGGCGTTTTACTTATTCATGCCGCTGGAAATGCAGCTGATGATATCGATGAAGTAACTCATTATCCGTGTAAAAAATTAGAAAATGGCAAAGTACCATCTAATTTTATGGATGTTGGAGCATTAAGCTGGAGATCTGGTGATGAAATTGCTGCGCCTTTTAGTAATTATGGTAAACAAACTGTTGATATTTTTGCTCCTGGAGTAGACATTCATTCTACGGTTCCTGACAATAATAAATATAAGGACGCCAGTGGAACAAGTATGGCGGCTCCGGTTGTTGCCGGTGTTGCAGCTGTGTTAAAATCTTATTATCCGGAATTAACACCAAAACAGATAATCAAAATATTAACAAAATCTTCGGTTAAAACCTATAAGGATAAAAAAGTCATTAAACCGGGAAGCAAGGATGAAATGATCGAATTTAGCGAACTTTCTAAAACAGGAGGCATTGTTAACCTATATGAGGCTGTAAAAATGGCTCAATCAATGGTAAAGGTGAAAGGATAATAAATTGGTAAACTAAATATTAAAAAGCTCCTATTTCAGGAGCTTTTTTTTGTTTTTAAAAGTTTCAGGATAAAGATAAGTTGTGCTATATTTGGTATAAATTCTGTAAAATTTATGAAGAAATACGTTTTTATACTATTGTTCGGTTTTCTTTTAACGAACGCTCTTTTTTCACAAACAGCGAAAAAATTCAAAAAACAGGCAGATACTTATCTTAAAGAGAAAAATTATGTTGGCGCCATTGAAGAATATACTAAGGCAAATGCATTAGAGCCTACTGATTTCGAAGTATTATTTAGTCGTGGCATTTGTTTCGAAAATATCCGTGAACCACAAAAAGCCATTAACGATTTCTTGGCTTGCAATAAATTGGAACCAAAAGAAAAGGATGTATATCTTAAAATTGGTTCGCTATACATTGGTCAATATGACTTTGAAAATGCCCTGAAAATTTACGACCAATTGTTAGCATTAGACAAAGGTAATGTTGAAGCCTTGCAAAAATCGGCCTTTTGTTACCTCAAATTAAATCAATATGATAAAGCCATTGCAAAGTCAGATTTAGCGATTGCGGAAGAACCAAGAGCTGACGGTAAAACCTCCGAAGTATCTCATTATTACAGGGCTGTAGCAAAAGACAGTCTGAAGGACTATGCATCTGCTATTCAATCTTACAAAAAGGCGATCACTACTTTTAAAAACCAGGCCCGGTCTAAAATTACTTATAAACCATATTATTTAAATCTCGGAACTGTTCTATACAAAACTAAACAATATGATGAATCTATTGAAACCTACAATCTGGCTGTTACAGTTGATGAAGGGGATACGATTCTTCCTAAAAATTATGTAGGTTATTATCTACGTAGTTTTCCATACGTAGGTAAAGCAGATTACAAAACAGCATTAAATGATTTGAATAAAGCGATTTATTTAGAACCAAAAGACGGCATACTGTTTTATCAGCGTGGGATTGTTTTTCAGAAAACTTTTCAGTACAGCAGTGCATTAAGTGATTTCACAAAATGTCTTTTATTGGATGAAAAAATTCACATGGCTCATTTCTTTAAAGCGCAGTGTTTAATGGAACTTGGAAATTTTAAAGAAGCAATTGCTGAAACTAAAATATTTCTTAAACTTATACCAAACCATCGGGAAGCTGTGGCTCTATTAAAAGATGCAGAAGAAAAACACTATAATGCTAACCGTGAAAGCGATCCTCCGGTAATCAAATGGTATTATCCATTTGTTGATCAGAACAACTTTATCAACGTATACAATAATCAGGTTAACTCTGTGTTGGAAGGCGAAATTGCGGACAAAAGTTTAATAAAATCCATGACAGTAAATGGCCGAGAATTACCTTTTAATGCGGAAGACCTTAATCCTCTATTCCGTTTTAAGATCCCGACAGATAACCTGAAAAAAATTGATTTAGTGGTAACTGACATTTACAATAATAGCAGTTCCAAAAGCGTAAAAGTTGGAAAAATTGTTAGCGACACAAGGTTAATCGTAAATATGGAAGGATTCATATTAGCAGACGATGATAGTAAACAGCCTTTAGCCAATAAAAACATTTATATTACCAATCAAAAAGGGGAGCAATTTTTTGCTACAACAACAGATGAGAAAGGTCGTTTTATTTTTAAAAACCTACCTTTTGATAAAGATTATCTCATTGAAATAGAAGGCCAGGAAGAATTGGCCTTGCAAAATAAGAAATTTGTGCTGGCTGATAAAAACGGAAAAACGGTTTTAAAATCCAATGTCATTGGAAAAAACAGATTTAATTTTGAAATCCTTCAAACAGATTTCGTTGCTTTAAGTTTAATGGAAATGGACGATGTAGCCCTGGCAATAAATCTCAGTGGGCGTGTTTACGCCTTAATGCCTGAACAAGTTCCGATTAATAACCTCACATTACAACTTATTAAGCCTAACGGTGAGGTATTATTAAAAAAGACAGATGCTAATGGCTACTTTAATTTTATTGGTGTGAATCCTTCTGGGAACTATACGTTTAAAATTGATGAAATGGATGCTAAAAATATCAGTTCTACAACAATTGTTATTACAAACAGCACTGGACAAATCATCAAGACAATTCAAAAAAATCAATTCGGATTATTTGAGTATCAGCTATTAGAAATTGAAAAAGCGCAGATGTCTACTATTTCTGAGCCAGACCCCTGGATGAAGATTACGACATTAAGTGCTGAGAAAAAACAAATTGAAATTATAGAGAACATTTATTATGAATCAGGTAGTGCAACTCTCCCAAAAGCAGGAGAAGAACTTCTAATGAAAGCTGTTGAAGCCTTAAAATCAAATCCAAAACTAACCTTGGAAATTGAATCACATACAGATGCTGTAGCAAGTGATGATTTTAACCTTTATTTATCACAAAAGCGTGCCGCTACTGTATCTGAATTCATTATTCAAAAAGGAATTGATCCAAAACGCTTGATTTCAAAAGGAATGGGTGAATCAATGATTGCGAATCATTGTGCTAATGGGGTAGATTGCTCTGATGGAGAACATAAACAAAATCGTAGAACCGTTTTTAAATTAAATTATAATTAATGTAGTTATCCAATTTTATATTTAATTAGATAATCTTTTTTGTTAAAACCCTGATTACATGGTATCTTTACATTTCTAAATGTTACAGGGAAAACAACTTATATTAGCTACTAAACCTTTTGCAAAAGAAGACCGGATAAAAAGCTGGGTTCTAACCCTTTCAACCTTATTTATTCTTATTGGTTTACTAATAGGCACTGTTTATAATTTTCATTGGGTTTTAAAATTTATTTGCAGCATTTTAGCTGGTTTAGTTATTGTGAGAATGTTCGTTATCTATCACGATCATCAGCATAAGGCAATACTGGACAAGTCACCTTTAGCAACATTTATTTTCACCATATTCGGGTTTTATGTATTGGCCCCAACAGGTATATGGAGTGCCAGCCATGATTACCATCATAAAAACAATTCCAAATTATTTAGTGCAAGTATTGGCTCCTACCCTATTTACACCAAACAAAAATTTGATAAATTAAGTAAAGGCGAACAACGTCATTATTTATTCATTCGCCACCCTCTCACCATTTTTTTTGGATACATTTTTACTTTTATGTATGGGATGTGTATAAAATCTATGATAAACCGCTTTAGCAAAAATGTAGATTCCTTAGTTGCACTTATATTGCATATAGCTTATCAGGTTGCAGTATTTTATTTCTTAGGATGGCAAACATGGATTTTGTTATGCGCCATTCCGCATTTTATTTCAGGAGGTATGGGAAGTTATTTGTTTTATGCTCAGCACAATTTTCCAACGGTGACGTTTGTTGGGAATGAAGAATGGACTTATGAAGGAGCGGCATTAGACTCATCAAGCTATATGAAATTAAGTCCTTTAATGCACTGGTTTACAGCCAACATCGGCTATCATCACATTCATCATATGAATTCAAGGATTCCGTTTTACCGTTTACCGGAAGTTTGGGAAGATATCCCAGAAATGAGAACTGCAAAAACAACTTCTTTAAATCCAAAAGAAGTTCTTAGCTGTTTAAGTTTAAAAGTGTGGGATTTTGATAAACAGAGAATGGTTGGCGTTTAAAAGACTCTGATTTAATGCCTGGCAACAGGCTTATTAAATTCGTCTTTAGTAAGCAACAAGTCATTGATTAATTTCAAAACAAAATTCAGTTGTTCTTCTCGGTTAATATCTGTGTTATCAAGAACAATCGCATCTTCTGCCTGTACTAATGGGTTTTCCTTACGGGTAGTATCGTCATGATCGCGTTTCTCCAGATTACGTCTCACATCTTCAAATGAATGTCTTTCACCTTTACTCATTAATTCATCCAAACGACGTTGTGTACGCACAGATGTCTCTGCCGTCATAAAAACTTTTAATTCAGCATATGGAAAAACATGGGATCCGATATCTCGTCCATCCATAATCACACCTTTGTTTTTTCCCATTTCACGCTGCAACAATACCATTTTTTCCCGAACCGCTTTAATGGAACTGATTGCGCTCACATTATTAGCTACATCCATAGTTCGTATTTCACGCTCTACATGTTCTCCGTTCAAAAACACTTCGGATGTTTTGGTAATAGTATTGTAAACAAAAGAAACATCAATGTTTTTTAAAGAAGCCAATAATTTTGGAAGATCAACAACAGAATCTTTTATGATATCATTTCGTAAACAATAAATCGTTACAGCGCGATACATAGCTCCGGTATCAATGTAATTGTAATTTAATTTTTGAGCCAATGCTTTTGCCAGTGTGCTTTTTCCACACGATGAATAACCATCTATAGCAACTGTAATTTTAGACATACCTCTGTAAATGTAAGAAATTATTTGCCGTTTTTAAAAAATTAAAGTAGTAAGATTAGCACACCGCAAATGTGAAATCATATAACAGAATGACACAATTTAAAGGGCAGCAGCCCTTCTCAATCTGTCATTGATGGCCAAACCCAGACCTTGTTCCCGCACTAGTTCACAAATGATCACATCAACATCAGATTCATCCAGCTCTCTTAAGAATGAAAATAAATTAATTGCTGCTTCCTCAAAATTTTTATTAGGAGACAAATTTTTTATTAAAACATTTGCATCGAAATAATTTTGTTCTCCAAATACTAAGGCCCCAATTTTTTTTCCAGAATATGTTTTCTGTAAGCTTTTTAAATCACCCAGGTAAAAAGGTTTTGTTGGTGCATAATGACTCTTTAATTGTCCGGGAGCTTTTGGATTACTGGACTGATTCAATTGCACAGACACTTTACCGACAACAGTTTCAATTTCTTCTAATGATAAACCTCCTAAACGATAAATAATAATTTCTCCGTCTTCTTCACCTACAATTGTTGATTCTAAACCAACACCACAGTCTCCGCCATCTAAAATATAAGTAATTTTATCACTCAACTGTCTTTGAACATGCTCCGCTTTAGTTGGACTAATATATCCAAACGGATTAGCACTTGGCGCTGCCAGGGGAAAATTTAAACTCCTTAATAATTCTAATGTTAGAGGATGATTTGGGACTCTCACCCCTACCCGATCCAAACCGGAAGTCACAAGATCGGGAATGTTAATTTTCTTCGGAAGTAATAATGTCAATGGGCCTGGCCAAAATTTCTGAGCTAATTTTAATAGAGAAGGATGAATATAAGTTACATAATTTTGCACTTCATTTAAATCGGAAATATGAACAATTAAAGGATCAAACGTAGGACGTTCTTTGGCTTCGAAAATTCTAGCAATTGCAATTGGATCAAGTGCGTTTGCTGCGAGGCCATAAACAGTTTCAGTTGGGATAGCCACTAACTGTTGCTTTTCCAAAAAATTTTTAGCCGTTGATATATTATTTCCTATTTCTGCCACTTGGCAAATATAGGGCTTTAAGCTATTTTATAAGGTTATTTTTGTATTTTTATCGCCTTAAACAACCCACTGCAAATGGTTTTTGCAGTAAATTTTTTTAAAATGAAAATATCCTATAACTGGTTAAAAACACTCATAAAAACTGATTTAACTCCCCAACAAATAGATGAATATTTAACTTCCTCTGGGCTTGAAGTAGAGGGTATCGAATCTTTTGAAAGTATCAAAGGCGGCCTAAAAGGTATTATAATAGGAGAAGTTATTGAAAAAGAAAAACATCCTGATGCAGATAAATTAAATATTACCAAAGTAAATGTTGGCGCAACAGACTTATTAACGATTGTTTGCGGAGCACAAAATGTTGCTGTTGGGCAAAAAGTTTTAGTGGCAATGATAGGCGCAAAATTGTACCCAACCACTGGCGAATCTATTGAAATTAAGAAATCAAAGATCAGAGGAGTGGCAAGCGAAGGAATGATTTGTGCAGAAGATGAAATTGGTTTGGGAACAAGCCATGAAGGCATTTTAGTTTTGCCAGAGCATGCCAAAGTTGGAACACCTGCAGCAGAATTTTTTAAACTGCAAGAGGATTCTGTTTTAGAAATTGGTTTAACTCCTAATCGCGCAGACGCAGCATCGCATTATGGTGTAGCGAGAGACCTGGCTGCCATTTTAAATTGTAAAAACAACACAGACACTTTCTGTGCAGAACTACATAATATTTTCGAATTGCCGGAAGCAAGTAACATCACTAAAGTAGATGTTATTATTGAAAATCCAGAAGCCTGTAAAAGATATAGCGGACTTGTGATTTCAGGCATTACTGTAAAACCTTCACCGGATTGGTTAAAAAATTCCCTGTTAGCTATTGGCTTACGGCCAATCAATAATATTGTTGATATTACTAATTTTGTTTTACATGATCTTGGTCAACCACTTCATGCCTTTGATTTAAATAAAATTACTGGAAATAAAATTATTGTCAAAACAGGTTTAGAAAAGAAGAAATTTAAAACCCTGGATGGAGTTGAAAGAACACTTCACAATGAAGATCTGATGATTTGCAATGAATCAGAACCCATGTGTATGGCAGGTGTATTTGGTGGATTAGAAAGTGGTGTTAATGAATCAACAACATCTGTATTTTTAGAGGCCGCATATTTTAATCCGGCTTTTATCAGAAAAACCAGTAAACAACATGGATTTAAAACAGATAGTAGTTTCCGGTTTGAGCGTGGAACCGACCCTGAAATGACCATTACTGCACTAAAACGCGCTGCCGCTTTAATTTTTGAATGTGCTGGTGGCGTTTTGAGTATGGACTTATTAGATATTTATCCTGAAAAACTGGAGCCTTTTAAAGTAGCGTTTTCTTACACTAATTGCCAGACATTGATTGGCAAAGAAATAGACCGTTCCATTATTAAACATATTATTCTATCATTAGGAATAAAAATTGAACAGGAAGGGAATGATGGGCTATTGCTTGCTGTACCTCAATACAAAACTGATGTAACCCGCGAAGCGGATGTGATTGAAGAGGTGATGAGGATTTATGGCTACAACAATGTAGAAGAAAGTACCCAGATTAAATTTACAGCCAACTTTGCGGATCGTGAAAAAGCAACAGTTGCCGAAAATACAACAGCCAATTTACTGATAGGTTTTGGCTTTAATGAAATGATGGGTTTGTCTTTAACAAAAGAATCCTATTACCCTGATGAAACTCCGTTAGTCAAAATTTTAAATCCATTAAGTGCTGATTTAAATGTAATGCGGCAAAAGATGTTATATGGCGGGCTTGAAACACTTGCCTATAATATAAATCGAAAACAAGCCGACCTGAAATTATTTGAATTTGGTAAAACCTACGAAAAGTCAGAAAGTGATTTTAAATATTCGGAAACCAAACATTTAATTTTATTGGCAACCGGAAGAAAATATGTGGAGAATCCGTTTGGAGAAAACAATAAAGTCGATTTTGCTTTTATTAAATCCTGCATCGAATCGATATTACTTAAGCTTTCCATAAAATTTAAAACAACAGAATTGATTGATGAACAGTTCGCTTACGGTTTATCCTATGCCAATAAAAACAAACATTTAGTGAGTTTTGGATTAGTGGATAAATCTATTTGCAAAAAAATGGATGTGAATGTTGAAACATTTTATGCGGATTTCAATTGGGACAACGTGTTGTCTTTGATTGGAAAAACAAAATTAGAATTTACAGAAATACCAAGATTTCCTTCTGTGCGAAGAGATTTAGCGTTGCTTTTAGATAAAAAAATAACCTATAAAGAAATAGAAGAACTTGCATTTAATGCTGAACGTAAACTTTTAAAAACTGTCAATTTATTTGATATCTATGAAGGTGATAAAATGGAAGCAGGAAAAAAATCATATGCTGTTAGTTTTATGTTGCAGGATGATGAAGCAACCTTAAACGATAAACAAATTGACAATGTGATGCAGAAACTTATTAAGACCTATACAGAAAAATTAGGAGCGACTTTACGCTAATTTAAGCCACTTATCGGCGAAAGTACACCAGTTATCAATTTAACAAATTGATGCCGTAATTTTTTCGTAAATTTAATTATGCAAAATAAATACTTAATAATCCTTTTTGTAACCTTGCTTATAGGTATAAACACAACGTATTCGCAGGTAAAAAAATTAACGAGACCTGTTGAAAAAGAGATAAAAATTATCAAACCTGAAAAAGAACGGCCTTATACAAAATGGAGCCTTAAAGCAGGTGGTAATATCAGTGTTATTTACCTTGCCAGAAATGTAAAAGAAAAAAATAATGAACCAGGTTATTGTGGAGGTTTAACGTATGAAGTAAACAATTTTGTGAGAGTTGCTACTTTGTATTCTCGTTTTCGGCCAATAAACATTAAACCCACATGGTTAGATGTGAAGGCAAACACCTATGAAATGAATATGGAAATCCTGGCTAAATTTCCAAATAAAAAAACGTTACTGTACCCCTTCTTTGGCTTAAGCTATAATACATATTCAGGTTTTTTCACGGGAGAATCTGACTTCCTAAACCTTCGGGAGTATTACCCGGTTAATAGTACAGTTAAAAATAACTGGTTAGGTTGTAATTTCGGAGTTGGTCTGGAGCACAATTTCGGGATCCTGGGATTATTTATTGATTATAGAATGAGAGTTGGCCGGCAGGAAACTGCTATAAACATTATGGACGTTTGTTACACAGGTGGATTAAAAGTGAGATTTCCATATGGCAAACTAGCCAAAATACTTGCTTCACCAAATGACCGCTTTCATTGGTTCTAGTTGAACACTATTTTCTAAAAGCTAAGTCCATTAAAATATTCAGTACTTTTTTTTAGCCGGCTTCCATACCAGCTAAATAATTCCCCATCCACCAATAAAATTTTAGCATCAGGCAATTCTTTTCTCAATTCTTCAATGTGTTCTTCTTTAAATGGAAACGGTTCAGACGATAATAAAATTACATCCGGATTTAATATTCTGATTTCGTCTAAAGTCATATTCGGATAACGCCCCGCAGGATCTTTAAGCACATTTTCCAAACCAATTCTCTGAAGCATATCACCTATAAAAGTTGATTGGCCAGCCGCCATGTATGGTTTCCAAATTAAATACAAAGCCCGTTTATTAGACTGTCTTACTTCAGAAAAAGATTTTTCAATATCATTTGCTGTCACATTTGATTCTATTTCTTTTTGAACAAGTTTACCAATTGATCGAATCATTTCCAGTGCATCATTTAAATTATAAATGTCACTCATCCACACTTTAAACTCTTTTTGCAATTCTAGGATTTGTGAAAACTCATTTTCCTCTTTATTTCCAATAATTAAATCGGGTTTTAAACTTCGAATTACATCCAGGTGAAGAGTTTTTGTACCTCCAACCCTTTTTATAGTAGAGAACATTTCTTTAGGGTGAATACAAAATTTTGTAATACCAACTAGTTCATTTCTCAATCCTAAATCCCATAAAAATTCTGATTGAGAAGGAACTAAAGAAACGATACGTTTTGGATAATCATCCAATTCAATTGTATTATTTAGCTGATCTGTAAATAGCATATCGCTAATTTCAGAATAATACCGCATATTTGCTATGTAAAAATGACTTCTTCCTTTAAGGCGCATATCTCATTATTTCTGGCTCAGGTTATTTATGCGTTAAATTATTCTATTGCTAAAGACTTAATGCCGGATCAAATAAAGCCGTTTGGTTTGGTGATGATGCGTATAACAGGGGCTTGTATCTTGTTCTGGCTGGTTTCCTTTTTTTCAAAACCCGAAAAGTTAGAAAAAGGCGATCTTAAAAAACTAATACTCCTTGCTGTATTTGGAGTAGCTGTTAATCAAATCTTTTTTATCTGGGGGCTAAGTTTAACCAAGCCTATTAATTCCGCTATTATTATGGTGAGTAACCCCATTGCAGTGATCCTTTTCACCATTATAGTTTTTAAAGAAAAAATTACCATTTTAAAATTAACCGGCCTCAGTTTTGGAATTATAGGAGCCGTTACTTTATTATTATTCAAAGCGAATGACTCTTTTGCTATTGGAAGTGAAACTATGTTGGGTGATTTCATGACTCTAATAAACTCACTCTCCTGGGCAGTTTTTGTAGTAATGGCCAAGCCGTATATGCAAAAATATCAGACCGTAACCGTAATGAAATGGATTTTTCTATTTGGTTTTATATATGTTAGTCCTTTTGGAACACTGGATTTATTAGATGTGCAATGGTCTTATTTATCAGGTAAAACTATTTTTGCAATGAGCTTTGTTGTTGTGGCTACTACTTTTCTGGCCTATTTATTAAACACTTTTGCATTAAAAACTTTAAGCTCATCTGTTGTAAGTATGTATATATATATGCAACCATTTTTAGCAACTGTTATTGCAGTACTCTTAGGTAAAGATGAACTGACGGTGATTAAGGTCGTTTCAGGCTCATTAATCATTACAGGTGTTTATTTAGCCAGTCTTAAAAAAAAGGCTTTTGTCTAAAAAAATATTTTTTGCTGTCTATAAATTATAAATTAGATATCTGTAAATAAAGCTTATTTTTAAAAAAATTCTAATACACCGCTATGATTCATATTTTATCCGAACAGAATTCTATTTTTAATCAATACGTAGCTGAATTGCGTGATATTAATATTCAAAAAGACAGTATGCGTTTTCGCAGAAATTTGGAACGAATGGGAGAAATCATGAGTTATGAGATCTCTAAAACGATGGAATATGTGAAGATGGAAACGACAACCTCTCTTGGCATTGCGGAAACAAGTCATTTGGTTGATCAGCCAGTGATTGCTACCATATTACGCGCAGGTTTACCCATGCATTTAGGCGTTTTAAATTATTTTGATAAGGCGGAAAACGCTTTTATTTCTGCTTACCGCAGACATCATAAAGATAATACTTTTGATATTCATGTAGAATATGTTTCAAGTCCTTCTCTTGAAGGAAAAATCCTTATTTTATGTGACCCAATGATTGCAACGGGCGGTTCAATAATTTTGGCATATAAAGCTATCCTGGCAAAAGGAACTCCAAAACATGTTCATATTATTTCTGCCATTAGCAGTAAAGAAGGTGTTGATTTTGTAAGGGCAAACATGCCAACAAAAGATTTTACGATTTGGTGTGGTGCTATTGATGAAGAGTTAACCGCTCATTCTTATATCGTTCCGGGATTAGGAGACGCAGGAGATTTGGCTTTTGGTGAAAAAATTTAAAATTTAATCTGCTTGCTAACTCAGAACCATGGATAGTACTGACATCTGGAAATTCATTTCCGCAGCTCTGGCCTGCACCATTTCCCTTTCTAAAATCGGAATACCAACTGTTATTGCCATTTATAAATCCAATTACTTCATGGCTCTACTAAGCAGTTGTTTTGGAGCCATTTTTGGCACTGTGGTTTTTACTTATGTTTTTGCTGGATTATTAAAATGGTGGGAAAAGGTAAGAGCGGGAATGTTTACATCCAAACATCCAAAAAAAATATTTACTAAATTTAACAGACGCGTCATTCGAACTAAAAATCGTTTTGGACTAACGGGTATCGCGCTACTTACCCCTATTCTTTTATCAATACCAATTGGTGCTTTTTTAGCTGAACGATTTTATAAACATAAAGGAAAAGTTATTCTATATTTAAGTTTAGCTTCAGTTTTTTGGTGCTTTACGTTGTACTTTGTTTTTTTATATTTCTACGATACTTTTAAAAACCTTTTTAGTTAAATTATAACTTAATAAACTTGATCTGTTGGTTTTTATTTCCCTTAGAAATATTCAATAGATAGATTCCCGGTATTAAATCAGAAACCGGGACAATAGGATTAGTAGACACTTTTTCTGAAAGATAAACCACTTCACCCATTATATTATTAATACTAATAGTATAAGATTCTCCAGGATTGTCTTGAACATACAAGTTATCATTTACAGGGTTCGGATATATTTTTACCAATGTTTTTTTTAGTTCATCAACACTCACAGGCTGCTGATTAATTACGCCAACTGCATCAAGGTCAAAACCACAACTGCCAAATGCAGTAGGCCAAGGGTCATTTATTTTATGATTATATGTATCCCGGGTGCAATACTGATTCTGAATACAACCAACAACATCAATTACCTTCACATGTGTAACGGCTTGCTTATTCAATAAAAGGTGATCCGGAATTTCCGAAAGGTCAAAAGGTGTACCGAATCCGCCTTTGTATTTACCCGCCAGATTATTTATTTTGGTTGCATCAGTTAGCCCAAAACTCCCTGTTTGAGTTACAGTATCAGAATTACTGGTAGCTGGAATCCTAAAAAAATCTATACCATTACTGCTTACTTCTACAAAAGCCAATTCAAGAAAAGTATCATCAAAGCTATTCTCAAATACGGCAAAATCGGGCCCTGCTCCATCTATAATTAAAGAAGAAAATTTTAAAATTGCAAAACCTCCATCTCCCAAACTTAAAACACCATTTACGCCGGCCATTCCTATAGCGCATGAGCTGTCACCAACATTTGCATAGCCACTAACAGGAACAGAAATATCCTGAAGTCCTTGTGACACATTACAATTAGTAGCCCATGATACAAAGATTGAGCTATCCTTAAAGATAGCAGTAGTGCCAACCTGATTTGCCGGTGGAGCAAATTGTGATTTTAAACTAAATGCACAAAAAAATAAACTGCCAAAAAAAATCAGCTTCATAGATATTTTACAATGTCTTTATGGATTTTCTTCCCGAACCCCAAACATTGGTTTATTGGCAGGTTTTCTGACTCGTTCTGTTATGCGCCTTCCCGTTTTAAAACAGTGACATATTGCATAACTCTTAAGAACTTACAGCTGCGGGTACAGTATCGGATTTACACCAATTTCCCTTTCCAACACTGGCAAAGATACTAATTTCCTTTAATCTGTAATATTTATAACTTCTGACACAAAGTCTTAAATAACAATGGCATAATAATCGTGTATATTGCATCACATAATTATAAGACCTTATGATATTTTTAAAAGATTCTGATAAAATGCCCTTTGATCCAATGATTGATGAGGATAGTGACTTTATTCCGTTACTTTCCGCAGAGGACGAGGATAACATGCATGCTGAAAAGATACCAGATATACTGTCAATTTTACCGTTACGAAATACTGTATTATTTCCGGGTGTCGTGATTCCAATAACTGTTGGACGCGATAAATCAATCAGTTTAATTAAAGAAGCCTACAAGGGTGATAGAACGATTGGCGTTGTTACACAAAGAAATGACTCAATTGAGGATCCTCAGCAGGAAGATTTGAATGTTGTTGGAACTGTAGCTCAAATTATTAAAATGCTTCGTATGCCCGATGGGAATACGACGGTTATCATACAGGGAAAAAAACGTTTTCGTATAAAGGAGTTTACACAATCAGAGCCTTATTATCAGGCAAAAACAGAGCGTTTTGAAGAAACCAGACCTGATAAAAATGACGAAGAATTTCAGGCCATTGTGTCAACTTTAAAGGATACCGCTTTATTAATTATTCAAAAATCGCAGCATATTCCTACAGAAGCCGGTTTTGCTTTAAACAATATTGAGAGTCAAAACTTTATGGTGAATTTTATTTCATCAAACATGAATGCAAGTTCTACAGAAAAGCAAAGAATGCTGGAAGTGCCAAGTTTAAAAGACAGGGCAACTATGGTTTTGGCGCATTTGAGTAAAGACCTTCACATGTTGGAATTAAAGAACCAGATTCAGGATAAAGTAAAAGTGGACCTGGATAAACAGCAACGTGATTATTTTTTGCATCAGCAAATAAAAACCATTCAGGAAGAACTTGGGGAAAAAGGAAATGAGCAGGAATTTGAAGAATTAAGGGCGCGTGCAAAAACCAAGAAATGGAGTAAAGAAATTGGCGAACTTTTTGAAAAGCAAATGCATAAGCTATCAAGAATGAACCCAAATTCACCTGAGTTCGGTGTTCAGACAAATTATCTAGAACTTCTTTTGGATTTACCATGGGGAGAATATACAACTGATAACTTTGATTTGAAGCATGCTGAAATGACTTTAAACCATGATCATTTTGGCTTGGAAAAAGTTAAAGAGCGTATTTTAGAACATTTAGCGGTATTAAAATTAAAAGGTGATTTAAAAGCTCCTATTCTTTGTTTATATGGACCTCCTGGTGTTGGTAAAACATCCTTGGGAAGAAGTATTGCGAAAGCGTTAAATAGAAAATATGTTCGCATGAGTTTAGGAGGTTTAAAAGACGAAAGCGAAATCCGCGGCCATCGTAAAACCTATATTGGCGCTATGCCTGGACGTATATTGCAAAACTTAAAAAAAGTACAATCTTCTAATCCTGTATTTATTTTAGATGAAATTGATAAAGTAGGAAATGATTACCATGGCGATCCGTCGTCGGCGTTACTGGAAGTATTGGATCCTGAACAAAATTCAACATTCTATGATAATTTTCTCGAAAATGATTACGACTTAAGTAAAATATTATTTATAGCTACTTGTAATAATTTAGCAACCATACAGCCAGCTTTACGCGACCGTATGGAAATTATAGACGTAAGTGGATACACGGTTGAAGAGAAAGTTGAAATTGCCAAACAACATTTGTTGTCAAAACAAATTGAAGATAACGGATTAAAAAAATCACAACTGAAATTATCTGATAAACAGTTGGAATTTATCATCGAAAATTATACAGCCGAAAGCGGTGTTCGTCATTTGGAAAAACGAATTTCAAAGATTGCCCGTTATGTTGCGGTACACGTTGTAAAAAAACAGGTTCTTCCGAAGATCAATGAGGATATGATCGCAAAAATATTAGGCCCATCTCACGAAAAAGCAAAATATCAGGGAAATGATGTAGTGGGCGTTGTTACCGGTTTAGCGTGGACTCAGGTTGGGGGAGATATTTTATATATTGAAACCAGTTTATCTAAAGGAAAAGGGGCTAAGTTAACCCTAACAGGTAATTTGGGAGAAGTAATGAAAGAAAGCGCAACGCTTGCCCTGGAGTTTATTAAAGCTCATGATGACGAATTTAATATTTCATCAGACGTTTTCGAGAACTATAATATACATATCCATGTGCCGGAAGGAGCAACTCCAAAAGATGGCCCAAGTGCTGGTATCGCAATGTTAACTTCGTTAGTTTCTGCTTTAACAAAACGTAAGGTTAAAAAGAATTTAGCCATGACAGGTGAAATTACTTTGCGCGGTAAAGTATTGCCTGTGGGCGGAATTAAAGAGAAAATACTCGCAGCAAAACGTGCAGGCATTAAAGAAATTATATTATGTGCTGATAACAAAAAAGATGTGGATGACATTAAAGCCGATTATTTAAAAGGCTTAAATTTTAAATACATCACCAAAATGACGGAAGTATTGCAATTGGCACTACTCAAATAAATAACTTATTCCATTAACAAAAAAAATCCTTTCGAATTCACGAAAGGATTTTTTTATATTTATTTTTTTCTGACTACCAACCCAAAACCCATGAGAATATTAAAGGCGCAACAATCGTTGCATCGCTTTCTACAATAAATTTTGGCGTTTGAATATCTAGCTTACCCCATGTAATTTTTTCATTTGGCACCGCACCAGAATAAGAACCATAAGAAGTTGTTGAATCTGAAATCTGGCAAAAATAACTCCAGAAAGGAACGTCATGCATTTCCATATCCTGATACAACATCGGTACAACACAGATAGGAAAATCACCAGCGATACCACCTCCAATTTGAAAAAACCCAATACCTTTACCTTCACTATTTTTCGGATACCAATCGGCAAGCCATGTCATGTACTCAATTCCACTTTTCATGGTACTTGCTTTGATCTCTCCTTTAATCACATACGAAGCAAAAATATTTCCCATGGTGCTATCCTCCCAACCAGGAACTACGATTGGTAAATTACGCTCTGCTGCGGCAAGCATCCAACTGTCTTTAGGGTCAATTTCATAATACTGTTTTAATTCTCCGCTGTTCAGAATTTTGTACATAAACTCATGAGGAAAATAGCGCTCACCTGCTGTGTCCGCATCTTTCCAAATTTTATAAATATGTTTTTGTAAGCGACGGAACGCTTCTTCTTCAGGAATACAGGTATCTGTTACGCGGTTATAATGATTTTCTAATAAATCCCATTCTTCCTGAGGAGAAAGGTCACGATAGTTAGGTACACGCTTGTAATGGCTATGAGCTACTAAATTCATTATATCTTCTTCCAGGTTTGCACCTGTACAAGAAATAATATCAATCTTACCCTGACGGATCATCTCTGCCAAAGATTTACCAAGTTCGGCGGTACTCATAGCTCCTGCTAACGTCACCATCATTTTACCACCTTCAGTTAAATGAGTTTCGTATCCTTTTGCTGCATCAACAAGAGCTGCTGCATTAAAATGTTTATAATGTGTTTCTATAAATTTAGAAATAGGTCCTTTGTTGGCTGCTGATGACATAATAGTTTTTTTTGTGAGACAAATTTAGTATTTATAAACTAATAAAATATTATAGAACAAAAGTATTTATGACAGGATTAAACTATACAATAAAAAACCCCGCTATTTTAAGCAGGGTTTGAAATGACCTGGAAATAAGATACTTATTTTTTTATATTAAATTCGTAGTAATCAGTAGTATTACCAGGATTATCAACTATACCAGATATTCTTATCACTGCATATTTTGCGGAAGTTACGCTTCCAAATTTAGTAATGATAATATCATTTACCTGGACACCATTCAAAAGATCAGATTTTACACCTGAATTATATGAATTAATTGCAGTAGAATCAGTTGCATTAGCATAATCAAAAGCTGTAGATCCTGAAGCAAATATAACAAATTTACCACCTGCGGGAGATTTCCAATTAGCAGATAATATATCACTGGTGGAACGATCCTGAATATCTCTTGATGCAGTATCTGCAGTTAAAGAATATTCAGATGTATTTAATTCTAAATTATAAGCATCTGCGTTAATAGAATAAGCAGAATACATTCTATGTCCGGTAGTTTCGGTTAATAATTTAGCTTGACTAACTGGTAGAGAAGCAACGTATAATCTGCTAAAATTTTCATTGGCAATTCCATTTTGATTCTCGGCTCTGAAAAGAAAAAGAATTGACTTTCCCGCAAGACTTGCAGGTATTCGGTAATAAAAAGTAAACGATGTTGATTTTGTTAAAATAGCAGTATCTAATAAAACGGTAGGTGTTTCATTGTCTGGTTGTCCTTTAATAACCACTTTACTTAATGCTACATCAGAACTCACGCTAACATTAAATATAACCAGGTCTCCAACTTTGCCACCTAAATGAAGTGAGTTAGGAGAAATTGTAATAATAGGTTTAGAATCTTTATCTTTTTTGCAACTAAATATAAAAGATGATGCTATTACTGTAGTAATAGCAAGAAACAATAGCTTTATTTTTTTCATTTTCAACACTAAAATATTTTTATAAATTTAAAAAAAAGACCCACAACAAATTTGGTGTGGGTCTTTTTTTATTAACAAAGTAATTAGATTATTTTGTTTTGATTTTGAACGCTTTCGCTCTGATGTTAAGAGTTACTTTTCTTCCTAAGAAAGCTTGATTAGTTGTGCTTTCAGATGAAAGAGGCAAAACGAAATCAGCATCCGGCTTTTGATTTAAAGCATCATATAACGCATTGTTATATGCTCTGTCAAAAGCTTGAGTGTTGATTAAGCTACCAGAAGTACTAGCAGTATGATATCTTCTTCCACCGTATGGTATCCCTAAGATATAATATTGAGTTGCTGTACCGTTTACTTCACCTACATACTCCAAATCTGAACTTTGAAAGTTCACTCTGGCTTCCAGCGTTGCGCCAGATATTGATTTGTTACGCAAAGTACAAGAACTAGCGAACAACAATATCGAAAAAGCGCCTAATATTAATGTTTTTTTCATATGTATTCTTTTTAAGTATTATTAATAAGTGTTTTTGCTATTTATTTTCTTGCGAAATAAATATGAAGAACTACTCTTACATCCTGGTTAGAATCAGCATTGAATTCTCTTCTTTTTAATTTAGAGTATTTTGCGTTAGTTGTACCAACATTATTAGTTGAAGACTCTTCTTTGTAAGTTACGCTATAATCACTTGCAGCAGAAGCAGCAATTGATCTTTCTTCTTTAACTTTAGTAACACCACCAAAAGTCCATTTAGCATTCCATCCATACTCTAAACCTAAAGACATTGGTAAATGACCTAAAAACACATTGAAACCAGAAATTAAACCAATACCTACATTAGTAGTGTTAGTTTTTCTTGAAGTATTCATTTTATCACCATTCTGGTATGTGTAATTTTTTGTTGTTCTATCGCTACCGAATCCTAAATATAAATCAGCACCTACATAAGCATCAAAAATATTACTTGCTAAAAAGTGCTTCTCAACACCTGGTACAATTTCCCACATTCTTTCTACAGACTTATCTTTTACGTCAGAGAAATTATTATAAGTAGGATCTAAAGGCGAAGTAAATGGCTGATAAATAGCTGAAGAATCTGCAGCAGTACCTTTAACTGTTAAGTTTTTGTTTTTTAAACGTACACCTGCACGGATAACTAAATCATCAGTTTTGTAGAACTTGTAAGTTAAAATGTTACCTGACTGTAATGCATTTCCGGAAAATAACTTTGCAGTCATACCTGAATCAGATGCGATAGAAGTACCTAATACGAAGGCCATGTCACCAGCTTTTGGTCTAGCACCGTATTTAATAACGTTCTCATCGTTTTCTCTTGTTGAAAGCTGCGCAAAAGCAGAGGTTACACCAAATGCTAAAGCTACTAGAGCGATTGATTTTTTCATAATTGTTTGTTTTTGTTTGTTTGTTTGTTTGTTATTGTTTGTTTTACAAATTTGTGTAATATTATAGTGGGCGAAATTACAATTATTTTGCGGTTACCAACAATTAATTGTTAACACAAATGTCGTTAATAATTTTATTCCTTGTTTTGTAGCATCGGAACAAATTTAAATTTTCCGAAAGCCTGCTTGACAAATTCAGTGCCTGTTTTTTTAATTATAACATTCATAACTTGCTCTTCACCTTCTCCCAAAGGTATCACAAGAATACCTCCAATTACTAGTTGTGACAGTAAATCCTGAGGAATGTAAGGTGCTGCGGCGGTAACAATAATTTTATTAAATGGAGCAAATTGAGGTAATCCTTTGTAGCCATCTCCGTAAACAAGCTTGGCACCTTTATATCCGATTAAGGGTAAAAAAATCTTCGTCTTATCAAATAATTCCTTTTGACGCTCAATAGAAAACACTTTAGCACCCATTTCTAATAATACTGCGGTTTGATAACCGCAGCCGGTTCCTATTTCTAATACCTTATCACCTTTGGTTATGTTTAATTTTTCTGTCTGGAACGCTACTGTAAATGGATGAGAAATAGTTTGTCCTGCCCCTATTTTAAGGGCTTTATCAGAGTAAGCATGATCTAATAATGCCGGCCGTTCAGTAGATTGATCAAAAAACAAATGCCGTGGTATCTTTAAAATAGTATTTAAAACTGCCTGGCTTGTAATTCCTTTTTCCTTTAATTGCTCAACAAGTCTCTTCCTCTTGCCCTGATAAAGGTATTCGTCTTCCTTACTGGTAATAATGTGCATAAACAAAATTAATTATAATAAACAATGCTGTTTTAATATTTAAAAATGATTTCTAACAATTAGTTTTTAATAGATACTACATTTACGCATATTTTGATTTTTAAAATGAATATAGGCATTGTAGGATTAGGTCATTTGGGGAAAGTACATCTTAAGCTTGCCGGAGAAATTCCGGAATTTAGTGCGAAGGCAGTATATGACATTGATAAAAGAGTTCTTTCAGATTTATCGTATCATAATAATGTAAAAATATGCGAAAGTTATGAAGAGCTTTTAAATCATTGCGATGCTGTACTAGTTATCACTCCAACACCAACTCATTTCAGCCTTGCTTCTCAGGCTATAAAAAAAGGTAAACATGTTTTTATAGAGAAACCTGCTACAGATAATCCTGAGGATACAAAAAAATTAATTTTACTAGCTAAAGAAGCTGGAGTGATTGTACAGGTTGGTCATGTTGAAAGATTTAACCCTGCATTTCTTGCGGCTAAAGATTTTATTCAAAATCCTTTACACATTGATATTCAACGTTTAGCTTGCTACAACGCCCGCGGCACGGATGTATCAGTTGTTTTGGATCTTATGATTCATGATATTGATCTCATCTTAACAACAGTCAATAGCAAAATACGAAAAATAGTTGCGTCAGGCTCTTCAATCGTTAGTAAAACAGCTGATTTTGCAAATGCAAGAATTGAATTCGAAAATGGCTGCGTTGCCAACCTTATGGTTAACAGAATTGCAATGCAAAATACCCGAAATATGTCTGTTTATCAAAAAAACACTTTTATAAATATTGATTTACTCAATAAAAAAGTAGTCATACATAAAATTCAACCTATTTACTCTAAGACAAATAATAAAGGAATAGTTTTAGAAACATCAGAAGGTCAACAAAATTTTGAAATAATTCAAAATCAACCTATTATACAGCCATTAAATGCTATTAAAACGGAATTAGAGGCCTTTTATAAAAGTATTACACAAAATTTTCCCATTCCTGTAACGCTTGCAGATGCTGAAAATGCTCTGCAGGTAATTAAAACAATTGAAGAACTGATAAAATCCAGCTAGATTATATGTGTTTCTTAAAAAACAATATATTTTACTTTCCAATACAATAAGTACGGTTATATTTGCGTTTTAATTCAATATGCATAGATATTTACTGTACTTTTTTCTTCTATTTAGCTTATTATTTGGTCTCAAGTGCAATAAGGACAAATTAAAAGCCCCTGAGTCATCATTTATTGTTATCAATCCCGTTAAATTAAAAACTGTTCCATCTCAAGGCGTTAATAGCCAAAACATTACTGATATTTGGTATTATGTGAACGGCAAATTTAAAGGGGTTTTCCCGGTTGGTAATGTGATGCCAATTGTTGCAACGGGAAATACGGAAATTACTCTCTATGCAGGGATCAAAAATAACGGTATTTCAGCCACGAGACTTCCTTATCCCTTATTTAAATCAATAACAATAAACCAAAACATTCAGGCAGGAGAAACATATACTTTTACTCCTGAATTTGAGTATAACAGTAGTGCTTTTTTTTATTATGCCGATGATTTTGAATCAACGGGAACATATTTTTACTCAGTTGGTGAATGCGACTATATTAATACAAGTACTTATGACCCCGGTAAATCTTATGGTGGTTCCGGTGGATCAATTTTTATGGCTATGACGGATGCCGAGCCCACATCCTGGATGTTACAATCTACTCCATATTATTTGCCGGGAGAAGGCGCAATCGTATATCTTGAACTTGATTATAAATGTAATCAACCATTTGAAGTTGGTGTAATAGATGGTGGCGGGTCAGAAAGGACCGCTATAACAGTGAATACATCAGCTACATGGAATAAAATTTATGTTCAGTTGACCAGCGCACTAAGTACAGAACCATTTCCGAATTACCAGGTATTTATTAAAGCAAGAAAATCTGTAGACTCACCAGAAATATACATTGACAACGTTAAATTAATTTTTCAATAAGTGAATAAGGCCCTGCAAACATTTAAATATGTATTTGCCGATTATTTTTCGGCCAGCCTTGCATGGAGTTTATTTTACCTGTATCGAAAATTTTATATCGAACCCGATAAGTTCGGTATTTTACCTGAAAAAATTTTTGACCGACAATATATTTTAGGAATTATTATTCTGCCTCTTGGCTGGCTTTTAGCATATTATCTAACCGGGTTTTATAAAAACATTTACCGTAAATCCCGCATCAATGAATTGATGCAGACTATGGCTACATCCATTATAGGCGTAACATTTATTTTCTTTTTTATTTTACTGGATGATTTTGTTTCCAGTTATAAGGCATATTATAAAGTCTATTCTGTATTATTTCTTCTCCATTTCTCACTTACTGCTGTATTAAGATTTATTCTTTCTACCATTACCAATTATAAAATTAATCAGGGAAAAATCGGTTTTAACACTGTAATTATTGGGAGCAATCAACGAGCCCTGAAAATATACGACGAGATCGTTTCAAGTTATAAATCGTCTGGAAATAGGTTTGTTGGGTTTATTCATCTGGATGAAAAAAATGGGTTCTCTGAACAACTCAAACAAAAATTAAAGCATTTAGGGGAATATAAAGATTTAAAAGAAATTGTTCATTCTCATCAGATTGAAGAAATTATTATTGCCATTGAATCCTGGGAACATGGTTATCTTGAAAAGATTATTAATGAACTAAATGATTTTGAAGCTATCATTAAAATTATACCCGATATGTATGATATATTATCGGGACAAGTTAAAATGAATTCAATTTCAGATACCGCACTTATTGTTATTAATAAGCAGGTGATGCCTAACTGGCAACAAGCAGTGAAGCGTTTTATTGATGTCAGTGTATCTCTATTTGTTTTGGTTGCATTTAGCTGGGTATATATTATATTAATAATAGTAGTTAAATTGGGTTCAAAAGGTCCTGCATTTTTTAAACAAGAACGGATAGGGAAAGGTGGAAAACCTTTTAAAATCCTAAAATTCAGAACGATGTACACCGATGCTGAAAAAGCGGGCCCTTTATTATCCCAAACAAATGATCCTCGAATAACAAAAACAGGTAGATTTTTAAGAAAAGTCCGTTTGGATGAAATCCCTCAATTTTATAATGTTGTTAAAGGTGATATGAGTCTTGTTGGACCAAGGCCGGAAAGAAAATTCTTCATTCATCAGATTGTTGTTCACGCGCCTCATTATGTGCATTTACATCGGGTTAGGCCAGGCATCACAGGATACGGTCAGGTAAAATTTGGATACGCTGAAAATATTGAACAAATGGTTTCCAGAGTAAAATTTGATTTACTTTACATTGAAAACATGAGCCTGATCATTGATTTCAAAATCTTAATACATACTGTTTTAATTGTTATCCAGGGAAGAGGACAGTAAAGTTTTCGAATCAAAAGATTAATCAGGAAGAAAATCAAAAAATCATTCCACTTTAATAAATAGTAATCACAGATTCGTATATTCGTAATCTATTTCTAATATACAAAAGCATGAAGATATTAATTACAGGAGGCGCAGGTTTTATTGGCTCACACGTAGTGAGATTGTTCGTTAACAAATATCCAAATTACAACATTGTTAATTTAGACAAGTTAACTTATGCCGGAAATTTAGCGAATTTAAAAGATATTGAAAATAAGCCAAACTATTCTTTTGTTAAAGGAGATATTGTAGATGCGGATTTTATTAATAAATTATTTAAAGAGCATCAGTTCAATGCAGTTATTCATTTAGCTGCCGAAAGTCACGTTGACAGAAGCATTACCAACCCATTGGAGTTTGTTTATACAAATGTTATTGGAACGGTTAATTTACTTAATGCAGCTAAAGATTTATACAAAGCAGATTCAACCCAGTTTAAGAAATTCTACCATGTTTCCACTGATGAAGTATATGGCTCTTTAGGAGATACCGGTTTGTTTACAGAAACCACCGCTTATGATCCACATAGCCCCTACTCTGCATCAAAAGCAAGCTCTGATCATTTTATCCGTGCTTATCATGATACTTATAAATTACCGTGTGTTATTTCGAATTGCTCAAACAACTATGGTCCCTACCATTTTCCCGAAAAATTAATACCACTTTGCATTAATAATATTAAAAATAATAAACCCCTTCCCATTTATGGCAAAGGCGAAAATGTACGTGATTGGCTCTTTGTTGAAGACCATGCCCGTGCAATTGATGTAATTTTTCATAATGCAGTGTTAGGAAGCACATATAATATTGGTGGCCATAACGAATGGACGAACATTGATGTTATCCGTTTATTGTGTGACATGATGGATGAAAAGTTGGGGCGCGAAAAAGGAACCAATCAAAAACTAATTACTTTTGTAACAGATCGTGCAGGGCATGATTTGAGATATGCCATTGATTCAACCAAGCTGCAAAATGAATTAGGCTGGAAGCCTTCGCTTCAGTTTGAAGAAGGATTATCCAAAACTGTTGACTGGTATTTGCAAAATGAGGAATGGTTAACTAATGTAACGTCCGGAGCTTACGCCAACTACTACGAAAAACAATATCAGTAATAGATAGATATAATGAGTTATAATTTAAAAGATAACTGCTTTCTTCTAACTCTTAATTAGAAATATGGTTTTCAGCAGCATCACGTTTTTAGTTTATTTTCTGCCCATATTTTTATTGGCCTATCATCTTACCCCCAATAAATTAAAGAATGCCTGCATCCTTATATTCAGTATAGTTTTTTATGCCTGGGGTGGTCCTAAATTTATTTTTGTAATCCTAGGAACAACATTTATTGATTTCTTTTTAGTTAGGAAAATGGCTGAATCAAAGTCATCCAAAACTAAAAAGCAATATTTGATTCTTTCATTAATCCTAAACGTTGGTTTATTATTTTATTTTAAGTACTGTAATTTTTTTATTGAAAACATTAACGCCGTTTTAGGCCTGGCGGGCACAAAAGAAATTTCCTGGCTAAAAATTGTGTTGCCTATAGGTATATCTTTTTATACGTTCGAAAGTGTAACTTATGTAGTCGACGTTTATCGTGGTATTCATAAACCATTGAAGAACTTTTGGCATTACCAAACCTACATCTTATTATTTCCTAAACTAATTGCCGGTCCAATTGTACGATACCATGACATTGCTGATCAGATTACCGATAGGGAAAAGAACTACACAGCAGATCTTAAACTAAGTGGTTTCTATACATTTTGCATAGGCCTTGCTAAAAAAGTAATTATTGCCAACACAATTGGTTCGCAAGCTGATGATGTATTCAAGCTTGACGCCTCGCATTTAGATTCTGCAGCAGCCTGGGTTGGAGCAATAGCATATACTTTTCAAATTTATTTTGATTTCAGTGGATATAGTGACATGGCTATTGGTCTTTGTAAAATCATGGGTATCAGAATTCCTGAAAACTTTAATAATCCTTATCTCTCCTCAAGCATCACTGAGTTCTGGAGAAGGTGGCATATAACTTTAGGGGCATGGATGAAGAATTATCTATACATCCCTTTAGGAGGAAATAAAGTAAGTTCAAATGCAAAGTTGTACCGTAATTTATTAATTGTCTTTCTTCTATCTGGGTTATGGCATGGAGCAGCATGGACATTTATTTTCTGGGGTGCTTTTCATGGATTTTTCCTCATCCTGGAAAGATTGTTTTTATTGAAGGTGTATGCCAAAACCGGTAAGATTTTTTCGACACTGTTTACTTTTTTAATAGTTGTAATTGGTTGGGTTTATTTCAGATCGGAAGATATGAGCCAGGCTAACCATATGGTAAAGACCATGTTTAGCTTTAATTTTATTGATGGAAAATTTGCTCTTCATAATGATTTTTATTTCTCGTTATGCATGGCTGCTTTCTTTTCATTTTTTGCCTGCATACCTTTTACCAAAAATTTACAGGCAAAGATATATGGAGAAAACCACACAACCATTTCAAATACTGTTTTGCTTAGCACAAGCATTTTACTTTTTTATATTTCATTAAGTTACATTGCCGCCTTAGACTTTAATCCGTTTATTTATTTCAGATTTTAGGATATGAAGAATAAAAAATATAATATTTTTGTTTGGCTAGCATTTGTTGCGCTCCTGTATCCACTGCTTGCCGGCTTTTTAAAGCAAGATAATATACCCAATTTGACAGGCATTGTTATTAATAATGTTAACCCAGACTCTTTATTAAAGAAAGATAAAAGCATGTGGTTTAGCGGGGAATATCAGTCGTTAAAGGATGATTATAATAACGATCACTGGGCTTTTAAAGAAAAATTTGTTAGATTAAATAACCAGTTTTATTTCAATGCGTTTAATCAAATAAGGGTAAATTCATTTGTTCTTGGAAAAGATAATTATGTTTACAGCGAAGGCTATATTTTTTCAGCATTTGGTGATGATTTTGTTGGTGAAGAGAAAATTAAGAGCAAACTGGAAAAAGCCAAAGTAATACAGGATTCATTAAAGAAAAAAGGCATTGATTTACTATTGGTATTTGCACCTGGAAAAGGAGAGTATTGCATTGAACAAATCGAAGATAAATACAAGCATACTCCTGGCCAAACTAATTATCAATCCTACATCACTAACTCAAAAAAATTAGGTCTAAATATATTGGATCTGAAAGCTTATTTTCAAAAATTAAAACCCAACACTCCCTACCCTCTATTTCCAAAGTTTGGTCACCATTGGAGTTATTATGGAGAATGTTTAGCAGTTGATACGATCATTGGCCATATTGAAAAACTTCATAACTGTGACATTCCTGATATCGTTTGGAATAAAATTGATGTGGTAGATACTGCCAGAAGCCGCGATGCAGATGTTCTGAAAAGCATGAATTTGTATAAAAACCCAGAACAAAAAATGAAGCTGGCATACCCGGATGTGATGTTTGAACAGGATTCATTAAAAAACACAACACGTGTATTAACCATTTCTGATAGTTATTGGTACGGCCCTGTATATATGGGCGTTGGACAAAATTGCTTTGCAGGAGGGCAATTTTGGTATTATTATAATAAAATTATTCCAAACCCAAGCGCTACTGAAAAAATAGAAGTATGGCAACTCGATCTGAAACAAAGCATTGAAAGTAACGAGGTAATAATGTTACTTTATTCTGATGGTAATTTACCAAGTTTTTCCAACTCATTTATTGATGATGTTTACGAACTATATACAAGTCCAAAAGCTTATTATGCGAGGGTAGCAAAAAGCAAAAACATAAAGCAGTTTGAAAAACAGATTCGCGAGAAACCTGTTCTACTTAAAAAATCAACAAAAAAATCACAGGACCTACAGATTCCATTAGATTCTGCAATAAAACTTGATGCTATAAAATTAGCAGGATTATAAAAAACCTATTTTATAAATAGAAGATTCTTAATCAGAAAACATTTGTTCCTAAATCCACTTTATTGACGTTTTTAACATCTTAAAATTGGATCCTATATTGTTTAAAACTTTAGTTTGCAACCAATTCATCTATATTTTAATCGATTTAGTCAATATTAACTTAGGATTTATCGAAGTAATGAAAACCTAGCATTTCCATGATAAATGGCTAGTAAGTTTGCATTTTATAATAAATTCTTCTTCCTCTATAAAACAATAAAAGATATAAATTAAATGTGCAACTTTTTTTTTCAAAAGATTTAACGAACAAATTTACATTTGGTTTATGGAGATAGTGGAAAAAAAGAAATTGTTTAAGGGAAAACTCGCAGATTTTTGGTTTGATGCTGATGGTATATTACATGCTGTTTCAAAACCGGAGATTATGAGAAACATTGAAGCGCTCAAGGATGATCTTGAGTTAATTAAAAGCTTTTCAAACAATAAAAGAGTGGGCCTCATTTTAGATAATTCGCTTACAAAAGCTTATGATATTAAAATGATTCGATTTACAATTAAAGAATATCCTAAATTGTTTAAAGCCGTGGCTTTTATTCCTAATTCCCCTATTGGAAAAATGATTAGTACTATTCTTACTACTCTAAATCCTGGCGATGTGATGCCTATTGCAACATTCGAAAACGAGAGAGATGCAAAAAAATGGATTCTCGATCGAGAATAATCCTCAGTTTTAGGTAGTTTAAAAGAACAGGCGCAAACTAAGAAACTTTAACTTCTATCATCTTCCCAAATAACAGAAGTGATTCTCCAGCCTTCAGCAGTTTTCACAAATTGAAAAAATTTATTTCCTAATTCCAGAAACGGTTTGTTATTCATAATCCCACTTTTTTGATACCTAGAATGTCTTTCCGCAATATTATTTTGAATGTTTATTTCATATGAAATTTCATTTTCAACGAATTCGGTTAGTGTACCATCACAAAGGATTTTTTTTCTCGGCTCTATAAACGACTGAATAGTATAAACATCCTGTTTATTATTTTGTTTACTGATTAGTAAAGCTTCTGGAATGCAAAGACGATGCAACAAATTCCAGTCTGGCTGCTTAAGGTTATTATTAGCGAATATTCCAAAAAACAATTGCACTAATTCATTAATTCTCAACTGGTCGCTGGCAATAGTATACACATGGAGTTTTTCTTTATCAACCAGAATCTCTTTTTTAAGTTCCATTCCTAGTTTTTTAAGAAGTTTAATGGATTTTTTATTTTGAGGAATTGTTGTTGCAAAAACCCTTGGTGACTCATAAACTGGCATCAGTTTATTAATAACTGAACAAACGGCTTCATAGGCATATCCTTTGTTTCCATGCTCCGGAAGAAAAGCAAAGCCAATATCATGATACTCCAGATAAACACGTTTGATAAAGGTTATCACACCAATTTCATGCATGCTTCCTGAAATTTTCACTACCCAATAAGAAATATCCGGGTTGTCAAGAATTTTTTGAATATAATTGGAGGCTTCTTCAGGAGAATTTATATTTCTGTCACCAATAAATTTTTTCCATTCTTTGGTATTCACCAATTTATATATGAAATTTTTATTAGCCAGACTCAGTGGTTCTAATAAAAGACGATCGGAGATTATAGAAACCTTGGCGTTCATTAAACTATTATTTGAATCTCCATATTTTTTAGCTAAACAAATTGAATCAGCATCGCGCCATTTTTTTCTTTTTACCAATAGTACCTTTTGCTTTTACTTTATTTATGTAATCTAATGCATCAGGTACTTTGCAGGAAGTATCTCCTACATCCACATTCACAGCACCAATCTTTTGAGCCGAGGCAAGGGCTTTATCTGTTAAGCTTGACACATAACAACCTACCGAGATTACAAAAATATTCATTCGTGAGCGAACACTATTATCAGCCATATGAATATCTTTTTCCACCCTTGCTAATAATGATTTTAATAAAGGCAAATTCAGATCATCATCTGATTTAATAGAAACTAGGCTACAAAGTGTTGACCATCCCGCCGCGGCGATATAAGACTCTTTTGCATCTATCCATTCCAAAGCCAATTCTTGTCCAAATTGACTTTCGGAAGCAATCCAGGGCACTGTGTAGTCAAAAATATTTGGTGATTTAGCTTGCTTAACCCATGTAGTGAGATCTTTTTTTGTCATCTTGCTTTCATCGGCAATAAGTCCTGCAAGATACATGGCATCTGAGTTTCCAGTGGCATAAAGATCCTTTGATAATTGATAATCTTTTTTAACACGTTTTTGAATCACTTTCATGTCACTCACTTTTACCCCAAAAAAGGGTTCCTTAACACCATGCTTAAGTAAAACTTTTTTGGTATTTGGGTTTCCTTTTTCCTCTAATTCAGACATGATGTGTTTTACTGTCATAACTTTTATACTTTACATTTAATTTAGTAGTCTCTGAAAAACCTTTTACAAAGGTAATTTTTACAACCTATTTTACAAATATGCTTTTTAGAAATACCTTTCTCAGCATACTAAAAGTTGCGATTTACGCAAGCTAATATGTATATAATATAACATAGGACAAAAAATTATTCATCAATTTTACTTTAATCATCTCTATTGAAAAATCATTTGATAACATAATGTTAGTATCAAATTAAAAATATTGCTGAGTACTTACCACTTAAATTTGTTAACCCATAAACCCAAATACATATGATCGTTAGTACAACAAAAAACAAAGCCTTTAGCTATACTTTTAAAAAAGTAAGAGAGAACATTAACTTAAATAAATTAGAAAATAACACTACGATTAATGAAAATTTAAACTGGACTGACACTTGGCTAGAACAAACTTCTGAATTTAAAACAGAATGCATTGTTAACCCCTCTTCTTTAAAAAACATAAAATTCATTATTAAGTGGTGGGAAAATTAATTTACCTGAGAATGTCTTATCCTTTGAATATTTTTTAAATACTAAAATCCTATTAAATGAAAAAACTATTTTTTGCAACCGCTGTTTGTATATTTAGCCTGATTTCAAAAGGCCAAACTTATATCCTAGATAAAAATCATACAAAGGTTGGATTTAGTGTAAGCCATTTTGGGATTTCAAACGTTGAAGGTCAATTCAAAGATATTTCAGCTACAATGACTTCAAAAAAGGAAGATTTTACAGAGGCAGTTATTGAAATGACAGCCAATGTAAATTCAATTGATACAGATAATGACATGCGGGATAAGGATTTGAAGAGTGAAAATTGGTTTGATGCCAATAAATATCCAACTCTTATTTTTAAAAGTACCTCCTTTAAAAAAACAGGAGATAAGACCTATAAGCTCAACGGCAATATCACGATTCGCGGTGTAACCAAACCTATTACCTTTGATGTGATATATAATGGAAAAGCCTTAAACCCCATGAGCAAAAAGAATTCGGTTGGTTTTACAATTACAGGAAAACTTAACCGTAAAGATTTTCAGGTGGGATCTGGAGCGGGTAGTTCGGTAGTTGGAGATGAAGTTGACCTAAGATCCAATTCCGAATTAATAATTGATTAAGTTTGAGAATCCTTAACAAGGAATAATGTATTTAGATGGTCAATCGTTGATATTTTAATTTAGCTTATTCATGCTTCTATAAACTTGTATAAAAGCGTTATCTGTTATTAAAAACCGATAAACAAAAATCCCCCTGTCGATAACAGAGGGATTTAATGATTGAGTACTGAGATCCTGAAACAAGTTCACGATGACAGCACAATTACGCTCTCACACTAGCTCTAATGATATTTAATGCGCCTCCTGCTTTAAACCACTCAATTTGCTGAGCGTTATAGCTATGATTTACTTTGATATCTTCTTTACTACCATTTGCATGGTTCAAGGTTAAAGTTAAGTGAACACCCGGAGCAAAACTGGTTAAGCCAATGATATCGATCACATCATCTTCACGGATCTTATCATAGTCAGCTACATCGCAGAAAGTTAATCCCAACATACCTTGTTTCTTTAAGTTAGTTTCATGAATACGGGCAAATGATTTTACCAATACCGCACGCACTCCTAAATGACGAGGCTCCATTGCTGCATGTTCACGGGAAGATCCTTCACCGTAGTTCTCATCACCTACCACAATACTTCCAATTCCTTGTGCTTTGTAAGCACGCTGTACATTAGGAACTGAATCGTAAATATCAGTTAATTGATTCTTTACAGAATCAGTTTTTTCGTTGAAAGCGTTTACCGCTCCAATTAACATATTATTGGAGATATTATCTAAATGTCCGCGGAACTTTAACCATGGACCAGCCATAGAAATATGATCAGTTGTACATTTTCCTTTTGCTTTGATCAATAATTTTAATCCTTTTAAGTCAACACCTTCCCATGCTGAGAATGGATCCAATAATTGTAAACGCTTTGAGGTTGGTTCAACCAAAACTTTCACTCCGCTACCATCAGCAGCCGGTGCCTGGAATCCTGCATCTTCTACAGCGAATCCTTTTGGAGGCAATTCATAACCTGTAGGCTCATCCAGTTTCACCTGCTCACCTTTTTCGTTAGTTAATGTATCTGTTAATGGATTGAAAGTTAAATCACCGGCAATTGCCATAGCTGCCACTAATTCAGGTGAAGCTACAAAAGCGTATGTATTTGGATTTCCATCCGCACGTTTTGCAAAGTTACGGTTGAATGAATGAATGATAGTATTCTTTTCTTTTTTCTCAGCACCTACCCTATCCCACATTCCTATACAAGGTCCGCAAGCGTTAGTAAATACAGTAGCACCCACTTCTTTAAACACATCCAGGAACCCATCACGTTCAATCGTGTAACGGATCTGTTCGGAACCTGGATTGATCATGAATTCTGCTTTGGATTTTAAACCTTTTGCAGAAACCTGTTTAGCTAATGAAACTGCACGCGAAATATCTTCGTAAGAAGAGTTAGTACATGAACCGATTAATCCTGCTTCAATTTTTAAAGGCCATCCGTTAGCCATGGCTACTTCTTTTAATTTAGAAATAGGTGTTGCTAAATCCGGAGTGAAAGGTCCGTTTACATGAGGCTCTAATTCAGATAAATTAATTTCATGAACTTCATCGAAATAATTCCTTGGATTATCATAAACTTCTTTATCTCCTGTTAAATGTTGTTTAATGCCATCTGCTAAAGCAGCTACATCAGCACGTCCTGTTGCTTTTAAGTAACGGCTCATGCTTTCATCGTATCCAAAAGTTGAAGTGGTTGCCCCTACTTCCGCACCCATGTTACAAATTGTGCCTTTTCCGGTACAGCTTAATGCAATAGCACCTTCACCAAAATATTCAATTACTTTATCGGTTCCACCTTTTACAGTTAAAATCCCTGCTACTTTTAAAATTACATCCTTAGCGCTTGTCCAGCCGTTTAATTTTCCAGTTAATTTAATACCGATTAATTTTGGCATTTTTAGTTCCCATGGTAATCCAGCCATTACATCGCATGCATCTGCTCCACCAACACCAATAGCAATCATACCTAAACCACCGGCATTCACAGTATGCGAATCCGTACCAATCATCATTCCACCAGGAAATGCATAATTTTCTAATACAACCTGGTGAATAATACCTGCACCCGGTTTCCAGAAACCAATACCATATTTGTTAGACACTGATCCTAAGAAATCAAATACTTCTTTACTTTCTGCATTGGCATGCGGTAAATCTAATTGTGCACCATCTTTTGCTGTAATTAAGTGATCACAGTGAACTGTAGACGGAACAGCCACTTTTGGGCGTCCTGCCTGCATAAACTGCAATAAGGCCATTTGAGCTGTAGCATCTTGCATCGCTACACGATCCGGATTAAAGTCCACATAAGAACTTCCGCGAGGATAATCAGTTAAAGGTGTGGATACATCCAAATGAGAGTAAAGGATTTTTTCTGCTAAAGTTAAAGGGCGACCTAAGGCTTTACGGGCAGCTTCAATGCGTGAAGGCATGTTCTCGTAAACCTTCTTAATCATTTCAATGTCAAATGCCATAATAAAAGTAATTAGAGATTAGTTATGAGTTTAGTTTGTCAGTTCGAGCGGAGTCGAGAACATTAAGTTTTTTCGATTTCGCGTTACGAATTTAATAATTAATTACCTTTTTTAAGGTATAAAAGGGTAAAAAAATTGAATATGTTTCTTATTTCATTTTTCTTACAACATTACCTGGTAATTTGATTAAAAGTAAATTATTGTATGTGGCAGTAATTAATTTCATTTAATTGCAATAAAATACAAATCCTAAACAATCATTTTACTTTTGGGCTATTTATTTCTACTAATCACTTACATAAATCTGGAGTATAAATAATTTCTCTTTATTTATAAATTGTTTCGTTATACATTAGATATATTAATTACAGATAAAAATTAAATTTATTATAAAATTAAACTGTATTTGTGTTTTAATCATAGTCTAGTTGAACTTACTTAACAATAATATTCCAGATCACGAAAACGCCTTAACCAAGGAGTGGATAATTACCAATGGCATTGGGGGCTATGCTTCCTCCACTATTATCGGAACCAATACCCGCAGGTATCACGGATTGCTTATTGCCTCCCTTAATCCGCCTACCGAACGAAAACTAATGGTTTCAAAAGTTGAAGAAACGATATTGCACAACCACATCGAAACAAAGCTTTCCACAAACCAATATGTGGACGCGGTTTATCCAGAAGGATATTATTATATAAAGGGTTTTACACGAACCCCACTACCCACTACATTGTTCCGGGCGGGTGAGGCTGAATTATCTAAAACCATTTTCATGGTGTATAATTCAAACACTACAGTTGTAGAATATACAAATGCTTCTACTGTATCATTTCGTCTTCGCTTAAATCCTTTGTATGCTGTGCGCGATTACCATTCGCTCTTACGCGAAGAACACAACTATCATTATTTCGTTAAAAATAACGGCCAAATTCATTCTATTTATGCGTATGCAGGGGCAGAAACTTTACATTTTATGCATACAAAAGGTTATTATACAGCTAACCCGCACTGGAATAAAAACATTTTATATACTTTAGAAAAACAAAGGGGGCAGGAATTTACTGAGGATCTTTACAGCACTGGAACCATTGAATATGAGCTTAAACCGGGAGAAACCATGTACCTGCTATTTTCACTTGATGAAAATAAAATAAACAAGGATCCTGCAGAGCTCAAAGCCAGGGAAATTGAACGCCTAAATTTGTTAGTTCCCCCTACGATTCATAACAAATTTCTAGCAGATCTTTTTATCACAAGCGATCAATTTATTGTTCATCGAAAATCCACCGAAAACTATTCAATTATTGCAGGTTATCACTGGTTTACTGATTGGGGCCGTGATTCGATGATTGCTCTCCGGGGTTTGTGTATTGCCACAGGAAAACAAAAAGAAGCGCGTTCTGTTATTACAACCTTTTTAAATGTGTTGAACCAGGGAATTATTCCTAATCGTTTTGCCGATTACGAAGCCGATGAACCTGAGTACCATACCATGGACGCAACCTTATGGCTTTTTGTTGCAGTTTATGAGTATGATCGTGCTTTTAAAGACACTCCATTCTTAAAGATGATAAATGAAAAGCTGACAGAGATCATTCATCATCACGTCACAGGCACAAAACATAATATTCACATTACTGAAAAAGGATTTTTGTGCGGTGGTACGCATGGTCTTCCTTTATCGTGGATGGATGCCCGGATTGGTGACAATGTTTTCACACCACGTGTGGGCTGTCCTGTAGAGATAAACGTCCTTTGGTATAATGCACTCAGAATTCATACTTATGTGCTTAAACGTTTAGGGCATAGGGCAATTGAAACAGTAAAAGCAATTATTGAAAAAATTGAAAATAATTTTGAAAATAGTTTTTGGAATAGCAATGGATATTTAAACGATCTTATATCTGAAGAAGGAATAGCAGACACCGCAATACGACCTAATCAAATTTACGCAGTAAGCCTTCCTTATTCTTTATTGCCTTTAGAAAAAGAAAAAATGGTGGTGGAAAATGTTAACCAGTATCTATTAACTGATTATGGACTTCGTACTTTGGAACCTAACCATCCTGAATTTAAACCTGAGTATTCGGGTGATGTTTGGTCCAGAGATGCGGCCTATCACCAGGGAACAGTTTGGCCTTTTTTAATACCTGAATATTTTACCGCTTATTTAAAGGTGCACAATTATTCAAATGTTGCCAAGCGGGATGTTGAGAATAGTTTGCAGAAACTTAAGGACCATTTTTATCAGGATGAGTGCCTTCATGGTATTTCTGAGATTTTTGATGGATTAAACCCCGGATCAGGTAAAGGCTGTATGAATCAGGCCTGGTCAGTTTCCAATCTTATATTCTTAATTAAAACGGCCAATCTTGATATTTAACAATACTTGATAAATGAAATCGTCAAAACCTTCAAAATCAAATTAAGCTTATATGACTTGTAAATTTAAGCTGGTTTACTTTCGAAAGAGACAAGAAGAACTAACCATTTCTGTGATAAGTAGCTCGTTCACCCAATGAAAACCAGTCAAAAAAAACAGTTATCTAACAAGGTTAAATAACTGTCAATATTTTATACGATTTTAGTAAGAAATTACTTTCCCAGGTCATCAAAACTCACTTCATCCGAAGATGAACTTGCGCCATTATCTCTGTCAGTATAAGCTTCCCTTTCAACAATGGGTGGAGCATTTTCCTTTATTACTTCTATGGATTCATTTAAACCTTCCATAAATTTTTCAAAATCCTCTTTGTATAAAAAGATCTTATGCTTTTCGTATGTAAATTTACCATCCGTTCCAAAACGTTTTTTACTCTCTGTAATCGTTAAGTAATAATCATTTCCACGGGTTGATTTCACGTCGAAAAAATACGTGCGTTTTCCTGCTTTTACCGCTTTAGAAAATAAATCTTCTCTTTCTGTTCTTTCTATCTCTTCAGACATAATCTTTCTATTTTTTAAGTGCGTAACAAATATTTATATTTTTTGTTGAAACTTACTATACTGTTGAAAATTAGTTGATAAAAACATAATTCTTACAGGATAGCACAAAGCATAAAAAAATGCCCCATAAAGAGGCATTTTTTTTTGTTTCGTGTGGAACTTATTCAATAATTACTTTCTTTGAAATACGCTGATTATTAACATCAATAGTTACGATATATACTCCTGAAGCCAAATTATTATTAGAGTTAATAGTATGAGAAATATGCCCATCGTTACCCGATGTTTTTACAGATTCTTCTAAAACTCTACCTGTCAGATCCATTACACTGATTTTCACTTTTTTACCTGATTCTATATTGAAGTCAACGATAGAACTCGAGGCGGTAGGATTTGGATAAATTGCTAATTCCATATCTTTTTCTAGCTCAGAAATACCGGTTACTGTACTAATAGTACCCGTAATATTAATTTGATCTAAATACATATTATTTGCACTTGTTTTAGATGGGTCAACCCTAAAATAAAAACGGAATTTAACACTTGGTTTATTATTTAAAGCGGACAACAATGTTGAAATGAGTGTTTTTTTTATCCATTGCGTAGATGTTGGGTTAAAAACTGTAGCAAGTGTTCCTCCTGATGCTGTAGCCATTTGTGAGGCGGAAAGAGCTCCCGGTACATTAGACCATGTGCCTCCACAATCTAATGAATACTGGATTTTAAATGTATCTGCCTGTGTTGCTGCCCTCTTAGCATAAGCAAAGTAATATGAGAAAGTTAAATTAGATGTATTCGAAAAATTATAAATTGGCGTTTCCAATACGTCAAGATGACCTCCAATATTAGAAGAAGCAAAATTATTAAGATAAATACTCTTTGCCGTCAAAGTTGCACCACCGGCAGTTCTTTGAGCCCAGGTTACTGTTGATGCATTTGCATTTCTAATAATAAGATCAGAAGGCAATGTAGCTCCTTCAAAATCATACATAACAGGCACTTGTGCACCTACAGTTCCATTTGAAATTGCGACATAAGATAATTTATTTAATGTATTAGACCCAATTGAATTGGTTGCTGTTAAACTTACAGAGAAAGTTCCTGGCGTTGCATAAGTTACAACCTGCGAAGTCGCTGTAGATGTTGCAGGGGTACCGCCCTCAAAATTCCATATTACAGATCCTGAATTGCCCACCTGGCTTGTACTGGTATAAGTAATGGTACCACCAGCGCAGTTTGCTAACTTATTGTCTTCAAAACTAGCCACTGGCGTACATGTATAACCTGGTGCCAAACCTGTTGCAGTCATATTTGTACTTGACCATAAATTATTTCTACCTGCAACTGTACTTGCTAAAGCTGTTCTCATTCTGGTAGTTTGACCCTGTGTAAACATTTTTGGACAAGAAGAATAGTCCATAATATTTTCAATGTTTGGCGGCGAAGAACAATCTAACGTACTCGTGGTACAAATAGAAAAATATCCACCGGTAGGCGGGGTATCAGTAACACCATCTGTAGAACAAGTAACAGGACTAGTTGGCATGTTAGATGGGTCAAATTGAGGGTTGTTTGTGTTTCCAAAAACATGAGAAAGGTTTAACCAATGGCCGATTTCATGGCTTAAAGTCCGGGAATCCTTTGGATCAAACTGAGCGAGTTGACTTTTTAACATAACAATAGCATCAGCTGCTGTACTGGGCGCACCGCCAGGTAAATAGGTATAACCGCCAATATAAGAACCTACCGGAGGGCAAGGACTTGAAGGCCCTGAAATACAATCAACAATATACACATTCATATATTGATTTACCGGCCAACGATTAGTACCGGTTCCTGAATAATTATATGCCGGTGCAGATTGACTCCAGGTAGGATTATCAGAATCGTGACGAATGATTCCATTAGTACATTTCCCTGTTGGGTCTCTTTTTGCCAATGCAAACCTGATTTCTGAATCTACATATAATGATGCAAAAGTGGGATTAATAGTAGCTACATCAGAACCTGTTTTTGCAAAATCATTATTAATATAATTAATGATGTTTACAAAAGTCTGGTCAGTAATATTTTGATTTCCCATAATATGAAAAACTACAGGAACAGTATAAACTGTTGCGGCCACTTTTGAAGTGGAGTTAAACTTATCTAATTCTAAGGCATATTCTCCTTCTAATATAGATTGCTGTAATTCATACTTTGCTTTTAAGGAAGGGTCAGCTTTAAAAGCTAATTCCATAGCATCAAATGTTGCACATGGAATTAATTTTGGATCTCTTTCCTGAGCTATGGAACCCAAACTCAAAGCGGTAGCACTAAGAATAAATAGTAATTTTTTTTTCATGATAATTATTATGTGTTTATATAAATAACTTTTTTTCAGATTATTAAAACTAATGAAATAAATATTATAAATCAAGCATTTGCCTGATAAAAATATAGGGTTTGTCTATTTTTTAAGAGATTCTCCCTGATTTAAAGCCATCATTTGTCTTAATGTTTTGTCCATGCCTTCAACACTACCATCCAAGAAGATAATATTGCCCTGTCCCTGTTCAGCAAAATTTTTCACTGCTTCAGTCCACATACTAAATAAAATTAATGATGTATCAAGATTTGATTCCTGCATTTGTCTTGCTGCTTCAGCCATACCTCTGGCAACTTCCTGACGAAATAATGCAATTCCCTGTCCTCTTAATTGTGCCGCTTCTTTTTCAGCGTTTGCTGAGATCTTAATAAAATTCCCTTCTGCTTCTGCTGCCTTTGTTTTAGTAATTAATAAAGCCTGACCTTCATTTTCAGCAGCGGCTTTTAAATTATTACTGGCAACAATTTTTGCCATGGAACGCATCACTTCTTCATCAAATGTAATATCGTTAATTTGAAGATCAATTAAATGATAGCCCCATTCTTCCAAAGTTACATCCAACTGCTCTTTCACAGCTTCAACAATATCCCTTCTTAAAGATAAAACCTCAGATTGCTTTTTGGTGGATACAAATGCCCTAACGGAACCTTCAATGGAACGCACAAGCGCCTGCATTAAGTTTTTGTCATCTACAAACTTAAAAGCCACATTTTTAATAGCTTCTTCTCCCTGATTAATAACCGCATATAATAACATTGCAGTGAAATTTACATTTGCCTGGTCACTAGTAACGGCCTGAAAACCGAGTTCCACACTACGGTTCTGAATAGATATTTTTTTATACACCTTTTCAATAAAAGGAATTTTCATACTCAATCCCGGAGTAAGAATTCGTTTATACTTTCCGAAAACAGTAATTACTGCAATCGTTCCTTGCTGAACTGTAACAAAAGACAAAAGCACTAATAACAGACAAAAGACAGAAAGAATAATTGTTATCACCATAATTTTATTTTTGAAATTGTTTCCGTAAATTTAATCATCCAAAACAATAAACAAAATATTTTTTCATGAACGTGGTGATTAGGTTACTATGTGCTTTGTCATTTTGTTTTATTTCAATTCATGTCCTTGCTAATAAAGATACATCTAAAACCAAAAACGTTGAAGCTGATATTTATAAAGCTGCCTGTAAACTTCTAGATTCTGCTCAATATAAAGACGCGATTACCCTCTTTAAAAAAGCCATTAAAATAAAGCCTGACTATACTGAGGCTTTTAATAAAATGGCTTTTGCCAAATTAAAAACACAAGATTATAAAGGTGCTGAAAAAGACCTTCAGTCTGCACTTAAGATAACTCCTGATAATTACGAAAGCCAAAAGACAATGGGTATTTTGTATTATGAAACAAAAAAATTCAAAGAAGCAAAAGCCACCCTCGATTCTGCCGCGAAATTAAACGTAGATGATGCAGAATTATTTTATTACAAAGCAAAACTTATGTTTGATGGAAAAGCTTATAAAAACGCTTTGGATGCATGTAGTAGAGCCATAGAACTTAATCCTAAATATCTAGATGTAATATTCTTGAAAGGGGAGATTAGATTTGCTATGAAAGATTATGCCTATTGTATTAAAGAATTAACGGAAGCGATAAAACTAATGCCGGCTACTAATCCAAATTATGATGCATACAAAACAAGAGCAAAAGCCAGGTTTGAATCCGGTGATTATAAAAACGCTGTAAATGACTGGAATGTATTTTTAGAAGCTTTTCCTGAAGATGAACCAGCACTGATATCAAGGGGCGCTAGCAAAATTGAAACAAGAGATAATACCGGAGCTATTGTTGATTTGGATGCTGCTATTAAATTGAATCCTAAAAACCCTGTGAGTTACAATTACAGAGGAGTTGCCAAAGGAGAAAATAAACAGTTTGTAGAAGCGCTCAAAGATTTTGACTACTCCATCAAGTTAAAATATGATTATGCGGGCGCATTTGTGAACAGAGCTGCAATCAAGTTTGCCAGTAAAGATAAACGTGGTGCCTGCGATGACTTGAACAAAGCTGATAGCCTTGGGGATGAAATGGCTATAAGACTTATAGAAACTTATTGTAAACATTAAATGATTACGAAATAATACGAATCTACAATCAATCCAAACACAGATTCGTATATTCGTAATCGATTCGTAATCCAAATGAAATGAGAACTGCCGTATTTAGAAGAGCCAATTTTAATTCAGCTCACCGTTTAAATAATCCACATTTTGATGATAAAACAAACGTTGAAATTTTCGGCTTATGTAATAATCCTAATTTCCATGGACATAATTACGACCTGATTGTAAAAATTGTTGGTGAAGTAGATCCGCAAACGGGTTACGTGATCGATTTGAAAATTCTAAATGATATAATCGCAGATGAAATCATCGAACGTTTTGATCATAAGAATTTAAATTTAGATACTGTTGAATTTAAAAATCTGAATCCCACAGTTGAAAATATAGCAAGAATTATTTATGAAATACTGCGACCAAAAATTGAGGAAAAATATGATCTGGAAATTACATTGTATGAAACGCCACGCAATTATGTGATTTATCCGGTTATCTAATGCAAAAGGGTTTTCATATAAGGTTTTATACTTTTTTTATATTACTATTCCTAAACAGTTGTGCACCACCCAATGGAAATATTTTAACAACACCGGAGAAACAACAAGCTCTTATATTAGAAAAACAGCTGGTGAAACACGATGATACTTCTTATCTGGAACATATATATATTAACAAGAACCTTGTCAACATTAATATTTTAGATTCAACCATTCGCGTGGTCCTTCACTACGCCACGTCTCAAAACTTTTTGAACAAACCACTTTATTTCGGTTTAACAGAATGTTACCTGCCTTGTGAAGTGGCTATCAAACTATGTAATGCACAGAACTATCTGCATGAACAGTTTCCTAATTATCATATAATCGTCTTCGATGCAGTGAGACCGTTGCACATCCAAAAACAAATGTGGGATGAATTGGATATGCCTTCCAATGAAAAGATCAATTACCTTGCTCATCCCAATGACATTTCCCTGCATAATTATGGCGCTGCTGTTGATGTAGGTATCATTGGTGATAATGATGTTCTTTTAGAAATGGGAACGCCGTTTGATTTTTTTGGAGAACTCAGTGAACCGAAAAGGGAGCAGGAATTTTTAATGAACGGACAATTAAGTAAAGAAGCGTTAACCAACCGGTTGCTTTTGAGAAACGTGATGTCGAAAGCAGGATTCATGGCCATTACCTCAGAGTGGTGGCATTTTAATTCAACCACTAAACTGCTGGCAGCAGAGAAGTATGAATTAATCGAGTAAATCTACCACAGGTTCCTTTCCATGCTTCAGGTACTTTCCGATCACATAATGCCCCAGGTAAATTAACGGAATAAGCGCCAGGGCTACCAATAATTTAAAGGCATAACCCCAGCTGGCATTAGTAATAAATTCTGAAAATGGCCATTTACCTGGTAATACAAAAGCTATAAACTGAACCACGAAGGTATCAACCAACTGACTGACCATAGTGCTTCCGGTGGCTCTTAACCAAATATGTTTATTCCCGGTTGCTTTTTTAAATAACCAAAACAATTGCACATCAATTAACTGGGAACATAAAAAAGCAACGATACTTCCTACAATGATCCATTGAGATTGCCCAAAGACAATTCGGAAATCGTTATCCGAAACTGGTGAAAATGAAGTTGCATCTAAATTTAAAGCAATGGTTAATACTATAAAGGTGAACGAAATTAAACCAACGGTAATGTATGTTAGTTTCCTAACCCCATCCCTACCATAATACTCATTAATAAGATCTGTCAATAAAAATATAACAGGCCACATAATAATGCCGATACTTTGAGTGAATAAGCCAAAAAACTGAACAAGCTTTCCTCCGATCAATTCAGCAACGATAGCGTTGGTTATAAAAAAACCCGCTAATACAAGAAATACAATATCTTTTCTGCTTTTTAAATCCACTGTCCGCTAATTTATACAAGATTATAAAAAATAACTACCGTTTAAGCATTTTTGTTAAATTTATACACTTGATATGCCTTTAAACAAACAAATAAAAAGAGACTTTTTTTTTCTGATATTTTTATTGGTTTGTTTTTATGGTTTTTCTCAAAATCTAAAGTTTAAACGTCTGAGTATTGAAGAAGGCTTATCTGCTGTAACTGTCAATAGCATTTTTCAGGATTCTCAGGATTTTATCTGGATTGGAACCCAGGACGGACTCAACCGTTATGATGGTTATCATTTTAAAGCGTTTAAAAATGATCCTTTTAATTCAAAAAGTATTTCATCAAATGATGTAAAATGCATCTATGAGGATAAGAGCGGCGTAATGTATTTTGGAACTAATGGTGGCGGGTTATCTATTTATAACAAGTATCTCGAGAACTTTCAAAATTTAAGATCAGGATTAGGAAACAATACGATCTCTAATAATAATGTGAATGATATTATAGAACTAAATACTGAAGAGCTTTTGATCTCAACAGATAACGGCCTTAATTTATATAATAAAAGTTCTAAAACATTTAAACTCATTTCTTTCAGGGATACATCCATCAGTTACACTAAATTTTTCAAAGATTCTTATGGAACCATTTGGGTAGGCTCTGAATTTAATTATGTATTTGAATTTGATGCCACTAACAACAAACTGATTAACTATGAATTACCGCAAAAATTTATAGAATATGACAAACTCAACAAGAATGTAGGTTTACGAAGAAAAAATATTTATGACCTGACTCAGAGAAAAGATGAATTGATTTTAGGATCTGACGGTGGCTTATTATTTTTTAACTTAAATTTAAAAACTTTCACCCATGATTTTTCTTTTGATGAAATCAACCGTTATAATAATCGGGTGAAATGTTTTGTCGCTACATCGGATTCAAGCAAATTACAGTTTGGAACCTGGGGAGGACTAGTTAAATTAAACCTTAACGATTTTTCTTATACAATTGAAAAAAAGAGTGAAACCTCAGTATACTCATTATCAAGCGATAAAATTTCTTGTATTTTAAAAGATAAACAAAGTAATTTATGGATTGGCACAGAAGAGAACGGGCTTAACATTTACTTTAATTCTCTGAATAAATTCCCTTTGTATAATTCAAGCAATGGCCTTCAAAATGATTTTGTTTATTCTATTTATCAGCTTAAAAATAAAAATATTTTGATTGGGACTGAAGATGGCCTTTATAGCTTAAACCCTTTAAATAATACAATTACAAACTATAACAGTATTTTAAAAAAGCATGGAATCAATACTGTTTTAAGTCTCCTCGAAGATAACCTGGGTAATATATGGATTGGAAGTTACGGTCAGGGAATTATTGTTTATAATCCAAATACAAAAAAAGAAATTAAGTTGCTGGCTGATAAAAACCTTGGAGGAACAGTAATGAAAATCATTCAGGATCAATCAGGTGTAATTTGGGTAGCAACTTATAAAGATGGTTTGTACTCCATTAATCCTTCTACACTTGCTATAAGACGGTATACAACTGAACAAGGATTGTCTTCCAATAATATCTATGTAGTATATGAAAACAAAGAAAATAGCACATTATTATTGGGCACCGATGGCGGAGGATTAAATATTATTGATTTTGTAACTAGTGTTGAAAAACCTTTCGTAACAGTATTTAAACACATTGATAATAAAAATTCAATTAGCTCTAACAGCATAAATAATATTTATAAAGATCGGAACGGAATCTTCTGGATTGCAACCAGTAACGGGTTAAATAAATTTGATATCAAAAAGAAACATTTTACTGTCTATTCAGAAAAAGACGGCTTACCTAATAGTTATATCTATGATGTAATGCCTGATAAAGCCAACAATTTATGGCTATCAAGCAATGCCGGACTTACGAAGTTCAATCCATATGAAAAAAATGAAGGAGGATCTGCATTTATCAATTATAATACCAATGACGGACTTCAGGCAAGAGAGTTTAATCAGGGAGCCTCTTATGTTTGTAAAGACGGAAAGATTTTAGTTGGTGGCGTAGCAGGATTAAATTATTTTGATCCTGCATCTATTAAAAAGAGTAAAATTACCCCAAACTCATACATATATTCTTATTCACGGCAAGGTAAAGATGTGGTTACCGATTCCAGCATTTCCTATAAAAAACATCTTGAACTATCGCATAAAGAAAACTATTTCACTTTCGAATTAGTAGCTCTGGATTACGTATCGGTTGAGAAAACAAAGTTTATGTATTACCTCGAAGGATATGATAAAGACTGGTCATCCCCTACTTCTGTAAGATTTGTATCCTACACTGAGTTACCAGGAGGAGATTACATATTTAAAGTGAAAGCAACTAATAGTGATGGCGTATGGAACGAGATTCCAACAGAATTGAAAATTAAAGTGATTCCGCCCTGGTGGAAAACAACATGGTTCTATATTGTTTCAATTCTGTTTATTTTGGGATCCGTATTTGGTTTTATTAGTTACAGGACAAGAACCATTAAGAAAGAAAATAAGGTTTTAGAGAATAAGGTCTCTGAGCGAACAAAAGAACTTGCTGAAAAAAACCGGGACATTACCAGTAGTATTGAATACGCAAAGCGGATTCAGGAAGCTATTTTACCATCCAGGGAACTTATTTTCTCGAGATTGAAAAATGTATTTATCTTTTATAAACCCAAGGATATTGTAAGTGGAGATTTTTATTGGTTCGGAGAAAAAGATAATTATAAAATTATTGCTGTAGTAGATTGCACAGGCCATGGCGTTCCTGGTGCATTTATGAGTATGATAGGGCATAACCTCTTAAATCAAATCGTTGCGGAAAAAGGCTTTTCAGATCCCGGTAAAATCCTGGAAGAACTGCATAAAGGTGTGCAATATGCTTTAAAGCAAGATGGGCAAAATGATATTAACACCAATGATGGTATGGATGTTTCATTATTGGCATTGAATACTGAAACAAGAGAATGTCTATGGGCAGGGGCTTTCAGAAGTCTTGTTATTGTAAACAATAATGGAGAACTTGAAAAACTTGATGGAAATAAATATCCTGTTGGAGGTGCTCAGCTCGATTCAGAAAGGGTATTTACTACTCAATATATGAAATTGAATGAAGGTGACTGTTTGTATATGTTTTCTGATGGGTATGCTGATCAGTTTGGAGGTTCAAAAGGCAAAAAGTTTATGGTTAGGCAATTTCACGATAACTTAAAATCTATTCATAAATATGATATGGCAGATCAACAACGGCATCTTGAAAATAACTTAAATGATTGGAAAGGTAATTTAGAGCAGATAGATGACGTTTTGGTAATAGGAATAAAATTGTAAAAAAAAAGCAAGAAAGTGTTTTTTAAATAAATTTTGTTTTTATATTTGATTTATAATTTTGAAACTCTATTTGTTAAAAATATTGCGTTATAAAAAATTAAGATGAAAAAAAATATTATTATATCGGCAATATTAATCGCTTCATCGATTATCACGCTAGACTCTTGTAAGAAAAAAGAAGAAGCGGATAGTGAATCACAATCTGTAGTAGATAATTCTATTTGTGAACAACAATTTATGGCCATTGCTCCGATGGTTAATGAAAAAGGAATAAATCAAGCCGGTATTAAAAGAACAAATTCTTGTGGAAACTGGATCATATTAGGCGCCCTTGGAAACCCTACCATCACTCCCAGTGCAAATGATACAATAGATAATGATGGCAATGGTGAGTATGACAACGGACCAGTGACTTTTCAGATAGATTATGGAACGGGATGCGTGAGCACTGATGGTTCATCATATCGCACCGGAATTATCAATGTAACTTCCCTTAAACGCTGGAAATTTTATAATAATACGGTTACCATAGATTTATTAAATTATAAAGTTAATAATATCACTTACTCTGGCCAGGTGAAAATATCAAAACCTGATTCAGTTACATTTACGATGGAAGTTATCAATGGACATTGTACTGATGGGAATTGGAATATTGATTATGCTTGTTCAAAAACGATAAAACAAATTGCAGGGTTTAATACTAAAACTGATGAATCCGATGATGTCATTTCTATTGATGGAAGTTCTACAGGTGTTAACAGGGATGGCAGAAGTTTTTCAACTTCTATCACAAGTTCTTTAATTAAAAAATCAAATTGCAAATGGATCACTTCAGGAACATTAGATTTAACACCATCAGGATTTAAAGTAAGAACTGTTGATTATGGGGCTGGCGGTTGTGATGACGATGCCACCTATACTGTAAACGGACAAACAATTTCATTTAAACTTAAGTAATTGAAACCACAATCATCTCTTATGATTGACGCATATAACATATACGATAATATGGACAGGAATAATATCCTGTTATCATTTAAGGGTGATATAACTTCTGAATTATTGACGTCTATACTCCAGATAATGGAGAATAAGATGGACAACATGCAGGAAGAGCCAAAAACCAAAAAGAAAGTTTATAACGTTTTGGTTGAATGTTTACAAAACTTATACCATCATATGGATGATGCCACAGATGGTAAAGGTGATAAGAACCGAAGCGCTATTTTTATGATTGCAAAAAATAATGGTGCCTACAACATTATAACAGGAAACTATATTTTAAATGAGAATATCCACGGTTTAAAATCCCGTTTGGATGAAGTAAATGCTTTAAGTAAAGATCAGTTAAAAGATTATTACAAGTCTGTTTTAAATAATGGTGAAATGTCTTTGAAAGGCGGAGGAGGATTAGGAATGATTGATATTGCAAGAAAAACTGGTGAAAAATTAGATTATAATTTTTTGGAAATTGACAATAAAGTTTCTTTCTTTACGCTAATAATAAAAGTAACACAACCACAATTAATATAAAATAAGTAACTATGGAAAAATACGCTATCGAAGGTACACCCAAAACACCAACAATATCATTTGATATTCAAAATGGTGTATTAGAAATCAAAGGACGTTCAATCCCTGAAAATTCAATTGAGTTTTATAAGCCTTTAGTAGATGCATTGGATAAATATTCTTCTGCTTCAAAACCTTCAACTACAGTAAATATTCAGTTAGAATATTTTAATACTAGTTCTTCTAAATGTATTTTGGATGTCTTCAAGAAATTAGAAGCGATTCACAAAGGTGGTAGCGCTGTAACAATTAACTGGCATTATGAAGAAGATGATGAGGATATGCTAGAAGCTGGTGAAGACTATCAGGCAATTATTAATGTACCATTCAAAATGGTTCAGGTAGCTGAATAATTTTAAAACTTACATGTTTATAAAACCCCGAAATTTCGGGGTTTTTTTATGGATTTTTACCATTTTTTACTTAAGTTTGTAACCTCAAAAAAAGAATTTATTTATGTCGAAAATAACCGATTTATTAGGAGCACAAGCTGAAAGTTTATTAAACCACACTTGTAAAACGATTTCAAAAGATGCCATTGTATCGCCAAGCGCAGACTTTATTGATAAAACGTTTGTATACAGTAACAGAAATCCACAGGTTTTAAGAAGCCTTGCTCAACTTTACGGTAACGGAAGATTAGCAAATACCGGATATATGAGTATTTTGCCTGTTGATCAAGGTATTGAACATAGTGCTGGCGCTTCTTTTGCACCTAACCCTATTTACTTCGACAGTGAAAACATAGTGAAATTGGCTATCGAGGGCGGTTGTAACGCAGTGGCTTCAACTTACGGTGTATTAGGGTCTGTAGCACGTAAATACGCTCATAAAATTCCGTTTATCGTAAAAATCAATCATAACGAATTTGTTTCCTATCCAAACAAGTTTGATCAGATCATGTTTGGTTCTGTTGAAGACGCTTATAATATGGGTGCTGTAGCAGTAGGTGCCACTATCTATTTCGGATCACCTGAATCAGGACGCCAGATAATAGAAGTAGCACAAGCTTTTGAACGCGCTCACCAGTTAGGTTTAGCTACTATTTTATGGTGCTACACGCGTAACAATGCTTTCAAAAAAGATGGTGTAGATTATCACACTGCTGCTGATTTGTCGTCACAGGCAAACCATTTAGGTGTAACTATCCAGGCTGATATCATCAAACAAAAAATGTCAGATAAAAATGGCGGGTACACGGCTTTAAATTATGGAAAAACACATGCTAAAGTATATTCAGAATTAACTACAGATCACCCAATCGATTTATGCCGTTACCAGGTTGCAAACTGCTATATGGGTAAAATAGGCTTAATCAATAGTGGTGGAGAAAGTAGGGGAGCTTCTGATCTTTCTGAAGCAGTAGCAACTGCCGTTATCAACAAACGTGGTGGTGGTCAGGGATTAATTTCGGGTCGTAAAGCTTTTCAAAAACCTTTAAAAGATGGTATTGAATTATTAAACATGGTTCAGGACGTTTACCTGGATAAAACAATTACAGTAGCTTAAAATACAGTTGTTAGTTTTTAATGTTGAGTTATTAATATTAAAAACTTAAAACTAATAACTTAAAACGTTAATAAATGGGTTGGTTTAAAAGATTAAAAGAAGGTATTACCACTACTACCGTCGAGAAGAGAGAAACACCTGAAGGTCTTTGGTATAAATGTCCATCATGTAAAAAAATTCATACTGCGCAAGAACATAAAGCGCATCAACACGTTTGTATTGAGTGCGGTTACCATGAGAGAATTAATAGCGCCGAATATTTTGAAATTATTTTTGATGATAATCAGTTTACTGAACTTCATGAAAACTTAGTAAGTGGAGATCCGCTGGAATTTACAGATACAAAAAAGTATGCTGACCGATTGGTGGATACGATCAAAAAATCTGGTTTGAATGATGCATTAAGAAGTGGTTACGGTAAAGTAAATGGTAACGATTTGGTTGTTTGCTGTATGGATTTTGGATTTATTGGCGGCTCAATGGGAAGCGTTGTAGGTGAAAAAATATCCCGGTCTATCGATTTTTGCCTTAAAACTAAAACACCTTTATTGATTATTTCCAAATCAGGCGGAGCCCGAATGATGGAAGCAGCATTCTCATTAATGCAGATGGCAAAAACAGCAGCTAAATTATCTTTAATGGATAAGGCAGGTATTCCTTACATTTCATTATGTACGGATCCAACTACAGGAGGTGTTACTGCAAGTTATGCCATGTTAGGCGACCTGAATATTTCTGAACCTGGTGCGCTAATAGGCTTCGCTGGGCCTCGTGTAGTAAAAGAAACAATTGGTAAAGATTTACCGAAAGGATTTCAGACAGCTGAATTTGTTTTAGAACATGGTTTCCTTGATAAGATAATTCCTAGAACTGAATTAAAAAGTAAGTTAGCTACCTTACTTCAAATGTTTAAAAACTAGTTTCTTAAAATATTTATTTAAAAAGTCCTTCTGAATTCAGAAGGACTTTTTAAATAAATGGACGAACAGATTACAATAACCTCTCAGGTGTTTCCTGGTCCTTATAGTAAACATCAATGCATACCAGCATCGCCAAAAATCCCCAGAAAGGAACAGAAGCCTTATCAGTATCCAGGAAGTTATTTAAGAATCCATGAACAAAATAGGTACTCATTCCCATTAATAAAGTTATGGTCAAAATTTTAATCGACTTGTCTTTAACAGTATAAACAAGTCTATAGCCCAAAAACATTACAGACAAAACCAATGCAAACACAATAAGTGCACCAATCAATCCCTGTTCACTTAATGGACCTAGATATTCACTGTGTGCATTTCCTTTATCACCAAAATTAGTAGAGATAACTGTTTTCATACTACTCTTTTGGTATGGAGCATACAAAAACTGATATGTGCCAGGACCAAACCCTAAAACGGGTTTCTCTTCAAACATACGCAATGCGCAGCTCCATCGGTTTAAACGTTCTACATTTGAAACATCTGTTGAAATATTTGTCATGGACTCAACATTCGCCATAAAATCACCATCTGAATCTGTATTATTTCGTCCTAGCACCATTAATATTTCAGTCTGAAAGGAAAGAAAAAGTACAATTCCACCAATTAATGAGAACAAAAGCGTGCGGAATTTAATTTTTAGCACCAAGGTTATTAAAACACATAATGAGACTGCTAAGCTTAACCAACCGGCTCTGGCATATGAAATGATGATGGAAGACAGAAAAATAAAAAGCAATCCAAAACATAATACCTTAATAAAAAAAGAAATATTTTTCATCAACAATACTCCAAACATCACTGGAATATACATGGCGAGGGCTGCACCATAGGCAGTGTGATCATTATAAAATGGTGATACAATCCAATCTGCAATCTTTTCATCAAATGCATAAGCGGAATGTTTAACAGTAGTAATTATAGCAACAATTGCCAGGGCTATGGAATAAAACAATAAATGATAAAGCATTGCTTTTTGTTTTTTAAACAATTCTGTACAAATAAAATAACAGGAAGTAAGAAACCAGATACGAGATAAGAAAAATTTAATAGAGATAACAGGCAATTCGCTTGTGATTGTTGTTAAAAGCATCCATGCAACCTGGATAAAAATAATAATTGTGACAGGATGTTTTAAAATGCGTTTATTAGTGATCTGATTACTTAACTCATTTAAAAAGTAGATCATCGTAATTCCTATCATCAATGGCTCAGATGGTAAACTTAAATTTATTCCTTCTGTAAGCCCTAATTCTTTAAGTGTAATAGCAAGAGGTGTAGAAAACACCATAATATACATGATCTTTTCAATACTAAAAACGGCCAATAAAATAATTAAAATAATTAGGGGAAGCATATTAAAGAGATAAAACATATCTCTTTTAAATAGCAAAACGTAGGCATTAATTAGGATATAACTAATAATGACAAAGTAAAATACATAAGTATTTTTTAATTTAATCAACCTTTTGTTTAAGATTTAAAAACACAATGATGATACATGCAATTAGCAAAGACGATAACGTAATAATGGCCACTATTAATGATCGGATTGGATAGCATTTGCTATCAGGCAACGTTGGTTTTGAAACTACATTGGTAAAACTAATTTCGTTTGCAAAATCAAGATGATACTTATCAATGTTTGATCTTAACTCATTATAAGATTCAATATGACTATTTAAAACATCTCTCAATCTTTCTAATTCTGTCCTTTGTAATGATAGGCCTTCTGCTGTTTTAGCATTAGCTTCTGATAAATTAGAACCCTTCGACATTTCTTTAGCTATATATTTTGACTGATACTGAAAATCCATAATATTATAGGTTTTACGAATCGTATTAATCATAAATTTTAGAGAATCAATTTTCGCTGCGGAAATGATTAATTCATTTTTATTATTTGATATATACTCGTTGAGTCTTTCTTTTTTAATTGTCAAAATTAATTTATTTACTTCTTCAATTATACTTTGAACAATATCTTTTGCAAATTGAGGAGACTGATCTTTCACAGATATTTCAATTGACTCATATAATGTTGCATTAATACTAACTAATTCTTTATATTTTAAATTAAAAAAGGTTTCATGCCTTGCATCAGTAGAATCAATATTGTAATGCCTGGTTAAGTTAAATTTTTTATTTACTGCTTTTTTTACTTCTTCACTATTGAACCATTGTAATAATTGCTCAGTATTTGATTCTTCAGAACTTGGACTTAAATTAACAGGATACACAACTGCATAAGATTTATACAATGGTTTTATAACCATTGGTGAAGAAATTATAAAACCAGCAGTAATAGAAAGGATAGCAACTATAACCAGTTTTTTCCAGTGAGGTAAAATATAATAAAGAATATCTTTGGTTTTGAAATTTTCCATTATTCTTGGTTTTGAGAAATTAAATGCAAATGTATTTTTTTTTTAATGTCCGAGAATCTTTCTGCAAAGAGGAGAAACAACAAGGATAAAATAAAAGCAGAAACGGTAGAAATAAGAACAACTAGCCATCTGACTGGTTTCTCTTTTTTCTCATTAGGAGAAGCTTTTTCTACTATAAATTTTGATGGTAAAGGTCTGTTATAGTTAACTAAGGCTTCGTCATACTTATTTTTAATTATTGGATATTTCAGTCGGTATTTTTTCAAATTACCATAAACATCGTCGTAAGCCGTACCATATTTTTTTAACAAATCCAATTTCTCCTGTAGTTTTTTCTGTGCAGATTCATTTCCTTTCTCAATAGCTTTCGCCATACTTCTTGTATAGGCAATAATTTCTGCTTTATTATCAAGAACACCTAGTTCTTTTATAGCCTGCAAACTATCTTCAAGTTCATTGATCCTCACAATTGTTATATTGAACTCATCCTGGGTTATAGCGAGAGCCTGCATAGCCACCTCACGAGTCATTTTAAACTTAACTGAATCTGCAAAAGCAACAATAGAATTCGCAATTTCGGCAGATCTGTTAGCTACATAATCATAAACTTCAATCTTAATTGAAACAAAATTAGTACGTTTAAAACTTACCATATCTTCCCATTTCATTTTCAGATAATGTTGAGAGTAAACTGTATTTTTTTCTATTTGCCAGTTTGTCCATAAATCAAACTTATCTGCAATTCGTGTTCTTATTTCCGATGAATTTAAAATTTGCAACAGTTTTTCTGCGTCATCTTCATCACCAAGATCCATATAATCCTCCTGAGCCCCTTGATTTTGTTCAATTAATAATTTTGAAACAGAAAACGTACGGGCTGGAAAAACAATTGCAGTAGCTTTATACTGCGGAGAGACAATGAAAGCAATAATAGTAGATACAACAGCAGCCGTTAAAGTGATCACTAACAGTTTAGTCCTCCAAGTATATATTTTGGCCAAAAGCCTGATTGATTCGTTATTAAAATCTTGTTGATTCATCCGCCAAATATACTATTTTAGTATAAATATCATTAATTTTTAAGAATAAAATTCGAAAAGCAAAAAGTAATCAGAAGACTAAAAAACCTTCGAAAAAATCGGTAATCAACTATTTGTATTTAATAAACCGAAAAATAGACTTAATGTTTAATAAGCCGGAAACGAAAGCCCAGGCTCCACAAAACACACACATAATTGAAAAATTAATAATCCAATTATCAGTAAAAGAACGGGATGCTTTATTGAAAATAACTATACCAACAATGAACACAGATAAAGCAATTAGCAGTCTGAAATTCATTTTAAATTTGAATATTTTATAGACAAAATAGATTTGTATTCCTGCAGTGAAGAATTGGGTGATTAAACTTGATATAGCACTTCCCATTGCCTGATAATGAGGTATTAAAATAAAATTTAATATTAAATTAATACAGATTCCAATAATTGCCATCGTATTTAACTGTTTTAAATTTCCATTCGCTGTTAATAAAGTACCAAAAATATATGTTGTTGAAACAGCTGTAAAACAGAGCATTAAAATACTGAACTCAACAGATGAATCGGTAACACCATGATTTATCAGTGATGAAATCTCGTTAGAATAAAAGAAACATCCGGTAGAAACTACGAGTGCTGGAGTTACTAACAAGATAAAAGACAATTTTACTAATTGCTCTACATTTTCATTATGTTTTAACATACGGCTAAAGACAGGAATCAACTGAATGCTAAATAAGTAGGCTATCATATTACCCGCTTCAAGTAACCTGAATGCTTTGGCATAAATACCTGCCTGTTCAGATCCTACACCGGAAGGCAAAAGAGCTCCTAACATCACACTGTCCAGACGATTATAAAAAGTCATTAATAAAACGAGTATGGCAAATGGAAAACTCTGTTTAAGAATCATTAAACTAAAGGGCCAATTCCATTTTAATTTAAAGTGATCTGTTTTATAATACACAGTTAAAAATGCAATAATAGCTGTAAATAAATACCCAACTGTTTGAGAATAAACAAAAGTCATAATGTCTATTTCAATTCCGAACCAACGTAAAAGTAATCCCAAACATATAAATATCATGATTACCCTATCTGCAACAGAAACAAAACTGTCGGTTTTAAACAGATGCAAGCCGAGCAAACTAGATCTCAAATAAAGAATCATGCTTATTAAAAACTGGTTAATCGCAAGAATCGACAACAATTTCATATACCTGAAATCATATCCAATAATAAAACCCAATAAAATAGTAACAATAAAATATATAATGCCAAGTACTATCTTTAATGAAAATAAGCTGCTAAAGTGCTTTGTAAGTAAATGATTATTTTGCGCTATGTTTTTATTATTGAATTGCGTCACACCAAAATCAAGAATAATATTCAATAAAAACGAAAAGTTAAAAAGTATGGCGTATTCTCCATATGAAGCATTTCCAACAGCGTTTTGAACTGCCGGCTCAATTCCTAAAGGCCAAAAAGGCTTAATTAATAAATTAAGAACAATTAAAAAAGCAATATTTGTGACGAACTTCTTTTGTTGCATAAGGCAGGCAAATATATTGTTTTTTTAATGTTGACTGTTATTATTTTCCATTCTTTAGACCTTCTAAACGCTTTATAAAGCCAATTCAATCATTGGATCCCAATAGTGTTTTTTTAAATCAACAACCGTGTCGTTTTCTATTATTATCTTCTCTTTCTCCAACAACTCCTGCATTTCAAAAGGCGTACTGAAATGGTGCTTTCCTGTGAGTTGTCCATTTCTGTTTACTACCCTGTGTGCCGGAACCTTTGGCTTTTGAGAGTGTGCTGCATTCATAGCATATCCAACTACCCTGGAAGAAGATTTTGCGCCAAGGTAATTTGCAATGGCTCCATAACTGGTTACTCTTCCTTTTGGAATTAAACGAACAACCTGAAAGACCTGTTCAAAAAAGTCTGATGATTTATTTTGCATTATCCTATCATAAGATTACAACCTCTGAGGTCACTATTATCAAACCGTCCAAGTATCTCAAAACGAGAACGTTCATTCATCCTTCCCAAATCTTTTGTTTCAATAAATGAACAGGAATTGATATTTGCTAAGTCAATTACGTTGACTCCCCCACCCTTATTCGCTTTTACATAAGAAAAAGGATCATTGATGTCTCTCACCATAACTTTCATCCACGGAGGGCATTCAAACATTCCGTTCTTTTTTGAATAGGCTTGTGATAATAATTCAGTCATACCATATTCGCTATGAATTTCAGACACGTTAAATTTTTCTTTTAAAATTCCATGTAGCTCTTCTTTTAATAATTCCTTGCGTTTACCCTTCATTCCGCCTGTTTCCATTACAATGAAATTATCGGTTAGTTTAACGTCTAACTCGGCAAGATCAAGTAATGCGTATGTAACACCCAATAAAATTGTTTTTTGTCCTGATTTTTTTAATGTTTCAATTGTTTTTATTAAGTCAGATAAATTATTCAAATAAAACCCACTTAAACTATGTCTTGATTCCTTTATTAGTTTATCAAACATATAAACAAGAGATGAACCAGTCCTCTCCAGATAATTAGGAAGTAGAGCTAAAATACAATAATCAGTGGGATTACCATAAAATTCACAAAACGCCTTTTTAAATGAAGTATCGTAAATAACAATATCATTCACAATATGTTTAGATGTAATTTGTCCCGTGGTACCACTGCTTGAAAAACAAACCGAATCAGCTGCAACTTTATTACAAACGACTTGTTGAGTTTTAAAAAACTCTATAGGTAAAAATGGAATTTGTGTATAATGTTCAATTATTTGTTCATCTTGTTTTAAATTTAACAGATAATGTCGATATACCTCATTATTTAATGACTGGTGACGAAAAACGCTCATTGCAACTTCATTAAATTCAGCATCAGTTGAGTTTTTAGTTAAATTGAAAATATGATTGTGTATTTCTTTTACTGAGTGCAAGTAAGAATAATTTATTTTTCCGTAAATTTATGCTGAATTATTTATGAAGAGATCATTTTTAAAATATTTTTTATTTTTTGGTACTATTAGTATTGTTGTGTTTTCTTGCGTAAAAAAAACTTCTTACCCTACAGTTCCTGAGATTGAGTACAAGGCATTTTATCCTTATGCAGGAGACTCTGCAGATATACAAATTAAATTTACTGATGGAGACGGCGATATTGGCGGGTCAGAATCAGATTCTACGAGAAATTTCTGGGTAACCTATTATTATAAAGATAGCGTTACGAATAATTACACCGCTTATTATATTGCCCAGGATAACGATACTTTAAGAACCGGTTATATAATTAAAGCCCCAAGTGATGGCTATAAAGGAAAGCCTATTACTGGAGAGGTTAATGTGCGTCTGCAACAATTAAGACATAGTAAAAAGATAAAAAACATAAAATACGTCGTTTATTTATATGACGCCTCCGGAAATAAGAGTAATGTTATCACTACCCCGGAAATATCGCTTCCTTAACTTTTTTATTCCATTTTTAGGGATCAAAACCTCTTTAATTTTCAGTTACTATTTATTGTCGCAGTTTTAAGATAATTATTTTTCAACATTTTTTTAAAACGTTGAAATAAATCCCTTTAATTTATTTGATTAGCGGGATATTATCATTAAAATTGTGACTTTATTAAACAACCGAAAATTATGGCAGATATTCATGTATTAGGAATAAAATTTATAGAACAAAATACTCAGGATGGTTTAGAGTTTACGTATAAGCCAGACGTTCCAAAATTGAAAGTAATTGGCACTATTTTAATTGCTGCTGAAGAAGAAGAAGATAATGGCTGCGTATTTTTAACTCAAAAACAACTCAACCAGTTATTGTTAAACAAAGATGTTGATTTGAAACTGGTTGATGACACCTGGACTCCAGCAAAACCCTTAAGCAAGGAACAAATTAAGAAAATTGGTCTGGTAACTATCGACGCAGAATATTTAGGTACTGCCGGTGACGTAAGATGTTACGAAGCTATTAAAGTTAGCGAATAATCTAAAATATTTAATCATCCCTCTCCTTTCGAGAGGGATTTTTTTATGGCATTAAACTTAAAAACATTCACTACCAGGACATTAACTGCAGCCATTTTTGTTGGCGTTTTATTATCCTGCATTTGTTGGAATTATATTTCTTTTACAGCTTTATTCCTGATTGTTTCAATTTGGGGCTTATTTGAATTTTATCAAATAAGTGAAAAACTGGGAGCAAAACCTTATAAATGGATCGGATATATTATAGGTATAAGCCTGTTTTGTTATAGTAGTCTTTCTAATTCTGTTCTTGGCTTGTGTGATCCGGTTGAAAAACTGTTGCCATTCATTTTTGTATTTATTTTCTGTGCATTTATTATTGCCTTATTCGATAGGGATTCAAACACAATTTTAAATATTTCTTTCACACTCGCAGGAGTGGTATATGCTGTTATTCCCTTCATGATTTTAGTTAATATAGCCTGTATGGATAAGTCATATATTCTTCCCTCACATAGTGGAAACTGGTATGACATGGCACCCTACAACTTTCATTATGTTTTGGGTATTATTTTATTAATCTGGGCAAGCGATGTTTGCGCTTATCTTGTAGGGAGCCTAATAGGAAAACACAAATTGTATGAGCGTATTTCACCCGGTAAAACCTGGGAAGGATCTATTGGTTCTGCTATTTTAACCATTGGCTGTTCTTTTGTTATGGCTCATTGGTTTCAGGAATTGCCATTAAAACATTGGGTAGTTATATCGGTTCTTGTAAGCGTATTTGGTACCATTGGAGATTTAGTAGAATCCATGTTGAAACGACAGGCGGGAATCAAGGATTCAGGTAAGATTATGCCTGGTCATGGCGGTATTTTAGACCGTTTCGATAGCCTTTTGTTTGTTACACCATTTATATATGCTTACCTCATTTTGATACAATAATTTATTAAACATGTTTGGGTGTAAAACTCTTTATTTTTAGACTAAATCCTTTAAATTTATGTGTATTTTTTATTAATTTTGTAGCCCTAACTTAAACTAAAATTTAAACCAAATAATATGTCAACACAAACTGCAAATGCACCAGCTCACGAATCAATGTTCGAAGCCGTATTAGCGCGCTTAGATGTAGCTGCTAAATTGATGAACATGTCTGAAGACGTTGCCACTATATTACGTAGTCCTATTAAACAAGTTAAAGTAAGCTTACCAGTAATGATGGATAGCGGAAAGATTCAGGTTTTTGAAGGTTACCGTATCGTTCATTCAACTGTATTAGGCCCTTCTAAAGGAGGAATTCGTTATGCAATGGATGTAAACCAGGATGAAGTTATGGCTTTGGCTGCATGGATGAGTTTTAAATGTGCTGTAGCTAATTTACCATATGGTGGTGCTAAAGGTGGTATTAAATGTGATCCACGTTCAATGAGTGTTGGTGAATTAGAGCGTATGACCCGTGCTTATGCTTCTTCAATGAAAGATGTATTTGGTGTGAATAAAGATATTCCTGCTCCTGATATGGGAACAAGCGGGCGAGAAATGGCCTGGATCCTTGATGAATTTAATAAAGTAACAGGAGAAGATTCTCCGGGTGTTATAACAGGGAAACCAATTGTAATTGGTGGATCTTTAGGCCGTGATGCTGCAACAGGGCGCGGTGTAATGGTAAATACACTGGCAGCTTTAAAGAAAATGGGATTAAATCCTAAAGAAGTTTCTGCTGCTGTTCAAGGATTTGGTAATGTAGGTTCTCATGCAGCCCGTTTATTATCTGAACAAGGAATTAAAATCGTAGCTATTGGTGATCATACAGCTACTTTTTATAACGAAAAAGGAATAGATATTAATGCTGCTTTAGATTATACAGTAAAAAACAACAGAGTATTAAAAGGTTTCACCGGTGGAACACTAATTGGTTCTAACGATATTCTAACTTGTAAATGTGATGTATTGGTTCCTGCAGCTTTACAAAATGTAATCTCTGAAGAAATCGCTCATAATATCCAGGCTAAATTAATTGTTGAAGGAGCTAATGGACCAACTATGCCTGAAGCAGATCACGTATTAAATGATAAAAAAATTATTGTTGTTCCAGATATCTTAGCTAACTCAGGTGGTGTTACTGTTTCTTATTTTGAATGGGTACAAAACAAAGCGGGTTACTATTGGAGCGAAAATGAAGTAAATACTAAACATGATGAAAAAATGGAAATTGCTTTCGCTCATGTTTGGGATAATGCAGCGATCTTTAAAACATCCATGCGTATTGCTGCTTACATTACTGCTTTACAAAAAATTGAACAAGGAGTTCAATTAAAAGGTAACTACTAGTATTGTCAGTTCGAACGAAGTCGAAACATAAATTCCAAAGAAGCTGTCTGAAAAGGACAGCTTCTTTCGTTTTTGTAAAATTTCGACTGCGCTCGAACTGACATGAAAATCGACATTTTAAAATATTTTTTACGAATTCTTTTTAATATTGAAACTAAAACACCCGTAATGAAAAAATATTTTTTATTATTTCCAATTGTAGCTCTGATATTAAGTTGCAACAGAGGCGAGCAAGTGAAGTATGAGAAAGATTCAAAGGACACTCTTACTCCTCCGGTATTAAATGAACAATATTCCAATTCTTCTTTTTTTTCTGAAATTACCTGTCCAAAATGTAAGCATACAAAATCAGAAAAATTACCTACAGAAGTTTGCCTGGTAAGTTATACGTGTGAAAACTGCAAAGAAGTGTTACATCCTAAAGACGGGGATTGTTGTGTGTTTTGTACATACGGCACGCATAAATGCCCATCAAAACAAGACGAATAATAAAAATCCCCATCAACATTAAGCTGATGGGGATTTTATTTTATTATTAATTATTACATATTTTCAATTACCATGGCTGAAGCCCCACCACCGCCATTGCAGATACCGGCTGCTCCATACTTAGCATTGTTTTGTTTCAACACGTTTATTAATGTAACAATCACACGTGCTCCGGAACATCCCAAAGGATGACCTAAAGATACCGCTCCACCATTCACATTTACTTTTGATGCATCAAGCTTCATTAATTTTGTATTGGCTAAACCAACAACTGCAAACGCTTCATTCAATTCAAAATAATTTACATCACCCATTTTCAAGCCTGCCTTTTCTACTGCTTTTGGAACTGCAATGGAAGGTGTAGTTGTAAACCACTCCGGCGCTTGTTCAGCATCAGCGTATCCTTTGATTTTAGCTAAAGGTTTTAATCCTAAAGCATCTGCTTTTTCTTTACTCATTAAAACTAATGCCGCAGCGCCATCATTCATGGTTGAAGCATTAGCCGCTGTTACTGTTCCATCTTTTTGAAACACCGGTTTTAATCCAGGGATCTTATCAAAATTTACTGATTTATATTCTTCGTCTTCTGCAAAAACAATGGTTCCTTTTTTAGTAACTACTTCTACAGGTACAATCTCTTCTTTAAATTTACCGCTTTCCCACGCTGCTGCTGAACGCTTGTACGACTCAATGGCAAATGCATCCTGCTCTTCGCGAGTAAAACCGTGCTCTTTCGCGCATAACTCTGCGCAATTTCCCATTGGTACATTTCCATAAACATCTGTCAAACCATCTTTTGCCAAACCATCCACCACCACTCCATTACCATATTTAGCGCCCCAACGGTTATTTTCTAAATAAAAAGGAACTGAACTCATGTTTTCCATACCACCGGCTACAACAATATCAGCATCTCCCAACATAATTGCCTGTGCCGCTAATGAAATAGATTTCATCCCGCTGGCGCAAACTTTGTTAACTGTTGTGCAATTTACATTATCTGGTAAACCCGCAAATTTAGCTGCCTGACGAGCCGGTGCCTGCCCCAGGTTAGCTTGCAGTACCGAACCCATAAATACTTCGTTAACTAAATTTGGATCCAATTTAATTTTATCCAAAGCTCCTTTAATTGCTATGGCTCCTAATTTTGTTGCTGAAATACCCGCAAGTGTTCCTCCAAATGATCCCATTGGCGTTCTAACTGCTGATACAATATATACTTCTTTACTCATTGTGCTCGTTTTTTTAAGTGTTAGTTTTGAGCGCCAAATATACTATCCAATTCATGCTTTTGTTTCCCATTCATCTAAATTTGATTAACATTTTCTTTAGTAATTAACAATTATTGGAATAAATTACATTGAACAAAGAAATAAGTAAGATTTACCGATCTGCTGCTAATGCTTACCGAATTTCGGTAGTTTTTAAATGATTTTATAAATCAAACTAGTTCTAAAACAATACCTTTGATTAATTATTAAATAATGAAACCATCTTTACTAATCATATTTATTGTATTTATTGTTATTGTTTTTTTTGAGCTGTACTTTATACAGGCCATAAAAACCATTACTATTGATTATTCTCCAAACAGACGTAAATATGTAATGTGGTTTACTTATGCATTAGCCTCATGTAGCATTTTATTATTCGCTATTTCTGCTTTTTATCCACCTCCTGAATGGACTTCCACCATGCGATTCATTTCAGCCATATTTTTAATATTGCTTTTATGCAAAATTGTTGGGTGTGTTTTTTTAATGATGGACGATGTTGTGAGAATGGTTCGCTGGGTAGTTTTGAAATTTTCTTCATCTCATTCAGCAGCTGCATCGGAAGATAGTTCAAATCATATAAGCCGTATAAAATTCTTCAGCTATCTGGCGTTAACTTTCTCAGTGATCCCTGCCGTTTCCTTTATTTATGGTATGATACGAGGTGCATACAAGTATAGGGTGCATACAGTGAAAATAAATTTCCCTAATTTGCCTGAAGCTTTTGATGGCTTTAAAATTGTTCAGATCTCTGATCTTCATAGTGGAAGCTTTATGAGTACTGCCCCACTGGAAAAAGCATTTAATATTATAAAGGAACAGGCTCCGGATATCATTTTCTTTACAGGAGATTTAGTAAATACTGAAACCTCTGAAACCGAACCACATCTTGAAACCTATAAAATGCTAAAGGCACCTTATGGCGTTTACAGCACCTTGGGAAATCATGATTATGGAGATTATAAACAATGGGAAACATCTGAAGATAAAGCACGTAATTTAGAAGCCATTAAAAAAGTGCATTACAATTCTGGTTGGCGGCTCTTAATGAATGAACACGTTCCAATTGAAAAAAATGGGCAAAAAATTGCTTTGCTGGGAATTGAAAACTGGGGCGGCAATATGCGTTTTCCTCGTTACGGAAAATTAGAAAATGCTCATGCAGGAACAGAAAGCTATCCATTTAAAATTTTATTATCTCATGATCCTTCTCATTGGGATGTTCAGGTAAGCCAGGAAAAAATTTATAATGACATTGACCTTACTTTAAGTGGACATACACATGGAATGCAATTTGGAATTGAAATCCCAGGTTTAAAATGGAGCCCTGTACAATACCTTTATAAACACTGGGCAGGTTTATATAAACAGGATAACCAATATTTATATGTTAACCGTGGACTTGGATTTTTAGGGTACCCAGGGCGTTTGGGAATCTGGCCGGAGATTACTGTGATTGAGCTGAAGAAGGCTTAACTCTTTATCGCATTCTTCCGTTTTTTTCGATTCTTTTTAACGTATTAGATTTCTAAATATATTTTGTCACGTCGTAATAAATGCAGCGTTACTTAAAAATTGCGAGAGTTAATAAAAGGGTTTTTATCACTAAGTAATAAGACAACACAGTGGAAAACGAAAAGTTAAAATTTATATTAAAACTGTTTTTTCTTCCAAATAAATCTCAACATTGTATTATTATCACGACATTTATAATTATCCTGATCCAGGATTTACCGCACTAAATAGCCTCTATTAATAAAATGTCCTGTCCTGAAGAAAAAGACCCACAAAAACAGCAATCATTACTTGCTTCCATTGTCAACTCATCAAATGATTCAATAATCAGTATAAATAATCAGGGAACAATCACCAGTTGGAATCCCAGTAGTGAAAGAATATTTGGTTATTCTGCCAAAGAAACTGTCGGTAAACATATATCCATCCTCTACCCTTCTCATCTTAAAAATAAAGAAACACTAATTTTAGAAAAACTAAGTAAAGTAGACTCTGGTGAGCATTATGAAACCGAAAGACTTACAAATGGCGGGAACGTTATTTTTGTATCTGTTACCATTTCTCCAATCAAAGATGAAGTAGGAAATATAATCGGGGCTTCTCAAATCTCCAGTGGAATTGCCTTACAAAAAGTATCGGAAGAAAAATTGAGAGTAAATGAGCAGCATTTATCCGAAGCCCAGTCAATTGCTAAGGTTGGTAGTTGGGAAACAGACCTGCAAACCTTTAATGTAAATTGGTCAGAAGAAACGCACCATATTTTTGAGACTAATCCTGAAAAATTTCACCCAACCCATGAATCTTTTCTCGATTTTGTGCATCCTGAAGAACGTAATAGGATAAAATCAACATTCCAAAAATCTCTCAGCAGCCAAACTGTTAATTCTATTGAACATAGAATCTTTACAATAAATGGCACTTTGAAATACGTAATTGAAAAATGGAAAATTTTCCACAATCGGAATGGCGATCCTGTTTGCGCAGTAGGAACCTGTCAGGATATTTCTGAGCAAAAAAAAGCAGAAGAAAATCTGTATGCAACTTCAATTAAATTAGAAAGAGCAAATAACGATCTTAATAAAATATTTGACTCTTCATTGGATGTTATATGTACAATTAATTCACATGGTGAATTCGTTACAGTTAGCGCTGCATCACAAAGCATTTGGGGTTACTCACCACAGGAATTAATAGGTGTAAAGTATATGGAACTTGTTTTTGAAGACGATAAGAGCCCAACGATGAATGAGTCCGAAAAAATTGTTAATGGTTCGCAAGTTACAAACTTTGAAAACAGGTACATTCATAAGAACGGAAAATTAGTTTCCATATTATGGTCGGCAAACTGGGATGAGAAACTCCAATTAATGTTTTGCATAGCAAAAGATGTAACAGAAAAGAAAAGATTGGAAAAAGCCATAGAAACAGAAAGAGATCAGTTTTTTGAAATGTTTTTAAATGCGCCTTCTTCAATTGCTTTAGTAAAGGGTCCTGATCATGTTTTTGAAATGGCTAACCCACCATATTTAAAATTAATAGGTAAAAAGGAGATCATTGGCAAAACCGTTAAGGAGCTTTTTCCGGAAGTAATTGAACAGGGTTTTATTAAGTTGTTAGACCATGTTTACACAACCGGAGAAACCTACATCGGCAATGAAGTATTACTTAAGCTTAATAAGGGTGAAAACGGTGAGCAGGTTGATAGCTTTTTAAATTTTATTTATCAGGCCTATAGAGATAATGAAGGAAATATAGCTGGTGTTTTTGGCTTTACAAATGACGTTACCGAACAAATACTTTCGCGAAAAAAAATAGAAAAAAGTGAAAAGTTTTTTAAAGGAGTAATTGAGAATAGCACAGATATGATCTCTATTTTTGCTCCGGATGGAAAAATGATTTATGCAAGCCCGGCAATATCAAAAACATTTGGTTACACCAATGAGGAATGCTTAAGCTTAAATATTGCTGATATTATTCACATTGACGATGCCTTGACAATGCATGAGTTTATGGCAAAGATAATGCAGCATCCTGAAATTCCTTTGAATGCACCATTGATACGTAACAGAAAAAAAGATGGCAGCTACATCTGGCTGGAAGGCACTTTAACTAATTTCCTTGAAATGGACGGCATCAATGCTATTGTCGCTAATTTTAGGGATGTAACGGAACGAAGAAAAGCAGATCAAGACAACAGGTTTAAAGTCAATTTATTAAATACCATCGGACAGGCGGCTATATCAACAGATTTAGATGGGGTGGTTAATTATTGGAATAAAGCTGCTGAAAACATTTATGGCTGGACAGCACAAGAAGCAATAGGACAAAGTATTATGAATGTTACGCCTTCATATGAATCCAAGGAGCAAGCGGTAGAAATAATGAATGATCTTAAGAAGGGTTACTCCTGGACCGGGGAATTTAAAGGGCAACGAAAGGATGGAACCATTTTTCCTGCTTTCATAACAAATTCACCTATTTATGACAATAAAAATATATTAACCGGGATAATTGGTATTTCATCAGATATTACTGAAAAAAAGAAAGCAGATGAAGAAAACCGGTTCAAAGTTAGCTTATTAAACACAATTGGGCAGGCCGCTATAGCAACGGATCTGGATGGCGTGGTGAACTACTGGAATAAAGCAGCGGAAAAAATATATGGCTGGACGTCAGAAGAGGCAATAGGAAAGAAAATTGTAAATCTCACCCCTTCTTATGCTTACGGGGGGCAATCATTAGAGATAGTGGATAACCATAAAATTGGTAGTGTATGGTCTGGCGAGGTTAGAGTGCAGCGTAAAGATGGGACCAACTTTCCCGCATTAGTAACCGATTCTCCTATTTATGATGAAAAAAATAAATTAAGAGGGATGATCAGTATTTCATCAGACATTACTGAAAAGAAAAAGCTGCAGGAGCTTTTTGACAAAGCCAGCTCACTGGCAGTGTTAGGAAGTTATGATGTTGATTTAGTAGCTAATACCCTTTATTGGTCATCAATAACAAAACAAATTCACGAAGTTGACGAGAGTTTTATTCCGGATCTAAGCACCGCTATTAACTTTTATAAAGAAGGCTTTAGCAGGCAATCCATAACTGAAAGTTTCCAAAAAACAATGGATGATGGAGTTTCTTATGATGTGGAGCTCCAGATTATTACAGCAAAAGGCAATGAACGATGGGTTCGGGCTATTGGAGAAGGGGAATTTTTAAATGGAAAATGTGTAGGCGTTCATGGCAGTTTTCAGGACATCACGGAACAAAAAAATGCAGAAGAAAAAGTAATCCAATTATCAGAGCGGTTACAATTGGCCGCACAAGCAGCCTCTGTGGGAATATGGGATTTCGATATTTTAGAGGATAATTTGATATGGGACGATAACATGTACAAGCTTCACGGAACAACCCGTGACAAATTTCCCCGCGCTTATGATGCATGGATAGCTTGTATGCATCCGGATGATTTGTTCAGAGTAATGGATGATTTGGGAAGGGCAATTAGCGGCGAAAAAGAATTCAGGCCCGAGTTTAGAGTGGTATGGCCTGATAAATCGATTCATTATATTAAGGCCAATGCTTTGATTAAGTTAGATGAAATGGGTGATGCTATAAGAATGACAGGAACCAATTGGAATATTACCGAGCAAAAGGAACTGGAATTGCAAAAAGAAAAAATGATACAGGACCTTATTCAGAGAAATAAAACCATGGAACAGTTTTCATATATTGTTTCACATAATCTGAGATCTCCTGTAGCAAATATACTGGGTTTAACAAACCTGCTTGAAAAAAGAAATATTAAAGGCGAAACACGGAGCCTTTTAACAGAAGGGCTTAGCACTTCAGCAAAAAAATTAGACGAAGTGATACATGATCTCAATTATATTCTTAATGTAAAAACTCAGATAACTGAAAAAAAAGAACGTGTAAGTTTTTCCAGCCTGGTCACTGACATCCAATTAAGTATTGAATCCATCATTGCCAATGAAAATGCGATTATTGAATGTGATTTCTCGGAAGTGACTGAATTTTTGACCATTAAAAGTTATTTATACAGCATTTTTTATAATCTTATTAGCAACAGCATTAAATTCAAAAAACGTAATGATTTTCCTGTAATAAAAATAAAAAGTCAGATTATAAATAACAAAATTGTTTTGATCTTTAAAGACAATGGTTTGGGGATAGATCTTGAAAGACAAAAAGAAAACTTATTTGGATTGTACAAGCGATTTCACATCCATGCCGAAGGCAAAGGAATGGGCTTATTTATGATCAAAACACAGGTTGAAGCAATTGGTGGTTCAATTATTGTTAAAAGCGAAGTAAATATAGGAACAGAATTTACAATTGAATTTCCTAAATAATTTTAATCATGGAAATAAAGACAAATTTTATTGTTGTTGACGATGATGATATCAACAATATAATCTGCTATAGTGCGATTGAAAGCATTGCGCCAAATGCCGACATTCAAACATTTAATATTCCCGAAGAAGGCTTTGCTTATGTTTCTAAACAATATCCTACATCGGATAAAATTACAGTTCTGTTTCTAGATATCAATATGCCTTCATTGTCGGGGTGGGGTTTCCTGGATCAGTTTGAAAAACTCGAAGAAAATATAAAAAAGCAATTTCAGGTACATATGCTTTCTTCGTCTCTGGATCCGAATGATAAAAGGAGGGCATTAGCAAACAAAAACGTAATTGGTTTCATAGAAAAGCCTCTCACTAAGGCCATACTCCAAAAAATGTTTTATTAATAAGTTTCGTGAAATTTTAAATACTCAAAGAATATGGCGATTGAATTCTTCTTTGTAAAATAAATAAATTTAAATTAACGCGTTAACCTTTTTGCTTCATTGATGTCCATGCGTATTCCATCGTTAAAGGCTGCTACAAAGCAATCTTTATAACCCAACTCTTTCAGTTTAGCCTGTTGCTTTGCGGCTTCTTCCATTGAGGCATAATTACCGGATGTATACTTGTATACTGAACCTGATTTATAAAACCAAACATCTGTCACATTCGGATATTTTATTTTTGAATCAACTTCTTTATCAATACTTGCAAATTGCACCTTAAATACAATTCCTGTTTTAGCTTTCAGTTCTTTTACCTCTCCTGGCTTATGTGTTTCCACAGCCACGGGATTCATCAAAGCCACAACTTCTTTTACTTTTTTGGAAGCATAAGCGTCGTTAGGTTTACTTGCAGTTGCTTTTTGATATAAGCCTAAGGCCTCTTCATAATTACCATTTTTAAAATTAACATCTGCTAACGCGATAAACTGTCTGTATTTTTTTTCCTGCTCTTCTTCTTTAGATAGTGTTTTTTGTACCTCCGCCAGAGAATCAGCTTTTGCTTTATTCTCAGCCTCCTCTTTGGCTTTTTGGTCTGCCAGCATTTTTTCTTTAGCCTTAGCTTCTTCTTTCAGCTTATCTTCCTTTTGCTTGTCATCTTTAGCTTTTTGTTCAGCTATAAGTTTAATTTTAGCTTCAGCCTCTTCCTTTATCTTTTCTTCGTTTGTAGCTGTTTTATCTTTTATTACCTCTTTTACTTCAACATCGGATTCAATGATTGGTTTATCAATGGTTTTCACTTCTTCTGTTTCATTGGCAATTTTATAATTTTCATTTTCGAGGGGAATCTGGTTCTCAATAGCGTCATCATAAGTCTTTTTCACGCCTTCCTGTTCATCCTTATACTTCCGAAAAGCCCTGAATAAACAAGCTGCCAAATAGGACTGGCCTTTTTCTGACCCCAAAAATTTTTCTTCCTGTGGATTAGTTAAATAACCAATTTCAGTTAATACACTCGGCATAGAAGTTCTCCAAAGCACCCAAATACTTTGACGGTGAACACCTTTATCAACCCTTCCCGCCTTTTTAAAATACTGTTCCTGAATCTTTAAAGCTAATCCTGCACTCTGGATCACATAACTGGAAGTGTAGTTACTCATAATGATATAACTCTCTTCACTGTTTGGATCAAAACCCTGGTATTTGGTTTCGTAATTATCTTCAAGTAACATGGCAGAGTTTTCGCGCTGTGCTACTTTCATTTTACCTTCTTCATTCTTCAAGCCCATTACATATGTTTCGGACCCAAAAGGTTCAGGATTGGCGGTTTCCACTACAATTAATTTTCCCTTAGAATTTTTAAAAGTTTTTGGGCGCATTTTACCGGTTTTCTTATCTTTTACCATAACAGGCTTTCCTGCGGCATTACAATGGATAGAAATAAAAAGGTCGGCGTTATTATCATTGGCTATTTTTGCCCGGTCTTCCAGTTCAACAAAAACATCGGTTTTACGGGTAAAAATTACTTTAACATCTTTAATATTTTCTTCTATCAGCTTACCAAGTTTAAGGGAAACGGCAAGTGCAACTTCTTTTTCTTTACATGACACGCCGTTACATCCCGGATCTTTTCCACCATGTCCTGGATCAATCACAATTATTTTAACTCTCCTTTTTGGATCATCCTTGGTTTTATGAAACGAACACAAAATAAAGATGATAAGCCCCTGAAACAGAACCAACGTAAGGAAAATATTGTATTTTTTTATCATCTTAGGTGCAAAAATAACTATCAATTATCTGGTAATTGTTAGCTTTGTAAGTTTAGGTAAATTTAGTTTCGAGTCCTTATTAATACTATTAAACATATATTTTTTTTACTCTTATTATTGTTAATAAGTATGGGCTCTGTTTTGGCCCAAACTGATCTTAAATCGAAGTCAACCAAAATCAATAATCCGGCTGATACCATAAAGAAAATTAACGTAACTCAGAATTCTTTACCCAGCGATAGCATCAAAAAGGTGAGGATTGATTCGCTTGATGATGGCGAGGATGTTGATCCACTTCAACATCCTATAGTTTATAACGCGCGTGATTCAATAAGATACGAAACAAAAGGTCAAAAAATATATTTATTTGGGGATGGCTTTGTTCAATACGAGGATATGAACCTGAAAGCTGAATACATTGAAATAGATAATGAGAAAAACACTATTACCGCTTTTGGTAAAGTAGATAGTACCGGCAAGCAATCAGGGAATCCTGTCATGAAAATTGAAGGTCAGGAATCTACTGCCCGAAAAATCATTTATAATCTTAAAACCAAAAAGGGTAAGATCTATGATATTATGACCAAGGAAGGGGATTTGTTGCTGAAAGGAAAAGAAGTTAAAAAAGATAGTAATAATGTAGTATACATGAAAGACTTAGAATGCATTCCTTGCCAGTACGAAGATTCACGGACTATATTTAAGGCTAAAAGAGCAAAAATAATTCCTGATGATAAAATTGTTACAGGTCCGATGTATTTAGAAATTGGAGGTGTACCAACTCCTTTGGGCTTACCATTTGGATTTTTTCCTAATAGTAAAAAACGCCATTCAGGATTATTGATCCCTTTTTATGGAAACAGTGATGCACTTGGTTTTTATTTAAAAGACGGAGGCTTCTATTGGGGAATCAGTGACCAAACGGATATGACTATTCGTGGCGACATATACACCAATGGAAGCTGGGGCTTGAGAACAACAAATAATTATCTGGTTAATTATAAATATAACGGAACATTATCTCTTGGTTATTCTGAGTTCCGGAACGGAGAAAAAGAGATACCATCGTTATATTCAAAACAAAAAGATATATCAATTAATTGGCGTCATTTTCAGGATCAAAAAAACAACCCTACTATTAGATTCAGTAGTGATGTTAATATCCGAACATCAAGATATAACAAATTTAATGCGCAAAATACTGGCCAGTACCTAACTAACACTTTTCAATCGAATATTAATTTTACAAAGACATACAAAATTGGTAGTTTAAGTTTAAATGCCCGTCATGACCAGAATACGCAGACTAAACTAATGAACATTTCATTTCCTGAATTAACTTTTAACGTAAACCGGTTTTATCCCTTCAAAAAAGAAAGCAGAATCAAGCAAAACCCAATTGATAAAATTGGAATCAGCTATTTACTTGAGGCACGCAATACTTTATCAGGGGCAGATAGTACAATATTTAAAGGCAATATCGGGGATAGCGTAAAATATGGTTTCAGGCATTCACTTCCTATTTCCACAAATATTACTTTACTCAAATATTTTACTTTGACCCCAGCATTAAATTTAAGTGCGGTAATGTACACTAAAACTACACGAAAAGAACTGGATGAATCCACAAATCAAATTGTAAAAACTACAGATAAGAATTTTAAAACCGGCTATGATGCCAATTTTAGTTCGTCTTTATCAACAAAGTTATTTATGGATTATATGTTTAAAGCTAAACGTATTAAACAAATTAGACATTTAATGATACCAAGTTTAGCCTATACTTACCGTCCGGATTTTGGGGAGGAACAATATGGTTTTTGGAAAGATGTGATTAGTGATACTACTTACAGATATAAAAACAAATACTCTATTTTTGAAAACAATTTATTTGGAGGCCCACCACAGGGAACTCAAAACAGTTTAAGTGTAAACCTTAATAATAACCTGGAAGCCAAGATCAGAAAAAAAACAGATACCGGATTCGTTTTTAATAAGGTTGTAATTTTACAAAACTTAAGTTTTGCAGGATCATATAATTTTGCAGCAGATAGTTTTAAAATGAGCTTAATATCTATGACCGGGAGAACTAAAATCTGGAAATATTTTGACCTGGTATTTGGTTCAACCTTTGATCCCTATTATACTACAGTTGTTACCAATACCGTTATTATTCCATACACCAACACATATGATGAGCGGGCATATAGAACCAAGGAATACCTAATTAACACTAACGGCCGGGTAGCAGATTTTACAACGGGAAACATTGCTATCAATGCAGCATTCAGCTCCAACTCTTTTGTTTCAAGAGCAAAAAAACCTGATTTGACAAATGGTGCTGAAAAAGGTGCAACGCCTACCAATACTGCTCAGACGCAAGAAAGACTACCATGGAATCTGAATATCTATTATAATGTTACGTATACCAAAATATTGGAAAAATTAAAGGATATACAAACCCTTAACTTTAGTGGCGATGTATCAGTTACTAAATTCTGGAAGCTTGGTGTAACAAGTGGTTATGATTTTAATAGTAAAAACTTAAGTTACACGAGCATCAACTTATACAGAGATTTAAGATGCTGGGAAGCACGTATTGATTGGGTGCCATTTGGTTTCAGGAAAAGTTACAGCTTAACAATAAATCTAAAAACCAGTATGCTCAGCGATGTTAAAATACCTCGTCAAAGACAATGGTACGATAATTTTTAATTGCTGTGAATTTCACTCAATTGCTTTCGCAATACCTGGTATAATTCAGGCGCTTTTTGTGTTCCTATGCGGTAAGTAAATCCATTTCTATCTTTTAATTCCACAAACTCATTTCCACTTGTGAAAAAACGAATCACTCCCCTGCTGTGCAAATTATAAACTGCTCTACGGAAAATATGTTTTTTGTACTTGCTCTTTCTGATATGAGTGATTGACTCAAGGTTTATTTTTATTCTACGTGCAGTCCAAAATCCATCAATCAAAATATAATTGGAAAACACCTGGGTATGTGTGTGTAAAATAAATGTTAACATCGCTGAAAACATTAGAATAAGCAAGCCTAGTAGAAAAAATATCTTGCCCGAATTCGGAATATCTAAAGCTGGATAATAACCAATTTTAAAAATAGCCACCTGTACAGGCTTTGGATTCTCACTCCAATAATAACCAACAAAGCAGAACAGAGAAATAACGGTGCGCCAAATGATACTAAGACGGTTGTGCCCCATGTATTGCTTCTCATCAAATATGCGATCCTGATCAGTCATTGACTTTATTCTATTTTATCAAATTTAATAAAAAAAATACTCCGTTTAATATTCTTTGGGTTGCATGATTACAAATAATTCCTTTCCCATTCTTGGTTTAATTGAATTATAGCAGTCTTTCATAATTTTAATATCAAAGCGCTTTGAAAATAAATTCCTATATTCATTTTCGTTTCCACCAAAAGGGGGTTCATCCATGTTCATTTTATTATTAAATAATAGCCCAATCAATTTGCCGCCAGGTTTTAATAATGCATGCATTTGGTCAACATACTTTTCTCTTAGATCAGGATGAAGTGCACAAAAAAAAGTTTGTTCAATAATTAAATCATACTCCCCTTTATGATGAAAAAAGTCTTTTTGAATTAGCCTTTCTTTGGGGAAATCCGGCATTCTCTGCTTAATTGCCTCTAAAGGTACTGACGCAAAATCAAGAACATCAGTATTAATGAAACCAAGCTCATATAAGAATTGTGCTTCATAGGCATTACCAGCTCCAGGAATTAAAATTAAAGCTTCTTTATTATTTAACTGAAGAATATACTCTTTAATTGGTGTAGATACACTGCCGATATCCCACTTGAAATCATCTTTTATATATCTGTTATTCCAGTACTCAGAACTTAAATCATTCAACATTTTTTTCTTAAAATTAAGATTTAAATTATTAACTTTCTATTCTATATATGATTAAAAATCCACTCATAGCTTTTTTAAAATTAATTCGCGTAGAGAACTTGTTAATCATTGCCATTACGCAGTGGTGTATTAAATACCTCATTTTTTCACCTGTTAATGAGTATTCAAAGTTTACTCCTGTATTATTTACCATTTCACTAATTAGTACATTGCTAATTGCCGCAGCTGGTTACATTATTAATGATTATTTTGATGTTAAGACTGATAAAATTAATCGCCCGGAAACTGTTGTAATTGATGTGGTGATTAAACGAAGGTGGGCTATGATCCTTCATATTATTTTTAATACTATTGGTTTGATCATGGGGTTTTATCTGGCAATGAAATGTCATAGCATAAAATTAGTGATGTTTCAGATACTCAGCATCCTTCTTTTATGGTTTTACTCCACCAATTTTAAAAAGCAATTATTAATTGGGAATACTGTAGTTTCATTACTAACAGCAACTATTCCGCTTATGCCAATGATTTATGAATATTATTTAATGGGAAATATAAATTCTTTTATCAATATAATGGTAGGCAATTTTTTACAAACTCTGGTCATCATTGTATTTGGTTATTCTGCCTTTGCTTTTTTAACTTCATTTTCGAGAGAAGTAATAAAAGACATGGAAGATTATAAAGGCGATATTCAAACGGGTTGTAAAACCATGCCCATTGTTTGGGGAATGATTACCAGCAAAGTAGTCACATTCTTTTTGATCCTTATTACCATTGGGTTATTGTTAATGGCTGCTTTCAAATTTTATCATGATAAGCAGTTAATTGCAGTATACTACATTCTTTCATTGGTGATTGCCCCTCTAATCGTATTAATAATACAAATGGTAAGGGCTAAAAACAGTAAAGATTTTAAAATGGCCAGCTTATTGCTTAAATTTACAATGCTTTTTGGCATCGCTTTTATGTTTATTATTAAATATTTATATGATTAAGGCAACAAAAAGCGCATCAACGATTTAAAAATTATAAACGAATTTGTCTCATGAATAGTGTAGAACAACATATCAAAGAATTTCCATACAAACTTATTTTAGGATCCAACTCTCCACGCAGACAGGAATTATTGAAAAGTCTGGGCTTTACGTTTTTGAATAAACCAATAAATGCTGACGAAACATTTCCTGTTGACTTATTAGCAGAAGAAATTCCTTTGTTCCTGGCTGAAAAAAAAGCAGATGCTTATGATGAAGATCTTAGTGACTTAGAAATATTAATTACAGCAGACACCATAGTGTGGTGTGAAGGTAAAGTATTTAACAAGCCTGCTAATTTTGTGGAAGGAAAAAAGATGTTGGAAGCTCTTAGCGGTAAAATGCATGAAGTATTTACAGGTGTATGCTTAAAGAGCGGCAATAAGCAAACAACCTTTTATGATGTTAGTAAAGTTTATTTTAAAAAATTGAAGTCTGAAGAAATTGAATACTATCTAACAAATTACAGCCCTTATGATAAAGCAGGCGGTTATGGTGTGCAAGACTGGTTGGGATATATTGGAATTGATAAAATAGAAGGAAGTTTTTATAATGTTATGGGATTGCCCGTTAAAGAATTATATGAAGAACTCATAAAATTCTAATTAAAATCTTTTTATTGAATAATTAAAGCGCCCCTAAAGGCGCTTTTTTTTTACATAAATATCTTCGCCTTAGTCAGTATCCAAAGAAAATATGCTTACAAAAAGCAAAAATTAATAGAAAAGAGCGAACTGCAATTATAGAAGAAATCTTACATGCATAATACTTAACACATTTATGAAAAGTAAGCCGGTAAAGAAGTATTCATATTTGTAAAAAAAAACACATGAAAAATTTAAACTCTAACAACACACAATACAATTTAAAAAATTCAAACAGCAATATTTTAGCTCTTTGTTTAATTTTCATTTTAGCAACAAAAACAATCTATTCCCAAAGTATTAATCAGGGATATCATTTAGGGGCTGGAGTTGGAACTCATTTGTCAGGAAACTCACATGGCGCCATTTATGACTTATCATTAAGCTTATATGATGGCAAAAATCATTTTTCAATTGGACCCAGCATTCAAAAAAGAAAAGAAAAAGTTTGTGGCGGAACTTTAAGATATACACGAATACTCACAGGCCAGGAAAATTTTTCTTCAAATGAAGCCGTTTTGGATCCTACAAATGATTGTCAAAGAATACAGTTGTTTTCTTTTGTGAATGCACAATATTTAAAGGGTGCCGGACTTAGCTATAAAGCTATTAAATTGGAAGAAGCGGCTTCAAAACAAAATGATTTTCAAACAGATTATTCAAAATACGAACTCTCAACTGTTGAACTCTTTGTTGGTTTTGGTATCAATACTAAAATAAATAAAAAATTGGTTTGGTCTTCATCCATTGGCTTTGGTACATATTATCATTTAAATTATATCAATGGTTTATATAATGAAAGAATGGCGCCAGTATTAATGTTGGGAACAGCATTAAGATTAAACTATTTCAAACGATAAGCACCTTATCCCCTATCATTAATAATTGCAATCATGTTACAAAAATTAAACAATATCAATTTCCGAAATCACATTTTCATTGATGTGATCGAAAAAAAAGAACCAACAATTTTTATGCAATTTCAATATAATATTGAGGAAACAATATACACTGATGTAGCTGAATTAAGCTATGATCGAGTTAATTCTTTAGTACATATAAAATTATTAGAAAATATTACTATTAATGTAGAAAAAGCGCAAAGGCTTATTCAGACAATAAAAAAAATAACAGAAGGAAAAAAACATTATACATTAATAGATGCTACCAATTACATTTTTATTGATGACGATGCGTTAAAATATATGGCATCTCCCGAAGCATGTGCCGACAAACTTGGGTCAGCATATTACTCAATTAATTTAGCAAACAGGCTTACAATGCATTTTTTCAAAGTATTTCACAAACCATCCTATCCTGTCGAATTATTTAAAAAAAAGGAGGAAGCTGTAAACTGGATAAAACAAACAAGAATCAATTAATTACATTCCTAAACCAACAAACATGAAAATAACAGCAATCACATTTTTTGTTCTAATTAGCTTACAACAAAATCTTATTTCAAACATTCGGCATCAATTAAAAACAATAGATTTTATTAATTTAACGTCAACAGTCGTTAATGATGATGTGGAAATTACATGTGAAATCAGCAAATATAATAATCGCTATTTTATTGTAGAACAAAGCAACAATGCTATTGACTTTATAAAAATAGATACTGTCTATGAATTAATTAATCAACGCTTTAAGTATATTGATACACGCCCGCAAATAGGGATTTCTTACTACAGAATTAGACGACTATCTATTAATGGCGAGGAAACAGTTTCCAATATAACTTCCATAGATTACCAGGTTCGACAAAGTAATTCTTTTGAAATAATTAAGACATTCCCTATCCCTTTTTCAGATGCCTTGCATCTTGACATTAGTTGCAAAACAAAAATGAGATTACTAATAAAAATAACCAATTCAACTGGTCTAATGGTTTTTGAAGATTCTAGATTATGTGAGGAAGGAATAAATAATTTTATACTTCCTGAATTAGTGAACACTGGAAATAATTTTTATTACCTGTCTATATCAGATGAAAAAACCAAGGTGAAATCAATCCAACTCTTGAAACAAAATATAAAATAGTCAAATTATTTCTCTAAATTTAGATAAAAAAATTACTGAGTTTATGGATAAATTAAAGAAAATTGTGCTACAGCTTAGCCCCGAAAATTATGAAGCTTTTGAGAAATCCTTAATAAAAACCAATTCAGATAAATTTTTAATTCTTTTACGATACTATCGGTCAAATAATGCTGGTGATCTTCTTGAACTTTTGAAATGTAACGAGAATGCTTTATATGTATTAAAATCAAGACTTTTTGATAAAACCCAAAAATTTTTATTAGAAAACCATTCTTCTAAAAATACAGAAACAGGCATAGAGCATATTAATCAATACCTTATCAATTATCCACGTGATACAGCTATTGCAATGCTTCATGAAATAGAAAAAAAATATTTACTAAGTAATGATCCTGCCAGTTTAACTACAATATATAGTGTTCTTAAGAAAGCTTACTTTCATTCTGACAAGCACTATATCTATTCCCAATTATATAATAAACAAGTGGCCTACGCTATCTCACTTGAAAAAGCAGATGACATACTGTTTAGTTTTAATAAAAACCTGGCAAATTATTACTTTTCCAATTCGTCAACTGATCTGGAAATTCTGGTTCTACTAAAAAATGAATTAAAAAATATATTTGCTTTAAATAAATCACATAAAATTGAATTGATATTAAACAGTGTGCTCATTCAGATTTTTTTATTTACCAACTTAGAATTGTCAGATGAAGAGCCTATTGAAGACATTATACAAAAGTCGGAAGCTATTATTAATCAGTATTCCGACGATCAACAAATCGAGCATTTCAAATTAATTCTGAACTTTTTTAAATTTGAATATTATAAAAAGATCCAGCAATATAAAAAATCACTTCCCTATTTTGAAATAGTAAATGCTGATTCAAAAAAATGGCTACTTAACAGTAATTACTGTTTGGCTTTTAAATTTTTATTCTCTAAAATAGAAGTATTAAATAAACATGACAAAAAAGAAAACCTATCAGCAGAGCACGATGATTGTTATGTTGATAATTATGACTTCTACACAACTGTTTCTCTGAAATTTTATTTGGCTCTTAGCAAATTCTTTTCCGGCCAAATAAAAGAAGCAATTATATTATTAAATAAAATTATTGATAATTCCAGTTTTGTTAGTTTTCCTCACATGGAATTTGAAATAAAATTAACCCTTTCTTATTTTTACTATAAGAAAAAGGATTTCGAACAGTCAGGTAACATTCTGAAAAATTTATCCAGGAAAGTAAATGGTTCTGATGAATTTAGTAAATACAACAACGTCAAGACAATCATAAAATTATTTACCACTTTATTAGCGGAGAAAAAAACGCCTGCTCATCTTAGCAAACAAGCCGGGCTATTAGAACAATATAATTACTATAATTTTAGCGAAAGAAAGATTCTTCAATATTTACAGCAAGACATAGAACATATACTTGACGCTAAAAGAAACTAATTTAACGTATCCAGCACCTCACTTGTTAATGGTTTATTGATAAAAGGTATTTTTGGGTCAACCTTACTTACTTTAATTTTATCATTGGGATTAATAGATGACGTTAATACAACAAGTTTACATTTTTTAAGCATTGCCTTATTTTGTTTATAAAACAAATCAATAAATTGAACCCCATCAATTATTGGCATATTCAAATCCACAAAAATGTAATCTGGCAATAAATGTGCGGTAAGTTCCCCACTTACTTCCAGATTTTTCAGAAACTCAAGTGCACTCATTGAACTGGAATTAACATAGATTATCTCCGCAAAATTATTAGCTTCTAAAATTTTTTGGTTAATCATATTATCCAAATCGTTATCATCAATTAACATCGCTATTTTGTGTTTAAACGACATTATTTTTTTCTTAAGCGGCTTTCTCATTATTCCTGAAATAAAAATTCATTTAAATATAGCGTTTTTATTACACTCAACAAATTGACAAAAACGTAATAAATATTACATCTGAAAGTAAGCTGAACTAATGAATTTCTATAGTGGAAATAATAGAAATAGTTTTGTAAAAAAACTAACATGAAGACGTTATCATATTTAAAGCGAGTGATTCCCTTTAACGGTTCAAATGAACATAAAGACTATTCTAAAATTTTAATTCTATTTCTTATATGTGCAATTGGTTCAAATTGCTTTGCGCAGGTTCCTATGATACGTTTAAAAATGAAAGGAAATGCAAATTATCTCGATGAAACTATTTTATATTATCAGGATGGCGCAACTCCTGGTTTCGATTCAGAATACGATGCCTATAAAATTTCAGGGCCCAATAGTGTTCCTAGTATTTCACAGGAATACAATTCTGTGCTCATGCAAATTAATGGGATAAGTCCTGTTTCCTCGTCATTTACAATAAATATAAAAACAACAACCAATACTACTGGGAACTTTACTATTACGGCTTCAGATTTCAGTTTGCTTCCTTCTGGTACTTGTGTCTCATTAAACGACCAGTTGACTGGATCAAGCGTAAACATACTCAACAATCCTTATATTTTTAATCTGGCGAATTCAACATCTGGTTCACGCTTTACATTGGTGGTAACACATTTTGAATTACCAATTGTTACCAATTTGAAACAACCTACCTGTCAGAATCCAAACGCTGGGACATATAAAATATCCGGCTCTGCGAACGCACCATGGAATTATATTTGGAAAGATTCTATTGGTACCGTTCTGCAAAGCACCCTAGCTTCATTCGAAAGCGATTCATTAATAAATGTAAGTAATGGCAACTATAAAGTAGAAGTTCAGTCAACAAATAATAATTGTTATTCAAACTCAATTAATTTTTATATCTCGCAAAAAATTTCACCTAATGTGTTATTTTCATCACAAGATACTATTACAGCCAGTATCCTGGAAAATTATTCTACTGTTAACTTGTCATCTGATTGTGAGTCTTACATTTGGAGTTTTGGAGATGGAATCGGAACATCAAATGAATTTGAGCCCAACTATACTTATTCATCTCCAGGTGTATTTGAAACTAAATTAGTGGGTACAAGTGTTACAGGTTGTAAAGATAGCACAAGCAAAATTATTAAGGTTATTGATCTTGCAACAGCGAATACTGATTTATACAAATCAAACATTAAGCTTTTAACACAACCTGAAAATGTATTTAATTTAAAATTTGACGGAAATTTACAAGAAGAAATGGAATTGGAAATTTACACAATTGAAGGTAAAAACATTTCTCCAAAAACATATGATAGAAATGAATTTGGATATACTTGTATAAATTTGAACTCATACAACCCGGGTATTTACATTTTAAAAGTAAATCTTAAAAATAGCAGTCCTGTTATTTTTAAGGTAATGGTGAAATAAATTTTACTACAAAGAGAATTTAAATGAGATTACATGCAAATGAAATGAGGACTTCTTCAGAAATTTTATGACAACAAGCAACTGATTATTTAGTTATCAAAAGCATCCTTACTACTATGTTCCTTTACTAAAAAGGATTTAGGAAAACTTAAATGTAGATTTCCACATTTTTTTCTTCCAACATTTTCTTCATATTAATTAAAGCATATCGCATTCTACCTAAAGATGTATTAATTGATACATTCGTCATTTCCGAAATTTCTTTAAAACTCATATCGTAATAAGTTCTCATAATAACAACCTCCTTTTGATCATGAGGCAAATCACTAACAATTGATCTTATTGTTTCCTTAAAACGTCTGCTCTGCTCAGTATCTTTTGAAGTAGATATTTCTTCAGGGATAATATCAAAAATACAAGTAGATTCCCCTTCATCATTAATTACAGAAGAAATACTAGGCATTTTTTTCACTTTTCTGAAATGATCTATGATCAGGTTTTTTGCAATTCTTAGTACCCAGGGTAAAAATTTTCCTTCTTCGTTGTATTGTTGCTTTTTTAAAGTCTGTATAACTTTAAAAAATGTTTCCTGAAAAACATCTTCAGTAAGCACCTTATTACGGGTAATTAAATAAACATACGAAAATATACGTCGCTTATGGCGTTTTACAAGAATAGAAAGTGATTCTTCATTACCATCCATATAGAGCTTTACAAGCTCATTATCTGAAAGAAGTTGCATAGACATAGAACTACAGTTAAATTATTGATACAATAAAAATTTAAGTAGATGTCTATACGATGGTAATAAGTTTTAGATTTATAATTAAAGCCCTAAAGTAGGTTTTTTTGCTTATTTAAAAAGTTAATTTGGGCGAAACTATAGTTTCACTTATTAAAAGAATGATCCCAATACGTGAAGCAATTTATCAACCTGACTTTGCCATAATAATCTGGCAGAAACTTCATCTGCTTTATCCGAGGCAAAATCAGTGACTATCAATGAGATATCATTCGTTAACTCGTCCTTTTGTATTCTGAACTCAAAAAAACTGCCATCATTTTTGTCAACCCATTGATATCTTATCAACATTGGAGGAACCTCTTTTACCAGTTTAGCTTGTTGAACCTGTCCATCCCAATCAAATGTAAATACACCATCACGTATATTCACGTCGTCACAAAACCACTCTGATAAGCCACTCTCCGTGCTTACAAACTCAAATACCATATCCTCAGAGGCTCTGATAACAAATTCCATTTCAAATTTTCCAGCCGGTTCTTTGATAACTTTCGTAGAAACCGGATTTGGATTATTATTTCTGAATGTTGTAGGAGCTACAATTGGTTTTTTAATGATAGGTGCTTTTACCTTTTTAACTTTTACAGGTTTCTCTGCTTTCACAACAGGCACTTTTTCAATAGTTGCTTTCTCAATTTTAACAGGAGCAGCTTTTATTTTCGCTACTGGTTTAGGAGTAGGTTTATTTACAATCTTTACTTGAGCCGCTTTTTTAGAAGCAGTTGGTGGAGAAACTTTTTTTGGAAGCGCTTTTTTAGCGGCTTTCTTTGGTGCAGCAACTTTTTTAACTGTTTTTTTCGGTGCAGCTTTTTTCACAACCTTTATTGCCTTTTTAGGTGCGGGTTTCTTTGCAGCTACTTTCTTAACCGTTTTTTTCGCAACATTCTTTTTTGCAATTGCCTTTTTTGCAACTGTCTTTTTTGCAACAACCTTAGGTTTTACGGTCGATTTTTTCGCAGGCTTCGCTTTAGCCGCTGGTTTCACAGCTTTCTTTTTTGTAACACTTTTTTTCGTAAGAACTTTCTTTGGAGCTACTTTTTTAGATATTGCTTTTTTATTTTTTGACGAAGCCTTAGTTTTTGTCGACATAACCTATTTATTTTTCCGGAAATATATAAAAAAAAACGCTTACATGAAAATTTAAATGTTAAAAACCTTTTACGGTTTTAATAATCACTCTTTCTTAGGGAAAATCAAGTAAAAAATTACCTTTGCAGCCATGCAAAATGTGATAACTCTTTTACCAGAAAGTGTAGCTAATCAAATAGCTGCAGGAGAGGTGGTTCAAAGGCCAGCTTCTATTGTAAAAGAGCTTTTGGAGAATGCGATTGATGCTAAAGCAAGCTTTATTAAATTAATAGTGAAGGATGCAGGAAAAACCCTTGTTCAGGTAATGGATAATGGCTCAGGAATGAACCCTGTAGATGCAAGAATGGCATTTGAACGACACGCAACATCAAAAATAAAAAAAGCAGAAGATTTATTTCAATTACATACAAAGGGTTTTAGGGGCGAAGCATTAGCCAGCATAGCCGCTGTGGCACAAGTAGAACTAAAAACCAAAAGGGCAGAAGATATCGTTGGCCAGCTAATTGAAATTGAAGGCAATAAATTTGTTCGTCAGGAAGAATGCCAGGCGCCAACTGGTTCTTCATTCAGTGTTAAGAATCTGTTTTTCAATATACCTGCCCGAAGAAATTTTTTAAAAGACGATGGTGTTGAGTTAAAACATATTATTGATGAATTTGAAAGGGTTTGTTTACCACATCCTGATATTCATTTTCAATTATTCAGCAATGGTAATGAAATTTACAATCTGCCACCGGCTTCTTTAATAGAACGAATTTCGGGATTATTCAGCAAAAACCTTCAGGGGAAATTAGTTCAGATCAATGAATCAACCGATGTGGTGAAGATTTCTGGATATATAGGCAAACCTGAAAATGCAAAAAAAAGAAGAGGTGATCAGTATTTCTTTGTGAATAACCGTTTCATAAAAAGCCCTTACCTGCATCATTCAATTGCCGAAGCTTATCGTGAACTGATTGCTTCGGATGCTCATCCGTCATATTATTTATTTCTGGAAGTAAATCCCGAATTTATTGATATCAATATTCATCCTACAAAAACTGAAATAAAATTCCAGGATGAGAAGATCATTTATGCCTTGTTGCATAGTTCAGTAAAACGGGCTCTGGGAAAAGCGAACCTTGCACCAAGCCTCGACTTTAACAGTGAAATGAGTTTTGAAATTGACTATACCAAATCAGTGGCGCAGCCAACTGTAACGGTTAATAAAGATTATAACCCCTTTTCTACAGGTTCATCAAACTATTCGTCTTCGGGTTATACTCAACCAAAACCAGATACTCAATTACAACAACATAATAAACAAAACTGGGAAAATCTGTATCAGAATTATTCGAATACTGATTTTAAAGGGGAGAACGAAAATTTGCAACTTGAAAAAAAAGCAGAGCAAATCAAACTTGATCATGATATTTTCACTCAAAAAGGATTTCAGTTATATAATAAATACATTGTTTCTGCTCATGAAAATGGCTTGCTGGTAATTGATCAGCAAAGAGCTCATGAGCGAATCTTATATGAACATTACATTGCTACAAAAGATAAAAACTCTGCTGCATCCACTCAACAAATTCTTTTCCCAGTTACAATTGAGCTTACACCAAACGATTACGTATTGCTGGAAAGCCTGATGCCGCATTTTAAATTATTGGGATTTGAAATAGAGCCCTTTGGAAAAAATACGGTTGTGGTTCAGGGCACACCTGCTGAATTAGGAGAATTTAACACTCAGGAGATGGTGGAAGGTATTCTGGAAACCTACAAATTAAATACCTTTGATGTAAAAATTGATCCTTTTGAGAATATGTGTAAAAGCATGGCTAAAAGTGCGGGCATTAAATATGGTAAATCATTGGAGGAGCAAGAAATTGCCCTAATGTTGGAACATTTGTTCTTATGTGAAAATCCGATGTATAGTCCCAATGGGAAGCCTGTAATTATGGAAATGAGTAAAATTGAATTAGAGGCATTTTTTAAAAGATAATTTCAGTGTATGAGTTTTCAGGAATTTAAACCAAGACAATTTCAACAAATACCCTTAGTGGTCAAAAACCTACTGATCATTAATGTGCTCTTATATTTCGCGAGTATGGTTTTTGGGGACATGCTTCATCGTTATCTTGACCTTTACCCTATTGGGACTCCTTATTTTAAACCGTACCAGTTTATTACCTATATGTTTATGCATGCTGATATTCCGCATGTGCTTTTCAATATGCTGGCAGTATATATGTTTGGTTCCATCCTCGAAAATATCTGGGGGCCAAAACGCTTTCTAAATTTTTATTTACTATGTGGTTTGGGAGCCGCCGCAGTACAATTGGGTATCAGTTATATAAATAATGAATACACAATTCTATTGGGAGCTTCAGGAGCAGTTTTTGGATTGCTTGTTGCCTTTGCCATGATGTTTCCTAACACAGAACTACAAATTTATTTCATAATACCTGTAAAGGCAAAATACCTTGTTATCGGATATGCATTATTTGAATTATACAATGGTTTTTTCACTCATGATAATGTTGCCCATTTTGCACACCTAGGAGGTCTTATTGTCGGTATTATCATAATGTTGATCTGGAAAAAAAACAAAACCTTTTTCTTTTAATCCAATGTCTTTCTTACAAAATATAAAACAAGAATTACAAAAACACAGTAAGCTCACCATACTGTTGGTTCTCAACATTTCTATATTTTTAATCATCAACATTAGTTCCGGAGTTTTTAAATCGGATGTGATTGCTTTAAATATGGCATTGCCATTAAATTTGAATGAATTCATTTATAAATTTTGGACTCTCTTTACGTATATGTTTTCCCATAAAGATCTGGGACATGTTTTTTACAATATGCTGTTGCTTTACTTTTCGGCTCACACATTTTTAAACTTCCTTACTGAGAAAAAACTTGTATATGTATATGTGATGAGTGGTTTAATGGGTGGCATCACTCTGCTGATTCTCTCTGCTATTTTCCCTGTCTCCTTTGCTAATTCTATTCTATTTGGTGCTTCAGCTGCAGTGATTGGTATTGTAACCAGTTTGGCTATTTATATTCCTAATCTGCCCGTTAGCCTTTTCGGAATCATTGAAATGAAGTATAAATATTATGCGTTACTGATATTTTTGGTGTCAACAATTATTGATTTTAACATCAATACCGGTGGCAAGATTTCCCATTTCGGGGGTGCTTTCTTCGGTTTGTTTTTTGGTTACATGCTAAAGAATGGTAAAGACATATCCAATTTCCCCTCCTTTAATAAGCAAAAAATATCACCTCTAAAAGTTGTTCATCGTAGTAGTTCTGCCAAGCCCGAAGGCCAAAATCAAAGCAGTCAGCAAACCATCGATACCCTGCTGGACAAAATATCCAAATCAGGATATGAAAACTTAACGAAGGCCGAAAAAGAATTGCTTTTTAAACTTTCACAGAAAAAATAGGTACGATTATTGAAAAATATTTTCTAAATTGTAATCCAATTATGATTAAATATTTTCTTGTAATTAGTTGTTTTTCAGTTTCGTTAGGGTTTGCTCAACCGGGTAAAACTAAATACGAAATTGCGGATGCCGATGAACATTATAGTCATCATAATTTTTTAATGGCACTTCCCATTTACAAGGAACTTTTAAAAGCAGATAAAAACAACGCATCCATACAATACAAAATTGCTGAATGCTATCTGAATACAAACATCAATAAGTCTGAAGCGATTAAATATCTTGAGTTTTGCGCGAAAGACCAAAAGGTAGAATCTAATGTATGGTTAAGATTAGGTGAAGCCTATCGTCTTTCCAATAAAATTGAAGATGCCATTAAAGCATTTGAAAAATATAAAGAGCTCGAACCCAAAAAGAAAAAAATCGCAGATCGTGAGATTGAAATTTGCAATAATGCCAAAACATTAATGCTCAATCCAATCAACGTTTCGTTTACAAACCTGGGGAAAGATATTAATTCTGAGTTTGCAGATTATTACCCATGGATTACACAGGATGAAAGTTTTTTAGCTTTTACAACGCGTAGGAAAGGCCAAACTGCCAGTCGTGTTGAAGTAGACGGTTATTATGCATCAGATATTTATACATCTAAATTAGATGGCGGAAAATGGGTAAAGGCTGAGAATCCGGGACCTAAAATAAATTCTTCCTTAGATGAGCAGGTCGTTGGTATAAAAGCGGATGGTTCTGAAATGTTGATATATATTGACCATATTGATAAATACGGAGATATTTACACTTCGGTTAAAAAAAATGGGCTTTGGGTAAAATATGTTGCGTTTCCTGAAAACATCAATAAAGAAATTGAACACTCTGCATCAATTAGTGCTGATGGGAAAACACTTTTTTTTGTGCGTGGAGAAAACAGAGAAGCTCAAACTGATATTTACATCTGTCGGAAATTACCCAATGGTATCTGGAGTGAACCATATAAAATGGGCGCTGAAATAAACACGGAATATAATGAGGATTTTCCTTATTTATCAACGGATGGCGTAACACTTTATTTCTCCTCGGAAGGACATAACACAATGGGTAGATTTGATTTATTTAAAAGTGTGTGGAACCCTGAAGAAAACACCTGGACAAAAGCTGAAAATCTTGGTTTCCCTGTAAATACAACCGATAATGACCGAAGTATTAGTTTGACACCAGATAACCGAGCAGGATACATCAGTGCATGGCGCCCGGGTGGACAAGGAGATCTGGATATCTACCGCATAAAATTTAATGACTTGGATCAAAAACTGACTTTGTATTTAGGAAATATGTTACTTGGCGATTCATTAAATCAACCCAAAGAATATATTGCAAACATTTTAGCAGTAAATGTAGTGACTAATGAAGAATTTAGTTTTGCCCCTAATCCAAATAACGGGCGTTTTGTAATGGCATTACCAGCCGGCACTTATGACATTACCGTAACCGCTGAAGGGTTTGCTGATTTTAAAGACAAACTAATGGTCTCCGATCTTGGCTTACCTATTTCAGAAGAAAAGAAAAATTATAAATTAGCGAAGCAATAATGAATAGAGTTTTTCTTGCCTTTTTTTTTGCAATTATTTTCAATACAATCACACTGTTTTCTCAGTCCTATCAAATTGGATTATTAAAGTATAGCGGTGGTGGCGATTGGTATGCCAATTTAGAAACTTCATTGCCAAACTTAATAAAATACTGTAACGCCAATATTAAAACCAACATCAATCCCGAACAAGCTATTGTTGAAGTGGGAAGTACTGAAATCTTTAATTATCCTTTCGTTCACATGACGGGACATGGCAATGTGGTTTTCTCAAACCAGGAAGTCGAAAACCTGCGAAAATATTTAATGGCTGGCGGTTTTTTACATGTGTCTGATAATTATGGCATGGATAAATTTGTGAGAACGGAATTAAAAAAAATATTTCCCGAACTGGAATTGGTTGAACTCCCCTACTCTCATCCTATTTATCACCAGGCTTACAATTTTGATAAAGGTTTACCAAAGGTACATGAACATGAAAGTAAAGCGCCACAGGGTTTTGGATTAATTTACAAAGGACGTTTAGTATGCTTTTACGATGCTGAATGTGATTTGGGAGACGGATGGGAGAGCTATGAAATTCATAAAGACAGTCCCGAAACACATGAAAAGGCTCTCAAAATGGGTGCTAACATCATCAGTTTTGCATTGATGAATACTGGTAAATAACAAAGACGCTTAAATATGAGCCAGATAACTATTTATGAACGTTTAGTAAATAAGTTTGAAAAAGTTTTATCCGGAAATTCAGACCTGCTGGATTTCTACGTCATCTTATGGGAAAATGGTCCGTTATTAAAGGGAAATGATTACCAAAACATTCTGAAGTTAATTAAACAAAAAAGTAATGAATCGGCACTTTCAAAATGCTGGTATTCGCTTAGTGAAGGATTTGCGTATGCTTTTAATCCGACATTGGGCAATTCCTTTGAAAAATTAAATGACACATTAGAAATGTTCCGCGCTGTAAATGATGTTCATGGTGAAGGCGCAACGCAAGCTTTACTTGTTCTTTATTATAAAAATATAGGACAATTAGCTAAGGCTCAGGAATTTGTTCAAAGCGCTATTCAAAACATAAACGAGCATAAAAGCTATATGTATTTCTTAGGCATTGCTTACTATCAGGGCGGCGAAATTAACCATTTGCTTAAAGATTATAAATCAGCGATAGATTTTTTCTCAAAAGGACATTCTTATTCCCTTACGGGCGCGGGCATTAACGCGCGTTTGTTGAATGCCATTGGAACTGTGTATCGTGATACAGGAGAACTTGAACTGGCTTATGACTATTTTCAAAAATCATTGAAGCTGATTGAAGGAGAAAATAATCATTTGATAGAATCGAAAATTTATGCAGACATAGGAAATTACTTTTCCCGGAAAGAAGACTATAAACAGTCACTGCTGTTTCAGGAAAAAAGTATGGCTATCCGTAAGGAAAACAAATTAGAAGCGCCGTTAATTACTAATTACCTTGAACTGGCAGAACTCGCGCAGAAGCAGCAAAACTTTAATGAAGCTTTGAGTTATGCACTGCTCGCTGAAAAATTATCCGATGAATTGAATATTCCAATCAAGAAGTATCAGGCAAGTCTTATTATTTCTAACATTTATGAAGCCCTTGGAAATAATTCTCTGGCACTTGAACATTTTAAAAAATACCATTACGCCAAGGATGAATTATTGAGTCAGGAAAATGCTCGAAAAATTAAGCAGATCAGTATGCATCACGAAATGGAAACGATGCAGAAGGAGAAAGAGATATTTAAGATCAGGAACGTGGTATTAAAAAGTGTGCTTGAAGAAATTGAAGCCAGTGTAAGGTATGCGAAGCGGATCCAGGAAGCAATTCTGCCTCCCTTGAATTTGATTAAAGAAAAACTATCTGAATGCTTTCTTTTATATAAACCAAAAGATGTTGTAGCCGGGGATTTTTACTGGATGGAAGAAATCAATGGAACCGTATTAATTGCCGCTGCTGATTGTACCGGCCATGGTGTTCCGGGTGCAATGGTATCCGTGGTTTGCAGTAATGCCTTAAACAGAGCGGTGAAAGAATTTAATTTGGTTGACACCGGTGCTATCCTTGATAAAGTTACGGATCTGGTGTTAGAGACTTTTGAAAAAAGTGAAAACGAAGTAAAAGATGGCATGGATATTTCCTTAATATCCATCAACAAAACTATCGGAAAAATTTACTGGAGTGGTGCCAATAATCCCTTGTGGTATTTCAACAAGTCAGGATTTAATCAAATTACAGCAGATAAACAACCCATCGGCAAAAGCGATCACCGTAAACCCTTTACAACTCATCAGGTAGAATACATTCCTGGCACGCGTTTCTATTTATTTACTGATGGGTTTGCGGACCAGTTTGGTGGACCAAAAGGAAAAAAGTTTATGCACAAACAATTTCAGCAATTAATTACGTCCACCGTTGATGTTGGATTTGATCAACAGAAGGAAACCTTAAATACCATTTTTGAAAACTGGAAAGGTGACATCGAACAGGTAGATGATGTATGTATTATCGGCATTCGGATTTAAAACGATCCATTATCAAAATGAAAACAAAAAAGCCATCCGTTAAAAAACAGATGGCTTTTTAAATGATTAAAATAGTTTGGTTTATAAATGCATACTGTCTTTTTTAGCAATGAGCGTTGCTTCTGCTTCCACATGATCTTCATCAGGCACACAGCAATCCACAGGGCAAACTGCCGCACACTGTGGTTCATCATGGAAACCCGCACATTCGGTACATTTATCAGTAGCGATGTAATAAATATCCATGCTGTAAGGAGTTTGAGGATCGTTCGCGTCAGCCGTAATTCCAGTGTTATGTCCGGTAAATTCACCTTTTACTTTTGTTCCATCGGCAAAGCGCCATTCAGCACCACCTTCATATATCGCATTATTCGGGCATTCAGGTTCGCAAGCCCCGCAATTAATGCACTCATCTGTAATTTTAATAGCCATTTTTTCGTTAGTTTTGTGTTCTTTAATTAAGACCACAAATATAAGATTAATTTTTATGACCTTAAAACAACGGGAACAGGCATTTGTACAATTAGGCTTGTTTATAAATCGCCATTACAGCAATAAATGGCTTCCAAAAGAAGAGCGATTTCATAACGACCTGAACAAATTGACAGAAATAGCCTATTCTTATAATGGATGGTTTACACAGGAAAGCATACAAATGGCTCTTAAAGGTTTGGCATTCATGCTCGAAGAAAATTCATTGCATAAATTCACCTCAGACATCAAAGAACCAAGGACGCCCAAAACTGTAGCGGTAATCATGGCCGGTAATATTCCTGCTGTAGGTTTTCACGATATGCTGTGTGTGTTATTGAACGGACATCAAATTTTAATCAAGGTTTCGAGCGACGATCCGACATTGATTCCTTTTTTAGCGGGAATGGTTATTTATTATGAAAAGGAATTTGCAAGCGCCATCAATTTTTCTGAAGGTAAATTGGTAAATTTTGATGTGGTTATCGCTACCGGAAGTGATAATACGGCTAAGCATTTTGAGTATTATTTCGGAAAATATCCCAACATTATACGTAAAAATCGAAGTTCTATCGCTATTTTGAACGGAAAAGAAACCAAAGAAGAATTGGGAAGACTTGGCAAGGACATTTTTTTATATTACGGTTTGGGGTGTAGAAATGTGTGTAAGGTCTATGTTCCGGAAGGCTATAAATTTGATGGTCTATTTGAAGCCTTATATGATTACAAGTATGTGATCGATAATAAAAAGTACAATAATAACTACGAATACAACCGTGCTATATACTTGCTGGACCTAATTCCTTTCCTGGACAATAATTTTTTTATGATCAAGGAGAGTGACAGTCTGCATGCCCCTACTTCGGTACTTTTTTATGAAACTTATATTAATGAAGAACAGCTTGTTGAAAAGATCAGCCCTTTGCTGAAAAATTTACAATGTATTGTTGCTAATTTTGAAATAAAGGGATTAAAAACCATTCCATTAGGAAGCACCCAGGAACCTAAAATTTTTGACTTTGCCGATAATGTGAATACATTGGATTTTTTACAAACCATATAAAACAGTACATTTAAATTAGTGAATTGCTTAAAACATATTTTAGTCGCCGGTACTTTCGTATTATGTCTTCATAATTCAAAAGCACAAACGGCAATAGTATATGATACCAACGATTCAATTTCTAATATTATAATGCCGAACGTTTTCACACCCAACTTCGACAGCATTAATGATGTTTATAAACCATACCTTGATGAAATCGTTGAGTTGAATTTCAGCATCTTTAACCGTTACGGGAACCTGATATTTGAAACCACGCGATTAAATGGTTTTTGGGACGGACGCACTACCAGCGGTGAACCTTGCAAAGACGGTGTGTATTTCTGTATTTTAAATGCTACCGGCATTGAAGGCAAATCATACAAGGAAAAAACATTTGTACAATTATTTACGAATGGATTCTACAACAAGTAAGCCTATCTTATCCGTTCATAAAATAGCTTTCAATTACCCAAATTCTACTCAATTCAAAGGCATTCATAATGTTTCCCTTACAGCAGAACCTGGCAAAATTCTGGCCATTATTGGTAAAAGTGGTAGCGGAAAAACCACCTTACTCAAATGCATTTACGGCTTGGAAGATCTGAATGAAGGAAAAATCACAGTTGGAAACAAACTTGTATTAGGGCCCGCGTATAATTTAATTCCCGGCCATGCCGACATGCGTTTTGTAAGCCAGGATTTTTATGTACTCGATAACCATACAGTGGAGGAGAATATTAAAGATAAGCTCATGGGTTACACAGACGAGTACAAACTAAAACGTGCCAATCAGTTATTGCGTTTACTTGATCTCACACCCTATAAAAACCTTAAGGCTATTACTTTATCATCTGGACAAAAACAACGGGTTGCCATTGCGCGTTCGCTGGCTGAGTTTCCGAAAGTATTATTATTGGATGAGCCCTTCAGTAATTTAGATCTGCCTTTGCGCGATAAAATCTTTACTTACATTCGTCAGCAGATTAAAAAAGAAAATTCTGCAGCTATTCTTGTAACACATCAACCGGAAGAGGCCTTACGTTATGCCGACGAAACCGCTGTGATGGAAAACGGAAAGCTTATTCAGCATGATGCCACCTTTACAGTTTATTATCAGCCCAAAACAAAAAACGTAGCTGCTTTAATGGGCCGTTATTTTATACTGGAACAGGATGATCTGATCTCAAGTAAAGTAAAACTATCACGTAGTCAAACCTTTATCCGCCCCAATCAATTACAGATAGTGGATAGTAAAGCTCAGGCACACATTCAGGTAACAGTGACCAATGTTTTTTTTAATGGTTATGGTTTTGAATATTTTGCAGAAACCAAACAGGGCAATTCGGTTTACTTTTACTCAAAAGATAATACCATTAAAATAGAAGAGGCCGTATATTTAAAAGTGAAGTGGTATTAGTTGATTAAACTTACACTAACCTTAGTGTCAACCACTTTATTGGTAAATGGTACTTACTATCTATTTTGATTCTTAAAAAATAGTTTGTTTTTCTTATTTCAAGCTCATTTTTTCAATTAGCCTAGACTTATAGATGCCATCTTCTGTGCTGCTATTTGATTGTTTAGTTATGTATGCTTTTTGTCACATTAAATTCATTATGTGCAATTTTTATGGTTGAGTATAATATTTTAGATAATAATTACCCTGGCTATTAAAACATGAGCCTTACCGAAAATTATGCATGTGGGCTAATCGCTGCTATACCTTTGATAAAACGCATGTCTAATATGACTAAGCTTTTGAAATGTATTGTTATATCTATATACTAAAACTATGAAATTCAAATTTTTCATCATCCCGGCAACTTTGGCATTCCATGTTGCGGGAGCACAAAACGGTCCTGCACCTGTTGCAGTTTCCGAGGGAACTATGGTCACTGTTTCACCCTCTCCTTCAACCTCTGTTAAGCTAGCTAATTCAACACCTGAAACAAATTCATCGGGCTCTGGTGAAAGCATCATGGATTATAAAAGTGTATACGAAGCTGCCACTTTAGAGGAGGAGGTACAAATGGCTGCCGAAAGATTTCACCTCACAAAATCGCAACAAGAGGTATGGCTGACAGCAGCTACGGATCGTCGACAAACAGAAAAGCAGGCGTACGAGAAGCTAAATTCAAAAACCATGGATTATAGTAAAGAGGCGGTTTATACTGGATTAAGAATGTCTCACAACGCATTTTATGAAACTATTACCGGTTATCTTAACCCGTCTCAAAAACAAGCGCTTGAACTGGATCGTACAATCCGGAACGAAAAGCAAAGAAGATTGGCAAAACTTCCACCACCACCGCCTCCTGCTCCAACTGTTACTGTAGCACCTATAGATTCATCTGCAATTAAAGCAGCGGAGAAAGTAAAAGTAGCGGACAAAAAAACAAAAAAGAAAAAGAAGCCAGCTGGATCTTAGCATCTTCTTGCAAAAACACAAGACAGCTGTTATCGCTAAAGTTTTAAACCAATAGTCCATTTTTGCTAAATTCAAGTAAAGTATTTGAAGGTTATAGCAAAAATGGTCGATTGGTTTACTGTATCATCTATATACTCTTGATCGGTAATCTATCTTTTCTTCTATCACGCTTTTCAGCCGTAAGTGAATAATGTAAGTTATTTTAACGGTTCTGTAATTTTTCGGAAAGCGATGACGTTACTTTTACTTTTAGATATAAGCATTGGAAAATGAGTACAATGCAATTTCATCAAAGAAAATAAATCACATTATTAGATTATTATGAATCTCAAAAGAATTTTTGGAGCTGTACTTACTCTTCTCGGAATAGCCGGACTCATTTATGTTGCAGTTTTATTTGTTAATACTTCTGGTGGTCGAAAAGATGTAAAAGCAGTTGTTATATATAGCATACTCAGCCTCCTGTTCTTTATAGCCGGTATTGGCTTGGTTCGGACTACAAAGGATGAATCATAATTATTTGATCGTTTAACAGGTTATTTAGTCGCAGTTTCCATATTAAAGGTGCTTGCGGTGATTCGCTGTTTATCACGAAAGTAAGATACACCGCCCCAATCAAAGATTTTCTTTTCATATACCCAAACTTCCTGCTCTCGCACCAATACCCGCTTAATGATAACAATGCCACGCCCTTCTACCCGCTCTTCGGTAACGCCCTGTTTGTATTTGGATACAAGCTCATTTACCTTTTTGTCAAGAATCTTTTGAGTCTCTACATTATTAGCAGCCACAATATTCAACTGCACTTCTTCTTTCTCAGAGAATATGGATTTCTTTTCTTCCTCAATTAATTTCAGCATTAGACTTTCTTTTACTAAACGCTCATCCAATATTTTTTTTTCAGCGGACAGTTTAATGGATTCTGCATTAACAACAGAATTTGCCGGTTTTTTATCCAGTTCCTTTTGCTTGGCTTCATTTTTTTGAAGAGCTAATTCAATCGCTTTCTTTTCAGCCTCTTTCACCAGCTTCATGGCTTTTTTCTTAGCTTTCAAATGCTCTTCATCATAATCAAAATTATCTTTTCGCTTATTATAATAAAATTTGGTGATGGGTTCATCAAACATAGAATAATCCACGCCTTCATAAAACTTCAACAAATCAACATCGGCTTTTATGGCTGGAAATTTAATTCCCGATTGTTCAACTGGAATTCCTTTAGTACTGACACTGAAATATTTTTGGACATAATCACTTTTAGAAATGGAGATCAAATAATCATTCCCTAAAGGCAAATAAATGTTATAATTGCCAGTGTTATCTGTTGTAAAGGTGGTCATTAATTTACCGTTTTGTAACACCTGTACAATCACTTCCGACAAGCTGTTATTATTGTGCGTTACCTTACCTTCAAAATCAACGGTTATATCCTGTGAAAAGCCGAAGCCACAAGTAAGCAGTAAAATAATTGACAGACAAATTTTTGTAAAAGACATTTTTACGATTTTTTTATTTTTAATGGGATGATTAAAGTTAAGACTCTCACCAAAGTCCGTTTGGGCAATTAACGCTTTTTATAAACAAGAGAGTGTTAGGCATTACCGTGTGAGGGATGCAAACGGGAAGCCATTTGATGTCTGAGGAGATTTATGAGTCTGTCGAAGTACTCACGAAGTCGAAAAAGCTTGGAGTGACGGCTATTGATTATATCTACCTTACATTACAAATGCTATTATAAGCACAGTACTCACACTTGTCTTCATCATCTGTCTGGATAAAGGAATGTGAAGAAGAAATGATCTCAGCTATTTTTTGTTTGAGATGGTCTTCAAATTCCTGCAGTAATTCCGTTGTAAAGATTAAAATACCACCGCCCTTTTTATCTTCGTGGATAAATTTAGGATGTTCTTCAAATTTCTTAAATGGAATGATGCAAGGTTGTAATTCTTCAGGCGTAGCCAAATTATTTTTAACCACAAGCCAGGCATACATAAAGAGTTGCAACATTTTATTATATTGACTGTCGTTAAACAAATCTTCGAAATTGGTGAATTTAAATTTATCATCACTCTTCACGGAGGATTTATAATCGATGATGCGAATCATATTTCCCAGTTTATCAATACGGTCTGCGGAACCTTTTAGGTAGATGATTGTATCAATGCCCTTCACAGAAATGGTAACCGTTGCCGTTAAAGTCCGTTCCAGATCAATTAAACTCAATAGCTCATTGGTCTTTTGAGACTGCTGAATGAGTTTCAGATCACTGCGCAATAGTTTGTTAACGTACTCATATAATACCTTGCGCTGTAAAAAGTTTTTGCCGAACTGGCTTTCACGCTGACTGAAATAATTCTGAAATATCAGGTTCACACTTTCCTCTGTTTTTGTCAGGCAACTTTTAAGGTCTGCTTCAGTAAGCACCCTTCCAATAAAAGGCTTGTAAAGCATTTCCAATGATTCATGCAAAATAGAACCTTGTGTATTGGCTTCTGCGCTTTCTTCCACATCTTCCGTTTCCTTAATGCCTACACCATATCTGAAAAAGAAACGCAGGGCACAATCTTTATAAGTAATCAACGCGGAGGGACTTAAACCAGAGTATTGCGAATCGGTAGTTAGCTTATATAAAATGGGGGCTAAAACCAAATCTGTTTTCGAAACCGAGATAACATTCCTGCTGCTGGCGGGCAAGGTATCTCCACTCAACATACGCTCAGTAATGGTATGTGCTGAATTATATCGCATTAATTCAAACTGTAATTGGGTGATAAAGCGGCTTTTTTCGCCTGAGCCAAGTACACTATGTTCTGTATTATAAGTTATGAGAATGTTAGTCGCTCGTTGCAAAATGCGATAAAAATGGTAGGCATATATAGCGTCTTTATCGCCATATAATGGCATGCCATGATAACGCTTTAAGTCGTTAGGAATAAATGAATTAGAAGATTTACCGGAAGGTAAAACTCCTTCGTTCACTCCCAGCAAAATAATATTCTCAAAATCAAGTGTACGCGTTTCCAATACACCCATAATTTGCAAACCCTGCAAAGGCTCACCGATAAACGGAACCGAAGCGGCACCAATAATCTGCTTGTACAAACTTTTTAATGTCAGTAAAGAATCAAGATAGCTATGTGTTTGAATGAGAGATTGTAGCCGATTGAAATACTTGGTAAACACATGCAGGTATTCTTTTTCGGTAGAAGACAATTGCAATTCTTCCTTTTCGGAAGTATTAAACATCTCAATGAATTGAGACATGGAAGTTATCCCTTGTGCGGAGTTGCCCCACCCGATAAATAGATCAGCGATGTATGTGTAATTATCTTCGAATAGGTCGGATAATACTTTGGTATTGATCCATACATAGTTTTTATCAATAATCTTTTGAATGATACTTTGAAGAGCAATGCTTGGTCCAAAAGAACGGTAGTATTTTTTGAATAGAGAATTCTGAAGGATTTTAAAAACATCGGAAAAATAAAAGCTGCTACTCGCACCTGCCTTTTGTGTAGCCTGATGCAAACTTATCAGGCTATCCATTAAATCGTAAATAGGCGAAAGTCTCAATGGGTATTCCATCGTGATATTCACATGTTCCACTTCCTTAGGGAGCTGGTTCAGAATAGGAAACAATAAACTTTCATCGGCCAACACCACAGCGGTCTTATTTAATGACTTTCCTTGTTTAATCCATTCATGCAATTGATGCGACACCACTTGCGCCTGGCCCATTTGTTTTGGTACCGCTACAATATCAATATGTTTCGGAATTTCATTGAAATAATCCCCAATATGATTTTTTGTGTCCAGCCAGCTGTTGCTAAAATTCTTTCGTAAAAACAAACCGGCTTCATAACTTTCGTTCTTCACATAATAGTTATCAGCATCATAAATGATCACTGCTTTTCTCTCTTTAATCAGTTCTGAAAAAATAATGGTCTCGGCTTTATTCAAAGCATTAAAACCACAGATCAACAGTTTCGAAAACCGATTCAGGTATTCAGAATTTTTATACCCCTCCACTGCTTTGCGGTACATAAAACCCTGGTAAGCCTGTTTTTTCTCCAGTAAAACTTTTGTAAACTCATGATAAATACTTCCCATCTGGTGCATGAAATTCACATAATCCTGTTGCGTGGGTGTTAGACTTTCCGCACTCAGACTCCAGTTTTCAATTTCACGAATCTCTTTTAAATTCTGATACAAAGCATCAGTATCTACAAGATAACGATCGGCTTCATTAAAATCCTGAAGCATCAATGTTCCCCATTTAGCAAAAGCATCAAAGGGTTCTGCTTTTTCTTTTAATACCTGTTTGTAAACCATGTATAGTTCACATATTAAATCAATACTGTCAGCCTGTTGCAGTCCGGATAATTCGGCCACCAATTCTTCGGCACTTATAATGGTAGGCAGCCAGATGGTTTTCTGAAATGTTTTGGCTAGATATTGTTTTAAATAAAGAGCGCCCCGTTTATTAGGTAATACAATACACAAATGTTCCGTATCATGTTGATGATGTTGAAAGATGTACTGGGAAATATGCTGTAAGAAAGGGGTCATTTAGTGCAATTCAAAGGAGAAAATTAAGGAAAATAAATGGTTTAGATAGAAAAGTATTTTTCCTATTCTCTTTTCTCTTAACACTAAGCTTAAAATTCAATACGCAATTAAACGTATAAGGCTTGGCTTAAAAAGATGCCTTGTATCAACTCTATAAAATGCTTGGATTTCTATAATTACCCATAACAATTAACAACTATCCGTTAGCTTTTAATTGAGAAACCGGTCTTGTTTTTATTCAAATTTCTTTTAACTTTATAGTCTGTACAAACAAAGCAAAACTTATTTAACCACTATGAAAAAAGCATTTGTATTTCCGGGACAGGGTTCCCAGTTTTCCGGAATGGGAAAAGATCTGTATGACAACTCCGATTTAGCAAAAAAAATGTTTCACCAGGCTAATGAAATCTTAGGATTTAACATTACCGATACTATGTTTTCAGGAACTGATGAAGAACTGAAACAAACCAATGTTACTCAACCAGCCATCTTTTTACACTCTGTTATTTTAGCCGCCACAATGGATAGCGCTATTGTTCCCGATATGGTAGCAGGCCACTCTTTAGGAGAATTTTCTGCGCTGGTTACCAATAAAACATTAAGTTTTGAAAGTGCCTTAACCCTTGTATCAAAACGTGCGATGGCAATGCAAAAGGCTTGTGAAATTAATCCGTCTACAATGGCTGCTGTTTTGAACCTGGCAGACGATGTAATTGAAAACATCTGTAAAGAAATTACCGATAGTGGGCATGTGGTAGTTGCTGCCAATTATAATTGTCCGGGTCAGTTAGTGATCTCCGGTTCTATTGAAGGTATTAATATTGCCTGCGAAAAGATGAAAGCAGCCGGTGCTAAACGTGCCTTGGTATTACCGGTAGGTGGGGCCTTCCACTCTCCATTAATGGAACCTGCCAGAATAGAATTAGAAGCAGCAATTAATGCTACTACTTTTAACCAACCTATTTGCCCGGTTTATCAAAATGTAACGGCCTTTGCGGTTTCTAATCCTGATGAGATCAAGAAAAATTTAATTCTTCAATTAACGGCTCCAGTGAAATGGACACAAACTGTTATTCAGATGATTGAAGACGGTGCCACTCATTTTACAGAAGTTGGACCCGGCAAAGTATTACAAGGCCTTATTAAAAAGGTGAATCAATCTATGGAAACCATTAGTGCATAATACTATGATAAAAAAGATCATCATTTGCCTAGCCTTATTTCATCTGACAGTCCAGTTGGATGCGCAATTTTTCAGAGGAGTGGGAATATTTGTTGGGCCTACCACTTCCAGTCACCGCTACAGAAACCTGAACCCGGTTGACAACCAGACTTACGCTCATGCTTTACCGGCACCGTCGCACCGCTCAGGTGAGTTCGTCAGCTTCAGTGTTGGTATTCTGGGCGAGTTTTTGAAATATGACCATATTCGTTGGCAAACCGAATTAGAATATGCCACTAAAGGAGGTATTGAACGTCCTGTTTTATTTCCAGGCACTGGCGAAAGAGGACCTGCAACTGCTAATACATTTACCAATATACAATGGAACAATTTTGCCAAGATTTTTGGGAATGAAGGTTATCGGGGAACACCTTATTTAATGTTGGGCGCGCGGCTTGAATACAATATGACCAGGGGGATTACTGCTTATCCAACTATTGTAGGTCTTGTTCCAAAAATTACCTTAACACCTGATGTGGGTGTTGGTTACGAGTTTGCCTCCTATAGTAAATTTCATTTTTTTACAGAGTTACATTATAACCCGGATGCCATTAAAATGGTTACGCAAAGTGTTGTATTCTGGCAACGCATGTTGGAATTGAGGATCGGGATCATTTATAGACCAAGAAAATCTATCGATGATTGTAATGCACCAAGGTATCATGGCAGTGATTATTAATTTATAAAAATTAGTTCAATTATGGTAATGAGTAAAGATGTTTTGTTTTCTTTAACCAAGGGCGGTTATGCGCCTCAGGAAGAAATGCTTGAAGTAGCCCGTAAGAAAGGGAAACTCTATATTGGAATTCCCAAAGAAATGGCATTTCAGGAAAATCGTGTACCCCTGGTGCCGGATGCAGTAGCCTTGTTAGTGAACAATGGTCATAAAATTGTGGTGGAAGCCGGAGCGGGAACCAACGCACATTTTGAAGATACAGATTACAGCGAAGCGGGTGCAGAGATCGTTTATTCCGCTGAAGAAGTCTACAAAGCGGATATCATTTTAAAAATTGCGCCTCCAACTCTTGAAGAAATAGAATGCATGAAAACAAAGCAGACCTTGTTTTCAGCTTTGCAGCTTACTGTTCAACCGGAAGATTTTTTGAAAAAATTAGTAGCTAAAAAATTGAACTGTGTAGCATTTGATCTAATCACTGACGACGCCGGGATTTTCCCTGTCATTCGTGCTATGGGAGAAATTGCCGGAGGAGCCTCAATCCTGGTAGCTGCTGAATTACTAAGCAATGCTAATCATGGTGTTGGATCCTTATTAGGAGGAATCAGTGGGATCTCACCGACAGAAGTTGTTATTATTGGTGCAGGCACAGTTGGTGAATTTGCTGCCCGTGCTGCTTTAGGACTCGGAGCTACTGTAAAAGTATTTGATAATTCAACATCGCGTTTAAGGCGCTTACAAAGTCAACTTGGTACACGAATTTTTACTTCTGTGATTGTTCCTAAAGTATTGGAAAAACATTTACGTTCTGCGGATGTCGCCATTGGTGCTCTAAGAGCTTCAAAAGGAAGAACTCCTTGTATTGTAACAGATGAAATGGTTGCTGAAATGAAAACAGGTTCTGTTATTATTGATGTAAGTATCGATCAGGGCGGAGTATTTGAAACATCGGCAGTTACCAACCATACTAAACCTGTTTTCCGTAAACACGGAGTTATCCATTACTGTGTTCCTAATATTCCTTCACGTGTAGCTCGTACTGCCTCATATGCATTCAGTAATATATTTCAGCAGATCTTAATGAACATGGGTGACGAGGGTGGCTTTGATAGTTTAGTTAGAAAGGATGCAGGAGTTAGAACAGGAGTCTATATTTATAATGGAATTCTGACTAACCAATTCCTTGGTGAAACATTTAACCTGCCGCACAAAGACATTAACTTGTTAATGGCAGCGATGTAAAATCAATGACAAAAATCCGATTAATTATATCACTTTAATTACATAATTCAAAAAATTATATGTCCTTCTGGCAGCGCTTTCGTCTTTTTCTCATCGGGTTTGTTCCTGGCTGTATTATTTTATTTTTCATTGTAAACAAAACCGGTTGCACGAGTCCCAATGAATTAAAGATGCTCGAATTGCAGCATCAATATTTAATGCTTGGAAATAAAGCGGCCTGTAAATTAAAGTGTCTTGTAATGATTGATAAAGGCTTTAAAGTTAATATGAGAAACTTTCAGGTTAATTATGACCTGAGCGACGTTCATAAAAAACCTTATGGTTTCTATTATCTTCAAGCGAAAGAATCAAAAGATGCACGTTATGAATTTATAGCTGAAGATAAAGACACTATCACTTTTGTGAACGATATTAAAATTCTTACCAATACCCCAAATTGCCATTGCGATACGATCAACTAATGGAAAATCAATTAAAAACAGATCTGTCAAAATTTAATAACGATTGGTACAAAAAAGGTGGCAGTTCAGTTAAACGTATCTCCTGGTATATATTAAATGCAGTGTTCTTCAATTCGGCTTTTCCAGTCATTTCTTTTAAACGTTTTTTACTGCGATTATTTGGAGCGAAGCTGGGCAAAGGAGTAGTAATTAAACCCTATGTAAATATTAAATATCCATGGCGTTTAAGAATAGGCAACAATGTATGGATCGGTGAGCGTGTGTGGATTGACAACTTAGGATTAGTGGTATTACATGATAATAGCTGTGTATCTCAAGGCGCAATGCTTTTGTGTGGAAATCATCATTACAAAAAAGTGGCGTTTGATTTAATTGTTGGCAATATTACTATTGAGGAAGGTGCCTGGATCGGCGCGCAATGTGTGGTTTGCCCAGGAGTAAAAGTTGGTAGCCATGCTGTGCTGACTGTGAATAGCGTAGCAACGGCACGCCTTGAGCCCTGGAGCATTTATCAGGGTAATCCCGCTGTAAAAATAAAAGGCAGGGTGATTAAGGGGTAATTTGTTATTCTCTGTATTTTTTTGATCCGTTAAACACTGTTGCCAGAATTTGTTTTTCTTCACCAGTCATGGTTAAATTTCTTCGAGCATAAACCCTGTTTGCGGTTTCAACCATCTTATCAAATTTATATTCTTCTATTCCTTCTGCCCCACCCCAGCTAAATCCGGGAATATGTGTTGGTGGAAACCCACCACCAAAAATGTTTGCGCCAACCCCAACAATGGTTCCCGTATTGAACATAGTATTGATTCCACATTTACTATGATCACCCATGATCAATCCGCAGAATTGCAAACCGCTATCGATTGTTGTATCCTTTGCGTAATTGAACAACTTAACATTCCCATAATTGTTTTTCAAATTGGAATTATTGGTATCCGCTCCTAAATTACACCATTCACCAATAACACTGTTGCCTAAAAAACCATCATGAGCCTTATTGCTAAAACCAAAAATTACTGAGTTGTTTATTTCACCACCCACTTTACTGTGTGGGCCAATTGTTGTAGGACCATACACTTTTGTGCTTAGCTTTAAAGCAGAATGTTCCCCTAAAGTAAATGGACCACGAACTACAGAGCCTTCCATAATTTCTGCATCCTTCCCAATATAAATCGGACCTGCCTTCGTATTCAAAATGGCAGCTTCAACAACTGCACCTTCCTCCAAAAAGATCGCCATCGGATCTCCAATTACTTTATTGCTTTCAGATAAAACCACAGAGGTTTTGTTCTTTGTTACCAAGAAAAAATCCTGCTTAATAGCGTCACCGTTTTTTGAAAAGATATCCCATACATTATTTACATCCAGTATTGGAACAATAATTTCTCTGCAAGTCTTTTTAGCCTCTTCGATATTTAAAGGTAAATTTCCGCTTTTTTTGAAAGCAATTACCTTATCGCCTTGTTTAATACCTGAATCTATTGCTAAAACTTTTATTTGTTCTAATAATAATTCATCAGGGCAAACACTACCATTAACAAAAACATTTTCTCCACTTACCGATAAGGGATATTTTTTACTAAGATAATCCTGCGTTTGAAAAGACATTTTTACCCCTAAATACTTTTCCCATTTTTCAGTAATGGTTAAAATACCGATTCGTATTCCCGAAACAGGTTTTGTAAACGTTAGTGGCAATAAATTTTGCCAGGTGTGATCATCAAATAATATATAGTTCATACTTAGCGTTGTTTACTTCGGAGCGTTGTTTGGTTCTACGGTTTGTGTGCCATTCCCTCTACCTGAATTATTATTTATATTCTTACCGCCCCCTTTTACTTTCAAAGTATCATTTTTAGAAGGGCATTCACCTATTTTATCGCCATGCGCCAGATGTGCAGGCCAGGCAGAAATAGGAATAGAAAGAGTTTGAGGATTTTCTTTATTACCCGGAGGGATATGGCAAATAGTCATCATGCGAACATTATCTGTGTTATTTACACTATCCTTTAAAACAGTATACACAACTTTCTCTATTTTGCTAGCCATGCCATCACTATTTATTGCTTTCACGGTTAATGTGTTTATCCCTTCAATGAGCGTGGCAGTGAACTTGCATTCTGGTTTCACAAAATTTAATGAAGAAATAGTAACTCCATTTAATTTGACTTCAATTTGATTTTGATCAACGTTAAAAGCTTTAAAATTAAAACTAAAAGACTCTGTGTTAACTGTTGGTGTATTAACCGGTTTAATCATAATAATTGAAGGGGGCTTAACTATTGGTTTAAAATTAACAATGGCGTTTTTCGCATCAGTTCCATCATTATTAACAGCCTTAATGTCAATGGCATTATTACCTGAAACCAAAGTTGCTTTGTAAGTCAAATTAAATCCGTCAAAGGTGTAATTTGTCACGTTGCTTCCATTGAACGTAACTGTAATTCCAGATGTTGTCTGCATGTTGGTAATCGTAGCATTAAAAACATAGTTGGAATTCTTTGCTGTGCTTAAATTTAAAGATGGAGTAGTAATGGTTACTAAAGGAGGTGATTTAATTTCAATTGGTCGAGCAAAAGCTACAGTAATCCGTTTTGAATCAGAACCAGAAGAATTAGTGGCTTTCACTGTCAGAGTATTATTACCTGCAGAAAGGTTGGTCTGAAAAATCAATTCTTTTAACTCGTTATCATATGTGAAATTTGACTGAACATCTCCATTGAATATTACTTCAATATCAGATTTTGAATTTACATTTAAAATGCCCAATTTGAATTTGTACAATGCTAAAGTCGTATTATTTATGCTTGAAGCAGGATTGATTAAATTAACTTCGGGCAATAAAACAATTTCCTTCTGTCTATATTTCACATCCACTTTTTTCGCATCCTTTCCATCGGCATTAGTAGCTACAATCTCAAAAACATTGTTTCCTGGAATTAATGTTACTGGACAAATTATATTTGGTAAATTAAATATAAAATTGGGAACCAAATTCCCATTAAACCTTACTTCCACCTGCGATTTTAAAGTCACATTTGTAACTTTTGCACTAAAAGTATAATTTGGTATTTGAGAGGTAGCTACAGAATTAGATGGAGTAATAACCGTTAATACAGGAGGATTCTTTTCCTTCGATTGATATTTAATCCTAATCGTTTTTGCATCCGATCCAAATGCATTATTTGCTTTTACTGTCAGTGTGTTATCACCAACAGCAAGATTAATAGGCAGCTCGGCAATTCTTGAAGCTAAATCGTAACTAAAAGTGTTTACCTGATTTCCATTCAACATCATTATAATTTCATTTTTAGACGCAACATTCAACACCATCAATTTGAAATTATACATGAAATTATCTGTTGTGCTTGTTTCTGTTGCAGGAGTCATAAGGCTAATCGATGGTGGAACTCCTGTTGGCTTATTTTCATTGAAGATAATATTACTCACTTTGGTATCCTCACCAAAAGTATTATTTGCAGTGATATTAATACTATTTGATCCTTCATTTAATTGAGCAGTAAATGAAATTTGTTTATTCTCTGCATTAAAAGAAAAAGGAGTTGACAAGCCATTAAAATAAACAGAAATATTATTTTTTCCTATAACATTTAATACCTGCGCCCTGACAATGTAGGTTTTTGTTGCAGATGCTGTGTTGGGCTGTGGCGGATTAATAAAAGCAACTTCCGGGGGATTGCCAGACAGACTAGGTTGCTCATAAACAACTGAAGTCAACTTTGTATCTGATCCTGAGTTATTCGATGCTGTGATTTGTATAGAGTTGTTACCCTTGTTCAATTTTGCATTATACTCAAACATTTTTGTTTGGATATTAAATGTAAAACCATTATTAATTATTCCATTTAATTTAAATTGAATATTATTAGAAGATTTTACATTTAAAATTTTGGCTGCAATTTTATACTGCTGGCTACTCACTAAAAATTCTTTTGTTGGTGGCGCTATGAGAGAGATGATAGGTTTTTGCTCAATACCGGATTGTTGCTGATTTGCAATAACACTATTACTAGGAGCTATAGAACCTGACGGAATAATAACGGTATTGGTTGGTACAATTGTATTTGTATAAACAGTTTCATTTTTTATTGCAGTAGGTTGTTTCTTCTTTTTTGCTCTTAACGTAAATACAAAATTTAAACCTGTGTAATGGTAGTAATCGTTATTTCCACCAATGTTATCATTATTCAGACTTATTTTACCATCCAATAAATCAGCATTTGTCCCTTGAGGTAAAGTTAATTTATATTCCCAAAGCATAGAAAACCCGGGAGAAAACTGATACCCCAGCCCAATACCTGCTGAAGGCGAAAAAGTAACCAGGTTTCCGTTTCTGCTGCCATAAGCATAAGATTCATAATTTTTATCTATCAAACCGTTATAAGAATTAAGAGCTTTGGTGCGATTTCCCGTAGAATCTACAAGACTAAAATTATACCTCTTTTTATCTCCATCCAACAAATCGGATTTAGTTCTGTAACTAGTAAAACCTACTCCACCCCATAAATTTAATAGTACATGCGTACGTTCTCTTAGCCGGTTAAAAGTTAATTGGAGCTCTAAAGAACCTTCGCCCAAAGTCATTTTATAATTATCAAAAACATATTGTCGGTTTAATGGTACACTATCTACAAAATTGACAATCGGATCATATTTTCCATTGTAAGCGTCATTAATTTTAACATCATAATTTCTATTGTGATCCATTCCATAAGTATTAGCAGCAAGATAACGGGCTCTAATAGCAAAAGAAAAAAAATTGGTATTATTCTCATGTAAGCCTTTTTCCAATGTAAATCCGCCCGCCATACCCCAACAACTATAATAGTCGGCTGTTTGCCAAGCGCCACCAATATTTAATCCCAATCTCCAGGAATTATAATAGCGTGAATAATCTTTTTGAGAAAAACATTGAAGGGATAATAAAACAACAAATAAAATGCAAATCTTTTTCATGTTCTTTACTTTTTTAAACGATAAAACATAGACTTTGTCTATGTTTTAAAATTAATAAATAATCACTTAAAATTAAAGTTTTCCAACTTCTACAATTTTAAATTCCGTTCTACGGTTCTTTGCATGCTCTTCCTCGGAACAATCGATATCATTTTTACATTTGTTTAATAATTTCGACTCTCCATAGCCAATCGCTTTTAACCTGGATTTATTAACGCCTTTTGAAATAATATAATTAACGGCGGCTTTCGCTCTCTTTTCTGAAAGAGCCATATTAAATAATTCAGAGCTTCTTGAATCTGTATGTGAGCTTATTTCAATATTTAAATTTTTGTTTGAATTTAAAACCGTAACAACCTTATTAAGAATATTTTCTCCCGCTGCATCAATTCTAAAATCTCCATAAGCGTAAAACAAACTCTCAATAATTGTAATAGCCTGCTGCTTTTCCTTATTTTTCATATTTAATACTTCAAGCCATGGGTCTTCAACAGAATACTCTCCCATCGCAGTTTTGTCAACTTCTATTAACTCAAACTGGAATCCACTCGGATTGCGTTTAATCTCTCTGTAAATCCTTCCTTTTGCATCGGCAACATAAACTTTAGAAACGTTTTTCATCCTTGGGTCAGAATCATCAATACTAAATACGTAATTTTGATCAGTCCCTAAATTTTTAAAGGCAAATTTTCCTTTTGAATCTGTAATAATATTTTCAATTACCTCAGTTTTGTTAAATATAGTCACCTTAGCATTACTAATTGCTTTCTTGTCCTGATCGTAGAGATAACCACTTAAGGTCATAATCAAATCTTTATCATCAACGTTTAAGTCTGCTATAGCGCTTTTATCCACTGCTAATAATGAAAAATTAAAATTGCCTTTGGCATCAGAACGAACAAACTTCACTTCCTTACCACTTTTGTTTGTTAATATTATTTTTGTGTTGGCAGGAAGATCACTGTCTTCGATCGTAAACGTATAGTTTTGATCAAGTGGCAGATTTCTAAAGGCAAAGGCACCAAATTCATTCGTTGTTGTTACTTCAACTATGTCACCATATTCATTCTTTATAGTCACTTTTTTATTTACTACAGGTCTACTAGGATTTTCGCCATATAATAAATTACCAGCCAAACTTAAATCATCTTCATTATACAAGTCAGGCATTCCATTGGCATCAACAGGCAAATTCCTAAAAACAAATTTTTGTCCACTACCGCCATTATGCGTAATCCTGGTGATTTTAGAATCTTTATCTGCCAGATAGTAACGCGATTTATTTTTGAGATTTGCATCGGTTACTTCGATTTCAGCCATATAGGTCTTATCTACATCCAGATTTTTGAACACAAAATAACCCTTTTCATTAGTTTGAGTTGAATCAATAGCTTTTCCATCTCCATCCAATAAATATACCTTCACGTTTTTAGCCGGGTCATTCACGTTTTCAGTTAATAATACAATACCATCAACTAATGTATTTTTATTAGTAAACTTGTAATAATAGATATCGTCTTCGCCCTTGCCTCCTTCTCTGTTAGATGAAAAATAGCCTACTGAATCATTTAAAAAAGCAATTCCAAAATCATCAGATTTACTATTAAGATACAACCCTTCATTTCTATTCAATAACCATTTTCCTTCTACCTGCTTGGCTGAAAATATATCAAGATCACCGAAACCAGGCAAGCCATTTGAAGAAAAATATAAAGTTCCATCACTTTTTACCGAAGGAAAAACTTCATCATTATATGTATTTATATCAAAGCCAAGGTTGGTTGGTTTATCCCAGCTATCTCCATTTCTTTTACACATCCATATATCTTGCCCACCTAGTGTGCCAGGCATATCTGATGAGAAATACAAAATAGTGCCTTCTGCATTAAGCGCAGGATGAGCGCATGAATATTCGTCGCTATTATAAATAAAAGGTTTGATTTTTGAAAACGAATTCCCCTTAACCTCAGCAAAATATATTTTTGCTCGGTTAATAAAATTCTTGTTCTTTTTATCTACAATATAATTTACACGTGTATAAGCAGCCAACGTGCCGGATTTATCAAACGTAATAGGGCCATCGTGAAAACTGGTATTAATTTTTTTGGAAAGCAGTTTTTCCTTTTTCACCTCATTATTTTTAATATCGGAAGCAAATATGTCCAGGAACGGCTGATTGTTTGTTGAAGATTTTTCAAAATCAACAACATCCGAAACCCGTTCTCCAACAAAAATTAATTTGTTGTTTGCAACAACTGGACTGAACTCCGATCTTTTGGTATTAATTGCTTCAACATTTTTTACTTCATACTCTTTTGGTTTGGACTCCCAATACTTAATTTCCTGACAGGATTTTATTGCATTCTGAGCACTCTTACTATCATTATTATCTTCAAGAAAAACATAATATTGGTTTAAAGCCTCACTGTATTTATTATTTGATTTTAGAACGTTTCCATAATTATAATTAACAATAGAAGGAACTTTTCCCAGACTCAAAGATTGAGCATAATAGTTCTCGGCACTGGCATAGTTATTTAATATTCGATAACAGTCTGCCAATTTGATCATTGCAGTTTGTTTGTCGGGCGAGTTTCCTTTCACAACTTTCTCATAAAATGGGATAGCTTTTGCGTAATCATAATTAGCAAAATGTTTTTCCGCTTTCTTCATTTGAGCAGTTCCACAAAATGAGGCAAAAATAAACAAGGCAATCAGTACTCTAATTTTTTTCATAAGGTCCAACTATTTATAAATAACGCGGTGATAAAGTTTTAGATTTAAAAGTATTAAAATCAAATCCGATCATGATTTCATGTCCGTTTCCTAACCGATTTTGAACTTTGCTAATTCCCATATCAAATGCATAACCGATTTTAAAGGTATTAGTAACATACACCTGCATCAAAGCACCTATAGTTGCATCAGATCTATAAAAAGTACCTAACCATATCCGTTGCTTAATAAGGAAATTTAAGTTTCCATCAATATTATTCACTGCAGTTGTACCTTTATAAATAATTGCAGGATTAATTATAAGGTTATCATTAACAACAAAACCCTTACTTACAATTCCAAAAATGTGAGTGTTTAATTTATATGTCAGATCGTATTCAACCTGAGCACCTGAAGCATTTACATACGCGATCCTATCTTTGTAAATGTATGAGGCGTTTAAATGTGTTGCGCTGATTCCCGCATAAAAAGAGTTTGATTTCAGAAAAAAGCCGGCATCAAAATCTGGTTTTAATTTATTAGCTGAAATGTTTGCAAAGGCATTTGTTTCACCCGGATCTTTGTAGTTCATTTTATTAAAATCGAATACATAGTTAACAACACCTGCCCTTATTCCAAAGGAAAGCTTCATAGTACTAGATACAGGTAAGATATAGGATATGTTTCCGTAAGCCGCTGTAACTCGTTTGGGTCCAATTGCGTCGTTATATGCACTCAGACCTAATCCTATTCTTTTTTTCTTTAAGGGGCCGTGGAAACTAAATGACTGTGTAGAAGGAGCTCCATCGAAACCACTCCATTGTCTTCTTACATCAACCACCGCGCTAAGGGCATCCTTGGTTCCTGCATAGGCAGGATTAATTACCATTTGATTAAATTGATACTGGCTATACTGTGGATCCTGCTGAGCCATTCCACAGAAGGTTAAAGTGCATCCTATTATTAAAAATATCTTTCTCATTTTTCGTCTGTTTAATTCGTTATTTCTATCCAGCCTTTTCTTACTAAGTTTTCCGATCCATCAACGATAATATAAAAGTAAGTTCCTGTGGTAATTGAATTTCCATTGAATTTTCCATCCCAATTATTGTCAGCATTATTATAATTTATGGTTTCAAATATCTTAGTCCCCCACCGACTATACACGTACACTTTGTTATCAGGTAGTTTATCAATATTATCAATTACCCAAAAATCATTAATGCCATCTCCATTAGGTGTAAACCCATTATATATTATAACATCACATCCAATATTAATGTCAACTGTGAATGTAATATCCGATGCGCAACCGTTTAAATCAGTGGCTGTATAAGTATAAGTTGTTGCAACAACTGGCGTTACAATCTGTGTATTAGGCACTACATTAGCACTCCATGAATTAATACTTCCACCAATTACAGATAAAACAGCAGAATCGCCAATGCAAATCAATGCAGGTGTAACTATTGGAATTACAGCTGTTCCGCTTTGAACATCCACATGCACAGTGCTGAAAAATGCACAACCATTAGATCCTTGACCATATGCAGTGTATGTTGTTGGAGAAGTAATTATCACATTTTGAGTGGCGCCAAATAAACTATTGGGCTGCCATGAATAAAAGGAAGCCGAACCACTTGCACTTAAATTTATTGTTTGTCCTGCACAAGCTAAGGATGTGCTTGCGGAAGCAGAAATACTTGGTAATGGCAATACGGTGATAGATAAATAGGCAGTATCCGAACATCCACTGATATCACTTCCAATGACACTATAGGTGGAACTCGAAAAGGGCTGAATTATCGTGGAGTTAGTTGATTCGCCGTTAGACCATAAATAACTGTTAGCCCCATTAGCAACTACTGTCATTGTGTATCCAAAACAAACATTTGTTGAAGGTGTATTGATGCTAACCACAGGTGAATTAACAACATTTACTGATGTTGACGCAGAACCTTCGCAGCCGTTTGAATCTGTTCCCGTTAAGTAATAAATAGTTGTTGAAGAAGGAGATACAATCACAGAGTTTGATATTGCGCCTGACGTCCAGGTAAAACTGTTTGCGCCTGATGCTGTTAATGCAATAGACTGACCTGAACATATCGTTGAGTTTGAAGGTGTAATTGAAATCAAAGGTAAAGCATTTACTCCTAAACTTACTGTTTCTGTATTTATACAACCTACCCCATCCATTCCTGTTACAGTATAAACTGTTGCCGAGGTTGCCGAAACCCCTAACATTGATCCTGTTGCACCACCCGGGCTCCATGTATATGTATTCGCTCCGGTAGCTGTTAAAGTTGCTGTGGTGCCTGCGCATATAACGGATGATGATCCCGACGCACCTACTAACGGTAACGAATTGACAACAACATTAATGGTTTCAGTATTAATGCAGCCGTTAATGTTTTCACCAATTAGTGTGTAAGTTGTAGAAACTGTTGGAGAAATTACAACGGCAGCGCCGTTTAGACCTCCAGGGTTCCATGTATAAGAATTTGCCCCAGTCGCTGTTAAGGATACTGTTCCACCAACACAGATTGCTGTTTGAGATATACCGGCACTAACTGAAGGCAATGCATTGACATTTAAACTAACTGTTTCAGTATTTATGCACCCCATTGAATCTTCTCCTGTAACAGTATAGATCTTGGACGCAGATGGATTAACAACTGTACTTGAGGCATTGATAGATCCGGGATTCCAGGTATAAGTATTGGCTCCACTTGCAATTAAAGTTGACGAATTTCCAGCGCAAATTAAAGACGGCGAGGAAGTTGTTGAAATGGTTGGTAAAGAATTAACGGTTATTGGAATCGTTTCTGAACTAATGCACCCAACTGAATTTGTACCGCTTACAGTATAAACGATAGTTGACAAAGGATTAACAGAAACTGAAGATCCTGTTAAACCTCCGGGATTCCAGGTATAAGTTGTTGCTCCTGTTCCCGTTAAATTTGTAAAATCTCCGCTACAAATATTGGTGGAAGTTGCCACAGCGTTTATAACAGGTAAGGAGTTGACTAAAATATTAATCGTATCCGAACCAACACAGCCGTTACCATCTGTACCCGCAACAATGTAAGTAGCTGTGGTAGCGGGTGTAAAGGCTATGCCGTCCACAACTCCGTTATCCCATGCATAATTAGTTGCGCCAAAGCCATTCAATGTTACAGACTGGCCATTACAAACTACAGTTGCGGTTGCGTTGGCTGTAACTGTCGGTAACGTATTTACAACGATGCCAAGTATTTGAGTACTCGTACATCCTGAACTACTCTCTCCTGTTAATGTAAAAATAATAGATGATGAAGGATTCACATTAACAATAGACCCTGTCATAGAGCCCGGATTCCATGTATAACTAAAAGCACCTGTAGCCGTTAATGTTGAACCTGATCCAGCACAGATAGTCGTTGAAGAAGCAGAAGCAGCTATAACAGGCAAAGAGTTAACTATTAAATTAAGGGTTTGAGTATTAATACAGCCATTACCATCAGTTCCTGTTACTGTATAAATTGTTGATGAAACCGGACTCACGGAAATAACATTCGTGGAAGCTCCTGTGTCCCAAATATAACCAGAAGCACCTCCGGCAGTTAAAGTAGCAGTTTCGCCAGCACAGATAGCTGGTGTAGATGATGCGGCCGTTACAACAGGAAGCGCATTTACACCTATGCTAATTGTTTCTGTACTCGAACAGTTGTTTGCATCCGTTCCGGTTACAGTATAGGTGGTTGGTGAAACAGGATTAACGGAAATGATCGGAGTTGTAGCACCTATGTCCCATAAGTAGCTATCAGCACCACTTGCAGTCAATGTAGTTGTTTCACCTACGCAAATGGATGTTGAAGAACTTATTGCTGTAATTGTTGGATTATTATTTACAGTTAAAGCAACAGTTTGCATATCCGTGCATCCAAATCCATTTGTACCTGTAACAGTATAAACATTGGTTGAAAGCGGTGTAACAGTTATAGTAGAAGACGTAGATCCGGTATCCCATAAATAAGATGCCGCACCTGTTGCAGTTAGTGTCGCTGTCTCACCCACACAAATAGAAGAAGATGAAGAGACGGCAGTAACCGTTGGGTTTGAATTAACCGTTAGGTTAACGGTAGTTGTATTTGAACAGCCAAAACTATTCATGCCTGAAACTGTATATATTGTAGTACTTAAAGGTGATACGGAAATAGCAGCAGCTGTAGCTCCAGTGTTCCACAAATATGTGTTTGCACCAGCAACTGTTAGAGTTGCCGCACTGCCGGCACAAATTGCTGAAGAAGATGCAACAGCAGTAATTGTAGGGTTTGAATTAACAATTAAACTAACGGTTTTTGTATTTACGCACCCAGCTGAATTGGTTCCCGTTAAAGTATAAACTGTACTAGAAGCAGGAGAAACACTTATTGCATTTGCCGTTGAGCCTGTACTCCACGAATAAGTTGTTGCACCGCCTGCTGTTAATGTGGCTGTTGCACCAGTACAGATTGCGGTTGAGGAAGATGTGGCTGTAACAGTAGGATTAGAATTTACTGTTAAATTAACAGTTTTGGTATTTACACAACCATTGCTGTTAGTTCCTGTTACGGTATAAATTGTTGATGATGCCGGCGAAACGTTTACAGTAGACCCTGTTATTCCACCAGGGATCCATGTATAGGTTGATGCCCCGTTAGCTGCCAAATTAGAATTAAACCCGACACAAACCGAAGCAGGACCCGCCGATGCTGAGATGATAGGCAGCGAGTTAACTGTTACATTTGTTGTTTTAGTGTTTATACATCCAAAACTATTTGTTCCGGTAAACGTATAATTTGTGTTTGATCCTGGTGCCACAGATATCGAAGCTGTTGTAGCCCCTGTACTCCATGAATAAGTAGCGGCACCAGATGCTGTTAGTGTAGCGGTTCCGCCAACACAAATAGTGGATGACGAAACAGTTACAGTGGGGTTTGGATTAACGGTAACACTGGTTGTATTTGTGGCAACGCAACCTAAAGAGCTTGTGCCCGTAGTCGTATAAATTGTTGTTGAAGCTGGCGTAACATTCACACTGGCGCCAGTGAAACCGCCAGGGTTCCATGTATAACTGGATGCGCCATTAGCTGTTAAAGTGCTGTTGGCTCCCAAACAAACTGTAGATGGGGCGCTAACATTAATAACTAAGGTTGCCGGCTGAGTTACATTTATAGCTGTTACTGACAAGCAACCGCTCGCATCAGTCACATTATAAGTATACGTTCCTGCCGTTACTGTAAAAGATCCTGTTCCGGAATAGGCAGGAACACCTCCGCTAGCGGATACAGATACAACGCCGCTCCCGCCGTTACAGTTTATACTGGTTGTTAATGCTGAAGTTGCTATCAATAGTGATGGCTGGGTAATAGTTACTCCGGTTACATTAGTTGTGCATCCGATCATATCTGTTACAGTAACACTGTAAACTCCGGAAGGCAAATTAGTAATGTCTTCAGTTGTTTGGCTATTAGACCATACAAATGTATAAGGTGGCAAACCGCCCAAAACCGTTAAGTTAATACCCCCGTTGTTTCCTGCATTACAGGTAACATTTGTAAAACTAACAGAAGTACTAAAAGTTGGATTAACGTTTAAATTAACTGTTTGTGTGTTGGTACATCCAGAGGCATTTGTTGCAGTAACTGTATAAAGAGTACTTGATGCTGGAGAAACTATTACTGTTTGAGTAGTTGCTGCGCCCGGGTTCCAAGTATAAGCAGTCCCTCCCATAGCTGATAAAGTAGCTGTGGCTCCTGCACACATGGTTGTTGGAGAAACAGATGCGGTTACTATCGGCAATGAATTAACAGTTAAAGTAACAGTTTGGGTATTAACACAGCCGTTACTATTTGTTCCGGTTACTGTATATTGTGTTGTCGAAACAGGTGAAACCGTTACTACCGAACCAGATAATGATCCCGGATTCCACATATACGTAGTTGCGCCTGCTGCCGTTAAATTAGAGCTAGACCCTATACATATCGCTGATGGTGAGGGTGTAGTTGTTATTGAAGGCAAAGGGTTAACGGTTACGCTTGTTGTTTTAGTGTCTGTACAACCAAATGCATTTGTTCCGGTAACTGTATAAGTAGTGTTTGATCCAGGTGAAACCGATATTGAAGGTGTTGTGGTAACAGTACTCCAAGAATAAGTTGTGGCGCCCGAAGCTGTTAATGTGGTGGTTCCGCCAGCACAAATGGTAGAGGAAGAAACGGTTACTGTTGGATTTGGATTAACGGTAACGGTTAAACTGTTTGTTGCTGTACAACCTAAAGAACTTGTACCGGTAGCTGTATAGCTTGTTGTTGAAGTTGGTGTTACATTAACATTAGCTCCTGTTAATCCACCAGGATTCCAGGTATAAGTAGAACCTCCCGTTGCAGTTAAGTTAGATATAGTACCAGAACAGATAGTAGATGAAGCGGTAACATTTATCGTAAAAGGCGCAGGTTGGGTTACATTGATGGTTGTGGTTCTTATGCAGCCATTAGCATCAGTTACATTATACGTATAAGTTCCAGCGGTTACAGTAAAAGTTCCTGTTCCTGAATACGATGGCGTTCCTCCTCCTGCGGATACAGATACAACTCCTGTACCGCCGTTGCAATTAATACTTGTGGTTATTGCAGAACTGGCGGTTAATGCCGCAGGCTGTGTAACAGTGCTGCCTGTTGCATTTGTACATCCTGTTGCATCCGTTAATGTTACATTATACGCGCCCGGGGAAAGGTTAATCAAATCCTGAGTTACCTGGCTGTTTGACCATAAATAAGTGTAGGGAGGTGTGCCACCTGAAGGGATAAGGTCTATTGACCCGTTGAAAATGCCATTGCAGGAAATATTGGTAACATTTAAAACAGTATTTATAGTAGGATTTAAATTTACCGTAACTAATTTTGAGTGTGCGCAACCTGTGGCTGTTGTATAGGTGGCTGTATAATTAGTGGTGACACCTGGGCTTGCTGTAAAAGTTTGAACGGGCATAGAACCGGGGTTCCACATATAAGTATTCAAATCCATGTAGGTCTCAAAATTCCAATCCCACGTTTGTCCGGAACCTCCGAACCAAGCTTGTCCGTTACCATACACATTTCCTGCCGAGCAGATCCAATCTATCTGAGCTCCTGAAGGAATTTCCAGGTAGTATGGCATTCCATTCGTGAGATTAACACCTCCATTGGGCAAAATAACATCATCCCATGAGTTTGTACCAGCTCCTTTACCATAAGTTACACTTGTTAACATAACACCGCTCCCCGGGGAACCGGAATATACCCTAAGAGTAATTGTAGCAGGAGATCCATAAGTGGCAGTATGTACCCTCACCCTCACAAGCCTTCCGGTAATTCCGGCAATAAATGTTTGCAGGCCCGTGTTACCACCATGCCAGCGGCCGGTCGTTACACCAGTTGTAGATTGCTGATCGAGAGTTAAAGGCCCACTTGCAGTTAAGGTAGCTGTTCCTCCGGGACATATTATAGTAGGCGTGGAAACAGCAACCGCAGGTGAACAAAAATAACTCAACTCCACTTTTCCGGAGCCCCCAAAGCCACCCACATTGTTGATAGCTGACGAACCTCTTCTTGCACCTGCCGCACCTCCCCCTCCATTGAATCCATTTAATCCTGGAGCTCCGCCAGGAGCAGTATTTGCTGCAACTCCTCCAACACCCCCTGGAGGAGCTGCGCCCCCAGCTGCGCCGGAACCAGGATTTCCATTGGCAATATTCCCGGCACTACTCCCACCTCCGCCGCCTGATGTTGCAGGAACACCTGTAGCGCCATTTCCTCCTGAAAACCGATTTGTACCAATGGAGGATGTATTTAATCCTCCTGTTCCTCCAATTCCCCCAACACCTGATACACTACCTGCACCTCCGCTTCCACCAATAGCCATTACAACCGTTGTATTAAAACTTGAATTTGCTCCTGCGGTTCCATTACCACCAGTACTTGAACCGCTTGCACCGCCTGCTCCTACATTTATAGTATAAGTGTTACCCGGTGTCACTGCTAATACAGAATTAGCATACGCTCCGCCTCCGCCACCACCACCAGCTGCATTTAAAACACTAGAAGCACCTCCACTTCCACCACCTGCTCCCCAACATTCTACAGTTAAGGTGGTTACACCTGGAGGACAAACCCATGTTTGCGTGCCAACTGAATTAAAAGGAATTACTATTTGGGCATTAAATCCTTTTGATAAAAAAACTGCGCCTAAAAAGCATACTAGTTTAAAAATGAAGTTGTATATTTTATTGATCATTTGTTTAATTTAGTTTGATTAATATAATCAAAAGAACACGTTTTAAAATTAATTTACATTCCTGATATGCCTACACTTCTATTATGTTTTTGTAGGATAATTTAATTTTTATTAATTCCCACTTAACTCCACCCATCCTTTTTTTATGCCATTTTCAATTTCAATCACGTAAAAATAAGTGCCGCTAGTCAGAGCCATTCCGCTTTGATTTTTACCGTCCCATCTGTTTTGTCCGTTATCATAATTAGATGTGTTCCATACCTTGGTTCCCCACCGATTAAAAATGGAAACCGTATTAGTTGGATAATTTTCAATATTTTCTATGATCCAGTTATCATTGATCCCATCACCGTCAGGAGTGAAACCATTATATACCGTGATCAAACAAGGATCTGTATTTGCAACAACCGTATAGGTAAAATAAACTGAATCGACCACTGCATTTGAGGAGTTTATTGCTTTTATGGTAAGGCTATACGTACCTGGCGCCAAACTATCCACGCCCCTGCAATTTTGAGAAGGACAAAGAGAAGGAGGACTCCAAACATATAAGATCTGGGATGCAGAGCTTGGTGAGGTATTAAGCACTACTGAAATAAAACCATCTTTTTTACTTAAACAACTTTCACTCTGAAATAAAGGCGTAATATTTAATGCAAATTCACCAACAATATCAGGTTGCAAAAATCCTTGGGTAATCGCATAGAAACCGTTGTCTATTGTAGAAACGATTGGTTCACCAATATTGTAATAGGTTTCAATACCAGTGGCGCCTACTGCTCCACCACCGCCAGCAGAATTAATTACAGAGGGTGAAATAGTTTGAGCAGACTGTTTTAAAACAATCCCAAAAATAAATATGATGATTAAATAGTTTCTCATTAAATTACTCAATTACCATATAATTTAAATTAACAGGAAAACTTGCTGGCGTTGTCATATTTCCGGGCGTACTATTTTTAATCGTGACATTAAATGATGACGGAGAAACGGCAGAAATGAAAAAATTCAAAGCCCCGGGATCTATAAGTGATGTCAGGACAACAACCGGGGCCGTTGAGTATGCTTTACTAAATGTTACTCTGATGACTGCGTTATTCCCACTATTAATCATAGTTGTAGTAGTCAACACTGCATTCAATACACCTTTTACATCTGTTCCGCCTGCGGGGATTGAAACTAACACTCCTGTAATACCCCCACCCGAGACAGAAATAGTACTTGTTGCAGGAACTGCAGCTTGCGTTGATCTCAAATGCCCGTTTTCCAACCATACAGCAACACTTGAAGTAGCTGCTGACACTGCATGAACGGCAGCACCTGTACTTGAATTTAAAACAAAAACCGCGTCTGCCGTATTGGTTGATGAATTATTTTCAAAACGACCAGCAGAGCCTGTATTTGCTGTATTTACAGAATGTAATTTTGCTGATGGACTAGTTGTATTGATACCCACATTGCCAGATGGGTTAATCACCATTCGTGTTAAACCGGCTGTTTCATCCAAAAATTCTAAACTTCCAGAACTGTTTGCAGAGTATATTGTATAGCCACGACCACCTCCAGTTGCCTGTAGATTTATACCGGCTCCTAAACCTCCGTTCTCAGCAGCTTTAAAAGTCTGATAATTACCGCTATTACCAATATCTATTTGACCCCCTGATGAAATTCCGTCAGTAAACTGACCGTCTCCGTTTACATCTAATGAATAAGCCGGCGTGTTAGTTCCTATCCCTACTTTATCGGTGATATTATTTTGGGTTATAATTCCTGAACCTTGAGTCCATGGAGATGAACCACCACCGCCAATCATGTCAACATAAGCCCCTCCATTTTCCGAAACTTTAAATTTATTTGAAGACTGATCAAAATAAATCCTTCCATTACCACCATTAGATGTTGGTGGTACCGAAGCTAAACCTGTTACCATTAAGGAAGAATCCAGCTTTATATTTCCAGCAACATCCAATCTTTCACTCGCGAACATCGTACCCATACCTATTCTACCAATCTGGTCTATCTGGAAACGAACCTCCATAGCATCCCTATCCGTTATGCGAAAACCTGTTGAAGGATTGCCGTCTTGCCCCATGAACCATTCCTCTGTAGCGGTTTTTATAGCATAACCGGTTTTGAACCCCCCTCCCGTATTTTGAACCATTATTTGAAGGGGGTCAGCCGTTCCATAAACATGAAGTGCTGAAGTTGGAGCTGCCGTACCGATTCCAACCAAATCTCCCGGATTATTTTGCGTTATAACTCCTGAACCCTGAGTCCATGGAGATGATCCACCACCTCCGATCATATCGACGTATGCTCCGCCGTTTTCTGATACTTTAAATTTCTGAGCAGTTCTATCAAAATAAATTCTCCCTTCATTACCAGGTGATTGAGTTGGTGGTAAATTATAAGCAGCCATGGTTAAAGTAGAATCAATTTTAACTTTTCCGCCAACGTAAAATCTCGCATTATTCATTGTAGAAAAAGTGTTTACACTTACAAGACCATCGCCAGCCACAGTAAATATATTATGGCCCACAGAACCATTGAAGTAATACACATTGTAACCAGAGTTAGCGTCTGATGCGTCAGAAGTTACTGAATTGATCCAGTGTTTTGTAGATGCAACGGAGTTTGAAAACTTGATTCTTGAAAATGCATCTCCACCGGTTTGCTTTAAATGTAAATGTGCATTAGCAGAACTCGATGCATGGTCGATCCTCAATTTATCTGCCAACGCTACCGTTGCGCCAATACCTACATTTCCCGTTGAAAAGTCTCCATAAATAAGTGGCTGACCAGCGTTTGAATTTGCAATATATAATTTATTGGATCCTGTTTCATTATAACCAGCCTGGAATCCTAAAAAGACGTTGCCACTTCCTGCAGTGTTGGAAAAACCGGCTTCAGCCCCTATTCCAGTATTGTTGAAACCTGTAATATTTGTGCGAAGGGCCGTATAACCATTAGCCGTATTTGAACCTCCCGTAGTGTTATCTCCTAGCGCAGATTGGCCAGTTCCGGTATTACCAGTTCCGGTCGTATTATTAATAAGCGCGTTTGACCCAACTGCAGAGTTTCTAATCCCTGTGGTATTAAAATTAAGTGCACCATATCCAATAGCTAAATTTTCATATCCTGTAGTATTTGAATACAAAGTCTTTCGTCCTAATGCAGTGTTATTATTTCCGGTTGTATTATTAAATAATGCTGATTGGCCGACTGCAGTGTTAAAATTACCAGCCGTATTATTAAATAGAGTCTGAAAACCAATTGCTGTGTTTTCATTTCCAGTATTTGAAGCAGGTGTCGCTGAACCTCTCAACGCTTCAAAACCAACTGCCACATTATAATTTGTGAAAGTGGTTGCTGTATTGTTTGCATAATACAAAGCGTTATATCCAACGGCAGTACCATGTAAACCAGCAACGTTAGAATAAAGCGCATTCTTTCCTACTGCAGTATTATAACTACCAGTAGTATTATTAAAAAGGGCAGCATGTCCTAAAGCTGTGTTCTGAAAACCGGTTGTATTGTAATAATTAGAGACTCGTCCAACAGAGGTATTACCATAACCTGTAGTATTAGCAAGTAATGCACTATTCCCAATAGCTATATTTTGATAACCTGTAGTATTACTGAATAGTGCTTTGTGCCCAATGGCACTATTATCATTTCCTGAAATATTGCTTTTTAAAGTTTGATAACCTAAGGCATTATTGCCCGCTCCTGTTGTATTATTTAAAAGTGCCTGATGTCCAAAGGCTGTATTAACAGCTCCAGTACTAATGTTTCCAGATTGGTACCCAAAAAAAGTAGAACTGTCACCCATTAAACTGGAAATTTTTCCAGCCTTTTGATTATTAACCCTGAAATTTAAAGCAATATTATCCGTTGTACCAATAAAATTTGTGCCATCAACAGTTCCCGTATTTCCGGTTGTTGTCCAGCCTGCAGCAACTGTTGGTGTACTAATGGTATAAGAAGGATAGGTACCAGTCACTGAGGTTGTACCCACTCCCGTGAAAGTAGGTGTAGGCACATTAACTGTAAAGTTATTTACACTTGTTGTAACCGTTGCAATACCTGTACCTGTACCTGTAATAACTGACACAGGCAATGTTACTGAATTTGATGCCGGACCTGATATCAAAGTGGTTCCTGTCAAAGATAAAGTTGGTGCCAGAACAATAGCCGATGATGACGCCACACCATTACTTAAGTTAATTGTATTTGAAGTATTGGATAATGTATAATTTGGAATAGAGACAGTATTTGTAACAGGGCCAGATTGTAATTTACCATTTGCCGCGAAAGCTGTGTATGATAATAAAGGCAATGTAACTGCAGGAACCGTTGCAGTAGTAATGCTTGTACCATTATTTAAGGTAAGCGTATTTGAATTGGATGTTAATGAATATGCAGGGGCAGAAACTGTATAATCCGACACTGGCCCGCTGACTGTGATATTAGAACCTTGTGTCAAGGTTGTAGTGCTTGATGTCGGTAAAGTAATAGTATTACTTGCAGGCCCTGAACGTATTACATTTCCAGCGATAGATAAAGACGGTGTTGCCACTACTGTATTTGTTCCTCCAAAATTTAAAACGCCGGTTGCAGTTACATAAGTAGGCATCGGCGTATTTACAGTAAATGTATTTGCTCCGGTAGTTACCGAAGAAATACCTGTTCCAGTTAAAGTTTGAGTAATAGCTGATGCAACCGTTGGTGTATTAATTGTAAAGTTAGGATAAGTTCCGCTTACATTTGTTGCACCGGTTCCAACCAGGGAAACAGTTTGATCAGGAGCTGCATTTGTAATGATAGAGCCAGATGTCACTGAGATCCCTGCACCATTTGTGTATGTTTGAGATGCCGGTGTATTTACTGTAAATGTGTTTCCTGATGATGTTACTGAGGTTGCACCCGTTCCAACAATGGTTGGAGGTGTTGATGAAGTTGTAGGAGAGGTAATTGTAAAATTAGGATAAGAACCTGTTACGGAGGTTGCCCCAGTACCGTTCAATGTAACTGTTTGATTAGGTGAAGTATTAGTGATAACAGAACCTGATGTAATTGAAATACCAGAACCATTCGTATAAGTTGTACCAGCCGGCAATAATACTGTATTGCCTCCTGGTCCATTGATAGTTAATGAATTTGAATTGATTGTTAAACTTGGGCTTGGTATAGCAACAGAGTTACCATTACTAATGGATATTGAACCACTTGCAATGCTAAGTGTAGGATTGGGAACACTTACCGTAAATGTACTACCTGTTGTTGGAGTAACTGTGGCTAAACCTGCGCCAACAACACTTACTGTGCTTGAACCCGTACCCACTAAAGTAGCTGTAGTAACTGTTGTACCTTGTGATAAGCTCAACACGTTAGTACCATTATTATAGGACAATGTAGGTGAAGGAATCGCTTGCCAAGTGCCATTTCCGGAAGCATCGCTCGTTAGGACATAACCGGAATTCGTTCCATTCATTTTAAAATTCGCAGTATAAATCTGGTTGGTCGAAACACTCGCATCAAATTTTCCGGCACCAACAACATGGAACGTAGCCTGAGGCGCGGTTGTTCCAACACCAAAATTGGTTCCGTCAAAATATAGGTTTTGTCTAGGCAAGGTATCCCAAACCGTCCCGGTATTAAATAAAAATTGACCGTTAAATCCGGTTGGTAATGAAGTGCCGCTTGGAACATTTACTGTAAAGTTTGGATATGCACCTGTAATTGTTGCTGCGTTAGTTCCAGCAATTGTAACTATCTGATCGGGAGCAACAGTTGGGGTATTGATGGTTAAATTTGGATAAGTACCGTTGACGGTTGTTGCTCCTGTTCCCACAATGGTAGGTGTTACAGCTCCTGCAGCAGTATTTGTGATCACACCTCCGGTAATATCAATACCGTTTCCGGCAGAATAGGCTTGTATTGTTGGTGTATTGATGGTTAAATTTGGGTAAACACCGTTGACGGTTGTTGCTCCTGTTCCCACAATGGTAGGCGTTACAGCAGCAGCTGTGTTACTGATCACCCCACCTGCAATACTTATCCCATTACCCGCAGAATAGGTTTGGGATGTTGGTGTATTGATTGTAAAGTTAGGATAAGTTCCTGTTACTGAAGCAGAACCTGCTGGTGTTATTGTTACCGTTTGATCTGGCGCCGTATTTGAAATGATGTTTCCTGCAACATTAATACCAGCACCCGCTGAATATGTCGCTGCAGCTGGAATATTAATAGTATAACCTCCGCCAACTGCTGTTATAGTATTTGGAGCATTAATCGAAATTGTAGGAGTAGGTGCAGCATTCCCTGAAGTTTGAGCGTATAATGCGTATGGCACGCTCATAAATTGTTGCGTACCAACCGAAGTGTAAGCACTTCCGCCCGCAGGATCCATTGATACCTCTAAAAAATAGGGGCCATTTGCCCAATTGATCGCAGTAAAAGCTGCGTTATTTACTGAGCCTATTTCTAAGGTAAATAAACCAAATGCATTAGTTGTTTTGTTATGTGACTCTGAGAATACAACTGCTCCGCCGGAACTTCCCATGTGCAAATCCAATTTGATCCCAATGTTCTGATTGGATAACAGTGATCCGCTCACATTTCTGGCAACACCTTGATAACTAATTTCCTGTGGAGCCTGTCCGTATGAAACTATAGTAAAAGAGATTAAAAAAGTAAAAAGTAATTTTTTCATATTCTGTTCTTTATAATGTTTTTAGTATGGAAAAATTATGTCTTTTGTTTTTAAAAGACGGATGTTTATAATTTTTCCAAAAAGTTAAATTTATGTAAAAAAATCAGAAAATGAAATACAATTAACAGTCCAAAACTGATTTATAATTGTTAAAAACGAGAGTATTATCGGCAAATAGAAAAAAGAAATCTTCCTATTTAGGACTCAATTCCTAAAATGAGATTACCATCTTAAACAAACCAATTGAATTACACTCTACTAAAGAAATTTACAAATCCCACACACTTCTACGACGGCGATAATTACTTGGCTTAAAGCTTTCTTTATGTTCTAAAATAAAAGCCATCATAAAATAAATGATAATGGGAGACCCAAAAGTGAAAAAGGAAAGATAGATAAAATACATACGAATATGTGTAGTCGTGATTCCGAGTTTTTTACCCCACCATTCGCAGACACCGAACGCTTTTTGTTCAAACCAATATCTGATTTTATCTACCATTATCTTCAAAGGTATTAAAATACTTTCATTCCATTTATTTTTTTAAGAACTTTTGAGTAAATATTCCCCTACCTGGCATTGAAGGCAGGCTTTCTGCGAGCAAAAGTTATCCAGAAGTTGAATCTGAGCCTGACTCTCTAGAGCATTTTCCGTTTTAACCCCAAGGGAAATAAACATTTTTGTTTTAGTGTTAACTTCCGGTGGCAATTGCGACAGTAAATCAAGTGCGTATTCTATAAGATCAATTTTGTTACTGTGCTTTGCCATAAAAAACAAATAAGGAACAACAGTGTTAATCACAATAGATTGTACGGCTGTATCGCCCAAAAGCCTTGAACTTTCTTCTGTTTCTACATCAAATTTATAATGTCGTTTCCAATAGGTGTTTGGCTCACATTCAAAATAATTTCTTATGGCTTTTAGATTAGGCTTTTGTTCAATCAAATGATATAACGATAATTGTTTGACAATTAAAGCTGCAAGCTGACTGATTCTTATTGTTGGAAAATTTACCGGCCTTGTTTTTGAAAATTTCCATTGTTCCTTTTTTAAAACCTGTAATCGATACTTATGCTTTAAAAACTGAAATTCATTTTGAAGCTGTGTAGGGTATTTGTCATGAAACAATTCTTCGAGTAATCCGGCTGTTCCAAACAAGAGCGCTTCTATTTGAATAGCATTATCCGCGTGTTTTTTAAGCAATGAATATTTCAAATATTTCCCTAGCAGTTCAAATGCGTCATTATTTATTTTAAAGCCAAAGTTTCTGAAAAACAACAAGTATAATGCATCTTCATGATTATGATTTACAAATTCGAATATATGGTCTATATAATCAGTTTTTTGCTCTAGTCTGCTAATAGCTAAACGATCGATCCAGGATTTCCATTTGAGATCCGGAACCTTGTTAATAGATTTTCCACAAGCTATGGATTTTTTTGACAATTGCAATTCTTCATATTGTTTTAGCAATTCAGGCTTGATTATGTTTTTTAATTCTAAAACGGAAACATTAAACAGTTTATTTTGAGCCAATTCTTTATCATGCTCGTAAACCACGTGCAATATTATATTGTCGTAAGCCTTATCATTCTGATGGTTGTGCTTTAACCAGTCGGAAGTTCGAACATGAATTTCAACATTCCCGGCTAACACAATATCGTTAATCTTAATTTTTGAATTAAAAAAATCAGGACCGGAATCCTGATTATGCTCACCTATTGAAATGACTTCAATATTTTCGTGTTTAGAACCAATAAAATTTGCTTGCCCCAAAAGTTTATATTTCCAAATGGTATGAAGAAGCGCCTCGTTCATTATAACTATTTATTTACCTTCAAGGTCAGCTGTTGTGGCATAAACTGCCGGGAGAGGAATATTTAATAATCTTAAATAAACCGTCAACTGTCCACGATGATGGTACAAATGATTCATACACCAGGTTCTTACTACCTGAGATTTTGGTTGTGTAAAAAAGATGGTATCACCGGCACGCATGGTCCATGGTTTGGCAAATTCTTCATCAGCAACTTGATTTAATATGTTTTCGGCTTGTTGTATATGCTTATCGTGAAGTGCAACAAGGTCAGCAGTCGAATTATATGCCTTAGGTGTTTGATCACCTTTTGCAAAATCCAATTCATCATCGAGTAAACATTCTTTCCACCAACCTGAAATTTCAGCGACATGTGTTGCTAAACGCAACAGAGTCATAGATTTTTCATGTGGCTTAAAGTCCGCTTTTTCGAATGGAATAAGTGCTAATAAATTTCTGGTAGCTTCAGCTTCCTGCTTAACTTCTTCTAACAATAACTCACTGCGTTTCATACTATTATTTAGGTTGTGTTGCCTTAATAGAAAAAACATACTTGGTTAAAGCATCTTTTTGAGGAGCTGTCAATTTTGATCTCGCAGACATATTATCAATAATCGCAGGCCATCTATCTTCTGCGATCCTGTAAATACTTTTTGTTGTGTGACAGTTAGTGCATACACCTGTATAAATTGAATGCCCTTCGGTTAACACGGGTAACGTAGCGTCAGGAAATTTTATTTTCACTGCTGTTAATTCATCTTCACCCGGTAAAAAAATACCGGTAGTTGATTTCACAGGTGCGGCAGGAGTCTCGGACACAGTGCTGGTTGATTTCTTTTTTGAATGACAAGCAGCTATAATAAGTATAACTGCAGCAAGGGAGGCAATTTTAAAAGTCTTCATAATTATTAGTTTAAGATTTTAAAAATAATAATTATTCGTTATCTTTCTCGATATCAAATGAAGTAAACCTATGCAAACTGTTAATTTTTGTTAGTTGAGTTGTAACCTTAGACTCATCACCTGACACTACAAGTTTATAAACATCTGGAGCAAAATACTTTTTAATGACCTTATTTACATCTTCAAGGGTTAAGTTATTTAAATCATTGATAATGTTTTTTCTCTTTTCAAAATTATATACCAATGGATTATAAAAGGAAGAAATTTCTTCCGGACTCTCCATTCTCTTTATACCAATTGTTCTTTTATAAATTGATTCCCTAAATATTGTTTCAGAAATTGGAGTGGTAAAAAAAGACGCTAATGTCTTGTCAAATAAATCAATAGTATTAATCAATTCTTCACTTCTCACAGAACATGATATAGCAAACGTATTTGAATATTTACTCGCCCTTTGCAAACTTCCAATCCCATAAGTCTTCCCTCCCTTTTCACGAATCTCTTTAAATAATACTTCATTAAAAATCGTATTAGCTACAGCAAACGCCAACTGATCCTTATCATTTAACGCCGGAGAAATTTTATTCCATTGCAAGGCGCACTGCGTGGCGCCATTTCTATTAATAAAACCGATATCTCTTTTCTTAATACTAATAGCATCCAAACTTACTCCGTTTGCATTTCCCATAGCTGATTTCCATGCGCCATAATATTTTTCAATTATGGGCTTAATAGCTGTTACATCAAAACTACCGCAAATAATTAAGTTCGCATTTTTCGGAGTAAAATTAAAATCATAATACTCTTTAATGATACTAGGAGTAATTTTTTGCATTTGTGTTTTATAGAAATAACGTCCCAATGGATTAGATAAGCCATAAATAAAATAATCGCTAAATACTGAGGAAAGTTCTCCAATATCCATTTTTGTAGGACTGTTAAAATCAACACTCTGAGAAACCAGTAGGTCAATTTTTTCTTTTGGAAAAACAGGGGTTAAAACAGCGGCAGACATCAGATCCATTCCTGCATCAAGATCTTTACTTAAAATATTCATTTCCACTATGGTATTATCATTAGTAGAAGAAGCCGATAGCATAGTGCCTAAAGCAAATGCTTTGTTAGACTGCGTCTCTAAATCATATTTAGAATTACCCATAAGGATTGCATTTGAAACTAATGCACTATAGTTTTGTTGCCCTGGTGCTTCGTTGACTTTACCAGTATTTAAAGCTAGTTTCACATTAATAGCAGGAATATTACCGTACTGTAACAGGTATACTTTTAATCCGTTTTTTAAAGTAAACGTTTCATAGGTTGGTATTATCTGTGCATTTGAAATCAAAGCTGCAAAAAGCAAAACCAATAAGCTGCATCTCTTTGACATATTATTCTTCGACATTATATTCATTAATTTTTCTATATAAAGTTCGCTCGCTTATCCCAAGTTCCTGGGCTGCATATTTACGTTTGCCTTTATGCTTTTTTAATGCTTTTCTGATCATGTCAATTTCTTTATCCTGCAGAGATAATGATTCTTCAACAACGATTGGTTGTGTGTATCCGTTAACTGATTCTTTAACAATAATGGGGCTATGGACTTTATGATCTCCGCTACCGGAAACAACCGGAAAATTACTTTCAGGATTATATAACCTTTCAATAACCTGAGAATCATCAGAAGATAAATTGCTCATAGAACCGCCTCCACCCTGAACAATATCATGCACAACTTTTTTCAAGTCATTTAAATCTTTTTTCATATCAAACAACACCTTATACAAAAGGTCTCGTTCATTCATATCTGAGCCTGCAGCATTACCTGCACCATGCGTTAATATAGGCAAAGTGTTTGCCTGATAATTTGGAAGGTATTGCAGTAAACTATCCAAACTGATATCTCTTTCTTTCTCAATAATGGAGATCTGTTCAGTGATATTCTTTAACTGACGGATGTTACCGGGCCAGTAATAATTTACAAGAGCCTGTTCAGCATCCGAAGAAAGCTTCACTGCAGGCATCCTGTATTTAGTTGCGAAATCGCTAGCAAACTTCCGGAACAATAAATAAATATCATCTTTGCGCTCGCGCAAGGGTGGTAAATTAATTGGAACAGTATTTAACCTGTAATATAAATCCTCTCTGAATTTTCCTTTTTCAATAGCTGTGGTAAAATTAATATTGGTAGCCGCAACAACGCGCACATTTGTTTTTTGAACCTTGCTACTACCTACTCTGATATATTCTCCTGTTTCCAAAACACGCAGTAACCTGGCTTGGGTCGTTAACGGTAACTCCCCTACTTCATCTAAAAAAATAGTTCCTCCATCCGCAACTTCAAAATAACCTTTACGAGCTTCATGCGCTCCTGTAAAAGAGCCTTTCTCGTGCCCGAATAATTCACTATCGATTGTTCCTTCGGGAATGGCACCACAGTTTACAGCAATATATTGTCCGTGCTTACGAACACTGTTTTGATGAATGATCTGAGGAAAAACTTCTTTACCTGTTCCACTTTCACCGTTAATTAAAACATTTAAATCTGTTGGTGCAACCTGCCTGGCAATGTCTATGGCCCTTTCTAATAATGGGTTATTACCTATGATGCCGAAACGTTGTTTTGTGTCTTGAAGATTCATTTTTTTGATTTATAATAAATTTCATAATAGTTCTCGACTACGCTCGAACTGACATTAAATTTAATTTTACACACATTCACCAATCAGCGTGCCGCTAGTGCAATTGGTAATCAATACATTTACATAATCGCCTTTTTTTAAATTTCCTTTCGGAAAAACAACGACGGTATTTTGTGTATTGCGTCCACTCATCATGTCTGCAGATTTTTTAGAAACATTTTCTACCAACACTCTGTATGTTTTTCCAAGACCTTGCCTGGTTCTGATCTCACTATGCTTACGCTGCATATCCACGATCTCCGTTAAGCGGCGGCTTTTAACTTCTGCCGGAACATCGTCTTCATATTTACGTTCCGCTAATGTTTTAGGACGCTCACTATAAGAAAACATATAGGCAAATTCATACTGTACAGCCTCCATTAAGGATAAAGTATCCTGGTGCTGTTCTTCTGTTTCACCACAAAATCCTGTTATAATATCTGCGCTAATTCCAGCATCCGGCATAATACGACGAATTGCCGCAATACGATCCAAATACCATTCGCGTGTATAGCCACGATTCATTTTATGCAACACATCGCTATTTCCACTTTGCACTGGCAAATGAACATATTTACAAATATTCTCGTGCTTAGCCATCATATGCAATACATCATCTCCCATATCTTTTGGATGTGATGTAGAATAACGCACCCGAAGATCAGGATGAATCAACGCAACCATCTCCAACAGTTCAGCAAAAGTTGTTGAGTTTGCTTTTTGTTCATCGGTTAAGGTTTCTTTTTTTAATCCACCACCGCTCCACAAATAAGAGTTCACATTCTGCCCTAACAAGGTCACCTCGCGGTACCCACTTTCAAATGCTTCTTTACATTCACGAACAATAGTTTCAGGCTCGCGGCTTCTTTCACGACCTCTTGTAAATGGCACGACACAAAAACTACACATGTTATCGCAACCACGCATGATACTCACAAACGCGCTCACACCATTATGATCCAAACGAACAGGAGAAATATCCGCGTAGGTTTCCTCTTTACTTAAAATAACATTGATGGCTTGTTGACCACCTTCAGCAACTGCAATTAAATTGGGCAAATCACGGTAGGCATCAGGACCAACAACCATATCAACCAATTTTTCCTGTTCCAGGAACTGATGTTTCAAACGTTCAGCCATACAGCCCAAAACACCAATCAATAAATTTTTGTTAGTCTTTTTTACTTTTTTATAATCGTATAAACGCTGACGAACACGGGATTCTGCATTTTCGCGAATAGCACAGGTATTTACAAAAATAAGATCTGCTTCTTTATAATCAGTTGTGGTTGTATATCCTTTATCTATTAAAATCGAGGCGACAATCTCACTGTCAGCAAAATTCATTTGACAGCCATAGCTTTCCAAAAACATTTTTTTTCCGCCTATATTTTTTGACTCAACAACTAATGCCTCTCCTTGTTTGGATTCGTCTATTATTTTATTCTCCATGGATCTTAATAAAAACGCAAAGATAAGCCTTTGTTATGACATTTTGACACGTTAGACATTTTTTGCGTATCAAAATCGATTTTTTTTTCTTATCCATTAAAAGTCTAATTATCAGAAAGTTGAATCGTAAAACATATGCTATTTAACATGCTGTTTACCTTCATTCAAAATAAAAATTAGGTTTATTCGGATTAAATTTTTTTCCTTTGCAGCAAAATTCAGGAGAATTAATATCATTTTTAAAACGAAAATCCTTAAAAATTGACTCCTTTTGAATTTAAAATGGAACTTTAACTTCTCTATACATATATATACATGGCAAAAAATTTAGTAATCGTCGAGTCCCCCGCTAAAGCAAAAACCATAGAAGGATTTTTAGGAAAGGATTTTATCGTGAAATCAAGTTTCGGTCACATTCGGGATTTGGTAAAGAAAGGCTTTGGTGTGGACATTGAAAACAACTTCACTCCGACCTACGAGGTTCAGCCGGATAAAGAAAAAGTAATAGCCGAATTAAGAAAATTATCAAAAGGAGCCGATATGGTTTGGCTCGCTTCCGATGAGGATCGTGAGGGAGAAGCTATCAGCTGGCATTTATACGAGACATTAGGATTAACAAAAAAAAATACAAAACGCATTGTTTTTCATGAAATCACCAAACCTGCTATTTTAAAAGCAATTGATAATCCGCGTGAAATCGATATTAATTTAGTAAACGCTCAACAGGCCCGCCGTGTCTTAGACCGTTTAGTAGGGTTTGAATTGTCACCGATTTTATGGCGCAAAGTCCGTCCGAGTTTATCAGCAGGCCGCGTACAGTCAGTAGCCGTGCGGTTAATTGTAGAGCGTGAAAGAGAAATTCAAAAATTTCAATCAACCTCCGCTTATAAAGTATCCGCTTTATTTAAAGTTGGTACAGGAATTTTAAAAGCAGAATTAGATAAACGATATATTACTGAAGCCGAGGCCCAGGCTTTTTTAGAAAAATGTAAAGTAGCTTCCTATACCATTGAGAGTTTAGAAACCAAACCGGCGAAGCGCTCACCAGCTGCACCTTTTACAACATCTACACTACAACAGGAAGCAGCACGTAAATTAGGTTTTTCGGTTGCTCAAACCATGCAGGTTGCCCAACGCTTATATGAAGCCGGTAAGATTACCTATATGAGAACTGATTCAGTGAATTTATCGGAAACAGCCATGGATCAGGCTAATAAAGAAATTAATGATAACTACGGTGCAAAATATTATAACCCGCGGAAATACAAAACGAAAAGTAAAGGAGCACAGGAAGCTCACGAGGCTATCCGTCCTACCTATATTAACCGCACTGTAATTGACGGAGAACGCAATGAACAGCGTTTGTACGACCTTATCTGGAAACGAACTATCGCGTCACAAATGAGTGATGCGGAACTTGAAAAAACAACTGCTAAAGTTAAGATCAGTGGAGCAACAGAATTATTTGTAGCACAAGGTGAAGTTTTAAAATTTGACGGTTTCCTGAAAGTTTACATGGAAGGGACTGACGATGAAAACACAGATGAAGATAATTCATCTATGTTACCTCCAATGAAAGTTGGCGAAACATTAGAAAGCCAGGAAATTTCAGCGACTCAACGTTTTACGCATCACCCGGCACGTTATACTGAAGCTAGTTTAGTAAAAAAATTAGAAGAGCTTGGCATAGGCCGTCCATCTACTTATGCCCCAACAATTAGTACAGTTCAAAAACGTAATTACGTAGAGAAGACTGACAGAGAAGGAAACCCAAGAGAATATGTTCAGTTAACTTTGGTGAAACAAAATTTATCCAAAGACATAAAAACTGAAAATACAGGAGCGGAAAAATCAAAATTATTTCCAACTGATATTGGAATGGTGGTGAATGATTTCCTTTTGAAATATTTTCCAACCATTTTAGATTTTAATTTCACCGCAAAAGTCGAAGAAGAATTTGATGAAATTGCGGAAGGAAATCTGGACTGGCAAAAAATGCTACAGGAATTTTATACGCCATTTCATAAAACAGTTGAAACGACTACCGAAAATAGTGAACGTGCCAGTGGAGAAAAAATATTAGGTACTGATCCTGTTAGTGGAAAACCAGTAAGTGTAAGGGTTGGTCGTTTTGGCCCATTAGCACAGATTGGAGAAACCATTGAAGGATCTGAAGAAAAACCAAAATTTGCGAGTTTAAGAAGAACCCAAAGTATTGAAACAATTACTTTGGAGGAAGCTCTGGAATTATTTAAATTACCAATGACATTAGGCGAATACAATGGTCAGGAAGTAATTGTGGCTGTTGGCCGTTTTGGACCTTACATTAAATTGGGCGAAGCTTTTATTTCCATTCCAAGAACCATTGACCCGTTAACGGTTGACATGGGGAAAGCCCTTGAAATCATTAAAGAGAAAGAGGAGGCCGATGCTCCTGTGGCTCATTATCAGGATAAGGGGGTAACCAAAGGCAAAGGTCGTTTTGGGCCGTTTATTAAATACGATGGGATGTTTATTAACGTACCAAGGGCTTATGATTTTGACAATTTATCTCAAAAAGATATTGAAGAATTAATAGATAAAAAATTAGAGAAAGAAGCCAACCGTTATATCCAAAACTGGCCGGAAGAAAAGATCTCTGTTGAAAATGCACGCTGGGGTCCGCAAATTAAATTTGGTAAATTAATGCTGAAACTTATTAAAAATGGTGGCGGTAAATTTACGCCAGATGAATTAGCAGCATTAACCTTGGACGAAGTAAAAGCGATGATCATTGCACAGGTACCAAAAGCTTTTGATAAGAAAGGCGCTAAGAAGGGGGCTTCGAGAGCCTCAGCCACAACAAAAAAAGCGAAAGTTGTTAAACTAACTACGGATAAGGCAACTGCTAAAAAGACCGCTGTAAAAAAAGCAGCCAGCAAAAAAACGACTCCAAAAAAGGTAGCAGCTAAGAAGACTGTTGCTAAAAAGAAATAGCAAATTTATTACAATTTAAAAAAGCCAGCCATTTGTTTAATGTCTGGCTTTTTTGTCTAAATAACTTTGATGAAATATCTCTTTAAACTAGAAACAAAATGTAATCACACATCTTCCCCAGTGTTGTTCAAGGCCTTCTTTAAATTCAGGGCTTAAATAAAATTTGCTATACTCCAATCCAATGCGTTTATAGGTAAAAACAAACCCGGCCATTCCCTCTACAACTGTTCGCGTAATTCTGGAATTTGATATAGTATAAATGGATTGATCATTAAATAAGCCACCTTGCAAAGGAGCGTTATACCCTACTCCTTTTACATTACCTTTTAAAATTCCATAAAACTGAAAATTAGATTTTCTGTGTCTGGCATATTTATCCATTCCCATGTTACTGAAATAGGGACTAAAAAAACCCATTCGTGCTGTTAAACCAATTGAAATATCTGTATAAAAACTTCCAACCCTTAAAGCTGTATGCCCAATAATTTCACGCTTCTTTTTATTGAACAATCCTTTTTCAAATTTTACATTATAGTTGATTAAATAATTGGTTTTTATTTGATTTTCCCAGCCAAGTGGCTGAATATTAACCAATGATCTATGAATAGCTTTTTGTTCATCTTCACATCTCGCACAGGGTCCAATCAGACCAAGATCAACCTGAGTTTGCATCGCCATCTTCTTATCAGTTGATAACGAATTTAAGGAATGTGTAACGAAAAATGTTGCTGCAAAAGGCCGTTCGAGGTAATTCAATGTATCATAGCGGATACTCTTTGGCGTAAAACAATCCTGTTCAATTTGCAAACCATAATAGTTTAATGCATTCTTATTCAGTCTAATCAGGGCATAAGACAACGGAGAATACCTTACAACCGGATGCACAAATGTTAACCTGATCCCTTGCGTATAATAGCGATCAGTTGCGCTGAAAAAATCATTGTCATACTGAAGGCGAATGTAATTCTCCAGTTTATCGATTGCAGCCAAAGTATCTTTGACCTGAGAAACTATTTCGAAATTAGAATAAATAAAAATCAGTAAAATTAACAGCCGCTTCATATAAACAATATACGTCTAAAACCAGTCTTGGGTTTGTCAAATCCTTTATCTTTACTTTTTTAACAATACATTATGGATTTTAAAACATTTGAGAGGCCAATTACTGTAAATGAAAAAGATATTGATGAAAACGGCCATGTCAATAATATTGTTTACTTAAAATGGGTTCAAGACATTGCTAGCGCTCATTGGAATTCAGTGGCTACAGATCACATGAAAACTGACTTACTTTGGGTGGTGAGCAGACATGAGATTGATTATTTGAAATCAGCTCTCCTGAATACAAAATTATTTGCTTTAACATGGGTTACAGACCCTCGTGGAGCACAATCAGACAGATACGTAAATATTTGTGAGGTTGGAACCGGAATAATTATTGCAAAAATAAAAACGACCTGGTATTTACTGGATGCACATAGTAAACGACCGAAAAAGATTGAGAATGATATTGCAACAGTGTTTGCTTAATTAAAACATAAAAAAACCTCCCTGAAAATCAGGGAGGTTTTTTGATTAGTCCTGCTTAACGATTTTGTTTTCAAACAAATAATCACCGGCTTTTATAGTGTAGAAATAGATTCCGGCAGATGCTTTGTTTCCAAGTGCATCTTTCCCATCCCAATTCAATTCATGATAGCCTTCCGTCTGGTTTACAGGCTTAACAGAATATACTTTTCTGCCCAAAACATCCCTGATCTCAATACTGATATCAGCAGAACGTTTAAGCATATATTTTATAGCAACAGAGCTTGTAAAAGGATTCGGATAGGCAACTGAATTAATCAGTGCACTTTCATTTCCGTAATTTTTAATATCTGTTACTATATTCGAATTTAAGAGAGTGTCGTTGTTGATAATAGTTTCAATGTCGATCAACTCATCTCCAGGCTGGTAAATTAAATACATCATACCATCAAATAACATCTCATCCATAGTACCTGTACCTGCATAAACAGTAACCGGAGGGCTACTAGGATTATTTGGATTTGCAGCTGTATTATCATAAACATGTTTAGAGTACACTTTATATCCTGCTGGTATTTTCACTAGTTTTTTAAACGTATAATAGTCCTGCCATTCAAAATCCCATTTGTTAACACGCACTAATTTTATAGTATCAATACCTGGTTTAACTGCATAGTATATAATGCTTTTGCATAACAGATGTGAATGTGGCATTACTGCAAAAGCCGATAACCCAACTGGTAATGAAGATGAAGCTGACGGATAATAAGCGTCATAGGATATAATTTGATTGGGAGGAATAACCATCGACCAGTTCTGTAAAGGAGTTGATGTATAAATTCTTCTTACTCCTGTTTCGTTAACCGGGTAAAAATATAATCTTATTTTGGTACTATCTACTTCACCTGCACTTCCAGCAGGATAATGCAATTGAATAATAACTTTTGAACCGGCTTTTAAAACCATTCCTGCTTTCAACGGACTTTGGCTCGGAAAAATAGTGGCCGATGAACCTGGAGCATAAGTTCCAATACCTAAATTACCGGCAATGTTATAACAGGATCCTGAAAGGTCACTCGTATAATTCCCCGTTGTATCTGCTGTAAGTACTGCGTGGTGAACCATTGTAGGATGACCCGGAACTATCTCAAAAGCTCTGATAATCCGATCCTGAGTTAAACCCGACGGAAGAGAAAAACAATAATATTTATCGGAAGATACAGCAGTGCTGGTAAATGATCCAATACTTAAAGTGAGGTCAGCATTGCCAGCTAACTGATAACCATTTGTATAAACAGGAGGGGCAGGAGCTAAAGTTGTGTCACCTTTTACAACGCCACCGGAAATCCAGTTAAGAATTTTTTGTTTTTCAGAGCTGGTTATAATTCGTTCGTGTTGAAATCGTGTATAAGAAGTATCAGCACTCCATGGCGGCATGATATTATTTTGCAAATTATAGTCAATCATTGAAGACATTGCCGCAGTCTCAGTATAATTCATAAATGGATAATCCGAACCACCTGTATGGTGACAACTTGTACAACGGGCATAAAAAATACCTGCAACATCCTTATAGTCCACCTGCGAAGTAAGTGTGTTAATTAAGCCCGAAAATAAAAGGATAAAAAATAAATGTTTTTTCATATGATAATTATTTATTAAAATAAATGTACAAAAAACAATTTAGCAAAACAAACCAAAAAAAATAATCGGATAAATGCAATTAATTTTGAATCAGGTATATTTACACCAATGAAAACTGCCACACTTCATGAACTAAAAAAAGAATTATACGAATTGCCTCCAAAGCAGTTGGCAGAGTTATGTATTACTCTTGCAAAATACAAGAAAGACAATAAGGAACTCCTGGACTATCTCTTATTCGAAGCTCACGATAAAATCAATTTTATTACCGGAGTAAAAAAGGAAATTGATGAACACTTTGAGGAATTAAAAACACAGTCTAATTTATATTTTGTAAAAAAAAGTCTCAGGAAATTACTAAGAATCATAACTAAATATTGTCGGTATATATCAGATAAGGCTTTGGCCGCAGAGCTACATATTTATTTTTGTAAGAAAATGAAGGGCTCAGGAATCCGTTATCATAACAGCCAATTATTGGTGAATATGTATGAGCAACAACTTAAAAAGATTAGAACTTTAATTAACGCTCTTCACGAAGACCTACAGCAAGATTATCTCAGTGATCTGGAACAATTATAGAATATAATTTCAACAGTGTACACGTTCCACAAATGTAATTTTATTTTTAACTAAAGATTACACTGCGCATACTTAATGATCCCATATCCATTGTATCATTAAAGAATTGAAACTGATCAGCATCATCTCTTAATCCTAAAGCATACATCAATGGCAGGTAATGATCATTAGTTGGATGCGCCAATGTTGCAATCTTTCCTAATTTTTGATATTCAATCAAGGGTATGGAATTATTATCCTCAATACTTTTTTTTACGAGGCCATCAAATTCCATAGCCCAATCATAGGCTTTTATTTTTCCATCCCAACTAATAAGTCCTAAATTGTGTACTACATTCCCACTTGCTACTATCATCACACCTTTGCTTCGCAATGCATACAACTCTTTTGCTAAATTAAAATGGTACTGCGGTGGCTTTGAGTAATCAATGCTCATCTGAAACACCGGAATATTTGCCTTAGGATACATATGCTTAAGTACCGACCATGCGCCGTGATCAAGACCCCATTCAAAATCTTCATGTACTACTGTTGAAGTCACCTTTTCAATTGTCATTTTTGCATAATCTACTGCTCCTGGAGCTGGATATTGCACAGCAAACAACTCTTCAGGGAATCCGCCGAAATCATGAATGGTCTTTGGATGTTCAACCATGGTAACGGCAGTGCCGTTAGTTAACCAATGCGCTGACACACACAAGATAGCTTTTGGAGTGGAAAGTTTTTCTCCTATTGATTTCCAGGTTTGACTGTAAACATTATCCGTTATTGCATTCATAGGATTACCGTGACCTACAAATAACACAGGCATTTTATCAGTTCGGCCAAATGTTTTGGTTAATTTATTTAATTCTTCCAGTTTCATACTCATTCCCGCTAATGGCAATAGTGCCAATGTTTTTAAAAAGATTTTCCGATCCATGATGCAATACAAAACTAAGAAATAATACTGTTCTGCATTTACGTAATACCAAGATTCAGCTTAACTAAACTTCATATAATTCAATCGGCAAGTCATCCGGATCTCTGAAAAAAGTAAACCTCTTACCGCTATGTTTGTCTACCCTGAAAGTTTCAACAATAATTTGTTTTTTTTGTAACTCTTTTATGGCTTCGTTAATATTATACACGCTGAATGCAATATGTCGTAAACCCATTGCTTCGGGTTGTGTTGGCCTTGGTTTTGGATCGGGAAAAGAAAAGAGCTCAATCAGGTAATCACCATTTAATGACAAATCACATTTATAGGACTGTTTTTCTGTGCGGTATACTTCCCCGATTATTTCAAAACCCAGAACACTTGTGTAAAATAACTTTGATCGTTCGTAATCAGAACAAATAATCGCAATATGATGCAGGCCTTTTAATTTCATTATTGCAGATGGTTTAATTTCCAAGTAAAGTAAAAGCGCCCCAGTAATAAGGATGTGGATACTTTTTTCTTACTTCACGTTGTGCCTTTTTAAAAGCGCTTGTAATGTTTGGTTGCGTGGGGTTTAATCCCCATTCTTTATAAAATTCACTCATCAGTATCATTGTTGCATCATCATCTACTTGCCACAGGCTCATGATTAAATTTTTTGCGCCCGCAATGTAAAATGCTCTTTGCAAACCATATACGCCCTGATTTTTTAAATCAACACCTAAACCCGTTTCGCAGGCTGAAAGAACTACCAGATCTGTATTGCTTAAATTTAACAATGATGCTTCATATGCAGTGAAGATTCCGTCCTGCTCTACACTACTATTACTTGTATCTTTGGCCACAGCTGAAGCACCAGCCAGCATAATACCTGATCTGAGTAAAGGATTCATTTTAAGTTTCGTCGATTCGAAACCCATCATACTTTTATCATCATTATCTACATCACTTAAAAAGAAACCATGAGTTGCAATGTGAAGCACTTTTGGAGAGAATGTTTTTTTTAATTGTTCTTCTGAAGCTTTCTCTTTTTGAAAAACATTTACATTCCATTTTACCTCACTCAGGTAAGCGGAAATATTTTCAACTTCAGTTTTTGTACCGGGCAAAGGGATTAATTTTGCAGCTCCATAACGATTCACGGCAAGTGCCTCAGTAACAACCGGAACACTTACTTTTTTTGAAAAATCATATTCATAATCGGGAAAACCATATAGCTCAGCATTATTTGAGGGATTACTTTTAATTTCATTAAATATATAATTCAGATTTGGCACAATACTGATATTAAACTGATCGAGAACATATTTTTTAGTAACAGGATCTTTTAAAGTATATAAATTCACCTGATTGTAAATACCATCTGTTGACAGATAAATATTAGTAATTCCCGTTAAGTGAGCAGTAAAAGACTTCCAGAAGCGGTTGTATGATAACAGGTCTTCTTCCCTGTCATAAATCTTATTGATATAATCAATGATATAATCACTTTCAAATTCTTTGGTTTTGTTGATTCGAATCAAAGAAGGATAAGCGAGATCTTTTCTTAATACCAAAGCTACATACTCTACAACAGAACTGCTATCGCTTGTTTTAATGTCCTCCCGTATAATAGTAATGGCGGCTTCAGTAGCATTTAATTTAGATTGAATATCCTTATACGTTTTTGAATCAGTTGGCGCGAATAAGGAACTTTTATTTTTGAGGAATTGCTCCAGCCTGTTGGATTCTTCCTCCAATTGCGCCATATCCCAATAACTTCCCTGGAAATCAAGGTCGCGGAACTTTCCTGCCAGTTGCTGTCTAATACTGATCCATCGGTTATAACTGTTTACCAAAGCAGTATCATTGCTATTCAAAATATTTTTCCGTGTATTTATGCTTTTATTGAGTAAAAGCGATTTAATGAATAACTGGTAATTGAAACAAGTCGCAACTAATTCATTATGGTTTTCTTTAGGAAATAATTTAGTATAACTGATTACGAAACTATTGAAATTATCAAAACGATTTCCTAATATATTATAATAAGAAAGCTGTTCAGCCTCACTCATACTTTCAAAGTATTTATCAAACTGCTCCTTATAAGCATTCAACGACTCCAAAAACAGTAGCTCAGCCTTCTTATATTTTTTTTTCTTCCAAAAAAAATAAGCGAGGTTATTTCTCCCATCAATGTAGGAAATATGTTTATCACCAAATTTTTGTTTAACAATGGCATTAGAGGCTTCAATATTTTCAATAGCCTTATCATATTCTCCTAAAACATCATAAAGGGTGACAGTACCTCCTAAAAAATAGGCATAGCGTTCATGGTCCGCACCTAACGTGTTTTTGATTATCTCCAAAGCTTTTAATTTCAATTTCTCTGATTCTTTGTAACGTTTTAAATGGGCGTACAACATGGAAAGGGTATTTAAGCCATTCGCATAAAACGGATGATTGTCCCCCAATGTTTCTTTGTAGATAGTGTTTGCCTCTAACAGCAGCGGTTCAGCATCTATATACGAACCATTATCAATGTGTACCAACGCCATATTGTTCAAAGCATTTGCATAGTTCTGATGTTTTGTCCCTAACGAATTTTTACGAATGTATATCACCTGTAGCAATAAATCATAGGCTTGCTTATAACGTCCCAGATTACGGTAAAGCTCAGCCTGGTTATTCAGTGAATTAGTGTAATCAGGAGAGTAATCCAGTTTTAGCTTTTTATAAATCAAAATAGATTTGTCATAGACTTTTTCAGCTTCACTATAATTCCCAATAGCTTTATAGTTAAGACCTAAATTATTGAGCATGGTGGCTAAAGTCAATTCATTATTTTTACTACTATTATTATAAATTGAAATTGCTTTTTGCAAAAGGCTAATAGCTTCATTATAATTTCCTGTGAGTCGATAGGCCTCAGCCGTATTATTGATAGTTGTAATATAGTCAGCCGTATCAATTGGATTCTTTGAACGGTGAATTTCAAGTAGACCTTTAAATATTTCCAATGCTTTAGCATAATCACCCATGCCTTGCGAAATGCGGGCATCATTATTTAAACAGATCAGGTACTCCCTGTCTTTTTCTCCCTTTAATGTTTTGAAATAATACAATAAAGCATCGTTCATGGATTTAGCATAAGGATAATTCCCCATCTCTACATACATTTCTGCAAGCACTTTAAATCTCATCGTATATTGCTCACTACTTTGCCCATAAACCGCAGCAAGTGTTGGCAGTGATTTTATAAATAAGGTTTCCGCGTCAGTGTAATAACCAACATGATTATATACACAAGCCAGATCATATAAATAAAAAGCACGGTAAATCGTATCGTTGAGTGTTTTAGTTATGTCTACTGCTTTATTGAAATAACCAACAGCTTCATCATACCTTTCCTCTTTAAAAGCATTACCACCTAAAAAATCAAAAAGAATAGAGCGCTCGATAAGGTTTTGATCGAGGTCCTTTTCATATTTCAATAAAAAATTATTAAGCTCAGCATTAGAGAAAGATTCACCTTTATCGATTCTTTTTTGAACTGGTTCCCATGCTTTTTTAAAGCTTTGGGAGAAACCAGATAAACTTAAAAAACACAGAAAAAGATAGAGACATTTTTTCATTAGTAAAACACCATAAAAAAACCTCAGTAAATAAATGATTACTGAGGCCTGGTGCTCCCACCTGGAATCGAACCAGGCACCTACTGATTATGAGTCAGTTGCTCTAACCGAATGAGCTATAGGAGCGATCTGTATAAACAGATAAGGCTGCAAAAATATATATTTGTAGCACATAAACAAAATATATGAGTGAAATTAAAAATATAATTTTTGATCTGGGGGGTGTAATCATAAACCTGGACTACGAGCGAACAATCAACGAATTTAATAAAATATCAAATAAGCCATTTGAATCGATTTTTACACAATTGCAACAATCACCTGTTTTTGATCAATTTGATAAAGGGACTATCAGTGAGTCTGAATTTTTTGCAGAACTTAGAAAATCAATTCAGACTGAAATTTCTTATGAGAAAATCCTTCACGCCTGGAATGCCTTATTACTTGATTTTCCAAAACACCGACTTGAATTATTAACCAGATTAAAATCTAAGTATCGCTTGTTCCTCTTAAGCAACACCAATGAAACCCATGTTAAAAAACTGGAATCGATCTTATATGAGCAGCATGGCTATCAAAACCTGGAATCGTTTTTTGAAAAAGTGTATTATTCAAATAGAATTGGAATGCGGAAACCTGACAGAGAAATCTTTGCGTTTGTATTAAAAGAAAATAACCTCAATAAAGAGGAAACCCTATTTATTGATGATTCTCCGCAACATGTAAATGGTGCAAGGGAAAGTGGCTTACATGCTCATCTTTTAACAAATGGCACAGATATCAGTGAATTGGTTGCAGAATTGAATTTAATTTAAGGGATTTGTAAATTAATGGGAACATTAATTGTTGTAGTTGCCTCAGAACCTAAGTTAAACATAGTTCCTGCTCCACTAATCCAATCACCACTATTAATTACGCCATTCCCGTCTTTATCATACATAGCATAAGCATAATAAGAACCAGGATGCATATAATTAAATGTGAAACTCAGGTCGTTTGCAGCCAATATTACGTAGCGAGAACGATGTTTTAGATCCATGGTAAATCCAACGAATAAAGGTTTTGTGCATATTACCAAAAAAGTTTTATTATTAACATTTGGTGTATATGAAGTTGAATGCGAATAATTCACTGTCGTCTTCCCAAGATAAGGTTGAGATGTTTCGGGATAGGGATCACCAGCTGGAATCCCAGAGCCCGCATAAAAAATAGATTCACTGATTCCAACAAAAGCAGATGTAAAATCTTTGGTTATTGTTTTTTTAGGAAACCCAAAAGTTGTTACGGCTGCGGCTGTAGCAGTAGTATCCTGAAGTAATGCTCTCCATGACATATGCGGAACCGAAGAAGGCAAAGTGTTGGTTTTATTAGTGTATGATTTAATAATTAAACTATCACCTTTCCTTATAACCTCAGAATAAGCTCTGATTTTTCCTTTAATTATCTCAGAAAACCTATAATAACACTGGGTTGATGTTTCGGAAACACTATCGGCTAAAAAGTAAGAGGATCGCTTCATTCCAACAAAAGAACCACCATTTCTAAACGCTACTTTGTAATCATTATTATATTTCACAATAAAAAATGACATAAAAATATCATTTAAGGAATCCAGTTCATTTTTTGCAGAAATTTGGTTTTCAGCATTAGGCCTAAAATCTACAATCCATTCAGGATAACTGCCCAGGCCTGTAGTAGATGAAACCGGACCATTCCAGATACCTTTTACTTTATTCAAAACGCCATAACCCAAGGTATTTTCAACACCCGCCACAGTAACAGTTTCTTCAGGAGCTTCTTCTTCAGATTTTTTATCCTTGCAGGATTTACAGGATGTCATTCCTATAACTAATAAAAGCATCAATATTATTTTTGTACTTCTCATAGTCCTGAATTTAATATTATTAATTTATTTTTTTTTAATATAAATCCTGCTTTTTGCCAAACCAAGCTTATTGAAAAAGTGAGTAAACGATACTCCTAATACTCCCATGCCGTATTTTGCACTACGTCGGAAATTAATAGAACTTGCTTCAGGGAAATATTTTGTAGGACAGGTAATCTCAGCTATTTGAAAACCTGCATAAAAAATCTGCGAAATCATTTGATTATCAAATACAAAATCATCAGAGTTTTCATGATAACTGATAGTCTCCAAAATTTCGCGATTAAAAGCCCTGTAACCTGTATGGTATTCGCTTAATTTTTGGTTGATAAGGATATTTTGAGTCAATGTTAAACAACGGTTAAATATGTATTTATACATTGGCATTCCACCTTTTAGAGCTCCTTTACCGAGTATACGTGAGCCAAATACTGCCGGATATAAATCATTGGCAATAATATAACTCATGCTATGAATAAGCTTTGGTGTGTATTGATAATCCGGATGAAGCATAATTACAATATCTGCTCCAATAGCCAGTGCTTTATCGTAACAGGTTTTTTGATTTCCACCATAACCTTTATTTTTTTCATGACGAATAACGTGTTTAATACCTAACTGTTTTCCTACTTCCGCAGTATTATCTTTACTATAATCATCAACTAAAACTACATCGTCTACAATGTCAAAAGGAATTTCATCATAAGTACGTTTTAAAGTCAAAGCTGCGTTATATGCAGGCAACACTACCACTATTTTTTTTCCGTTAATCATATCCTACAAAAATAACAAAGTTTATATAATTTGTACACTTCTCGTTAAAAAATATAATTAAATTAGACCTCAAAAATTGAAGCCAAAAGTATTATATAGCTATTTACTGAAAGCGTATCTCCCGCCTTTTTTTCTAACCTTATTTATAGGCGTATTTGTTTTCTTTTTGATTCATGTATTTACTTACATGGATGATATTATTGGTAAAGGAATGGGCGCATGGCTTCTGGTTCAGTTCTTTTTTTTCTCCTTTCTTACGTTTATCCCTATTGCTATGCCTTTGGCTGTTTTGCTATCATCCATCATGACTTTCGGGAATTTAGCAGAGAATTATGAATTAGCTGCGATGAAATCTTCAGGCTTATCATTATTCAAAATTATGCGTCCCATCTTTGTTTTTATTGTTTTTCTAGCAGGCTTCACTTTCGTTTTCAATAATTTTGTTTTGCCTGCAATTACTTTAAAATCAGCGCGAATGTTATGGGACATCCGTCAGGCTAAACCAACTTTAAGTATTAAGGAGGGCGTTTATTACAGTCAATTAGAAGGCTACAGTATTAAAGTCGGAAAAAAAAGCAATGATGGTCAAACTCTTTACAATTTAAATATTTATGATCATTCAGATGGTAAAGGCAATAGTATTCAACTGTATGCAGATAGCGGCATTATGAAGACTTCTGCTGACACCAATTATCTTCAGATAAGATTAAATAATGGAAACAGATATGAAGATATCATGGAAGAAGAAGAGCATAGACGAACACGCCCTTTGATGCAGCTAATTTATGATGAACTGAATGTTAATGTGGACATGAGTAGCTTTAAAATGAAGCAAACTGAAGAAACACTTTTTCAGGGACATCATGAAATGATGAATATATGGCAAATTGCTAAGGAACTTGATACGATGAACCTTGCGATTGAAAAAAAATATACAAATCTTCAAAATCAGTTTACAAATTATTTCGTACCACGAACCTTAAAGACATCTGAATTTGCAAAGAACCATATTCCTATCAAACAATTTTATGGATCATTGAATAACGATGAATTCAAAAGATGTGTGGAAAATGCACAAAACCTTGTCAGAAGTTCAAGTAGTTATATTGATTCAATAAATGATGAAATTTTTAGTAAAAATATTAATCGGTTGGATTATTCTATTGGCTGGCACAAAAAAATTAGCATTTCTTTTGCCTGCATCGTTTTGTTTTTTGTTGGCGCATCCTTAGGGGCCATTATTAGAAAAGGTGGAATGGGATTGCCGGTGGTTGTAGCAGTAATGTTTTTTCTTTTATATTATGTTGTATCCATTATTTTTGAAGATCTAGTTATTCAGCAAGTTTATACTGTAGTATTTGGCTCATGGTTTCCTTTAATGTTATTCTTACCTATTGGAATATTTCTGACTTTTAAAGCCGCTAAAGATTCTGCACTTTTTGATATGTCATCCTATGTAGATCCGATCAAAAAATTATTTAACAGAAAAAAAGAACATGCGAATCCTCCAACTATGTAATAAAGCTCCATATCCTGCTAATGATGGAAGTTCGATTGCAATATGTACTTTGGCTGAAGGATTAGCTGATAATGGCATTCAACTTCACTTACTTTCAATTAACACGAAAAAGCATTTTAAACCTGAGGAAAATATTAATAGGGATTTTAAATGTAAAACAAATTACATCTCCGTATACCAAAACACAGACACAACTATTTTTGGAGCCTTTAAAAATTTGTTTTCATCGGAGTCTTATTTTGTAAGTCGCTTTTTTTTTAAAGAATATGAAGAACAACTTATAAGAAAACTACAGGAAAACATCTTTGATATCATTCAATTGGAAGGCATTTTTATGGCGTCTTATATACCAACAATTAAACGTTTTTCAAAAGCTAAAATAGTTTTAAGAAGCCATAATGTTGAGCACCAAATCTGGGAAAGACATCTTGAGAATGAAAAAAACTTCTTAAAAAAAATTTACCTAAACATTCAAAACAAACGTTTAAAAACATTTGAAATAAATGCTTTTAATAAAGTAGATGCGATTGTTACCATAACTGATGAGGATAATAAAAACGTTTCTGAAATTTGCCCCGGTAAGACTGTCTACACATGTTTAACCGGAATTAATTTAAACAATTATAAGGTAGTGTCCTTTCCGAAACAACCTAATACCCTGTTTCATTTTGCTTCAATGGATTGGATGCCGAATATTGAAGCAGTAGATTGGTTTATGAATACTGTTTGGAAAGATTTGGTAGCACAGCGGCCAGACGTTCAATTAATTTTAGCAGGAAGAGGAATGCCTGAAAGATTTAAAAAATTAGAATCTAAAAACATAACCATTATTAACGACGTAAAAGATTCATCAGAATTTTATCATCATTATGATATTATGTTAGTTCCACTTTGGTCGGGCAGTGGTTTACGGATTAAACTAGTAGAAGGCCTAGCTTACGGCAAGGCTATTGTTACCACAAGCATTGGAGCTGAAGGAATTCCCTATAATAAAAATAAAGATTTGCTCATTGCCGACTCAAGCAATGACTTTTCAAAATCTATTATAGCTTTGCTCACTGATAATTCCCATAAACAAAATCTGCAAACGTCAGCCAGAGAATTGGCAGAGACCAGTTTTGATTATAAGTCAATTGCCGCTTCTCTCATAATGTTCTATACAAACCTTATAAAATAAAAAAGTCCTCTCCGTTTGTGCGAAGAGGACTTTTATTAATTCAAATTTTATTTTACAGTAACGGATTTTTCTACTGCTTTACCTTCTTCTAATTTAATAATACCTACTCCTACAGAACTACCTGCAACAGCTTTAATATCTAAAATTGCAGGGAGTTTAAAAGTATATGTACTTACGCCGCTAGCATCAGACACGCCTTCGGCTTTTAAATCTGCCTCAACTGTAGAGCCAGAAGCGGTTTTAACATTTGCAAACAATTTAATTGTTGCGCCACCTACAACATTTCCGGCAGCATCAACAGTTTTAACTGTTAATTTACAATCCGTTTTCTTTTGGCAGGAAGTATTAATTCCCATTATGACCAAACCAAACGCTAATGATGCTATAAATAATTTTAGTTTCATTTTATTTTTATATTAATGATATTGGATTAATATTTGTACCCAAATATAATAAAAAAATAACCAATATGTATTTGAAGTCTATAATATTGAGTCTATCCCTTGTTTTAATGATTAAAGAAGGGTATTCTCAAACATTTTCAAAAGAAACCATATTAATTTCAACGTCCTACGGAAACGTGAAACTGAAATTATTTAATGAAACTCCCCTGCATAGAGATAATTTTTTAAAACTGGTAAAAGAGCATTTTTATGATAGTTTGTTATTCCACAGGGTGATCCAGGATTTTATGATTCAGGGCGGTGATCCTGAAAGCAAGCATGCGGAGCCTGCAAAATTACTTGGTGACGGGGATTTAAAATATACCATACCAGCCGAATTTGTGCCCACCTTGTGTCATAAGAAAGGGATGTTATGCGCGGCACGAAATGGAGATGATGTGAATCCGGAAAAAGCATCGTCTGCCTGCCAGTTTTATATTGTTCAGGGCAAAGTTAGAACTGAAGAAGATTTGATTTCATTTGAGAAACGCATCAATAAACCGATCATTGCTAAGTTAAAAGAGGACATTTTAAACAAACCCGAAAACAGTTTATTAAAAGAGAAAATAACCGCCTTTAAAGCGGCTCAAAATAACGATAGCCTAATGGTATATTTTAAAATAGTAAATAAATTGGTAGAGGATGAATATGCTAAAACGCCTCACTATTCGTTTCCGCCAGAGCATAAAATCATTTACAAAACCATAGGAGGAACGCCGCACCTCGACAGTCAATACACGATTTTTGGAGAGGTGATTGAAGGACTGGATGTGATTGATAAAATAGCGGCGGTTGGCAAAAATAAAGACGACAGGCCGTTGATTGATATACGAATGTGGGTTAAGGTTAGTGAGGAGTAAATCTTTTATTTGTTTATTTCACACATACTTTAAAATTCGCTTATCAATATATAGAAAAAGCCTACCTTTAAAAATCGTGCCCTAAAATTATTTGAATTGTACAAATACTGTTCCCAGGTTCCTGATCTTTTTTAAAACATTTAAATTTCAATATTAGAAAATTGACCTTAATTAATAATTTTAACAGAGACAAACTGCTGGTTCCATTTTTAAGAATTACAGCTCTGTTTGCTGCCCTGTTTATTATCATCTGTTTTATCATCTCTTATAAAGCAGGGTTCTATATCATGTCGGGAGGTTTTATTCTATTTCTTATAATCATTTTTTTATTTAAAAAAGAATTAATCAACTACACACTTTCCTGTAATCTGTACCTTTTAAATTGCACATTAACGGTAGCCTTACTCAGTTTCTTTTATTCTGGTGGGATATATTCCCCTTTTTTGATTACCTATATCATGCTATCACTGATTTCTGTATTACTTCTGGGCAGAAGGTTTTATTCTTGGTTCTGGCCCGCTCTCTTTATCCTGATTATTATTACGCTTGCAATTACAAATTATTTAGAATTACAACTCCCGATAAAGTATAATCGCCATTATGATGTTTTCTTTTTCGCCGCCTGTTTGATTGGTGTACCCGTATGTACTTTTCTTATTTCCATAATTTTTGAAAAACAAAACAAAGCCTCATTTGAATTACTTGAACAAAACAAAGAACTTCTTAGTTCCAATGAAGAGAAAAATTTGATCATCAAAGAAATACATCACCGGGTGAAGAATAATCTACAAATCATTTCAAGCCTGATCAATCTTCAGGCTGATGAAATTTCTGATCCTAAAACAATTGAAATCCTCAAGGTCACGAAGAGCCGCATTTATGCGCTCTCACTCATACATCAAAAAATATTCAACGGTAAAAATATTGGCACAGTTAATTTTAAAGAACACCTCAATGACCTGATTGATTCCCAGAAAGAAGTTTACTATGAAATTGAGTCTTCGGTAAATGGAGATGAAGTAGACTTAAATCTTGATATGGCCACACCGATGAGCTTAATTGTATCTGAACTGATTACTAATTCTTTTAAACATGCGTTTAACGGCTCTTCATCTGCAAGGATTGACGTGAACCTTTCCAAAAAAAGCGACGACTGTTACGAATTAAAGTTCAGTGATAATGGGATTGGATTGCCCGCTGACATGGACATTGCTAATTCTCATTCACTTGGTTTGGAAATTATTAACTCCTTAATAGAGCAGATCGATGCCTCCATTCAACATACTTCCACAAAAACCGGAACAGAATTTATCATTCTGTTTAATCCGAATTTGCAGTTGAGTAAGTGAAAATTTGATTATTGCTTAACCCCATTCAAATAAACACTTTCAATTAAATTACTTCCAAAAGAATATGGAATAAACCCATAAGAACTAATTGGTTTTGTAATAAAGAAATTAGCTTTTTTACCAATGGTAATACTTCCCACTTCATGCGACAAATGCATCGCATAGGCAGAATTGATCGTGCAAGCATTGATCACTTCTTCAGGTGTTAATTTATATTGCACGCAACCAAGGCTCATCATAAAATTCATATTACCGCTAGGTGAACTGCCCGGGTTATAATCACTGGCAAAGGCAATAGGTAAACCTGCATCAATCATTTTACGCGCTGGCGGCAATGGTAAGCCCAAAAAGAAAGCGGCTCCCGGCAATACAGTTGCCATTGTGTTTGAGTTTTTTAGTAATTCAATATCTGTGTCATTACAAAATTCTAAATGATCTACGCTGATAGCGCCACATTCAACCCCTGCTTTAATACCTCCAAAGTGACTTAATTGTTCGGCATGCACTTTCGGAATCAAACCATGTTTTTTTCCAGCTTCTAAAATCTGTTTGGTTTCTTCGTAGGTGAAATAATTCTGTTCACAAAATACGTCTATATAATCTGCTAATTTTTCAGCGGCAATAGCCGGCAACATCTCGTTAATAATCAATTCAATATAATCTGCCTTATTATTTTTGTACTCTAAAGGCAAGGCATGCGCACCGAGGAAAGTAGCCCGTACGGGAATCGAACCTAATTCTTTTATTCGCTTAATCACACGCAGCATTTTCAATTCGCTTTCAACACTTAATCCATAACCACTTTTAATTTCAATGCTTCCTGTCCCCTGCCCTATCACTTCTTTTAACCGAACCAGGGTTTGTTCAAACAATTCATCCTCACTTGCCTCTGCCAACTTTTTAGCTGAATTTAAAATTCCTCCTCCTCTGGCAAAAATTTCCTCGTAACTCAATCCGTTGATCCTGTCTACAAATTCTCCTTCTCTATTCCCTGCATATACAATGTGCGTATGACTATCGGCATAACACGGCAAAATTAATTTCCCCTCGCAATCAATAATTTCTAATCCTTTCCAATCTTCAATTCCTGGAAAATCATCCATCGATCCATAATCGGCAATAAGTCCATTATCAACAGCCATCCAGGCATTCTCAATACAAGGAAGTTCCTTCATTTCTGATCCGCTCACTTTTACAATTGAAGCATCGCGAACCTGTACGAGTGATTTTATATTTTTAATTAATAATCTGGCAGACATCTATTTATTTTGATTGCCAAGGTATTTATTTTTGATTAGTTTTCCTTCATATTTTTTGAAAGATTTGGGCAAGTCCCTCCTTTGGTCGGGTCGGGCTTTTCGCTGCAAGTCCTCGCCCTTCGTACCTCATGGCTATGGGCTTTTCGCTTCAATCCCTCTTGCGGACTTCCATTCTCTCATAATTTTTACTATTTTTGAATCCTATGGCAGGCAATACTTTTGGTACTTTATTTAGACTAACCACTTTCGGTGAAAGCCATGGTACAGCATTGGGTGGAATACTTGATGGCTGTCCGGCTGGTTTAAACATTGATACTGATTTTATTCAAAAGGAATTGCAGCGGCGTAAGCCAGGTCAATCACACATTACCACACAACGTAAAGAAGAAGATGAAGTGAAATTCCTCTCCGGGATTTTTGAAGGTAAAACAACCGGGCATCCAATCGGCTTCACAATAGAAAACACGAATCAGAAACCAAACGATTACGAACATATAAAAGATGCTTTCCGACCTTCTCATGCAGATTTTACCTACCAGGAAAAATATGGCATCAGGGATTACCGTGGTGGCGGACGATCATCAGCAAGAGAAACAGCTTGCCGGATTGTGGGAGGTGCTATTGCAAAATTGTATTTAAATCATTTAAACATTTCTATACAGGCTTATGTAAGTCGTGTGGGGCCTATAAAATTAGAGAAATCATATACAGAACTTGATCTTTCAAAAACAGAAGAATCCATTATTCGCTGTCCTGATCCTGCATCAGCTTATCACATGGTAAGCTATATTGAAGATATCAGAAAAGCCGGTGATACAATCGGAGGTATTGTAAGTTGCGTGATTAAAGGAACTCCGATAGGATTAGGTGAACCCGTGTTTGATAAATTACATGCTGATTTAGGAAAAGCTATGTTAAGTATTAACGCCGTGAAAGGATTTGAATATGGAGAAGGTTTTAACTCGGTAAATTTTAAAGGTTCTGAAATGAATGATCAGTTTGTTCCGTTGACTTCGAGAACCTCAGCCAACGAAAATAAAATATCGACTTCAACAAACCATAGTGGCGGAATACAAGGAGGCATTAGTAATGGAGAAAATATTTATTTTAATGTGGCGTTTAAACCTGTGGCTACTATTATGCAGGATCAACAAAGCGTTGATAAAGAAGGAAAGGAAACAACCATTAAAGGCAAAGGCCGACATGATCCATGCGTTTTACCCAGGGCAGTTCCAATTGTAGAAAGCATGGCAGCTTTGGTAATTGCAGATTTTGTTTTAAGAAATAAAACGTCAAGGTTGATTTAAATTATATTTCAAAAAACAAGTCCAAAACCAATAACATTTAAACTATGTTCAGTAAAAAAAACAGATTAATCACCATCATAATCATTTCAATGATTCTTGGTATCGTCTTAGGATATGGCATCAATAAATCGATTACCAATAATGTTCCCAAGATTGAGCAATCTTATATTCAGAAAATATCTAAAGGAAGTCCTGAAATCGAAAAACAAATTATTGCTTCTACAGATAAACTTCATAAAGAAAATTTAAAACAAGCCAAGAAAAAAGTAGCTTCTAACTTTTCTATATTAAGCGATATTTTTTTACGCCTCATTAAAATGATTATTGCTCCGTTAGTTTTAGCGGTGTTAGTAATGGGTGTGGCTAAAGTCGGCGACTTCAAATCTGTTGGCAGAATCGGCGGAAAAACAATTATCTATTTTACGTTCGCAACTCTGCTAGCTTTAAGTTTAGGATTAGTAATCGTTAATTTATTTGAACCCGGAAAAGTAATGGCGTTGGATCTGCCTCCTGCCGCTGCTGAAGCAGGTGTAAAGGCTAATTCACAGGATGCTAAAAACTTTATCGCTCATGTAGTTCCTGATAGTATTATTAAAGTGATGGCAGAAAACGAGATATTACCAATCGTTATTTTTGCTTTGTTTTTTGGTATAGCTGCCGCAAGTATTGGAGAACCTGGGAAACCAATGATTAAAGCTATGGACAGCCTCTCTCATATCATGTTTAAGGTAACCAACTTCGTAATGAGCTTTGCTCCTATTGGTGTGTTTGGAGCGATCACTGCCGTTGTTATACAACAAGGTTTGGAAGTTTTAAGTGGATACGCTTACCTGATGGCCTGTTTCTTTGGGGGTTTATTGTTTTTTATTTTTGGGATATTATTTAGCATCTGTCTTGTACTACGTATAAATTTTTTCTCTCTCTTATCTCATGTAAAAGAACCAATTTTATTAGCATTCAGCACGGCAAGCTCAGAGAGTGCGATGCCAAAAACAATCGAACAACTAGAAAAATTCGGTATCAGCAACCGTATCGTTTCTTTTGTATTACCGCTTGGCTATTCATTTAATTTAGATGGGTCTATCATGTACATGACCTTTGCCACCGTATTTATTGCGCAGGCTTATGGCATCCATATGTCCATGGGCGACCAGGTTCAGATGATGCTAATCTTATTAATTACCAGTAAAGGAATGGCCGGTGTACCAAGGGCTTCGCTTGTTGTTATTGCCGGTATGTTAAGTATGTTTAATATTCCGGGGGAAGGGTTATTATTATTATTAGCAGTTGATCAGATATTGGATATGGGCCGTTCTGCTACTAACGTTATTGGTAATGCCGTAGCCAGTGCTGTTGTAGCTAAATGGGAAGGCGAAAAATTAACACCAAGAACTCAGATATAAGTTATTAGTTTTTAGATTATCTCACACAGCAAAAACTCTTATTAAATAACTCTTATATGTTATTCTATTGGTTAAACCTTATTGGGATCTTTTTCTTTACCATTTCCGGTTCTTTAGCTGCACGCGATAAAAAACATTACCATGATTATTTCGGGGTGTTTTTTACGGGCTTTTTAACTGCCATTGGAGGTGGAACTTTAAGGGATATGATGTTAGGAGCCTATCCTATTTCCTGGCTGAGCGATAAAAATATTCTGATCTCCATCATTTGTGCCTTTATATTCACCCTTGTATTTAAAAATTATATAATAAAACTTAGAAGAACTTTGTTTCTGTTTGATACAGTAGGGGTTGGTATTTATACCATCTTAGGCGTTCAAAAAAGTTTAGAGTATCACGTAAACCCTTTTGCTGCTGTTATCTTAGGATTGATTACTGCTGTATTTGGAGGTGTGATACGTGATACATTAATCAATGAAATTCCACTTATCTTTGCTAAAGAAATTTATGCCACCGCGTGTATCGCCGGCGCTGTATTATTTACAAGCATGCTTTATTTTAATGTTGACTCAAATTTAGCAGCAATGATTAGTATGAGCGTTATTATTATCATTAGGATTATTGCAGTAAAATATAAACTTGCCCTACCTAAATTTGACACCAGTAACAAAACAATAGATTGATTATGAACACAGAAGAAATTGGTTATATCAGTAAAACGCACGGATTAAAAGGCCATGTGATTTTAAGGTTAAATGAATTAATTAATATTGATGAAGAAGGCATAAAATCGGTGTTTTTGGAATTAAATGGCTCGCAGGTTCCTTATTTTATTGAAGAATGCAGGCCTAACAACACAGGTTATATTATAAAGCTGGAGACTATTGATACTATTGACACCTCAAAAAAGCTGGTAGGAAAAAAAGCGTTTGCGTTAAGCGATTTTATTTTGGAAAATACTGAATCTCTGAGCGAATTCATAGGTTACAACATCATAGATTCACGTTTAGGAAATATTGGTATCATAACAGATATTGACGAAAAGACCGATAATCCAATTGTTAAAGTGATTCATTCAACAGGAGTAGAAATTATACTTCCCTTTAACGATGATTTTGTTATTGAAATTGATGATGATTTGAAGACGATTGAATTTAATGCGCCGGAAGGCTTGATAGAAATGTATTTAAATTCATAAAGCAATTGAAAGTGATACTCTCTAAATAAAAATTAGTCTTCGTTATGAAGTTTTCTGATCTGACTTTCTTCATAAGTATTTAAAAATTAAATTGTTAAATAAGTCATTTCACCGGTTGGTTGACATATATTGTCTACATTTGAATATATCAATCAACTATTTTTCATGAAACAAATTTTATTTAAGACATTTTTAGTCGCAAGCGTTCTATTTTCCTCTAAAACTATTTATTCGCAATGTACACTTGATCAGGTTGGGGCTGTAAATTATGCTTTATATTCAACCTATTCCGATATGGCAGTTGCGCCAAGTGGTATAATTTATACAATAAATTATAATACAAGTAGTACCAAATTTGAACTATACGCCGGTCAAACAGCCGCCTCCTGGACTTTAGTTACTAGTTTCACATCATCCACTACTGTTAAGCCGGATATAGCGGTGAGTTCGTCCGGAAAAGTATCCGTATTACTTCGTGATGATCTTGCTGGAAAAGTCGCAAAACTATATTATTTATCTGGAGGCACACTTATTCAGCAGGGAGCGGCTATTTCAACTTCTACAGTTGCTCACCTTTCTCTTGATTTTGATGCTGCTGGCAATGAATATGTAGCCTATACAGATATAGCCAACTCAAATTTTTCCACAGTTAAAAAGTGGGCCAGTGGTTCGTCAACCTGGGTTTCTGTTGGATCAGGAATTGCCTCACCCGGTGCTGGATTTTATAACTCGATTATGCTTGACAACACCAATACACCCATATTGGCGTTTCAGGATGCCACATCTGCAAACAGAATCAGCGTTATTAAATTTAACGGGAGTATTTGGACATCTTCATTAGTTGTATCAGCAAACGCGGCAACTAATTCTAAACTAAAAGCTGCATCTAATGGCGATTATTATTTAGGATATTCTGAAAACACTGGAGCCGCTATTATTCAAAAATTTAACGGGACCAGCTGGTCTGCGTTAGGTTCACCTGTCACTGGCTTAAGTTTTGCAGCGAACTCGTTTGACCTTGACCTGGATCCAGTGGACGTGCCTTACTTTATAGCTTATGGAAGTACCTCTCAATATGCTATTTCTTACAAATATACGGGTGTACCTACATGGTCAAATACAATTGGAACCGGAAACCTTAATAGCAGTATATGTAATAATGTCAGCATATTTATCGGAAAAAATGGAACACCTTTTTTCTTTTACGTTGATCAATCAGCTAATAACGCATTGAATGTAAAAACTCTAAGCAGCCCATTATCAATTTCACCTCAACCTGTATCAATATCAAGATGTAATGGACAATCCGGTTCATTCAATCTTGGAGTTGTAGGGGGAACTCCGATTAGTTATCAGTGGCAAACTGCTTCTGCTGGCACATTTACAAATGCCGGAGCTCCTTATACAAATGGAACTACAAATACACTTTCATTCGTGGCAGCTATGGCAATGAACCAGAATAACGTACGTTGTATCGTTAATGCAGGATGCAAAAATATTATTTCAAATACTGCCACGCTAACTGTCGTCTCTAATCCTTCCGTTTCTCTGATTACTACAAATCCAACATGTTTTGGTTTATGCAATGGACTTATTACTTCCACACCATCGGGTGGCACTGCTCCATACATCTACAACTGGTCGAACTCAGCGGTCACATCGAGCATCACTAATCTTTGTGCAGGATCATATTCAATGACTACAACAGACGCGTCAGGTTGTACCGTAACGGCTAATGCTAATGTTATAAATCCAGCTTCGATAAGTAGTTCTTTTACTGGAAATCAAACGATTTGTAGCGGAGCTAATACCACATTAACTATTACAGCAGTAAATGGAATACCCGCTTATACTTATTCCTGGTCACCAGCTACAGGACTGAGTTCAACCACGTCTCCAGTAGTTACTGCGAATCTTAGTGCCGCTCAAACTTACACTATCCAGATCACAGATGCCAATGGGTGTGTTGCCACCAACACGGTTATGATAACAGTGAATCCTTTGCCTACTGTCTCTGCGGGCACTGATAATACAATTTGTAATGGAGGTTCAACTATGAATACAGCTACAGGCACAAATAGTTATACCTGGAATCCTGGGAATTTCGTTGGAGCAAATCAAATAGTTACTCCTTTTACAACCACTGCTTATACCGTAGTAGGAACAAACAGCGGTACAGGATGTACTAACTCTGATATTAAAATAGTGACCGTAAATCCTAATCCAACTGTAAATGCAGTCAGCAGTCCTACTTCAATATGTGTTGGTTCTCCAGCTACATTATCTTCTACTGGGGCTACAACTTATTCATGGAATACAGGACAAACAACTAATACAATTTCAGTTTCTCCTTCCTCAACAACTATTTTTACTGTGACGGGAACAACAGCCGGTTGTACAAACACCAGAACTATTAGTTTAACAGTGAGTGCTAATCCCACAGTAACTTCAACAAGCAATCCTGCTGCCATATGCGTCGGATCTACTTCTACACTTACAGCTTCAGGGGCTACATCTTATACCTGGATTCCTGGAAGCTTAACTGGCGTCAACATTGTCGTTACTCCTACTGCCTCAACCATTTATACAGTTATTGGTTCTACCGCAGCCGGATGTACAAACACTAATACGTTAAGTTTGATTATCAACGCTAATCCCGTTGCAACGGCAAATACTTCGGGAACTCTTACCTGTTCGGCAACATCTGCAGGATTAAATAGTGGTTCTGTTGCCGGTGGAACGTACTTGTGGAATGGCCCAGGAATTTCGGGGTCTTCTTTCACTCAAAATACCTCTGCTAGCATACCCGGTAACTATACGGTAACAGTTACTAATTCAGGAACCGGATGCTCCAGTACGGCCATTACGACTGTGACCCAAAACACTGTCGCTCCGTCTCCAACTGCTAGTAACTCAGGAACCTTAACTTGTAGTACCTTATCGGTGGCTTTGAATGGCACGCCTGCAGGAATGACATATTCCTGGACCGGGCCTGGTATTTCAGGATCTTCAACAACTCAAAATACTGCCGCAAATGCTCCTGGAATTTATTCTTTATTGGTGACCAGTCCAGTAAATGGTTGTTTAGCATCAGCAACAACAGCAGTAACTCAAAATACAACTCCACCAACTGTTACCGCATCAAATTCGGGAACTTTAACATGTACTACTTCTACTGTTCTTGCAACCGGGACAGGGGGGGGTACTTATAGCTGGTCTGGTCCAGGGATTATTGCCGGAGGAGGAAGTTCATCAGCAACAGTCAACCAACCTGGCAGTTATTTTTTAACGGCTACTGCTGCTAATGGTTGTACAAATGTAGCTTCTACCAATGTACTTCAAAATATTATTGCACCTGTAACCAATACAAATGTGAGCGGTATATTAAGCTGTACGTTAACATCCGTTAATGCTAGTGCATCAACGACCGTGACGCCTGTAAGTTATAACTGGACAGGAACCGGGATTGTTTCAGGTGCAGGTACAGCGACTATTAATACCAATACGAATGGTGTTAAAAATTACACAGTGACTAATACCTCCAATGGTTGTTATACAAACGGAATTATTAGTGTTTCACAAAATACGACGATGCCAACCGGGGTTAGCGCGGGTTCAAATCAAACGTTAACATGCACTCCTTCCGTTACTTTAACTGGAAGTGTTTCAACTCCTACCAATGCAGTAATAAACTGGTCAGGTGGTGTATGTGGTTCCCCTTCAAATATAATTACTTCCGCATGTTCAGCAGGAATCTATACTTTAACGGCTACACACCCTGTCAGCGGATGTATAGCAACATCAACAGTGCAAGTAGCGCCTAGTACTGGAGCTCCTGCTGTAACAGCTAATCCGGTAACAAATACTTTAACCTGCACAAATACACTTGTTGCGGTAAGTATTTCAACGACTATTGCGCCCGTATCTTATGTTTGGTCAGGGGCAGGTATCGTTTCGGGTGCAACAACCGGAACTATTACCGTTAATAGTCCTGGTGTAAAAAATTACACGGTTACCAATACAAGTAACGGGTGTTCTTCTAGTGGATCACAAATTGTAACACAAAACACAACAACTCCTTTCACTTCAGCAAGTATAACCGGTACAATGACTTGTATAACATCAACCGTAAATTTAAATTCATCATTAGCCGGAGAAACTTATACGTGGACAGCGCCCGGAGGTGGTTTTGTAGTCAACGGTACAAATTCTCAAAATGCCATTGGTAGCGGTGCAGGAACATATTCTTTAACAGTAGTGAGTCCGATCAACGGATGTACTTATTCGGTAACTACGTCCGTAAGTCAAAATACGACCATGCCAGTTGGTTTAAGTGCCGGATCAAATCAAACTTTATCATGCGGAACTTTCTCAGTGTCATTGAATGGAAGTGTTACAACTCCAACCAACGCAACCTTTAATTGGACAGGTGGTGTTTGTGGATCCACGAATAGCCTTACCACCGCTGCATGCGTTGCAGGAATTTATACCTTAACAGCAACTAATCCTGCAAATGGATGTTTAGCCTCCTCTACCGTCGCAGTTTTTTCTAATACATCTACTCCAACAATCAACACCATTGGGACTTCAACAATTACATGTTCAGTACCAACAGCCACATTGTTTACTTCCAGCAATGCTGATCCAACAACTTCGTATTCCTGGACTTCACCTTTTGCAGGTATGCTTAACAACTATACGATTAAGAATCCTGTAGCGCTTGCAGGTGGTGTTTTTACAGTAGTAGTAACAAATACGATAAATGGATGTGCAGCAATGGCAACAGTGAGCGTTATATCAGATATTTCTGTGCCAACATTATCTTTATCATCTGGCTCAGCGACACTTACATGCCTTTCTCCAACAGAAACTGTTACTGTAACTTCGAGTCCATCAAGTTTAATCTATAATTGGACACCAGCCAGCGGCATCATTGCAGGAACCGAAATGACTTCTACTCCAGTTTTTTCTGCCCCTGGAAGCTATTCAGTAGTAGTGACTAATACAATTAACGGATGTTCTAATTCAAATAACGTTTTAATATTTCAGGATTTTTCATTACCGGCAATCAGTATTTCTGCATCACCTTCCACAATCTGTTCTGGAAATTCAAGTACATTAACGGCGACTGGTGCAGTTTCATATGTATGGAGTTCAGGTCCGACATCGAGTTCAATAGTTGTTTCCCCTACAACTTCTATAACGTATACAGTTACCGGGACAGGAGCCAACGGGTGTTCTGATATAGCGACTCAATTCGTTGTTGTGAACGCCTCTCCAACATTGGCAGTTTCCGGAAATACTAATATCTGTAAAGGTTCAAGTACAAGCTTAACAGCAAATGGAGCCACTGCCTATACTTGGAGCACAGGTGAAAACGCAATGAGTATAAGTGTAACTCCTTCAATTACTTCAACATATACTGTCACTGGTTACCTTGGAGCGTGCTTTTCCTCATCTACATCTACTGTTTCCATTATTCCATCAAAAAATATCAGTGGAATAATTACAAGTACGGCAGGAACCACAAATGGAGATGTTATTATATATAAGTACGTTTCTGCTTTAAGCAAGTGGGATTCTATAACTATCGTTCCTTTTACATCTTCTTATTCTTTCACTGGATTAGACAGTGGATTATATGTTGTAAGGGCAATTCCTACAGCCACCAATATTCAGGTAACTTATGGTACGAATTCGATCAGCTGGCAGAATGCAACTGTAATCAATCACGGTTGTTCCAATAATTCTTCACAGAACATAGGATTAATCGCTTTGGAAAGTATTGGAATTGGTCCAGGAGTAATAACGGGTACCATTACTGAAGGAGATGGGTTTGGAAAAAGAACTTTATCACCTGGTAGTCCTATTGGAGGAATCATTGTAAAAGGTGGTAAAAACCCTGGAGGACAAATGTTTGTGCAAACAATCACAGATACAGCGGGAGTATATACATTACAAAACTTACCGGTAAATACGGGATCAGAAAGTTATTTTGTATATGTGGATATTCCAGGCTTGGATACAAACGGCACGTATCATGTGATCGTTTCCTCGGGTAATACCCAGTTTAGTAATTTAAATTTTTATGTAGATTCAATGTATATTAATCCGAATATAGTGACTTTTATAAATCAGGAAAATGTACTTGCCGACAATAAAATTTCAATATTTCCAAACCCTGCCAGTCAATTCGTTTCAATTAAATATGAAGTGCTTCAGCCTGCAGATGTTAAAATTGAAATTTATGATATTCTTGGTCATAAAGTTTTGACTGTATCTGATTCTCATTTTGAGAAGGAAAAATATATTCATAAGATTAATACTGAACAATTTAGTTCAGGTGTATATTTTATAAAAGTTAAAATCAATACTTCTGAAAGTACAATTAAACTAATAATAACTGATTAGTCTTTAATAAAAGACAAAAGAAGCCATCTGCAAGTCTGCGGATGGCTTTCATTTTACAAAACGCTTCCTAAAAAATTTAGATCTATTTCTTTTATTAGTATAGTTATTCCGTGTACTATCATAATCATATTTTAGGTGTGTTCACATCTAAAGCAATATTTAATGGCCGAAAAATGAAAAAAAGTTATATTTTTGTTAGCCCTTTTTAAATACATAAATCACTTATTTCTTACTCCTATAATATAAATCAATAACAAATGAAAAACTATTTACCATTAAAAACACTCTTTCAAAAGAGTAGAACTTTTGCTTTAATGTTTTTGATAACCATAAGCTTAATTCCAAATTCATTAAAAGCACAGGTCTATTGTGAAACAAATCTTTATACTACAGGGTGTACTGATAGCGATTTGATTTCCTATGTTGAATTAAACACTTTAATAAACAACAGTGGCGCTTCTTGTTCAAATACTTCTCCTTACATAGGCTATAATGATTTTACATCTTTACCAACAACATCTTTAACACCTGGCCAATCATATCAGTCGGTAATAGGAAACATTTACGGATCCGCTGGTGTTAGTTTGTGGATAGATTTAAATGATGACGGATATTTTAATACATTGGAACAAGTAGGATATGCCAGCAATCTCCCCGCGAACTCAAACTACACTACTACGGTAAATATCCCCTTAACAGGAAATTCCGGAATACATAGAATGCGCGTGCGATTAGTTTATAATGAACCTGGATCTACCATTGACCCGTGCACTCAATATAATTATGGAGAATGCGAAGATTATTCTGTTTATATCGAACCTTTGCCCCCTTGTTCAGGAACGCCCTATGCAGGAAATACTGTTTCAACATCGACGCTGATTTGTGCTAACTCGTCATTTAATCTTGATCTTGTAGGAAATACTGTAGAATCAGGAATAACATACCAGTGGCAATCTACACCTGATGGAACTATCTGGAGCAATGTTGGAACCCCACAAACTAACTGGACAAAAACCATTAATAATTTATCCGCAACTTTAATGTACAGATGCATTACAACTTGTACAATCTCAACCTTATCAGACACCTCAACGAATATCAGCGTAAACCTCAATCCTTTAATTAACTGTTATTGCCTTCCTGAATATTCATGGGACTGTAATGGAGACAGATTTATTGACTTTTCTGTGGCTAATATCATAGCTCAACCTGTAAATTGCGGGAGCGGAGGATTTACGGATTCAACGATGAGCACTAATACGATAATAAATCTAACAGCAGGTAACCAATATACCTTAACTGTTAATACCGGTTCAAGTTTTACTGCAGGAGATGCTGCTAGTGGCGTATGGGTAGATTTTAATGAAAATGGTGTATTCGACGCTTCTGAATTTACAACCTTAGGTGTTGGAAGCGCAGGTACTTATTCTATTCCATTATATGTTCCCATTACCTCACAAGGCTCCGTAAGAATGCGTCTAAAATTGGATGCGAACTCAGCTACATCATCAACCTATTTAGATGCATGTACTAATAACAATTTCAGTAACTATGGTCAAATAGTAGATTACAAAGTGAATATTACACCTGCACCCACTTGTACATCTTCACCAAATGCAGGAGATGCTACATCAGACGCAACCGCAGTTTGTGAGAACGTTTCTTATACGCTTGATCTGTCCAACAACAGTCAGGCCAGTAGCATAAGTTACCAATGGCAATCATCACAGAATGGTACAAGCTGGACAAATTTAGGAATAGCTCAAAATACCATACCTTACTCTATTAATACTCAAAGTACTACCACTTATTACCGTTGTGTTACAACGTGCACCACTAGTGCATTATCGGCTACATCTACTCCAGTTGTAGTAACTCAAAATCTTGCAACTAATTGCTACTGTTTCCCGGAAATGACTTATTGTTCTTCTGTTGGAATCTATAGTGTTTCATTTGCAAATTTAAATTATACAACTACCTGTAATAATACAGATGGTTATACTAATTACGTAGATTCTATACTAGCTATTAATTTAAATGCAGGACAAACTTATTCATTATTAGCGGCAGTAACTACTTTATCAGCTTCACCCGACGGGCAAGTAACCGCGTGGATTGATTATAATCAGAATGGAATTTTTGAAAACACAGAAATGATTTCTGTGGGAGCATACACAACAGGAGCAGTATCTCAGTTAGTAAACGTTCCTATTGATGCAATCGGTGGAAATACAAGAATGAGAATTAAACTGGAAACTTCATCATCAGTTTATATTCCTGATCCATGCACAGCTTTTAGCAGTAACGGCCAAACGCTTGACTATTTAGTAAATATCACTCCGGCACCCGCTTGTACCGGAGCTCCATTTGCTGGTAATGCTGTTTCAACTTTTACATCGGTTTGTGAAAATGTTACTTTGAAATTAAATCTTGAAAACAATGATCTGGTTAAAGACATGCTTTATCAATGGCAATATTCTAATGATAACACCACTTGGTTTAACACTGGAACGGCTCAATCATATGCACCATATGCCATCACGTCTCAAAGCGTTACTACTTTTTACAGATGTATAACTACTTGTACAAACAGCTCGCAAACTTCAACCTCAACACCTGTAACAGTTTTACAAAACCCTTACACAGCCTGTTATTGCATTCCTCCTCCAATGAATTGCAGTGGCTCAGATGCTATTAATTATGTTGCCTTTGCCACTATGACTAATACTTCTGCTTGTAGTGTTAATGGATACGAAGATTATACAAGTTCTGTTCCAACAACATCTGTAAATGCCGGACAGTCTTATACCCTAACAACTGTTTTAGGTTACATGTATAATGAAAACGTTAGTGCGTGGATTGATTATAATCATAATGGTGTTTTTGATAATTCTGAATACAGCTATTTTGCACCAAACAGTGGAAATGATACCATTCAAACTACAATCTCTATTCCTGCTAACGCATTAACAGGAAATGTAAGAATGCGTGTTCGTAACCTTGCCTATGGAATTTTATATTCTGGGGATGCATGTATTTCTCCAACTGGAGGTGGTGATAAGCAAACTGGCGCTGCTCAATCTTATGGTGAAACGGAAGACTACCTCATCACTATTATGCCACCTGATTGTAGCGCGCTCTCTATTCCAAATGGAATTTTCGTAACGGGACAAGCAACTGTGTGCGCGGGGCAATCATCTGTTTTAGATTTAATGCCTGCTTTACCTGTTGCAAACGGGCTTACATACCAGTGGATGTCATCCAATGGCGGAGCATTTTCAAATGAGGGTACTGTATCAAGCACTGCTTCTATAACAGTTACTCCTTCATCCAACACATTTTATTATTGTGATATCGTGTGTAATGGTTCATCTATTTTAAAATCAGATACAGTTTCAATAACAGTTGACAACATTTCAGCACTAATTTCCAGCACAGGCCTTACTTGTAACGGAGAGTGTGCAGGCGCAGCTACAGTTACCCCAATAGGAGGAACTGGAAGTTATGTTTATTCTTGGTTACCTGGCACTGTTAATGCATCATCAGTTTCAGGTTTATGTACAGGTACTTATACAGCTATCATTACAGATGCGAATAACTGTATTGCAACTCAAACCTTGGTTATCAGCGAATTACCAGCGCTAGTAACTACCTCCACCCAAACTAATGTTTCCTGTTTCGGTTTATCAGACGGTTCTTCCTCTATAAGTATTTCAGGGGGCTCAGCGCCGTTATCTTATACATGGTTACCGAACGGAGGTAATAATTCTTCTGCTAGCAACCTAAGTGCAGGTACTTACACTTTAAATATACTTGATGCAAATAACTGTACTGCTAATCAAACAATTGTTATTACTCAACCTGCAATGTTCTCCGCATCTATTTTCGGAAATAGTTCTTCCATTTGTGAACAATTAGAAGATACTTTAAAATCTATCCTTGTTGGTGGCGTGGCTCCTTTTAATTATTCATGGAAAGAATTACCTTCTAATATTATTTCAACAAATGCTAGTTACGAGTATACCACTAGTATAGGTAATCATTCTTACGATTTGACGGTAACAGATGCAAATAACTGCTCTGTGATTAGTAATACCCTTAATATCTCAGTAAATCCATCAAGCAATTTCTCGGGTATGGTTACAACTAACTCAACAACACCAGTTGCAGGAACGGTTGTGCTTTATAAATATTTGCCATTTTTTACTAAGTTTGATTCTGTAACAAGTCAAGCAATAGCACCGAATGGTAGTTTTCTTTTCAGCTCTTTTACCTCAGGAACTTACATCATTAAAGCAATTCCTACAGCAACAAATATGCAGATTACTTATGGTGATTCTGCAATTAACTGGAAAACAGCCAAATTAATTAATCATGGTTGCGCTGTGAATGATGTTCAGGATATTAACGTAAAAGCACTGGGCACTTTTACCAATTCAGGAGCAGGATCATTAAGTGGAACAATCAGAGAGGGAAATGGGTTTGATAAAAGAATGGGTAATAGTTTCAGACCTAACGCTCCCGGCAGTCCAATTGGTGGAATTATTGTAAAGGGTGGCAAAAACCCTGGTGGACAAATGTTTGTACAAACAGTTACTGATACTAGTGGTTACTATTCTCTACAAGGATTACCAGAAAACACCGGCACAGAGTCATATTTTATCCTTGTGGATATTCCAGGGCTAGATACAAATGGAACATATGATCAATTAATTATTAATGTTGGTAAAAACGCCTATACGAATCTTGATTTTATTGTTGACTCTGCAAAGATCAATCCGGTAAGTGCCGTTAGTGTAAACGATATCAGCGCAAAAGAACATTCCATTAAAATCTTCCCTAATCCTGCTAGCAGTATGGTAACAATACAGTACAGCCTGAAAGAAGATTCAAATGTAAAAATAGAATTGTTTGATATTTTTGGTAAGTCAGTTTTAACAGTTCTAAACCAAAAAGGCCAGAGCATGAACCAACACTCTTATTCTGTTCCGCTAGAAAATCTGGCATCGGGAATGTATTTTATAAAAATTAATATTAACGGAGCAGAGAGCACTGTTAAACTTTCTGTATCTCAATAATAAGTTTTCCCTCATCTTATTAAAATAGGATGAGGGAAAATTTTATGTACCTGTACGCTTCTGATTATTAACTACCTAAAAACGAAACATGAATAAAAATCTACTCATTGTAATTTTTGCCTTCCTGGCAATTATTTCCAAATCTCAAAACACCACAGTTTGTTTTGGTTTAATTAATACACCAACAGTGACTGGAAGTCCAAACGGCATAACATCGGGAGACTTTAACCGGGATGGTAAAATGGATATGGCAACTTGTAATGGAATATCAAATAATGTTTCGGTATTTATGGGAGATGGTTTTGGGAACTTCACTAATGCCTACACGGTACCAGTTGGTACTAATCCATTTGCTATTATTACTGCCGATCTTAATAAAGATACCATTCTTGATTTAGTAGTATCTAATCATGACTCCAATAACTTCTCCGTATTATTAGGATTAGGAACCGGTGCATTTGCTACTGCTGCAAATTATGCAACTAATACCGGACCAACTGCTGTAACCTGTGTTGACTTTAATAAAGATGGAAATTTAGATTTAGCCTTATCAAATGATGGCGGATCTCTGAATGTTTCTATTTTCTACGGAAACGGTAATGGTACCTTTGGTGCTTTGACTAGCAAAAAAATCGGAGCTATAACACATCTAATTGTTGCTGCAGACTTCAACAATGATACTTATCCGGATATTGCAACTGTTAGCGGAACTACAAATAACGTATGTGTTAAATTAGGATCTTTTTCAGGTTTCGATACTTCTTATGTTTTTTATCCTGTAGGTACATATCCTGCATCACTTACTTTTGCTGATTTTAATAATGATGGTAAAATAGACATTGCAGCTGTTAATGCCAATTCAAATAATATTTCTATTTTATTAGGTAACGGTAACGGTACTTTTGGAACAGCAATAAATTATTCGGCAGGAGCTGGTATGTCATCTATTGTGGCGGCAGATTTGAATGGTGATAGTTTTGTTGATATTGCTACAGCAGATTATACAACAAATTCAATTTCCGTTTTTCCTGGTGCTGGAACAGGTGCATTTTCAACTTATAAAAATTTCCCTTCAGGAAATGGACCTACAACATTATCATTTGCTGACTATAACGGGGATTCAAAAATAGATTTAAGTGTAACGAATTATAATGCAAATAAAGCCGCTGTATTGTTAAACTCTACTTTCTCTGTAGCAATTACCTCTACTAATACTTCTATTTGCTTAGGAGATACAACAACTATCAATGCTACAGGAGGTTTAACCTATTCATGGAGCAATGGAGGTACATCATCTTCAATTGCCGTAAATCCTTCAAGTACCACCACTTATTCCTTAACAGGAACTAATGTAGATAATTGTAATATCACAAAAACATTAACGATTATCGTTAATCCGAAACCGGTTTTAACACTAAACGCTTCTGATACAACTATTTGTAGCGGTAATTTATCAATATTAACTGCTGCAGGTGCAAGTACTTATTTTTGGAATACAGGAGATACGTTATTTAAAATTAATGCTAGACCTACTGTGACTACCACTTACACCGTAACGGGATCTAATGCTCAGGGTTGTTCAAGTTCTAAGGTTAAAACTATTTATGTTACTCCTTCTAAAACGCTTAGTGGCGCAGTAACAAGTACTTTGGGAACTTCTAATGGTATTATGATCTTGTACAAATATAGTTCATTTTTAAGTAAGTGGGATTCTATAGCATTTACCCCGTTCAGTTCAAATTACAGTTTTGGAACTGTAGATAGTGCCTTATACGTAATTAAAGCTATACCAACGGATACTACCGAGCTAGTTACTTATGGCGCGAGTGCAATAAGTTGGAAAGATGCCACTATCATCCGCCATGACTGTAGCGTTAACACAACCCAAAACATAAGTATAATTCCTTTAGTTAATTTAGGTGTTGGTACTGGCCAATTCAGCGGAAAAATCTATTCAGGGAATGGTTTTGGGAAAAGAACTTCAGGTGTAGCTGCTCCCGGTAGCCCTATTGGGGGAATCATTGTGAAAGGCGGAAAAAACCCAGGTGGGCAAATGTTTGTGCAAACAACAACTGCCGCCGATGGAACTTATACGTTATCAGGAATGCCGAATAATAGTGGAAACGACTATTATTTTATTTTAGTGGATGTTCCAGGTTTAGATACCAACGGGACTTATAACAAAAAAATAACCTCCGGAAATACTTTTACAGGACTTGATTTTACAATCGATTCTGTTTTTGTCAATCCTCAGACTTTTATTAGTGTGAATGATATCAGCGCAAAAGAACATGCTATTAAAGTATTCCCGAATCCAGCCAGCGATGACGTAACTATTCAATATTCACTTAAAAATGATGCTGATGTAAAAATGGAATTATTTGATATTTTCGGAAAATGTGTCCGAACTATCATAAACCGAAGAGAAACCAGCATTGATTCGCACACTCATTCAGTTTCCTTGAAATATCTGGCGGCAGGAATGTATTTTATTAAAATCAATATTAATGGTGCGGAAAGTACTGTAAAATTATTTGTGACTGACTAAGATTTAAAATTCTAAGTATAAAAAGCCATTTGCTTAATATAGCAGATGGCTTTTTTGTTATATTTGAAATGCAATAACATCATGCCTTTTAATAAAAAATATATAATATTTCTTTTCCTTTTTCTAGGGGGCATTTCTTTTGCTCAAACCTATAATATTAAAAATTACAATACAGAGCAAGGGCTTCCTCAGTCACAGGTGCTGTCTATTTTTCAGGATCATTCGGGTACTATGTGGTTTGGAACAAATGCCGGTGGTGTAGGAAGATATGATGGAAATAAATTCACAACAATTTCTGATAATGATGGATTGATTAATAACGTAGTTTTTTCAATTGCTGAAAATAATAAAAACGAAATGGTTTTTGGAACAACTAAAGGCCTGAGTGTATATAATGGAGTTACTTATAAAAATTATAATGAAAAAAATGGCCTGAAAAATAGTTGGGTATTTAAAATTCTGAAAGATGAAGATAAAATATGGATCGGAACGCAAGAGGGTGTTTATATTCTACAAAACGAAAAAATAAGACGCTTTCAATTTGACAGCATCCTTGATAAAGCATCAGTGTTCTCAATCTTTATTGACTCCCAAAAAAGAATTTGGTTTGCAACAATTAATAATGGAGCGGTTTGTTATAACCCGTCTAATAGCACATTCACACATTTTAATGAATCAAATGGATTACAGGGAAGTCTGGTATTTTCAATTGCCGAAACAGCCAGTAAGGAAATATTGATAGGTACAGTCACAGGATTAAATGTAATTGATACAAAAAATAAAGTTCGGGACGGAGATTACATTCCACTACAAGGAAATATAGCTTTCCGAAGCATTCTTGTGACTTCTAAAAACGAGCAATTCTTTGGGTCCGCCGCTGATGGATTGCTCAAGTATAATATCTATTCATTATTACGGTATAATCTTAGTAATGGGTTAACCTTTAATTCAATAATGTGTTTGTTTGAAGACAGGGAAAAAAACATATGGATTGGAACTGATGGCTCGGGTGTCTATAAATATTCGGGGGATCGTTTTATTTATTATTCAAAACAAGACGGGCTTCCTGAAAATTACGTAAACGCTGTTATACAGGACAAAAAAGGAAGCTATTGGGTAGCATTGAGAAATTCAGGAATCTCAAGAATAAACGGGAGAAAAATTGAGAATTTTAAGTTTGATAAAAAGAATATTGACGCAATTCCTGATAATGACATCGGGACTATTCTGGCCACAGAGGATGGAAAAATTTATTTCGGCACTCGTGACGGCCTATGCGTTTACGAAAACGAAAAGTTTAAAACAATATCGGACTTTAATTTCAGGCATGCTTATATTTTATCGCTGTTTGAGGATAGTAAAAAAACGCTTTGGATTGGAACTAATGATGGTTTGTTTAAAAAACAAAATGGAGTAATAACCGAAGGAAAGGCAGTTAACTCTTTGAAACAATCCGGTATTCCTTTTCCGGTATTTTGTTTAAGTGAAGACAAGCATGGCGCCATGTGGATAGGCACCGAGAACGGAGTAGTGAAATATGAAAAAGAAAATGTCACATTATTTTCAGATAAAAACAATTTCACAAGTCGCCGCATCTCCAATATTACGAAAGATTACAAACAAAACTTATGGTTTGGAACTGAAGAAGGACTTTTTAATTACGATTATACAACCTTCACTAAAATTTCTCAAAAAAATGGCTTAACATCAAATTACATTTATTTTTCACAAACAGATGATTTGGAACGTTTATTTATTGGCACGAATACAGGGATTGATATTCTTGATTTAAAAGATTTTTATAATAAGAAGATCACGATTAAACACTTTGGAAAAGAAGATGGATTGATCAGTGTAGAATCCAATTCAAACGCCAGTTTCAAAGATAAAGACGGAAAGATCCTGATAGGAACTATCAACGGTTTGGAAATTTATGATCCTCGCTTTGACAAAAAAAACATGCAGGAAGCGCTTACAAAAATTAATACTGTAAAATTATTTTTTGGACAGGAAGAACTTTCTAAATATAGCAGTGGCTTAGATTCTTCCACATTGTTGCCTAAAAATTTAAATCTACCGTTTAATAAAAACCATATTACGATTCATTTTATTGGTATTAGTTTAACCGCGCCAGAAAAAGTAATGTATCAATACAAATTGGAAGGTCTGGAAAATGATTCGTGGACACCTCCTACTTCCAAAACAGAAGCTACCTTTTCCTCCTTACCTCCTGGAAATTATAAATTCATGGTGAAAGCTATGAACAATGATGGCTTATGGAACGAAGTACCGGTTAGTTATGAATTTATAATTTCACCTCCTTGGTACAAAACCTGGTGGTTTTATACACTATCCGTTTTAATACTACTTGGAGGAATATGGTTATACAACTCCATGCGTACAAAAAAACTTATTGCCGATAAGCAAAAACTTGAGATGCAGGTAACTGAACGAACCAAAGAATTACGCGATGAAAAAGAAAAAGTAGAGATCATTAACAAAGAAGTGATTGAACAAAAAACAGTTATTGAACACCATAATATAGAAATTATGGATAGTATCAAGTATGCTAAAAACATTCAGGAAGCATTGTTGCCAAGCTTAAGTGAAATCAACAATTTATTTAAAAATTGCTTTGTTCTTTACATGCCAAAAGATATTGTAAGTGGTGATTTTTATTGGTTTGCGAAAAATGGTGATACGCGATTTATTGCAGCTGTTGACTGTACAGGTCACGGGGTACCAGGTGCATTTATGAGTATTGTTGGTAATACATTGCTGAATGAGATTGTGAATGAAAAAAAGATCACGAATCCTGGCGAAATTTTATTGGAATTACATAAAGGCGTTAAAATCGCGCTGAATCAAAATGCAAAAGAATTTGAACGAAGAGACGGAATGGATATAACTCTGTGCGCGTTTAATTCAAATACCAAGGAAATTCAATACGCCGGAGCAAACAGGCCTCTTTGGATCTATAGAAAAGACAAGGGATACGAACTCGAAATTATTAAGGCAACTAAATATCCAATTGGCGGTTTAGAATTAGAAGAAAGCAGGGTTTACGAAAACCATATAATATCCGTAAACGAGGGAGATTGTTTATACTTATTCAGTGATGGTTATGCTGATCAATTCGGGGGGCCAAAAGGAAAAAAATTCATGGTTACCAACTTGCAGAAAACCTTATTGGCAAACGTTGAAAATCCAATGGAAATTCAAAAGAAAAATTTAACCGATGCGTTTATGGATTGGAAAAGCGATGCAGAACAAATTGATGATGTTCTGGTAATAGGAATTAAAATCTGATCAGCTATTTAATCTTTTATCTTATTATTTTGCGTATTTTAGTGCTTTAATTTTTATGAAAAATCATTACTGTATCATAATGGCAGGTGGTGTTGGGACGCGTTTCTGGCCTATGAGCACCACTGCACATCCCAAACAATTTCTTGATATTCTTGGAACCGGAAGAACCCTTATTCAGCAAACTTTTGATCGCTTTATTGAACTGTGTCCGGTTTCAAATATTTATGTAGTTACCAGCGATATTTACGAAGATTTGGTTTCAGAACAATTACCCGAACTTCCAAAAGCAAACATCTTAACTGAACCTTCAAGGAAAAATACGGCTCCATGTGTAGCGTATGCTTCCTATAAAATTCATAAACTGAATCCTAAAGCAATAACCGTTGTTGCTCCTTCCGATCATCTAATCACTAAAGAAGACACTTATATTAAAGCGATTAAATCCTGTTATGCCAAAGCTAAAAAGGAGGATTGTTTAGTTACCCTTGGAATTAAGCCATCCAGACCTGATACTGGTTATGGGTATATTCAATTTATAGACTCGCCTGTTGAAGAAAAAGATAAGCGTATGTTTAAAGTGAAAACCTTCACGGAAAAACCGGATCATGAAATGGCAAAGTTTTTTATGGAGAACGGTGATTTCTTGTGGAATTCAGGAATCTTTATCTGGAGTACAAAAAGCATTATTGCTTCACTCGAACAAAATGATCCGGAGCTTGCCAACGTTTTCAAAGAAGGAATTGAATTTTACAATACACCTCAAGAAAAAGCTTTTATCAAACAAGCTTACAATGTTTGTAAAAATATTTCCATTGATTATTCCTTAATGGAAAAAGCAAAAAACGTTTATGTGCGTGCTTCCATTATTGGATGGAGTGATCTTGGAACCTGGGGTTCATTGTATTCCCATATCAAACACGACAAGGGAAATAACGCGCTGGTTGGAAAAAACATTATTCAATACGATTGTAAAGATTGTATTGTTCATGTACCTAAAGATAAACTGGTGGTGTTACAAGGACTAGAGGACTACATCGTTGTGGAATCTGATGGAGTATTAATGGTATGCAAAAAACAAGATGAACAGCAGATTCGCAACTTCGTGAATGACGTTAAAGTGCAAAAAGGCGATAAATTCGTTTAATAACCATCGGTCTTAACTTTGTTCTCGACTTCGCTTGAACTGACAGCAAGATCAAATAATTTCAAAATGCTACAAACCGCTTCAAATAAAAACTTAAACAAATTAATTATTGTAGCGGCCCTTGGTTACTTTGTTGACATTTATGATTTGTTACTTTTCGGTGTAGAACGTTTTGACAGTCTAAATGAAATACTACCTGAACAATACCCAGGCATTTCTGATTCAGTAAAAAAAACACTAAATCTTATTTATGGCAAACTATTACTTAACTGGCAAATGGCAGGAATGCTATTTGGCGGTATTTTTTGGGGAATCCTTGGTGATAAAAAAGGACGTTTGTCAGTTTTATTTGGATCCATTTTAGTTTATTCCATTGCCAATATTTTAAATGGAATGGTACACAGCACAAATATGTATATGGTTCTACGATTTGTTTCCGGTTTTGGATTAGCAGGAGAATTAGGTGCAGGTATTACTTTGGTGAGCGAAAGTATGAGCAAGGAAAAACGTGGTTACGGAACCATGATTGTGGCTACTGTTGGTGTATTTGGAGCTGTAGTTGCAGGTTTTATGGGTGAAGTCATTTCTAACTGGCGTAATTCATTTTTTTTGGGCGGAGGAATGGGATTGGCCTTATTGGTATTACGTATCGGTGTATTTGAATCCGGGATGTTCGCAGCAATTAAAGCTGAAAGTCATGTCAAAAAAGGGAACATCCTGCAATTATTTTCCAATCAAAAAAGCATCGTAAAATACCTCTGTATTATTTTTGTAACTGTTCCTGTGTGGTACGTAATGGGAACTTTAGTATTATTTTCCCCTGAATTAAGTGAAATGATGGGACTACCAGAAAAGTCAATCTCTGCCGGAAGATCCATAATGTTTGCTTACGCAGGAATTACTGTTGGAGATATCGCTTCCGGTTTAATCAGCCAGTTACTGAGGTCACGCAAAAAAGCACTGGCACTCTTTTTATCCCTCACCACTTTAGGAACTATTCTTTACTTTTTATATGGAGGTACTTCTGTTTTCGTTTTTTATGCCATTGTTACTTTTATTGGCTTTGCAACTGGTTATTGGGCAGTATTCATAAGTACAGCTTCCGAATTATTTGGCACCAACATCCGCGCTACAGCAACTACAACAGCGCCTAACTTTGTAAGAGCCTCAACTATTTTAATTTCACTTTTATTAAATCTCATTATTTCGGTGTTCTGCGTCGATAAATTATTGGCAACAAAAATTACAGGATGTATTATTATTGGTATTGGATTTATTGCCCTTTATTATTTAGAAGAAACATTTGCCAAAGATTTAAATTATGTTGAAGAATAAACCCACAGTGGTAATTGGCGCATCGCCAAGCCCTGAAAGATATAGTCACAAGGCTACTTTTAGCCTTCATAAACACGGTCATACGGTTTATCCTGTTGGGATCCGTAAGGGAAAAATACACGACATGGAGATCATTACTGATAAACCGGCCATCGAAGATGTTGACACTGTTACGTTATACGTTGGGCCTGCTCATCAGCATGCCTGGATTGATTATATTATCTCTTTAAATCCAAAACGCATCATTTTTAATCCGGGTACTGAGAATGCTGATTTTGAATCCTTAGCTGAAAGTAAAGGTATTGAAACCCTTCAGGCATGCACCTTGGTTATGTTATCAATCAAAGAATATTAATTTATTATCAGTTTTTGGAATCCAAATTTGTCGCACTACTATACAAATGATCACATTCATAACAAAACCATTCAATGAACTTAATAATACAGAAGTGTACCAACTTTTGCAATTAAGGTCTGAAGTGTTTGTTGTAGAACAGAACTGCGTGTACCTCGACATGGATAATAAAGATTACCACTCTTATCATGTGCTTGGTTATGAAGAGGAAAAACTTGTAGCCTGCACCCGATTAGTGCCTCCAGGCATTTCTTACGAATCAGAACCTTCTATTGGTAGAGTTGTAACTCATCCATCCGTTCGTAAGTTCGGTTATGGAAAACTACTGATGGAGTACAGCATTTCTAAAACAAAAGAACTTTTCAAGTCAAATGTGATTGTGATAGGTGCCCAGTCTTACCTGGATCGCTTTTACCAAAATCTTGGGTTTGTTCCGGAAGGAGAAGAATATCTAGAAGATGATATTCCTCATAGAACCATGAGATACACTTCATCATTGCAATAAGGAAAAACAAAGGTTTTATAAATAAGCTTTCACTTATCTACAAAACCATGTCAACAACAAAATTAAAAAATTAACAAAAACCTTTTACAAATTTACTATTTAATATAGTATATTCGTGCTACAATTTATAGCAATTAGAAATTATGAGCAAAATATTTAGCAATTTAAAATTCCTGCGTTTACAAAAAGGCTTGTCGCAGGAGCAACTGGCTGACAATCTAGGGATTACCCGTTCACGTTTAGGTGCGTACGAAGAAAATCGCAATGAGCCCTCAATTGATCTATTAATCGCCATCTCTGATTTTTTTCACATCGCTGTAGATGCATTAGTGAGAGGCGATTTAACCAAAACCAATCTTGATGGCTTAATGAAAATCGGTAAAAACCGGATGTTATTTCCTGTAATGATTGATGAAGATGGAAGAGATTCTGTGGAATTAGTTCCGTTAAAGGCTAGTGCGGGTTACTTAAGAGGTTATGCCGATCCTGAATACATGGAGCGTTTACCGCGTATGAAATTGCCTTTTCTTCCTTCTGGCAAGCATCGTGCTTTTCCAATTAAAGGAGACAGTATGCCGCCAATTAAAGAAGGTTCTTTTGTGGTAGCAAAATACCTCGACAGGATTGAAGACATCAAAAACGGGCAAACTTATATTGTAGTTACCAAAGAAGATGGCATTTCTTACAAGCGTATTTTCAATGTCAATACAAAAAAAGGATTTTTGGAGTGTCATTCCGATAATAAAATGTACCCGCCGTTTAATGTTAATTTGAAAGATATTTTAGAAGTATGGGAATATACCTGCTGCATTAATATGACTGATTACCGTGAAGAAGAATTAAACGTGGGTAGCATTATGAATATGCTTCGCAACCTGCAGGTAGAAATGGAAGTGATCAAAAAACAGGGGAATAAGAAAACGAATAGTTAGTTATATTTTTCTACAAGTTAAAAGGGCTGTGAATCATTGCAGCCCTTTTTTTATTCGTTAAAAAAATATAAAACACTTTTAACTCTCTCTGCAAGCGTTTACATTCGGTAATCATTCCTTTTTTATAAAACGTTTCGTTATGAATTACCTTGAATGCAATCACTGCAACTTTAATAATCCTATCAATTCGGAGAGAATGGTTTTCTGTAAGGAGTGCGGCAAAAAAATAAACAACAATTATACTGATTGGAAAAAAACAAAATTTGATTCATCATTCCAGACATATGTCGCCAAAGAAACCAATGAAATTGAGTCCATTAACGTTCCGCAACTCCTTTATAAGAAAAAAGAAAATCTCTTAATCAGAACGGGGAAGTTTTTAAAATCCAATACAAGTTCAGAATTAAAAATTTTTGTTGCTTCTACAATTCTCCAGATCATTTTATTTTTCGTGTTAATCAACAATTCATTCACAAAGGATGCAGTAACTGCTGAAAACAAGCCTTATATGAAAGATGTAAAATGGGCTAATTATTCTATTTCAGAGCAAATAAATCTGACACTACCTTTTGAATTAAAAGAGTCCAAATCCATTCTGCCTGATTACCTACACAATTATGTAACTAATGACAAAGTTTTAAAAGCGGAATCCTCCAAATCATTCTCGGTCACTATCGAAGAATTTGATGTTGATGAAGGAATAAATATCGATGAAAAATCTTATTTAACAATCAACGATGAGTATATGCAAAGTCCGAGTACATATATTACTATGACTTCTCCTGTGGATCATCTTAAGATTAAACAGTTCAATACATCCATTCAGTTTGGATCTTATACCATGAATAACAATAAATATCTGTATGAAAATTACACCTTAATCTCAGGGAACAAAGCGATCAAAATAATCATCAGCTATTTAGATGGAGACAAGCTTCTAAGGCAATATGCAGGCATTGTTACGCAAACACTGCACCAAAATATAAGCAAATTGATATAAAGATACAGGATTACTCAATCCTCAAATATCCGTATTTTATATCTTCTACTATTTAAACACATATAATTTTGGCATTATACAATGCATAATCGCAAGCCAAATTTACTTTTTACCCATTCATAATTTAGCTTAAACGAATTAGTTACGGTTCTGTCATATGTTGCCATAACTTTACCTCGGACTCTAAGCATTAGATATGCAATAGCCATTATAGTATTAACCTTAATATATCAGTTATGAAAAAACATTTTATTACTCTCGGATTATTTTTAACGGCGCTTATGTGCTTCTCATTTATTTCCTTTGTGGACGACAGTTATTATTCAAAAACAAACCCTGTACTCAACAAATCATCCTTTGATGAAATGAAAGCCTGCATTGATGCCTGCAATAATTGCGCTGCTATGTGCAACAACTGTTCAAGTATGTGCTTAAAGGAAAAAAATGTCGATGCAATGTCGCGATGCATACAGCTCAACATGGAATGTGCAGCAGTTTGTAAAGCTGCCAGTCAGTTAATGAGCCTGGGAAGCGCAGAATATAAAGAAATGTGCAAAATCTGCGCTGACATTTGCAAAAAATGTGGAGATGAATGCGCCAAGCATAAAAACATGGATCATTGTAAAAAATGCGCGGATGCCTGTTACGAAGCAGCAGAACTGTGTAAAAAAATGTAATTTAACCTACACATAAAACCACTTAAAGAAACCCGGACTTATAATCCGGGTTTTTTAATTTTAATCGCTTGTTAGTATCGAAGCTATCAAACTCTCATTGTTAGTTAAAAAACTTTAAATGTCTTTCAACTTAACCCTGTACGTTATACATTAGTGACTTAAACATATTTCTATGAAAAAGTTTTTATCCTCAAACATCTTCCGAGCTATCTGGTCTATTGGATTGGCTGCATTTTTATTTTACATTACGCCCGCCTGCTTTAGCAAGACAACTATAGGAATTGTACTTGGTATTTTAGTATTATTGGTTAACGGTTCAGGATTCCTGAATAAATTTCCAATCATCACGCACATTTCCCGTTTTCTGGTAGGCGGTTTATTTATTTTTTCAGGATTCATTAAGGCCAATGACCCACTGGGATTCAGTTATAAATTACAGGAGTATTTTGAAGTATTTAAAGCGGATTCAGGACTGGGAATTTTTGAAAGTTTCGCACATATTGCTTTACCACTCGCTATTTTATTATGTGTAAGTGAAATGGCATTGGGTTTTATGTTGTTAGTTGGCTGGAAACGTAATTTAACTCTTGCCTTGTTATTCACGCAAATCGCTTTCTTTACTTTCTTAACGTTTTATTCTGCTTGTTATAATAAAGTCACAACCTGTGGTTGTTTTGGTGATTTCCTTGTATTGAAACCATGGACCAGTTTTTGGAAAGATGTGGTATTATTAATGCTCATCACGTTATTGATTTCAGGTAAAGAGCATATCAATGAATTGTTCTCCGGCCTTATTACAATGTCCATAAGCACTATTGCCATTGTATTATCATTTGCATTTCCTATTTATGCTTACCGTAATTTACCGCCTTTGGATTTCAGGCCTTATGCTATTGGGATGAACATTAAAGATAACATGAAAGCCGGCCCGGATTATAAACCGGCTGAATATGAATCGGGATTTATTTATGAGAATTTAAAATCAGGCAAGCAAGAGCATTTTAATATGAAAAATTATCCTTGGCAAGATACTCTGAATTGGAAATGGGTAGCAACAGATAACATTTTAATTCATGATGCCATTAGCCCACCTAAGATTGTTGATTTTTCTATCACGGATCTGAATGGAAACGATATTAAGGATAGCATCCTGAATAATAAAGATTATATGTTCTTATTAGTTTGTTACGATCTCACTAAAACAGAAGACAACGAAACCCTGCACGCCAAAATAAACGATCTTTATAAATTAGCAGACACAGATCACGTAAAAGTATTGGCTCTAACAGCAGGAGATGCGAAGCAAATTGATGATTACAAACATGCTCACCAGGCTATGTATGATTTCGCTAATGCGGATGGGATTGTTTTAAAAACCATGGTAAGAGCTAATCCGGGATTAATTTTAATTAAAGATGGAACTGTTATAATGAACTGGCACCATAATAATTTCCCAACTTACAGTGATGTGAAACAGAAATTCATGAAATAAAGTTCTGTAATTATTTTAAAGCCCCGGAAACCCGGGGCTTTTTTATTGCTCAATGATTTATATTGTTTACATTTAATTAAACTAAAATCATTTATGAAATTATTACAGCTAAGCCTTATTACTTTATTGATAGTGAGTGTCAAAGTAAATGCACAAAATAATACTCGTATTACTTCCTATTATGATAACAATGATGCAAAAAGCTATTACATAGCGTGGGATATCAAATCAGGAAAATCAGTACAATATTATTGGAATGGTACAGACCATAAATGGGATTCATTTGAAATCAACATACCTTCACAGCCTGTACCGGGTGCGTTAGGCAGTATTATGTTTGATGTATATTTTGATCATAAAGATGGTAAAGCTTACTACATTGCGTGGGACACCAAAACAGGAAAGTCCGTGCAATATTATTGGAACGGCACCGATCATAAATACGACCCATTTGAAATCAATTTACCCGCCAAACCCTTACCCGGAAATATCGGAGAAGTAATGATAAAAAGCTATTATTCCACCAACGATAGCAAGGCTTACTATATTGTTTACGACACCAATGGGGGAAAATCAATTCAATATTACTGGAATGGTAGCGACCATAAATGGGATGCCTTTGAAATAAATTTGCCAGCACAACCATTATTAGGAAAATAAAAATATGCTTTAATGCGTATTATGCTGAAATTATTTCAGCCTTGTAATTATTTTGTTTCACGATGAGATTCGATTCGATTCAACTTCAGGATGATATTATAGATTGATAATGTTGCTCTATATAATCAATTGCTTGTTCCTGCGTCAATATCGAAAAATTTCTGTAACGGTAATGAACATCGATGATCTCTTCTACCGCCTCATTGGTCAATTCTTTGTTTTCCCAGGTATTCAAATCCGCAATAACAGTTTCCAAACATCCTTTCTTATAAGCTATTTGACCAATGACATGAACCAATGTACTCCTCACACGTTTTGTTTTATCATGCTGCAATTCTTTTAATAAAGGTAAAATATCCTGCGGATGCGTTCTTCCTCTCAGTTCAATACCATGACAGATTTCTCGGCGAATTTCCTTATCCGAATGATAAAGATATTGCCAAGACCATTTTAAAACAGGCTTCGGATTTTTCTCACTCATTTTTTTTACAGAACCGATAACAGCATTTCTTACCGAATGGTGTTTATCAAATAACCCAATTTCAAAAAAAGTTCTAACAACTTCAAAATTTGTTTTACCGATTTCTCCAGCAGCGTTAATTACTGTCTGGCGAATATGCGCAGACTCGTCTTTCATTAAGTGTTGGAGAACAGAAATAATTTTAGTGTGTAATTTTGGATTCTCAAAATAAATTCTTCCTATTGATAAATACGCAGATTTACGAATGTAAGTATCCTCATCTGAGAAGTGCTTGAATAATTTTAGATCGTCAGTGCGAGCAAAGTCAGAAACTTTAAAAGTTTTAATTTCCTGCAATAGCTCTGTCTTAATCTGTTCCACCAGCTCAGCACGTTTAGATTTTGGTAAATCGTAGAAGCTCATTTCAAAAATATCTTGACTTAGTGATTTTGTCAGTTCGAGCGAAGTCGAGAACACTAATAAATTTCCCTAGAACGCTTCTCGATTTCGCTTGAAGTGACAGAACCAGAACAATTATTGGTTCTTTAATTTCTCGTATTCTCTCTCTATGGAATCATGCTTTACAAATACATATGCTCCAAGAAAACTGAACATGATTCCTATACCCCATCCCAACATCGGAAAGATTGGCCATGGCACTCCTGCATAATTATCATTACGGTCGGTAAAATACCACAGCAACCAAAAAAAACCATTGATCACAATGTAAGTTGCTAAATGTCGCTTAAAACCAACACGTTTTTTTGCCAGTTTCCATAATTCCTGTTCTCTTTGAGTTTCCATTTTTTGTTTTTTCGTTTATATTCTTTGTTGCGTCATTGCGAGAAGGTACGACGAAGCAATCTCAAACTTAGTATTAGATTGCTTCGCTATCGCTCGCACTGACGATAATACATTACTTAGCTTTCGGCACCAAATACTCCTTTAAATTTTCCACATACTCGTTAAATGCTTTTATTCCATTCTTTGTGATTTTACAAGATGTTTGAGGATAATTATTTTTAAAAGATTTTTCAATTTCTATATAATCTGCTTCTTTTAATTTTTGTAATTGAACGCTTAAATTACCCGCTGTAGAATTTGTTTCTTCCTTTAAAAAAGAAAAGTCCGCTTCTTTTACTCCTGCCAGTAATGACATAACTGCCAGCCGAAGCTGCGAATGCAATAATGGATTGAGTTCTTTAAGCGCCATTTAACTTTTAAATTTTGCTTTTAATAAATGTCCTGGTATAATATAAGATACCATTAAAGCAAAAGCCAATATCAGATATTGATTTAAGAAATCATGAAAGGTATAATAGCTACAAAATACAAATAGCGGGAAACACATGGCACCTCCAATAATCATTGGCATAAATTTTATAATTCTACCTGTACAAAAAATACCAATGCCATACAATAGAATAAACGTTGGCAGGACCTGAAAGTTTTGTCCCAAAAAGATAGCTATCACTAAAAATATAAAAGCAAGTCCAAGTGTTAACCAAACCTGATTAACATGTGTTTCCGCATGAGTTTTTACTTTTTGCTTTTTTGATTGTTTGGTGCCATAAATAAAAGAAACAAGTCCTCCTAATGGCATAAGCAACCAAACCAGCCCGGTTTTTTCATGTAATATAGGTCCTAAAAAATAACTTAACATAGCCGCAGAAAATGTAAGCCAACCCCACATGATGTAATAAAAGCTATCAATGCTGTAATTCCGTTGAGCTTTCAAGATCATGCTTTGCATGATCTCTAAACTCTCCGCCGGATTAATTTCTCTTTCTTCCATTATTTATTTTTTAGTGTTTAGTTTTTCTAATTCTTTTTCTGCTTCTTCTCTGCCCCATTTTGGATAAAAAGCAGATTCAGATTTAAAGACTTTTGCTTTTTCTATGACCGACTCAAAAATGGGTTTTGCTTTCTTATCACCACCACCAAATGCCTTAGGTGTGTATAACGCAGCCTGAGCTTTCACAAAATGTGCCCTGGGATTAGCACTATTTAATTTAACCGCTTCGTTGGCAAATTTAGTTGCCATCATGCCATATTTTTGTCCGCGCTTTGCCTGATTCACCTTAATGCGCGCTGCAGCAATCATAGATTTTAAAACTAATACCTCAGAATTATTTGGACTTAAAGAATCCGCTTTCTTAGCAAGAAGTTCGGCTTTATCACATAAAGGATCTATTTCTTTTTTTGGCTTTTCAAATGCAGCAATTATACTACATAAACCGGCATAATAATAAGACAGCCAATCTTTTTTTTCTTTTAAAGCAAGCTTTTCAAAACTGTTAGCGGCTTTTATAAACTCAGCATTGTTTTTAGCCGACTCAAATAAAATGATATTCGTTTTCAGGTTTTCCTTATAGGATTGGCTTTGCGAAAAAATGATCCCTGGTAATACTAAGAGCAAAATTAAACCTGTTTTATATATGGCATTTTTTATATTCACGATACAAATATAAACTAGTTTATACCATAAACCAAATAATTTTTGAATGTCTATTTAAATTCCGTAAACAAAAAAACAAATATTATGCTGATATCAAATCTCCTCCAGCTTATCTAAACACTCATTCCAGCCTTTAATACAATCATCATACATTTCGGCGGGCATTGGTTCTTGGGTTAAAGTCATGTAAGTTTTACCATGATCTTCTTTTAATTCAACAGTGATAATTAATTCCTGAGGCCATACTCCAGGCATTCCGGCATCAAAGGCAGAAATAACATTACCATTGCTATCAGAAAAACTATCGGTCATCACTATTTTTTTTTGAGGAATAATTTCTTTATAAACACCTGTCGACCATAGAACATCGCCTTTATCTTTGTGCATCATACTTGCCAGATATTTTCCCCCTACTTTAAAATCAACATGACACACTGGGCATGAATAAGCTTTTGGTCCCCACCATTTTTTAAGGCCATCTTCAGTAGTCCAGGCACTCCAAACTTTGTCTATAGGCAAATCAAATTTTCTTTGAATAGATACTGTTTTATAATTTCCGGTGTTTGTTTTTTGCTTAGTTGTTTCCATGATTAAGTGTTTTAATAATTATCGTTTATAACAAACTTAATACTCCATATTCAACTAATCCTTACATAAAATTATTTTTAGCTTGTAGAATGCTTGCTATCACTGACAAATTCATGGAAAGTTCATTTAGTTGATTACAGAAAAATTGTTAATAGCTTGTTAATTAAAAAATATGTTGTATCTTTGCCACGCAATTAGATTTAATATTTGCATCCAATATTGTGATCGCGCCTACGTCGGGCTATAAATTGATCACAGCTACTGCGGAAATTAAATCATAGTTAGCAGCTAGTAATAATAATTTAAACAAAAACAAATGACATTTCAAGACTTAGGCTTGGAGCCAATGCTCCTAAAAGCCGTGACCGAAATGGGCTTCGAAAATCCTACGCCCATTCAAGAACAAACCATTCCTCAGTTGAAGGACAAATCTACCGACATGGTAGCCCTTGCACAAACAGGAACAGGTAAAACAGCAGCGTTTGGCCTGCCTCTATTACAGAAACTGGATTTAAATTCACGTTTCACTCAGTCTTTAATTTTAGCACCAACTCGTGAGTTATGTGTTCAAATCAGTAAAGATTTAATTAACTATTCAAAATTTCTTAACGGATTAAGAGTAACAGCTGTTTACGGTGGTGCCCCAATTATGGCTCAAATCCGTGACATCAAAGCAGGTTCTCAAGTTATTGTAGCAACTCCGGGCCGTTTAATTGACTTAATCGAGCGTAAAGCAATCGACTTATCTCATGTAGATGTAGTTGTATTGGATGAAGCGGATGAGATGTTAAACATGGGCTTTAAAGATGATTTAGATCAGATTTTAAGTAACACACCTCCAACAAAAAATACCTGGTTATTCTCTGCAACTATGCCACGTGAAGTTGAGCGTATTGCAAGCAAATACATGGAGTCTCCTTTAGAGATCTCTGTAGGTAAGAAAAACCAGGGTGCTGAAAATATTCAACATATTTATTACACGGTTAACCAACGTGACCGTTATGCAGCTTTAAAGCGTATTGCTGATTTTTACCCGGATATATTTGGTATCGTTTTCTGTCGTACAAAAGCAGAAACACAGGATGTAGCTGATCAATTAATTAAAGATGGTTACAATGCTGATGCATTACACGGTGATTTATCTCAGGCACAACGTGATTTAGTAATGAAACGTTTCCGTAGCCATACGCTACAAATGTTAGTTGCTACTGATGTGGCGGCTCGTGGTATCGACGTTAATAATGTTACTCACGTTATTAATTACAACTTACCTGAAGAAGCAGAGAACTATACTCACCGTTCAGGTCGTACAGGTCGTGCCGGTAAAACAGGTATCGCAATCGCGATTGTTACTCCTAGAGAAGTAAACAAGATTCGTGATATCGAGCGTATCATACAGAATACATTTACGAAAGCGGATGTTCCAGATGGTGTTGCTGTTTGTGAAAAACAATTATTCAACTTAGTACATAAATTACATAATGTTGAAGTTAAGGATGAAGAAATTGAAAAATATCTTCCAGCTATTTATGACGAATTGAAAGATCTTTCTAAGGAAGAATTAATTAAGCGTTTTGTTTCTGAAGAATTCAATCGTTTCTACACTTACTATCAGAATTCTCAGGATTTAAATATTGGGAATGATGGAACTAATGGTAAAACAACTCGTTTCTTCATTAACATGGGTGAATTAGATGGCTTTAACCGTAATTCTATTAAGGATTTCTTAGTGGAGATTTCAGGATTAAATGCTCGTGTAATTTTCAATATTGATGTGAAAAATTCTTTCTCATTCTTTGAAACAGAAAACAAACATGTAGATGATTTCATCGCCTTAAATAAAAAAGGAATTGAGTTCAATGCACGTGTTATTTCTTTCGAAGTTTCTAAAGCTAAGCCTTCCGGCGGATACGGTGAAAAACGTTCTTACGGTGGTGGTTCAAGAGAAGACAGAGGTCGTTCATCTTATGGTGGAGAACGTAAATCTTATGGTGGTGGTTCTCGCGAAGGCGGAGAGCGTAAATCATACGGTGGCGGTTCACGCGAAGGTGGAGAACGTAAATCTTATGGTGGCGGAGAACGCAAATCATACGGTGGTGGCGAAAGCCGTTCATACGCCGGTGGTGGAGAAAGACGTTCATCTTTTGGTGGAAACAGTGAAGGTGGCGAACGCAAACCATTTAACCGTGAAGGTTCAAGTACTGGTGGAAACCGTGAAGGTGCTGAACGCAGAAAACGTTTTACTAAGTAATATTTAGTAATTAAATTTAAGGCTCAATGTTTACGCATTGAGCCTTTTTTTATTAGAACCATTTAGTCGTTTATAAAGCATTTATGCTATATTTCATTAATTTTAAGGACTCAAACTAAAAAACATCGAGTCCCGAGAGTGGTAAGGTGATAAATTTTCATTATTTTTGACTTTTCTGTTGAAAACACTTAAAAAAAGCGAGATTATTTTTTGCAGGTATAAAAAGAAAGACTATATTTGCGTCCCTATTTTAAGGATAACAATTTAAGAATATTATAACATGTCACGTATTTGTCAATTAACAGGTAAAAAAGCGATGAAAGGGAATAACGTTTCTTTCTCGAACGCAAAAAGCCGTCGCCAGTTCAAAGTGAACTTAAAAACTAAAAAGTTTTTTGTTCCTGAAACAGGAGAATGGGTTGTTTTACGCGTATCCACATCAGCTATCAAGAATATTAATAAAAAAGGAATTTTTGCTTGTTTAAAAGAAG